>NZ_JBXAHS010000028.1:0-413 GCF_058795355.1 Bacillus sp. GW823-FHT06A11 | reverse complement strand
TTACAATCGAATCCGATGGAAAGCAAACCAATCACAATACCACAGTCAGGAACGACACCATTACAATCGAATCCGATTGAGAGTAAACCAATTACAACACCACAGTCAGGAACAACGCCAATACCAGTGAATCCGGTTGAGAGTAAACCAATTACAACACCACAGTCAGGAACAACACCAATACCAGTGAATCCGGTTGAGAGTAAACCAATTACAACACCACAGTCAGGAACGACACCATTACAATCGAATCCGATGGAAAGCAAACCAATCACAATACCACATTCAGGAACGACACCATTACAATCGAATCCGATGGAAAGCAAACCAATCACAATACCACAGTCAGGAACGACACCATTACAATCGAATCCGATGGAAAGCAAACCAATCACAATACCACAGTCAGGAAC
>NZ_JBXAHS010000027.1:0-561 GCF_058795355.1 Bacillus sp. GW823-FHT06A11 | reverse complement strand
GCAGAACAAGAATTTTTTAAGCAAGAAGAAATGAATGATGTGTGGAAGGTTGTATTAGAACTACCTAAAAAGCACCGTGAAATAATTATATTGGACGCAAAATATGAATTATCTTATGAAGAAATGGCTGAAACATTAGGAGTATCCATTGGAACTGTAAAATCGAGATTAAGTAGAGCGAGAAGTAAGGTTTCAAAATTAATAGGGGAGGGTAGTAGTGATGAACAATAAACAAAATCCTGACTGGTATAGAAAAATAAAAAAAGGGCCAATGGAGAATCGTAAAGATGAAGAAGAATTTATTTCTAAAATAAAGCAGTCTATATATGAAAATAATGAAGTGGATTTTGTAAAACATAAAAGACCATTTCGTAAAAAAGCATTACCTATTGTAGTTGTTTTGGTTTGTACAATGTTATTTTTCATTGTTCAACAACCTTGGCTTGATGATAATAAATCACCGGTACAAAGTAGTACTCAAATTAAGCCTAAAACAAAAGATGAGTCTGCTCAAGATCCATCATTAAAACAATTTATGAATGAACTATATCAAAGTACGAA
>NZ_JBXAHS010000026.1:0-694 GCF_058795355.1 Bacillus sp. GW823-FHT06A11 | reverse complement strand
GTCGCTATATAGAACAATATATAGAATTTGCTAAGAAAGAGGGGATGGAAGTAATTGCTGCGGCTGAGACTCACATTCATGCAGATTTTCTTTCTGGATCTAGAGAACTTTCTAATCTTTATCATGCAAATTTATATGTATCTGATGAAGGAGATTGTGATTGGAAATATCAATATCTCAACGAAGGTCGATACAAATTGGTTAGAGAGGGCACAGAGTTTAAAGTAGGCCATATAAAATTTAATGTAATTTCCACCCCAGGGCATACGCCTGAAAGTATTTCTTTTTTAGTAACTGATACAAGTCAAAATAATTTTACGAATGATAAACCGATAGGAATTTTCACAGGTGACTTTATATTTGTAGGAGATATAGGAAGACCTGATTTATTAGAAACAGCTGTTGGTATGAAAGATACTGCACAAATAGGAGCGAAACAATTATTTGATTCTATACAAAAAGTAAAAATACTCCCTGATTATTTGCAAATATGGCCATCGCATGGTGCGGGAAGCGCATGTGGAAAAGCATTAGGAGCAATTCCAACTTCTACATTAGGTTATGAAAAAATGTTTAATTGGGCATTTCAATGTAATGAAGAAATTGATTTTATATCAACTTTATTGACGGGACAGCCAGAGCCTCCAAAGTATTTTTCATTAATGAAGAATTTAAATAAGTATGGTCCTCCAAT
>NZ_JBXAHS010000025.1:0-813 GCF_058795355.1 Bacillus sp. GW823-FHT06A11 | reverse complement strand
GGACAGGATTTGAACCTGCGACCTTCGGGTTATGAGCCCGACGAGCTACCGTACTGCTCCACCCCGCGATGATATAATATGTAATTTAAGAAAAAATGGAGGAGGTAGAGGGATTCGAACCCCCGCGCGACTCTCGCCGCCTGTCGGTTTTCAAGACCGATCCCTTCAGCCGAACTTGGGTATACCTCCGAGATATAAACCTTTAGTGGTGGACCTTGTAGGACTCGAACCTACGACCGGACGGTTATGAGCCGTCTGCTCTAACCAGCTGAGCTAAAGGTCCTTTATGGTAGCGGCGGAGGGGATCGAACCCCCGACCTCACGGGTATGAACCGTACGCTCTAGCCAGCTGAGCTACACCGCCATAAATGATATTAAAATAAGTGGAGCCTAGCGGGATCGAACCGCTGACCTCCTGCGTGCAAGGCAGGCGCTCTCCCAGCTGAGCTAAGGCCCCATGTTTTTGGGAATATCGGGAAGACAGGATTTGAACCTGCGACCCCCTGGTCCCAAACCAGGTGCTCTACCAAGCTGAGCCACTTCCCGTTAATAAAAGCGCGCCCGAGAGGAGTCGAACCCCTAACCTCTTGATCCGTAGTCAAACGCTCTATCCAATTGAGCTACGGGCGCATATGGTGCCGAGGGCGGGGGTCGAACCCGCACGGTGGTCACCCACCGCAGGATTTTAAGTCCTGTGCGTCTGCCTGTTCCGCCACCCCGGCATGTCATATTGAAAATTGGAGCGGAAGACGGGATTCGAACCCGCGACCCCAACCTTGGCAAGGTTGTATTCTACCACTGAACTACTTCCGC
>NZ_JBXAHS010000023.1:0-2307 GCF_058795355.1 Bacillus sp. GW823-FHT06A11 | reverse complement strand
CGCGACTTCCTTATGTTAACATTTCTATTTTGTAATGTCAACTAAGTTTTTCATTTCGTTTGTCGCTTGCGACGTTAATGTCATCGGCGACTTGTCCTATATTACACCTCTATATAATAATAGTCAATATTAATCTTTCATTTTTTAAAAAAAGATGAAAAAGACTCTCATACCCCCTCTTTATTCCTCATACATATCAGTAAAATAACTGAAAGGAGTGTAGAACTTGTTCGATCCTTCTTTATTAAACACCATAAGCGCCCATTCAAGAAGCCCACACTATCATAGGAAGTTTCCCATCATTCTATTTTGGAGTCAAAAAAGCGGTTGCACTTCTCTTGCCAATTGGTTCTTTTACCAGATTGATTTATTGCAAACAGCTCTAAGTTATAGTCCTTTCATTCATAATTATGAATATGATATATACAAAAGTACACCTGCTTATAGTGTACGACTAGGAGTAGCGTTGCGAGAAAAACAAAAAGAAACGTTTAAACTTGTTCGTAACCCTTATAGGAGAGCAGTCAGTTCTTTCGTATCCTTAATTGGACCTCCTTATATGGAAAATCCCGAATGGAAACCCATCCGAAAGTTTTTATATCAAGATGAAAATTCCCCCAAAGGGATCTCATTTAAACAATTTCTATACTATCTATTTATGAAAGGGGCTCACGCAAGTGATATTAACCCACATTTCACACAACAATATATAGCTGGTGAAGAAGAATATGTCACCAATTATATATACTTAGAAAACTTTGATCAGGAAATGAAAGAATTAGAAAAGCGTTTCGAATTAAAAAACGCACCAATAAATGAGTTCTCAACATCATGGCATCATCAAACTCCCGCCATGATTTATAAAGGGAATTTTAGCGAAGGCGATATTACTGATCCTTTATTTCCCCGTCATCCAACTTTTGAAAGCTTTTATGATACTGAATGTATACAACTTGTTCAAACAATATTTCAAAATGATTTCGACACATATAAATACAGCAAAGAATATCCATACTAATTTTAGTTTATTATCTTTGCTAAATAAAAAAGATACCTCATATATAAGGTATCTTTTTTACATGTCAATTATATAAATCATACTGTTTAACAGTCTCTATTCTTCACCTTATTACCTTTTAATAGATTACATAACTTTTGCTTATCCGCCCATCCTACTCCGATTAAAACTAAACTTGCTCCCATTATTACTCTCCATGTCAGAGATTCATTTAATAGAATAATTGAAGTAACAATACTTATTAATGGTAATGCATTTAAATATAATCCGCTTACTGATGCTGAAACTCTCTCTAGCGCTTTATTCCACAACCAATACGCTAAAATTGTTGCTCCAATAACAAGGTATATTACACTAAGTCCCGTTTTCCAAGTTTCAATCTTTGGTAAACCGTAATAAAGAATTTCTACCAGTGCAAATGGTAATAGAATAACAGCTCCGATAATTAAAGTTAATGTTGTAAAAACCTCGTTTGATAAATACTGTTCTTGTTTTGGTCGTTTTAGCAAAACCGTGTAGAAAGCAAATAGAAAAGTACTTAATAATATCAGTATATCTCCTATTAAAGACACTTCTTGATCAGCACTTTTAGATGGAATCGTAATAAAGAGTACTCCTATAGCACCCAATATAATTCCTATCCAATAATTCAATCGAATTTTCTCTTTCAAGAAGATTGCTGAAAAAAGAATTGTAACTAATGGTAATGCAGCATCTATGATACTAACATGTAATCCACTTGTTAAAGAAATACCGTACGATGTGAACATAAAATACCCAGCTACACCGGTAAAAGCTAACAAACTCATTCTTTTCCATGGAACTTTTTTATGTACAACTGATTTTTGTAGTTGCTTAAATGAAAATAGCATACAAATTCCACCTGCAAAGAAAAGACGAATAAACAACAAAGTAAACGGCTGAATAGATTCTAACGCCCATTTTGTTGGCGCAATAGCTGTCCCCCATAATATAACAGCCACTAATAACATGCATATTTCTTTCATAATCCCCCACACCCATCAAAAATATATGTTAACTACCTTAATTATAGATTTTTTCTTATGTAAAATCCTTTAAAAACACAAAAGGTTATGCAAAAAGAGCTAGATTGCTACTTTTTGCATAACCTTTTTATATAAGATCACAAACATTCTTTTATATCTCGACTATACCCTTATAAAAGGTAATTCTTACCTTTATATTTTAAGTAATAAAAATAAATACAAAAAAACCTAAGTCGAAACGACTTAGGTTTTTGCTTGGCGACGTCCTACTCTCACAGGGAC
>NZ_JBXAHS010000022.1:0-2425 GCF_058795355.1 Bacillus sp. GW823-FHT06A11 | reverse complement strand
TTCAAAGAACTACTTGGTCGCTCATTTGCGACTTCCTTATGTTAACATCTTCGTTAGTTAATGTCAACTAAGTTTTTTATTTCGTTTGTCGCTTGTGACGTTAATGTCATCGGCGACTTGTTCTATATTACACCTCTAAAGTATAATCGTCAATACGTTTTTAAAAAAACTTTATATTTTATAGATTTCATTTACGTATTTCTTCTATAGTTATATACAAGCACCCTACAGAACAATCTATGGGGTGCTCTTCTACCATAAAAACTATTGTTCTTTCGACGGCACCGAACAACTTCCATCAGTACAAGAAAGATCGCTTCCACCATCTGCTGAAAGTTCCTGTAACTTCGGTGCAGGATTCTCTTCTTCCCACACTTGCTGAAGTGCACCAACAAAAGTTTCAAGTGGTTGTGCACCTGAAATAGCATACTTTTGATTAATAATAAAATAAGGCACTCCCGAAATTTGATATTGCTGAGCAATCGCTTCATCAATTCTAACATCATTTGCGTACGCATTTTTATCATTAATAACATTTAAAGCTTCTTGCTTATCTAAACCTGAGGCTTCAGCGATAATAGCAAGTGTATCCACATCACTTAAATTTTTCGATTCAGTGAAATATGCAAAAAGTAGATTCTCCGTAATCTCCTTTTCTTTTCCATGATTCTTTGCAAACTTCGCAAGACGATGCGCATCAAACGTATTCGTCGGCTTCATCTCATCAAAATTAAAACTTAAACCCATACTAGCTGCATGATTTCCTAGCTGTACGTTATTACGCTTAGCTTCTTCAATACTAATCCCATACTTTGATGCAAGCACTTCATTAATACTTGTTCCAGAGTAAACGGGAGTATTCGGATCCAACTCAAAACTTTTAAACTCAACTTCAACATCCTTCTTATGTGGAAATTGCTCTAAAGCCATCTCTAATCTACGTTTCCCAATATAGCAAAATGGGCATACAAAATCCGACCAAACCTCAATTTTCATATAAACACCTCATTAACATTTAGTTTTCAATCATTGTAGCACTGAGATTAAGGAATTCAAAAGTTTTTGCTCTATCTCCTTCATATAGTACATACAAAAATACACTTATAGCAGACTACCTAATTAACAAAAAAACGATAATCAAAAGGATTAACTATTGTCCCTCCGATTATCGTCTATATAAATGCAACAACTTTAATTATGCCGGAATATACTTCCCTACGAACTTCCATACGGTATTCCAATATTTATTCGAATCTACTTTCTCCGCTTCTCCATGCCCAGCACCTGGAACAATTAATTTCTCTTTTTCTACTTTTGCAGCATTATATACTTCATCTAACATTTCAAAAGGAACGAATGTATCAGCATCCCCATGAATGAATAGCATAGGTGTTTTACTTTTCGCCACTTGTTTTACAGCTGAAGCTTCTTCTAAATCATATCCAGCTCTTAATTTTGTAACTGTATTTGCCGCATTCATAACAGGAAACTTCGGCAAGTGGAATAAATCTTTTAGCTGATAAGTAAATTCATCAATAACGGTTGAGTATCCACAATCTTCAATAATAACTTTAACATTAGAAGGTAAATCTTCTCCTGAAGTCATCATTACAGTTGCCCCGCCCATTGAAACACCAAATAGAGCTATTTCAGCATTAGGATCTTTCTTTAAGATTTGTTGAATCCAAATCAAAACATCTTTACGATCATGCCAGCCCATACCAACATAATCCCCTTCACTATTTCCGTGCCCACGAAGGTCTGGTGCTATGACATTATAGCCTTGTTCATAAAAGTTACGAATATATTTCGTCATTTCTGATGCTCTACCATTGTATCCATGAACCACAATTGCCCATTTATGACTAGATGATTCATTCATATATTCATAGCCTTTTAAATTCAATTTATCGAAAGAACGTATAGTTAATGTGTTAGGTTTATACTTCGATACGAAGTTCGCATTCTTTTCTTCATTTGTAGCCAATACATCTCCCGATGCATTTACCGTTTCTACTAAATGAGGATTATCTTGCAAAAATTCTTTTTCTTGTTTCGCATTCAACGCGTAGTTATAAAAATAATTCCCAACTAACATATACACGATTGCTAGAAGGACTAAGACTACTATAGTAATTACACCTATCTTTTTCATATTATCTCCTTTTCTAACTTAAATCTTCTTATATTAAAGTACATCAAAAAACAACTGTACTATTTTAACACATGGATAGATCCTATCTTTAAGAAATAAAATAGAAAATCTTAAATTACATATCAAAAATCATGAAAGAAATTGAATAAAATTTATATAGATATGTAATTAGCCTTGAAAAAAGTTACAAAACACAAAAAAGACGAGTCATTCTGACTCGTCTTAAAATTGCTTGGCGACGTCCTACTCTCACAGGGACAAGGTCCCAAC
>NZ_JBXAHS010000021.1:0-2939 GCF_058795355.1 Bacillus sp. GW823-FHT06A11 | reverse complement strand
CATATTATATGGTTAAGTCCTCGATCTATTAGTATTCGTCAGCTCCACATGTCACCATGCTTCCACCTCGAACCTATCAACCTGATCATCTTTCAGGGATCTTACTAGCTTACGCTATGGGAAATCTCATCTTGAGGGGGGCTTCATGCTTAGATGCTTTCAGCACTTATCCCTTCCGCACATAGCTACCCAGCTATGCCCTTGGCAGAACAACTGGTACACCAGCGGTGCGTCCATCCCGGTCCTCTCGTACTAAGGACAGCTCCTCTCAAATTTCCTACGCCCACGACGGATAGGGACCGAACTGTCTCACGACGTTCTGAACCCAGCTCGCGTACCGCTTTAATGGGCGAACAGCCCAACCCTTGGGACCGACTACAGCCCCAGGATGCGATGAGCCGACATCGAGGTGCCAAACCTCCCCGTCGATGTGGACTCTTGGGGGAGATAAGCCTGTTATCCCCGGGGTAGCTTTTATCCGTTGAGCGATGGCCCTTCCATGCGGAACCACCGGATCACTAAGCCCGACTTTCGTCCCTGCTCGACTTGTAGGTCTCGCAGTCAAGCTCCCTTATGCCTTTGCACTCTACGAATGATTTCCAACCATTCTGAGGGAACCTTTGGGCGCCTCCGTTACACTTTAGGAGGCGACCGCCCCAGTCAAACTGCCCACCTGACACTGTCTCCCGGGTCGATAAGACCCGTAGGTTAGAATTTCAATACAGTCAGGGCGGTATCCCACCAGCGCCTCCACCGAAGCTAGCGCTCCGGTTTCAATGGCTCCCGCCTATCCTGTACAAACTGTACCAAAATTCAATATCAGGCTACAGTAAAGCTCCACGGGGTCTTTCCGTCCTGTCGCGGGTAACCTGCATCTTCACAGGTACTATAATTTCACCGAGTCTCTGGTTGAGACAGTGCCCAAATCGTTACACCTTTCGTGCGGGTCGGAACTTACCCGACAAGGAATTTCGCTACCTTAGGACCGTTATAGTTACGGCCGCCGTTTACTGGGGCTTCAGTTCAGAGCTTCGCTTACGCTAACCCCTCTCCTTAACCTTCCAGCACCGGGCAGGTGTCACCCCCTATACTTCGCCTTACGGCTTCGCAGAGAGCTGTGTTTTTGCTAAACAGTCGCTTGGGCCTATTCACTGCGGCTTTCCGTTAAGAAAGCACCCCTTCTCCCGAAGTTACGGGGTCATTTTGCCGAGTTCCTTAACCAGAGTTCTCTCGCACACCTTAGGATTCTCTCCTCGCCTACCTGTGTCGGTTTGCGGTACAGGCACCTTTTATCTCGCTAGAAGCTTTTCTTGGCAGCGGGGAATCAAAGACTTCGCTCCATAAGGAGCTTCCCCATCACAGCTCAGCCTTCACGATAAGCGGATTTGCCTACTTATCAGCCTAACTGCTTGGACGTGCACAACCAATCGCACGCTTCTTCTATCCTTCTGCGTCCCTCCATTGCTCAAACGATAAAGAGGTGGTACAGGAATATCAACCTGTTGTCCATCGCCTACGCCTGTCGGCCTCGGCTTAGGTCCTGACTAACCCTGAGCGGACGAGCCTTCCTCAGGAAACCTTAGGCATTCGGTGGACGGGATTCTCACCCGTCTTTCGCTACTCATACCGGCATTCTCACTTCTAAGCGCTCCACCAGTCCTTCCGGTCTGACTTCACTGCACTTAGAACGCTCCCCTACCACTGATACCATTGGTATCAATTCGCAGCTTCGGTGGTGTATTTAGCCCCGGTACATTTTCGGCGCAGAGTCACTCGACTAGTGAGCTATTACGCACTCTTTAAATGGTGGCTGCTTCTAAGCCAACATCCTAGTTGTCTAAGCAACTCCACATCCTTTTCCACTTAATACACACTTTGGGACCTTAGCTGGCGATCTGGGCTGTTTCCCTCTTGACTACGGATCTTATCACTCGCAGTCTGACTCCTAAGGATAAGTCATTGGCATTCGGAGTTTGACTGAATTCGGTAATCCGATGAGGACCCCTAGTTCAATCAGTGCTCTACCTCCAAGACTCTTACACTTAAGGCTAGCCCTAAAGCTATTTCGGGGAGAACCAGCTATCTCCAGGTTCGATTGGAATTTCTCCGCTACCCACACCTCATCCCCGCACTTTTCAACGTGCGTGGGTTCGGGCCTCCATTCAGTGTTACCTGAACTTCACCCTGGACATGGGTAGATCACCTGGTTTCGGGTCTACGACCACGTACTAAACGCCCTATTCAGACTCGCTTTCGCTGCGGCTCCGCCTCTTCAGCTTAACCTTGCACGGGATCGTAACTCGCCGGTTCATTCTACAAAAGGCACGCCATCACCCATTAACGGGCTCTGACTATTTGTAGGCACACGGTTTCAGGATCTCTTTCACTCCCCTTCCGGGGTGCTTTTCACCTTTCCCTCACGGTACTGGTTCACTATCGATCACTAGGGAGTATTTAGCCTTGGGAGATGGTCCTCCCAGATTCCGACGGAATTTCACGTGTTCCGCCGTACTCAGGATACATTCAAGAGAGAACGAAGTTTCGACTACGGGGTTGTTACCCTCTACGACGGACCTTTCCAGGTCGCTTCGTCTACCTCGTTCCTTTGTAACTCCGTATAGAATGTCCTACAACCCCAAGAGGCAAGCCTCTTGGTTTGGGCTATGTTCCGTTTCGCTCGCCGCTACTCAGGAAATCGCATTTGCTTTCTCTTCCTCCAGGTACTTAGATGTTTCAGTTCCCTGGGTCTGTCTTCCATACCCTATGTATTCAGGTAAGGATACCATACCATTACGTATAGTGGGTTTCCCCATTCGGAAATCTTCGGATCAAAGCTTACTTACAGCTCCCCGAAGCATATCGGCGTTAGTCCCGTCCTTCATCGACTCCTAGTGTCAAGGCATCCACCGTGCGCCCTTTCTAACTTAACCAAACTAAAA
>NZ_JBXAHS010000020.1:0-5684 GCF_058795355.1 Bacillus sp. GW823-FHT06A11 | reverse complement strand
AGTTAGTTTGTCTAGCATCTAAAAATAAAAATTGACGTTTCACGTTGTTTGTTTCGTTCAGTTTTCAAAGAACTACTCGGTCGCTCATTCGCGACTTCCTTATGTTAACATTTCTATTTTGTAATGTCAACTAAGTTTTTCATTTCGTTTGTCGCTTGCGACGTTACTGTCATCGGCGACTTGTTCTATATTACACCTCTAAAGTATAATCGTCAACACCTTTTTATAAAGAAATTCAATTTAATATTTTTATGCTTTTTTAGCTAGATACGTCTCTATAGAATTTCATTATCGGAGAACACCTTCTGCTTCTCTTTAATTTATTTTCCAAAATATATTCGGGTTAATTTGAACTCTAGACTTAACTTGTGTAGACGTTTTTCTCCAACAAAACTAGCAACCTTATTTTAACAAATACTAGTATATAATTAGAGAGTTGTTGTACTATCAATAAAACTCTATTAGAAGCAGGTGAAGATTTGAAAGATATACGTATCCTTATAGCAGACGACGATAAAGAAATCCGAAATTTATTAAAAATATATTTAGAACGAGAATTATACATGGTAGACACTGCAATCAACGGCGAAGAAGCCTTGCATTTATTTAATCAAAATAACTATAACCTCTTTATATTAGATCTTATGATGCCCAAAATAGATGGAATCGAGGTATGTAAAAAACTTAGAGATAAAACTAACGTACCTATATTAATGCTCACCGCTAAAGATCATGAAGTTGATAAAATTTTAGGTTTAAGCATTGGTGCTGATGATTATATTACGAAACCTTTCAGCATTCACGAAGTAATTGCACGAGTAAAAGCTCTTATGCGTCGTTTTTTAGTTCTCGGAAGTAACAATACTACTCAAGAAAAAACGACTTTATCTTTTAAAGGACTAACTATCAATTTAAATACATACACAGTTCATACAAACAAAGAAGAAATTAGCTTAACTGGAAAAGAACTGGAACTATTAAAATTCTTTACTTCACACCCAGGGCAAGTATTTACAAAAACACAGCTCTTCCGAAATGTGTGGGACGATAATTATATTGAAGATGACAATACCGTTATGGTACATATTCGAAAACTTAGAAAGAAAATAGAAATTGACCCTTCCAATCCAAAATTCATTCAGACTATATGGGGAATTGGTTATAAGTTTGTAGGTGAAAAGCTTGAAGACTGATAAAACCCTCTTCCTTATTTCATTACAACTTATCATTTGTGGGATTTTAAACATACAAATGAACCCAAGAGTAAAAATGTCTTTATTTATTATCCTTATCTTAATTACAATTTATCTCTTCTTTTCAAGAATACAATTCATTCAACATCGCAAAGCAATGGAAACTAAATTAAGTCGTGTACTAAAAGGAAACTTACAAGCGAGATTATTCACAAGCAATGACCATTCATTACATAATATCGTTTTTTCAATAAACGAGCTAATAGCTAAATTAGAGCAAGTTCAGATTGAAGCCAAAAGATCCGAGGAATCCAGAAAACAACTTTTGTCTAGTATCTCCCACGATATACGAACACCACTCACCTCCATTATCGGATATATAGATGCTTTGAAAGACGGAGTTGCTGCTTCTGAAATAGAAAAACAAGAATATCTTAAAATACTCTATATGAAATCAAATAACTTAAAGCACCTAGTTGATGAAATATTCAATATGGCGAAGCTAGACGCTAATGAATTTCCACTAAAAGAAGAAGAACTCGACTTTTCTGAAGTTACTAGAGAAGTTTTGATTGAATTTTTACCTGAGCTCTCAAAACATAACATCGAACTGCAAATTCTTATACCAGAGTCTACTTGTCCTATCATCGCAGATCATCTAAGCATTATGCGGATTATCGGTAATTTAATGAAAAATGCAATTTATTACGGAAAGGATGGGAAAACAATAGGGGTCGAACTACTAGAAGCTGATGCAGAATACGAACTTCATATTTGGGATCAAGGCCCTGGTATTCCAAAACATGATTTACAAAACATATTTGAGCGAATGTACCGAAGCGAACAATCAAGAAACTCTCCATTTGGTGGTAGCGGTCTCGGACTTTCTATTTCTAAAGCACTCGTTGAAAAAAATGGTGGGCATATATGGGTTGAAAGTACTCCATGGAAACGAACTAATTTTAGCTTTTCTATTCCAAAACACAATACTTTTAAGAAATAGTTAAGAAATGATTAATATGCAGTTAAGCCTTCCTTTTTATGATGTAAGTACGAACTTATAGAAAGCAGGTGTCTCCTATAAATACAATTATAAAAACGACTAACCTTACTAAAGTATATGGCAATCAAAAATCAGTAGATAATTTAAATATTAATGTTCAAAAAGGGGAGATTTATGGCTTCATAGGCCGGAACGGTGCTGGTAAAACAACAACCATTCGTATGCTGCTTAGTCTTATAAAAC
Organism: Bacillus sp. GW823-FHT06A11; assembly: GCF_058795355.1. NCBI lineage: Bacteria > Bacillati > Bacillota > Bacilli > Caryophanales > Bacillaceae > Bacillus > Bacillus sp. GW823-FHT06A11. The sequence continues at coordinate 3,245 of NZ_JBXAHS010000020.1, read as the reverse complement.
CTACAAGTGGAACAATTGAAATATTCGGAGAGAACTTATTCCAAAATCAAAAAGATATTTTAAGCAGAATTGGTTCTATAGTTGAAGTTCCAGGATTTTATGAAAACTTAACTGCAAAAGAAAACCTATTAATTAATGCAAAGATAATTGGGGTTCACAAAAAGAATGCTATTGAAGAAGCATTAGAAATAGTAGGCTTGCAGCATGAGACAAAAAAGTTAGTGGGAAAGTATTCTTTAGGAATGAAGCAACGCTTAGGAATTGCACGCGCTCTTCTCCATTATCCTGAGCTACTCATATTAGATGAACCAACTAACGGACTAGACCCTATTGGTATTAAAGAAATGCGAAAACTTATTCATTCCTTAGCTCAAGAAAGAAATATAACAATACTCATTTCTAGTCACATATTAGCCGAGGTAGAACAGTTAGTCGATCGTATCGGAATTATTCATGAAGGAAAGTTACTAGAAGAAGTTTCTCTTGATACGCTGCGCAAAGCAAACCGTAAGTACATAGAGTTTCAAGTGAATAATGACGATAAAGCTGTGAGGTTATTAGAAAATCATCTTCAAATTTTTGATTATGAGGTACATGATGAAAGAAATATTCGTATTTACTCTCATTTTGGACAACAAGGATACATAAACAGAACATTCGTTCTCAATGATGTTGAAGTATTAAAAATGATGATAAGCGAAGATAGACTAGAAGATTATTTCACCAAACTAGTTGGAGGTGGAACAATTGGTTAATCTACTCTATACAGAACTCTTAAAACTAAAACGCTCTAATATGTTTTTAATTAGCATTATTGGTGCTGGTGTCGCACCTTTCTTAGTTGTAGTAGCCTCTTATATACATATAAAAACAAAACAGCCAACTCCAACTATTTGGTTCCATCAATTATTCACTGACGTTAACTTATATACTACTTTAGTTATAGGATTCCCCTTATATGGAGTAGTGGTTGCTTATTTGCTTACCCGCGAATATGCAGAAGATACACTGAAAAATTTACTAACTATCCCCGTGTCGCGCATTAGCTTTATTATAAGTAAATTCATCATTCTCTTTCTTTGGATTATGATGCTAACTTTAGTCGCTTGGGCACTTACTTTAATATTAGGGCTATTGGGGAACTTTCCTGGTTTTAACATTGCTTTACTTTTAGGTTCTTTCCTAGAATTTTTAATATGTGGTGGACTTCTCTTTCTATTGTCTTCACCTATTGTGCTACTAACTCTTGTAATGAAGAGCTATGTACCGCCCATTATATTAACAGTCATTATTACAATGACTAATCTTATGCTCGTAAACTCCAAGCATAAAGATTTATTTCCGTGGACCGCTACTCTAGATATCGCAAATAACGAATTACAACCGACATATCCACCAGAGTATTCTTATATCATCATCGCAGTAACGACAATTTCCGGGTTTATTGCAACACTATTCTATTTTAAAAAAGTAGACATTCATTAATTTATAGGAGTGAAACTATGAGCGATATCATTATTGCCTTCATACTCGGTATTGTAGAAGGATTAGCTGAATTTTTACCTATATCCTCTACTGGCCATCTTATATTAGTCGGGCATTTATTAGGCTTTGAAGGAGAAAGAGCAAAAACGTTTGAAATTGTTATTCAGCTAGGCGCAATTTTAGCTATTGCAATTTTATATCATAAACGTCTCGTTTCTTTATGTAATATTAAGCCTCTTCTACAGAAAGAAAAAAAATTCAACGCATTCCATGTATTTCTTGGCGTATTTCCAGCAGTGGTTGCTGGTTTGCTACTACATGATATTATTAAAACATACTTATTCCAGCCATACACTGTTGTAATTGGACTTGTAGCAGGGGCAATTCTTATGATCTTTGCAGAAGAAAAAAAGAAAGAGGCAGTAGCCTATTCACTGGACGATTTAACATACAGCCAAGCTTTAACAATCGGATTATTTCAATGCTTAGCAGTATACCCTGGCTTCTCTAGAGCTGGCTCTACTATCTCTGGAGGTCTATTAGCAAAAGTAAATTATAAGACTGCATCTGAATTCTCTTTTCTAATAGCTCTTCCTGTAATGATTGGGGCTACAGGCTTAGACTTACTAAAAAGCTGGAAGTATTTAAGTGTCGATGACATCCCTATGTTTGCGGTAGGATTCATTACCTCTTTTATAGTAGCGATGCTAGCGGTAGTAACTTTTCTAAAGCTTTTAGAGAAAATAGGTTTAAAACCTTTTGCATACTATCGTATTTTGTTGGCTATCTTATTTACGCTTTTCGTATTGCTATAGATTCATATAAGTCACATATTATTAAACTGATATTCAATTTAGAATATCGGTTTTTTTATCTATTTCAACTCTAGTATTACTCACTTCAATATGGCATAGTGATAATAAACTACCATTCATAATCTGAACGTTCTTTAAGTAACTATATCCTTTATCATAAAATACAATTGGAAAATTAAAGATCCCATATATGTACAGAACATATTTACGAACCATATTCACTCCACATAGTATCTTTTTAATTTGCAACATACTAATACAAATTAAAAATGAGTACAAAGGCATAACAAATAAGTAAATTTCCTAGGAATTATAAAGAGACTACATATTAATTAGAGTGAGGTGACGATAAAAATGAATCAATTAGCACAGACATATTGGGATACTTATTGGGGAAATAACAAAAAAACAGAATCTGTTACAGCTTGGCAATTTGGGGATTCCCCTAATTATCTTGCACAGCTAGTAATTGACGGTATTAAAACCGCTACATGCTCCGGTCACATTTTTTATGAATTAGAAAATGAACCGCTACCGACTGCTAATGATTATAGTATTATACTCAATAGTAATGATGAACCTGTAGCTATTATTAAGACAATAGAAGTAACTGTAACACCAATGAATGAAGTAAGCGAAGAATTCGCTATCGCTGAAGGCGAAGGAGATCGTACTTATAATTACTGGAGAGACACCCATGTTCTTTTTTTACAAAGGAACTAAATGAGCTTGGCCTTAATTTCTCTGAAGATATGTTACTCGTCTGTGAGCGTTTTGAACTTGTTGATGTGAACAATAAAGTGAAATTTACCAGCCATTCTTATTTTTATAAAACACAAAAAAGACGAGTCATTCTGACTCGTCTTAAAGTTGCTTGGCGACGTCCTACTCTCACAGGGACAAGGTCCCAACTACCATCGGCGCTAGAGAGCTTAACTTCCGTGT
>NZ_JBXAHS010000019.1:0-6815 GCF_058795355.1 Bacillus sp. GW823-FHT06A11 | reverse complement strand
TGGTAGTAGAGGCATTTGAACATGTACTTGGTATGGAAAGAGTAAGTGTAAATGACAATTTCTTTGATTTGGGTGGAGATTCGATTAAGGCTATCCATATTCTAAACAAGATAAGAGAAGCTGGATACGATAGCTCCATGCGAAATCTTTTGATGGAGAGAACACCAAAGCTAATAGCCATGAATTTATCCACAAAAAAAGAAATTATGCCTGCGGAGCAAGGAGAAATAACTGGTGAAATTTCACTGACACCAATTCAAAACTACTTCTTCGCACAAAATATGATAGATCCTGAACATTTTAATGTATGCCAAGTGTTTAAGGTTCGTGAAAAACTAAATGATCTGGCACTACAAAAAGCTTTATCTGCGTTAGTGCAGCATCATGATATGTTGAGAGCTACGTACAAAGATAAGAAACAGGTTATAGGGAAAGTAGAAGATAAGAAATGGTACGGCTTTACAAAAATAGCATGTGAATCTGAAGAGATTCAGGAAAAAATTAAGACAACGAAAGTAAAGATGGATTTGGCGGAAGGACCATTATTGCAGGCTGTTTTATTTAGTACGCCGGAGCAAGATTATATGATGTTGCTAGCTCATCATATGATAATGGATGTGATTTCCTGGCGGATTTTAACTGAGGATTTGGAGAAGGGCTACTCTCAAGCTTTGAATCAAAAAGAGATAACATTACCAGCTAAAACCGTTTCCTTTAAAGTATGGAGCGAAGGATTAGCTTATTACAGCCAGAGTGAAAAGTTAAAGAGAAGGTTAGCTTACTGGTCAGAAATAGAAAATAAATTGGTTGATGGTAAGTTAAAAGAAGATGGAATTGATGATAAATTCGAACCAAAGACAGCCGTGGCATGTCTTAATGCCGCTATCACAGAAAAGTTATTAAAAGAAAGTGCACATGCTTATAATACAGAGATTAATGACTTGCTTATAGCAGCACTAGGACGTGCGGTAAACAAAGTAACAGGTCAGAGAACGCTTGCTATACAGATGGAAGGACATGGTCGTGAAGAAACAGTAGGCTCTTTTGATTTAGGTAGGACAATAGGATGGTTCACTAGTATATATCCCGTAGTTTTAGATGAGTTAGGCACTAATATTGCACAGGATATTCGAAATACGAAAGAGACACTACGACGCGTACCAGGACATGGAATTGATTATGGCATTATAAAGAATGCAGCCATGGGTAATCCAGAAGAAATGGATGTAGAAGTGGCACCAGATATATCATTTAATTATCTTGGAGAACTAGGAACAAAGAAAGAATCTGGCGATCTATATTTCGAGTTTTCACAATTAGGTTATGGACAGGATACGAATCCTCGTAATCAATTTGGACCATCCATTAACGTCATAGGTCATGTGCAAAAAGGTAGTTTATCTATGACAGTAACCTGCAACAGCAGTCGTTATTTGGCTGAGAGAATTGAGCAAATAGGAAAAGCATATGAAGAAGAACTGATAGCAGTCGCAGAACATTGCTCTCACGCACAGAAGAGTGAGTCAACGGCAAGTGATTTTGGTGAGAGCGTATGGAAAGATAGCGAATTTTGTTATGTACAGGAAGCTGTCGAAATCCGCGGCCAGGAAATTCAACGTATCTATCCATTGGCTCCTGTGCAAGAGGGAATGCTCTATGAGAAGCTTATGGATGAATCATCTACAAAATATGTTGTTCAGCAGACGTTGCGATTGGCAGATGTAGATGTAGAGAAGATGCACAAAGCTTTTAAGTATTTAGCAACACAGCATGATATTTTACGTACAAAAATCTGTTATCGGGGAGTAAGTGTACCAAGACAAGTTGTATTGAAAGAAAGAATGCCGGAATTTAATTATATGGAAGTAGATAATGAATCGGATTATCTTGATTTAAAGGAACAAGATGTAAAACGAGGATTTGATTTAGAAGAAGATACACTACTTCGTATGAATCTGATAAAAATAAACAACAGTGGTTATCGATTGATCATGACAAACCATCATATTATTTTAGATGGTTGGTGTTTGCCAATTTTGCGTAAAGAATTATTTAGTGCGTATATGGCAACAGATGAAGAACAATTAAAAACACCTAATCAGGCTGCTTCTAATAAAATGGGTAGCTATGAAAAGTTTGTCCATTATATAAATGAAAAAGATAAAGAGACGAGCCTTAAATATTGGGAAGACCTTCTTCAAGGATATGAGACAAGGGCTGATATTCTACCTTTAGGTCGTCCAGATGAAACAGAAGAAGAGAGTCAGAGCCAAGAGTTTAAGTTAAGCATAGAGGTAACTGAACAAGCAGAAGCGATATGTGCCCAATATGATGTAACATTGAACACGCTAGTAGAAGCTTGTTGGGGCGTTTTATTGGAAAAATACAACTCAACAAATGATGTTGTATTTGGAAAAGTTGTATCTGGTAGAAATGCAGAGATTGAAGGTATTGAAGAAATCGTTGGTTTATTTATCAATACAATACCCGTACGTATATCGACAACAAACGAAGACACCTTTGCCGATTTGTTGAAATCATTACAGAGCCAGGCAATTATTGCAAATGAACACGATTTTCTTCCCTTAGCAGAAATACAGAATCATACTTTATTAGGAAGAGATCTAATTGGAACATTATTCTTCTTTGAAGGCTATCAAGGAACAAGTATAAATATTGATGGCAAATTAAATGTGGAATCCGAATATTACCGCGAACAAATTGGGTATGACTTGGGAATGACAGCATTTAAGAGTGATCGTATCCATTTTAGAATTCTTTTCAGTACAAAGCTATATAACAAGGAACAAATAAACATTATTGGTTCCCATCTGCAAAGGCTTATGGAACAAGCAATTGCAGCACCACAGACGAAATTAATCGAATTAGGCATGACCAGTGAAGCAGAAGAAATGAAAGAATTAGTACAGTTTAACGCAACGGACAGCGACTATCCAAGAGACAAGACAATTGTACAATTATTTGAAGAACAAGTAGCAAGAACCCCCCATAATACAGCAGTTGTATGCGGGAATGAGCAATTGAGTTACGCTGAATTAAATGCTCGTGCCAATCAGCTTGCATTAAAGTTACGACGGGAATACCATGTCCAGCCTGATGATTTTGTTGCGATTATAGCAGAAAGAAGTTTGGAGATGGTGATCGGGTTATATGCCATCCTAAAGTCGGGTGCAGCATATGTACCCATTGATCCATTGTATCCAGAAGAACGTATCGAATATATATTGGAAGATAGCCAGCCTAAAGCGGTTTTAATTGGTCATGGAAAGTATAATATTTCTCCTGAAAAGGTTGTTAACTTATATAGTGAAAGCAATTATGGAGAAGGTGCAGGGAATCTAGAACATGTAAATACTCCTCGTGATCTTATTTATCTGGTTTATACATCGGGTACAACAGGAAAACCAAAAGGGGTTATGGTAGAGCATCAGAATATAGTCAATCAGCAGATGTGGACACAAAGAGAATACCCATTACACGAGGGAGAATCTCTTTTAATGAAGACCACTTGTGCATTTGATGTTTTTGCCTGGGAAGTATTTTGGTGGATGTTAGCGGGTGGTAAACTTGTTATTTTGCAACAAGGAGAAGAAAGTCAAAGTGATAAGATCATCAAGGTAATTCAGGATTATAAAGTCAATGCAATCCAGTTCGTTCCTTCCATGTTCAATATGTTTCTAGAAGAATTAGATATGAGCAAAGAAAAAATAAATACTCTGCGTTATATCATTAATATTGGTGAGAAACTGAATGCGGAAAGTGTGAGACATTATAATCAATTAAGGGAAAAAGGACAAGTAAGAGCAGAACTACTGAATCTCTATGGTCCAGCAGAAACTACAGTTAATTCCAGTGGATATCATTGTCCAACAGGCTTAGATGTAGATAAAATATTAATTGGTAAGCCTATTAGTAATACACAAATTTATATATTATCAAATGAAAAAATAGCCGGAATAGGTGTACCAGGGGAATTATGTATTGCAGGAGAAAGTGTGTCGCGTGGATACTTAAATCGTGAAGAATTAACAGCTCAGAAATTTATTAAAAATCCTTTTGGTTCAGGAATGATGTATAAAACAGGTGATCTGGCACGGTGGATACCGGATGGAAATATCGAGTACCTTGGCCGTATAGATGATCAAGTTAAGATAAGAGGTTTCAGAATCGAACCAGAAGAAATTGAAAGTACTTTGATGGAGCTCGAAGGAGTTAGTGGAGCAGCCGTTGTAGTACGACAAGACAAGCAAGGAGAAAAATATCTGTGTGCTTATGTAGTCGTTCATACAGAAATAGAAGAATTAGACGAAGATACAATCAAGAGTGAATTACGCAAGAAGTTACCAGACTATATGGTTCCTGTGTATATTATTCGAATTGACCAAATTCCATTAAGTCATAATGGAAAGCTGGACAAAGCGGCACTACCAGAACCAGAATACAAGCCTAAGGAATATGTAGCACCAATAAATAGAGAAGAGAAGTTAATAGTTGAAGCATTTGAGAAAGTCCTTGGAATAACAGGAATTAGTGTCAATGATAGCTTTTTTGACTTGGGTGGTCATTCACTGAAAGTTACATTATTGTGTAATGAATTAGAAAAGACAATCGGTATAAGACTGCAGCTTAGTGAAATATTTGCTTTATCTACACCAAAACGTATTGCAGAAAGAATTGGAAGCTTACAACAGGATCGTTTTTCGGAAATACCAAAAATAGCTGAAGCAGAGTTCTATCCTATGAGTTCTGTTCAAAAGCGACTTTATCTTCTCAATGAGATAGTAGGTCCTAGTACTTCCTATAACATTTCGAATGTCATAAAATACGAAAACACTCTGGATAAAGAGCAGTTACAGGGAGCATTAGATAAGCTCTTAGAGAGAGAAGAAGTATTAAGAACCAGCTTCCATCTTATTAATGGAGAGCCAGTTCAAGTGATTCAACCAGATGCGAGAGTAGTATTGGAATACAAAGAAGCAGATACACTAGATATTCAAAATGAATATGATCGTTTTGTTTGCCCATTTGATTTATTCAAAGCACCTTTGATGCGGGTTAAGTTATTACAGACACCACAAGCTTCATACTTGATGCTGGATATTCATCATATTGTTTCTGATGGAGAAAGTCTGCCTATTATGATGAACTGGATAAGCGAGTTATATGAAGGAAATACTTTACCAATCCCAAGGCTTCATTATAAAGATTTCTCTGCTTGGCAAATGACTCAGGATATTACGAAGCAGGCGGCATATTGGAAAAACGAGTTCTTAGGCGAAATTCCAATACTTAATTTGAATACAGATTTCCAACGTCCTAAGAAAAAGAGCTTCAATGGTGCCGACGTAAAAACTAAGATTGAAGAACCAGTTTTTATGGAAATAAAAGAATTAGCGAAGAAGCATGGTGCTACGGAATTCATGACTATGTTATCAACCTTTATGATTCTATTGAGCAAATACAGTCAACAGGAAGAAATTGTAGTCGGAACTCCTGTATCAGGTAGAACCCACGCTGATACACAAGAAATGCTGGGGATGTTTGTAAACTCCTTGGCTATCAAAGGAAAAGTGAAACAAGAGGAGAGTTTTGAACAAGTATTGCTTGGAGTAAAAGAAAAATGTCTTCGTGCGTACGATAATCAGGACTTTCAATATGAAGACTTGGTTGAGGCAATAGATGTAAAGAGAGATTTATCAAGAAATCCATTATTTGATGTAATGTTCATGATGCCAGAGAGTGAAATTATGTCTGGTTCAAAGAGCATTGTGAGTGGAACATGGGTACCAATGGAAGGAAAAGTAGCTAAGTTTGATCTGAATTTAATGGTAATACACACATCAGAGGGTTATGTGGTCAACTTAGAGTATTCTACAGATTTATTTAAACAGGAAACGATAAAGCAAATGTTGGATGATTATGTTTTATTACTATCAGAAGTTATAAAACATCCAGAAGACCGTTTGCAAGAGCTACTTAAGAAAGAGGATGTTAAGAAAGAGGAGAAAGATTCGACCCAAGCAGAGCTTGATCATCGTGCCAATCATCTGGCACAGCAAGTTTCAGATTTGATGCGGGCATTGCAGCAAAGAGATCAAGCTTATTGGAAGGCAAAAGTAGACAATTTCCCGCATGCACCTCAGTTACCACTTCTTCCAAATGGGAATGCTGTAAACAACGCAACAGTAAAACGTTTAGAAACGAGAATTGCTGCGACAGACTGGGCGACTGTGAGAAACAAGGCTTTGGATAACAAAATTGCACCATCTGCGTTATTGTGCACAATATATGCGGAAGTTCTATTTAAATGGAGCAATCAATCCAATATGGCACTTAGCTTAAATCTGTTTAGTAATCAGCCTTTTCATCAAGATGGAATGTCTCTGATGGGGGATTTCGTATCGAAATTGTTGTTAGATATCGATTTATCATCTCATAGACCATTTTGGGAAAGAACTACTGAGATTCAGAATCAGTTATTTGAAGCGTTAGACCACAGATTTTACAGTGGGGTTGATTTCCTGCGTGATCTGGCTGAACACCGTGGTCAAGAAGGTCAAGCTATAATGCCAATTGTATTTACGAGTATGCTTCGTGACGAAGTAGATTTTTTCAATGCCAATATAGGTAGTAGGGGAGAATTGAAATACGGAATAAATCAGACCCCTGAAGTGTTTTTGGACTTCCAAGTTGCGGAAAGCGACGGACAATTAATTGTGACTTGGGATTATGCAAAAGATTTGTTTGATGAAGACATGATCAGTGCCATGTTTGAAACGTATCAACTTCGATTG
>NZ_JBXAHS010000018.1:0-8571 GCF_058795355.1 Bacillus sp. GW823-FHT06A11 | reverse complement strand
ACACGGAAGTTAAGCTCTCTAGCGCCAATGGTAGTTGGGACCTTGTCCCTGTGAGAGTAGGACGTCGCCAAGCAATTTTAAGACGAGTCAGAATGACTCGTCTTTTTTGTATGCTTTCATACCTCTATCAATTGCATTTTTAACTCCTTCTAAATAAGAAAATCCATATTTTTTATCTGGCTCTAAGTAAGTTCCTTCAGCCCACTCATTCCATGCGTTAATAAATAAAAACTCGCTGTTATAAAAAGAGTAAGTACGATGAATTTGCTTGCTTAAATATATGGTGAACTTTTCAGGGGTAGAACCTACAAAGATGCTGCTATTTGCGTTTTTACGTCGTGCAGTATTATCCCAATCAACAAAAGCCCCAGGAAATGTTTTTTTCTTTGGGAGCGATCGTTGTAATATATACATCCATACTTTATCGTAGTCCCAAACATTCAATTGCATATCAGAATCATATATGACCTTATTTATGTCTGAAGAGCTATCATGGGCAATTGTATAGAAAGGTTCAAACTGAATGCTAGCATCGAATCCATTTATATTAGGTAGTGGAAAACTGTTTAATGTTTCAGCAAAGTATATGCCTTTTAAACCATTTTCTCGCGCTAATGCATTCCAGTAATTAAGCATTTTTTCACAATCAGGAATATGTCCTGGACGATAAATAATGAATAGAGGTTTATCATCTATATAAATATATCTCTCATCTTGGAAAGCCTGTAATAAATAATCAAAGTGTTCCTTCCAATCAGATATATCTCCGTAATCTTGAGGCATTAATATATGTTTATCGAGACCATCCCAAGATTTTGTCCATGGTTCGTTTGCCCAAGAAAGACAAAAAGGGAAGTCAGGTTCCTTCATCTTTAGTACCTCATTAAAGGGGGTTTCTAATAGTCTTTTTCCCTTAAACCAATAATGATAATAACAAAAACCATATATACCGTATGCTTTAGCGATTTCTGCTTGCCACTTTCTTACGGAGGGGCTAGTTAAGTCATAATAAAAATCTTGATAAGGTTCCCTCGGTTGATAATGTCCTGAAAATAAAGGTCGTGCACTTTTAGTATTTGTCCATTCAGTAAATCCTTTCCCCCACCATCGATTATTTTCTTTAATTTGATGGAATTGTGGTAAGTAAAAAGCGATTATTTTCAAAGTATATCCCCCTCATGTTTTTCGTAGTTCAATTGTTGGGAAGTTATTCTTGATTTGGTGGAGTAATTTTAAAACAAGAGATATGTTAGCTGTTTACTGCTTTTTTTATGGTATGTATTGAATTTGCTTTTACAGCTTACTTAATAAGAGAGTATTAGGTAATTTGATATATAGCTGAAATAGAAAGTGCTTTTCGTCATGAAATTAAGTGTATTACGTTGAATAAAAGGAATTAAATTTTTTGAAGGACAAAGAGGGCTTGTGGTAATCGATTTACATCATCAAAAAAGTCTTGTAGCTTTAAATATTTCTCATAATGATTTTCAATATAAGTCCTAGGTATAACAGTTTCTCCGTAAAAACTACTATTTCTAACATCCCCTGCACCAGTAGCGCTGTGGACAAATTTTCCGTTTTCATAATCCGAGATAGCGCGATGTATATCTGGAAAAGCTTGAGATAAAGTTTTATGCCATCCTGTTTGAATTAATTCAGGATGTTCGTGGAATTGTTGACAAAAATCAAGAAAATAGCGCGCTTGTGTTGTTGCGATGAAAATTCCACCAGGGCGAAGAACTCTTGAAAATTCTTTTATCCAATTTTCAGCAGTTTCTTCGGATAAATGTGAGAATACAGAATAAGCGAATATGATATCTAATGAATTGTCACTAATAAATTCTACAGGGGGATGTGGACTAGCTGTTTTATATATCCCTCTTCCTAGTGTTTCATTACAAAGTGTGATCATCGCAGGATCCACATCAATGCCAAGTAAATTTTGATCAGAAGCATCTTTAAATAAGAAGCGTATAATTCTTCCCCATCCGCAGCCGAAGTCTAAAACTTTACTTTCTTTATTCACGGGAACACCTAAATTCTGGGCGTATTGTTTTATATAGCTATAAAACAAATATGCTTCATAAAGAGCATGTTCATAGGAAGCACCTACAAATTGTTTTTGAATTTCTTCAGGAGGAAACCTAGGTACGGGAACCCCATTTATCGTTGTTTGGGAACAACTTTGTATAAATAAATTTAGAAGTTCAACATCAGATAGTGAATTAACAAGATTATCAAAATCACTTCCTAACTTAAAGTTATGCATTTGTCAAACCTCCGAATTATATAGTGATTAAACCTTATTTTCTTGCTTTTTACTAATAAAAACATGTAAAAATTCAGCATCTAACCCGAGTGATCTATCCTTTTGTAAATAAACAATGGTATACATATTTGTGTGTGTATAAATATATTCAATCATATCCTGCCCCCAATCGAACGTTACTAAAGACCCATTCTCATCAATAGGGTTTCCGTGATAAATGGGCTCTTCAATATATTCAATCACCTCTTTATTCAATCTTGCTCTTTGCACAGTTTTTGTGAGTGTATGATACCAAGGGACAGTAAATACATGAGCGCCGCCAGGTTTTAATACTCGTTCTATTTCTTTAAAGGCTTTGTTTGGCGTCATTACATGCTCAAAAACGTCTTGAGTAATGAATAAATCAAAAGATTCATTTTCAAAAGTCATGTCTTCTAAGTTCTCACATCTAATTCCTTGAAAGTATTGGCCAAGAGGATAGTTTTTAAAGTATTGAGAATATGTATAGTTTTTACAGTTTTTTAATAGTAGCTGAGTTGTAATTCCTCCAGGAGAGGATTCGTGGATACTATAGGAATCCCATTTTGGAAAAAATGTGTGTAAAGTATGGATTAAAGCTCGCTGCCTTGGGATAGAGTTACATGTAGAACATAAATAATGATCTCTAAGCCAATCATTATGCTCTATAAATGTAGCTTTCTTTTCGCAAATAACGCAGTACCCATTATTGTGTTTCGAATTGATTTCCACACGACATCACTCCTATGTTACATGCAATCTATTTATGGAAAGTATGATACACGTCAACAATCGGCGAAATCAAAGGGAATAGGTGAAAGTTAGGTATCTCTTAAAATAGCGATTAGGAAAAGGGAATAATCAGTCGAAGAGAACCCGACTCGAATTAAAGTTTCACTTTATGCTATGCGATGCATTAGCTTTTATTCATAGAAAAATGTATAGACTTAAAGTATCCCTCTCGTGTATGGGTACATTTCAAAGTCCTGTGCATATATTTCTGTAACTAAATCCATAGTTTCTTTATCATAAAAGCTTTCGTATGTTGGAAATCGTGGGAAGGCTTCATCTGTAATGCTAAGTTCTGCATAGCTCCCTGCATAAATCATCTTGTGGGCGCGATGATGATCTGAATTTGTAAGAAGTGCTAAATTGGATTTTATCAAATCGTACATGTGTTCCAGTTTGGTGATTTGTGCATTAAAATCTTCTAAAGGAATATAACATTGGATGAAGTTTTCTTCACCAGGGACGTATTGTTGGCTAAAATGTATATCTATTGCTAGGGAATTGGAACCAAATGCCTGAACGTAATATAAAAATTGTTTAAATGATATTCCTTGATTACTATATTTATCATTATAAAAATAATGACGGATACTTTCCCATTGGGGGCTAGCGTATGGATTGTCAGCAAGTAATAGAAATGAGCTGACAGCCCTTGTATAGGGATTTCGCACAAGTTTACAAACATCCTTTTTACCTTCTAGAAGACCATTCTGTAACTCTGGTATGTAATTTATATTGTTCTTATACACCCAGAATTCATAGTAATGAATAAAGTCATTGTATTTCTTTGCTTCAGTAAATAATCCAATTTGAAAAAAGAACCAATTAGCTAATGCGGTGCATCCGCTTCTGTGACTCCAAAATAGTATAAGGGGAAAGTCTTTATGGTAATGCGGAATTCGGTCTTTATGTAGAATTACATGATTTAAAAGCTCTTGATTTATATTTTTCATGAGTTTCGCACTCCTTTTTTTGAGAACCTTGTGTATGTAGAAGTTTTTTTATGGGTTAAACAAGTGAGGATTGTTTATTAAATATATTCATGGGGATGAGTAAATATTATGAGTGTTTTTGCAGTCAATCTGAATAAGGAAGTTCTTCCAAAATGAAAATAGAAAATAAAGATAATGAAAATTTATAACAAACATACAATGATAAGAAGATGAATAATCGAAATGATCCAGTTTATTTGTGTATGTTTTTAGGTTTGACGATGGGAAAAATTTATTACTAGAGAGATGATATTATGAGGAAGAATAATTATTTAATAGTAGGTGGAAATAGTTTCATTGGTATCAACCTCGCATTGGGTTTATTGAAACAGGGGCAAAATGTAAAAGTATTTTCCAGGCATATAAATAATTTTCCTCAAAATATTATAAGTGAAGTTGAATTTATTAAAGGTGATTTAGAAAATGTTGAGGATATATATAAGGCTTTAGTGAATATAGATATTATTATTTATTTAGCTGCGACGTCTAACGTAGCAACTTCAATTGAAGATGTTTTCGGCGATATTAATAGCAGTTTATTTTTTCTTAATTTCATGGAAAGTGTTAAAGATTTTCGTATTAAAAAAATTATATTAGCTTCTTCGGGAGGCACAGTTTATGGTGAACCTGAATATTTGCCTATTGATGAGAAACATCCATTAAGACCACTTTCCCCGTATGGAATAACAAAAGTTTCGCTCGAGAATTATTTGTATTTTTATAAGAGAAAATATGGAATAGATTATGTTGTATGTAGATATTCTAATCCGTATGGAAAATACCAAAACCCCTTAAAAAAAGTTGGGGCGATAAATTGTTTTTTGTATCAGCATCTCAGTAATGAAAGGATTAATATATATGGGAATCCAGAGGAGATTATTAGAGATTATATTTATATCGATGATTTAGTTGAAATTACTATACAACTAGCACAATTAAATCAATTGAAATCTTGCGTATATAACATAGGGAGTGGCAAAGGTCTTTCTTTAAAACGAATTATTGTGGAACTAGAGAAAATAACAGAAAGAAAAGTGGATTTTATCTGTTATAAACAAAAACAAGAGAACGTCCAAAGAATCATTTTAAATATTGATAAGATAAAACAAGAATTGAATTGGGAACCTAAAATAGATTTTAAAAATGGGATTAGATTAAATAAGCTATGGATTGAAGAGTTCTTATATAGTAAAAAATAATAAACCACACTCTACTTGTATTTAAGCAGAGCGTGGTTTATTATTTTACTTCTTTTTCTATTACCCAAAGGTCTTGATGTTCCCACCAAAATCCTTCAGTATACTTTTTGATGATTGGGTTATAGGGCAATAATTTAATTTTGTCACATACGTAAGAGGGGCTAACTATCGTTTGTCCGTACTGATTAACATCTAAATCGAATTGTTCACTAGAAGAGAGAAACCAATAGCCCTGTTCGTTTAAATTTGGAAACCCGAAATATTTTTTACTTTGATAGCCATGGGTTGTGAAAATGAATAAACCACCAGGTGAAACAGCGTTATACAATGTTTGAAGCCAACGAAACCAAGTTGTATCAGGCATATGAGAAAAAAAGGATAGACAAAAAACAATATCGTACGTAGAGGAGTCTAATTTTAACTGTTCGGGCTCAGGATGAGATAATATAGAAGGATTATTTAATTTGTTTTCAATAAAGGAAATGGCCTCTTCGTGTATATCACAAGCGGTTATACTCAAATTCGCTTGTAGATTTAATAAATGACGTGTTACGCAGCCGTATCCAGATGCAAACTCTAACAATTTGATTGGATTGCCTGTAGGAGGATAAAGGGAAGTGATTAAGTCTAAGAGTATTTGTGCTGAGTTTTGCCCGTCTTTAAAATAGTAATCTATCGCTTCTTTTTTTGATGGGAAAACGGGATTAGTGACAATGAACTGAAAGATATGATCCTCAGGATGGATACTTGCATTTACATTGTAGCTGTGTGCGATTTGAGAAATTAAATCTTTATGTTCCTCTATAAAGTCTTTCAAAGAGTATTCCCCCTTAAATAATAGTATCGCCTTACAAGAGATATTGATGGCAGAGAAAGCATACGTTTAAATTTTTAAGTATGCTTTAAGATACTTTCTATATGTATACATTTTCATTTTAGAAATGTCATCGATAGTAAAGCTTTCTTTAATGAAATTTTGCATTTGCACAACTTCATTGTAATGGGAATATGAATCTTCTGTTCTTGTTACACTATTTAAATGTCGTCTATGATAGTTTAGGGGGGCTGGATTGAAGTAAATATCTCCCTCTGTAAGAAGAGAAACATAGAAGAACCAGTCACCAGCTATTTTGAACTTTTCTAACTGTTTTTCTGTTTTCTTCATATCTATATTTTTAAAAACTACACTCGAGACATTAGGTATAGTGTTTTTGATAAGTAACGTATCTTGTATTTCGTCGACGCCTTTTCGAAAATAGGGGGCTTTCCATTTCTCTTCATCGATATCATTTGTGTAATTTAAATAATGATTAGCCAATACATTTCCTTGTTCGTCTATTTGTTTTGATTGTGTGTAGCTTAAGGCAATATTGTTATTTATATAAAACCCCTGCATCACCTCTTGTAAAAATGTCGTATCGCATAAGTCATCGGCCTCTGCAATCCAAATATAATCACCAGTTGCTGCAGTGACGCCTTTTATCCATTGTTTAAATACAGAACCAGAGTTTGTATCATTAATAACCTGTTGAACCTTCAGATGGATCTTATTTTCTTTTGAGAGCAGTTCTTTAAATGTTGATACGCTATGATCAGTGGAGGCATCGTCTAAGAAAATTAGTTCGTAAAGAGGGTAGGTTTGGTTTAATATTGATTCGATTCGATCAGGTAAGTATTTTTCATAATTATAGTTTGGTATGATTACGCTTATCTTTTTGTAATTATGTTCGAGAAGATCTAGTAATTGATAAATGTAAGTAAGAAAATTGAAGTTTTTTTCGATAAGTTCTTGGCCAAAGCTTCCCTTTTGTAATCGTAATCCCTCATCATGAATAAATTCATATATTTTTTCTAGCATTTTGGGTAAATTTAAAAAGTCTACTAAGGCACCAGTTTTTTCTGTAACAACCTCCTCAAAACCTCCAGCATTTTTAAACCCTATAACAGGAAGTTTTGCATCTAATGCTTCTAAAACAACATTTGGAAAAGGATCTTCCCTTGAAGTTAATAAGTATAAGTCAGCTCCGGCGTTATATAATCCGATATCGGGAGTAGGATCGATTACTGTGAAATGTGCTTTATATTTAGGGGGCAGTGTATTCAGGAATTGAACGTCTGTTCTCCCTACCCAAATAAAATGAATATCCTTGTGAGTCTTTCTTACTGAGTAAGAGATAAGTGAGAATAGATCGATTCCTTTTCGATAATCTGCGAAGCCTACACCCAGGATGATTTTGCTATCTAGAGGCAGGTTAAGCTTCTTACGTAACTCATTTCTAGCTTTTGCGATATTATTCTTATAAGGATTGTGGTTAAACAAACCTTGAGGGAGAATGTGACATTTTTGAGGATCCAATTCAGTGATTGTACGAAATTTTTCTTGTACGTATTGTGAAGGGAAAACAACTTTGTAAGCAAATTCAGCGATGTTTTTAGCTTTCCCTTCAGCAGAGTACTGTTGTATTAAATGCGGTAATTCATGTATTAATGAAACAACTTTTATATTGTGTCTAGCTAGTAATGCGACGATATCGCCACTTATGACAGTGCTACATATGGCGAGGGTAAAATCCTGTGATAATAAATCCTTTATTAATAATTCGACCTTTTCTTTTGTTTGATAATCTTGCTCGAGACAATAAACAGGACCGTACTTTTGGAAATCGGGAATTAAAATACCGGATCCAATAGAAATAATTGCAACAGAGTAATCAAAGTTTTCTTTAAGAGCCTTAATAGTATGTAAAGAAAGTAGCTGTGCTCCGTGGAAATGGGCATCATGGGATACATAAATTATCTTTTTATTAACATGCATTTCATAACGCCTCCTAAGTTTATTAGATTTCTTTTCCTTTTTGTTGATTAAAGGTAAAGAAGAGAAATGTTTTATATATAATCCCCTAGAGATGAGTAGAAGGGGGGCGTACTAAAAGAAAAAATATTATCCTTAATATATATTTACTTGGTCTCGCATTCATTCTTTAGAAAAGTATTAGTATTAAGTTAGAGAGTGTAGTCTGCAGATTGTTAGTTTGAATACATACATTTATGAAGTTCTAAGGATGTGTTAGAAATTAAGAGAGGGCAAAGCTTTTATAATTTATAAAATAAAAAAGATAAAAAGTATTGACGATTGATCTACAGGGGTGTAGTATAGGACAAGTCGCCGATGACATTAACGTCGCAAGCGACAAACGAAATGAAAAACTTAGTTGACATTAACTAATGAAGATGTTAACATAAGGAAGTCGCAAATGAGCGACCAAGTAGTTCTTTGAAAACTGAACGAAACAAACAACGTGAA
>NZ_JBXAHS010000017.1:0-10537 GCF_058795355.1 Bacillus sp. GW823-FHT06A11 | reverse complement strand
TACACTAAAAGTTCCTAAATAATTTTTTTCATAAGCATAAATTACATACTTAATGTTAGAAAACAAACCCAAAAAAAGAAATAAGAAAGTTAATAACAATCTAATTCTTCTACCTAAAATACAATTCTCATAAAAACGACTAAATTTGTTCATATTTCTTTGCACCCCAAAAATAAAAGAACATACTAATAAATAAAAACAATAAAAACGATAGAACAAGATAAATCGGTTTGTTATATAATATTGGTTGTTGGGGATCCACTAAATATGTTGGAACAATTTGAGGAAAAATTGGTTCTAGCACTATACCTAAAATCATATCCATTAAAAAAGGTATCAATAAAACAACAAATACTTTTTTAATGAAAATTGATGCACTTAATGCTAAAACTGCAAAAACCCCAGCAAATAAAAAGTCTATCAGTAAATATAAAAAACAATATAAAATTGGAGAACTAAAATATAATCCCGAAAACATATGTTTTAAACTTATTGGCGTTAATCCCGAATTTGGATTACTCACAGGTTCAATAGATACAGTTAAAGCAACAATAACTAAACTAATTAACAACGGTAAAATAAAAGAAATACCACCTATGATAAAAACAGAAATATATTTTGATAAAAGATATTTCCCTTTCGAAACTCTTGTATAAATTCCATTTAAAAATCCAGTTTTTTGTTCTAATAAATAGCTATCTGAAAAAACAAATACAGAAATTAAAGGCATTAATAAAAATATAAACGAACCCACACTTTGAAAACCTATCCATTTATAAGAGAGTCTTAAAAATTCTTTATCATACCATTTATCCATACTATAAGTATAAACATTAAAATAATAATGACAGAGACTTAAAATTATAGACAGTAAAATAATCAATAAAAAACGTTTATTAAAAAAAGCTTGTTTTAAATTTAAAACTAAAATATTCTTCATACCTTATATTCATCCTCCAAATACCAACTTTATACATATACTATAAAAGACAATCTTGAAATTTCAAGATTGTCTTTTAATAATCATCGACTATCCGGACTCCATACTCCACCAGAAGCAATAGATACTCTAGATGTTCCTTTTAAATTTGCTGCTAGACGAGCATAGTTTCTGCCCTCTTCTTTTACAACATTTGCAAGTTTACGAGCTTCTCCAGCACTAACGAAATATTTATGACCACCAGAACGATCATTATAATCACTATCTGCTACCCAAACATATAATTGACGACCATTACCAATCCACTCAGCTTTTATATAAGAAGATGTTTTATCTTCTTTCGCTCTATCACTAGTATATCGTACTCCTAAACCACCAGCTGGCCACTTCATATAATATTCCGAATCATCTGAATTATTCGCCGAAGCAATATCAAGGTTTGTATTAGTAACAACAAAACCTAATAAAGCACCCGCCAAAATAACCTTTTTAAAAGTTTTTTTCATATCGTAATCTCCTCATAAATTAATGAATACTAAACTATATTAATATAATACGATTACCAAGTAAAGTTTTTTTTGCTAATTTAATCCAAAAAGAGGACAAATATGCAAATTTGCATATTTGTCCTCTTTTTGGATTAAAACATCTCTTTATCCTATTTTTAATAGTACTACATGATATATTTAATTTTTATCTATCATTATGTAGTAAAAAGACATAGTTATAGCAAGAGAATGCTTGTAAACTGATTTATACTACATTCCCTTATTGTATGTATATTGTAATTCTTATTCACTTTTTTCTAAACAGTAGAACCATAAATCTTAACGAAGACATTGATGAATGCCCTTTACTTAAGAATCCGTCCTACACTTTTTATTCCACGGTTTACTTGACTACGAGCCTCTACCCCCTCAAACTCAAGTGGCTTTCTCAGCATAAACAGAATTAACTCCATTAATAGTTAAGAATAAACCTAATACTAAACCTGCAATAATTGATTTCTTTTTCATGGTTTTTTACCTCTCAATTAATACTATACTTAGCGATATATATGAATTTTCAAGGTAATCCTGAAAAAAACAATAATTAGTTTTTTTGACCATGAGTTGATAAAATTGAAATTATTATAAAAGTTACATGACCTGAAAATGTCAATTTTTTGAACCCCATCAACAAACGTAATCATTGATAAATAAACATTTAGAAAGGTAGGTATACAGAATGAAAAATTCAAAAAACTTCAAGGAAATATATAAACTTGCTGAAAAAATTTCTTTAAATGATTTTGATAAACTGAATAAAAAGCACGAATTTTCAAATAATTACACGTCCAAAAAAAAATTATTCCTAAAAGAAATTAAAATGAAAAATAAATAACCACAAGCTCCGCATAAAAGAAATCGTATTTTAATCACTGTAAATTAAAACAACAAGATGTTATTACTTTAATAATTTATTTTCGGTAAAAATATCCCCAAATAATAACATAATAATAACAAGGGAATGCTTGTAGACTGATCTATACTGCATTCCCTTATTGTATGTATGCTATATTTTTATTCTTCTTTTTCCGACATTAGAACCCTACATAAAATACCGAACAAATTTACTTTTTAAACAAACCGAAAAAACCTTTCCGTTTTTGTTTCTGATTTTGAGCCTGCATATCTCTAATGTTTTCAAGCAATAACTGATCTCGCTTCTCTAGCTTCTTCTCTATAAAAACTTCTAATTCACTGTTTTTACCTTCTACTTCAGTTAACTTTTTCTCCGTATTCGCTAAATGCTCTTTTGTCGTAACCAATTCATTCGTAATTTCTTGCAATTTTTGAACGAGTGCTTGATTAAACTGATTTTGTAACTGTTGATTTTCTAATACTTCATTCAGTTTCTTTTCTAATTCTGATTTTTCTTCTTTTGAAACAAACGAATCAAGTTCTCCGTTCCGCCATGAGCGAACTTGATCGTAAGACCATTTTTGAACCTGTATTTTTTCTTTTATTGCTTTTAGTTCTTCTATATTTTCCTTGAAGTATCTGCGATGACCTCCCTGACTTCGCTCCGTTTGTATATTAAATTCGTTTGACCATACCTTTAACAAATCGGGTGTGATCCCTAAAATATCCGCAACAATTTTCGGCGTGTGCATTTCTGATTTTAGTTCCAATTTTTATTCCTCCCCAAAAAACGGAATACGTTTTTTTACTTAAAAACACGATTAAATCAATATTCCAATCAAAATCGGAATATACTTGCAACCGATATAAAAACCGATTTTAAAAACGATTTAATTTCGAAATACATTCCGATTTTAACACCGATATGTATTACTTCTCGATAATAACATCAAAATCTTTTTTCTATATACAAGATTTTATGCAAAAAAAAATAGCTTGGATCCCTAAAATCCTCGCTATATCAACGATGTATAAAATCCTGTATATCAAATAAACAGACAAAAAAAGAAGAATCCCTGTACATACAAGGATTCTATCCAAATTTTTGCTACCGATAATAGGACGTTATGTTAACTCCCTATGAATAAAATATACAAAATAAAAGTTGGGAAGCAAATAAAAAACGGTTCTTTTCATGGTAAAATTTGTTATAGATGGATAATACAATTAAACAAACGAGCTATTTGGAGGCACATAAAGGTGCAACCTTTTGTTGCACCTTTATGTGCCTATAACTATCTTTACTTTAGTCATCCACTTCAACAATACTGAAATAAGAAAGGGCGATAAACAATATGTTTTTTGGAGATAAATTAAAAAAAGAAAGAGAAAAGAAAGGTTGGTCACAGGAATACCTTGCTACAAAAATACATGTTAGCCGTCAATCAGTTTCAAAGTGGGAAACAGGTAAAAATTATCCCAGTATTGGAGTGATTATCGATTTAAGTGATTTATTCGGGATCACAATCGATGAATTATTAAGGAGTGATGGAGAGTTGAAAGAAAAAATAATTCAAGATAGTAAAGGATCGACAGATTTAAATTGGAAATCATACCTTTTAACCAGTTTAGGTATTCTTATCGGAATTGTAATTGCTAGTATGATTAAACATGATGGAATTGATTGGATATCCATTAGTTGGTCAGCAGTTGCAACAGCAGCCTTCTTGTACCTTATTTCTCTTCTTTTTTCGCAAGGGAGCAAAAAGAGTGAAACAAAAAAGTAGATAGAAATAACAAAAATTATATAAACACGAAAGTCCTCCAGTTAAACAATCCGGAGGACTTTTAATAGTTTTCTAAGTTATCTTCCAAATACACTCAATCCTAAATAAATCAAACTATAACTAATTAAAGCACTTGCAAGCATCAAACCTATTTTTAATAATTTGTCTTTTATATTAAGCTTTACTTCACTTACAGGTTTTCCCTCTATAAAATCAACTATTTGACGATAAGTTTTTAAATTATGCTCTTTTTTTATATTTTCAACTTGCTGTAATGAAAACATAAGCAAAATCGTAAGTACCACAGGTATTATAAGACCATAATAACCAAAAAAGTAAAATACAGGTGCAATAGAAATAGGAAGTAGAATCATTAATGCTAACATGATGTAACTCCACTTAAAGAAAGTTGATTTTTGAAGTTCTTCTTTCATGATCTTTACATCTCCTTTAACTAAATCATCCAGGGAGACATTAAAGAGAATACTCATCATTAGTAAATTATGAATATCTGGATAGTTCCTTTCATTTTCCCAGTTAGAAATAGATTGTCTGGAAACATGAATTTTTTCTGCTAACTTCTCTTGGGACATGTTATCCCGTTTACGAAAGTATTGTATCTGTTTACCGATGTTCATTTATACATCTCCCTTAAGTTTGAGGTTAAGTTAAAGGCTAATGAAAGACTACCAAATGTCTTTATAATAACGTGATTTTAAGATGTAAAAATGTTTTATCATGCTATTCTCCCTGTTTTTGGGTGTGAGTGCTGGCTCGTCGTGTGGGGACGAAACCCCACATAGCGTTAATTTCATATAGAAAAAGAAGAATATTTTGAACGGAAGAACTGGCGATTCGGCTGGTACAATTGTTGATCCAAGTCGAACAACTTAACCCCGTTTTTGGTCTGTTCGGCTTGGCGAAAGCTAAAAACCAGCCGAAAAAAGTTCCGCAAGGACAGAAAAAAAAGAAAAGGCGATAGCCTTTAGGTGAGGATTAACGAACCGACTTTTCTTTTTCTGAAGGTGGAGATTTTTGAGCGTTATTTGCTCAAAAATACTACCTGTTCCTTGCGGAACTTTTAGCCTTTAATAATAGTGATAATAGAGAGCATCTACAAAAATCGTGTGAATCCCTTGATATGACTGGGTTGAATACACTTTTTAGGGTGTGACGTTTTCGTCACACTTTTAAGTCTTTTTGTGACGTTTTCGTCACACCTAAAAAAATACAAATAAGTAATAAAACGGATAAATCTCTTTGAAATACATATAAAAAAGACTATATCAATTTGATATAGTCTAAAAAAATCTAGCTGGTAATTTTACCTTTTTACCATTTTGATCTTTAAGATTTTTCAAAGAATATTGAAACAATCTCATCGTTAATTTATCAAGTTTCACTTCATTTTTTCGAGGTGCACAAATCATTATGTAAGGATTTACTACCCATGTTCTAGGACTTACAGTGCGACCATTTTCAATAATTTGTCCAGCACCTTCTGGATTAAGTAAAATTTCTTTTTTCTTTAATGAATTCATAACCAAAGAAGTTTTTTCTCTTGATTTCCCTATCATTTCAGCAATTTCAGAAACAGTTGCTGCTTTTGGTAACTCATAATCTTCCTCAGCGCTCTTTCGTTTCCTTTTAAATTTATCATCTCTACAAATGATAACATTACTTCTAAATTCCAAATAAGCTTGAATTCTAAATAAAAAACTTTCTTCTGCTTGAGTTAAATAACCAATACTATTCAACAAATCTAAATTTCTGTGCATTACTTGATTAAATGGTTCTCCAGCAAATGGATCTTTATTAGTTCCAACATAATGATCTTCTCCAGTTAATTCTTTTAACTGTTGTAAAAGAGATTTTTTTAGTTCTTCAGCTTGATCTCTTTGTTTTCCATCTTTCTCAAAATCTCTTTTTCTAGCATTTCTATCAGCTTGATTTAAAGCTTGTCCCAATTCTTCATTCACTGTTAATTCCTCCTCTAAATTGAGGGAATCAACAAAAACACCTATTTTTTGCTATTTGATTATAAAACAAATTATGATAATCTATAATCAGATAAATGAAGTCTAGGTATTTTCGTAGAATACCCTATAAAAAGAGTCATGTTCCAGCATGGCTCTTTTTTTCATTCTATCACGTTTTCAATAACCTTGAAGATAAAAACAAAGTTTCCCCATTTTTTTACCGTTCTCTATCAAAATCTCGATGTCTGCTTATTTCTCTCTTATGTTCACGTTCAAATTGATTATCTACTCCCTTGCTATCCAATTCATTTTTAATAATCCCTCTAAATACCTTAAATTTCTCTTTAAAAGCTTTTTTCGTCTGTTGATACAAAACTCTTATATTCTCCTTCAAATCCTTTATATGAGTTTTTAACAAACCTATTTCAGTATTTAATTTTCTATTTTTCTCTTTCAACTCTAAATTTATCTTTTGAGATTCTTTTAAAGAATCATACAAACTATCAACTCGACGATTCAATTCCCTATTTTCTTTTACGAAATCCGTATTCTGCAAACGCTCATAATCTTTTTTTACAGTGACTGCTGCAGTTATCAATTCTTCTACTTTTTCGATTTGCTTTGGTGAAAAAACATAATTGCCTGTTTCTTTTTCAATGATTTCAGGTTTACCAATTAATTTTGGCTTTACCTCAGTCTTGATCTCTTTCTTTTTGGGCTTTAGCGTAATCTTGCTATCCGGTAATCTCTTGCTTATCTCCGTAATTTGATTCTCTATGTTAGAAACAGCTTCAGCATATTCCTTGTATTGACGGACTTTCATATATTTATGTGAACCCACATTGGCACGTTCAAAATTTGGAATTTGTTCTTTAGCTAAAGATTCAATATAAGCCGTTTCTAATTGTCTCCAATTCGCAATTAGCTCCGTTCCTTTTCCTTGTACACCTTGTTGTTGCAAGGCTCTATCCATTCCGACACGCCTCGTTAATCCTCGACTACTTTCGAAATTCGGTACATAGTTAATATGTAAATGCGGATTTGCTTCATCATCATGTAATACCATGTTATAGACTGCTAGATTTGGATTTCGCCCTTGAAACGCCTCCGCATACTGTTTTAACGCTTCTTTTTTAGCTTCCCTATACTTTGGGTCATCTTTACCCTCTCCAACCGCTACAACCAATTCTCGTTGCTCATGTGTCTTTGTATCTTTTTTTATCTTGTCATAATAATCCTTAATTTTGCGATCATTACGTTTTTGTTTCTCGTTATACTTATTTACTGCTTCTTGAAAGACATCCTTGTATACACTTCGGATGTCCTTTTGAACAAAATAGATATTCTCTTCTAACCTGGATGGATCTATGCCAGGATTCCCATGAATGTTTTCTCTGTTATTATGGCTTAATGAACTTTGATGAGATTGATTAAATGAGATAGAAAACAACATAAAGTGCCACCACTTCCTCTAGATCAATTGATACAATTAGTCTAGCAAGGCGACGAAATTGTGTCAATTGACGTAACCCTATACGTATTTTGACGCTTTCGCATCAAAATCGATAGGGGTCTGCGACGCTTGTCGGCTTCACCGAACCATGCTTAGCATGGAAAACCAAACCTTGGGCGTTGCCCAAACCCACTGGGGAAATCTTCCCCAGACCCCATCCATCGAACTCCCCATCCCCTCCATCCTTGAGGGGCTCCCTCGCCGGTTGGCAGGAACAAACGGTCGTTTGTTCAATGCCAAGAGGGTTCGGGTATAAGTGTAGTTGGTCAAGTCAAATACTCCCTTCGCTTCGCTAGGTCCGTTTTGATTGACCAACACATGCAACGACCTCTACTATTGATCACTTTACTCTCTTTATCCCCCTAAAATGAAAAAAGAGAAAAGAATTCAAAATCAAAGATGGAAAAACGAAGAAAGAACGCATGATTAACCTTACTTCTATTTTTGATGAAATCTATTCGTATGCGCAAACATTAGAAAGTACTTGGTTATTCCCTTCACGAAAAGGAAATCAGCCCATTAGTAAAATCCAGGCTTATCGGCAATTGCAAAAAGCCGGAGATTTTGCCGATGTAGAATCCATCGGGACTCACACCATGCGAAAAATCTTCGGCTATTGGTTCTATAAACAAACAAAAGATATTGCTATGTTACAAGACATACTCAATCACAGTACACCCAAAATTACCTTAAAATATATTGGTATCAATAAAAAAGAAAAAGATAATGTACTAGATATATTTTATATTCAAGAAGATAATTTATTAATCATTAATTTCATGACCCACTATACAACCATCATTCAAAGTGAAAATTTCATCAGTAATATCATTTAAAAATTCATAATCATGACTAGCAATTAATATTGTTTTTGACTGACTTTTTAATTCATTAACTATATTCTTAACTAATTGTATACCCTCTTGATCTAAAGCATTAGTTGGCTCATCTAGAATTATTAAATCAGGATCTTCCATTATAGCTTGAGCAAGACCAAGACGTTGTTTCATACCCAAAGAATATTTTTTAAACTTCCTGTCATCATTAAAAGATAAACCTACTTTTTCTAAAATATTTTTGATTTGCTCATCTTCTATTTGTCTTTTTATAGAAGCTAACATTTTAAGATTTTTAAAACCAGTATGTTGAGGTAAAAATCCAGGATATTCAATTAAAACCCCTACACTAGGAGGAAATGAAATATCTTTTCCAATCTTTTTATTTTCAATTAAAACTTCTCCTGTTGTAGGAATAATTAAACCACATATTGAACGAAATAACATCGTTTTACCAGAACCATTATGTCCCTTAAAACCATAAACTTTTCCTTCTTGAAAAGAAATATTAATTTGATTTAAAATCTTTTTTTGACGAATAGTTTTAGATACATTCTTTAATTCTATATATGTAGACATATTTTTTAGTCACTCCATTTCACTTAAATTAAGTCCATTTTCTTAAAATATACACTTCCTAGAATCAACATAAAAAAGAATAGTAGGATTTCACACAATATAATATACATACCTTCAAAAAAACCATTTGAGAAAAACTCAATATAACGAATAACCATCAAATATCTTCCTAATAAAATTGGAGAAGGTACATAAATCGAAATTAATAATATAACTATAATAAATATATAACTATATATAGGTTTCATTATCATAGTTAACAAAACTTGCACTAAAGAAATTACTAAAGACGTAATAAAACAACTAAAAAAAGATAATACAAAAAAAGTTAAAGGATTTATAGATAATACTAAATGATCTTTAAATAAAGCATTTGAATAATTTCCCCACATATTAATATTTTGATCCAGATAAAATGAAGATAATATTAAACAAATTAAAATAGTTATATAAAATAACATAACCGTAATAATAAGCCAAACTACTTTAGCCAAAAACCAATCACGTCGTTTTTTAACTCTTAACAAAGCATAAAAACTATTTTCCTTTAATTCGTTATATAAATAATCACCAACCAAAAAAGCTAAAAATGCTTGTATTAATAGCCAAGAAAATGGAGGGAACTGTATTATTCCTGGAGTATAATCTCTAACTCCAGTAAATAAAAAAAACCATAAATCTAAAGAACTATTTACTTGATTTTCACTATTCAAAGTAATTATAGCTAAAACACATAACACCAACAAAAAAACACACCAAAAGACCCATTTTAAAAAATTCTTTTTAAAAGAATTTTTAATATCGTAAATTATAATATCCATATACTATACAATACCTTTCAATAGCATTTGCTTTACTAATAAAAATCATATTTATTAACTAATTTTCGAAGAACACTAATAAGGAGATAGCTAATAACTAATAAATATAACAACATATAAATTACATTCATTGTTCCTACTACATGGTTAATATTTATTGTTGCTTGTTTAAAAATAAATGATATTGGAGAATACATATCAATCAAAGGTAAAATACTAGAAACAATTATTCCAATAAATAAGTTTCTAAATACTAAGCCTATAACAGTAACAAGCATTCCAACTATAAAGAAACATAGAACTAAAAATATAAAATTCACAACAAACCAAATAAAAGTACTAATAGAAAAAAAACTTTGTGCTAATCCAACCATTGACACTGTAATTCCAAAATTAAATATAAAACTAATAAAAACAAATAAAATTGAAAAATATAATAAATTTCCAACTATTATATTTTTCAATTGTTCACGACTAAAAAAGCGTATTACCTTAAAAACTTGTAATTCCTTTAAATATATATCCGAAGCAGAAAATATAAAAAGCAACAAAACATATGTAGGCAATACAGGAAAAGAAAAAGAATAAGACATAATTTCCACTACACTAAAAGTTCCTAAATAATTTTTTTCATAAGCATAAATTACATACTTAATGTTAGAAAACAAACCCAAAAAAA
>NZ_JBXAHS010000016.1:0-14785 GCF_058795355.1 Bacillus sp. GW823-FHT06A11 | reverse complement strand
ATAAAAATTGACGTTTCACGTTGTTTGTTTCGTTTAGTTTTCAAAGTTCAATATCGCGTTTCAGCGACTTTTATAATTTAACATTTCTCATTAAATCTGTCAACAACTTTTTTCTTTCGTTCCTGACGACGCTTATTAATTTACCATATTAATCATTTAATAGTCAACACTTTTAAAAAAAATGCCAAAATAATTTTATCTTGGCATGATATAAAGCTTAATAATCACTAATGCCGCCACACCTGGTAGGCCTAATAAACTCGTTATTGCCGCTGTACCCATGTTAATTGGGATATGAAAATCAAAATATGTCCCTACAACATTTACGATAAAAAGCAATGCTATGCCTAGAGTAACATGAAAAATCACCTTTCCTATAAAACGTAATGGCTTAGAGGCAACACCAAAAACAAGAAAAATAAACACTAAAGTAAGAATGCCAACAATAATAATTGTAGAATTCATTTTTTCCTCCTT
This sequence comes from Bacillus sp. GW823-FHT06A11, assembly GCF_058795355.1. Lineage (NCBI taxonomy): Bacteria > Bacillati > Bacillota > Bacilli > Caryophanales > Bacillaceae > Bacillus > Bacillus sp. GW823-FHT06A11. The sequence continues at coordinate 14,308 of NZ_JBXAHS010000016.1, read as the reverse complement.
ATGAATGACCTATACATCTATTTGTATGGGACAAGACAATAAAAAAGAACAGTTATCATAAACGGCATCTCTTTCATATAAACCTAATAAAACAACACCTCAGCATTTAACAAATAAAATAAAAAGGCCTGCTCAGAAAGCAGAACCCTTTACCATTGTTCCATTTTTACAGGACGACGCTTTGCTTCTTTCAACAAGAAGAAATATTTCGCCTCTGCTATTTTCAAAGAACAAATGACATCTTGAGATGGTTCTACACTTTGTTCGACCATTCTCTTCTGACGTAACCACTCATTCTTCACTTTTTCCAAAAGTACAATTAACTTATCATCATACTCTTTACGCAATTTACCCTTTTTTTGAAAGAACATTTTTGTTTCTCCTCTTATACTTCTCTGCGACCTTCTAATGCTTTCGATAGTGTCACTTCATCTGCATATTCTAAATCTCCACCAACTGGCAGACCATGTGCAATACGAGTTACTTTAATGCCTGTAGGTTTTAAGAGGCGGGAGATATACATCGCTGTAGCTTCCCCTTCAATATTAGGGTTTGTTGCTAATATTACTTCTTGTACCGTTTCATCATGTAGTCGCTTTAAGAGTTGCGGGATATTAATGTCTTCCGGTCCAATTCCCTCCATAGGAGAAATCGCACCACGTAACACATGATATACACCTTGATACTCTTTCATTTTTTCCATCGCGATTACATCTTTCGGTTCTTGCACGACACAAATAACTGATTGATCTCGATGCGAATCATTACAAATATAACAAGGATCACGATCAGTAATATGTCCACATACAGAACAATACGCTAAATCTCGCTTCGCATTTACAAGTGCTTTCGCAAAACCTAACACATCATCTTCTTTCATATCTAATACGAAAAATGCCAATCGAACCGCTGTTTTCGGTCCGATACCTGGCAACTTCATAAAACTATCGATTAGTTTTGATATTGGTTCTGGATAATGCATGTATCAATATCCTCCTAGAACATTCCACCTGGTAAGTTTAAGCCTTTTGTAAATTTACCCATCGTAGAGTTTGATAGCTCATCAGCCTTTTTAAGTGCATCATTTGTTGCAGCTAACACTAAGTCTTGTAACATTTCGATATCCTCTGGATCTACAACCTCTTCTTTAATCTTCACTTCAAGAATTTGCTTGTGACCATTTGCAATAACTGTAATCATTCCGCCGCCAGCTGTACCTTCAACTGTTTTTTCACCAAGCTCTTCTTGTGCTTTCGCCATGTCTTTTTGCATCTTTTGCATTTGTTTCATCATGTTATTCATATTTCCCATTCCGCCACGCATCATAATTAATTCCTCCTAATTATTATTACTCTTTTATTTCAATGAGTTCTTGTCCTACTAATTTCACTGCCTCTTCTATAAGAGGGTCTTCCTTTTTCTCCGGGCTTTCTTCAGACTCTCCACCTTCACGTTGTAAAAAGTCTTCACGGATTTTACCCCATTCACTTTTTGGAATGGCAATCATATTTAACCTTTTACTTAGCAATTCAAATAAAGCTTGTTCTACTGTATCCATAGCTTCTCGATTTTCGCTCGCCATCTTACAGTGAATCTCATATTGAAATGCTAAAACGTAAGTGTCATCTGAAGCTGCCACTGGTTCGCTATTTTCTAGTAGAACAGCAAACGCTACTTTGTTATATGATTTGAGTCTTCCTAACAACTCACCCCATACAGCTTTTAATTGTTCTAAATCTTGACGCTTCGCTTGTTTTAATACTTCATTTACACGCCCGACAGGAATCTTCATACTTCCTGTTCGTACGGGTTTTGGTGTTGCACGTGTCTCTCTTACTTCCTGTTGTACACCAGCTGGCACACCGTTCTTTTTGACTTGCTCTAACTCTTTCTCCAATTGCTGCATCCTGTTCATAATTGCTTGCAAACGATCAGTACCGTTTGCTTGCATCATAAACTGTTGACACAATTGCACCATAACAACTTCTAAGAAAATACGCGGATGATTTGTCCACTTCATTTCCTGTTGTCCCTTACTAAGGGTATGAATAATCTCATAGATCACTTCCGGCTGCATTTCTTCACTCAACTTACGGAATTGATCATCTACAATTACTCGTTCCAACATATGTTCTAGTTGCGGTGAAGTTTGATATAAAAGCATATCACGATAATAGTAAATGAAATCCTCCATAAAACGAACTGGATCCTTCCCTTTACTCATCATTTCATCTATGATCTGTAATGCTCTTGATACATCATTTTCACGTATGCATTCTACTAAATTGCCTAAGTATTGCTGAGAAACAGATCCTGTTACGGCCAATACATCTTCTGTCGTAACAATCTCATCACTATAAGATATAGCCTGATCAATAAGACTAAGCGCGTCACGCATACCACCTTCAGCAGCACGGGCAACAATTTGTAATGCTTCATCTTCCACTTGCGTACCTTCGTTTGTCACAACCGTTGATAATCTCTCAACAATATCATTCACTGATATTTTTCGGAATTCAAAACGCTGACAACGCGAAATAATTGTAGGCGGGATCTTATGAGGTTCTGTTGTCGCCAAAATAAAGATAACATGTCCTGGCGGCTCTTCTAAGGTTTTTAAAAGCGCATTGAATGCACCCATAGAAAGCATGTGAACTTCATCAATAATGTATACTTTATATTCTACAGCACTTGGAGCATATTTTACTTTATCTCTAATATCTCGAATTTCATCTACACCGTTATTTGAAGCCGCATCAATTTCTAATACATCTGAAATGGATCCTTGTGTAATTCCTAAACAAGAAGGACATTCATTACAAGGTTCAGCTACCGGAGCATGTTCACAGTTAATTGCTTTTGCAAATACTTTTGCAATTGTCGTTTTTCCTGTTCCCCTAGGACCAGAAAATAAATAAGCATGTGAAACTTTCTCTTGAAGAAGGGCATTTTGCAACGTTTTTGTCACGTGCTTTTGACCGACTACATCTTCGAACTTTTGCGGTCTCCATGTTCGGTATAACGCTTGGTATGACACGAAAATACGGCCTCCCTCAAAGGTTATTATCTCATTTATTATAACCCATTCTGTTTATAGATTCCAAAAGTTATTTTCTATACAAAAAACTCACCTTTGTATTAAGGTGAGTTTTGTATACATATATAACTGCCGTGCACCCTCCGTCGATTACGTACCATAAGCGTTACTCAAGCAGTTAGCTCGGTTCAGGCACTCCTGCGGCACACGAGAAGACCCGCTTATTGCTGCTTCCTTCCGGACCTGACAAGGTTCACGGGGTCCCGTTGCGCAGGACCCAAACGTCAACACCACTTACTTAAGGCAGACCTTACAGCAACATAACCTCGAGAGGGGATTCGGCCTCGCTAGAGCGGATTGCGAGTATAGGGCACCGCTACCTCCCCGCTTAGCACGGCAAAGTTAAAACCAATATTCGGTTGCCTTCATTAAAGGCATTATTAGTATAACTTGTTTCTTTATAAAATGCAAATACGTTAGTTCCCAGTATTTTTCTCTAATTTTTTTATCGCTTTTCTTTTTTTACGAAGCTCTCTAAAAAAGTTTGTTAACAACGTACCGCATTCTTCCTCTAATACACCAGATACTACTTCACATTGATGATTGAAGCGTTCATCTGTTAAAAGATTCATTAATGTCCCTGCACACCCGCCCTTCGGATCACTTGCACCATATACAACTCGCTTCACTCGTGATAAAACAATTCCACCCGCACACATTGGACAAGGTTCTAATGTTACATACAATGTTGCATCTTCTAAACGCCATGTCCCTAATTTTTTACACGCCTCATCTATCGCTAGCAACTCAGCATGAGCTATTGATCTTTGCTCAGTTTCCCTTAAATTATGGGCAACACTAATTACCTCACCATCTAACACTATAACTGCTCCAATTGGCACTTCCTGTATTTCCTCTGCCTTTTTGGCTTCTTCTATCGCTAATTGCATAAAATAAATATCTTGATCTTGTACCATAACATAGTCCTTTCATTACAAATAAAGTACACTTATTTCCATTTACTACACAGGGGATAACTTTTATATATTCAATCCACCCTAAAAGAAAAAAGAGAGGGGATTACATATGAAAAATACCGCCTTACTCATTATCGATATGATTAATGACTTTCAATTTTCCCACGGACCCATTCTAGCTCAAAAATGTGAGACTATCACAAACCCTATTTTACAATTAAAGAAAAAAATGAAATCCTTCGGCTATCCTATAATTTACGTTAATGACCATTATCAACTTTGGAGATCTGATATCGACCAACTTATTACTCATTGCACAAATAAATATAGCGAAAATATAATCCATAAAATTGCTCCAAATTCTGATGATTACATTTTTATTAAACCACATTATTCCGCTTTTTATGAAACACCTTTAAATTCATTACTAGGTTATTTAAAAATAGAAAATCTAATATTAACAGGAGTTGCCGGAAATATATGTATCCTATTTACAGCTAATGATGCCCATATGAGAAATTATACATTGTATGTACCACAGGATTGTATCGCCTCTAACAACGACCAAGATAATATACATGCTTTAAAAATAATGGAAACTACATTGAAAGCAAATATAACATCGTCATCCAAAATAAAATTTAATTAATACATATATCTATTTTCTAACTTTTTATATCAAATTAACCCGCTCGCTTCCCTCTTGTGCTACAATAATTCTGTTTTGTGTTTTTAGTAGTCACGGTAAATCACTGATTGAAAGGAGGAAACAGCGTGACCGGAGTACCATTTATCACGGTTGAAGGACCAATTGGTGTTGGAAAAACTTCACTTGCGAAGGAAATTTCAACTCACATGCAACTCCACTTACTAAAAGAGATTGTTGATGAAAATCCCTTTTTAGGAAAGTTCTATGAAGACATCGACGAATGGAGTTTTCAAACAGAGATGTTCTTTCTTTGTAATAGATACAAACAATTAGAAGATATTAACATAAAGTATTTGAATCAAAGGAAACCAGTAGTAGCGGATTACCATATCTTTAAAAATTTAATTTTTGCATCCCGCACATTAAAAGACTCTCAATATGACAAGTACATGCAAATTTATCGTATCCTTACACAAGATATGCCTGTGCCAAACGTCATTGTTTATTTAACAGCTAGCCTAGAAACATTGCAAAAACGAATCGCCGTGCGCGGAAGAGAATTTGAAAAAAACATGGATCCAAATTACTTACTACAGCTCACAAAAGATTATGAAACAGCAATGGATGCTTTTAAAAAAGATCATCCGGAAATACCAGTATTGAAATTTAATGGAGACGATATGGATTTTGTAAAAAATCCTGATGATTTAAACGTCATCCTATCTGCCCTTCAAAATACTCTCTTAAAGGAGTCGAAATAATAATGAATTTAAGGCAAAAATATGATATACCCAATGACGCAGTAATCACTATCGCCGGAACGGTAGGTGTGGGTAAATCAACTATGACAACTGCATTAGCTAATGCTTTAGGTTATCGCACATCATTTGAAAAAGTAGATTCCAATCCATACTTGGACAAGTTCTATGCGGACTTCACTCGCTGGAGCTTCCACCTACAAGTGTACTTTTTAGCAGAACGATTTAAGGAACAAAAAAGAATTTTTGAATACGGTGGCGGTTTTGTTCAAGATCGTTCTATTTACGAAGACACTGGAATTTTCGCAAAGATGCATCATGAAAAAGGTACGATGACGGAAACTGATTATGAAACATACAAAGGGTTATTTGACGCTATGGTCATGACTCCTTACTTCCCTCATCCAGACTTATTAATTTACTTAGAAGGTTCTTTCGATGATATTGTCGATCGTATTCAAGAACGCGGACGCCCAATGGAACAGCAAACGCCAATTGAGTACTGGAAAGAAATGCATGGACGTTATGAAAACTGGATTAACAACTTTAATTCATGCCCTGTATTACGCTTAAATATTAATGAGTACGATATTTTAAAAGATGGGGATTCAATCGAACCAATCATTAAAAAAATTGGCCATTTTTTAAAACAAACACGTAAACTTGTAAAATAAAAAACCCGTGCATATGCACGGGTTTTCCTATTAAATTACTTCTTCTTTGTTGGAGCAATAATTTCACTCTCAGGTTTTCCTGCGTTAATACGCTGACGAACAGTACTTGTACTAATATCGTATGCTTCAGCAATCTCTTTAACAGTCATTTCTTTCCCATTAATTACTGCCGTTAATACTTTACCTGTACGTTTTGGAGCCGCTTCTTTCTTTACAGCTGCTTTTTTAACTTGTTTTGGCACCTCTACTTTATTCGTAGCTGGTTTTACATCACAAGTACAACCACAAAGTTTACGGAATGTATCATCACTAATAATGCGTGATACGTTTGCACCACTGTTTAAAATTCTATTGTTCTTACAGACAGGACATTGTACATAATATAAAGTTTTTCCATCTAAAGGAAACGTTTGTATAATAAGATCCATGTTGACTCCTTTCATATCTATGAAGATAATCATCGGAATATGAGTGTGTAATAAGGACAAAATTACCTTACACCATACTTTATGATTGGTTTTAAAATAAAAACTCGTTACGTGTTGGTAACGAGTTCTCCAATCTCCACTTATATGCGCTGTTGTCAATTATATCTGGAGGAGGTAGAGGGATTCGAACCCCCGCGCGACTCTCGCCGCCTGTCGGTTTTCAAGACCGATCCCTTCAGCCAGACTTGGGTATACCTCCATATTGACATCAAATATAATATCAAAAGAAAAACAGTTAGTCAACCCTACTAAAATAAATTATGAGGAAAGGAAAATTTTACTTTCCCCTTCCTACATTACAGTACTGACAACGCTCATAATTACCAATCACTCATACCGATGAATGTTTAAATTTACTTAATAACTGTTTTTCCTCCCATATAAGGGCGAAGAACTTCTGGAATTATAATTGTACCATCTTCTTGTTGGTAGTTCTCTAAAATAGCTGCAACCGTACGTCCAATTGCAAGACCAGATCCATTTAATGTATGGACATGTTCTGGTTTTCCATTTGGCTCACGGCGGAAACGGATATTTGCACGTCTCGCTTGGAAAGCTTCAAAATTACTACAAGAAGAAATTTCACGATATGTGCCATAGCTTGGAATCCATACTTCAATATCGTATTTCTTCGCTGCTGTAAATCCTAAATCGCCTGTGCACATGCTCATAACGCGATATGGCAACTCTAATAATTGTAACACGCGTTCTGCATCATTTGTTAATTTTTCTAACTCTTCATAAGAATCTTCTGGTTTTACGAACTTCACAAGCTCTACTTTATTGAACTGATGCTGGCGAATTAAACCGCGTGTATCGCGACCAGCTGAACCTGCTTCAGAGCGGAAGCAAGAGCTAAATGCAGCATATCTTATAGGCAATTGCTCTTTATTTAAAATCTCATCACGATGCATATTCGTTACAGGTACTTCAGCTGTTGGAATTAAGAAATAATCTTCACTTTCAATACGGAATGCATCTTCTTCAAACTTTGGAAGTTGTCCTGTTCCTGTCATACTTGCACGGTTTACCATATATGGAGGTAATACTTCTTCATATCCATGCTCATCAGTATGAAGATCAAGCATAAAGCTAATTAAAGCACGCTCTAATCTTGCACCAGCACCTTTGTAAAATACGAAGCGGCTTCCTGTTACTTTCCCAGCGCGTTCAAAATCTAAAATTCCTAAATCAGTAGCAAGATCCCAATGTGGTTTTGGTTCAAAAGTAAATTCTTTTACTTCTCCCCAAGTACGCGCTACTACATTATCATCCTCTGTTTCACCGACTGGAGCAGACTCATGAGGGATATTTGGAATAGATAACATTAATCTTTCTAAGTCTTCTTCAACTGTGCGAAGTTCGTTATCAAAATCCTTTACTTTTTCTCCAACCTCACGCATTTCTAAAATTAGAGCTTCTGCATCTTTCTTTTCGCGCTTTAATACAGAGATTTGTTGAGACACTTCATTACGTTTACTTTTTAATTCTTCTGTCTGAACAAGTAGTTCTCTTCTTCTCGTATCAAGTTCTTCAAAACGTCCGAAATCAGTTAAATCTTCACCTCTATGCTGTAATTTCGCTTTTACTTCTTCAAAGTTTGTACGTAAAAATTTAATATCAAGCATTATATACTCCTCCTTTTATTTTATAAAACACAAAAAACTCCCGTCCCTATATAAAGGGACGGGAGTTAACCCGCGTTGCCACCCTAGTTGAAAGCATTACCACTTTCCTCTCAAGTAGAAATAACGGCTCTTCACCGGGAATGCTTACTAATCCAAAAGATGTTCCACATTCCATTCCAGGATGGATTCACAAACTGTTTCTATCGATTTCCACCAACCATCGACTCTCTATAAGAAACAACATTTGTTACTATTTCCTATCAACACGCTTATTTTATAAAATTGTTACCATCAATTTACTATAATCTTATACAAGTTGCAAGTTACTTATACAACTTTTTTCATTTTCGCTTCTTTTACCATTTCAACAAAGTATGCTGTTACACGATGATCATCTGTTAATTCCGGATGGAATGAAGCAGCTAAAAACTGATCTTGTCTTACCGCTACCATTCGGTCACCATGCTTAGAAAGCACTTCAACATTATCAGCTACTTCTACAACATACGGCGCACGGATAAATACACCAACGAAGTCTTCACCCACGCCTTCAATTGAAAGCGCAGCTTCAAAACTATCCTTTTGGCGTCCGAACGCATTGCGCTCAACTGTAATATCCATAGCACCAATATGTGCTTCTTCATAGCCAATAAGTGTTTTCGCAAGAAGAATCATCCCTGCACATGTACCAAACATTGGTTTACCAGACTTTGCAAATGTGCGAAGTGGTTCCATGAAAGCATACTTATCAATGAGACGGCGCATTGTTGTACTTTCACCGCCTGGTAAAATAAGACCATCAATCTCTTCAAGTTGCTCTATACGCTTTACAACAACAGCTTCTGCACCACTTGCTTCAACTGATTTTACATGTTCACGAACTGCACCTTGAAGACCTAGTACACCGATTTTCACCATTTTAAAGTTCTCCTTTAATTACCATCCACGCTCTTGCATGCGTTGTTCTGGTAATAACGTTGAAATTTCGATACCCTTCATTGCATTACCTAATCCTTTAGAAAGACTTGCAATTAGTTCGTAATCTTCATAATGAGTCGTTGCTTCAACAATTGCACGTGCAAATCTCTCTGGGTTTTCTGATTTGAAGATACCAGATCCAACAAATACCCCATCAGCACCAAGTTGCATCATTAATGCAGCATCTGCTGGCGTTGCTATACCACCTGCCGCAAAGTTTACAACTGGTAAGCGACCAAGACGTTTAATTTCAAGTAATACTTCGTAAGGAGCACCAGTATTTTTTGCATATGTCATTAACTCATCTTCACGTAGACTCGCAACTTGACGGATTTCTGCATTGACTTGGCGCATATGACGCACTGCCTCTACAATGTTTCCTGTTCCTGGTTCACCTTTTGTACGAAGCATAGATGCACCTTCTGCAATACGACGTGCAGCTTCTCCGATATCACGGCAACCACATACAAATGGAACTGTGTAATCACGTTTATTTAAATGGTATACTTCATCAGCAGGAGTTAATACTTCACTCTCATCGATATAGTCTACCCCTAATGATTCTAATACACGTGCTTCTACAAGGTGACCGATACGGCATTTTGCCATAACCGGAATTGACACTGCACCCATAACTTCTTCAACGATTGTTGGGTCTGCCATACGAGAAACGCCACCTGCTGCACGAATGTCTGCTGGTACACGCTCTAATGCCATAACGGCAACTGCGCCTGCCTCTTCTGCAATTTTTGCTTGTTCAGCGTTAATTACGTCCATAATAACGCCGCCTTTTTGCATTTCTGCCATTCCACGTTTTACACGCTCTGTCCCTGTTACATTTGTCATGTACAAAAACCCCCCTAGGTGAATTGCTTTCCCCCGTTAAAGGCGAAAATTAAGAATACTCTTACATTCTACCACTAACTATCAGATGCTTGTCTACTACTTTTTCATAAAGTCGGTATGAAAAATAGGAATAAAAAAAAAGCCCCTACCATGAGGAGCTTCTAAAACCAACCTTTTACTGTATCAACAGCACTATTCCACATACCACTAAAGAATGAACCAATTCCGCGCATAGCACGAGTAAACCAGTTTGCTTCTTCTACTTCAGATGTTGTTACAAGATCCACTTGCAACGACTTACCAGTTAAAAATCCAGGGTCGTTTGTATCTTTTGGCGTAATTACCATTTGACCAAGCGCAGCTCCCTTTTTAATAGGTGCTTCTTGTCCCTTACTTGATTCTTTTAATTCTGTTTTATAAACATCTTTACTTCCTTTTGGCACTGGAAGTGAAATAGCTTGTTTCGTTTGAACTGCTACATCTTTATCTTTCGCATTTTCTACTCTTACTGTTTCTTGTCCTTTTACTGAAGAACCTTTTTTATACATTTGTTTCACTTCAAAGTTAGCAAATCCATAATCATATAGCTTCTTTGTTTCATCAAAACGTGCTGTATGAGAACTTGTTTTAATAACTACAGAAATAAAACGCATACCGTTTCTTTCAACCGTACCAGTGAAGCAATCTCCTGCTTCTGGAGTTGAGCCTGTTTTCAGACCATCTACGCCATCATATTCTTTAACTAAGCCCTTTAACATCCAGTTCCAGTTTGACATTGCAAACTTCTCTTTTTCTGGACGGAATTCTTTTTTAGGAATTTTTGCTGTATCTAACACTTTTGGATAATCTTTAATTAAATGTTGTGCTAAAGTTGCAACATCCTTTGCAGACATTTTATTTTCTTCATCTGCTGTTGTTCCTTCAGGGTGCATTCCCTTTAAATCTTTATTCGTTAAACCTGTAGAATTGACAAATTTATAATTTTTCAACCCTAGTTCTTTCGATTTATCATTCATCATTTTTACGAAATCTACTTCTTTACCTGCAATTGCTTCTGCTAATGCAATTGTTGCACCATTTGCAGAAAAGATTGCCATTGCCTCATATAACTCTTTTACTGTATAAGAGCCACCATTTTCTAATGCAACATTTGATAATGAAGCATCTTGTGAAACCTTATATGCATATTCAGAAACCTTAATTTTCTGATCCCACTTAAGTTTTCCTTTATCCACTGCTTCGTGAACTAAATATTCACTCATCATCTTTGTCATACTAGCAATGGATAATAATTCATCTGCATTCTTTTGATATAAAATTTTCCCAGAATTCGCTTCTACTAAAATTGCCGCGCCTGCTTCAATGTTTAAAGCGGCTCCTGTTTCAGCTGATGCATTGCTATATGGCATAAAAATGCTACAAGCTAGTGTAAGCACTGTTACCAAAGCAATGAATCTTTTGCAAAACATACCTTTCACTTTTGCTACCCCCAATATCTATGTACTCACATAACCGTTATTCTAACATAATCAAAAAAAAATAGACAGAGATATCAAATCTCTGTCTATTTGTATATAAGACATTATAATGAGTAGTTTGGAGCCTCTTTTGTAATTTGTACGTGATGAGGATGACTTTCACGTAAGCCTGCACCTGACATACGAATGAATTGTGCATTTTCGCGTAAGAATTCTAAATCCTGTGCTCCGCAATATCCCATACCTGCACGTAAGCCACCAACTAATTGGTGAACTGTATCTGCTAAAGGTCCTTTATATGGTACTCGTCCTTCAATACCTTCTGGAACAAGTTTTTTATTTCCTTCTTGGAAGTAACGATCTTTACTTCCTTTTTCCATCGCACCGACAGAACCCATACCACGATACACTTTAAATTGACGACCTTGGTAAATTTCAGTTTCTCCAGGACTTTCGGCAACACCAGCAAACATACTACCTAGCATAACAACATGTGCTCCTGCTGCTAAAGCTTTAACCATATCACCAGAGTACTTAACACCCCCATCAGCAATAACTGGAATACCGTGTTTACGAGCTTCGGTTGCACAATCATAAACTGCTGTTAATTGTGGTACACCAACACCAGCTACAACACGTGTTGTACAAATAGAACCTGGTCCAATACCAACTTTAACTACGTTTGCACCAGCTTCAATTAATGCTTTCGTTGCTTCAGCTGTAGCAACATTTCCAGCGATAATATTTAATGATGGATATTTAGCACGAACTTCTTTTACCTTATCAATAACGCCTTTAGAATGCCCATGAGCTGTATCAAGTACAATTGCATCTACACTAGCTTTTACTAATGCATCAATACGAAGCATAGCATCAGCTGTTACACCAACTGCCGCTCCAACTAATAAGCGTCCTTGCTTATCTTTAGCAGAGTTTGGGAATTCAATTACTTTTTCAATATCTTTTATTGTAATCAGCCCTTGTAATACACCGTTATTATCAACAAGAGGGAGTTTTTCAATTTTATACTTTTGTAGGATCTTTTCAGCTTCTTCCAGTGTAGTACCAACTGGTGCTGTAATTAATTGTTCTTTTGTCATTACGTCAGAAATTTTGATTGAGTAGTCTTGGATGAAGCGCATATCACGGTTTGTAATAATACCAACTAATTTTCGCTCATCTAAATTATTTACAACCGGTACACCTGAGATACGATATTTTCCCATAAGATGTTCTGCATCATATACTTGATGTTCTGGAGTTAAGAAGAAAGGATCTGAAATAACGCCACTTTCAGAGCGCTTTACTTTATCAACTTGCTCTGCTTGTTGCTCAATAGACATATTCTTATGAATAATTCCTAAACCACCTTGGCGAGCCATTGCAATAGCCATGTCAGCTTCTGTTACTGTATCCATTCCTGCACTAATTAACGGGATGTTTAGCTGTAAGCTTTCAGATAAAACTGTTTTAACACTTACTTCTCTTGGTAATATATCTGACCTAGCTGGTACAAGTAATACATCATCAAAAGTCAAACCTTCTTTAACAAATTTAGATTCCCACATAATTGTTCCCCCTATGATACCAGAAATTATTATTAGTAGCTTATCAATTGGTTAAAATACTGTCAAGGACGTATATATATGTTAGAATTTTTAGACAATAAAAGGAGCGTAATATATGCATCAAACATCTTGCACTTGGCAGCAGTTAAGTTTCTTTTTTTCATCTCAAAACGTACAACGTTATCTTGCCCGTTGTTATGAAAAATCCTCTATTCAGGATGCCGAAAAAAAAAGTTTTGAAAATTGTTATCCCTTTATTTATTACTTAGAACACGGGAAAAATTATTATGAATTATATAAGACAGCTCCATTTTCCATTCAACCAATGTTGTTATTTTATGGAATTAGCCAACTTTTTAAAGCATGTCTACTAACCATTGATCCTAACTATCCTGAATCCACTACTGTTTTAGCTCATGGCGTTACAACTCGCAAACGAAAAAAACAAGGGTATCAATTTTTAGAAGATGAGGTGAAGGTACAAAAAAACGGATTGTTTACTCATGTTGCAGAACAACTGTTTCACATGAAACACTTAGAAGCAGAAAAATTTAACATGTTAGAACTAATGGGAAATATTCCAGAATTACAAAATCTGCTCCGCTATAGTCAAAAAGGATCAACTTTATATAAAATCGATTCAACAATTAAAAATGAGCTCTCCTTTTCAGTCAACCTACTAGATCGATTACATATGACTAAAGAGAGATTTTCTCGCTATATTGAAACATCTTGTAAGCATTTATCAATGCAACATGTACCTGAGAAAACTAATGAATCGAATTTACTTTTTACGGCGCCAATTCAATCATGGAATCCTATGTACAGTACTCCTTTATACTATGAATATCTTACTAATACTTATTATTTACCACTTACAACTGATCCTAGAAATCCTAAACCAGTATTACCCGAACTCCTCGTTCATTATTTATTGCTCTATAATTTAAGCATGATTTCTAGGTATGAAACAGATTGGTGGTATGACTTACTTGGAAGCTATGGCTCTGAAGATTATCCATTTATTTATCAATTTCTTAATATTTCTGCTCAAAAAATCCCTTACTATATTTCATCATTTTTACTAACAGAACCTAACCTATTTCATGGGAAATAAAAAAAACACAAGTCAAAAGACTTGTGTTTTTAATTGCTTGGCGACGTCCTACTCTCACAGGGACAAGGTCCCAACTACCATCGGCGCTAGAGAGCTTAACTTCCGTGTTC
>NZ_JBXAHS010000015.1:0-15666 GCF_058795355.1 Bacillus sp. GW823-FHT06A11 | reverse complement strand
ACGTTGTTTGTTTCGTTCAGTTTTCAAAGAACTACTTGGTCGCTCATTTGCGACTTCCTTATGTTAACATCTTCGTTAGTTAATGTCAACTAAGTTTTTCATTTCGTTTGCTGCTTTCGACGTTTTTGTCATCAGCGACTCGTATAATACTACACCTCTAAACTCTAATCGTCAATATGTTTTTCTAAAAAAATATAAAAAGACTTATTTCTTTTTAAAATAAGTCTTTTTATCATGTAACACGCTATCGTTTATTATTTTTCTATAATAGGTAAAGAGACGATAAATCGAATAATACCCTCCTCATATTCAGCTCGAATACTACCACCTTGTAACTCAACAATACTTTTCGCAATCGCAAGCCCAAGTCCAGAACCTTCTGTTACTCTACTTCGAGATTGATCTTTCTTATAGAAACGTTCAAACAAATTCGCTAACTCTTCTCTCGTAAACTCTTCACTATGATTCGCAATTACAATTTGTATATCCCTGCGCTGCCTTTGAAGAGAAACTTTTATCTCTCCATCATCTTTACTATACTTAATCGCATTCATTAGTAAATTATCAAATACACGAACCATCTTTTCCGAATCAATCGATGCATAAGCACGTTCCTCAGGAAACTTCTTAACAAACGTAAGTCCATGCTCTTCCGCCTGCGGTACTAATTCTTCTATTAATTGCTCGAGTAACTCATTCATACAAACTTCTTGTTTTTCTAATACAACTTGTTCATTTGTTAACTTCGTATACTCAAATAAATCTTCTATTAAATTCTTTAACTGCTCCGACTTTGCAAAAGCAATTCTCGTATACTCATCATGTTGTTCTTGATTTTCATATTTAGAATCTCGAAGTAATCGTAAGTAACCCATAATAGAAGTAAGTGGTGTACGTAAATCATGAGATACATTCGTAATAAGCTCATTTTTCTGCTTTTCTAATTTACGTTCTTTTTCTATATTATTCATAAGCTCTTCCGCCATATTATTAATATTCTCAGTTAAAGACGCAATCTCATCTTCACCTTTCTTCTCAATGCGGTACGCTAAGTTTCCTTTTTCTATTTCCTTTACACCTTCTGCCATTGCTTCAATCTGCTTCATCTTTCTCTTTGTTATATAGAAGAAAGAGAAAATGAATACAAGGACACCAATTAAAAATGGGAATGGTCCTTCTACTTTATAATACACTACCTCGCCTTGAGGAATCCCGCTTACAAACATATATAAGTTCTTACCTTCAATTGTAATAGGCGAGAATGTAATAAACTCTTTTCTTGATCTTTCAATATCATTATTATTTGAATAATTGATAGCAAATGAAGTCGCATTACGAATTGTATTATGCAAATTAATTTGTTCTTCTTGCGCTTGCTTCGTTTTATACAAAACTTTACCATTTTCGTCAGTAACTAATATTTTAAAGGCATCATGCTCTTGCTCTAAATTCTCATTTTCTAGTTCTATCATATTTTGTACAGCATCTAATTTATTTTCAGCAACCATCATTTCCGCTGTACTTTGAGCTTTACGATTAATTTGCTCCATACCATCTCTGTAATTAATCTCGGCATGCTGGCTAGCATCTTCAAAAATAGGTGCTACTATCTTCGTTGATACAAAGAGACCTAATAACGCACAAGCAGTAAACGCCGTAATAAGTTGAATCCTTATACTCCGTTTCACGCTCTTTATTATCTTTCCAATCAATTCTCGGATTTTCCTAACATAAGTAAACGGATTAAATATCTTTTTCAATCTTATACCCCACTCCCCATACTGTTTTTATATATCTAGGCTTCCTTGGATTCTCCTCAATCTTTTCACGTACTTTTCGAATATGCACCATTACAGTATTATCAGACTGGAAAGATCGTTCGTTCCACACCTTTTCATAAATTTGCTCCGCACTAAACACCATACCTGGATTTCTAGCTAGCAATTCTAAAATTGAAAATTCCCTCGGGGTTAGTTTCACTTCTTCTCCCTCTACAATAACTTTATGGGTCGAGATATTTATTTTCATCTCTCCAATTTCTAGCTCGTCCTCATTTTGAATAGCAAAACCATTCATTTTCATATAACGGCGTAACTGAGATTTAATTCGTGCAATTAACTCTAATGGGTTAAAGGGCTTCGTTACGTAATCATCTGCTCCTGTTGTTAATCCTAAAATCTTATCCATATCTTGTGTTTTCGCAGAAAGCATAATAATAGGCATCTCTTTCGATTCTCTTACTTTCATACACATATGAATACCATCTACTTTCGGCATCATAATATCTAATACGACTAGATGCACTTCATTTTCTTCCAGTAAACGTAGCCCTTCTTCTCCGTCCCCTGCTTGTAATACTTTATATCCTTCATTCTTTAAATAGATTGTAATTAAATTCCGAATTTCTTTTTCATCATCTACGACAAGTATTGTTTCGTGTGCCACAATATCTCCCCCATTACTTTTTTAATCCCTAACTTCTATTATAGGAAAACTTCTGAAGAAAAACGCTCGGAAATCCTTAAGATTTTCTGAAGACGCAAAAAAGGTCTAGACTCCCCTTAAGTCTAGACCTTTTAAAAAACCCCTTTTATTTACGAACGTAGATGAAATATAGTACGAATAAAACTCCCATAACATACATAATCGGATGAACCTCTTTACGACGACCACTCACAACCATTGTAATTGGATAGAAGATAAATCCAATCGCAATCCCAGTTGCGATACTATACGTAAGTGGCATAGAGATAATTGTAAAGAATGCTGGCACTGCAATCTCGAATTTCTTCCAATCAATTTCCCCTAAAGAAGAAACCATCAAGATTCCTACAATAATTAAAGCTGGTGCCGTTACAGCTGGCGTTACAACACTTAGTAATGGCGAGAAGAATAGTGCCAGTAAGAAGAATCCTGCTGTTACAACTGCTGTAAATCCAGAACGTCCTCCTGCTGCTACCCCTGCAGAAGACTCAATGTAAGACGTTGTTGTTGATGTACCCAAGATTGCACCAATTACAGTTGCAATCGCATCTGCAAATAATGCTTTTCCTGCACGTGGTAATTTATTGTTCTTCATTAATCCAGCTTGATTCGCAACCGCTACAAGCGTACCTGCTGTATCAAAGAAATCGATAAAGAAGAACGTTATAATAACAATCCCCATTTGAACTGTAAAAATATCTCCGAAGTGCGTTAACGCCACACCGAACGTTGGTTCTAGACTCGGTATTGCTCCCACTACAGCTTTCGGAGTATCAATTAATCCTGTTGCCACTCCTAAGATCGCTGTAAGAATCATACCGTAAAATACTGCACCATTAACTTTCTTAATCATGAAGATGATTGTCGTAACAACCCCGAAGATTGCTAGTAACGTTGTGCCCTTTGTTAAGTCCCCCAACCCAACAAGAACAGCATCATTTTTCACGATAATTCCAGCATTTTGGAATCCAAGGAATGCAATGAACAATCCGATACCTGCCGCTACTGCAAACTTTAACTCCGATGGAATTGCATTAATGATTTTTTCACGAATACCTGAAGCAGTAAGAATAATAAAGATAATACCTGACATTAATGTTCCGGCAATAGCCGTTTGCCACGGAATACCCATCGTTAACACTGCTGTATAAGCAAAGAACGCGTTAATTCCCATACCTGGCGCTAAAGCAATTGGATACTTCGCGAAAATACCCATAATTAACGAACCGATTGCTGCCGCTAATGCCGTAGCAACGAATACTGCACCTGGATCCATCCCTGTACCTGCTGGTAACCCTTTAACATTTCCAAGCGACAGCGTAGCAGGATTGACAAACAGTACGTAAGCCATAGATAGAAATGTTGTTAACCCCGCTATGAACTCAGTCTTATAATTGGTACCGAGCTCATCAAATTGAAAATAGCGTTTCATCCTACGTTTCCCCCGTTATATGATTACTCGCCGTATTTCACCCTAGCCCTCTTTTATCCCGAGAAATAAAAAAGGCTTCCATTGCATATATACATGGAAGCGTTCTATAAACAAAGACAAGTTTCCCCTCATCTTTATACAAACGCCTCGTAGTCAAGCCATTTACGGTAGCTAGGTAGAAACTTTCGGGCCATATCCCCGATATTATACGACGGCATAATATTCACTTTTCGTTTGAATTACATACTCATATTAACTCTTGAATGTATTTTTGTCAATTTAAAAGCGAACGTTTTTATAAATTTTTATATTTTCGTTCGTATTAATAACGAAAACAAAAAGATCCATCTATTCATAAATGATAGATGGATCTTTTTTATTACAATACTATTCCCACTCAATAGTTGCTGGTGGCTTACTCGTTACATCATACACGATACGGTTAACGTGTTTTACTTCGTTTACGATACGAACAGAGATTTTCTCTAGTACGTCCCAAGGGATACGTGCCCAGTCAGCTGTCATACCGTCAATAGATGTTACTGCACGGATACCTACTGTGTAATCATAAGTACGCTCGTCACCCATAACACCTACGCTACGCATACCAGGAAGCGCCGTGAAGTATTGCCAGATTTCGCGGTCTAATCCTGCTTTAATAATTTCTTCACGTAAAATCGCATCAGATTCACGAACGATTTCTAATTTCTCTTCTGTGATTTCACCTAATACACGAATACCAAGACCAGGACCTGGGAATGGTTGACGCCATACGATTTCATCAGGAATTCCTAGTTCAGATCCTAATACACGTACTTCATCTTTAAATAACGTATTTAAAGGCTCAATTAATTTGAACTGCATGTCTTCTGGAAGTCCACCAACGTTATGGTGAGATTTAATTGTTTGTGCAGTTGCTGTACCACTTTCAACGATATCTGTGTAAAGTGTACCTTGTGCTAGGAAGTCCATACCTTGTAATTTAGACGCTTCATCATCAAATACGTAAATGAATTCGTTACCGATGATTTTACGTTTTTGTTCTGGATCTTCTACACCTTTTAACTTGTTCATGAAACGTTCTTGTGCATCCACTTTAATAACGTTCATATGGAAGCCTTCGCTAAATGTTTTCATAACGCCTTCTGCTTCACCTTTACGAAGTAAACCGTGGTCAACGAAAATACATGTTAACTGATCGCCGATTGCTTTATGAATTAATACTGCTACAACAGAAGAGTCTACGCCGCCACTAAGTGCACATAGTACTTTTTTGTCTCCAACAGTTTCACGAATCTTTTCTAATTCTACTTCGATAAAGTTCTCCATGTTCCATCCTTCAGAACAACCACATACGCCGAATACGAAGTTTTTAATTAAATCGTTACCGTGCTCAGAGTGACGTACTTCTGGGTGGAATTGTACACCGTATAAGTTTTTCGCTTCATTGCTCATACCAGCAATTGGGCAAGACTCACTTGTTGCGTCTACTACGAATCCTTCAGGTAAACCAGTTACTAAGTCGCCATGGCTCATCCATACAACTTGCTCTTCTGGAAGGTTCGCATATAATTTTGATTCGTTCTCTACTTTAAGAACAGCTTTTCCGTACTCACGGTGGTTAGCACGCTCTACTTTACCACCGAAGTGTTGTGTCATAAGCTGCATACCGTAACAGATACCGAAGATCGGTAAACCTAGTTCGAAGATTTTTTCATCACAATGTAATGCACCTTCACCGTATACGCTATTTGGTCCACCAGAGAAAATAATCCCTTTTGGATTCATTGCTTTAATTTCTTCTGCAGTAATTGTATGTGGATGAAGTTCACTGTATACACCGAACTCACGAATTCGACGTGCTATTAACTGATTGTATTGACTTCCAAAATCTAAAACGATAATTGTATCGTGTTGCTTCTTCAAAATAATCACCCCAACGTTAGTTCTCGTATATAAATATTTTCACCAATTTGGCGAAAAGCATTACTAATATAATAAAAAAAGCCAGTCCTCCGCCTCTAGTCTCATAACAAAGAAAAGGCAGGGGTCTGGCTTTATAAAGAAAGATAGTCTCCGCTCTTTATAAATATAAGACACACTGCCTTCATAGTCAGGTTGTTTACGGTAACCCGGTAGAGACTCTCAAACCATATCATTGAGGATATATGAAGGATCGTTTTATATTATCTTCCTAGATTCTAACAATGAAGTATCTATATGGTCAAGAGAGAAAGCGACAAAATTCTACAGAAATTCATTTCCTTTTCTAAAAAACATAAAAAAACATCCATTTCTATATAGAAATGGATGTTTTTTAGGGCAAACGGAATTACATCATTCCGCCCATACCGCCCATGCCCATGCCGCCCATGTCAGGCATTGCTGGCGCATTTGGTTCTGGCTTGTCAGCTACTACAGCTTCAGTTGTTAAGAACATAGCTGCAACAGATGCTGCGTTTTGAAGTGCAGAACGAGTTACTTTAGCTGGATCTACGATACCAGACTCAAGCATGTTAACCCATTCGCCAGTAGCTGCGTTGAAACCAACGCCTACTTTTTCGCCTTTTAGACGCTCTACAACTACAGATCCTTCTAGACCAGCGTTGATTGCGATTTGACGAACTGGCTCTTCTAGTGCGCGAAGTACGATGTTGATACCTGTTGCTTCGTCACCTTCTGCTACGATAGAAGCTACTTTCGTGTATACGTTCATAAGTGAAGTACCACCACCTGCAACGATACCTTCTTCTACTGCTGCACGAGTTGAGTTAAGTGCATCTTCAATGCGAAGTTTGCGCTCTTTTAACTCAGTTTCAGTTGCTGCACCTACTTTAATTACCGCTACGCCACCTGCTAGTTTAGCAAGTCGCTCTTGTAATTTTTCACGATCGAATTCAGAAGTTGTTTCTTCTAATTGCGCACGAATTTGACCGATGCGAGCTGCGATTTGCTCTGTATTTCCAATACCTTCAACTACAGTTGTGTTTTCTTTTGTAACAACAACTTTACCAGCGCGTCCTAAAGATTCAACTGTAGCAGATTTTAAGTCACGACCTAATTCTTCAGTGATTACTTCGCCACCAGTTAAGATTGCGATATCTTCTAGCATTGCTTTACGACGGTCACCAAATCCAGGAGCTTTAACAGCTACTACATTGAATGTACCACGAAGTTTGTTCACTACTAATGTAGCTAAAGCTTCGCCTTCTACATCTTCAGCAATGATAAGAAGTGGTTTACCTTGTTGTACCACTTGCTCTAATACCGGTAAGATTTCTTGAATGTTAGAAATCTTTTTGTCAGTAATTAAGATATATGGGTTATCAAGAACTGCTTCCATTTTGTCAGAATCAGTAATCATGTAAGGAGATGCATATCCACGATCAAATTGCATACCTTCTACTACGTCTAATTCTGTCGTGAATCCTTTAGACTCTTCTAAAGTAATAACGCCATCGTTACCAACGCGCTCCATTGCTTCAGCGATTAATTGACCTACTTCTTCGTCAGCTGCAGAAATAGCAGCTACTTGTGCGATAGAAGATTTGCCTTCGATTGGTTTAGAAATCGTTTTTAATTCTTCAATTGCAGCAGTAACAGCTTTTTCGATACCTTTACGAAGACCCATTGGGTTAGCACCAGCTGTTACGTTTTTAAGACCTTCACGAATCATAGCTTGCGCTAATACAGTTGCAGTTGTTGTTCCGTCACCAGCTACGTCATTTGTTTTGCTAGCAACTTCTGCTACTAATTTCGCACCCATGTTTTCGAATGCATCTTCTAATTCGATTTCTTTTGCGATTGTTACACCATCATTTGTAATAAGTGGTGAACCAAATTTTTTCTCAAGTACAACGTTACGACCTTTTGGTCCAAGCGTAACTTTTACTGCGTTTGCAAGAGTGTCGACACCGCGAAGCATCGAACGACGTGCTTCTTCACTAAATTTAATATCTTTTGCCATAATAATTGACCCCCTTGGATTTTTTAAGATTTATATAATTAACCGATAACTGCTAAAATGTCACTTTCACGTAAAATCAAGTAGTCTGTACCTTCATATTTCACTTCAGTACCTGCATATTTTGAGAAGATGATAAGATCACCTGCTGCTACCTCTAAAGCAACACGCTCACCATTCTCAAGCACTCGACCAGTACCTACTGCAACAACTTTACCCTCTTGTGGTTTTTCTTTTGCAGTATCTGGTAATACGATACCACTTGCTGTTTTTTCTTCTGCTTGAACAAGCTCAATTACAACGCGATCACCTAATGGCTTTAGCATGAACAATAACCTCCTCATTTTGTTATGTAAATTTCTTTTATTAGCACTCAAGTCATCCGAGTGCTAACACACTTATAATAATAAATAATCTCAATTTCTTTTGCAAGTAAAAAAATCATAATTTTTTCGCAAATCACTATATAAACTTTCTATATAGAATACTGCCTTTACTATATGAATCGTTGTTTCCACTGCTCGTATGTTACAATATGAAAGGACACCCTAAGTTGTTTTCGCTACACACACAACTTTCTCCTGTCTTCTATTATAATTTCAAATAAGGATTTACGAAAAAAACATAATTCAAGTGAGGTTCATATCGTAGGTAGCATATTTACATGTTATCCTAACTTATCTCATACACTATAGTTAGAAAGGATGGTTAAACCATTTGAAGAAACAATACTGGTGGATTATCGTTACATACATTTTAATGCAGTTATCTGGCGTTGTTGGATTGCCACTTCTCCTAAAAACAGGACTCTATGATAATAGAGGATTTACCATTGAGGAAAAAGGACAAATCATAACGGGACACTGGGCAATTATTAGCTTCTTTGTTGCATTATGTATCGTACTTTGGTTACTTAGAACGGATATTCGTGACAGGCATTTAGATCCAAAGCGCTCTTCTGCTCCAGCTACTATTGGATGGATTTTCATCGGGTTCTTCTTGGCTTTCTTTTCACAAATAGTTGCTGGTATGATCGAGATGCAGCTGCTAGGAATTAAACAAGGTTCAGAAAATACAATGAAACTGATGGAGATTGCAAGAACCACACCTTGGTTCCTTATTGTTGTATCTATAATTGGACCTATCTTAGAAGAAATCGTATTTAGAAAAATTTTATTTGGTGCACTTTATAAGAAGTTTAACTTCTTTATCGCAGCTATCATTAGTTCGCTTGTATTCGCAGCAATTCATTTTGATTTTACTCATTTATTGGTATACACTGCTATGGGGCTCGTATTCGCCTTCTTATATGTGAAGACGAAGCGTATTATCGTTCCGATTGCAGCTCATGTTGCGATGAATACATTAGTCGCTATTGGGCAAATTTTTATGAGCAATGAGCAAATTCAAGAAATGATTAAAGAAGCTGAAAAAATGCAAGGCTTTATCGGAGGATTTTTTGTATGAGAAACTCACCATTGTTCATGGCTACACTATACTTCCTTCTTGGATGTATCTTTACACGCTTCGCCATTACGAACGTGACAGATACAATCTGGAATGTGTGGACAATACTATTTGCAGTTATGGCAACAATTGATTTTAATTTGGCACTTCGCCTTATATTAGTTAAATTCACAAAGAAGAAACAATAATAAAACGCAGAGGTCGCTTCCTCTGCGTTTTATTGTGGATAGTTTTTCAAAAAGTAAACTAATGTTTGTAACTCTACAGCTAAATCAATATGATGAATTCTAATATTCTCTGATACGTTTAATCGTGCTGGTGTGAAATTCAAAATACCATGCACGCTCGTTTCAGCTAATCTATCTGCTACAGCTTGTGCTACTGTAGCCGGTACTGTTAATATTGCCACTTGTATATCATTTGATAATCTCTCTTCTAATTCATCTAAATGGTATACAGGAATGCCCCCGATTTCTGTTCCAACTTTCTCTTCACTAACATCAAATGCCATTTCAATTTTTGTATTATTGTTTTTCGTGAAATTATAATGTAAGAAAGCGGTCCCTAAATTACCTACTCCAATAAGTGCTACACGCGTTATATCATCTTGATCAAGTGTTTCGCGGAAAAATGATAATAAATAATTTACGTTATATCCATATCCCTTTTTCCCTAACGCTCCAAAATACGAAAAATCTCTTCGTATTGTTGCGGAATCTACTTTTACCGCTTCACTCAATTCGGCCGATGAAACACGCTGCTTACCAGAAAGAGATAAGTTTTGGATAAATCGATAGTATAGAGGCAATCTTTTAGCAGTGGCTTGTGGAATCTTTTGCTGATCCATATGACCTCTCCTCTCTTCCTATCTTTATTCATATACTTTAATCAAATACAGAAGTTTAGCACTCATTAAATTCCTTGTATAATAAAGAGAAGAAGTATTCTCTCTTATTTTAAACTATACACTATTTTTAGTATGATTGAGAAATATAAACATGGCAAAGTTAAGAAATTATTTGAGGTGAAAACATTGATTTTATTACAAGTAAATGGACTTTCGAAATTATACGGTGCAGAAACAATTCTTGCAAACTTAAAATTGGAAGTACAAACAAAAGATCGTATCGCATTAGTTGGAAGGAATGGAGCTGGAAAATCTACATTATTAAAAATTATCGCTGGTGAGTTATCACATGATGGTGGCGAAATTATAAAACCGAAAGATGTCTCAATCGGGTATTTAGCTCAAAATACCGGCCTAGAAACGTCTTTAACAATTTGGGATGAAATGCTAACCGTCTTTACCCACTTACAGCAAATGGAGACAAAACTTCGAAGGCTTGAGCAAGAAATGGGCAAAGAAGAAAACTTTTCAAACGAAGCTACATACGAAAGATTGTTAGCTGATTATGACCAATTGCAACTCAATTATAAAGATCAAGGTGGATATCAATATGAAGCGGATATTCGCTCCATTTTAAGCGGCCTTGGCTTCCCAGTTGAAACGCACCAGACGACGATTTCTACTTTAAGCGGTGGGCAAAAAACAAGATTAGCTCTCGGAAAATTATTATTAACAAAACCAGACTTACTTATTTTGGACGAGCCTACAAACCATTTAGACATCGAAACATTAACATGGCTTGAGCAATATTTACAAGGTTATCCTGGCGCAATATTAATCGTTTCACATGACCGTTATTTCTTAGACAAACTTGTTACACAAGTATATGAAATTTCGAATAAAGAAAGCAGACGATTTGTTGGTAACTACAGTAAATATTTAGACTTAAAATCAGCATTATATGAGCAAGAAATGAAACGTTACGAAAAACAACAAGATGAAATCGCAAAACTTGAGGACTTCGTTCAAAAGAATATAGCTCGCGCCTCTACAACGAAACGTGCTCAAAGTCGCCGTAAACAACTAGACAGAATGGAATTATTAACGAGACCATTAGGGGATTCTAAGTCAGCATCATTCCACTTCGATATTGAAAAGCAAAGTGGAAATGATGTTTTACAAGTAAAGGATGCAACCATTGGCTATGATGAGGACCCTATAATTGAAAACGTAACTATGCGCTTAACTCGCGGAGATAGTGTTGCTTTAGTTGGTCCAAACGGAATTGGGAAATCCACATTATTAAAATCTATTGTGAATAAGTTACCACTATTAAATGGTGATGTTTCTTTCGGATCAAATGTATCTGTTGGTTATTATGATCAAGAACAAGCAAACTTAACATCTTCTAAACGGGTTTTAAATGAACTATGGGATGAATATCCACTGCAACCTGAAAAAGAAATCCGTACTATACTCGGGAACTTTTTATTTACAGGAGATGATGTACTGAAACCAGTATCTTCCCTTAGTGGTGGACAAAAAGCTCGATTAGCTCTTGCGAAGCTTATGATGCAAAAGTCAAATTTATTAATTCTGGATGAGCCTACGAACCACCTTGATTTAAATAGCAAAGAGATTTTAGAGAATGCTTTAATTGATTATCCAGGGACTCTTCTATTTGTCTCACATGACCGCTACTTCATTAACCGTGTAACAACGACTGTGATTGAGTTATCAACAGAAGGTGCACAGGAATATTTAGGGGATTACGATTACTATGTGGAGAAGAAAAATGAAATGATTGAACGCGCAGCATTTGAACAACTTGAACAGCAAGAAAATCAGGCACCTGTTCAAAAAACTGTAGCTCAAGAAAAATTAAATTATCTCGAAGAAAAAGAGCGTAAACAATTAGAACGTCAACGCACTCGAAAAATTGAAGAACTAGAACAAAACATCGTAAACTTAGAAGAAGAAATTGCTACGTTAGAAGATCAACTTTGCTTACCAGAAATATATGCAGATTATGAAAAAGCGAGTGAAATTACAACTAAAAAACAAACGCTACAAGTACAACTTGAAACTTGTATGGCAGAGTGGGAAGAGCTGCATGTATAAGAGTATTTAAATAAGGAAGATGTCTCATCAGTCATGATTTTTGACTATGTGACATCTTTTTTCTTTAAGTACATAAATAATTTTTTGAATATATCAATGGTAACTCGGAATATATCAACCAATTTTCAAATACATCTATCGTAACCCTATATATATAAACGATTCGACACGAAATATCGATTTACCGACAAGGATTGACAATATCAGCACCCTCTATAATAGAAGGATATTTCAAAATGTTTTTCAGGGATATCTTCTTACTTTTTATTTCCCGAAAAACAATATATTCAAAGGTCAGACTTCATCTAGTTTATCCACAAACTTATACACATATCCACCTTTATAAAATAGCTATCAAAACAACTTTTCCACATTATCCACAACTATCAAAAAAGATATCAACACTTTATATACACAACAAAACCCACATTATCAACAGATAATATGGGTTTTATCCACAAGCTGTGGTTAATTATGTGCATAACTATGCTTCAATATCTAATCCTGGATTCGCATTTAAGGCTAATGTTGCACGCTTGCCTTGTTCATACGCAATTGTCCCTGCCGCTGCAATCATTGCTGCATTATCTGTGCATAAAGATAGCGGTGGAATAATTAGTTCAATGTTTTCTTTTTGTGCAAATTCTTCTTCTAATCGCGCACGAAGTCCTTTATTAGCAGCTACTCCACCAGCAAGAAGTAATTGCTTTACATTATAAGCCTCTGCTGCACGAGCTGCTTTCGTTACAAGTACATCTATTACACTTTCTTGGAAACTTGCCGCTAAATCTTCTGGTTTAATTTCTATACCACGTTGTTTCGCGTTATGCACAGTGTTGATAACTGCTGATTTCAATCCACTAAAGCTAAAATCATATGAATTCGGTTCTAGCCATGCACGAGGCAAATCAATTGTTGGTTCTCCTTCATGTGCAAGACGATCAATATGAGGACCACCTGGATATGGCATAGATAACGTACGAGCTACTTTATCATATGCTTCTCCAGCTGCATCATCTCGCGTTTCACCAATTACTTCAAATGAACCATGTTCTTTCATATAAACAAGTTCTGTATGCCCACCAGATACAACAAGTGATAATAGCGGGAATTGAACTTCTTTTACTAAACGGTTCGCATAAATATGGCCAGCAATATGATGAACACCGACTAACGGAATATCATGTGCAAAAGCTACTGCCTTCGCTGCATTTACCCCAATTAAAAGTGCTCCTACTAAACCAGGCCCTTCTGTTACAGCAATTGCATCAATATCATCAAATGTGATATTTGCTTCTTTTAAAGCTTCTTCTAACACAACTGTAATTTCTTCTACATGATGACGGGATGCAATCTCTGGTACAACCCCGCCAAAACGTTTATGACTTTCGATTTGTGATGCAACGACATTCGCAATAATTTCCGTTCCATTTTTAACAACCGCTACCGCTGTTTCATCACAGCTTGTTTCAATCCCAAGTATAATCGTATTTTTTTCCATTATATATTCACCCACATTACAAGACCATCTTCCTGATTGTCTGCATAGTATCGTTTACGAATTCCACCATTTTGAAATCCGTATTTTTTGTACAACTGCTTTGCTACTTCATTTGATACACGTACTTCAAGCGTCATTGTTTTTACCCCTAGTTCTTTCGCTTCTGAAATAACTGCTTTCAATAAGGCATCTCCTAATTTTTGACCTCGGTATTCTGGCAAAATAGCTATATTTGTTATATGTGATTCATCAATGATTATCCACAATCCACAATATCCGATTACACGACCATCTTTTTCTAACACAATATAATGTGCATGTTCATTCATCGTTAATTCACGGTGAAAGGCATCTGCAGTCCAAGGAGTTGAAAAAGACACTTCTTCAATAGCTACAATTTGAGCAATATCATCAAGTTCCATCTTTCTAAATATCATATCCATCTTCTGCAAGGCCCCTACTTGTTTTGACTTTCTAACCACTTTGTTTCAGCTTCAGCTAAACGAAGATAGCTCGGAACAAACGTATGCACATCTTGTTCTTCTTTTTGTAACCCTAAGAATGCTAGCTCACTTGGTCTTGGATTATTTTTAGTAAACGGAGCGAATACAGCTTGATCACCTAAATGTTCTATAATTATTTCTTTATGCAATTTAACATCATTACCGATAAATAAAACAGGCTGTCCTTTATCTTTTAACATTTGCAACCAGTCCACAATAAGAATAATTCGGTCTTCTTCTATTGAAGTTAACTGCTCTCCTTCATATGTATATAATCCAGTATAGATTTGCCCACGTCTTCCATCAAATAAAGGACAAATTAATCCATTAAAGTTAGCACCGTTTGCAGCTACTACCTCTAAACTTGATACACCTACAATTGGTATTTGAAGTGACCAAGCTAATGTTTTTGCCGCTGTCACGCCTATGCGAACACCTGTATATGATCCAGGTCCAGCAGCTACTACGATTTTAGTTAATTCCTTCGGTTTTACACCACATTCTTTTAACAGTTGCTCTACAGCTGGCATAAGACGTACAGAATGGTTTTTCGTCAAATTTGTAATGATTTCCCCAATCACGTTTCCTTCCTCAATAAGGGATACACCCATTACGTAATTTGAAGTATCAATTGCTAGTACTTTCATCTTGTAATAGCTCCTCACATAATCTAATATAGCGATCTCCAATTGGCTCGAGTATAATTTTTCTTGTGTCATCTCCCGCATGGAATAAACTAATTTGTAACTTTTCATTCGGTAAATATGCTTCTATTAAATGAGCCCATTCCACTACCGTAATTCCTTCACCGTAGAAATACTCATCAAAGCCTAAGTCCTCTTCGCTTTCTGCTAAGCGATACACATCCATATGATATAGTGGTAATCTTCCTTTATATTCTTTAATAATATTAAAGGTAGGACTATTTACAACTCTTTTCACTCCAAGACCTTTTGCTAGCCCCTTTGTAAAAGTCGTCTTCCCAGCTCCAAGATCTCCTTCTAAAATAATTACATCTTGTGCCTCTACGAGTTCACCTAGTTTTTCTGATAACCTTTGTGTTTCCGCAGAAGATTTTGTTGTTACTTCATATTTGCTCACAGACTTCACCTACTTTACTCACAATGTTCTCTGCTCTTTATTATACAGGTTTTGAATATATAAAAAAGTCCTTAGGAGTTGTCCTAAGGATAGTTTGACTGTCTTTATTAGTTTTTTGTTAAAACAAATAAAAAAATACGAAACAATTTGTTTCGTTCTTTTCTTTATATAAAATGGCGGTCCCGACCGGGGTCGAACCGGCGATCTCCTGCGTGACAGGCAGGCATGTTAACCACTACACCACGG
>NZ_JBXAHS010000014.1:0-48385 GCF_058795355.1 Bacillus sp. GW823-FHT06A11 | reverse complement strand
AAGTTAGTTTGTCTAGCATCTAAAAATAAAAATTGACGTTTCACGTTGTTTGTTTCGTTCAGTTTTCAAAGAACTACGTTGTCGCTCACAAGCGACTTTATCAATATAACATTTTGTTATATTTTCGTCAACAACTTTTTTCAATAAGTTGTTTTTCGTTTGTTTTGCTTGTTACCTTTCGTGGCAACGGATATAAATATACCAGTTTAATTATTAAAATGCAATAGTTTTTCTAATAAAATTTTTAACTTAGTAAAAAAGTATAAAAACAGCACATTTCTTCTATATAAATATAATTTCTCGCACCATCAAGATCTATTATACCCACGCAACTCATACTCAAATAAAAAAAGCTTTGGAGAAATCTCCAAAGCTTAGTCTTGTTTATGACGCATAGCAGGGAATAATAATACATCACGAATAGATGGTGCATTTGTTAATAACATAACTAGACGATCAATACCGATTCCTAATCCACCCGTAGGAGGCATACCGTACTCAAGAGCTTCGATATAATCATCATCCATCATGTGAGCTTCGTCATTACCTTGCTCACGCTCTTTTAATTGAGCTTCAAAACGTTCTTTTTGATCAATTGGATCGTTTAACTCAGTGAATGCATTTGCATGTTCACGTGCAACGATAAATAACTCGAAACGATCTGTGAATCGTGGATCTTCGTCATTCTTTTTCGCAAGTGGCGAAATTTCTACCGGATGACCGTAAATAAATGTTGGTTGAATTAATTTATCTTCTACTTTTTGCTCGAAGAACTCATTAATGATATGACCAACTTCCATTGTATCCTTAATTTCTACATTATGTTCTTTTGCAAGCTCACGCGCTTCTTCTACACTCATCGGAGTCCAGAAATCCGCTCCAGAGTGTTGCTTAATTGCATCTACCATATGAAGACGTGTCCATTCTGGTTCTAGATTAATTTCATAATCACCATATTGGATCGTTGTTGTACCCAATACTTTTTTCGCAATATGAGCAACCATATTTTCTGTTAGTTTCATAATATCATTATAATCAGCGTACGCTTCATATAATTCAATCATCGTAAACTCAGGATTATGACGAGTTGATACACCCTCATTACGGAATACACGGCCGATCTCATAAACTTTTTCTAATCCGCCCACAATAAGACGTTTTAAATGAAGTTCAATTGCGATACGCATATATAATTCCATATCTAACGCATTATGATGCGTAGTGAAAGGACGAGCAGATGCTCCACCCGCAATCGCGTGCATCATAGGCGTTTCTACTTCAAGATAACCGTTGTCATCTAAATATCTTCTCATTTCACGAATGATTTTACTACGAGTAACAAATGTTTCACGACTTTCCATACTTGTAATTAAGTCTAAGTAACGTTGACGGTATCGTTGTTCAACATCTTTTAATCCATGGTATTTATCCGGTAATGGACGAAGAGATTTCGTTAAAAGCGTAAATCCTGTTGCTTTTACTGAAAGTTCTCCAACGTTTGTTTTGAACACTTTACCTTCAATACCTACTAAGTCACCTAAATCTGCTGTCGTAAATAACTCGTACTCTTCATCTCCAACAGTATCTTTACGAACGTAAATTTGAACTTGTCCGTGTAAATCTTGAATGTGTGCGAATCCAGCTTTTCCTTTACCGCGTTTTGTCATAATACGACCAGCGATAGAAACCGTGATTTCCTTCTCTTCTAATTCTTCTTTAGAGAATTCTCCATATAGACTTACTAAGTCGGTTGTTGAATTTGTGCGTTCAAATCGTTTACCGAACGGATCGATTCCTTGCTCACGTAAATTATGTAACTTTTCACGACGAACAAGCAATTGGTCGTTTAATTCTTCGTGGTTCATGTTATCCATGATATTGATATCACTCCAGCTCTATTAATTTTTACAATATATACAGTATAGCATTTTCTACTCAACTAGAAAAACTGCCAGCAACTAACTGGCAGTTCTTCTTTCTTTCACGTAATTATAGGAAGTGTGTAGAAGAATGTCAATCTTCTCCGTCCTCCTTATTAACCAACGTAAATTGTTTGTTGTTTCGCCTCTACTTCTTCTACAAATGCACCTAATACATTCGCAAGGTCTTCACGCGTGTTGCAAGTATTGATACCATTACGCACACTCGCATTACCACGAACACCTTTTAAATACCAAGCCGCATGCTTTCTCATCTCTCTTACAGCAACATTTTCGTTCTTTAAATCGATAAGACGATCTAGATGCAACATACATACATCAATTTTCTCACGGACTGTTGGTTCCGGCATTAATTCACCTGTCTCTAAATACTTTACCGTACGATAAATCATCCATGGATCCCCAAGAGCTGCACGACCAATCATAACACCATCTACACCAATCTCATCAAGCATACGCTTCGCATCTTGCGGTGTTTCGACATCACCATTTCCGATAACCGGGATATTCACAGCTTGCTTTACTTGTTTAATGATATCCCAATCTGCTTTCCCTTCATACATTTGCACTCGCGTACGTCCGTGAACCGCCACAGCTTGTCCGCCAGCACGCTCAACAGCTCTAGCATTTTCTATTGCGAAAATATGTTCTTCATCCCAACCGATACGCATTTTAACCGTAACCGGCTTTTCAACAGCATCTACAACCGCTGCTACCATTTCGTATATTTTATTTGGATCTAGAAGCCACCTTGCCCCCGCATCACATTTAACGATTTTCGGTACTGGGCAACCCATATTAATATCAATAATGTCTGCTGTCGTATATTTATCTACGTATTTCGCAGCATCTACAAGCGTTTCTTTCTCTCCACCGAAAATTTGTAAACTTAATGGTTTTTCTCTCTCATCAATATATAACATATCTAATGTTCTTTTGTTATTCAGTAATATTGCCTTATCACTTACCATTTCAGCACAAACTAAACCTGCACCAAATTCTTTAACTGTTAAACGGAATGCAGAGTTACACACTCCCGCCATCGGTGCTAATACAACCGGATTTTTCATCTCAATATTTGCAATCTTTAACAATCAACCTACTCCTTCCTGCACAGTCACTTTGGCATTAATTCATCTATCGAAACATTTAACGCCTTAGCAACTTCTACTACAAAATCTTGAGAAGGCGATCGATTCCCTCTCTCAACTTCACCTAAAACAGATACTGATACCCCTAATTCTTTAGCAAAACCTTCTTGCGTGTAGCCTTTTAGCTTTCGAAAAGCACGAATGCGTCTTCCCCATTTTTCTGCTTCCATACCGTTACTCCCTCTCGCCTTTTCATTTCTTCTACTTGTGAACGTGAAATGTTTTGTTTTATATCTTGATTAATCTCTAACAACGGAACGATAACAAAAGCTCTTTCGAACATCCGCGGATGCGGAACAATAAGATTCTCTGCTTCAATATTCTCTTGATTATAAAGTAAAATGTCAAGGTCGATAGTCCTCGGCCCCCACCTAATTTCCCTTTTTCTTCCTAGGTCATTTTCTACTTTTTGTGTTACTTTCAATAATTCTTGCGGTGATAAATTGGTAGAAATTTTTATAACTAAATTTAAAAAACAACTTTGGTCAGTATAGCCAACTGGATCAGTTTCATACACTGACGAAACATCATCAACTTGAATATACGGACTTTTATTTAAAAACTGAATGGCTTCAGTTAAATACGTATAACGCTCTCCAATATTTGACCCTAATGCAATGTACGCTATATTATTCATGGACGTTCTCTCGTAATTTCTACTGCTACAGCGCGATAATGGCCCGGTATCGGCGGATCTGGTTTAATCACCTTAATTGTACACCGTGAAATCCTTTTATATTGCTTTAATATATCTGCAGCAATATTTTCAGCGATACTCTCCACAAGCTTATACTTTCTATCCTCAACAACTTTTCTACATAATTCGAAAAGCTCTCCATAATTGACAGAATGCTCTAAGTCATCACTTTCCCCTGCACGCTTTAAATCCAACTCCACCGTTAAGTCAACTTTAAATCTCTGACCTAATCTATTCTCCTCTGGAAACACACCATGATAACCATAAAATTCCATATCATGGATATAAATTTTATCCAATTACCTTACCCCCTTACCAATCATCGCATCCATCATTTTAGCCATACGCGCCATTTCTTTCACATCATGGACACGAACAAACTCACAGCCCTTTTCAATACCAAGACAAACAGTAGCTCCCGTTCCCTCAAGGCGTTCCTCTACTGGCAAATCTAATACGTGCCCAATAAAGGACTTTCTCGAAGTACCTAAGAGAACCGGATAACCTAGCACATTTAACTGTTCTAAATTACGCATCGCCTCTAAGTTCTGCTCCGGTGTTTTAGCAAAACCGATACCTGGATCTAAAATAATATTCTCATCTCGCACACCAGTATTTTTAGCAATTTTAATACTGTCATACAAATCAGCAATCATATCCGCCATTAAATTACGATAATTCATATTATCACGGTTATGCATTAAAATGATGGGTACATCATAATGGGCTGCGACTTCAGCAATTTTCGGCTCCGCCTTCGCCCCCCAAATATCATTAATAATATGAGCACCAGCCTCAATTGCTTGTTTTGCAACTTCAGCTTTATATGTATCGATAGATATAGGTAATTTTACTTCTTTTGAAACTGCTTGAATCATCGGGACGACTCGCTTTATTTCTTCTTCTACTGATACTTTAGCAAAACCTGGGCGAGTAGATTCGCCACCAATATCAATAATATGAGCACCTTCACCTTGCATTTCTTTTGCGTGACGTACCGCAGCATCTACCTCGTTGTAACTCCCACCATCAGAAAACGAATCTGGTGTTACATTTAAAATCCCCATAATTAATGTCTTTTCATTTAAATTCAATGTATATTCGCCGCAGCGTAAATCATAATCCCACTTCAAACTACACATCTCCTCTTCGTAATTCATTTCTGCTCCATAATTTCTCTCTTTGCATTCCATAAAGGTACATTAAACTTTTTGTAACCACTCCTACTTTACCCGGGAAATCCTGCGCTTCTATACGATAAAGCGGAACAATTTCTTGAATGGAGTTTGTTACGAAGACTTCATCCGCTGAAAGTAGCTCATCTTTTGTAAAGAAACCTTCCTTTACTTCTATATTTAATTCTTCAGCACTCTTTATAATAAACGCACGAGTGATACCATTTAAAATACCTGTCTCTAACGAAGGTGTATATAAAACATCACCTTTCACAAAAAATAGATTCGAAACAATACCCTCTGCAACATAACCTGCTTCAGTAAGGAAAATACCTTCCTTGCTCACAACATTTCCAATTTCACGCTTACCTAAAATATTATTTAAATAGTGATGAGACTTCAGGCGAAATGTCCCTTCCGGTGTATTTCGCACTTGTTTTAAAATAACACCTTCTTTTTCTACTACATCTCCTGAAGCTGTTAAAGGTTTTATAAAAACAATAACCGAAGGCTCTTCGTATATTTCCGTTTGTAATCCTATTTCATCTATACCTGCCGATACATTAAAACGTACATATGCATGCTTCAATTCATTCTTAGCGAGTAAATCTTTCAAAATAAGCATCACATCATTTTTTGTCATTGTCCATTTAATTTGCAATGTATCCAGCGCCTCTATTAAACGGTCATAATGATCATCCAATAAGAAAGGATGACCATTATAAATACGAAACGTTTCAAAAACTCCAAGACCATATAAATAACCATGATCATAAGGAGAAATTCTCGCTTCACTTGCTTCTACATACTGACCATTTACGTAAATTAACATAATGTCGCACTTGGACTGTATTTACGAATGAAATTCTGCAATAACTCTTTCCCATGAGAAGTCATAATAGATTCCGGATGGAATTGCACACCCTCTATCGGCAATGTCTTATGACGAAGTGCCATAATTTCCCCTTCCTCCGTCCAAGATGTTACCTCTAAGCAATCTGGTAACGTCTCTTTCTTAACAATAAGGGAATGATAGCGCGTCGCAGTAAACGGATTAGGAATATCCGAAAAAATCGTCTTTCCATCATGATGCATAAGCGAAGTTTTCCCATGCATTAATCGTTCTGCACGAACAACCTCTCCACCAAACACTTGTGCAATAGATTGATGCCCTAAACAAACTCCAAAAATCGGAATCTTCCCCGCGAAGTATTTAATAACTTCCATACTAATCCCCGCTTCATTAGGACTACATGGACCTGGAGAAATCATTAGAAAATCTGGTTTCATATTCTCGATATCTGAAATCGTCACTTCATCGTTACGTTTAACAACGAGCTCTTGTCCAAGTTCTCCAAGAAACTGCACTAAATTAAATGTAAAAGAATCATAATTATCAATCATTAATATCATTTCTCTCACCTAACCGTTTCTTCGCTACGTTCTTTTGCACGCCATAAAGCAATCGCCTTTTTTAACGACTCTTTATATTCGTTTTCCGGATTTGAATCAATTACAATTCCCGCCCCCGCTTGTACATGAGCTTTTCCATCTTTAGCAAGAAGTGTTCTAATTACAATATTCAATTCTGTATCTCCAGAATAACCAATCCAACCGATTGAACCTGTATAAATCCCTCGGCGAACAGGTTCTAATTCCTCAATAATTTCCATTGTACGTATTTTCGGGGCACCAGTAATTGTTCCACCAGGGAATACAGCCTTCACTAAATCAAAAGCATCTTTATCTTCTTCCACCTCACCACGCACATTAGAAACAATATGCATAACATGTGAGTATTTCTCAATTACCATAAATTCATCTACTTCTACAGTGCCATATTTACAAACACGCCCTAAATCATTTCTTTCTAAATCCACAAGCATTACATGCTCTGCTCTTTCTTTTTCGTTCTCAATTAATTCTCTTGCTAATTCTTCATCCTCTTGCTCATCCGCGCCTCTAGATCTCGTTCCAGCAATTGGTCTTGTACTTACTTCAGTTCCTTGTTTCTTAATTAACAACTCTGGCGATCCACTAACAATTTGAAAATCCCCAAGCTCCAGGTAACCCATATATGGAGATGGATTAATTTCACGAAGACTTGTATAAATTTCTAGTGGATGCGTTTGTAAAGTTCTTTCTTGTCTAGTCGACAAGTTTACTTGGAACACATCACCCGCTCCAATATATTCTTGAATACATTCAACTGCCTTCATAAAGCCTGTTTCTGTAAAGGCAACCGCTTCATTTTTCTTTTTAGGACGTTCAAACGGCATAGTCACTTCAGGCACTTCTGCCACCCAAAGATCCTTCCATTCATTTAAACGTTCTTCTGCTTCTGCACGCTTATCTACATAATGTGTAATAATCCACAATAGCTTTTCTTTTTGATCATAGACAAACACATCGTCAAATAATAAAAAGTATATATCGGGTATATTCAGATCATCCTCTGCAAGAGAAGGGAGTTTTTCGATATAACGGATACAATCATAACTAAAGTAGCCAATTGCACCACCTTGAAAAGGCGGGTACTCTGGATTGTAGTCTGTTTTCCATTTCTCCATATATTCTTGCATTAAATCTAATGGATTCCCTCTTTTTATTGTTTCCTTACCGCTTTCACTTATATGTAACTTTTCACCCTTCCCTTGGATTACCGCTACCGGGTTTAAACCCACTATGTTATAACGACCGCCACGTCCACTTTCCAGCAAAATATGTTGCGGCTTATCCTGAGAAAGAAATTTATATTGCTTAAAGAAATCTAACTGATATGGAATAGAAAGCGCTAAAGATTTTCTTCGTTGCATATCAACACCCCGTCTTCTTTTATCCCACCCTCTTAGATGAACCAGCTCCAACTACATAAGTTATTTATATAGAGATTGATTATACTCGAAGGCTAGTGAAAATAATTTAATTATACTACCTCTTATTTTACATGAAGTTTTCTAGTCATTCACTCTTTTCCTATTTCCAATCCAAAAAGAAAAAGCATCCTTTTTCAAGGATGCTTTTTCAATCGCATTTAATTATGATTCAAATTGATAAAGTGGTGTACTTAAATAACGTTCACCGTTACTCGGGATAATAACAAGTACCTTTTTCCCTTTACCTAACTTTTTCGCAACTTCTGTTGCTGCATAAATAACTGCGCCTGAAGAGATACCAACTAAAATACCTTCCTCTTTAGCCACTCTTCTCGCATATTCAAATGCTTGCTCTGTTTTCACTTGAATAATTTCATCATATACTTCTACATCCAACGTCTCCGGAACAAATCCCGCCCCAATTCCTTGGATTTTATGTGGACCTGGTTTCCCCCCAGATAATACTGGTGAATCTGCAGGTTCTACTGCATAAATTTTAATATCTTTATACGCTTCCTTCAGCACTTCACCAGCACCAGTAATCGTTCCACCTGTACCAATACCTGCAATAAACGCATCTAATTGGTCGCCCATTTGTTCAATAATTTCTGGACCTGTTGTTAAACGGTGAATTTCTGGATTTGATTGGTTTTTGAACTGTTGTGGTATAAAGTAGCCATGCTCTTTCGCTAATTCAGTCGCTTTACGAATTGCTCCACCCATCCCTTCAGGACCTGGAGTCAATACTAATTCAGCACCGTAAGCACGTAATAAATTACGACGCTCAATACTCATTGTTTCTGGCATTACTAAAATTGCATTATATCCTTTAGCAGCCGCTACCATCGCTAAACCAATCCCTGTGTTACCACTTGTTGGCTCAATGATTGTATCGCCCTCTTTTAACAATCCCTTTTTTTCAGCATCTTCAATCATAGCTAGTGCAATACGATCTTTAACGCTACTCCCTGGATTCATAAATTCTAGTTTTAAGTATATATCTGCGCTGTCTGATTCTACGATGCGGTTCAACTTAACGATCGGCGTTTTCCCGATTAATTCTGAAACTGATTGTGCCACTCGCATTCCTGTCACTCCTAACACCGAGTATTTTTATTGGTTTTATCTATATTTAGATTTTGTCAGAAAATTCCCTGTTTGTCAATCTATTCGGAGGGTTAATCCCCTTATTACAAATTCTCAATTAAATTTGTAATATCTTCTTTAGAGAACTTGTATCGTTCATTACAGAAATGACAATGAACTTCTGTTTCTTCTTCTTCTTCACGAATTTGCTCTAACTCTGTTTTACCTAAACTAATTAACACACTCTCAATACGTTCACGTGAGCACGTACAATTAAATTGAACATCCATTGTTTCTAATACTTTTACTTTATCTTCTCCAAGGACTGCATATAGTAGCTCTTCTGGAGAAAGACCTTGTTCGATCAATGTTGATACAGGCGGGATTTTTTGCAAACGATCTTCAATGAATGAAATTGTTTCTTCCTGTGCGCCCGGCATAATTTGAAGGATAAATCCACCCGCCGCTAATACGCTGTCATCTCCATTTACAAGTACACCCACACCAACAGAAGAAGGCGTCTGCTCAGAAACTGCGAAATAATACGTGAAATCTTCCCCTAGTTCTCCCGAAACGATTGGAGATTGACCGATAAACGGCTCACGCATACCAATATCTTTAATTACTGTTACAAACCCTTCTGTACCTACCGCTTGATATACACGTAATTTCCCTTGTTCCGTTCCTTCAAAATCAACATGTGGATTCGTTACGTAGCCACGTACATCCCCATTTGCATGAGCATCTACTAAGATAGGGCCAATCGGACCATTACCTTCTACCTTAATCGTTAACTTTTGATCACCTTTTAACATCGCACCCATCATTGTACCTGCAGTTAAAGAACGACCAAGTGCCGCCGAAGCTGTCCTCCATGTATCATGACGTCTTTGTGCCTCACTTACTGTATTCGTTGTACGTACACTATACGCACGTACTTCTCCATCAAACGCTAACGCTTTTACTAAATAATCTTTCATACTTATTTATTCACCTTTCTCATGCTGTAAATTTGCATTACGCTCATATAACATATACAAGCCTTTTAACGTTAAAAATGGATCTACAATATCAATTACATTCGATTCTTCTGAAATTAATTTCGCCAATCCACCTGTTGCAATAACTTTCGGTTCTTGTTTAGCTTCTTCTTTCATACGCTTAACAATACCTTCCACTTGTCCTACATAACCATAAAGAATACCTGATTGCATCGCACTTACTGTATTCTTCCCAACAACACTGCTCG
Organism: Bacillus sp. GW823-FHT06A11; assembly: GCF_058795355.1. Classification (NCBI taxonomy): domain Bacteria; kingdom Bacillati; phylum Bacillota; class Bacilli; order Caryophanales; family Bacillaceae; genus Bacillus; species Bacillus sp. GW823-FHT06A11. The sequence continues at coordinate 38,211 of NZ_JBXAHS010000014.1, read as the reverse complement.
GTTTTGTAATTTCAATACGAGGAAGTTTTGCTGCCCTACTATATAAAGCCTCTGCTGAAATCATAATTCCTGGCGTAATAACTCCACCCATATAATGCTTTTCTTCATTAATATAACAATATGTAGTAGCCGTACCAAAATCAACAATAATAAGTGGACTTCCATACAATTGGATTCCCGCTACTGCATTTACAATTCGATCTGCGCCTACTTCACGTGGATTTTCATATTTAATATTTAGCCCCGTTTTTATTCCAGGCCCTACTACAAGCGGTTTAATTTTAAAATATTTTTCACACATACGTTCTAAAGCGAACATAATTGGTGGTACGACTGAAGACACAATAATACCTTTCACATCTTCAAACGAAAGACCCTCATGATCAAGTAACTGTTTTACAAGCATTCCATATTCATCTTCTGTCTTATGACGATCTGTTTCCATGCGCCAATGCTGACGAAGTTCCCCCTCTTCAAACACGCCTAGTACAGCATTTGTGTTCCCTACATCCAATACAAAAATCATATTCTCACCACTTATCTTATTTAATCTATATTTGTGTAGTATGTATAAAACTTATAAAAACATCATATCACACATACTTATATAATCAGCTTTCCTATCCTCATCATTTTACAAAAAGATTGCTCTCTATTTCAATTTTTAATACTAGTTTTACTTAAATTACTTTATCCACTAAGCCCTTAATAGTAATTAACAAAAATCTTAACAAACAAAAAAGGAGTGACGATAGTCACTCCTTCATTTCTTACTTATCTTCTTTATCTTCATCGTCTTTCTTCATATTGATGTTTACTTTCACATCATCTGAAGATGTTGGACGCTCAGGTAATCTGCCATAATCATATAAATGATTAATTTGCTCTGCGTCTAATGTTTCTACTTCAAGTAACGTTTTCGCGATAATATCAAGCTTATCTCGTTTTTCAGTAAGAATATGTTTCGCACGAGCATAACATTCTTTAATAATTGTTTGCATTTCCACATCAATTTCATGTGCGATTGCATCACTGTAGTTTTGTTCTGAATGGAAGTCTCTTCCTAAGAATACCTGACCACCTTGTGAGCTACCAAATTGCATCGGTCCAAGCTTATCACTCATACCGAATTCCGTAACCATACGTCTTGCAATACCAGTTGCACGTTGGAAATCGTTGTGAGCACCTGTACTTGCTTCACCAAATACAATCTCCTCAGCTACTCGACCACCAAGTAAACCAGTGATTTTATCAAGTAACTCTGGCTTTGTCATGAAGTAACGATCTTCCTTCGGAAGCATTACCGCATATCCACCAGCCTGACCACGAGGGACAATTGTTACTTTATGAACGACATCAGCTTCATCAAGAACAACACCAATTACAGTATGGCCTGCTTCATGGAAAGCAACGATATTACGTTCTTTTTCAGAGATAACACGACTTTTCTTAGCTGGACCTGCAATAACACGATCCGTTGCTTCATCGATATCACTCATATCAATCTTCTTCTTATCTCGACGTGCAGCTACTAAAGCAGCTTCGTTTAATAAGTTTTCAAGATCCGCACCAGAGAATCCTGGTGTACGAGTCGCAATTGCTCTTAAATTAATATGCTCATCAAGCGGTTTATTACGCGCATGTACTTTCAGTACAGCTTCACGGCCATTTACATCTGGACGATCTACTGTAATTTGACGGTCAAAACGACCTGGACGTAATAACGCTGGGTCAAGAATGTCTGGACGGTTTGTCGCAGCAATGATAATAATACCTTCGTTTGCACCGAATCCATCCATTTCAACAAGTAACTGGTTCAATGTTTGCTCACGCTCATCATGACCACCACCAAGACCTGCGCCACGTTGACGACCTACTGCATCAATTTCATCAATGAAAATGATACAAGGAGCATTTTTCTTTGCATTTTCAAATAAATCACGTACACGTGATGCACCGACACCGACAAACATCTCTACAAAGTCAGAACCACTGATAGAGAAGAATGGAACGCCAGCCTCACCTGCAACAGCACGTGCTAATAAAGTTTTACCTGTACCTGGAGGTCCAACTAATAGGACACCCTTTGGAATACGGGCACCAACTTCAGAAAACTTACGAGGGTCTTTTAAGAATTCAACTACCTCGACAAGTTCTTGTTTCTCTTCATCCGCCCCAGCAACATCTCTGAAACGAACTTTTTTCTTTTCATCATTATATAACTTCGCCTTACTTTTCCCGAAGTTCATAACACGGCTACCGCCGCCTTGAGCCTGGTTTAATAAGAAGAAGAATAAAATGAAGATGATGACAAACGGAATGATTGAAGTAAAGAATGTTACCCAAGCACTTGTTTCTTCTGCTGGTTGATACTTAACTTCGGCACCTTTCGCTTTATCATTGATTTTCTTTTGTAATTCCTCAGTATTTGGTGCATAAGTAACAAATTGTTCTCCTTGGCTAGAGTTATTGAATTGTCCTTTTACCTCAAATACACCATTTTTCGGTTGAAGTTGCACATTACGCACTTCACCGCTTTCTAGTTTAGTAATGAATTTGTCGTAGCTAACTGATGTCGTTTTTTGTGTCGAACCATTAAAATAGCTCACGATTCCAATTACTACTAAGAATATCAGTAAATAAAAGATGGTATTACGGAAGATACGATTCATTCCTAACCTCCTCTCACGGCATAAACACTATAGTAAATCGTAACATAGAAAAACTTTCCTATACAATTGTAAAGCCTGTATTTAATTAATTTGAGTAAACGCTTGGTTTTAATACGCCTACATAAGGAAGATTACGGTACTGCTCTTTATAATCTAATCCATATCCTACTACAAATTCATGTGGAACAGTAAATCCAACATAATCCGCTTTCAGATCAACCTTACGGCCTGTTGGCTTATCTAATAATGTAACAATTTTTACAGACTTCGCTTTACGATATTTGAATAAGTCTACTAAGTAGCTTAGTGTAAGACCACTATCAATAATATCTTCGACGATTAAAATATCGCGACCTTCTACAGAAGTATCAAGATCTTTTAAAATTTTCACTTCGCCTGTTGAAACTGTAGAGTGACCATAACTAGATACAGCCATAAAATCCATTTCAAGATATGTATCTGTTCTCTTTAATAAATCTGCCATAAATGGCATTGCGCCTTTTAATACACCAATTGCAAGAGGTACTGTGTTTTTATAATCCTCTGCAATAACTGCACCTAGTTCGCGCACCTTTTCTTGTATTTGTTCTTCAGAAATTAATACTTTTTCGATATCTTGATTCATCATTTCATTATCCTCCCGGAAGACTCCTTGCTTTTGTAGTGAATAATCATATATTTACCCTTCTTTGCCATCTCTTTCGAAATTGCAAATGCAGATCGCTTCAACAAGGGTACCCAAATAATGTTCCCACTTGCATCACAAACGACCGGCCATTCTTCTCTTTTTTCTTTTGGTACTTTCGCTTCGATAAAAATAGCTTTTATCTTTTTCGTGCCATCCATACCTTGTATTGACATGCGATCTCCATTTTCCCTAGAACGAATACGAAGTGGATATGATATATCATTATACTTAGCAACAAATACTGTTTCATTCATGTTACTTGGTATATCTTCGCTCACCTCTGTTACAAATTCATCCCCGTTCAATAGTGTAATGGTCCCGGGTACTGATAAATCTTGCAAAAAAGGAGAGACAATTTCTTGTTTAAATCTAAAGCTACACTCCTCGTATGTGCGAACAATTTTCAAATCACCTGGAAAATCAAGTGAACCTGAAGGTTGTGTCCGCTTAAAAAACTCAATCACCTTGTCAATATGTATAGAAGAAAGAGAAGATGGAATCTTATATTCATAAAGATAGTTTAATATTAGTTGAATCCCTCTTCTTTGTAAAGGCATAGACATGGATTCAAAGGCAGGAATTGATAAGCTAATTTGTTTATCACTTTTTTTTGTAATTACTTTATTCATTTTCTCAAAAGCTAATTCCTGCAAATAAGCCTCATCCTCTTGCATCTGCACGCTAAATTTTTGGAATTTCTCATGCATTTGTGGATTTTCTTCTTTTAAGTGAGGAAGGACATATTTACGTAATCGATTCCTTGTATATACTTCCTTTTTATTACTCGGATCTATACGTGGAATTAAATTTAGCTTATTACAGTAATCAACAATTTCTTCCTTCGTTACCCCAAGTAACGGCCTAATTAAATATCCATTATGAAAAGGACGCTTCACTGCAATTCCTGCATATCCTTTCGGAGTACTCCCTCTTACAAGACGCATTAAAATTGTCTCGACTTGATCATCTCCATGATGTCCAAGAGCAACATATCTTGCATCATATTTCTTCATTATTCTTTCCAAAAATGCATATCTGCATTCTCTAGCAGCAACCTGTGCATTCATTCCGTATTGCTGTTGATATTGTGATACATTAATCCTTATCGTTTCACAAATAATTCCCAGTTCTTCACAAAGGTCCTGCACAAACTGTAAATCCTCATGAGATTCATCACCTCTAAACATATGATCTACATGAGCTACTACAATTTCCAACTGTTTTTCCGCTCTTTTTTCTAATAAATAATATAAAAGGGCTAACGAGTCAGGACCACCAGAAACTCCCACAACAATTGTTGAATCATTCTTTAATACATCATGCTGCTTTACAAAGTCATCTACTTTTTCAACAAATGTATCTTTCAACTTCGCAATCACCTTTCATTAAACAAGAACAGCAACGTTAGTTACCTTGTCTATAATGGTACAACTTTTACAAACATTGTGCAAAAAAAAGATATACAAAAATTACATTTTTATCTTACATCCTCCGTGTATATTCATAAAATCAATAACATTACCTTTTCCCACAAAAAAACCTAGGTATTCACCTAGGTTTTTAAAATCAAATTATAGATAAACATTCCACTTATATTTTACTGCGCCTGCATTCCTACAATCGGAATCGTAGCCCACTTCGGCATATTTTTCTTCACTTTTGCCACCACAATAGTCATATCATCATTTATATAACCATCACAAGAGCGAATCACTTCTTCCATAATGATATCAGCAATTTCTTGCGGGTCTTCGGTTTGCAATTCTTTAATTTTCCGCTTCATCCATAATTCATGATTCTCTACATGCTGCGCGCCCTCAAAAATCCCATCGCTCATCATAATAAGGATATCGCCCGTTTTTAATTGTTCACCCACCACATCAACTTCAACATCTTCGATGATTCCCATCGGCAAATTACTTGCTTCAATTTTCAAAATATTATTCGCGCGTTTAACAAAACTCGGGGTTGATCCAATCTTTAAAAACCTAGCACTCGCATCCCGCAAATCTACCATAGCTAAATCTAATGTTGTAAACATCTCTTCTGTCGTTCTCAAAGAAAGAATTGAATTGATAGACTTAATAGCTATTTCTTCATCAATACCCGATTGGAGTATTTTTTGTAATAATTTCACCGTTTCCTTACTTTCCATATGAGCTCTTTGCCCATTACCCATACCATCACTAATCGCAAGTGCGTATTTACCAACACTTAAATCCATCATCGCATAAGAGTCACCCGAAACAAACCCACCGCCTTTTGCGGCTGTAGCCAATCCTGTATCAAGAGAATACGTCTTCGCCGAACCAAATGATATTAAACTGTGGCCATTCGGATAAGAAGACTTTTCTTCATGTTTAACGACAATATTTTCTTTAAGGATATCCGAAAGCATCGGTGCAACTAACTTTTCACATTCACCATGTTCATTAGATGCAACTGGAATCAACATTTCAATATCAATACTTCCTCTATCTAAACAATAAATATCAACATGCTCTACTTCGACACCAAAATCACGGAACGCTTGCATAATCTGCTCTTCCTGCACTTGATGATTTTCACGCTCTCGTTGTATTTCCTTAGCAAAATCTTCCATAACCTTTGATACACCTAATAGTTGCTCCGCTACTATTCTACGATTTTCCTTCATTTGTTTTCGCAATTTTTGTCCCTCATAGAAGTGATCTAATTCACCCGCTACTAAATCCGTCACTTTTTTCCCTCTCACACAATGCTTATCCCACTCACGAACTAATTTACGATTATGTTGCAGGGTTCCTTCTTCCGTTTCATTCATTATTTGTTTCATATAATCGTACGTTTTATCGAAATTCACTACCCAGCATTGATCCTTTTTAAAGCACGTTTGACATGTTTTCGCAGTAATTGTACTCAAAAACAAATCTGCTTCTGTCTCTTTATCTTCTTCCTCTACATACCCATATACAGAAAAACTATTAGATAAAGCAGCAAATACATTTGCGAATTGGTTGATTTTGTTCGCTGTAACATCACGCATCCTTCTTAAATATTGTTGTTGATCTTGCGAATGCTCTTGTGTACCTGGCATAAATTTAGCAATACGATCCAAAACAAGCTTTGGCGTTAATAAGAAGATAGCAATCGCTACACCTGACTCAATTAAAGTTGTTACAATATTTGTCTGCTTGTCTACATATAATGTGATTAAGCTTGTCCCTATTAATAAACCTAAACTAACACCTAAACGCTTCCCTTCTTTTAACAACCCACCAAGTAATCCAGAAAAAGCGAGAAGGCTAAGCTGAGACAAACTAGACACATTTGCTAAACTTAATATCAATCCTGTTACTACCCCCACTGTAGATCCTGTAGCAGCACCCGCAATAAATGCAAATACTAGTACTAAATACCTTGTAAAAATATGTTGAATAGAAGCATCATATACAAACCAATCTGTTGTACCCGTTAAAACAGATGCTAGTAATATAATCAAACAAACAATTTCTTCCGTCTCTAACGCCTGTTGCTTTCCTTTCCTTTCCACTAAAAGCGGGACACTTTGTAAAAATATCATAGTTAATACGAAACTAAGCCCAGCCTCAATGGTACTAACGAGTAAATCGTACATGGTGACAGTTTGTTGCGCAAAATATACAACAACTAAGTGTGCGGTTAATGCGGAGATAAATACTTGAAATGGAACAAGTCCAACGGTTTTACGTGTAAATCTACTAAAGAAGATATTATAAATGAAGAAAGTAAAGATAGATGCAAAAGTAAAAAACAAATTATCTATCGAGACTGAAAGAGCTCCTCCCATTAGAGCTAAAAATGCTAGCGGCATCTTATCCCGCTTCATAACATAAACAGCAGCAAAAAACGGTAGTGCAAACGGTAAAATATTTGTTAATATATATGCTCTTCCCAAAAGAAAACCAATAACAACAATAATAAATCCCCATCTAAAGAAAACTTGTTCGAATTTCATTCGCAACTTACTCGTCCACTTTATTCCTCCAAGCTGACTCTCATTCATTGCCAATGCACTTGTATTCATAGTATTCCTTCCTGCTTTAGGCATATTTTTAACACCACCTGCATAGTTTAATTACTGTCATTATAAAAGATGATTGTTGGGATTTTTGTCAAAACAACAGTTTTCACTTTTATAATCGTTCGACTTTTTATTCGAAATAACTCTACAGATATACACGGTATGTAAGTTATCCTTGATTTTTTAATTAAATATTCAGAAAATATAGGGTGATTTTGTAGAAGTGTTGTATGTCTTAATCCATTTAACAAAAAAAGATCATGCAAATTTGCATGATCTTTTTAGATGACCCGTACGGGATTCGAACCCGTGTTACCGCCGTGAAAGGGCGGTGTCTTAACCACTTGACCAACGGGCCGTTAAAATAAATATAGCGGCGGAGGGGATCGAACCCCCGACCTCACGGGTATGAACCGTACGCTCTAGCCAGCTGAGCTACACCGCCATGTCGTCGTATTTAACGGACAATTAGTATCTTACATCAGATATTATTTAAAGTCAACACATCTTGAAAACTTTTTTAAAATATATTTTCACATATAAAAAAGCACCCTGAGCCATCACTCTGGGTACCTCTCTATATGTTAAAAACTAAACGGCCTTATTATCCGCGACGTGCGCCACGGCCACCACGTTTAGACTCTGTGTTACGCTTTAAAGAAGTTAAACGATCTTCACTATCCTTTAAGAAGCGTGCCATCTTTTGCTCAAATGTTTCTTTTGGAGCTCGGTCGTTACCGCCACCACGATTATCTCTGTTGAAAGAGCGATTATTACGTTGTGGACGTCCAGAACGTTGTTGATCACCACCGCGTTGGTATTCACCGCGTGGACGATCTCCTTCTGTTTTTTCACGTTCTTTCGCTTTTTTGATAGATAAACCAATCTTTCCATCTTTTTCAACATTAATAACTTTTACTTCTACTTGGTCGCCCACTTTTAAGTGATCGTTAATATCTTTTACATAGTTATCAGCAACTTCACTAATATGAACAAGACCAGTTAAGCCTTCTGGCAGCTCCACAAAAGCCCCAAAATTTGTAATACCTGTTACTTTACCCTGTAACTTGCTGCCTACCTCGATTGACATAAAAAAAATGCTCCTCCTTAGTGGTTAAAAAGTCAAATTTTACTTTATTATATATAATCCTAAAATATAGTGTCAATAAGACATACTCTACTTCGAAACAGGAAAAATTATCTCCCCTTTACCAGAGAAGAAATAATCCCTTCTAGCAATCTTTAATACGTACTCTTCATCATTTAACTTTTGAACTTCGTCTTTTAGACTTTTTTCTTTATTCGTTAATGAATCCAGTTCTTTTTTCATGTCCTTAACTTTTGCTTCTTTTGCTTTAATGGAACTGTTTTGTTGATAAAACGTTACACTAATACTCGCAATAATTGTAAAAGTAAAGACAAGAAAAACCGCTAAACGGCGATAAAGTCGCTTCCTGTTCTCATCCGTTTGTATTATATGCTCTTTAACAGGATTTGGACTCTGTTTTTCGATTGTTCTTTGTCTCAGTTCCCTCATTTCCGAGGTCCCCCTAACTTCTTTTTTATACGCTCCCATATTTGGAAGATATGTCCCTTCAATTTTGCTATATATTGCAGGAACCCTATATGTTTCACTATAAAAAGTTTAACACGATTAGGGAGAAGTTTCCATATGAGCGAAGCAATAAATCGAACAGGCCAGAAAAAAACTTTCCATATGAAAAGTAATATCCAAATCACAATTTTCCATAACACATGTCCAATTGAAAGCAGTATACGAAATAAGAATAATATAAATGCAATAAATAGCTGCGCTATAATAATAACAGGTTTTATCATGAGTAGCTGTATAATTCGAACAAAAAAATATGTTGTTTGCATAAAAATATAGATGAGAAAATTTAACAGCTTCATGTATAGTGCTTTCAGTAAGCTTTGATATGCCGCAAAACCACATAACAATGCCAAAAACACATATATACGTAGTTCAGCTTCATTTACGAGAAGCAATACATAAAAGACGAATAATGCTTGGACAATCCAAAATAATATATCTTGTATAAATACAAGCCAACGTTTACGTTCTTGGCGCTTTAAAAAACGTTGATATGTATCTAAAGACGCTCCAATCCAAGCACCCATTCCAATCATTGAAAGCATTGTATACAACTGAATTGTTAGACTCATTTAAACAACTTACTAAAGAAACCTTTAGTTTTTTCCCCTTGATTTTCATCAATATACAGCATCTCATTAACTTTCCCTTTAATCGACACAATACCTTTTTCTACATCTAAATTTTTCATTTGTAAATTTTGACCACGAATCGTTAAAAAACCCATTACGGTCTCTAGCAAAAACTCTTCGCTATCAAAACTCTCTACCTGCTTCACACCGGTAATATCAATTATACGCCTGCCACGCATAATAATGTCATGTTCTACAGAAACATTTTGTTGATTAGAAGACGTAGGTGAGTAACCATTATTCACGTAAATCCCCCCATAGGTTTTTACTAGCTAATAGTAATGTATGAGGGGATACATGATTTTAGAACAAGCCTTCTTCCGCTTTTACTTTTTCTTCACGAACTAAGCTATACATATTTGCTGCATCTTCTTTTTTAGTTGTTTCTTTCAATTCATTTATTTTTACAGTCACTATTTTTTGACCAAAACGAATTGTTAATTCATCAGCTACTTTCACATCAGAACTCGCTTTTGCCACTTGACCATTAATAGATATTCTTCCTTGATCAGCTACTTCTTTCGCTAATGTTCTTCTTTTAATTAAACGTGACACTTTTAAAAACTTATCTAGACGCATATCAAATCCCCCTATTAACGCTCTGTTTGTTTCGCTTCTTCCCATAAAACATCTAACTGTTCTAATGATAAATCTTCCATCTCTTTATTCATTTCAGCTACTTTTGCCTCCATGTATAAAAAACGACCAGTAAATTTCTCATTAGTTGAACGTAACGCCTCTTCTGGATCTATTTTGTAATGACGGGCTATATTAACAAATGCAAATAGTAAATCACCAAACTCACCTAGCATCTTTTCCTCATCCATGTTTGTAACTTCTTGTTGGAACTCTTGCCATTCTTCCAAAGCTTTCTCTATCATCGGCTGCACATCAACCCAATCAAATCCAACCTTACCAGCTTTCTTCTGAATTTCAAAGGCGCGTAGTAACTGCGGCAAACTTTTAGGAACGCCATTTAAAACAGATTCTTTCACGAATCCTTTTTCTTGTTTTTTAATTTCTTCCCAATTGGCAATCACTTCATCCGCATTGTTTACATCCGTATTTCCAAATACATGTGGATGACGACGAACCATTTTTTCAGATAGAGTTCGAATGATATCATCTATAGAGAACCAACCTTCATCTTCTCCGATTTGAGCATGAAGCATAACTTGTAATAATATATCACCTAATTCTTCTACTAAGTGATCATCATCCTCTTCATCAATTGCTTCCAACACCTCATAAGCTTCCTCAATTAAATATTTCTTTAATGATTGATGCGTTTGCTTTTTATCCCACGGACAACCATTTGGACCACGCAGGTCTGCAATAATTTCTCTAAGAACATCAAACTGTTGATACAAGGACGCACGCTCCTGAACAGGTGGCACGTACACACTTGTTAAATTATTCAATTCCGTTTCATGATCTAACATGTACAACGGTACCTTCTTTACTTGTTCAAATGAAGTTCCTGCAGCTGTTACGATATACACTTCATAATCATCTGGCAACATCTCCATTAATGTTAATTTCACATCAGATGCAACGAATGCATCATATACTTGGCAAAAGATTAAATGTTGACGTAATTCTAATTGCCCTCTTTCAAATGATGTAGCATCAAGTAATTGAAATCCTTCAATCGGATCAATTTTTAGGCTTGCAAACATAGGATCAAGGAAACTTTGTCCACCCTCAATTCGCACTTCAACATTTGAAACGTCTCCTTTTTCCAACAATAGCTGAACTGTTCTTTCTGCTACAAGTGGATGCCCCGGAACCGCATAGATAATTTCTGTACCTTCAGCTTGTTCTAGCAATTTATTCGCAATTGTTTCATATACAATTTCAAACGTATCATGTGCTTCATATACAGCATCAAAAGCCGTATATTGTATGCCTTCTTTCTCCAATTCTTCTATAACTGGATGTTCCTTCGTTCTAACAAACAGATGATCTGCTTCTTTTATTTTTCGATATACACCCATCGTTAGCTGATCTAATTCACCAGCACCTAAACCTAAAACAGTAATGATTCCACTCACAACCTGTCACCTCTATCCACTCTTCTTCAATGAACCTTCTTTTTTCTCTTGTTTCATAACAGTTCCTAATTCTTTTTTTGTAAATACACGTAATTTTAAAATAAAAAACATATATGTCAATCCGCCGATGGCTACACCTAACAACGCTTCAAGCGTCGCGCTCGCTCTATGTTCCGTATCAATTACTAATCCAGACATCTGCAACACACGCGTGAACATCATTAATACAAATCCCATACAGATACCACTAATTACTACACCTAACATATTTCGCTTATTGATAAGTGACCCTGATACAGCTCTCATAAGCAACAAACTATTTAGTCCAGAAATTATGATTAACGCACATAAAGTCGCTAAGGCTGCCCCTTTCACACCAAAATAAGGCATGAATATATAATTTAACGCTAACTTTAAGCAACCTCCAAATACAACAAATAATGCTGGCTTAAATGTTTGTCCCAACCCTTGTAAAATAGAAGCCGTCGTAATTGACAATGAACTAAATAAAATAGATAAAGATAAAATAGATAAAACATCTGATCCATCACTATTTTCAAACAACATAATATTCGTAGGTTGAATAATACAAGTTAGTCCAATAGCTGCTGCAAATCCAATAACAAATGTTATTTTCATTGCTAACTTTACCTTTTCTTGAATAAAGGAAAGATCTCCTCTTTCCTTCGCCGCTGTAATAATTGGAATAAGTGATAACGAGAAAGAAGTCGTCACAACAGTACCTAATTGCATTAGCGGAATACTTCTATCATAAACACCCTTTAATACTTTTGCACTTTCAGCCTGTTCTCCCGCACCAATAAGTAAAGTGTACAAGGACATTGAATCAGCCATCTGTATAAAAATAAGCACTAAATTACTAACACAAATCGCTAACCCCTGCCAAAAAAGGATTTTAATTATCTTCCTTTTACCCTTAATTCTCGCTACACGTTTAAAAAATATGGAACGAAAATCTCGACGCATATACAACATAAGTACAATAATCCCAATAAGTCCACCCGCAATTGAGCCTAACATAGCCCCTGCACCAACTGTATATAAATCAAATCCGTGAGCAATTAGGAATAGCGATAAAAATACAATAATAGAAACTCGAATTGTTTGTTCTATTACTTGCGAAACAGCCGTTGGCATCATATTATTGAACCCTTGAAAATACCCTCTTGCTACAGACAAAAACGGCATCAATAAGAACGAAAACGAAATAACACGTAGCAACTTATCTAAGTGCATATCGCCCATAGCTATCGCGATTGTTTCGGCCCCAAAAAACAATGTAAAGAAACCTATAAAACCAATTCCTAATAAAAACCAAAAAGATACACAAATAATTTCTTCTGCTTCTTTCTGTTTTCCCCACTCTAGTCGTTCTGCAACCATTTTTGAAATGATAACAGGAAACCCATAAGTAGCTAAAATTAAACAAAATCCATAAAACGGGTAAATTTGTTGGTAAATATAAAAACCAATATCCCCTGCTATATTTTGATATGGAATACGGTAAAAAGCGCTTAATACTTTTGTAACAAAACTTGCAATCGTTAATATAATAGCCCCACGCCAAAAGGCTTGATACTTCTTCGCTTCCATACAAGAAAACTCCTTTTTCTATTCTCACCTCTCGTATTATATCATAAAGAAAAGTACAAAATCCCTTACCACCACGGGTAATACTAGGTCCCTACACGTTAAAAATATTCAACGAAAAAAGGTAGCAAAGCGCTACCTTCATTCAATATACATATATCTCCAAATAATTGATTTCTCAAAAAGAAAGATCATAATTAGGAAAGATTGCTACTTCTAAAATCAATATACCCTTACTGTTCCATTTGTTTCGCTAAGAAACTGGCAGCAGTATTAACCGCTTTATGCTCGATTTCGCTTATAATAGCTTCTTTTGAAAAAATAATGACGGCTCCAATTGGGTCTCCGTTTGCAACAATCGGTCCAACTGTATAAGAATGAACCTTTTCTGTTACACCATCGATAATGGAAATATCACTTTCGTCCGTCATAATAACAGACTTTCTTTCTTCCATCGTTTTTTCGATTAGATCGCCAACACTTTTATTTAAGTATTCTTTTTTCGATACGCCTGATACTGCGATGATAGAATCTCGGTCACAGACAAGCACATTATGTCCTAAGCTGTCATATAAAGCCTCAGCATATTCCTTTGCAAAATCACCTAGTTCACTAATTGGAGAATACTTCTTTAAAATTACTTCTCCATCGCGATCAACAAATATTTCTAGTGGGTCTCCTTCTCGAATACGTAAAGTTCTACGAATTTCCTTTGGGATTACTACCCTGCCTAAATCATCAATTCGACGTACGATTCCAGTTGCTTTCATTCTAATGCTGCCTCACTTTCTACTGATGATCAAAGTGGTGAATTTACCTGTTCATGTAAAAATCACCAACTGTTAGACATAGTATTTTACACATTAGTTCTTCTATGCACGTCGAATTGTATTTTTTTATCTTATTTTAGGCATTTATTACTTCTTTTTTCACATCTGGTAAGCCTTTTAATAAATTTTCAGCAATTGTTAACCACTTCGATGTCTCTAAGCCATTTGTTTTCATAACAATTTTCAATTGTGATCCTTCCATTCCTAGACCGATCATACGCCCAAAACTATTTCCGAGCATGAATAATTTTCCACCATCAATATTTTGACTTGCTTGTTCAGAAAACAGGAATGTTACTTCAAATTTATTCTGCTTAATTAACTCAATTTGTTCTTTCATTGCCAACACTTTAATATTTGCAATTTGTAATAAATAACCAACTTCTTGTGGGTAATCACCGAATCTATCGATCATTTCTTCCTGCAATTCTTCAATATCCTCAATTGCAGAAACACCTCTAAATTGTTTATACATCATAATTTTTTGCTTACTATCTGAAATATAAGCATCTGGTAAATATGCATCTACCTCTAAGTCAATTTCAACATTAACTGTATTTTCAGCCCCATCTGTTCCTCTTCGCTGTTCAATTGCATCTTTTAACATTTGAGAATATAGATCAAATCCGACAGAATCAATAAACCCATGCTGTTCTGCTCCTAACAAATTACCTGCTCCACGAATAGATAAATCTCTCATCGCAATTTTGAAACCAGATCCAAGTTCTGTGAACTCTTTAATTGCTTGCAGACGCTTCTCTGCAACTTCTGACAGCACTTTGTCACGTTTATAGGCAAAGTATGCATATGCAACACGATTAGAACGTCCAACACGCCCACGAAGCTGGTACAACTGTGATAACCCCATACGATCTGCATCAAATACAATTAACGTATTTACGTTCGGAATATCTACACCCGTCTCAATAATTGTTGTACTTACAAGAACATCATGCTGTCCTTCTAAAAATGATAGCATAACAGACTCTAATTCACTTTCGTTCATTTTCCCATGTGCGTACGTTACGCGAGCATCTGGAACTAACATCGAAATTTCATCTGCTTTTCTTTCAATATCCTCTACACGGTTATATAGGAAGTAAATTTGACCGCCTCTTGCAAGCTCTCGCTCTATCGCCTCTCGCATTAATGCTGGATTATACTCTACTACATACGTTTGGACTGGGAAACGATTTTCTGGCGGTGTCTCAATAACAGATAAGTCGCGCACACCAAGCATAGACATATGAAGCGTCCGCGGAATCGGAGTTGCCGTTAATGTTAATACGTCAACATTCGCCTTCAATTGTTTAATTTTTTCTTTATGCGTTACACCAAATCTTTGTTCTTCATCAATAATAAGAAGCCCTAAATCTTTATAAGTGACATCTTTAGATAAAATACGATGTGTTCCGATTACAATATCTATTGTGCCATCCTTTAAGCCCTTAATCGTTTCATTTTGTTGTTTTCTCGTACGGAATCTACTTAATAATCCTATATTGATTGGATAATCTTGAAAACGCTCTCGAATTGTTTCATAGTGTTGCTGCGCAAGAATCGTTGTCGGTACTAAAATTGCAACTTGTTTTTCATCCATAATTGCTTTAAATGCCGCACGAATAGCCACTTCCGTCTTTCCATACCCTACATCACCACAAAGGAGCCTATCCATCGGGCGTCCGCGTTCCATATCTTTTTTAATCTCGTCAATAGAACGTAACTGATCCTCTGTCTCTTGATATGGGAAAGATGATTCGAACTCTTGTTGTTCTGCCGTATCTGGCGTATATGCATAGCCTTTTGAAGCTTCGCGCTCAGCATATAGTTTAATTAGGTCATCCGCAATGTCTTGTACAGATTTTTCAACTTTCGTTTTAACCTTTTTCCAATCATTTCCACCTAATTTGTAAACTTTCGGATCCTTACCTTCAGACCCTACATATTTTTGGACTTGATCAATTTGTTCAATTGGAACGTATAACTTATCATTACCTTGATATTTAATATTTAAATAATCTTTATGAACACCATTAATCTCTAATGTCTCAATACCTAAAAATTTACCTATACCATGATTTACGTGAACTACATAATCTCCAACTTTTAATTCCGAATAACTTTTAATACGTTCAGCATTCGATAACTTTTGTTTACGTTGTGATTTTTTAACTTTCTTATGAAAAAGCTCCTTTTCAGTAATGACAACAAGCTTTTGCATCGGCATTTCAAACCCTGCATGTAAATCACCTACAGCAATTTGTAGCCTTCCAGGCAATAAGATATCTGTGCCTTCTACAATATCTGCCTCAATATCATAATCACTTAAAATATGTTGTAATTTCTTCACACGTTCATCATCTGTTCCAAGTACAACAGTCGTAAAATGCCCTTCATTCCATCTATCAATTTCTGTTTTTAACAAATTCATCTGTCCATGGAAATCTTGCATTGTTTTACATGTTACATTTACAATATTTTGCGGATGTGTGTGTGCGATATGACGCAAGAATAACGTTAAATATACAAAACTTCTTTTTTTATGATGAAGAAACCCCTCAAATGCGTGAGAGAAAGATAAATCTTGAATAATTGTTCCTTCACCAAGAAGTGATATATACCATTCCGCCTCTTCTGTTTCAAGATGTGATGCTGTTTCTTGAATACGGGAAATCTCATCTAAAATTACAACACCATCTTCTGGTAAATAATCTATCAGACTAGCAGGTTCTTTATAGAAAATAGATAAGTATTTAAACATCTGTTCTATACTTTGCCCGTTTTTCAACATCTCAATTTCATGACTTACCGTCTCAAGCACTGTAGTCTTTAGTTTATCATCAGAAAGTTTTTGCATCGTCTTAGTCAAACCTTCTTCAAGATGCTGAATTCCTGATTTTAATTCTTCCTGTGAAAATAAAAACTCTGTTGCCGGACCAAACCTAACGCTTTCTTTTTTACCTTGAGAACGCTGTTCATCCACATCAAATAATCGAATAGAATCGACTTCTGTATCAAAAAATTCAATACGAAATGGTAGTTCTTCAGTTAAAGGATAAATATCTAATATTCCCCCGCGCAAACTGAACTCTCCTGGAGCTTCTACCATCGACTTACGTTCATAGCCAATATGATGTAAAGTATGCAAGAGCGCATCTAAATCAATCTCTTGCCCTAGATTGATTTCAACTTGCTTTTGCTTCCACAATTCTTTTATTGGTAAAAATCTACGCAATCCTGCCACTGGCGCTACAATGATTCCATTCTCTCCCGCAGCCAAGCGATTTAACACTTCTATACGTTGCGCCTTCAATTCTGGACTTGCAACCCCAATTTCCGATGCTATCAGTTCATTCACTGGATATAGCCACACATCTTTTTCACCAAGTAACGCCACTAAATCTTCATGTACTTTTTGTGCTTGGTATAAGTTATGTGTAACGATTAATTGTGATTTTTTTGTTTTTTTATATAAAGCCGCCATTAATAATGAACGAGAAGACGTTGCCATCCCTGATATAAGTTGTTCTTTTAACCCATCTTCTAATCCATTAATAACCGATTGTATCTCTTCATTTTTATAAAATTGCTCTAATAAACCTATCATTTTTAAAACTCCTCTCAACATAAAGAGCAAGTCATTCTATTTTATGCAAATATTTTGGAAAAGGAAAACAGAAAAATGCTTTGGACATGCCAAAGCGACAACATTTTATTGCAGAAATTTTTCATACTCATAATACTCAGGATAAGATGCGAGCGTTTCTTGACACGATTCACAAATTGTTTTTATATATATATTTCCATTCTCATGAAAATGAATCATCTCTACTACTTCTTGCTCTGTTAGTTGAAATAAAACGTCGCTATATACTTTTTCTGCGTTAATGGAGCCTACATTACCTCCGCAGTGTCTGCAATAATAATACCCTTCCATACTAGCCTCCTAAAAATTCAATTACTACTAGTATGGGTAAAACAAAAGAGAAATATTCCCAATCTCATTTTTAACTATTGAAAGTATTCATGATTTGGAGAAAAGGCTTATTTAGCCACTCTTCACATGCATCCGCTGCTTTTTCAATAGAATGGTTAACATCCGGAATCTCTTCAGATGTAAAGCGTCCTAATACATAATCGACTACCTTCATTCCATTTTTCGGGCGATCGATTCCCATACGGATACGTTGAAATTCTTGTGTTCCTAGGTGCGAAATCGTTGACTTTACACCATTATGTCCACCAGCACTACCTTTCATGCGAAGACGCAATTTACCTACAGGAATGTCTAAATCGTCGTACATAACAACGAAGTCCTCAACATCAATTTTATAATAATCCATGAGTGGACGAATACTTTCCCCAGATAAATTCATATATGTTAGCGGCTTTAATAAGATTACCTTTTCTCCATTAACAAACCCTGCACCAAATACACCTTTAAATTTTTGTTCATTCAAAGAAATGTTCCAACGCTTCGCAAGTTCATCAATGGCCATAAATCCAATATTATGCCTTGTTAATTCATATTCTCTACCTGGGTTCCCAAGTCCTACTATCAATTTCATTCTTGTACCACTACTTTCTTTTTTCGATACGAAAAGACGTAACCAAAATTGGTTACGTCTCATTCTATCCAATTAATTGAATAATACACTCACAGATTCTTCTTCGTATACACGAATGATTGCTTCTCCAATTAATGGAGCAACTGAAAGTTCATGTACTTTGTCGATTTTCTTCTCTTCTGGTAATACGATAGAGTTCGTTACAACTAACTCTTTAATATTTGAATTTTGAATACGCTCAATTGCTGGGCCAGATAATACTGGGTGTGTACAGCAAGCATATACTTCAGAAGCACCGTTCTCAACAAGAGCGTTTGCTGCTAATGTAATTGTACCAGCTGTATCAATGATGTCATCAATTAAAATCGCTGTTTTGCCTTCAATATTACCGATAATGTTCATTACCTCTGATACGTTCGGGCGAGGACGACGCTTATCAATAATAGCGATTGGCGCTTTTAGACGATCTGCCATTTTTCTTGCACGAGTTACACCACCATGATCAGGAGACACGATTACGATATCTTTAAGACCTTTTGTTTCAAAGTAATCAGAAAGAATCGGTACACCCATTAAGTGGTCGATTGGGATATCAAAGAACCCTTGAATTTGTGGAGCATGTAAATCTAGAGTGATTACACGAGTTGCACCTGCTGTTTCAAGCAAGTTTGCTACAAGTTTCGATGTAATTGGTTCACGAGAACGCGCTTTACGGTCTTGACGCGCATAACCATAATAAGGAATAACAATATTAATTGTTTTCGCAGATGCACGTTTTAATGCATCGATCATAATAAGTAATTCCATGATATGTTCGTTTACTGGGAAGCTTGTAGATTGAATAATGAATACATCGCAACCACGGATACTTTCTTCAATGTTAATTTGAACTTCTCCATCACTAAAACGATCAACAGAACATTTTCCTAGTCCTACTCCAATATGCTTTGCAATCTGCTCAGCAAGTTCCTTATTAGAGTTTAAAGAGAATACTTTCAAATTAGAATTTAGATATTGAGTCGACATCTAGATTAACCCTCCACATTATGATTTTTTCTTATTCAGCAATTGATCAACATAGTCTTCTTTGTTAACTTGACGTGCACGTGCTACCGATAATGCTTTTGATGGAACATTCTCTGTAATTGTAGAGCCTGCTGCCACATAAGCACCATCTTCAACTGTTACTGGAGCAACAAGGTTTGAATTACATCCAATAAATACCCCATTACCAATCACAGTTTTGAATTTATTCTTACCGTCATAGTTCACCGTAATTGAACCACAACCAAGATTCACGTCTTCTCCAACTTGTGCATCCCCGATATAACTCAAGTGTGAAGCTTTACTTCTATTACCAAAGACAGTTTTTTTGATTTCCACGAAGTTTCCAACGCGTACTTCGTCTCCAATAACTGAATCTGGGCGAATGTGTGCAAATGGACCAACCGATACTTCTGTACCAAGTTTACTATCATGTACAGTAGATTGACGAATTGTCGTACGATCTCCAATTTCACTATCACGAATTACTGTATGTGGTCCAATTTCACAATCAGAACCAATTACAGTGTTCCCCTCAATAATTGTTCCTGGATGAAGAACTGTATCACTACCGATAATTGCATCAGCAGAAATATAAGTGTTACTTGGATCAATAATTGTAACACCATTTACCATGTTCTTTCGGTTGATACGGTTTTTCATAATAATTTCCGCTTGCGATAGAGCGACTCTGTCGTTAACACCTAACGTTTCATCGAACTGCTCTGTTTGATAAGCTGATACGATATGACCTTCATTTTTTAAAATCTCAATAACATCTGGAAGGTAATATTCACCTTGTACGTTATCATTTGAAACTTTAGAAAGTGAAGCAAATAAAGCCTTATTATCAAAACAATACGTACCTGTATTGATTTCTTTAATAGCTAATTCTTTCTCATTTGCATCTTTATGCTCAACAATCTTTTCAACATGACCATTCTCATTACGAACAATACGGCCATATCCAGCAGGTTCTTCTATGTACGCTGTTAGCACCGTCGCCATTGCTCCCGCTTCTTTATGTTGCTGAAGTAATGCTTCCATCGTTTCAGCAGTTATTAGCGGCGTATCCCCACAAATAACTAAAGTTGTTCCTTCTTCATTTGCAAGTACACTTGCAGCTTGATCTACAGCATGTGCTGTACCAAGTTGTTCTGCTTGTAATGCAAACTCACTTACGTTTCCTAGCTGTTCTTGTACCATTTCAGCACCATGCCCAACAACCGTTACAAGTTTCTGCAAT
The DNA here is from genome assembly GCF_058795355.1 of Bacillus sp. GW823-FHT06A11. Classification (NCBI taxonomy): domain Bacteria; kingdom Bacillati; phylum Bacillota; class Bacilli; order Caryophanales; family Bacillaceae; genus Bacillus; species Bacillus sp. GW823-FHT06A11. Next base: position 17,209 of record NZ_JBXAHS010000014.1, on the reverse strand, counting down.
CCTAATTGAGATACTTGATCGACTACGTGTTGTACCATAGGTTTTCCACATACAGGATGCAGCACTTTGTATAGCTTAGACTTCATACGTGTGCCTTTACCTGCAGCTAGAATCACTGCAAATCTGTTTGACATATAGACCCTCCATCGCAACCTATTTATCCATTAAAGATATTATCCTAAATCATCATATATTTCAAGAAACACATTTTAACTATTAAATTTTACCATAATTCTTATAAGATGTTTTACTCTTTAGTATCTTTTTTAAGAAATAAGCTATACTATTTAAAATGATTTTGAAAAAATTAGTAGTTTCTTCTTTTTATGTTAATGAATTATGAAATTTTCAAATATAAAGCAAAAAAAACAAACTCCTGTAAATGCTTACAGGAGTTTGCTACAAAATTATAAGGCTTTTCGTCAAAGCCCTTTTCATTCGAATTTTACGAAGCACCTGCTTCTTCAAACTCAACCTCTTCTAACTCGCCTAAACGATGATACTCTGTTAAAACCGCATCTTGAATTTTAGAGCGTGTACCAGAATTAATCGGATGTGCAATGTCACGGAACTCTCCATCTGGAGTACGTTTACTTGGCATTGCTACAAATAATCCATTATTACCATCAATTACACGAATATCATGAACAACAAATTCATGGTCCAAAGTAATAGAGGCAATTGCTCTCATGCGGCCTTCTGTGTTTACGCGGCGTAATCTTACGTCAGTCACTTCCATCTTGTGTTCACCACCCTTTTCTAAATAAGCGATATATTTGTATAAATTCCACAAATTTTCTATTTTCCCTTTAATTTTTTAAAAATTTTTAAGATAAAAATTTTTAATGTAGTTGAATATAGAGATTAGTGGAGGTTATCGCTTACAAAAGGTTACTTAACTAGGGCGATTACTTCAATTTCAACGGAAACATCTTTCGGTAATTTTGCTACTTGCACACAAGATCGAGCTGGTTTATGAGTAGAGAAATAAGAGCTATATACTTCATTCACAGCATTAAAATCATCCATGTCCTTTAAAAATACTGTTGTTTTTACGACTGTATCAAATGAAGCACCCGCTTCCTCTAATACCGCTTGTAAATTTTGAAATACTTGTTCTGTTTGTACTGTTACATCTCCTGTTACAAGCTCCCCATTTTCCGTTAATGGAATTTGTCCTGAGCTATAAAACATATTATTTACAATAATCCCTTGTGAGTAAGGTCCAATCGCTTGTGGTGCCTTGCTTGTTTGAACAACTTTCATACTTTTCACCCTTTTATTATTTATTTTACTCTTTAAAAATAGTGTACGAAAGGCAGTTTGTCCATCTATTTTATAATCTATAAATAAAATAAAATAAAATAAAATAAAATAAAATAAAATAAAATAAAATAAAATAAAAAAAGATAGAGCTATCTGCTCTACCTTTTATTCAGCCTCTACAAGCCCTTCATCAAATGGTGCAAGAGAATAATTCCCTTTTTCCACTTGAATTGTTTTTTCTTTCACATCAACTTCCGATAGACGAATTAATGATACAAAATTATTAATTAGTCGTTCTTCAATATCTGTGGATTCTACTAATACACCAATACCAACAACATTAGCCTTGAACTCTTCTAACATACTCATCATACCTTGAATCGTTCCACCAGCTTTCATGAAGTCATCAATAATTAAAACATTCGATCCTTCTGGAAGGCTGCGTTTTGCTAACGTCATTGTTTGAATTCGTTTAGAAGAACCCGACACATAGTTAATACTAACAGTCGGACCTTCTGTTACCTTATTATCTTTCCTTGCAATTACAACTGGTACATCTAAGTAATTTGCCACTGCATAAGCAAGTGGAATCCCTTTCGTTGCCACTGTCATAACCGCATCAATTGATTGCCTAGCAAAAACAGAAGCAAACAAACGACCTGCGCCATTAATATGACGAGGATTACTCAATAAATCTGTCATGTATAAGTAACCGCCAGGCAAAATACGATCTGGGTTTTCAAATAAGCCACAAAGCTCATCAATAATTAGATCTGCCTCTTCTTCACTTATATACGGTATATATTTCACTCCTCCTGCTGCTCCTGGTATCGTTTGCAATGTGCCGACCCCTTGTTGCTCAAACGTTTGCTTAATAATAACTAAATCCTCACTAATGGAAGACTTAGCCGATTGATACCTTTCAGCAAAAAAAGTGAGAGATACTAGCTGACGAGGGTTTTGTAGCAAGTAATAAGTCATATCGACTAATCTTGTACTTCTTCTAATTTTCATACTCTCACCTCAAATCACGAATATTCTAAACAAATCATAACGTATTATACGTCTTTATTCAAGCGTTTCTCGCTCCCCTAATAAACGTACCGCATAGACCTGTTCACAAAATCCTTTTAATCCGTTATAAATGCGATGCATTCGAGAATCATGGTGTACAAGTCCAAATACAGTTGGACCACTTCCACTCATCAATACAGCATCCGCTCCGAATCGCTTCATCTGTGATTTAATACGTGCAACTTCAGGATGCATTCCAAATGTTACATCTTCTAAAACGTTACCAACAGTATCACAAATCCCTTTATAATCTCCAGAATTTATGACATCAACCATTTTATCTACATTTGGATGTGTAACTCGATTTAACTTTAAATTTCCATACACATCAGCAGTAGATACACCTATATGTGGTTTCGCTAAAATAACCCAACAAGAAGGCGGAGTCTTTATATGCTCAATTTTCTCTCCTCTTCCAGTGGCAATTGCTGTGCCGCCGTATACACAGAAAGATACATCTGATCCAATTTCTGCGCCAAGCTCTGCTAACTCATCAATTGTAAGCCCTAAATTCCATAATTTATTAAGACCACGTAATGTCGCTGCTGCATCACTACTTCCACCTGCTAATCCAGCTGCTACTGGAATCGTTTTTTCAATAGTAATAGATACACCTTTTTTTACATTAAACTTCTCTTTTAATAATTTCGCTGCCTGATAAGCTAAATTTCGTTGGTCGTCTGGGACATACCGATTATGGGATAAAATTTCAATACGGTCTTCTGCTAATTCCGTTAGTTCTAGACGATCTGCTAAATCAATGGTTGTCATAATCATTTTCACTTCATGATATCCGTCTTGTCTTTTTCCCAGTACATCTAACGACAGATTAATCTTTGCTGGTGCTTTCACTAGTAGCTTCAATCTATTCACCCACTCTATGTACTCAATCTTTTATCGTTTATTTTACCATAAATTTATAGTAAGACGATGACACTTCCCTAATTATAACGAAAAGCATTCAGAATGAAACTACTTATGTAAAATGATGGCACCTTTTAGAGTACAAAAAGCCGAGGAATGTCTCCTCGGCTACCGTAGCATAGAAAGTATCTTACAACTACTGGTTTCGTTTCATTAATTGCTGTTCTGCAATTTCTATAGCACGTTTCACCATGTTACCAGCATCTTTCGCACGAATTCCGCCCCATCCTTCTTTCTGAACAACATCATAAAAGCCAAGCTCTTTTGCTAGCTCTTCTTTAAATTGGTTTGACATGACACCTCTTCGTCTACTCAATGCAGAGTCCCTCCTTATTTTGCTACGGTATAGTTAGTATGCAAAATAATATAGCTTTTCATTTGTGGAAATATATGTAATGATATGCGGATTATAAAATGACCTCATCATGAGGGTCTCCATAAAATGTTAACTCTACTGTCTCTGTTAAAACATCTGCATAACTATAAGATACACGTTGCAACGCATCTTCTTGTTGATCCAATTGTACAACAAAAACAGAACGGTATGTTTCTGCTAGTACACCTGATTGCTCCACAGTTTTCCTTCTTCCACTATTTGCTTTTAACATAAGTCGCTGTCCAAGATGGTGATCTAATTCGCTTTTAATTTCATCTAAACGTTTTGACATATACTTCGCTACACCTCGCTGTAATTTAGATTGAACACTTAAAACACGATATATCTATCCTAATTATTAACCTCGATTCACAGCTAATATCATCTTGCGTTTGAATAGATAGAAGAAATACTATATTGTAAAAGTATCATTACGTAGTCTGTACGTTCTTGTCTCTTTTTATCCAAATTCATTTAAATCCTTCCATACAAAAAAGCAAGATACATATGTACCCTGCTTACTCTTCGTAATGTTGAAAAGGTAATCCCGTTCGTAAAATCCCTCTCGTTTCAATTCCACCTAGTCCCTTTTCACCAGTAATTGTATTACGTACGACATCCCATACATTGACTCTCTCCATAAATGAAGTAAAACTAATTTTACCAACTACATATACAGGATCTAGTGCATGAATATTAATTCTAGATGGTGAACTAGCGAAATTGGCCCCTGCACGAATTAGTGCCTCAAAGTGCGATTGACATGCCCCAGCAAAAATAACAAGTTGATCCAATGATGGATATTTTTTTCGCACTTCTCGAACAGCCTGTACAAAATGCCTTGAATGCCTATATGCCGCTAAATCTCCCTTCACTCCTTTCGATTTTGTATATGCATCATGCCCCGTAATAACGAGAATGTCTGGGCGAAAGTGATCTATTAAGTCTACTACTTTTTCATGCATCTCCGTTTCTTTACAATGAATACCTTGTACAGGAACGCCAATTTTGTTATATAAGTCTAAGCACTTGCGCAAATATAAAGGGTCTCCATCTATATGCAATACACGTCCCGGCATTTGAAAATAATTCACCTCACTTGTGTATCCACCAGTTGAAGTATGTTCATGCCTTTGTTTCATTAACACATAATCTTGTTGAAACAAACGATACGTGCGCTCCATTGTTTCTTTCTCACGCTTCACCCTTTTTTTATGTTCTCGTTGATCTATACTAATTAAATCTTCAAGTGGCGCATCCGCCACCAGTCTAATTTCCTCTCCAAACAATATAGCTATCTCGCCTTTTATTTCTATAATACGAAAAAGAATATCCCTCTTATGAGAATATCGTTCCACTAATTCTCCAACATGTAAAACCATTCTCCTACCTCCAAACTCATTAGGCCATCTTACCTGTTTTTAAAATATGAATTTAGAGGGAGAAAGGTGACAAAAGGGACAGTTCAAGTTGAACTGTCCCTTTCATATTCTTATGATAATTTATGAAGAACCAATGCATTACTTAATGTTGCAAACTCTTCAATAGATAGCGTTTCGCCTCTTCGCTTTGGATCAATTCCTACTTCTGTTAAAATTCGATCCAATAATTCCTTATCTTTCGGGAAACCATTTAAATTATTTGATAAATTATTCATCAAAGTTTTACGGCGCTGTGCGAAACTTGCTCGTACTACTTCAAAGAAGAATGTTTCATCTGTCACCTCTACAACCGGTTTCGGACGCTTTAGAAGGCGAATAATTGCAGAATCAACATTTGGCTGTGGTACAAACACTGTACGCGGTACAGTCATAACTGTTTCAACTTCTGTATAATACTGAATAGCAATCGATAAAGAACCATACTCTTTCGTTCCAGGTTTAGCAGCTAAACGATCTCCAACTTCTTTTTGCATCATAACAACAAATCCACGAACTGGTAACTTTTCTTCAAGCAATTTAAATAAAATTGGCGTTGTAATATAGTATGGCAAGTTAGCTACTACCATTACATCTTGCCCTTCTTCAAATTGCTCATTAAATACTTCATGTACATCCGCTTTTAGTACGTCTTTATTAATAACTGTAACGTTACCATATGGCGCTAACGTCTCATCTAAAATTGGTAATAGTCTTTGATCAATTTCAAAAGCCACTACTTTTTTAGCACGCTTCGCTAATTGCTCTGTTAATGCACCGATACCTGGTCCAATTTCAATTGCACCACTTTCTGAACCAATTTCTGCATGATCGACAATACGATTTAATACATTTGTATCAATTAAAAAGTTTTGTCCTAAACTTTTTTTGAATGAAAATCCATACTTTTCAACAATGTCTTTTGTACGATTTGGCGTTGCGATATCCTTCATTTTTTTTCCTCCTGTATTACTTGCTTATAAGCTTCTCCAAATGATTCCTTTGAAACTTGAAACATCTGTAATCGTTTATGTAACTGTTTTGCATTTGTATAACCAATCTTTAATAGCTTACCCATTCTTTCTCTGCGGCTCTTTGCCATTTCTCCGCCCACTAAGCCTGCATCGACTAAATCACTCCAACTAATTTCACTTGTATAAGCTTCCATTTCTTCATGTATATTCTCTAGAGCACGGCGAATCGACTCATTAGAAGCATGTTCGATCCCAACTCCCTTTTTCCTTTTAGCAAGCGCTTCTTCCTTCGGTAAAAAGGCATGCTTACAACCGGGAACCTTGTCAGAAATAATTTTTCGAATACGCTCTCCAGGATAATCTGGATCTGTGAAAATAATAACGCCCCTTTTTTGCTGCGCTAATTTAACTTGCTCAATAACATGATCACCGATTGCTGAACCGTTCGTTTCAATTGTATCCGCATCAACAGCACGCTTAATCGCAACTGTATCATCTTTACCTTCTACAACGATAATCTCTTTTATTTTCATGCTTGCCTCCACACTCGTTTCGTCTCTACTTAGTAAAACAAAAAAATGACGACTTTTCCATTATTATTTTCCTCATTCTTATATTTTAAAAAATAGAATAGAAAAATCTTTGTTCTCTGTCCTTATTGTAACACTTCATCATTCACATTTATTTTCTTCATCACTTCTACTAGTGTTTTTTCAAAATAAAAAAGAACAGGTTTCCCCATTCTTTTTTATTCAACACCAAATAAAGCTTTTGCATTTTTGGTTGTCATTTCTGCTACTTCCTCATAAGAAACACCTTTTAAATTCGCAATTTCTTCTGCTACGAGTTTTACATAACTCGGTTCATTTCGTTTCCCTCGAAATGGATGCGGCGTTAGATATGGACAATCCGTCTCTATTAACAATTTCTCTAATGGAATCTCCGTAGCAACCTCTTTCGGCTTTTTAGCGTTTTTAAATGTAACTGGTCCGCCTAACGAAATTAGAAAGTTCATATCAACACATCGCTCTGCTACTTCTACGCTGCCGCTAAAACAATGCATAATGCCTCCTACTTCAGCTGCATTCTCTTCTTCTAGAATATCAACAATATCTTGAGTTGCATCGCGATTATGTATAATAATCGGCAATTTCACTTTTTTCGCTAATGCAATTTGTTTACGAAATACTTCTTTCTGTATTTCTTTTGGAGACTTATCCCAATGATAATCTAAACCCATTTCTCCAAGTGCAACGACTTTAGGATGAGAAGCAAGTTCTTCTAACCAAGCTAAATGTTCTTCTGTCATGTCAATTGCATCAACTGGATGCCATCCAACCGCAGCGTAAATAAAATCATAAGCTTCAGCTAATTCCATCGCCTTTTTTATCGTTACTTCATCAAAACCAACAACAACTGTATAAGTAACTCCCGCTTCTTTCATTCGGGCAATAACTTCTTGCAAATCTTCTTCAAATTGCTCTGCATTCAAATGCGAATGTGTATCAAACAACATAATACATAACTCCTTTTATATTGAAATCAAGTTTATTCTACAAAAATAAGTTCTTTAATAACTTAACGATAACAATACTACAATCTTAATGCAAAAATAGAGAATGTAAAAAGAAAAAAGACGCTTCACACATGTTACACGTGAAACATCTCTTTTCTTGTCTTAATTACTTGATTTTTGTACCATTTGGTAGATTTTGGTCAATTGATGCTAATGACAATACGCCATTCTCTTCACCCGCTAAAATCATACCTTGCGATAATTCACCGCGTAATTTTACAGGTTTTAAGTTTGTTACACAAATAACCTTTTTACCTTTTAGGTCTTCTGGCGAATAGAATTTTGCAATTCCAGAAACAACTTGACGCTTTTCTGTGCCTAAGTCTAGTTGAATTTTTAACAACTTGTCTGCTTTTTTCACAGGTTCAGCAGATAGTATTTCAGCTACGCGTAATTCTACTTTAAAGAAATCATCAATTGTAATTTCTTCTGCCTTCGGCTCTTCTTCTTTTTTCTCTTCTACTTTAGGGGCAGAGCTTTTCATTTGTTCTTTAATGTACTCTACTTCCACTTCTATTTCTAAACGAGGGAAAATTGGGTTTCCTTTTTCTACTTTTGTTCCAGCTGGAATACAGCCAATTGTAGATAAACTTTCCCAAGATTTATGAGCCTCATCAGTAAGGCCAAGCTGAGCAAACATCTTGCTTGGTGCTACTGTTAAGAATGGCATAAGCATAATACCTGTTTGACGAAGTACTTCTGCTAAATGAGCCATTACAGAAGCTAACTTTTCACGATCATTCTCATCTTTTGCTAATACCCATGGTTGTGTTTCATCAATATATTTATTCGTACGACTAACCAATTGCCAAATAGATCCTAACGCTACAGAGAACTCCATATTCTCCATTGCTTCTTCTACTTTTTTCAAAGTATCTTGTGCAAACGCTACTAACGTTTCATCAAATTCTGTTACATTTGCTTTAAATGCAGGGATTTCTCCGTTAAAGTACTTATCAATCATAGCTACTGTACGATTTAATAAATTACCTAAGTCATTTGCTAAGTCGAAATTAATACGCTCCACAAATCCTTCTGGTGTAAATACGCCATCAGATCCAAATGGAACTTCACGAAGTAAGTAATAACGTAATGCATCCAATCCATAACGATCGATTAATGTAACTGGATCTACTACGTTTCCTTTTGACTTACTCATCTTTCCATCCTTCATTAAAATCCAGCCATGAGCAAAGACTTTCTTTGGAAGAGGTAAATCTAATGCCATTAAAATTATCGGCCAATAAATTGTATGGAAACGAACGATTTCTTTCCCAACTAAATGCACATCTGCAGGCCAGAATTTTTTATATTTCTCTTCATTTGCTGTTCCATAACCTAACGCCGTAATATAGTTAGATAATGCGTCAACCCATACGTAAATAACGTGTTTTGGGTTACCAGGAACACGAACTCCCCAGTCAAATGAAGTACGAGAAACTGCTAAATCTTCTAATCCTGGTTTAATAAAATTATTAATCATTTCATTTTTACGAGACTCCGGCTGAATGAAATGTGGATTATCTTCATAGAACTTTAATAGTCTGTCGACATATTTACCCATTCTAAAGAAATAAGATTCTTCACGAACAAGTTCTACATCATGACCACTATCTGGGCTTTTTCCTCCAACTACTTTGTCACCTTCCATAATTGGATCTACTAATTGGTGCTCTGTATAGAACGTCTCATCTTGTACAGAATACCAACCTTCATATTCATCAAGATAAATGTCACCTTGATCTACTAATTGCTTAAAGATTTTTTCGACAACATCTTTATGACGATCTTCAGTTGTACGAATAAAATCATCATAAGAAATATCCATCTTCTCCCAAAGCTCTTTAATTCCTGCAACAATATTATCAACATATGCCTGTGGCGTAATATTTAACTCTTCTGCTTTCTTTTGGATCTTCTGTCCATGCTCATCAGTTCCTGTTAAATAATGCACATTATATCCTTGCATACGCTTATATCGTGCCATTGCATCTCCTGCTACTGTCGTATAAGCATGTCCAATGTGTAATTTTCCACTTGGATAATAAATTGGGGTAGTAATATAAAAGGACTTATTTTCCTCTGTCATTGTTTTGGACCTCCCGAATAACCTCATATGTATTTATAAACAGTATATCAAAAACTCATATATAAAGTGAAACTTTAATCAGTGGGGTTTTTCTTCATCCCCACTGATTATTAGCCCACATCAATCGGGCTTTTACGAGCAGCCCGAATCTCAATTATCTTCTTTAAGCCAACCTAATTTTGAATTCTGGGTCTTAATGCTCGATATCTTTATCATCTATTGCTCATATTTCAAAAAAATATACAATCTCCACTTGAAATTTGTTATTTTTTTCTGAAAATATTGTAAATAATTGTGGAATTTCCTCTCAATCTATTATATATAAGAAATAAGAAATCTATAAATCTTTTTAAAAAATATAGAATTTAAGAATTGACGGAAATGTAAATGATTGGTATCATATGTCCATAGGGTATTTTGTCGAAAAATGACGAATCTAAAAATAGACTCGAAACTTATAAACTATTTATTTAGGAGGAAAAAAATTATGAAATCTACTGGTATTGTTCGTAAAGTTGATGAATTAGGTCGTGTAGTAATTCCAATCGAATTACGCCGTACTTTAGGTATTGCAGAAAAGGACGCTCTTGAAATCTATGTTGATGACGAAAAAATCATCTTAAAGAAATATAAACCAAACATGACTTGCCAAGTAACTGGTGAAGTATCTGACGGTAACCTTTCTTTAGCTGAAGGTAAAATCATCTTAAGCAAAGAAGGCGCTGAGCAAATCTTAAACGAACTTCAAGATTATATCGAAACAGCAAAATAAGCTTCTCAATTATGAGAAGCTTATTTTTTATCGACATGATAGATTTGATATACATCTCTTTTCGACAAATCTCGATCTTTAGCGACTGTTTTAATCGCTTCTTTTGAATTCATACCTTTTTCATTTATATAGTGTTCAATATGATCATATACTGAAAGAGATTCCCACCATTGTTCTTCTGGAGCAGGTTCTTCTGTTGAACCAGCTACTAAAATACAAAACTCACCACGTACTTCATTTTGCTTCGTCCACTCAATTGCTTCTTGAATTGTCCCTCGAATAAATTCCTCAAATTTTTTCGTTAACTCTCGACACAATACAATCTCTCTATTTCCCAACACTTCCTGCATCGAAATTAAAGTATCATCTAAACGATGAGGCGCTTCATAAAACATCATTGTAGTTTGTACATAACGAAGCTTTTCTAACTCCATCTTCCGTTCCTTTTTGTTTCTCTGCAAGAAACCATAGAAATAAAACTGCTTTGTTTCAAGACCGGATGCAATTAATGCTGTAAGGGCTGCATTTGCTCCAGGAAGCGGAATTACATGATATTGCTCAGCTACTGCCTCAACAACAATATCGTAACCCGGATCAGAAATACACGGCATACCAGCGTCACTAACAAGTGCTACATTCTTTCCATCCTCTAACTTCTCTAATATTCTCTTTCCACTTACTTCTTTATTATGCTCATGATAACTCGTGACAGGTGTTTCAATTTCAAAATAATTACAAAGTTTTTTCGTTTGTCTCGTATCTTCAGCAGCAATTAAATCCACTTCTTTTAAAATTCGGATTGCACGAAATGTCATATCTTCTAAATTTCCAATAGGAGTTGGTACTAAATATAAAACTCCCTTTTCATTTTGTTGAAAGCTTTTTTGTTGCCACATAGCGTTCTCCTTTTTGCATATATGCCTCTTTTTGTTTTCTCGTTAATTGCTTAAAGTAATACTCCGCTTGCATAGCTGTACGTTTATCATCATGGGTCTCTACATATTTTAAAACGACAGGAAGCCTGACGCGTGTATACTTAGCTCCTTTGCCGCTATTATGAGTCTGTATTCGTTTTTCTATATGGTTTGTATATCCAGCATAATAACTTCCATCAGAGCACTCTACCACATAAAAAAAATGCTTATTCTTCTCCATATAAAATTGAACGTATCTCCTTTGTATATTCGTTATTGTTCTCATATACAACGAGAGGTGGTAAAATTTTTAAATCTGCATTTCCATCCTTAATTCCTTCAATTAACAATGTATTTGCTTCTTTTCCAACCTTAGGATAAACAAATCGCACACGCTTTGGTTCAATTTTATATTTACGCATTAATGTGACAATGTCGAGTAATCGCCCTGGACGATGTACAAACGCCACTTTCCCACCTTGTTTTACTAACTGACTACTTGCAGATACAACATCTTCTAATGTACACATAATTTCATGACGAGCTATCGCTAAATGTTCATTCATATTTTTCTCTGAAGTTTGAGGTGTTTGAAAATATGGTGGATTACATGTAACAACATCATATTGATGACGTCCGAGTTTCTCTGGCATATCTTTCAAATCTCCATGTATGAGGTGAATTCTTTCTTCCAGCCCATTATATTGAACACTTCTTACTCCCATATCATATAAGCGTTCTTGAATTTCCACACCAGTAATCTTTCCTTTTGTTCTTGTACTTAATAGAAGGGGGACAACTGCGTTACCTGTACACAAATCAAGTAAATTCCCCTTTTGAATTGGTACCCATGCAAAATCTGCCAGTAAAACAGCATCTAAAGAAAAATTAAATACTGATGGGCTTTGTATAATCTTCATGTCTTGCGCTAATAAGTAATCTAAACGTTCATCTTCATATAAATTCATATACTGCTCCTTTTCTTACCCTTAACCTACCCTATTTCATGTATAAAAAATTACCTTTCCAATTATAATTGGAAAGGTAATTTCACTTTTTATTTAAGAATGACAGACAGAACAAACAATCTCCCTCTTTACGTACACTTCCATAATGTAGATTGCAAATATGAAAACCTTCTTGATACAGTCTCGCTAAATTGTCATAGCCTTCACCAATATCTGTCTTCGGCTTCACTTCTTTACGCTTTTGAGTTTTTTGTTTTTCTTTATTCTGCACTTCTTCAAAACGGTGTCGCAAATTGTTATTTTCCATTTTTATATGCTGGTTTTCTTCCAACAACTCTGCAAGATGCTGTTTTAACTCTCCCAACTGTTTGTATAAATGTCCAATTTGCTCTTCCATACTAGAAACCGATTCAAAAATATCTTTTTTCTCCACAAGCACCCACCTCATTAATCTGTGGTTTGACTCGAAACGACCCCTTTATTCACTAACTCATCTAACGTATATTCTACTATCCGTTCCTTGTCTACTAGTTCCACTTGAATTAATCTTTCTAAAATATTTAATCCGATCACACGGCCAGTACCATGCGGGGTTTGTATACGTTGATCTAAATCAGGAAGTTGTTCCTTTGCTGCCTCATATTCATCATTCTCATATTTTAAGCAACACATTAAGCGACCACATAAACCAGAGATTTTTGCAGGATTTAATGATAAATTTTGATCCTTTGCCATTTTAATGGATACAGGTTCAAAATCTCCTAAAAAAGTAGAACAACAAAGCATACGACCACATGGACCAATACCACCTAGCATCTTCGCTTCATCACGAACACCAATTTGTCTTAGTTCAATTCTTGTTCTAAAAATTGCCGCTAAGTCCTTCACTAGTTCGCGGAAATCAATCCGACCATCCGCAGTAAAATAGAAAATAATCTTATTACGATCGAATGTATACTCTACATCTACAAGTTTCATATCAAGATTATGCTCTACTACCTTTTGCTGACAGACTTGATATGCTTCTTTTGCAGCATGTTTGTTCTCTTCAACAATGGTACGATCATTTTCATTTGCAATACGAATAACCTTTTTTAGCGGTAATACAACGTCGTTTTCATCAACTTGCTTTTTGGTAATAACTACTTTTCCGTATTCAATACCTCTTACCGTTTCTACAATAACAAACTCATTTTCAGAGATATCGAACTGATTTGGATCAAAGTAATATACCTTTCCGGCCTTCTTAAAGCGAACACCTACTACATCATACAAAACGGTCATCCCTCCTGCAACCGCAACACTAACTGTTCGAACACAAGCTGCGCATTTACATTAGCGTTGATTCTATTTTTTGCCTCTAATATATTAAAGAGAGCTGATACAATGCGCTTCTGAGCATAGGAAAACGATTCAAACATCTCTTTCTGCTCATGAAAAACAAGACGATCTTCTTCTCCAAGTTGAACATATAGTAAATCCTTATAAATAAGGAGTAACATATCTAACCCTTGCTGTAATTGTTCTTTCTCTCCAAAGTGTTTTCCCCATTTTTCTTGTACAAAAAAAATAGAGGTTTTATCTTTTTCGAGCGCTTCACATAATTTTATCACTAAAGCTCGTGCTTGTGCAAACCATTCATCACTACATAAAGCTAAAGCTTCATCAAAACTATTTGTGAGTTGAGCAGCAAGTGTCGATAAAGATGCTGTAATACCTTCTTCCTGTAATCTTCTAATTAAAGATTCTGTAGGTAACGGTCTAAACGTAACAACTTGGCAACGAGATAAAATCGTATTTAAAATTTGATGACTTTGTTCAGTAAGTAAAATAGCGGTTGTATCACTACTTGGTTCTTCTAAAAATTTCAAAAGTGTATTTGCCGCATTTGCCGTCATACGATCTGCGTGCTCAATAATATATAACTTTTTATTTGCCTCTAATCCTGTTTTTGAAAACTCTTCTTGTAAATCATGAATTTGCTGCTTCTTAATAGATAATCCGTCTGGTTTTACAATATGTAAGTTAGGGTGGTTACCTGAATCAATTCGCTTACAATTTGTGCATACATGACAGGGCTCTACTCCATTCCGCTGAGAACAGAGGAAACTCTTTGCCATTTGAATTGCTGTCGCAAACTTTCCCGTACCTTTCCCTCCCTCTAACAAGTAAGCGTGGGATATACGCTCTTTTGCAATGCTATTCATCAACATTTTTACACCGATGGGTTGTATAGCAGAAAGCTGCTCCCACGTCTTCATCATAATGCATACCTCACTTATTTCATTCTTTCCTTCTATTATAACAATTTATCTTCTATAATCTGAACAACTTCTTCTATAAGTTTTTCCATCGGCTGATCAGCATTTACCAATACAATACGCTCCGAGAAACGTTCTACAACTTGTAAATACCCTTCGCGCACACGTTTATGGAAAGAGATATCTTCCATATCTAGTCGATTTACTTCACGTCCTGCATCTTTTTCAATCCGAGCCAAGCCAACCTCAGGCTCAATGTCTAGATAAATTGTTAAACTAGGCATACAGTCCTCTGTTGCGAAACGATTTATTTCAAATACCTTATCCATACCCAATCCTCTTGCATAGCCTTGATATGCTAAAGAACTATCTATAAAACGATCACATAACACGAGATAGTTCTCATTAAGTGCTGGCATAACTTTTTCTACTAAATGTTGTCTGCGCGCAGCAGCATAAAGAAGCGCTTCTGTACGTGCTTCCATCATCGTATATTCTTGTTTATGTAAAATCGTCCTAATGTCCTCAGAAATTGCAATACCACCTGGTTCCCTTGTCGCCATTACCTTTTGTGCTTTTTGTTCAAAATATGGCAATAAGCTTTTAATTAACGTTGTTTTACCTGAACCTTCTGGGCCTTCAATTGTTACAAATAATCCCTTCATCCTAAAACCTACTTTCTATATCATACACTTTCATATATTTCGTATTACCTTGAAAACGAGCTCCTGCTCTCTCTAAATACATAATTTGCTCTTTATGCTCTGAAGTAATTCTCTCTCCATACATAACCAATGGAATCCCAGGTGGATACGGAATCACCATTTCCGCCGCTATCATTCCAACAGCCTCTTCTATAGATACTATCCTTGTTCCATATCTTTCTAGTTGTTTATACGTATACGGCAACGGAGAGAATTCACCTTTATAAGTATAACGAATAGATTCCCTCTTGTCTTTCACGTCATAATGTTGCAATGCTACTCGGATCATCTCTATAACCTTCATATACCCCTCATTTGCTTGCAGGGGTAAAATAAATAGGACATTGTACGGATCAGCCATCTCTGTATATATACCGACCTTTTCAAATACGGACTGTAATTCGTACCCTGATAACTGACAACGAGTTTGTACGGTAACCTTTAACTCGTCTTGCAACGGATATTCTAAAATGGCGATTTGGGGAATAGAACGTAACCGTTCCTTAAATCTCCGTAAAAACTCAACAATTTCACCATGACCTTCTTCTTTTATACGCGCCATTGTAAAGCGTGCTATATCCAAGGAAGCCATAATTGGATACGATGGACTACTAGATTGTAGCATACTTAAATAAGTAGTAACCTTCTCTTCGTCTACTAAGTGACTATTTATATGTAAATAGGAACCCATTGTCATTGCGGGTAATGTCTTATGTGCAGAATGCACTACAATATCTGCACCATATGTTAACGCTGATTTCGGGAATGGTTCTCCTAAACAAAGATGTGCCCCATGTGCCTCATCTATCAAAACAGGGATTTCATGTGCATGTGCAAAAGCGATGCTTGCCTCTAAATCCATCCCCATACCATAATAATTAGGATGCGTTAGAATGAGTGCTTTCGCATTTGGATATTTTCCAATTGCTTTCTTAATAATTTCATTACGAACTCCCACTGGTACATTATAAGTTTCATCAATCCATGGATCTAAAAAAATGGGATTTGCTCCCGCTAGTTTTAAACCATTAATAATTGATTTATGACAATTTCTTTGTACAAGAACAATATCATGTTCCCCACAACAAGACAAAATCATCGCTAAGTTCCCGACTGTTGAACCATTAATTAAAAAATAACTTTTCTTTGTATCATACACTTCAGCCAATAATTGTTGTGCCTCATCTATACATTCAAACGGACTATGCAAATCATCTAGTCCTGCTAACTCAGTTACATCAATAGATAGAATATCTTTAAACTCTCTTATTGCCTTCTGAGGGAAGTTTAAACCATTCTTATGACCTGGGACATGAAAGGATAACGGCCCTCTTTCTTTAAACTCGATTAACGCCTCATATAAAGGCATATGATTTTGATTCATCTACATCTCTTCCTTATTATTCATTCTCCATCTATTATACAGAACAAAAAAAATAATAGGCATATGCCTATTTAAAAATATGATACTTCTAATTTTCGAAGTTGCTTTAAATAATGTATATATTTCGGATCATCTGTCTCTGTATTCACCATATCCTTTTCACATTCATAACATATTAAATTATTATAAACATATATACCTTCTTTTCTTTTTGTCTCACAAACAATACAAACTTCACTTTGTAATTTCATAACCTTCCCTCCCTATTTAAGTGAACCTATTTTATACTTCTAATCCTTAACAATTTCCAGAAAAATATACACCCATCTCTTATATAATATGATTAACTCTTGGGCAACGTGTTTGTATTACCATTACTTCTTTCCCATTCTTTTTAACAATACAAAAAAACACAAGTCAAAAGACTTGTGTTTTTAGTTGCTTGGCGACGTCCTACTCTCACAGGGACAAGGTCCCAACTACCATCGGCGCTAGAGAGCTTAACTTCC
>NZ_JBXAHS010000013.1:0-58365 GCF_058795355.1 Bacillus sp. GW823-FHT06A11 | reverse complement strand
GAACACGGAAGTTAAGCTCTCTAGCGCCGATGGTAGTTGGGACCTTGTCCCTGTGAGAGTAGGACGTCGCCAAGCAACTAAAACACGAGTCAAATGACTCGTGTTTTTTCGTGTTTTATTTTATAATCCATAGTAATAAAAAATGTGTTTAAAGTATTCATATTTTGTTTAAATACAGGGGAATGTGGCTAGGATAGTGAATAAGCAAAAGAGTTGCAAATTTTATTAATACGTATATAATTAAAGTCAAAGATAGTCAAAGTCAATAAAGGTGGCGGATAAATGAGAAATATATCTGATATCATTGAGCAATATCTAAAGCAAGTTATTGACTTAA
Source organism: Bacillus sp. GW823-FHT06A11 (assembly GCF_058795355.1). Lineage (NCBI taxonomy): Bacteria > Bacillati > Bacillota > Bacilli > Caryophanales > Bacillaceae > Bacillus > Bacillus sp. GW823-FHT06A11. The sequence goes on along the minus strand of NZ_JBXAHS010000013.1, from coordinate 58,028 downwards.
GTAATAATAATGTGATTGAAATCAAGAGAAATGAGATTGCGGATCGATTCGAGTGCGTACCATCTCAAATCAATTATGTAATCAATACCCGTTTTACGTTAGAAAGAGGATTTGTAGTAGAAAGTAAACGTGGTGGAGGAGGTTACATTCGCATTATAAAAGTCAAACTGCATGATGATATAGACATTATTGATCAAATGCTTCATATGATTGATCATAGCGTTGCGCAAGGGAATGCAGAAAGTATGATTATACGTTTAATAGAAGAGGGAATCATAACAAATCGTGAAGCGAAACTGATGTTAAGTGTAATAGACCGTTCTGTATTATCAATGGATGTTCCTTCTCGAGATGAACTTAGGGCTCGAATATTATGCGCAATGTTAAGAACACTGAAATATAAATAAATATAACTTTTGTAAAAGATTGATAACTAAGATAAAGCAGTTAAATATTGTAGAAGTTTTGAAAAAGAACATGCACTTTTATTTAAATGGATTCAGGAAAGCGAACAATCTAGTAATGTATGAAAAGTACCATGAGATAGAGCGTTCCTGTTGTAAAGGTGGGGATAGTGATGACTTGTCAAAACTGTAACATAAGACCAGCAACTTTACATTATACAAAAGTAATTAACGAGAAGAAGGCGGAAGTTCATCTTTGTGAGCAATGTGCAGAGCAAAGTGGCTATACGTCTTTCTTTCAATCATCGCAGTCTAACTTTTCATTTCATGATTTATTTGCTGGTTTATTACACGGTGAATCAACAATGTTTGAAGAAGGAAAAAATGGATTTTCAAATGCAGATATAGTAAGGTGTCCAGATTGTAAGATGACATATGAGCAATTTACAAAAGTCGGACGTTTTGGCTGTTCTTCTTGTTACGATACATTTAAGGAGCATTTAAAGCCATTATTAAAACGCCTTCACGGTGGGCATACAGAACATTGTGGAAAAATTCCGGAACGTATAGAAGGAAATATCCACTTAAAGAAAGAATTAGATGAACTAAAACTTATTCTGAAACAATACGTACAGAAAGAAGAATTTGAGAAAGCTGCAGAGGTAAGGGATAAAATCCGAGGTCTTGAAATACAGCTTAGTGAGCATAGGGAGGGGGAATAATTCTATGTCACTGGACAAAATTATGAACGAAGCAATTAGTCCATGGATGAAGGGGGATGGCCCTGATTCTGATATTGTTTTAAGTAGTCGAATTCGTTTGGCTCGTAATTTTAAACAATATCAATTTTCCACTATGCAAAACGAAGAAGAAGCTAAACAGATTCATGAACTATTCAAAAAGAAATTTATAAATAAAGCAGTAGGGTCCTTTGGGGAGTTTGGACTATTAAAGATGAATGAATTAACCCCTCTTCAAAGGAGAGTTTTAGTCGAAAAGCATTTAATTAGTCCAAATCTTGCAGGGACAGAATATGGAGCATGTCTACTATCAGAAAGTGAACATATTAGTGTTATGCTTAATGAAGAAGACCATATTCGGATTCAGTGCCTATTTTCAGGATTACAGTTATCAGAGGCGCTTCAAAGCGCCAATCAAATAGATAATTGGATTGAGAAAGAAGTTGAATACGCTTTTGATGAGTCACTTGGATATATTACAAGTTGTCCTACTAATGTTGGCACAGGGTTAAGAGCTTCTGTGATGATTCATTTACCGGGACTGGTTTTAACAAAAAGAATTAGCCGTATTATACAAGTAATTCAAAAATTAGGGTTAGTAGTAAGAGGAATATACGGTGAAGGTAGCGAAGCGTTAGGTAATATATTTCAAGTTTCAAATCAAATGACGCTAGGAAAGTCTGAAGAAGATATTATTGCAGATTTAAAGAGTGTCATTCAACAAATTATACAGCAAGAAAAAATAGCTAGAGAATTAATTGTACAAAATTCAAGTATTGAACTTGAAGATAAGGTTTATCGTTCTTACGGCATACTAGCAAACAGTCGTTTAATTCAATCTGCAGAAGCAGCCAATTGCTTATCGGATGTACGACTTGGTATTGATCTAGGATATATAAAAGGTATATCGAGAAATATTTTGACTGAGCTAATGGTTCTTACACAACCAGGTATTTTACAACAATACGCAGGTGGACCTTTAGGGCCAGAAGAAAGAGATTATCGAAGAGCAACCTTAATCCGTGAGCGATTACGTATTGAAAAAAACTAAGCGCAAGTAGGAGGCGATTTCTATGATGTTTGGAAGATTTACAGAAAGAGCACAGAAAGTATTAGCTTTATCTCAAGAGGAAGCAATTCGTATTGGGCATAATAATATTGGAACAGAACATATTTTACTTGGGCTTGTACGCGAAGGTGAAGGAATTGCAGCAAAAGCATTAATTGCTCTTGGATTAAGTCCAGAGAAAGTTCAAAAAGAAGTAGAAGCGTTAATTGGGCGTGGAACAGAAGCTTCTCAAACTGTACATTATACACCTCGTGCTAAAAAGGTTATTGAATTATCTATGGATGAAGCGCGTAAGCTAGGCCATTCTTACGTTGGAACAGAACACATTTTACTCGGTTTAATCCGTGAAGGTGAAGGTGTAGCCGCACGTGTTTTAAATAATTTAGGTGTAAGTCTAAATAAAGCAAGACAACAAGTTTTACAACTTCTTGGAAGTAATGAAGCTAGTTCAGGTCATCAAGGTGGTTCAGCATCAAATGCAAATACACCGACACTTGACAGTTTAGCAAGGGACTTAACAGTTGTTGCGCGTGAAAATCGCTTAGACCCTGTTATTGGACGTGGTAAAGAAATTCAACGTGTAATTGAGGTATTAAGCCGTAGAACGAAAAACAACCCAGTATTAATTGGTGAGCCTGGTGTAGGTAAAACGGCGATCGCAGAAGGATTAGCACAGCAAATTGTAAATAATGAAGTTCCTGAAACTTTAAGAGATAAGCGTGTTATGACACTAGATATGGGTACAGTGGTAGCTGGAACGAAATATCGCGGTGAATTTGAAGATCGTTTAAAGAAAGTGATGGATGAAATTCGCCAAGCAGGCAATATTATTCTATTTATTGATGAGCTTCATACATTAATTGGTGCAGGTGGAGCAGAAGGTGCAATCGATGCATCGAATATTTTAAAACCATCTTTAGCACGAGGAGAGTTACAATGTATTGGGGCAACAACCTTAGATGAGTATCGTAAATATATTGAAAAAGACGCGGCTTTAGAAAGACGTTTTCAACCAATTCATGTTGATGAGCCAAGTTTAGAAGAATCGATTCAAATCTTGAAAGGTTTACGTGATCGTTATGAGGCGCATCACCGTGTATCTATTACAGATGACGCTATTGATGCAGCTGTAAAACTTTCAGATCGTTATATTACAGATCGCTTTTTACCAGATAAAGCAATTGATTTAATTGATGAAGCTGCTTCAAAAGTTCGCTTACGTTCTTATACAACACCACCAAACTTAAAAGAGCTTGAAGTGAAGCTTGAGGAGATTCGAAAAGAAAAAGATGCAGCTGTACAAAGTCAAGAATTTGAAAAGGCTGCATCCTTACGTGATATGGAGCAACGCTTACGTGAGAAGTTAGAAGATACAAAACGTCAATGGAAAGAGCAACAAGGAAAAGAAAATTCAGAGGTTACGGTAGAAGATATTGCAAATGTCGTTTCTACATGGACGCGTATCCCAGTTTCTAAACTTGCACAAACAGAGACTGATAAATTATTAAATTTAGAATCCATTCTCCATGATCGTTTGATTGGTCAAGATGAAGCAGTAGTAGCTGTAGCAAAAGCTGTTCGTCGTGCAAGAGCAGGATTAAAAGATCCGAAGCGCCCAATTGGTTCATTTATTTTCTTAGGGCCAACAGGTGTAGGTAAAACAGAACTTGCAAGAGCACTAGCAGAATCTATGTTCGGTGATGAAGATGCAATGATTCGCATCGATATGTCAGAATACATGGAGAAGCATTCTACTTCCCGTTTAGTTGGTTCTCCTCCAGGATATGTTGGATATGAAGAAGGTGGACAATTAACAGAGAAAGTTCGTCGCAAGCCATATTCAGTTGTCTTATTAGATGAGGTAGAGAAAGCTCATCCGGATGTGTTTAATATTTTACTACAAGTATTAGAAGATGGTCGTTTAACAGATTCTAAAGGACGTACAGTTGATTTCCGTAATACGATTGTTATTATGACGTCTAACGTTGGTGCCGAGGCGTTAAAACGTAACAAACATCTTGGATTTAATGTACAAGATGAAAGCCGTGATTATTCGGATATGAAAGGTAAAGTAATGGATGAGCTGAAAAAGGCATTTCGTCCAGAATTCTTAAACCGTATTGATGAAATTATCGTATTCCATATGCTTGAGAAAAAACATATTCAAGAGATTGTAACTCTTATGGTAAATCAGTTAGTTAATCGCTTAAAAGAACAAGAAATCGAATTGCACTTAACGGAAGGGGCAATTTCAGCTATTGCAGATAAAGGATTTGATCGTGAGTATGGCGCTCGTCCACTTCGCAGAGCAATTCAGAAACATGTAGAAGATAGACTATCAGAAGAACTTTTAAAAGGTGCTATTGAGAAAGGACAAAAAGTTATCTTTGATGTAGAAGGAGAATCATTTGTCATTCATAGTGCGGAAAAGGTAAAATAAGTATAGACAAACAAAGAGGGCTACGCGATAGCCCTCTTTCTTGTACGAGAAGGATAAACGTTTATAGACGAAAGTGAAGTGAACTATAAAAAGGTATGGCTAAAAAGAAAACGAAATTTATATGTCAAGAATGTGGTTATCAGTCACCAAAATATATGGGTAAATGTCCTGGATGTGGTCAATGGAATACACTTGTTGAAGAAATGGAGCCAGTTGTATCATCTAGGCGCCTTAATTACGCGAATGCAATTCAAACGGAAGTAACAAAACCAAGACGTCTTACCGAAGTAGAAACAAAGTCTGAGGCACGTATTGAAACGGAATTTCAAGAGTTTAATCGTGTGCTTGGTGGTGGAATTGTAGATGGGTCCTTAGTGCTTATTGGTGGAGACCCTGGGATTGGAAAATCAACATTACTATTACAGATTTCATCACAATTAGCAGATTCTTCATATGATGTATTATACATATCGGGTGAGGAGTCGGCAAAGCAGATTAAACTTCGTGCAGATCGTTTGCATGTAAAGGGTAGCAATCTATTTGTTGTAGCAGAGACAGACCTGCAGCGTATTGCAGCACATATTGAAGAGATGAATCCAGCTTTTGTTGTTATTGATTCTATTCAAACGATACATTTACCTGAAGTGACGTCAGCACCAGGAAGTGTGGCACAAGTACGTGAATGTACAGCGGAATTAATGAAACTTGCAAAAACAAAAGGAATCCCTATTTTCATTGTCGGGCATGTGACAAAAGAAGGAGCAATTGCAGGACCTCGTATGTTAGAACATATGGTCGATGCAGTTCTTTACTTTGAAGGAGATCGACACCATACGTATCGTATTTTACGGGCTGTGAAGAACCGTTTTGGTTCCACGAATGAAATGGGTATCTTTGAAATGAAAGAGCTTGGTCTTGCGGAAGTTTTAAATCCTTCTGAAATCTTCCTTGAGGAAAGGCCGGTTGGTGTTGCAGGATCAACAGTAGTTGCTTCAATGGAAGGAACAAGACCGGTTTTAGTAGAAATACAAGCATTAATCTCCCCTACTAGTTTTGGAAATCCTCGAAGAATGGCGACGGGAATTGATCATAACCGTGTTTCGCTTATTATGGCAGTATTAGAAAAAAGAACAGGTTTACTATTGCAAAATCAAGATGCATATTTAAAAGTAGCTGGTGGTTTGAAATTAGACGAACCGGCAATTGATTTAGCAGTGGCTTTAAGTATAGCCTCAAGTTTTAGGGATAAATCTACGGCACCAACTGATGCAGTAATAGGAGAAGTAGGATTAACTGGAGAAATAAGAAGAGTATCAAGAATCGAACAACGTGTACAAGAAGCGGCTAAATTAGGATTTCAACGTGTTATTATTCCTAGAAAAAACTTAGGAGGATGGACAATTCCGGATGGGATTGAGGTTGTAGGTGTTTCTAATTTAGGAGAAGCGCTTCGTTTGACATTAGGAGGCTAGGCTATGGAAGAAAATAAGCAACGTGTCAAAAGTATGATTAATATTTTACAGCTCGTGGCCCCAGGAACACCACTGCGTGAAGGGATAGATAATGTACTTCGCGCACAAACAGGGGGGCTAATTGTTCTTGGATATAATGAGCAGATTAAAAGTATTGTGGATGGTGGTTTTCACATTAATTGTGCATTCTCTCCTGCTAGTTTATATGAATTAGCAAAAATGGACGGGTCACTTATTTTAAATGAAACGGGAAGTAAAATTTTAATAGCGAATGCACAGTTAGTTCCAGAGGCATCTATTGATTCTATTGAAACCGGTATGCGTCACCGAACAGCAGAACGTGTAGCGAAGCAGACGGGCAGCCTTGTTGTGGCCATTTCACAAAGACGTAACGTAATTACGCTATATCAAGGGAACTTACGTTATACACTAAAAGATATAGGGGTTATTTTAACAAAGGCAAACCAAGCTATTCAAACGTTAGAAAAATATAAGGCTGTATGGAATGATGGTATTACGAATTTGGGCATTCTAGAATTTGAAGAGGTCGTTACAATGTCTGAGGTAGTTCACGTTTTACATAGTGTTGAAATGGTACTGCGTATTAAAAATGAAATATTGAGCTATATTCATGAGCTAGGAACAGAAGGTAGGTTAATTCGTTTACAGCTTACAGAATTACTAGCTGATTTAGAAGCAGAGGCAGCATTGTTAATTAAAGATTACCATCAGGAGAAAACACAAGACCATCATCAAATTTTGAAAAAGTTACAGGACCTTGCAAATACACAACTTTTAGAGGATAGTGATTTAGTTAAATTACTTGGTTACCCAGGGCAAACCAGTTTAGAAGAAAGTGTGACGCCAAGGGGATATCGAATTACAAGCAAAATCTCTCGTGTTCCGCCACTTATCATTGAAAATTTAATTAATCGATTCAAAACGTTGCAAGGAGTTTGTCGCGCGACTATTCATGAATTGGATGATGTGGAAGGAATTGGGGAAGTAAGGGCGAAGAAAATACGAGAAGGCCTAAAAAGAATTCAAGAGCATCTATATATGAGTAGACACAATTAAGAATATTACATTGATTCCATAATATAACGACACTAGAACATTTTTGGTATATGATATGATATATTGGTAAATAAAACTATTTATAAAAAAACACGTCCGCTTTTGCATTCGGCGTTTTGATTAGCGAAACAATGGTTAATAATGAGTAGGAGGTGGTTGGATGTTAAAACGGATCGTACAGCTCTTCTTTCTAGTGATCGGGGGAGCGTTAGGGATTTACTTAATCCCAAAAGTTATTAATGTATTAGACATCGGTGCTGTTCCTTTATTGGAAGGATCGTATGTTCGTGCGATTATTGGTGCAATTATTTTATTTTTAACAACATTTTGGCTTGTAGATTATATTGTTCAACTTATTAAGCATATTGAAGAGGCTCTTGTAAAGGCGCCTGTAGCAGATGTTTTATTTGGTACATTAGGATTGATCTCTGGTCTTATTGTTGCATATTTAATTTTAATACCGATTCGTGAATTTACAATTCCGGTTATTAGTACGGTATTGCAAGTGTTCTTCACTCTTTTACTTGGATATTTAGGATTCCAAGTAGGATTTAAAAAGAGGAATGAATTGCTAGGATTATTTACATTACCCCAACGCGGAGGTAAGAAGAAAAATAATAACGAGAACGAAGAGGCAGAAGCAGAAAAATCTACGACTCATTGGAAAATTCTCGATACGAGTGTAATTATCGATGGACGTATTGCTGACATTTGCCAAACGAAGTTTTTGGAAGGAACAATTGTGATTCCACAATTCGTATTAGAAGAGCTTCAGCATATTGCCGATTCTTCCGATGCTTTAAAGCGTAATCGTGGTCGCAGAGGACTAGACATTTTAAATCGTATTCAAAAAGAGATGCCGATTCCGGTAGAAATTTATGAAGGCGATTTCGAGGATATCCAAGAGGTGGATAGCAAACTTGTAAAGTTAGCAAAAATCACCGGTGGAACTGTAGTAACGAATGATTTTAACTTAAATAAAGTTTCTGAATTACAAGGAGTAACAGTGTTAAACATTAATGATTTAGCTAATGCAATTAAACCAGTTGTACTCCCTGGCGAAGAATTAAATGTTTATGTTGTGAAAGATGGTAAAGAGCAAAACCAAGGTGTTGCGTACTTAGATGATGGTACGATGATTGTAGTAGAAGATGGTAGAGAGTATGTAGGTTCGCAACTTAATGTACTGGTTACTAGCGTATTACAAACATCAGCTGGTCGTATGATTTTCGCAAAACGTAAATTATTAGAAAAAGCATTATAGGTAGAGGATTATTAATATGTATACATTAATTATTCCGGCAGCCGGCCAAGGAAAGCGGATGGGTGCTGGCAAAAATAAGTTGTTCTTACTTATAAATGAAGTACCGATTATCGTTCATACATTACGTGCTTTTGAAAGAGATAAAGCGTGCAAAAGTATTGTTATGGCAATTAACGAAGAGGAACGCCCGTATTTTGAAGAATTAATGCAGAAGTATCCGATTGAAAAACAGGTACAATTTATTCAGGGTGGAGCCGAAAGACAAGATAGTGTATATAACGCGATTCAGCATGCGAGTGATGTTGAATACGTTCTTGTACATGACGGAGCGCGCCCATTCGTAACGAATAAAGTGATTCAAGATGTATTAACAGCAGCAGAAAAATATGGAGCTTCCATTTGTGCAGTGCCAGTAAAGGATACAGTTAAGAAGGTAGAGCAAGGTGTTGTTGTCGAAACGGTAGAACGATCTCAGCTTAAGGCTGTACAAACACCGCAAGGGTTCTCTGTTTCTCTTTTGCTAGAAGCTCATAGAAGTGCAAAACAGAGCTGTTTTCTTGGTACAGATGATGCAAGTCTCGTGGAACGTATTGGAAAGCAAGTAGGTGTAGTAGAAGGGAGTTACTATAATATTAAAGTGACGACTCCAGAGGATTTACTAATTGCTGAAAGTTTCCTTCATGTTCTGAAAAAATAGCCGTGATGGTGTATAACAAAGAAAAGCTCGGCAATGGCCGGGCTTTTCTTTGTAAGGATATCGATATAATATAGAGTCATAAAGCTCAGTGGTTTAGCTCAAGGAGGATGTAAAGAATGTTTCGAATTGGACAAGGTTTTGACGTGCATGAATTTGCAGAAGGTAGACCGTTAATTATTGGCGGAATTACAATTCCACACGAGAAAGGATTAATCGGCCATTCAGATGCAGATGTATTGTTACATACGATTGCTGATGCATGTTTAGGTGCCATTGCAGCAGGAGATATCGGAAAGCATTTTCCTGATACAGACCCAGCTTTTAAAGATGCAGATTCAGCTGTATTGTTGCAAAAAGTTTGGGAATTTGTGCGTGAACAAGGTTACGAGTTAGGGAATTTAGATTGTACAATTATTGCTCAAAAGCCAAAAATGGCACCGCATATTGAAAGTATGCGTAAACGTATTAGTGAACTGTTAGAAACGTCTATAGATAACATTAATGTAAAGGCAACTACAACAGAAAAATTAGGATTTACAGGTAGGGAAGAAGGAATTGCCTCTCAAGCAGTGGTATTATTACAGAAAAAATAATGGTTTTTAATTCGTAAGATGGATAATCACATTTTTTTGTTGTACAATTATAGAATGTGTAGACATTAAGAATGGAAGGTGTACCAATTATGGAAAAGCAAGTGAGAGTGCGCTATGCGCCAAGTCCAACAGGACACTTACATATCGGAAATGCGCGTACGGCATTATTTAATTATTTATTTGCTCGTCATTTAGATGGCAAGTTTATTATTCGTATTGAAGATACTGATGTAAAACGTAACGTGGCTGGTGGAGAAGAAAGCCAATTAAAATACTTAAAATGGCTCGGTATGGACTGGGATGAAGGTGTTGATGTTGGCGGTGAATTTGGACCATATCGTCAAACAGAGCGTTTAGATATTTATAAAAAATTATATCTAGATTTATTAGAGCGTGGTTTAGCTTACAAATGTTATATGACAGAAGAAGAGCTAGAAGCAGAGCGTGAAGGACAAATTTCTCGTGGTGAAACACCTCGTTATGCAGGTAACCACCGTGATTTAACTGAAGAACAAATGAAAGAATTTGAAGCTGAGGGACGTATTCCGAGTATTCGTTTCCGTGTACCAGCTAATCGTGATTACACATTCAAAGACATCGTAAAAGACGAAGTTGCATTCCATTCAAATGATTTTGGTGATTTTGTTATCGTGAAAAAAGATGGAATCCCAACTTATAACTTTGCGGTAGCAGTAGATGATCACTTAATGGAGATTACACATGTACTTCGTGGTGATGATCATATTTCAAACACGCCAAAACAAATGATGATTTATGAAGCTTTCGGTTGGGATATCCCACAATTCGGTCATATGACTTTAATTGTAAATGAAAGTCGTAAAAAATTAAGCAAGCGTGATGAATCTATTATTCAATTTATTGAGCAATATAAAGAGCTTGGATATCTTCCAGAAGCAATCTTTAACTTTATTGCGCTATTAGGTTGGTCACCAGTAGGTGAAGAAGAAATCTTCTCTAAAGATGAGTTTATCAAAATGTTTGATGCAGCTCGTTTATCAAAATCACCTGCATTATTTGATTCTCAAAAACTAAAATGGATGAACAACCAGTATATGAAAAAGCAAGATTTAGATACGGTTGTAGAGTTAAGTTTACCGCATTTAGTGAAAGCTGGACGTGTGGGAGAAACTTTAAGTGAACAAGATCAAGATTGGATCCGTGGTGTAATTGCTTTATACCATGAACAAATGAGTTTTGGAGCTGAAATTGTAGAGCTTTCTGAAATGTTCTTCAAAGATCATGTTGATTATGAAGAAGAAGGACAAGAAGTATTAAAAGGTGAACAAGTACCAGAAGTACTTCGTGCATTTGCTGGTCAAGTAGAAGCACTAGAAGCGATGGAACCAGCAGCAATTAAGGCGGCTATTAAAGCAGTTCAAAAGGAAACAGGTCATAAAGGTAAAAACTTATTTATGCCAATCCGTGTTGCAACTACTGGTCAAACACATGGTCCAGAGCTTCCGAATGCTATTGCACTTCTTGGAAAAGAAAAAGTTTTAAATCGTCTTCAAAAAGTAATTGGTTAACATTTTCTAGGTTTAGAAATATAATAAGTATACTTAAAACCTAATAAGGAAAAGCGACGAGAAGGAGAAGTAGAAAATCAGGCTTTTTACAGAGAGAACCACCTTTAGGCTGGAAGTGGTTTATAAGCGGATTTTTGAAATGCCCCTTCGAGTCTTCTGCTGAACAGTAAATTGTTTTGCGAAACGTCTTAGGGCGTAAAGTAAGCAGAAGCGGTGTACACCGTTATCAGAGATGAGTTTGAGGCTTTTTTAGCCTAAACAGAGTGGAACCGCGCTTATAAGGCGTCTCTGTCAATATGACAGAGGCGTCTTTTTTTATACCGTAAAACTGGGTATGAGTATAAATTTTATCTACGTGTATAAAGATTTAGGGAGATAAGTAGGGAGTTAGTTCATTCAAAAAAGCAGCCCATAAAGGGGAGGGAACGTCGATGTTTAAGAGGCTTCGGGAAGATATTGAAGTCGTTTTTGAACAGGATCCAGCGGCAAGAAGTTATTTCGAAGTCATTTTGACTTACTCTGGATTACATGCAGTTTGGGCCCATCGAATTGCACATGCTTTTTATAAAAAAAATTTCTTCTTTATTGCACGTTGGATCTCACAAGTTAGTCGTTTCTTTACTGGCATTGAGATTCATCCAGGAGCAACAATTGGTCGTCGTTTTTTCATAGACCATGGAATGGGGGTTGTAATTGGAGAAACGTGCGAAATTGGTGATAATGTAACGATCTATCAAGGGGTTACATTAGGTGGTACGGGTAAAGAAAAGGGAAAGAGGCATCCTACAATTCAGGATAATGTATTAATTGCAACAGGTGCTAAAGTACTAGGTTCTATTACAGTTGGAGAGAATTCTAAAATTGGAGCAGGTTCTGTCGTATTAAAAGAAGTCCCTGCACATTCTACAGTTGTAGGTATACCTGGCCGAGTCGTTATTCAAAATGGAGTAAAAATCGGTCAAGAATTAAATCATTCTGACCTTCCAGACCCAATTTTTGATAAGTTAAAGGTCATGGAAGTAGAACTTGATAAATTGAAAAAACAACTTGAAGTAAAGGTAGAAAGGAAGGATAAAAATGACTATTCACATTTATAATACGTTAACACGTCAAAAGGAAGAGTTTACTCCATTAGAAGAAAATAAGGTAAAGATGTATGTGTGTGGACCTACAGTTTATAACTATATTCACATTGGGAATGCAAGACCACCTATGGTATTTGATACGGTACGCCGTTATTTAGAATATAAAGGGTATGATGTGCAGTATGTGTCCAACTTTACTGACGTAGATGATAAATTAATTAAAGCAGCAAATGAATTAGGTGAAGATGTGCCGACAATTGCTGACCGTTTCGTTGAAGCGTACTTTGAGGATGTAACGGCACTAGGTTGCAAACACGCAACAGTTCATCCGCGTGTAACGGAAAATATGGATATTATTATTGAATTTATTCAAGAACTTGTGAATAAAGGATATGCATATGAATCAGAAGGTGATGTGTACTTTAGAACGAAGGAATTCGAAGGATACGGTAAATTATCGCATCAACCAATCGCAGACTTACGTCACGGTGCGCGTATTGAAGTAGGAGAAAAGAAACAAGACCCTCTTGATTTTGCTTTATGGAAAGATGCTAAAGAAGGAGAAATCTTCTGGGAAAGCCCTTGGGGGAAAGGTCGTCCAGGCTGGCATATTGAATGCTCGGCAATGGCACGTAAATACTTAGGAGATACAATCGATATTCATGCTGGTGGTCAAGACTTAGCATTTCCTCATCATGAGAATGAAATTGCGCAGTCTGAGGCGTTAACTGGAAAAACATTTGCACGTTACTGGATGCACAATGGATATATTAATATTAATAATGAGAAGATGTCTAAGTCATTGGGGAACTTTATTTTAGTTCACGATATCATTAAGCAATATAATCCGCAGTTAATTAGATTCTTTATGCTATCGGTACATTACCGTCATCCAATTAATTTCAGTGAAGAGTTATTACAAAGCACAAATAACGGACTGGAAAGAATTAAGACGGCTTACGGTAACTTAAAACACCGTATGGAAAGTAGTACTGATTTAACAGACCATAATGAGAAATGGTTAGCGGAACTGGAAAAATTCCAGACTGCATTTGAAGAAGCGATGAATGATGACTTCAACACTGCTAATGCAATCACTGAGTTATATAATGTGGCAAATCATGCGAATCAATATTTACTGGAAGAACATACGTCTACAGTGGTAATTGAAGCATACGTAAAACAACTTGAAACATTATTTGATATTTTAGGGTTAGAATTAGCGCAAGAAGAGTTGCTTGATGAAGAAATTGATGCACTTATTCAAAAACGCATTGAAGCTCGTAAAAATCGTGATTTTGCATTATCAGATCAAATTCGCGATGACTTAAAAGACCGTAATATTATTTTAGAAGATACCGCTCAAGGTACAAGATGGAAAAGAGGATAAGAATGATTGATGCAAAGCAATTAAACAGCTTAGCGTTAGCATACATGGGTGATGCGGTATATGAACAATATATCCGCTATCACCTACTTCAAAAAGGGAAAGTTCGCCCTAATCAATTACATCGATTAGGGACAAGCTTTGTTTCAGCAAAAGCACAGGCGAAAGTTGTTTATCATTTATTAGAGACGGCGTTTTTGACAGAGGAAGAAGAGGCGGTATTAAGAAGAGGACGTAATGCAAATTCAGGTACAGTTCCAAAAAATACGGATGTACAAACATATCGACATAGTACAGCCTTTGAAGCGCTAATTGGTTATCATCATTTATTAAATAACCGTGAAAGATTAGACGAAATTGTATATAAGGCTATTGCAGTTTTAGAAGAAAAGGAAGGGGGCACATCATCATGAGTAGTGAATATATTATCGGACGTAACCCTGTAATTGAGGCGTTACGATCAGGGAGAGATATAAATAAAATTTGGATCGCAGAAGGTGCTGCCAAAGGACAAGTACAGATTGTACTAGCGTTAGCGAAAGAAAATAAGGTTATTTTACAACATGCACCAAAGAAAAAGTTAGATCAATTAGTTGAGGGTAATCATCAAGGTGTAATTGCTCAAGTAGCTGCATATCAGTATGCGGAGTTAGAAGAGTTATTCAAAGTGGCAGAAAAACGTAATGAAGATCCATTCTTCTTAATTTTAGATGAGATTGAAGATCCGCATAACCTAGGTTCTATTATGCGTACTGCTGATGCGACAGGAGCTCATGGAATTATTATTCCAAAGAGAAGGGCTGTGGGGCTTACAGCGTCAGTTGCGAAAGCATCAACAGGAGCGATTGAATACATTCCTGTTGCGCGCGTAACGAACTTATCCCGTACAATTGATGAATTAAAAGAACGTGGACTTTGGATTGCTGGTACAGATGCCAAAGGGAAAACGGATTACCGTAATTTAGATGGTAAAATGCCAATTGGGTTAGTAATTGGTAGTGAAGGAAAAGGTATGAGTCGTATTATTGGTGAAAAGTGTGATTTCCTAATCACTCTACCGATGGTTGGTAAAGTTACATCCTTAAATGCTTCCGTAGCCGCAAGTTTGTTAATGTATGAGGTATATCGTAAACGTCACGAAATTGGTAAATAAAAGATGAACGATATTTTAATCGTTGACGGTTACAACATTATCGGAGCTTGGGGAGATTTGAAGAAACTGCGGGATGTAGATTTACAATCATCAAGAGATGCACTTATTGATAAGATGGCGGATTATCAAGGTTATACAGGTACAAAAGTGATGATAGTCTTTGATGCCTATACAGTACATGGTATTGAAAAAAAGATGAAACAATCTCGTGTGGAAGTAATATTCACACGAAAGAATCAAACTGCAGACGAAAAGATAGAGCAGCTTGCGATAGAGCTTAGAAATATAAATACACGAATATATGTTGCGACTTCTGATTACACGGAACAATGGGTTATATTTGCGCAAGGTGCCCTTCGGAAATCTGCGCGTGAATTAGAGTTGGAAGTACAGGCAATGGAGCAACAAGTAAGAAGGCGTACAAAAGACACGAAAGAACAGCAACCCGCCATGCGAAAGATATTTAGTAAAGATATTACAGAAAAATTAGAAAAATTAAGAAGAGGAGAGCGTTGAAGCATTGACGCTCTTTGTCTTTTTACTGTATAATATTGCTAAATAAATAGCGGTCGGAGGGATCAAGGTGGAAGCAGGCTTCGTAAGTGTAGGCGACGTTACATTTCGTGATTTAGAGGATGAGGCAATCGTTGAGTTAGTTCGAAAAGGTAATACTGACGCTCTAGAATATTTAATTCACAAATATAAGAACTTTGTTCGCGCGAAATCAAGATCTTACTTTTTAGTGGGTGCCGATCGAGAAGATATTGTTCAAGAAGGTATGATAGGATTGTTTAAAGCAATTCGTGATTATAAAGAGGACAAGCTGTCTTCATTCAAAGCATTTGCTGAACTGTGTATCACTCGACAAATTATTACCGCTATTAAAACGGCAACAAGGCAAAAACATATTCCCTTAAATTCGTATGTGTCTTTAGATAAGCCGATTTACGATGAGGAATCTGATCGAACATTATTGGATGTTATTTCTGAAGCGAAGGTAACTGATCCTGAAGAGATGATTATTAGCCAAGAAGAATATACAGACATAGAATCAAAAATATCAGAATTATTAAGCGATTTAGAAAGAAAAGTACTTTCTTTATATCTAGATGGGCGTTCTTATCAAGAGATTTCAGAACAGTTAAACAGACATGTGAAATCTATTGATAACGCTTTACAGCGGGTGAAGAGGAAATTGGAACGATATATGGAAATGCGAGAAAGTACAACTTTAAATTCATAACAAATAACAAGTGCAACAGGTGTAAAATAAATCACCTGTTTTCTTTTGTAGACAGTACAAAATGCATGTCATTGACATTGTCTTTTATTGTATGATACATTTTTAGGGACATAATGTTACAAGGTTGGTGTAACTAATGAGGAAAAAAGTTGTACTCTCATGTGAAGAGTGTAAAAATCGAAACTACTCTACTATGAAAGATACGAGCTCAATAGAGCGACTTGAAATAAAAAAGTTTTGTAAAACATGCAATCAGCATACAGTTCACAAGGAAACAAAATAAATAATTGAAATAATACACTGGAGGTCCCGCAGATGCGTTTAACGAACTTTTTCGGCGATGTAGGTCGCGAAATGAAAAAAGTAAGTTGGCCTAAAAAAGATGAATTACTCCGCTCAACAGCGACTGTTGTTGCTACAGTTGTGTTCTTTGCGATTTTCTTCGCAGTAGTTGATATGGGCATTTCTTCTTTAATTCGGTTAATTCTTGGTTAATTCTTGAATAAGAAGCACTTATCCATGATATAATGTTATTTATAAGAACTGTGTAAAAGCCCGGTGAACGGGTTTTTTCATTTGCGCAAAAAAATGTACGTCAGGGAGGGAAGGACGCTCGTCCTAAATGAATGGAAAAAAGTTGGTATGTTGTCCATACTTATTCTGGATATGAAAATAAAGTAAAAGCAAACCTAGAGAAGCGTGTAGAATCAATGGGTATGCAAGATAAAATTTTCCGTGTTGTTGTCCCGGAAGAAGTAGAAGTAGAAATGAAAAACGGAAAAGAAAAATTAATGAAAAGAAAAGTGTTCCCAGGTTATGTATTAGTAGAATTAATCATGACTGATGATTCTTGGTATGTTGTACGTAACACGCCGGGTGTAACTGGGTTCGTTGGTTCTTCTGGTTCTGGATCTAAACCATCACCTCTATTAGAAGAGGAAGTTGTTACCATTATGAAACATATGGGAATGGACAACGAAGTGGTTGATTTCGACTTTGAACTTCATGAGACAGTACGTGTAAATGAGGGGCCATTCGCAGATTATACAGGTGCTATTGAAGAAATTGATGTGGAGAAGAAAAAGGTTAGCGTACTTGTGGACATGTTTGGTCGCGAGACTCCAGTTGAACTTGACTTCCATCAAATTGAAAAATTATAAAATGAAACTTGAAATGAATTGTAAAAAGTGATAATATCTTTTAAGTCAGTACGTCTTCGTTATCGGAGACGTTTTTTGAAAGATTTTATCCTTACAGATAAAATATGACGTGGGAGGGCAAATCACTGTCCAATTGACCACATCACGGACTTAAGGAGGTGTGTCTCGTGGCTAAAAAGGTAATTAAAATGGTAAAGCTTCAAATTCCTGCAGGTAAAGCTAACCCAGCTCCACCAGTTGGTCCAGCATTAGGACAAGCAGGTGTTAACATCATGGGCTTCTGTAAAGAGTTTAACGCTCGTACAGCAGATCAAGCTGGTCTTATCATCCCTGTTGAAATTACGGTATTTGAGGACCGTTCATTCACTTTCATTACTAAAACTCCTCCTGCTGCTGTTCTTCTTAAGAAAGTAGCTGGTATTGAGTCTGGTTCTGGTGAACCAAACCGTAATAAAGTGGCAACTGTTAAGCGTGATAAAGTACGCGAAATCGCTGAAACTAAAATGCCTGACCTAAACGCTGCTAGCGTAGAAGCTGCAATGCGTATGGTTGAAGGTACTGCACGCAGTATGGGCATCGTTATCGAAGACTAATTCGATTTGTTTTTAAAAAAGGTTGCGGGTCTGGAATTCCAATTCGCAACCTTTATTATCGTAAATGATTATTGTTTTTAAATAAATGGATGGCGCTCATCCTCAGGTTATACCTGAAAACAGGCGTAAACGTGGGAGGTTATTCCGCTAAAACCACATTCGAGGAGGAAATAAAAATGGCTAAAAGAGGTAAAAAGTACGTAGAAGCTGCAAAGCTTGTTGATCGTGCATCTGCTTACTCTGCAACAGAAGCAGTAGAATTAGTAAAGAAAACAAACACAGCTAAATTTGATGCAACTGTAGAAGCTGCATTCCGTTTAGGTGTTGACCCTAAGAAAGCTGACCAACAAATCCGTGGTGCAGTTGTTCTTCCACACGGTACTGGTAAAGTACAACGTGTATTAGTGTTCGCTAAAGGTGAAAAAGCTAAAGAAGCTGAAGCTGCTGGCGCTGACTTCGTAGGCGATACTGATTACATCGGTAAAATCCAACAAGGTTGGTTCGATTTCGATGTAGTAGTAGCAACTCCTGACATGATGGGTGAAGTTGGTAAACTTGGTCGCGTATTAGGACCTAAAGGTTTAATGCCAAACCCTAAAACTGGAACAGTTACTTTCGATGTAACTAAAGCTGTTAACGAAATCAAAGCTGGTAAAGTTGAATACCGCGTTGATAAAGCTGGTAACATCCATGTTCCAATCGGTAAAGTATCTTTCGAAGATGCTAAATTAGTAGAAAACTTCAAAACAATCGCTGACACTTTATTAAAAGTTAAGCCATCTGCTGCAAAAGGTACTTACATGAAGAACGTAACAGTTGCTTCTACAATGGGACCTGGCGTACGCGTAGACGTTTCTACATTAGCGTAAAAATTGGAAGTTGACTTCATAAAGAAGATTTAATATAATCATTTATGTTGTGAATTTAAATAGTGTACCGTAGACAGTAGGTGTCAATAGACTTAATTTCCTACCTAGGTGTTAATATACGAAACGGAATTTTTTTTCTGTGACTATATGCCTCCATGTCTACAAGTTGGGCATGGAGGTTTTTAGTGCACTTTCGGTACATCTTCTATATAATCTACAGGAGGTGTAATAACATGAGCAAAGTAATCGAAACTAAACAACAAGTTGTAACTGAAATCGCGGACAAACTTCGTGCTAGTAAATCTACAATTGTTGTTGACTACCGTGGTTTAACAGTTTCTGAAGCAACAGAATTACGTAAGCAATTACGTGAAGCTGGCGTTGAGTTCAAAGTTTACAAAAACTCCCTAACTCGTCGTGCTGCAGAATCTGCTGAAATGGCTGAGTTAAACGAATTCTTAACAGGACCAAACGCAATCGCGTTCAGTAACGAGGATGTAGTTGCTCCTGCGAAAGTATTAAACGACTTCGCTACAAAACATGAAGCTTTAGAAATTAAAGCGGGCGTAATCGAAGGTAAACTTGTAACACTTGATGAGGTTAAAGCAATCGCTACTCTTCCATCACGTGAAGGCTTACTTTCTATGCTTCTTAGCGTTCTTCAAGCTCCAATCCGTAACCTTGCACTTGCTACTAAAGCAGTTGCAGAACAAAAGGAAGAGCAAGGCGCTTAATTTTTTAAAAGATAATTACTTGTTATCTATAAAACAATACAAACCTATTTAAGGGAGGATATTTACAATGACTAAAGAACAAATCATTGAAGCAGTTAAATCTATGACTGTATTAGAACTTAACGACTTAGTAAAAGCTATCGAGGAAGAATTCGGCGTAACTGCTGCTGCTCCTGTAGCTGTAGCTGGTGGCGCTGGTGAAGCTGCTGCTGAAAAAACTGAGTTTGACGTAGTACTTGCAAGTGCTGG
Organism: Bacillus sp. GW823-FHT06A11; assembly: GCF_058795355.1. NCBI lineage: Bacteria > Bacillati > Bacillota > Bacilli > Caryophanales > Bacillaceae > Bacillus > Bacillus sp. GW823-FHT06A11. Next base: position 38,252 of record NZ_JBXAHS010000013.1, on the reverse strand, counting down.
CGCTCAAAAAATCAAAGTTATCAAAGCTGTACGTGAAATCACTGGTCTTGGCTTAAAAGAAGCTAAAGAATTAGTTGACAACACTCCAAAAGCAATCAAAGAAGGCGTTTCTAAAGAGGAAGCTGAAGAAATGAAAGCTAAACTTGAAGAAGTTGGCGCTGCTGTAGAAGTTAAGTAATTAACTTTTGATGCTTTAAAAAAAGCTCGCTCTCATGCGAGCTTTTTTTTTAACTGTAAAGAAAAGAGGTGGCCATATGGCAGACCATTATTTTTCTAACGACCCTTCTAGTAAAAGTGATCGTAAACGATGGGAATTTCCACTTCGTGGATCTCAATTTACTTTTTTATCTGACCATGGGGTGTTTTCGAAAAACGAGGTGGACTTTGGTTCTCGTCTTTTAATTGAAGCGTTTCAAATGCCGGATATTAAAGGTGATATATTAGACGTAGGTTGTGGATACGGTCCTATTGGTTTGTCGTTAGCGAAAGAGTTTCAAGGTTGTGAAGTTCACATGGTGGATGTGAATGAAAGGGCGCTTGGGCTTGCGAAAGAAAATGCCGCTAATAACAGAATCGAGAATATACGTATTTTTCAAAGTAGCGTCTATGAAAATGTAGATGGCGAGTATGCTGCTATTCTATCTAACCCTCCAATTCGTGCGGGTAAGGATATCGTACATGAGATTTTAGAAAAAGCTGTGGAGTATTTAGTTCCAGGTGGAGAACTTTGGATTGTTATTCAAAAGAAGCAAGGTGCACCATCTGCGCTGAAAAAACTAGAAGAAGTATTTTCTGAAGTTGAGATTGTAGAAAAGAAAAAAGGATATTATATCATAAAATCAAAAAAACGTTGACGGTTATTTTTGGCTATGTTAACATTATACAATGCCAATATATGATTTTCTGCGTTGAGAAAGATGTATATTTTTGTTTCTCTTGGAAAAGATAGTAAAATCAGCAGATTATGAAACAGAATGATGGTTTTCTTATAGAAGCCATTTTTCTTTTTTGAGCAGGTAGAAAGACTCAACGTATTTATCTTTAAGAGAAAAAGACTACGCTAATAGCAGTAGTTGTATTTATTTGTGATTTTGCACAAATTTTTTTGTGCATTTATAATACTCATGATTTGAGGGGTGAAGCAGTTGACAGGTCAACTAGTTCAATACGGACGCCACCGCCAACGAAGAAGTTATGCCCGTATTAGTGAAGTATTAGAGTTACCAAATCTTATCGAAATTCAAACCTCTTCTTATCAGTGGTTTCTTGATGAGGGTTTGCGAGAAATGTTCCAAGACATTTCTCCGATTGAAGACTTTACGGGAAATCTATCGCTTGAATTTATCGACTACAGCTTAGGTGAACCTAAATACTCTGTAGACGAATGCAAAGAGCGTGATGTGACGTATGCAGCACCACTTCGTGTAAAAGTGCGTCTAATCAACAAGGAAACTGGTGAAGTAAAAGAACAAGATGTGTTCATGGGAGATTTCCCACTCATGACAGAGACTGGAACATTCGTAATTAACGGTGCAGAACGTGTTATCGTTTCCCAGTTAGTTCGCTCTCCAAGCGTATACTATAGTGGCAAAGTGGATAAAAACGGAAAACGTGGTTTTACTGCTACTGTAATTCCAAACCGCGGAGCTTGGTTAGAGTATGAGACAGATGCTAAGGATGTTGTATATGTGCGTATTGACCGTACGCGTAAACTTCCTGTAACTGTTTTGTTACGCGCATTAGGGTTTGGCTCTGATCAAGAAATCACCGAGCTTTTAGGTGATAACGAATACTTAAGCAACACATTAGAAAAAGACAACACAGATAGTACAGAAAAAGCATTGCTTGAAATTTATGAGCGTCTACGTCCTGGTGAACCACCAACAGTAGAAAATGCTAAGAGCTTACTTGTGTCTCGTTTCTTCGATCCAAAGCGCTACGATTTAGCAAATGTAGGTCGCTATAAGATCAACAAGAAGTTACACATTAAAAACAGATTGTTTAATCAACGTTTAGCTGAAACATTAGTGGATCCAGAAACTGGTGAAATTTTAGCGGCAGAAGGAACAATCTTAGATCGTCGTACACTTGATCGCATTTTACCTTACTTAGAGAAAAACATTGGATTCAAAACAGCGAAACCAATGGGTGGAGTGGTAGAAGGCGATGTTGAGCTGCAATCTATTAAGATTTATGCTCCTGAGTCGGAAGGCGAACGTGTAATTAATGTAATTGGTAATGCAAATATTACTCGTGATGTGAAACACATCACACCAGGTGATATCCTTGCTTCTATCAGTTACTTCTTCAACCTACTATACAAAGTAGGGGATACAGATGATATTGACCATTTAGGAAACCGTCGTCTGCGTTCTGTTGGAGAACTATTACAAAATCAATTCCGTATCGGTCTTTCTCGTATGGAACGTGTTGTTCGTGAGAGAATGTCGATCCAAGATACAAATGCAATTACACCACAGGCGCTAATTAATATTCGTCCTGTTATTGCATCTATTAAAGAGTTCTTCGGAAGTTCTCAGTTATCTCAGTTCATGGACCAAACAAATCCATTAGCAGAGTTAACTCACAAACGAAGACTATCTGCATTAGGACCTGGTGGTTTAACGCGTGAGCGCGCAGGCTTTGAAGTACGTGACGTTCATTACTCCCACTACGGTCGTATGTGTCCGATTGAAACACCAGAGGGACCAAACATCGGTTTGATTAACTCATTATCTTCGTTCGCGAAAGTAAATGAGTTTGGTTTCATTGAAACACCATATCGTCGTGTTGACCCAGAAACTGGTCTTGTAACAGGGCATGTTGATTATTTAACAGCAGATGAAGAAGATAACTATGTTGTAGCCCAAGCGAATATGAAATTATCTGATGAAGGTGAATTCCTAAGTGAAGATATCGTAGCTCGTTTCCGTGGTGAAAACATTGTCACAAATAGAGAACGCATCGACTACATGGATGTATCTCCAAAACAAGTAGTGTCGGCAGCGACAGCTTGTATTCCGTTCTTAGAAAACGATGACTCTAACCGCGCACTTATGGGAGCGAACATGCAACGTCAGGCGGTTCCGTTAATGAATCCGGAATCTCCGATTGTAGGTACAGGTATGGAGTACGTATCAGCAAAAGACTCAGGTGCTGCAGTAATCTGTAAACATCCTGGTGTTGTTGAGCGCGTAGAAGCACGTGAAGTTTGGGTACGTCGCTATGTAGAAGTTGACGGTCAAACAGTAAAAGGCGACTTAGATCGCTACAAAATGCAAAAATTCATTCGTTCTAACCAAGGAACTTGTTACAACCAACGTCCAATCGTAAGTGTTGGAAATGAAGTTGTAAAAGGTGAAATCCTTGCGGATGGTCCTTCTATGGAATTAGGTGAACTAGCACTTGGACGTAACGTGCTTGTTGGCTTCATGACTTGGGACGGTTATAACTACGAGGATGCGATCATCATGAGTGAGCGCCTTGTAAAAGATGATGTGTACACTTCTATTCATATTGAAGAATATGAATCAGAAGCTCGTGATACGAAGCTTGGACCAGAAGAAATTACACGTGACATTCCAAATGTTGGGGAAGACGCATTACGTAACCTTGACGAGCGCGGTATCATTCGCGTTGGTGCTGAAGTAAAAGATGGAGATTTACTTGTTGGTAAAGTAACACCTAAAGGTGTAACAGAATTAACAGCTGAAGAACGTCTATTACATGCTATCTTTGGAGAAAAAGCGCGTGAAGTACGTGATACATCACTACGTGTACCACACGGTGGTGGCGGTATTATCTTAGACGTAAAAGTATTCAACCGTGAAGATGGCGATGAATTGCCACCAGGCGTGAATCAACTTGTACGTGCATATATCGTTCAAAAACGTAAAATTTCTGAAGGTGACAAGATGGCCGGACGTCACGGTAACAAAGGTGTTATTTCTCGTATTTTACCAGAAGAAGATATGCCTTACTTACCAGACGGTACGCCAATCGATATCATGTTAAACCCATTAGGGGTACCATCTCGTATGAATATCGGTCAGGTATTAGAGCTTCATCTTGGTATGGCAGCAAGATACCTGGGCATTCACATTGCAACACCAGTATTCGATGGTGCTCGTGAGGAAGATGTTTGGGGCACAATTGAAGAAGCTGGTATGGCAAATGACGCGAAAACAATCCTGTATGACGGACGTACTGGTGAACCATTCGATAACCGCGTATCTGTTGGTGTCATGTATATGATCAAACTTGCGCACATGGTTGACGATAAACTTCATGCTCGTTCTACTGGACCATACTCACTTGTAACGCAGCAACCTCTTGGAGGTAAAGCTCAGTTCGGTGGACAGCGTTTCGGTGAGATGGAGGTTTGGGCACTTGAAGCTTACGGTGCTGCTTATACTCTTCAAGAAATCTTAACAGTGAAGTCTGATGATGTTGTTGGACGTGTTAAGACTTATGAAGCAATTGTTAAAGGCGAAAATGTTCCAGAACCAGGCGTTCCTGAATCATTCAAAGTATTGATTAAAGAGCTGCAAAGTTTAGGTATGGACGTTAAAATGATGTCTAGCGACGATACAGAAATTGAAATGCGTGATACAGAAGATGACGATGATCATCAATCAGCAGATAAATTGAATGTCGAAGTTGAGACAACTAAGGAATAATTGGGATAACCTGTAGACTAAAAGGGAGGTAGGCCCCTTGATAGATGTAAATAACTTTGAATATATGAAGATTGGACTTGCTTCACCTGACAAGATTCGTTCTTGGTCATACGGTGAAGTTAAGAAACCAGAAACTATTAACTATCGTACGTTAAAGCCTGAAAAAGATGGCTTGTTCTGTGAGCGTATTTTCGGACCACAAAAGGACTGGGAATGTCATTGCGGAAAATACAAACGTGTACGTTATAAAGGTGTAGTTTGTGATCGATGTGGCGTTGAAGTAACGCGTGCAAAAGTACGTCGTGAACGTATGGGTCATATTGAATTAGCTGCTCCTGTATCTCATATTTGGTATTTCAAAGGTATCCCGAGCCGCATGGGACTTGTCTTAGACATGTCCCCTCGCGCGCTTGAAGAAGTAATTTATTTCGCTTCTTATGTTGTAACAGAAAGTGGAGATACACCACTTGATAAGAAGCAATTACTTTCTGAAAAAGAATACCGTGCATATCGTGATCGATATGGTAGCACATTCCAAGCTGCTATGGGTGCAGAAGCGATTAAAAAGCTACTACAAGACATTGATTTAGATAAAGAAGTAGACTTCTTAAAAGAAGAATTAAAAACAGCACAAGGACAACGCCGTACTCGTGCTATTAAACGTCTAGAAGTATTAGAAGCATTCCGTAACTCTGGAAATGAACCATCTTGGATGATCTTAGATGTTCTACCAGTTATCCCACCAGAACTACGCCCAATGGTACAGTTAGATGGTGGACGTTTTGCTACTTCTGACTTAAACGACTTATATCGTCGTGTAATTAACCGTAACAACCGTTTAAAACGTCTATTGGACCTAGGTGCTCCAAGCATCATCGTTCAAAACGAAAAACGTATGTTACAAGAAGCTGTAGATGCATTAATTGATAATGGTCGTCGTGGCCGTCCAGTAACTGGACCAGGTAACCGTCCATTAAAATCACTATCTCACATGCTTAAAGGTAAACAAGGACGTTTCCGTCAAAACTTATTAGGTAAACGTGTTGACTACTCTGGTCGTTCTGTAATCGTTGTAGGACCGAACTTAAAGATGTACCAATGTGGATTACCGAAAGAAATGGCGCTTGAACTGTTCAAACCTTTTGTTATGAAAGAATTAGTTGGAAAAGGGTTAGCACACAACATTAAGAGTGCGAAACGTAAAATTGAGCGTGTACACCCTGAAGTTTGGGACGTTTTAGAATCTGTGATTAAAGAACATCCAGTACTTCTAAACCGCGCACCAACACTTCACCGTCTTGGTATCCAGGCGTTTGAACCTACATTAGTAGAAGGTCGCGCAATTCGTCTTCACCCACTTGTATGTACTGCATACAACGCGGACTTTGACGGTGACCAAATGGCGGTTCACGTTCCGTTATCATCAGAGGCACAAGCAGAAGCTCGTATTCTTATGTTAGCGGCACAAAACATCTTGAATCCAAAAGACGGAAAACCAGTTGTTACTCCATCTCAGGATATGGTATTAGGTAACTACTACTTAACACTTGAGCGTGAAGGCGCAATCGGTGAAGGTATGGTCTTCAAAGATGCAAACGAAGCAATACTTGCATATCAAAATGGATATGTACATCTGCACACACGTGTTGCAGTTGCTGCAAGTTCAGTAAATAACGTAACGTTTACTGAAGAGCAAAAAGGTAAGCTTCTATTAACAACAGTTGGTAAATTAATATTTAACGAAATCTTACCAGAGTCGTTCCCTTATATTAATGAACCGACAAACTCAAACCTTGAAAAAGAAACACCAGCGGAATATTTCGTTGAAAAAGGTGCGAACATTAAAGAAATTATTGCTAGTCGCGAAGAAGTGGCGCCATTTAGCAAGAAGATCCTTGGTAACATCATTGCGGAAGTGTTCAAACGTTTCCAAATTACAGAAACGTCTCGCATGCTTGACCGTATGAAAAACTTAGGGTTCAAGTACTCTACAAAAGCTGGTATTACAGTTGGGGTATCTGACATTCTTGTATTAGGCGAAAAAGATGAAATTCTCCACGAAGCACAAGCAAAAGTAGATAATGTAATTAAACAATTCCGTCGCGGTTTAATCACGGAAGAAGAACGTTACGATCGCGTTATCTCTATTTGGAGTAATGCAAAAGATGTTATCCAAGGAAAACTGATGAAATCCTTGAATAAACGCAATCCAATCTTCATGATGAGTGACTCAGGTGCCCGTGGTAACGCATCTAACTTTACTCAGCTTGCTGGTATGCGTGGTCTGATGGCCAATCCATCTGGTCGTATCATCGAACTTCCAATCAAATCGAGTTTCCGTGAAGGTTTAACAGTACTTGAGTACTTCATCTCTACGCATGGTGCGCGTAAAGGTCTTGCCGATACAGCACTTAAAACTGCCGATTCTGGTTACTTAACACGTCGTCTTGTAGACGTTGCACAAGATGTAATTGTCCGTGAAGATGATTGTGGAACAGATCGTGGTCTATTAATTGGTGCGATTAAAGAGGGTAATGAAGTAATTGAGTCATTATATGATCGTCTTGTTGGACGTTTTGCAAGAAAAACTGTAAAACATCCTGAAACAGGTGAAGTATTAGTTAGTGAAAACCAATTAATTACTGAAGATATCGCTCATATCGTTGAAAATTCGGGTGTTGAAACTGTAAATATTCGTTCAGCGTTTACGTGTAACACTCGCCATGGTGTATGTAAGAAGTGTTACGGTCGTAACTTAGCAACTGGTACAGACGTAGAAGTAGGAGAAGCGGTAGGTATTATCGCAGCTCAATCTATCGGTGAGCCAGGTACACAGTTAACGATGCGTACATTCCATACAGGTGGGGTTGCCGGAGATGATATCACTCAAGGTTTACCTCGTATCCAAGAGATCTTCGAAGCTCGTAATCCGAAAGGTCAGGCAGTTATCAGTGAAATCGACGGTGTTATCGCAGCGATCAACGATGTTAAAGATCGCCAAGAAGTAGTTGTACAGGGTGAAGTTGAAGCTCGTACGTATGCTATTCCTTACGGTGCTCGTCTGAAAGTAACTCCAGGACAGCCAATTAGCCACGGTAAAGAGTTAACAGAAGGTTCTATTGATCCGAAAGAATTACTAAAAGTAACGGACATTACAGCAGTTCAAGAATACTTATTACGTGAAGTTCAAAAAGTATACCGTATGCAAGGGGTAGAAATTGGTGACAAACACGTAGAGGTAATGGTACGTCAAATGCTACGTAAAGTTCGTGTAAGTGATGCAGGTGAAACAGACGTATTACCAGGAACATTACTAGATATCCATCAGTTTACTGATGCGAATGCGAAGGTGTTACTGAAAGGTAAACAACCAGCGACAGCTAGACCTGTTCTACTTGGTATTACAAAAGCTTCACTTGAAACTGATTCATTCTTATCTGCAGCATCATTCCAAGAAACAACTCGTGTCTTAACTGATGCAGCAATTAAAGGTAAACGTGATGAGCTTCTAGGATTGAAAGAGAACGTTATTATCGGTAAACTTGTTCCTGCTGGAACAGGTATGAATCGTTATCGCAAAGTGGATCTTGTAAAAACAACACAAGATAACATGAATGTAGAAAACGATGAGATTTATGTGGAACAGTAAAATTTTCCGTCGTAAATTTTGTATAAAAACATCTAATCCTAGTTGACATTGTATGAGTCAAAATGTTACTATAATCAAGGTTGCTCCTGAACGATGCTTTGGAGGATATTTATATGTCTTATCAAAAAGTGTCAAATGCTGAAAATGTAGTCGTTGGTCATAAACGCACATTGGAAGCAATCAAAAATGGTATAGTTAAAGAAGTTGTTATTGCAGAAGATGCTGATGTGCGGTTAACCCATGTTATCATTCGCACTGCTTTGCAACATAACATACCCATAACAAAGGTTGAATCAGTTCGTAAGCTTGGAAAAGTTTCGGGGATTCAAGTGGGAGCTTCAGCAATAGGAATAATAAGTTAAAACTGTTTTTGTGAGGAGAGAGCATTTGCTCTTCCTTGCAAAAACTTTGTTTTCAACTAATAATGAACCACCTGGATATGTGGTCATACAAACATGCGAAGGGAGGATAATCAAATGCCTACTATTAACCAATTAGTGAGAAATGGTCGTACTGATAAAGTATGGAAATCTAAATCACCTGCGTTAAACAAAGGATTTAACTCTTTAAAGAAAAAATCAACTGATATCTCTGCACCTCAAAAACGTGGTGTATGTACTCGTGTTGGTACAATGACTCCAAAGAAACCTAACTCAGCGTTACGTAAATACGCTCGTGTACGTTTAACAAACGGTATTGAAGTTACAGCTTACATCCCAGGTATCGGTCATAACTTACAAGAGCATAGCGTAGTATTAATTCGCGGTGGTCGAGTAAAGGATTTACCAGGGGTACGTTACCACATCGTTCGTGGAGCGCTTGATACAGCTGGTGTTGACAAACGTATGCAAGGACGTTCTAAATATGGTACTAAGCGACCAAAACCTGCTAAAAAATAATAAACTTATAATGAAAGGAGGAACTCAATATGCCTCGTAAAGGACCTGTTGCGAAACGTGACGTGTTACCAGATCCAATGTACAATTCTAAGCTAGTAACACGCCTTATCAACAAAATGATGGTTGACGGTAAAAAAGGTAAATCTCAAACAATTCTTTATAACGCTTTCGATATCGTTCGTGAACGTTCAGATAAAGAACCAATGGAAGTATTCGAGCAAGCTCTTAAGAACATCATGCCTGTTCTTGAAGTACGCGCTCGTCGTGTTGGTGGTGCTAACTACCAAGTTCCAGTTGAGGTTCGTCCAGAACGCCGTACAACTTTAGGTCTTCGCTGGTTAGTAAACTATGCTCGTCTTCGTGGTGAAAAAACTATGGAAGAGCGTCTAGCTTACGAAATCTTAGATGCAGCTAACAACGCTGGTGCATCTGTTAAGAAACGTGAAGACACTCATAAAATGGCAGAAGCTAACAAAGCATTTGCTCATTACCGTTGGTAGGATTCAACGTAAAATAAATGTATGCATAAACCGCTTTATTTGTCGCTTATGGAAGTGTGGAGAGGGAGAATGCCTCTCCCTTTCGTTGGGCGCTCGTTTTACATAATGAGGGTACTGGACACTGGCATATGTAACAATATAAAGTGGCTTTTTTGCTACTTAAAATAAAAAATCCAATCCATATATGGAAGGAGCAAGACACCAAATGACAAGAGAGTTCTCTTTAGAAAACACTCGTAATATTGGTATCATGGCTCACATCGATGCTGGTAAAACAACAGCAACTGAGCGTATTCTGTATTACACAGGACGTATTCATAAAATCGGTGAAACTCATGAAGGTGCATCTCAGATGGACTGGATGGAGCAAGAGCAAGAGCGTGGTATCACAATTACTTCTGCTGCAACTACAGCTCAATGGAAAGGTCACCGTGTAAACATCATTGATACTCCAGGACACGTAGACTTCACAGTAGAAGTAGAACGTTCTTTACGCGTACTTGATGGTGCGGTAGCAGTACTTGATGCACAATCTGGTGTAGAACCACAAACAGAAACTGTTTGGCGTCAGGCTACTACTTACGGTGTACCTCGTATCGTATTCGTTAACAAAATGGATAAGATCGGTGCAGATTTCTTATACTCTGTAGGAACAATCCACGATCGTTTACAAGCAAACGCACATCCAATTCAGTTACCAATCGGTGCTGAAGATGAGTTCAATGGTATCATTGACCTTGTTGAAGAGTGTGCTTACATGTACGGTAACGATTTAGGAACAGACATCGAGCGTGTCGAAATTCCTGAAGAGCACAAAGAACTAGCTGAAGAATACCGTGGAAAGCTTATTGAAGCGGTAGCTGAGCTTGATGAAGAAATGATGATGAAGTACCTAGAAGGTGAAGAAATCACTGTAGAAGAGCTTAAAGCTGGTATCCGTAAGGCTACAACTTCTGTAGAATTCTTCCCAGTAATCTGTGGTTCTGCATTCAAAAACAAAGGTGTTCAAATTCTGTTAGACGCAGTTATCGACTACCTACCATCTCCATTAGATGTACCTGCTATTAAAGGTACTCTTCCGGATACAGATGAAGAAGTAGAACGTAAGTCTAGCGATGAAGAACCATTCGCAGCTTTAGCATTCAAAATCATGACTGACCCTTATGTTGGTAAGTTAACGTTCTTCCGTGTGTACTCTGGTGTGTTAAACTCTGGATCATACGTGAAAAACTCAACTAAAGGTAAGCGTGAGCGTGTAGGACGTATCCTACAAATGCACGCTAACAGCCGTGAAGAGATTTCAACAGTTTACGCTGGTGATATCGCTGCTGCTGTAGGTTTAAAAGATACTACTACTGGTGATACTCTTTGTGACGAGAAGAGCCTTGTTATCCTTGAGTCTATGGAATTCCCAGAGCCAGTTATCTCTGTAGCTATCGAACCAAAATCTAAAGCTGACCAAGATAAAATGGGTACAGCATTATCTAAGCTTTCTGAAGAAGATCCAACATTCCGTGCTCACACTGACCAAGAAACTGGCCAAACTATCATCGCTGGTATGGGTGAACTTCACCTTGATATCATCGTTGACCGTATGCGCCGTGAATTCAAAGTCGAAGCAAACGTTGGTGCTCCTCAGGTAGCATACCGTGAAACTTTCCGCGCTGCTGCGAAAGTTGAAGGTAAGTTTGCTCGTCAATCTGGTGGACGTGGACAATTCGGTCACGTTTGGATTGAGTTTGCACCTAACGAAGAAGGTAAAGGATTTGAATTCGAAAACAAAATCGTCGGCGGTGTAGTTCCACGTGAATACATCCCAGCTGTTGGAGCGGGTCTTGAAGACTCACTTAAAAATGGTGTACTAGCTGGTTACCCACTAGTTGACATTAAAGCAGCATTAGTTGACGGTTCTTACCATGATGTCGATTCATCTGAGATGGCGTTCAAAATCGCTGCATCTATGGCACTTAAAGCTGCGGTTTCTAAATGTAACCCAGTAATTCTTGAGCCAATGATGAAAGTTGAAGTTGTAATTCCTGAAGAGTACATGGGAGACATCATGGGTGACGTAACATCTCGTCGTGGACGTGTAGAAGGTATGGAAGCTCGCGGTAACGCACAAGTTGTTCGCGCTATGGTTCCACTTTCTGAAATGTTCGGTTATGCGACAGCATTACGTTCTAACACTCAAGGACGCGGAACATTCTCAATGACATTTGATCATTATGAAGAAGTACCGAAGTCTGTTTCAGAAGAAATTATTAAAAAAAATAAAGGCGAATAATTGATTTTTATCAATTGTTCGAGTATAACTACTTATGTAAGCTTAGAAAGTGGGACGTAAGTTTCGCTTTCTAGTCTAAATATAAAATAACCTATATAAACTAAGGAGGAATTTAGAATGGCTAAAGCTAAATTCGAACGTTCTAAACCCCATGTTAACATCGGTACAATCGGCCACGTTGACCATGGTAAAACTACATTAACTGCTGCGATCACTACAGTTCTTGCAAAAGCTGGTGGTGCTGAAGCACGCGGATACGATCAAATCGACGCTGCTCCAGAAGAAAGAGAGCGCGGAATCACAATCTCAACTGCACACGTTGAGTACGAAACTGAAACTCGTCACTATGCACACGTTGACTGCCCAGGTCACGCTGACTATGTTAAAAACATGATCACTGGTGCTGCTCAAATGGACGGCGGTATCTTAGTAGTATCTGCTGCTGATGGCCCAATGCCTCAAACACGTGAGCACATCCTTCTTTCTCGTCAAGTAGGTGTTCCTTACATCGTTGTATTCTTAAACAAATGCGACATGGTAGACGACGAAGAATTATTAGAATTAGTAGAAATGGAAGTTCGTGACCTATTATCTGAATACGGATTCCCAGGCGACGACATTCCTGTAATCAAAGGTTCTGCTCTTAAAGCTCTTCAAGGAGAAGCTGATTGGGAAGCAAAAATCATTGAATTAATGACTGAAGTTGATGCTTACATCCCAACTCCAGAACGTGAAACTGACAAACCATTCTTAATGCCTATCGAGGATGTATTCTCTATCACAGGTCGTGGTACAGTTGCAACTGGTCGTGTAGAGCGCGGAATCGTTAAAGTTGGTGACGTAGTAGAAATCATCGGTCTTGCTGAAGAGAATGCTTCTACAACTGTAACTGGTGTAGAAATGTTCCGTAAACTTCTTGACCAAGCTCAAGCTGGAGACAACATCGGTGCTCTTCTTCGTGGGGTTGCTCGTGAAGACATCCAACGTGGACAAGTTCTTGCTAAAACTGGCTCTGTAAAAGCACACGCTAAATTCAAAGCTGAAGTTTTCGTATTATCTAAAGAAGAAGGTGGACGTCACACTCCATTCTTCGCTAACTACCGTCCTCAGTTCTACTTCCGTACAACTGACGTAACTGGTATCATCCAATTACCAGAAGGTACTGAAATGGTAATGCCTGGTGACAACATCGAAATGACTATCGAACTTATCGCTCCAATCGCTATCGAAGAGGGAACTAAATTCTCTATTCGTGAAGGTGGACGTACAGTAGGTTACGGTGTAGTTGCTACTATCGTTGAGTAATCTTAGCTGATATAAAAAAACCTAAGGGATTTTCCCTTAGGTTTTTTGTTTGCGTTTATATAAAGAAGAAGAGTGTGTTTTTTTGTTTTGACGAGTTTCTTCTATAGTAATATAAAAACAACAAAAGATAATCCAGAAACTGTAAAACGAATTCTGTTAGATGAAAACTTGAAATTCTTTAAAGTGCCATGTATAATAGCAAAAGTAGAGAAAAGCAGATGCAAACAAAAAGATGCTTGCATCTAGACGAATAACATTGTATAATAGACAATGTTGGTCTTTGACTGCGATGAAGTGGAAGGTTGCTGACACACCCGGCCGCTTTGCCATGGCATGGTGTGGGGAAATTTCCATGGAGAAGGTCTATTTTAGAAATAGGCGAACGAAGGAGGGAAAATAATGGCAAAAGAAAAAATTCGTATCCGTTTAAAAGCTTATGATCACCGTATTCTTGATCAATCAGCTGAGAAAATTGTAGAAACAGCTAAGCGTTCTGGGGCAACAGTTTCTGGTCCGATCCCATTACCAACTGAGAAGACTATTTACACAATTCTTCGTGCTGTTCATAAGTACAAAGATTCTCGTGAGCAATTCGAAATGCGCACACACAAACGTTTAATCGATATCGTGAGTCCTACTCCACAAACAGTAGATTCATTAATGCGTTTAGACTTACCGTCTGGTGTAGATATCGAAATCAAACTATAAATTATATAACTTAAAAATGTAGGAGGTGTAACTCATGACCAAAGGAATCTTAGGAAGAAAGATCGGTATGACTCAAGTATTTGCTGAGAACGGTGAGTTAATCCCAGTAACAGTTATCGCTGCTAATCCAAACGTTGTTCTTCAAAAGAAAACAACTGAAACTGATGGCTACAATGCAATCCAGTTAGGATTTGAAGATAAACGTGAAAAGTTAACTAACAAACCTGAACAAGGCCACACTGCTAAAGCATCTACAACTCCTAAGCGCTTCATTCGCGAAATCCGCGATGCAGACGTGGACGGATTAGAGGTTGGTCAAGAGGTAAAAGTTGAAGTTTTCGCTGCAGGTGAAATCGTTGACGTAACAGGAATTTCTAAAGGTAAAGGTTTCCAAGGTGTTATCAAACGCCACGGACAATCTCGCGGACCTATGTCTCATGGTTCTCGCTATCACCGTCGTCCAGGTTCAATGGGCCCAGTTGCTCCGAACCGTGTATTCAAAGGCAAAAAACTTGCTGGACGTATGGGTGGAGACCAAGTTACTATCCAAAACTTAGAAATCGTTCAAGTTGACACTGAGCGCAACTTATTACTAGTAAAAGGTAACGTTCCAGGTGCTAAGAAATCTCTTGTAGTTGTTCAAGGCGCTGTGAAGGTTAGCAAATAATTCACAATAGGAAGGAGGAATTCCAATGCCAAAAGTTACTGTATATAACCAAACTGGTTCACAGGTTGGTGAAATCGAATTAGCTGAAGCTATTTTCGGTATCGAACCAAATGAAGCTGTACTTTTCGAAGCTGTAATGATGCAACGTGCATCTTTACGTCAAGGTACACACAAAGTAAAAACTCGCTCTGAAGTTCGCGGTGGTGGTCGTAAACCATGGCGTCAAAAAGGAACTGGACGTGCTCGTCAAGGGTCTATCCGCTCTCCTCAATGGCGTGGTGGTGGTACGGTATTCGGACCTACACCAAGAAGCTATGCGTACAAACTTCCTAAGAAAGTTCGTCGTTTAGCAATCAAATCTGCATTAGCTACTAAAGTAGTTGAGAACAACATTGTAGTTCTTGAAGACCTAGTGTTAAATGCACCAAAAACAAAAGACATGCTAGCAGTACTTAAAGGATTAACTGTTGAGAAGAAAGCTCTTATCGTAACTGCTGATGCAAACGAATCTGTAGAGTTATCTGCTCGCAATATCCCTGGAGTAACAGTAATCACTGCTGATGGCGTAAACGTTTTAGACGTGCTTCATCATGATAAGCTAATCATGACAAAAGCGGCAGTGGAAAAAGTAGAGGAGGTGCTTGCATAATGAGAGATCCTCGTGATATCATTAAGCGCCCAGTTATCACTGAACGTTCTATGGAAATGATGGCTGAAAAAAAATACACGTTCGATGTGGACGTTAAATCTAATAAAACAGAAGTTAAAGATGCTCTTGAAGCGATCTTTGGTGTTAAAGTAGAAAAAGTGAACATCATGAACTACAAGCCGAAAGCAAAACGCGTTGGTCGTCACGCTGGTTTTACTAGCCGTCGTCGTAAAGCAATCGTTAAGCTAACTGCTGACAGCAAAGAAATCGAAATCTTCCAAGGCGTTTAATTCTTACTAAAGAAGGAGGGAAATTGAGATGGGAATTAAAAAGTATAATCCAACTACTAACGGTCGTCGTAATATGACTACGAATGATTTCGCTGAAATCACGACTGACAGACCCGAAAAGTCATTACTTGCTCCTTTAAGCAAGAAGGCTGGTCGTAATAACCAAGGTAAAATTACTGTACGTCATCAAGGTGGCGGACATAAGCGTCAATACCGTATCATCGACTTTAAGCGTAACAAAGATGGAATTCCAGGACGCGTTGCTACGATCGAATACGATCCAAACCGCTCTGCGAATATCGCATTAATTAACTACGTTGACGGTGAAAAACGTTACATTCTTGCTCCTAAATCTTTAGAAGTAGGTATGGAAGTTATGTCTGGCCCAGAAGCTGACATCAAAATCGGTAACGCATTACCATTAATCAACATTCCAGTAGGTACTGTTGTTCATAACATCGAGCTTAAGCCTGGTCGTGGCGGACAATTAGTTCGTTCTGCTGGTACATCTGCTCAAGTACTTGGTAAAGAAGGTAAATACGTACTTGTACGTTTAACTTCTGGTGAAGTACGTCTTGTATTATCTGCTTGTCGCGCTTCAATCGGTCAAGTAGGTAACGAACAACACGAACTTATCAAAATCGGTAAAGCAGGTCGCTCTCGCTGGTTAGGTAAACGCCCAACAGTTCGTGGTTCTGTAATGAACCCGGTTGATCACCCACACGGTGGTGGTGAAGGACGTTCTCCAATCGGACGTAAGTCTCCAATGTCTCCATGGGGTAAACCAACTCTTGGATTCAAGACTCGTAAGAAAAACAAAGCGTCTGACAAATTCATCGTTCGTCGTCGTAAAAAATAATGGGATTGTAGTACGGTTCATTTCTAGAACCGTACGCCAATCACGAAGGGAGGCACCAAAATGGCTCGTAGCTTAAAAAAAGGACCATTTGTCGATGATCACTTAATGAGCAAAATGGAAAAATTAGTTGCATCTGAGCAAAAACAAGTTGTTAAAACTTGGTCTCGCCGTTCAACAATCTTCCCTCAGTTCATCGGACACACAATCGCTGTATATGATGGTCGTAAACACGTACCTGTGTACATCACTGAGGATATGGTTGGCCATAAGTTAGGTGAATTCGCACCAACTCGTACGTATAAAGGTCACCTTGCTGACGATAAGAAAACTAGAAGATAATGAGAGGAGGCACTTCAATGCAAGCTAAAGCAGTAGCGAGAACAGTTCGTATTGCTCCTCGTAAAGTTCGTTTAGTAGTAGACTTAATCCGAGGTAAGCAAGTGGGTGAAGCGATTGCTATCCTTAACCACACACCAAAAACTGCTTCTCCAGTTGTAGAAAAAGTTTTAAAATCTGCAATCGCAAATGCAGAGCACAATTATGAGATGGACATTAACAACCTAGTTGTTGAAAAAGTCTTCGTTGACGAAGGTCCAACGTTGAAACGTTTCCGTCCACGTGCAATGGGTCGTGCAAGCCAAATTAACAAACGCACAAGCCACATTACAGTTGTGGTATCAGAAAAGAAGGAGGGATAATCGATGGGTCAAAAGGTTAATCCAATTGGTCTTCGTGTCGGTGTTATCCGTGACTGGGAATCTCGTTGGTTCGCTGAGAAAGATTACGCTACATTATTACATGAAGACATCAAAATCCGTGAGTACATTAATGTACGCTTAAAAGATTCTGCTGTTGCTAAAGTAGAAATCGAACGTGCAGCAAATCGTGTAAATGTTACAATTCACACTGCAAAACCTGGTATGGTAATTGGTAAAGGTGGTACTGAAGTTGAAGCACTTCGTAAAGCTCTTAACCAATTAACAGGCAAGCGTGTACACATCAACATTTTAGAAGTTAAGAGAGCTGATCTTAACGCTAAATTAGTAGGCGAAAACATCGCTCGTCAATTAGAAAACCGTGTATCATTCCGTCGTGCACAAAAGCAAGTTATTCAACGTGCTATGCGTGCAGGTGCTAAAGGTATTAAAACACAGGTTTCTGGTCGTCTTGGCGGAGCTGATATCGCTCGTGCAGAATCTTACAGTGAAGGAACTGTTCCACTTCATACACTTCGCGCTGATATTGACTATGCAGCAGTTGAAGCTGATACAACATACGGTAAATTAGGCGTAAAAGTATGGATCTACCGTGGAGAAGTCCTTCCTACAAAAAAGAAAGCTTCTGAGGAAGGAGGAAAATAATATGTTAATGCCAAAACGCGTAAAATATCGTAGAGAGCATCGTGGTAAAATGCGTGGTCGTGCTAAAGGTGGAACTGAAGTTGCTTTCGGTGAATTCGGTTTACAAGCACAAGCTGCTTCATGGATTACAAACCGTCAAATCGAAGCTGCTCGTCGTGCAATGACTCGTTACATGAAACGTGGCGGTAAAGTATGGATTAAAATTTTCCCTTCTAAACCTTACACTGCAAAACCTCTAGAAGTACGTATGGGTTCCGGTAAAGGGGCACCAGAAGGCTGGGTAGCAGTAGTAAAACCTGGGAAAATTATGTTCGAAATCGCGGGTGTATCTGAAGAGGTAGCACGCGAAGCATTACGTCTTGCAGCTCACAAGTTACCTGTGAAATGTAAATTCGTAAAACGTGAAGAAAATGGTGGTGAATCTAATGAAAACTAATGATATTCGTGAATTAACCACTGCCGAAATCGAAACAAAAGTTAAAGCTTTAAAGGAAGAGTTGTTTAATCTTCGCTTCCAACTTGCTACAGGACAATTAGAGAATCCAACTCGCATTCGTGAAGTGCGTAAAGCAATTGCTCGTATGAAAACTGTAGTTCGTGAAAGAGAGATCGGAATTAATCGATAAATTGAGGGGAGGTTTGCATAGTGAGCGAACGTAACCAACGCAAAGTTTATACTGGTCGTGTAGTGTCTGACAAAATGGACAAAACGATTACAGTTTTAGTTGAAACTTACAAAACTCATTCCTTGTACGGAAAACGTGTTAAGTATTCTAAGAAGTACAAAGCCCATGATGAGCAAAACCAAGCGAAACTTGGCGATATCGTTAAAATCATGGAAACTCGCCCGCTTTCTGCTACTAAGCGTTTCCGTTTAGTTGAAATCGTTGAAGAAGCGGTTATTATCTAAATAGACGAATCGGAATTTTTAGTCCGAAGGGAGGTTTCATAACATGATCCAACAAGAATCTCGTTTGAAAGTTGCTGACAACTCTGGTGCACGTGAACTTTTAACAATTAAAGTATTAGGCGGCTCTGGTCGTAAATATGCTAACATTGGTGACATTATCGTTGCTACGGTAAAACAAGCAACACCAGGTGGCGTTGTTAAAAAAGGTGACGTTGTTAAAGCAGTAGTAGTACGTACGAAGAGCGGAGCTCGTCGTCCGGACGGTTCTTACATCAAATTTGATGAAAACGCAGCGGTTATCATTAAAGACGATAAGAGCCCACGTGGTACTCGTATCTTCGGACCAGTAGCTCGTGAATTACGTGATAGCAACTTCATGAAGATCGTTTCTTTAGCTCCAGAAGTTCTATAATTTAAGGTATTGCCTTGCTAAGGAGGTGCAGAATTAAGATGCATGTAAAAAAAGGTGATAAAGTACAGGTAATCACTGGTAAAGACAAAGGAAAACAAGGC
Source organism: Bacillus sp. GW823-FHT06A11 (assembly GCF_058795355.1). Taxonomy (NCBI): domain Bacteria; kingdom Bacillati; phylum Bacillota; class Bacilli; order Caryophanales; family Bacillaceae; genus Bacillus; species Bacillus sp. GW823-FHT06A11. The sequence continues at coordinate 18,979 of NZ_JBXAHS010000013.1, read as the reverse complement.
GTTATCCTTGTGGCTTTCCCAAAGCAAAACCGTGTTATCGTTGAGGGTGTTAACATCGTTAAAAAACACTCTAAGCCATCTCAATTAAATCCACAAGGTGGAATTATTACTAAAGAAGCACCTATTCACGTTTCTAACGTTATGATTTTAGATCCGAAAACAGGTGAACCTACTCGCGTAGGCTTCAAAGTAGAAGATGGTAAAAAAGTTCGTATTGCAAAAAAATCTGGTGAATTATTAGATAAATAATTTTCTTAAGAAAGGAGGTCACTTCATTGAATCGCCTTAAAGAGAAGTTCCAAAAGGAAATTACTCCTGCTCTAGTGAGCAAGTTTAACTATAAATCTGTGATGGAAGTACCGAAAATCGAAAAGATCGTAATCAACACTGGTGTTGGTGACGCGGTATCTAACTCAAAAGCTTTAGACAATGCAGTAGAAGAATTAACACAAATCGCAGGTCAAAAACCTGTTGTAACTCGTGCTAAAAAATCAATCGCTGGTTTCCGTCTTCGTGAAGGTATGCCAATCGGTGCGAAAGTAACTTTACGCGGCGAGCAAATGTATGAGTTCTTCGACAAATTAGTATCGGTTTCTTTACCACGTGTACGTGATTTCCGTGGTGTTTCTAAGAAATCATTCGATGGTCGTGGGAACTACACATTAGGTGTTAAAGAGCAACTTATCTTCCCTGAGATTGATTATGATAAAGTAAGCAAAGTACGCGGTATGGACATCGTAATCGTTACTACAGCGAAAACTGATGAAGAAGCTCGTGAACTTTTAACACAATTCGGTATGCCATTCCAAAAATAATGGAAGCCAACGCTAAGTAGAGGAGGCGAAAACGTGGCTAAAAAATCTATGATAGCGAAACAAAAGCGTACTCCTAAGTTTAAAGTACAAGAGTATACACGTTGCGAACGCTGCGGTCGTCCGCATTCTGTATACCGCAAATTTAAACTTTGCCGTATTTGTTTCCGTGAACTTGCATATAAAGGTCAAATTCCTGGTGTTAAAAAAGCTAGTTGGTAAAACCCACAAATGGGAAGGAGGTAAAACACATGGTGATGACAGATCCAATTGCAGACATGCTTACTCGCATCCGTAATGCGAACATGGTACGTCATGAGAAATTAGAGGTTCCTGCTTCTAAAATCAAAAAAGAGATCGCTGAACTTTTAAAACGTGAAGGTTTCATTCGTGATGTAGAATACATCGAGGATAACAAACAAGGTATCCTTCGTATTTTCCTGAAATATGGTGCAAACAATGAACGTGTAATCACTGGATTAAAACGTATCAGTAAACCTGGCTTACGCGTTTACGCTAAAGCTGACGAAGTACCACGTGTACTTAACGGATTAGGTATCGCTCTTGTTTCTACATCTAAGGGAGTAATGACAGACAAAGACGCTCGTCAATTACAAACTGGTGGAGAAGTAGTAGCATACGTTTGGTAATATATATTTAAAACGAACGGAGGTGTGACCACATGTCTCGTATTGGTAAAAAGATTCTTGAAATCCCTGCAGGTGTTACTATTACAATTGCAGAAGACAATACTGTAACAGTAAAAGGCCCTAAAGGTGAATTAACTCGTAAATTCAATGCTGATATGTCTATCAAAATTGAAGAAAATACACTAACAGTTGAGCGTCCATCTGAACAGAAGGAACACCGTGCATTACACGGTACAACTCGTGCTTTAATCGGAAACATGGTTGAAGGTGTAACTGCAGGTTTCGCACGCGGACTTGAATTAGTCGGTGTTGGTTACCGTGCTCAAAAACAAGGAGATAAACTTGTTTTAAGCGTAGGTTATTCTCATCCAGTAGAAATGACTCCGGAAGCAGGTCTTGAAGTTGAAGTACCTGCACCAACTAAAATCGTAATTAAAGGTATCGACAAGCAACGTGTTGGCGAATTTGCTGCTAACATCCGTGCTGTACGTGCTCCTGAGCCTTACAAAGGTAAAGGTATTCGTTACGAAGGCGAAGTTGTTCGTCGTAAAGAAGGTAAAACTGCTAAGTAAACCCGTTAGGTGAGAGAAAGGAGTGACAAGAAAATGATCACTAAAGCTGATAAAAATGCGACTCGTAAGAAAAGACATGCACGTGTACGTGCTAAACTTACTGGTACTGCAGAGCGTCCACGTTTAAACGTGTTCCGTTCTAACCAACATATTTACGCTCAAGTTATTGATGATGTGAATGGTGTAACGTTAGTAAGTGCATCTACTCTTGATAAAGACCTTGCTCTTAACGGTACTAGCAATACTGAAGCTGCTACGAAAGTTGGAGAATCAGTTGCTAAGCGTGCTGTAGAGAAAGGCGTTAAAGAAGTAGTATTTGATCGCGGTGGTTACTTATACCATGGCCGTGTTAAAGCTCTAGCTGAAGCTGCTCGTGAGGCTGGATTACAATTTTAATGGTCAAAGGAGGGAAAATTGATGCATCGCATTGACCCAAGTAAATTAGAACTTGAAGAACGTGTAGTTACGATAAATCGTGTCGCGAAAGTTGTTAAGGGTGGTCGTCGTTTCCGCTTTGCTGCACTAGTTGTAGTTGGCGATAAAAACGGTCATGTTGGATTCGGTACTGGTAAAGCACAAGAGGTACCAGACGCAATCCGCAAAGCTATCGAAGACGCTAAGAAAAACTTAATCGCTGTACCATTAGTTGGTACAACAATTCCACACACAATCAACGGTCACTTTGGAGCTGGTGAAGTATTCTTAAAACCTGCTGCTGAAGGTACTGGTGTTATTGCTGGTGGACCTGTTCGTGCGGTACTTGAATTAGCTGGTGTACAAGATATTCTTTCGAAATCTCTTGGTTCTAACACACCAATCAACATGATTCGCGCTACTGTGAACGGATTAAGCGAACTTAAGCGCGCTGAAGATGTTGCAAAATTACGCGGTAAATCTGTAGAAGAGCTACTAGGTTAAGGAGGGAAAACAAATGGCGAAAAAGTTAGAAATTACCCTCACTCGTAGTGTAATTGGTCGTCCACAAGATCAACGTGCGACGGTAGAAGCTTTAGGTCTTAAAAAGTTGAATTCAACTGTAGTTAAGGAAGAAACTCCTGCTATTCTTGGTATGATCAACAAAGTTTCTCACCTTTTAACTGTAAAAGAAGCTTAAGGATAACTCATTAATATAAGGAGGTGCCTGGGAATGAAACTTCATGAATTAAAACCTGCAGAAGGTTCTCGTAAAGTACGTAACCGTGTCGGTCGTGGTATCGGTTCTGGTAACGGTAAAACTGCTGGTAAAGGTCATAAAGGACAAAACGCACGTTCTGGTGGCGGTGTTCGTCTTGGCTTCGAAGGTGGTCAAACTCCATTATTCCGTCGTTTACCAAAACGCGGCTTCACAAACATTAACCGTAAAGAGTTTACTATTGTAAACTTATCAACGTTAAATCGTTTTGAAGATGGTACAGAAGTAACACCTGAATTATTGCTGGAAACTGGCGTTATCAGCAAGTTAAACGACGGTGTTAAAATTCTTGCAAGCGGAGCAGTAGAGAAAAAACTAACTGTTAAAGCGCACAAGTTCTCTTCAAGTGCTAAAGAAGCAATTGAAGCAGCTGGCGGATCAGTTGAGGTGATCTAATGTTTCGTACAATCTCCAACTTTATGCGCGTTGCTGAGATAAGACGTAAAATATTATTCACTTTAGCGATGTTAATCGTATTCAGGATTGGCACGTTTATCCCAGTGCCATTTACAAATGGAGACGTACTGAAAGCACAAGACCAATTAAATGCTTTAGGTATTCTAAATACATTTGGCGGTGGCGCCTTGAAAAACTTCTCCATCTTTGCGATGGGAATCATGCCGTATATTACAGCATCCATCATCGTGCAATTATTGCAGATGGATGTTGTTCCTAAATTTTCGGAATGGTCGAAGCAAGGTGAAATGGGCCGTCGTAAACTAACGCAATTCACGCGTTACTTTACAATTGTTCTTGCGTTTATTCAGGGGTTTGGTATGTCAATCGGTTTTAACGGTATGGTAGGTGGGCAATTAATTTTGAATCCTGGTTGGAGCACTTATTTATACATTGCTACGGTACTGACTGCTGGTACTGCATTTTTAATGTGGTTAGGCGAACAGATTACAGCTAAAGGTGTGGGTAATGGTATTTCCATCCTTATCTTTGGCGGTATTGCTGCAGCGATCCCAAGTGTTATATCTCAAGTGTATCAACAACAGTTTCAAAATATCGGAGATCAATTGTTCATGAGTATCGTTAAAGTTGCATTGATTTTACTAGCTGTGCTAGCAGTTATTGTTGGTGTTATTTTCATTCAACAAGCTGTTAGAAAGATCCCAATTCAATACGCGAAGCGTGTAACAGGAGGGAATGGGAATCATGCTGGAGCACAAAACACACATTTACCGCTTAAGGTAAATAGTGCGGGTGTTATTCCAGTCATTTTTGCTGTTTCATTCTTAATTACGCCTCCAACTATTGCACAGTTCTTCCCGAAACATGATGTATCGCAGTGGATTATTGCAAACTTTAACTATTCTCACCCAGTGGGAATGATCATATATGTTGCGCTCATTGTAGCCTTCACATATTTCTATGCGTTTGTTCAGGTTAATCCAGAGCAAATGTCAGAGAATCTAAACAAGCAAGGTGGATATGTTCCAGGTATTCGTCCGGGTAAGAATACAGAACAATATCTAACAAAAATCTTGTATCGTTTGACCTTTGTAGGATCAATTTTCCTAGCAGCGATTGCAATCTTACCAGTTATCTTTACGAAATTGGGAAATCTTCCTCCATCTGCACAGATTGGTGGAACGAGTATGTTAATCGTTGTCGGCGTTGCTTTAGAAACAATGAAGCAGCTAGAAAGCCAACTGGTAAAACGCCATTACAAAGGGTTTATCAAGCAGTGAGTAAGTGGGAAGAACCATCTTCCCTACATGCTCATGTACTGAGGGGGAACAAGGATGAACTTAATTTTAATGGGGCTTCCTGGTGCTGGTAAAGGTACACAAGCCGAACAGATTGTAGCCAAGTATAACATCCCTCACATTTCAACAGGAGATATGTTCCGTGCAGCTATGAAGGCTGAAACTGAAATGGGTCTACAAGCAAAATCTTTTATTGATAAAGGTGCACTTGTTCCAGATGAAGTTACAATCGGAATTGTTCGTGAACGTTTAAGTCAAGAAGACTGCGTAAGAGGTTTCTTACTAGACGGTTTCCCACGAACTGTTGCACAAGCATCAGCTCTTGAAGAGATTATGAAAGATCTTGGCAAAAAAATCGACTATGTTTTAAACATTAATGTGGATTCAGGGTTGTTATTAAAACGCCTTACAGGCCGTCGCATTTGTAAAGAGTGCGGTGCGACTTACCACTTAGAATTCAATCCACCAGCAACAGCTGATGTGTGCGATAAATGTGGTGGCGAATTATACCAACGCTCTGATGACAATGAAGAAACTGTAGCAAATCGTTTAGATGTGAATATTAAGCAAACAAAACCTTTGCTTGATTTCTACGACGAGCTTGGTTACTTAAAAAGCATTAATGGTGAGCAAGATATCAATAAAGTATTTGCTGATATCGATGTTCTCATCGGAGGCTTAGCGTAATGATCATCTGCAAAACTCCTCGCGAGATAGAAATCATGCGAGAAGCTGGCAGAATCGTTGCTTTAACTCATCAAGAGTTGAAACAGCACATTACTCCAGGAATTACAACGAAAGAGCTCGATCAAATAGCGGAAAAGACGATTCAAAAATATGGTGCTACGCCATCTTTTAAAGGATACAACGGATTTCCGGGGAGCATATGTGCTTCTGTAAATGAAGAGCTTGTACACGGAATTCCAGGAAAGCGCAAGCTCAAAGAGGGCGATATCATCAGTATCGATATTGGTGCGAAATACAATGGGTACCATGGAGATTCTGCATGGACGTATCCAGTTGGAAACATTTCTGAATCTGTTCAAAAGCTACTTGATGTCACAGAAAAATCGTTGTATCTTGGTCTAGAACAAGTAAAACCAGGCGAGAGATTATCAAATATCTCACATGCGGTTCAAACCCATGCTGAAGAGAATGGATTCTCGATCGTTAGGGAGTATGTTGGTCACGGAATCGGGCAAGACTTACATGAGGACCCTCAAATCCCGCACTATGGTCCACCAAATAGAGGCCCTAGATTAAAGTCGGGAATGGTCATCTGTGTTGAGCCGATGGTGAATCAAGGAAGACGATATGTAAAAACACTATCTGATGACTGGACAGTGGTAACGGTAGATGGTAAATGGTGTGCCCATTTTGAGCACACGATTGCTCTTACAGAAGCAGGATACGAAATCCTTACCACTTTATAAGTAGCTGGCTCTCCGGGATTTCAGAGCAGTGTAAAATGTTACTGATTTGAAGAAGGGAGAACTATTGAATGGCTAAAGATGATGTAATTGAAGTCGAAGGTACCGTTCTTGAAACGTTGCCAAATGCTATGTTCAAAGTAGAATTAGAGAATGGGCATGTCGTATTGGCTCACGTTTCTGGTAAAATCCGTATGAACTTCATTCGTATTTTACCAGGAGACAAAGTTACGGTAGAATTATCTCCGTACGATTTAAATCGTGGTCGTATTACGTACCGTTTTAAATAATATAGCACTCCGTAATCTTTAAGGAGGTTCGAGACATGAAAGTAAGACCGTCAGTTAAACCAATCTGCGAAAAATGTAAAGTTATTCGTAGACGTGGAAAAGTAATGGTTATTTGTGAAAACCCTAAACATAAACAAAAACAAGGTTAATCAGAAGGAGGTGCATTCAGAATGGCACGTATCGCAGGTGTAGATATTCCTCGAGACAAACGCGTTGTTATTTCTTTAACTTACGTATTCGGCATTGGTCGCACAACTGCTGAAAAAATTCTTACTGAAGCTGGTATTTCTTCAGAAACACGAGTTCGTGATTTAACGGAAGACGAATTAGGACGTATCCGTGATGTTATCGATCGTATTAAAGTTGAGGGAGACCTTCGTCGTGAAGTATCTCTTAACATTAAACGTCTAATGGAGATCGGTTCTTACCGTGGTCTTCGTCACCGTCGTGGTTTACCAGTTCGTGGTCAAAATTCTAAAAACAATGCTCGTACACGTAAAGGTCCACGTCGTACAGTAGCAAATAAAAAGAAATAATAAGTAAAGGAGGTTGAACTAACAATGGCACGTAAAACAAACACTCGTAAAAAACGTGTGAAAAAGAATATCGAAGCTGGTATAGCTCATATTCGTTCTACTTTCAACAACACAATCGTAACACTTACAGATACTCACGGTAACGCGCTTTCTTGGTCTAGTGCTGGTGCACTTGGTTTCCGTGGATCTCGTAAATCTACTCCATTCGCTGCGCAAATGGCTGCTGAAGCTGCTGCTAAAGTTGCAATGGAGCACGGTTTAAAAACTTTAGAGGTTACTGTTAAAGGTCCTGGTGCTGGTCGTGAAGCTGCAATTCGTGCTCTTCAAGCTGCAGGTCTAGAAGTAACAGCAATTAGAGATGTTACTCCAGTTCCTCATAATGGATGTCGTCCGCCAAAACGTCGTCGTGTGTAATTTTTCTGTATAGAATTTTCCCTTTTGTCTATAATGGATATGATGCATTATCGAGAAATTTCGTACAGAAACATCGCTTGTTGTGCACAATCGGGAACTGCCTAAGGGGGACTTTCGGTTAGACAGGGGTTATACCTTTGTTTAACCGGGGTTTCGACGTTTTGAAGGAGGGTTTAGTTAATGATTGAAATCGAAAAGCCGAAAATCGAAACGGTTGAACTTAACGAAGATGCTAAATATGGTAAATTCGTAATTGAACCGCTTGAGCGTGGATATGGTACTACTTTGGGTAACTCCTTACGTCGTATTCTTTTATCCTCACTCCCTGGTGCCGCTGTTACTGCTATCCAAATCGATGGCGTATTACATGAATTTTCAACAGTTGAGGGCGTAGTAGAAGACGTTACGACGATCATCTTAAACTTGAAAAAGTTAGCTCTTAAAATCTACTCTGAAGAAGAGAAGACGTTGGAAATTGATGTGCAGGGCGAAGGTATTGTCACAGCTGCTGATATTACTCACGATAGTGATGTAGAAATCTTAAATCCAGATTTACACATTGCAACGTTAGCAAAAGATGCGCATTTCCGCGTGCGTTTAACTGCAAAGCGTGGCCGTGGGTATACGCCAGCTGATGCAAATAAAAGCGAAGATCAACCAATAGGAGTAATTCCTATTGATTCTATTTATACTCCAGTATCACGTGTGACTTACCAAGTGGAAAAGACACGTGTCGGACAAGTGGCTAATTATGATAAGCTTACGCTTGATGTATGGACGGATGGAAGCATCGGGCCAAAAGAAGCTATCTCTTTAGGTGCCAAAATCTTAACTGAGCATTTAAATATCTTTGTTGGTTTAACTGATGAAGCACAAAATGCTGAGATTATGGTCGAGAAGGAAGAAGATCAAAAAGAGAAAGTTCTTGAGATGACTATCGAAGAACTAGACCTTTCTGTTCGTTCTTATAATTGCCTAAAACGTGCAGGAATTAATACTGTACAAGAGCTTGCGAACAAAACAGAAGAAGATATGATGAAAGTTCGTAACTTAGGACGTAAATCCTTAGAAGAAGTTAAACATAAACTTGAGGAATTAGGTTTAGGTTTACGTAAAGACGACTGAGGATTTAAACCCATGAACAAAGGAGGGAACTACGAATGGCATACAGAAAATTAGGCCGTACAAGTGCGCAACGTAAAGCTATGTTACGTGACTTAGCTACTGATTTAATTATCAACGAGCGCATCCAAACGACAGAAACTCGTGCAAAAGAACTTCGTTCTGTAGTGGAAAAAATGATCACTTTAGGTAAACGCGGAGATCTTCATGCTCGTCGTCAAGCAGCAGCTTTCATTCGCAATGAAGTAGCTAACGCTGAGACTGGTCAAGATGCACTTCAAAAATTATTCGCTGATGTAGCTCCACGCTATGCTGAGCGCCAAGGCGGATACACTCGTATTGCAAAAATTGGTCCACGTCGCGGAGACGCAGCACCAATGGTAATTATCGAGTTAGTATAATGATAATTAAAAGGGCAGGACAGTTCTTTTCAAGAAACTGGTCATGGCCCTTTTTTTTAAATATAAAAATAGGCGAGCTTGGCGAAGGAAAGGGTGCCTTCTATTGAAAAAAGAGAAACTTCGGATAGGAAATATATCATTTCAATATCCTGGGGCAGCCACGTATGCATTAAAAGATGTTTCATTTTCCTTATATGAGGGAGAATGGGTATCTATTATTGGACAAAACGGTTCAGGAAAGTCTACACTTGCAAAATTATTGAATGGTTTGTTTTTGCCGGAAGCAGGGACTATTACAGTAAATGATTCAATGGTTTTATCAGAGGAAACGGTATGGGATGTTCGAAAACAAATTGGAATGGTATTTCAAAATCCAGATAATCAATTTGTTGGAACAACAGTGCAAGATGATGTTGTATTTGGCTTAGAGAATATCGGAATGCCCAGAGAACAAATGATTGAAAGATTAGAACAGGCCTTACGACTTGTCCGTATGGAAGATTTTCTTAATGATGAGCCTCATTCCTTATCTGGTGGGCAAAAGCAGCGAGTGGCAATAGCAGGCGTTTTAGCACTTCAGCCATCTATTTTAATATTAGATGAAGCAACGTCAATGTTAGATCCTCAAGGAAGACGTGAAGTAGTAGAAACGGTTAGACAACTTGTTAATCAAAAAGGTATTACTGTGCTATCAATTACACACGATTTAGAAGAAGCGGCACAGTCAGATCGTGTCATTATTTTAAATAAGGGAGAAATATTAGAGGAAGGGACTCCAGAAAAAATTTTCAAATCCTCTCATATGCTCCAAGAAATTGGCTTAGATGTACCGTTTTCGGTGAAAATAGCAGAATTATTAAAAAGAAATGAAATTCTTTTGCAAAATACGCATCTTACAATGGAAAGCTTGGTGAACGAACTTTGGAGATTAAATTCCAAAAAGTAGAACATCGTTATCAATATAAAACTCCATTTGAAAGACGCGCACTTTATGATGTAGACGTGTCGTTTCCAAGTGGGGGCTATTATGCCATTATCGGTCATACTGGTTCAGGTAAGTCGACGATGATTCAACATTTAAATGGTTTATTGCAGCCGACAAATGGTACAGTTCAAATTGGTGAACATTTGATTTCGGCAGGAAAGAAAGAAAAAAAGCTAAAGCCACTACGTAAAAAAGTAGGGGTTGTCTTTCAATTCCCAGAACATCAGTTGTTTGAAGAGACTGTGGAGAAAGATATTTGTTTCGGCCCTACTAATTTTGGGGTATCTGTAGAAGAAGCGAAGCAAAAGGCAAGAGAGGCAATTGAACTTGTAGGGTTAGAGCCAGAACTGTTAACACGTTCACCGTTTGAGTTAAGTGGCGGGCAAATGAGGCGTGTTGCGATAGCGGGTGTATTGGCGATGGAACCTGAAGTGCTTGTATTAGATGAACCTACAGCAGGTCTAGATCCAAAAGGGCAGAACGAACTTATGCAGATGTTTTATAAGTTGCATAAGGAGAAGGGGCTTACAGTTATCCTTGTAACGCATAATATGGAGGATGCCGCTCAGTATGCGGAGCAGATTGTAGTTATGCATAAAGGAACGGTCTTTTTGCAAGGAAGTGCAGAGGAAGTATTTTCACATGCTGATGAACTAGAGAAAATTGGTGTGGATCTTCCTATGTCATTAAAGTATAAACGTGCAATTGAAGAGAAGTTTGGTATTTCAATTCCAAAGGCTACCTTATCTTTAGAGGATCTTACTCATGAAGTTGTGCAGGTGTTACGAAAAGGTGGTCATGAATCATGCAGCAGTTGATTATTGGGAGATATATCCCAGGGAATTCACTTATTCATCAACTTGATCCACGTACGAAGCTGCTGATTGTCTTTTTATATGTATTTGTTGTTTTCTTAGCAAATAATGCGATTTCATATGGATTTTTATTTTTATATGCACTCATTGCTTTATTTTTTGCAAAAGTGCCGATTCGTTATGTACTTTCGGGCTTAAAACCAATTTTATGGATTTTTCTTTTTACATTTTTCCTGCATATTTTTACAAATAAAGAGGGGGATGTACTACTCCAGCTTGGTTGGTTTTCGATACATGAAAAAGGATTAGAGCAAGGGATATACATTTCTGTACGATTCTTCGTTATTATTTTAATGACGACATTATTAACGTTAACGACGACACCTATTGAAATTACAGATGGTTTGGAGACGTTATTAAAGCCGTTGAAGCGTATAAAGGTTCCTGTTCATGAAATCGCATTAATGATGTCAATTTCTCTTCGTTTTATTCCGACATTAATGGATGAAACGAGTAAAATAATGAAAGCACAAGCATCACGTGGTATTGATTTCGCTGGGGGACCGATAAAAGATAGAATGAAAGCTATTATCTCACTGCTTGTTCCTCTGTTTATCAGTGCTTTTAAGCGTGCAGAGGACTTAGCTATTGCGATGGAAGCTCGTGGATATCAAAGTGGTGAAGGACGTACTAAATTTAGGCAACTACGCTGGAAAACAAGCGATACAGTAACGATTGTAAGCTTATTTTGTTTAGCTTGTATTTTGGCATGGGTGCGATCGTAATGGAGAATAGAGAAATGGATAGAATAAAATGTACGGTTGCATATGATGGCATGCATTTTTGTGGTTATCAAATTCAGCCGAAGCATCGTACTGTTCAACAGGAGATAGAAAAAGCATTACAGAAATTGCATAAGGGAGAACTTGTTCGTGTTCAGGCATCTGGTAGAACAGATTCTACGGTTCATGCAAAAGGACAAGTCATACACTTTGATACTCCTTTGTCTCTTGAAGAGTGGCAATGGAGTAACGCTTTAAATACAATGTTGCCAGATGATATTGTTATTAGGCAAGTAGAGAAAAAAACAGAAGAGTTTCATGCACGTTACGGTGTTGAGAAAAAAGAATATCGTTATCGTGTATTATTATCAAAGACTGCGGATGTATTCCGTAGAAATTACGTATATCAATATCCATATCCGCTCGAAATCAAAAAAATAAGAAAAGCAATTCCGTATTTTATTGGAACGCATGATTTCACTTCTTTTTGTTCGGCAAAAACTGACAAAAAAGATAAAGTGCGAACAATTTATGAAATCGAGTTAATTGAGCAAGACGATGAATTAATTTTTCGTTTTGTAGGTAATGGATTTTTATATAATATGGTCAGAATTATTGTTGGTACGTTACTTAACGTAGGGCAAGGAAAGCTTGATCCTGATAGCATTCCAGAGATTTTAGCGAAACAAAATCGTCAGTTTGCTGGAAAGATGGCTCCAGGTCATGGGCTTTACCTATGGGAGGTAAACTATAACAACTAATCCTGGTGTAACATTTGCTTGACATTAGAAACTCAAAAGTATATCATAACATATGGTATTGTTTCTAAAACCACGATTAGCCCCGGAAGGAAATCGTGTTTAAGATAAACAATAGATTTTTTCTATGGAAAAGATAACGAGGAGGGAAACACATGCGTACGACTTTTATGGCAAAAGCTAACGAAGTTGAGCGTAAATGGTATGTGGTTGATGCTGAAGGTCAAACTTTAGGTCGCCTATCTACTGAAGTAGCATCCATTTTACGTGGTAAAAACAAACCTACATTTACACCACACGTTGACACGGGTGATCATGTAATTATTATTAACGCTGAGAAAATTCATTTAACAGGTAATAAATTAAACGATAAAATTTACTACCGTCACACTAACCACCCAGGTGGACTTAAGCAAAGAACAGCTCTTGAAATGCGTACAAACTACCCTGTACAAATGTTAGAGCTTGCAATTAAAGGCATGCTTCCAAAAGGACGCTTAGGCCGTCAAGTTTCTAAGAAACTTAACGTGTATGCTGGAGCAGAGCATCCACACCAAGCACAAAAACCAGAAGTTTACGAACTTCGCGGATAATTAATTAAAGGAGGGCTTACTTTGGCACAGGTTCAATACTATGGCACTGGACGTCGTAAGAGTTCAGTAGCGCGCGTACGCCTAGTTCCAGGCGAAGGACGCGTTATCATTAACGGTCGTGATTTTGAAAACTATATCCCATTTGCTGCATTACGTGAAGTAGTGAAACAACCTCTAGTTGCAACAGAAACTTTAGGTAACTACGATGTACTTGTAAACGTAAATGGTGGTGGATACACTGGTCAAGCTGGTGCTATTCGTCACGGTATTTCTCGCGCTTTATTAAAAGCTGATCCAGAATACCGTCTAACACTAAAACGTGCAGGTCTATTAACTCGTGACGCACGTATGAAAGAGCGTAAAAAATACGGTCTTAAAGGCGCACGTCGTGCACCTCAGTTCTCAAAACGTTAATTTTTGCGAACTACAAACCCCAACCATTTTGGTTGGGGTTTTTTTATGTTTCATTCCTCTTTTGTAATTTTTATAGCTTGGAATATTTTAGTGCTACCACCGCGCGTATGCTTCTTCTTTAGAAGTTTAGACTAATACGTATTAGGGAGGTTTATAAGTACTATGAATGTCATTGTCAGCTTACAAGAAAAACAAAAAGAAAAGCAGTTAAAATACGAGCGGAAGATGTTGCGGGAATTATCATTAAAAACATTACGTTCAAATATTCGTGATGCCTTTCAAATGCAAGAGCTTCATCGTCAGTATGAAGATTACTGTATTGAATTAGGGATAGAATCTTATTTATTAGGAGCGAGATATAGTAAATTTGGTTATTATGGTGAATCGTTTTTTGATGTGAAATATAGAGCTTTAGAAGAAGAACAACAATTAACTGAAACGCTATTTCAATTTTTAACGAGTATGACTATGCGAGAAATAAAGTTGAAAGATGAGGAATTACTTTTTGAATCTTGTCAGCAGTTTATAGGATTGTGGTGGCAAGAAGGGTATGAAAAAGGTGAAAGAAGATATCGATTAAAGCTTCATTAAGACAAGCATAAACTTTCCTCTTGTCCCATATAAGTAATTAGAGGGACTAGCTGGAGGAGGAAAGGTATGAAGAGAATTCGAATTATCTCTTTTGCACTCGCTGCGGTTGTATTGTTTTTTTTAGTCAAACAAGAATTTCAAATTACAAAATCGTGGCGAGCTTGGAATTTACCCTTATCAGGGAAAGTAATTGTATTAGATGCTGGTCATGGTGGACCAGATGGAGGGGCTGTTGGAGGAAAGGATATTATAGAAAAGGATATTACGCTTGAAATTACAAAAAAGGTACAAGACTATTTACAAGAACAAGGTGCACTAGTTATTTTAACGCGTGAGGGAGATTATGATTTAGCTAACAAAGATACAAAGTCATATAGTAGACGTAAAGCAGAGGATTTAAAAAAACGTGTAGAAATCATCAATAAACCTGATGTAGACTTTTTTGCAAGTATTCATTTAAATGCTTTAACTAGTAGTGGATCGAAAGGCGCACAAACGTTCTATTACCGCTCTTCAATTGAAAATGAACGTGCTGCAAAATTTATACAGGCTGAATTGAGAACAAGTTTAGAGAACACGAATCGTTCTGCTAAGACAATTTCGCATGTGTATTTATTAAAGTATTCTAAAACACCAGGTGCTTTAATTGAAGCCGGCTTTTTATCGAATGTGAACGAAAGGTATATGTTAAATTCGGAGAAATATCAGCAAAAGGTAGCGGCTGCAATATACCGGGGTATATTACGCTATTTCACGGAAAAAGGAAATCCTCCAGAATAAGGAGGATTTTTTTGAGTTTCTCTCGTTAACGAAGTTTTCGGAAAATATGTTATACTGGAAATGTAAACGCATTTATTTCAAGAATAAGCAGAGATAAATTCAATTAACATTACGTTATTTTTCATACAGGGGGCTGGGCTAATTATGGTAACGAAAGAACAAGTGGTTGAAGCGTTAGAAGGGATTGTAGATCCGTTTTTACATAAAACATTAAAAGAAACAAGTGCAATTAAAGAGGTAACAGTCAAGCCTGAGAAGGAACATGTGAGTGTCAAAATTGCAATCGTAAAAACTGGTACAGCGGAACAAATGCAGTTGCAGTCTGGAATTGTAAAGTTATTAAAAGAACTTGGAGCAGCAACAGTTGGACTTCGTTTTGCAGAATTTACAGAAGAGGAATTAGCTCAGTTTGCACCAGAACAAGAAGCAGAGCAAAGTGAATCTTTATTGTCACCAAATTCAAAAACGACATTCTTAGCAGTAGCGAGTGGAAAAGGTGGCGTGGGAAAATCAACCGTTTCCGTTAACCTTGCAGTTGCTTTAGCTCGTTTAGGAAAAAAAGTTGGTATTATTGATGCGGACATTTACGGTTTTAGTGTGCCAGACATGATGGGGATAGAAAAACGTCCCATCGTAAGAGGTGATAAGATAATTCCGGTGGAACGTTTAGGTGTAAAGGTAATCTCAATGGGCTTCTTTGTAGAGGATAATGCACCAGTTATTTGGAGAGGACCTATGCTTGGGAAAATGTTAAACCACTTCTTCACAGAAGTAGAATGGGGCGATTTAGATTATTTAGTATTAGATTTGCCACCAGGCACAGGTGATATTGCGTTAGATGTGCACTCAATGTTGCCATCTTGCAAAGAGATTATTGTAACGACGCCGCATCCAACAGCTGCGTTTGTAGCAGCGCGTGCTGGAGCGATGGCATTACGCACTGAACATAGTATTCTCGGTGTTGTTGAGAACATGGCATATTTTGAAAGTAAGGTAACTGGTGAGAAAGAATATGTATTTGGAAGAGGTGGGGGAGATAAGTTAGCTACCGAACTACAAACAAATGTTCTTGGGCGTATTCCACTGCAACAACCCGATTGGAATAAAGAAGACTTTGCTCCTTCGGTATATGAAGATACACATACAACCGGCATTATTTATAGTAAAATAGCTGAAACAGTAATTGATAAAACAGCTGTTACACAAAAATAAAGCGAAACTTTAATCAGTGGGGCTCATCTGTTACTGGCAACAACTAGTAAACCTTTCGCTTAACTAGAGGGCCATTTTGTCTGTTAATAGCAAGATAAAGTAATAACGAGTGGACAATTTATACATTGTCCACTCGTTATTATAGTTATTATTTTTACTGTTCTTCCTTCTTCTCGCCTTGAGAACCGCCGTCACCGCCTGCTTCTTTCTTATCAGATCCACCTTTTTCAGCCTTTTGTACACCTTTACTAATGATATCAATCATCTTGGCTTGGAAGAGTGGACTTTCAGTAGTTTCTGTTAGTACTTGTTGTAGATATTGACGGTATTCTTTACTCTTCATTGTTTGTAACATCATTTTTTCTACTTCAGGATTTTTCATAATTTCTATAACGCCTGCTTGGTATTCAGGGTCTTTTAATAAGGTTTTCATTAATTGGGTTTGTTCTTTCCCCATACTTTTAGCAAACTTTGATGAGAACTCAGGATCTTTAAAGAGCTTTTCCCAGAATTGTTGCCCTTTATCGGATACCATGGCATCTTCAATCGTTTTCTTTACTACTGTTTCATCTAGTATGAGTGCTTGTTTCATTTTTTCATCAGTTAATACATCTTGAATAGCTTTCTTACCTTGATCTGTTTTTAAAATATCAACAATCATTTTCTTTGTTTGATCGTAATCTAGTTCGGATTTCGTTTCTTTTCCTTGTGCGCATGCTACAAGTGCGATAAGTAGAAAAGAAGAAACGAAAATGAATAGTATCCGTTTCATAAGTTGGAACTCCTTTCAGCACAGTTCTCTCTTTTTAATATAAATATCTTTAAGGAATTTATACATGAACATGGCTAGCTTTTTGAAATTGTCATTGATACAATTTAATTAGAAATATAAGGATAATGGGGGATGTGTTGTGAATAGCCGCAAGTGGGTACGACTATTTTTAACGACGTTGTTTCTTGGTGGGATTAGCACAGTTATTATTGGTTTTGTTTTGGAGTGGGACAGGTACAATGAATTTTTTCAAAATTTCGACGTTGAGGAGATTTTAGCGGTATCTTTCTGGTTGATGGGTGTAGGATTTATTTTTAGCGTTATAAGTCAAATGGGATTCTTTGCATATTTAACAATCCATCGTTTTGGACTAGGGATGTTTCGCTCATCGTCTTTATGGAATGCAGTCCAGCTCTTTTTTATTGCATTCGTATTATTTGATTTTGTGTATTTAAGATCTGTACTTATTGCAAATGGGGAAATCTCATTGGGGAATAACATACTTGTTGCTGGAATTTTATTTGTGTTTGGAGCAATTGTTGCTTATGTAAAAAGTAAAGAAACAAATAAAAAAGCATTTGTGCCAGCTCTGTTCTTTATGGTTGTTGTAACGATTCTTGAATGGGTACCGGCGCTTCGGATTAATGATACAGATTGGTTATATTTAATGGTTATACCGCTATTGTTATGTAATGCATATCAATTACTTGTATTACATCGTTTAATCGGAAAAACGAGTAAATCTGCTTAATAGAGAGAGGTTTTATATATCAGCAGTTATATTACTGGAAATGGTGTGATTAAAAAAGCTCTACCACCTTTTTGAAAGGTAGTAGAGCTTTTTATACGTGAAGAGTAGTAGGGACGAAGCTATTTCACATCTTCACTTTTCGTACTTGTGTTGGAAATAAGTTGTGATACGGATATTTGCTCATATCCATCACTTTTTAATTTTTGCAGGAGCAGCGGTAAAGCTCTATTTGTTTGAAGGGCAGAATCGGATGCGTGTAATAAGACAATATCTCCACCTTTCAAATTATTAGAGACGGTGGAAACGATGTGATTTACACCTGGGTTTTTCCAATCGTTGGAATTATTACTCCAATGCACGACGGTGTATCCAAGTGATTCTGCAATTTTAAGGGTTACCTTGTTAAATTCGCCACTAGGTGGACGTAACAGCTTGACTTGTTTTACCCCAAGTTTTGTAAAAACATCTTGTGCTCGTAAAAGGTCTCGTCTTATTTCGTTCGTCTCTAGAGAAGTATAGGATGTGTAATTGTAACCCATACTACCAATTTCGTGTCCATCTTTCATGATGCGCTCTACAATATCGGGGTGTCTTTCGGCCCATGCAGCAGAAAGGAAGAAGGTTGCATTCTTAATTTGTCTTTCTTTAAGAGTATCAAGGATTGGAATTGCTTTTTTGTCTCCCCAACTAATATCAAACGTAAATGCAACTTGCTTTTTAGCGGTATCTCCTTTGTAAATTACTTTAGGACCTGTAGCAGTTGAAAAAGCAGATTCATGTGAATATGTTTTTAAAAAGAGTAGCCATGCTGTAAATAAGGAAAGTATCACTATTAAGCTAATGTGTTTAAAAGTTCTTTTACTCGTAATAAAAAAGAAAAACATAATATTACGCCCCTTTGTCCAATCCTTTTCAGTTACATATATGCTGTAAATATAAAAAAGAGAACAAAGGATTAATATCGTAAGTAGTGGATATAATGAATGATAGGATTGTAATAAGTGAAAATGAGCGAAACGTTTATTGTTACGTAAGGAATTATTGAGGTGATCATTTGCTTGGGCTGATGTTGACAAAAGAAGAGAGAAAAGAGATGGAATACATATTAAAGAGAGAGTTAGAGGAACTTTTATTTGATTTTGAAGATGAGCGTATTCATGAAGTTGTAAAAAAGGCGATGGAAGAAAGATATAAAATCATTTTTTGTTTATTTCGGAGAGTTGCTAACGCAGAGGAATGTATTCGTTATGTAAGAAAAAGAACTTTTTATTAAAAAGTGTTGACGTTAATAGTTTGTATATGGTAAATTAATAAACGTCGCTGATGCGGAAACGCAGAAAACGACAAAAAAGAAATTGAAAAACTTAGTTGACATCGAAAAACGAAGATGTT
>NZ_JBXAHS010000012.1:0-69767 GCF_058795355.1 Bacillus sp. GW823-FHT06A11 | reverse complement strand
AAGCCTAAAACAAAAGATGAGTCTGCTCAAGATCCATCATTAAAACAATTTATGAATGAACTATATCAAAGTACGAATTCAAAAAATGAAAATGACTTGTACAAAGCGTTAAATGATGAAGTTCTATTTAAAGGGAAGAGTTATAAGAAGGATGAACTGAAGTTTGATGAAGATATTTTTCATGAGTTGCAAGTCGCCCTTACAATGGGGGGAGAGTTTGCAAATGATACAAAGAAAGTATATAAAGTACCAAGTGGAATGACAGAAAGTAACCAATCAAAGCGAGACCATTATATATATGTAACTGTTACTGGAAATAAAACGAAAATTTTAGCTGAACCAAAACGAGAATCACAAATTTTATATGAAGTATCTAATGAAATGGTAAAAGCTTGGATTCCAGAAAAAGTGCAAAATGATGAATATATGAAAATATCGACATTTAACGGTAATACTGGGTATGTACAAAAAGAGTATGTTTTAACGGATATTAAATATTCATTTGTGTTCGAAAAGGATCATGAAGGTATGTGGAAAATAATAAATATAGATTCTATATGGTAAAAGAGGAAGGTTTACTTTAATGAACCTTCCTCTTTGTTTTTATTTTCTTATTGAAGTGTATGCCAGAACTCTAAAACTTCTGCTGTAACGAGAGCGGCAATGTTTTTTTCTGAATTACTACCAGGAATAACGACAGAAATGGCGATTTGTGGATTTTCGGTAGGAGCATATGAAATGAAAAGAGAATGATTTATCATTCTTTCTTGCTCATTCGGAGAACCTGTACTACCCGTTTTACCTGCAACATGAAAGGGTAAATTTTTAATCTCCTCTATATTCTGACTCATTCCACCTTGCAAGACACTCCAAAATTCCATAGGATAACGATTTGAACTTTCTAAAATGGGTTTAAACTTTTTTGTTTCCTTACCGTCCTGACCAATAATCACACTTACAATTTGAGGTTTATATTTGTCGCCTTTACTTGCCAAAGTTGCTGCATATTGAGCGAGTTGAAGGGGGGTATGCACTTCATTTTCTCCCCAAGAGGCATTTAATAAAGCGGAGATTCCCTTTTCAAACGTATTAGATGGATGGAATTCATATTGCCCGTATTCTTCAAAGGGTAAATCAATCCCGGTTTTAGAACGTAGGCCGAATTGCATTAAATAATCTGTCCATATATGTGCCACCTTTTCTATATTCCCATTATTTTGGTTGAATAAGGGCAGAGCTACTTTTGCTGTCATAAATGTGTTAGATGAATTAATAATAGCCTGCCTTGGTGTAATCTCACCTGTTGGCGTTCCAGGTGCATTCGAAATGTTATTTTGATTATCATACTGAAAGGTACCCTTATCTAAATAAGTATCTTCAGGTTGAAAAAGCTTTTCGCTTAATCCAATTAAAATAGTAAGCGGCTTTATAGTAGAGGACATATTTACATAAGATTCACCATACTTTAATTTTTGAATTGTTTTATTTTGCGAAAGTGATTTAAAGTTTTCATTTTTAGATGATACGTGTGTATTTGGATTAAATACTGCCGAGTTGGCCATAGTTAAAATTGCGCCAGTTTTTACATCGCTCACTACAACATAACCAGCTTTAGCATCAGGTATTTTCTTAATTTGAGATCTTAATGCTTCCTCTGTTTTTTGCTGCAATTTAGAGTCTAAGGCTAGCCGGACATCTTTTCCTTTTTGTACGTTTTGAATGTTCCAGAAGAACTTTTTATTACCAATCTTAAAAATAAGAGTTTTTCCTGGTTTTCCTTTTAAATCATTTTCATATTGCAGCTCAATCCCACTTTTTCCAACAAGCATATGCTTTGAATTAAGGTCATTTTCTACATACCCAATTACTTGTGAACCAATTTCGTGTTTAGGATAATATCGAATCCATTCATCTTTAATTATTACATTATTGGGTTTGTTTTTGTTTATGAATGCAAGTTCATTCTCAGTTATATCAGAGTATAACGGTATATCATTCATAGTCTGCTTTTTACAAGATTGTTGTAATTGAGATTTTATGTTCTCTGTAGAAATATCATGTTGAAACTCGCTTGAAAATTGATTGAAAAAAGCTAATGTGCTTGATGTATCTTGTTTCGATAGCTTTTCATCATTAGAAGTGCAATATAGAGACTTAACTTTCTTATTTGTAGCTAGTATTACACCATTTTGATCAAAAATCTTTCCTCTTTCAGCTGAAGAAGTTGCGATAGTAATTGAAATGAAGTTGATTTTTAATAAAATTAGTAAAATCAAACCTACAATAGAAAGAAACGCAAATAATCTCCATCTTTTTGTATGTAACATATAACCCTCCCTTATGTAGCCTACTTCATCTTATATTTAATTGTTTTTTTTGTAAATGTGGAACAACTTTATTGTTTAGGTTGTCTATTAAGTATTACAGCATGAAGAAAGGAATAATTAGTATGAAAAATTACTAATAAGTCTATTTATAATTTTAATATGAGTCATTATACAGTTTAGTATTTCTAATGTAAGCAACAAAAAAATAGAGAGAAAAATAAGAAAGGCGATTTATCAATTACTGGGCTGTATCCTACCCCAAAAACAAAAATTTTATCTCTTGACAGTTATTTATGTAAATTCAACTCGTATTTTTGAATGACATGACGATTTTATCTTATTCAGCCTTGTTTAAAATTACTTCCCTAACGAATAAATCCTACATCTTTTGCGAGCCTTTGAAGATCCAAAGCTCGATTGTTGTATTAGTAATCACTATATAAAATGCATATGTACAAAATTATATTCATAAAAACAGAGGTGTAAAATGAACATTATTTTCAATTTAATTGCTAGTTATGCGATTCCTACGATACTACTCACACTCTTGTTACTATTTGTATTTGTTTTTAGTTATTTTGTAGTATACAAAAAGATATGTAAAAGAGAAAAAAAACTAACTGTAAAACAAATTATATTGTTTGTTTTAATAACAGGATACTATTCCCTTGCATTATCAGCTACTTCACTTGGTCGTTCAGATGATATGGCCTTTGCAAGAACCATTGATTTTGATGTACTTAGTATTTATAAAAAAGCATGGAATACATTTTCATTTACTTCCTTTTTCCATATCATTGTGAATATAGGTATGCTTTTTCCTTTAGGAATTTTATTCCCTTTATTTAGTAAGGTTTTTCAAAAAACAAAATGGATGTTAATCATCTCAATTATAGCAAGTTTATTGATTGAAATTCTTGAATTTACACTGCAACGAGGAAGTATGGAACTAGCAGATTTACTTCATAATACTTTAGGCATGATGTTAGGATATTCTGTGTTAAACATAGTTCTTATATTTTTGAAAAAAAATGAAACAGATACAAAAATAATTAAATATTTATATCTGCCCATTACAGTAAGTTTCGTCGCACTCGGAATAATGATTTCGTATCAAATGAAGGAATTTGGAAATATGCCTATTGATCCCATTGCAAAAAATGATATGTCTCAAGTTACTATAAAAACATCAATAGAGTTAAAAGACGCAGAGAAAAAAATGCCTGTTTACAAATATTACGGTACAAAAAAATCACATGTTCGAGATGTTGAGATTCTTTCTCCAAAGGAAGCATTTCAAAAACTGAAACAAGGAGAATTTGATTCTATTGGATCTTTCAAAGCAGGTGATACATTATTCATCACAAAATATAATATAGATTACTATACTGATACAAAAGGCTTCTCACAGCCTATATATGTTTTTAAAGTTCACTTAAATGATAGGGATAGTTGGTTTCAACCTATTTCCGCAAAGAAATAACGTAAATTTGGTTTTGTTGCAAAGCTTTTTAAGAAATAAACAGAGACCTGAATGTATGAAGAAATATTATGAAGGGCATGAGGATTGGTATGAAAATGAGACGGAAGCAATTAAGCAACGATATGAGTGGTTAGAAGAAACTTGCCGACTTGAAATGAAATCGTTTGAAGAATTGCAATATAAACGAATTACTGGAACGGATGGAGAAAAAAGATTCATTAATGACATTGATGATTATTTTAAACATTATGGTATAGAAACTTATGATATGGATTGGGTAGAAAAAGAATGTGTAAACGTGACGTTCTTCTTCATTTTAGATGAAGCTAAACAGTATCAAAAATATTATCCTCATAATCTTGGGAAATCAAGAGTATCTTGTACAGCTCTCCTTATACCTAATTATAAATGTTTATGTTCAATCTTAGATTTCCTGCTTGGAGGAATAAAATGATCTTGAACAAAGTTTATATAAATAATCCTACAAACCATTGCAATATAAAATACTGCACAAAAGAAGATTAAAATGTATTTAAATGTCTTGTTTATATTGGTACCTTCCTAAAAGGAACTAATTTGGATTTTAATATTGTATGTAAAAAGGAAAGGATAGTTGAACAGGAGAGTATACCTGTTTACATCTATCCTTTTTTACAACAATATGACCACATTTACTACTACAACAAATTTTCATATAGTTATTGAACTATTTTTTGAATAACTAAATTAACCTTTTTGTTAACTTTAATTACGAATAAATGGTCCCCTTCACCTTCAATTGGATCAACTACATCTTCATTAAAAGATTCAGCATGTTGTCTACCATGTCTATTAAACTAACAGTTTTTATTTTCCCTAATTCTTTTCCATACCTAAGGTACCCAAAAGTCCACTGGATTCCCGAGGCTACTATCCACATTTGTGTCTCTAAAAAGACTTTTTGTGCCACTAGACGTAACTGTAGATTCCTGAACAAGAAAAATCATGAAAATACACACAAAGTTAGATTATCATTCATTACATTACTGTTTTGCTTCGTTCGAATAGAAAAACTCGGAAGAACGCCACTTGTTCGATATCTCCTCAATGTGATAAGGTGTCGTTCTGCAGCATCCGCCTATTAAACGTGCACCTGCTTGGTACCATTCTTCAGATTGAATATCCAACGTGTTACATTGTTCATGACCATGCCATGTTTTTGTTTCTGGATTATAAGTTTCACCAGAGTTTGGATAAACAATAATTGGTTTTTTTGTGTTTGCCCGTAACTCTTGGATTGCACCAGTCACAACAGTTACGGGTGCACAATTGATGCCTATCGCTACAATTTGTTCACTTTTCTCAAAAACTCGTGCACACTCCACTAGTTTCATACCTTCACTAATCTCTTTCTCATTTTTTAGCGAAAAGGAAAGCCACGCATATGTTTCTGGAAACTCACGCAATAATGTATCTAATACTCTTGCTTCTTGCAGGCAAGGGATCGTTTCAAATGCCAATAGATCTGCACCTGCTTCGATTAACGCAGACATTCTCGAACGGTGAAAGTCTGCTAATGTTTTATCTGTCACAACATAGTTACCTACATACTCTGAACCATCTGCAAGGTAAGCTCCGTACGGCCCAACTGATGCAACAACCAATGGTTTAGGCCTATTCGTTTGCGTATTTTCCTTCCAAAAATCATCTCTTGCCTTTCTTGCAAGTAACACCGTTTTCTTAATTAATTCCAAAGCTTCCTGTTCTTGTATTCCACGCGCGGAAAACCCACTAATAGTAGCTTGATAGCTTGCTGTTATGGCACAGTCTGCTCCAGCACGAAAATAGTCCGAATGCACCTGATAAATTAGTTCCGGGTTTTCTAGTAACACACGTGCCGACCAAAGGGGATCGTCCAAATTACATCCATGCGCCTCCAATTCAGTAGCTAATGCTCCGTCAAGAAGCATAATGGAATGTTGGGATAAAATAGCATCAATTGGGTTGATTTTGTTCGACATAATCTACACCCCTCTTTTTTAGATTTTTTGTTAGATAATAACTTCCATAGCAAAACAAAATAAACGGTATGCCGCAATATAAGGCAATTCTCTGTGTTGGATCGAATGCAATTCCAATACACGATGCCAGACAAAGGATAAAAGAAGCAATTGGTACTAATGGATATAGTGGTGTGCGATAAATCAAGTCCTTTTCAGAATTTCCTTCTTTCAAAAATTGTCTGCGAAATAGGAACTGGGAAGCGCTAATACTCATCCAAACTATAACTACTGCTAGACCGGAAATGGAAACAAGTACGATATAGACAGTATCTGGTGCCACAATACTTGAGAGCAAAGCCAAAGCTCCACCCATCATACTGAAAATGACGGCGTTGATTGGAACACCTTGCTTCGTCATTTTCCCAAAAATCGGGGATATCGTATTCTTATTAGCAAGCGACCAAAGCATTCTAGAAGAGGCATAAAGGCCTGAGTTTGCCGCAGATAAAATGGCTGTTAAGATAACGAAATTCATTATGTCAGCTGAATATGGCACCCCAATTCGTTCTAGAACTGCAACAAAAGGGCTCTCTAATACCCCTGCATCGGAAATAGGCAATAACGCAGATAAAACAACAATCGTTCCTACAAAAAAGATGATCAATCTCCACAGAGTAGTTCGAATGGCCTTCGGTATCATTTTTTCTGGGTTCGCTGTTTCTCCAGCTGCAATGCCTATTAATTCTGTTCCCGAAAAAGCAAAATTAACCGCAAGCATGGTCATCATAATGGCCGTAGCACCATGAGGAAATAAACCTCCACTTGTAAAATTAGAAAAGAATGGTGCTGCTTTTGAATGAGTCATTGGAAGAAACCCTAGCATTGCCGCTACTCCTAAAACAATAAAAATCACAATAGCTATAACCTTTATCGATGAAAACCAAAATTCGGATTCGGCGAAAAATTTAACAGTCAGGACATTTAATACAAAGATCAAAATGGCAAAAAGAGCACTCCATACCCAAATATTAACCGATGGAAACCATCGCTTCATAAGTAATCCTGCGGCTGTAAATTCAGACCCTAAAGCAACAGTCCAAGTTAACCAATACAACCAGGCTACTGTATACCCTGTACCAGGTCCAATGTATTTAACTGCATAACTATGAAATGCGCCCGTTTCAGGCATATGTACGGAAAGCTCGCCTAAACATAGCATAACTAGATAAACTACTAGCGCACCAATCAGATAGGATAGAATTGTTCCAAACGGGCCAGCTTGTTGAATAGTGTAACCCGAGCTTAAGAATAAGCCAGTTCCAATCACCCCACCAAGTGATAGCATGACTAAATGACGTGCTTGCATTTTCCTTTGAAATTCTCTCCCATTTTTGTTCTCCATTTCTACTCTCCTTTAGTTACTATCCAGAAAAAACAAAAACGCACTCTAAAAAAGAGGGCGTTACTGACAAATAAAAACGGAAGCTCTCATCTATCAGGATTATCACCCGCTGGAATTAGCACAGTGTCTACTTAAGCAGACCTGTTGCTGAGGTTTCATAAGGCCAGTCCCTCCACCTCTCTGGATAAGAAATATTTTTTTATAACCTTTTCAATCCATTTAATAACTGTCAAGATAATTCTGTTTTTTTTAAAAATATCTATTATAGAAATACAAAAAATAGAGTATTACTATAACTGCAACCCACTCCTTCTCGGGTATTATTTAAAAATCGAACATACACAACCTGATTTATTTATGATACGGTTCACAAGCACTTCCTCAAAATTTAATGCACTTCTAAATATCTTCTTACTTCTTTGGCTATGGGGTCACCATACATAACCATCAACTCAGGTATTTTAATACCCTCAAATATCAAAAAAACGTTATCTTTTCTAAACAAGCTAAATTAGAAAGGATGAGGTTTTCTTATGAATCTCTCGATTCAAGATGAATTATTACCATTTGCAGAATAATTACAACGATATGTTACACCTGTATTCTTAGAAGAACTTGCAAGAGAAATAGGATTTATAAGGCGAAGACTTAAGTTTTCTGGATCAGAATTAGCTGCTATTTGCATTTGGATTAGTCAACGGGCGGCAAGTGATTCCTTGGTTCGATTATGAGTGGGCTTCATGCAGCGGCAGGGCTTAGCCCTGAGGGACTTAATAAAACTCCTGTTGAAGTTTCTAATTGACTACAAAGTTGAGTAATAGAGGTAGTAGCGGTTTGTTGATTTAACCATACACACAAATATAAAAAATGATGCCCATGGCACTTGCGTTTTCATTTCATTCCGCCTGCTTTCTATAGCTAATTGATTAAGTGTAGTGGGAAACATATATCGATATAAATCTTTAGCAAATAAAGACAACTTTTGTTTTTGATAAATATTTATAAAAAGCACGTCACCTTTTCTCATTAACATAAGTGAATAGTAACGTGCTTTTAACTTCAAGAATAGTCTAAATCCTTAAGTTGATGGATGTGGGGTACCACCACATGCCCATCAAGCTAAAAATGGATTTTCTATGAAATTCCATTTTTTTGTTGTGCCACTATTACCGTTTCTGTTTCGTTATCAGATAAGCTCAAATTTCTTCCTCATCTTAAAGTGGAACAAATTTATTACTTAAATTGTCTATTTAGTACCCTTTTTAAATATGAATATATTTCTTAAAGTGACTTCAATAATTTTAAGTAAATCAAAAGGAGAATTGAAAGGCAGGAGAATATAGCATGTCAGAAAATTATCGTTCTCGAGAGGAGCGACGACAAGTTAAAAAGAACAAACAGCCAGCAGCTAAAAAACAAAAACCAAAAGGCAAGACATCATTTTTTCGTAAGTTTTTAATTAGTTGTTTATTAGTTGGTATTGTAGGGTTAGTCACAGGGGTTGCTACTTTTTTCGTTATGATCAAGGATGCGCCAAAACTCGAGAAAGCAAAACTTGTTAATCCGTTATCCTCAAAAATTTATGATAAAGATGGGAAATTGATATATGAATATGGGAAAGAAAAACGAACGAATATTATGTATGGTCAAATTCCTAAGTTAGTAGAAAATGCGTTTTTAGCGACAGAAGATGCACGTTTTTACGAGCACAGTGGCGTAGATTTTAAAGGTACTGCACGTGCAGTTTTAGTCAGCCTAAAAGGGGATTACGGCTCTCAAGGTGGAAGTACGATTACGCAGCAAGTTATTAAAAATTATTTCTTATCGATGGAAAAAACGTCAAAGAGAAAGGCACAAGAAATATATTTAGCGTATAAGCTAGAACAACAGTATTCAAAACATGAAATTTTAGAAATGTATTTAAATAAAGTTTACTTAGGTAACCGTTCATACGGAATTGCAACAGCAGTACAAAATTACTATGGTAAGGAATTGAGAGATTTAACACTACCAGAAGTTGCAATGCTTGCTGGCTTAATGAAAGCGCCTAATAACTATGATCCAACGAAAGAACAAAATATCAAAAAAGCAACAGAAAGAAGAAATGTTGTACTTCAATTAATGAATCGACATGGTTATATTACAAAAAAGGAAATGGAAGACGCATCAAAAATTCCAGTAACAGAAGGACTTAAGAAAGCAACTGAACAAAAAGAAATGCCATATCCTGCTTTTATGGATGCGGTTGTGAAAGAAGTTGAAAAAGAAATGCCAGATGCAAATATTGGATCTGACGGTTTAGAAATTTATACAACATTAGATCCAAAGGCACAGGATTTTGCGGACAAGCTTTTAAATAGCGGTATTATTAATTATCCAAATGAGAAATTCCAAGGGGCTTTCACATTTATGGATACGAAAACAGGAGAAGTACGTGCAATTGGTAGTGGACGTGGTGAAAATAAAGCTGTTTTTAAAGGACATAATATTGCAATTGAATTAAATCGCTCAGCAGGTTCCACGATGAAACCAATTTTTGATTACGCTCCTGCAATTGAATATTTAAAATGGGCTACTTACCATCAAATTGATGACTCTCCATATAAGTATTCAACAGGACAAGAAGTTAGAAATGCAGATAGAAAGCATTTAGGACCAATTACAATGCGTGATGCATTGAAAACTTCCCGAAATATCCCGGCTATTAAAACTGCAAAAGAAGTAGGAATTAATAAATCAAAAGCTTTCTCTGAAAAGCTAGGTATTACATTTAATGTAGCACCGACCGAATCAACAGCGATTGGTACAAATGAAGCGTCACCAACTGAAATTGCAGGCGCTTATGCGGCATTTGGTAATGATGGTAAGTACACGAAACCACATTTTGTTAAGAAAATCGTTTATCCAGATGGTAAATCAAAAAGCTTTGAGCAAAAGCCAAAACGAGTTATGAAGGATTCTACAGCATATATGATTACTGATATGCTTCGTACTTTTGTTTCATCTGGATTGGGTACAGCAGCTAATATAGGTTCTTTAGATGTAGCCGGTAAAACAGGGACAACAAACTATTCTTTAGAACAAATAGCACAATATAATTTACCAGAAAGTGCTAATCGTGATAGTTGGTTTGCTGGTTATACACCACAATATACGATGGCTGTATGGACCGGATATACAAAGGATAGTAAAGATGATTATATTAGTAGTAAAAATACGAAAATAGCTCAATTGATTTTTAAAGAAATGATGAGTAAGTTTGCTACAGATAAATCGCAATTTAAAATGCCGAACAGTGTGGTTCAAGAAGATAGCGAATTACGTATTAAAGGTGAGAAGCGTGATACTTCTCCAAATGCGAAAATAGCCAATACGACTGAACAGCCAAATGAAAATAAGCAAAAAGAAAAGCAAAAGAAACAAGAAGAATTAAAGAAACCAGAAGATCAAAAGCAAAGTGAGCCAAACAACGGTAGTGGCGAAGGAAATACAAAACCGCCAAACAACGGTAGTGGCGAAGGAAATACAAAACCGCCAAACAACGGTAGTGGCGAAGGAAATACAAAACCGCCAAACAACGGTAGTGGCGAAGGAAATACAAAACCGCCAAACAACGGTAGTGGCGAAGGAAATACAAAGCCGCCAAACAGTGGTAGTGGCGAAGGAAATACAAAGCCGCCAAACAATGGGGAGGGTCATGGAACGCCAATGCAACCAAGTAATGATGGGAATTCAGGAGAGAATCCAGCCAATAATGGTTAATAAGTAATATGAAAATATTGTTGGTCCTTTGCAAATTTAAAAAAAGCATAAATATATTAGTAAATGAGCAACAACGTTTAGGAAGTAGCTAGTAGTCGTTGAAGTACATGGTAAGTCGAAAGGGTGAAGTCTCTTTATATAGTACCTTTTAAATGAAAAATGCGCTATTCTTTCTACAGAATTATAGGAAAGGATGGCATTTTTCTATGTATTTATCGATTCGAGATGAATTTCACTTCTTTGGTGAATCTCTACATATTCTTCAACAACTTGCAAACAAGGCAGGTCGTTATATTAAACTACGTGCATTAAGCGAGGTAAACAATAATCCATGGACAAGTGCGGCTGAAATCAATTTATTTGGAGTGACTCAATGATATATTTGTAAGTAGCTATTTAAATCATTGATACACTATTTCAAAAGGTTATCATCTGCTGAGAGTTCCGTTCGGCATTTGATAACCTTTTTATCCTATACTAGTCAATATGTAAAAGAAACCCTCGGATTGATAAAATTCACTTTCTTAGTTTAATAGTGAAACCCGTTCGGTTTTATTTCGTATTCAAATCTTTCAATTACCTAAACTTGAATTTGCATAAAATTAGCTTGATAACGATACCACTGTATACATTATAAATTGCTAATTTTTACATAATTGTGTACAAAATTTCAAGTCTTATTTTGTCTATTTTTTCTGAATAATACATATTGACAAAATAATAGTAGCGATATAGAATTGGTTTTGTTCACCGGTGAACATTATGTATTTTTTTGTTTAGTATTATTTTTATTCACCATTTCTAACATCAAGATATTCTATCTCTTTTTTTTGTAGTTTGAAATATTATTGGTTACTTAAAATCAATAAAACGGTTTATATTGATAAAATTATTTAAAGGGATGATTGTATGACGAATGCTATAGCGGTAAGAAATGTACGAAAGTTTAGTTCTCAACCCTTATCTACTAATTGTGCCAAAACAAGAAAATCTAAAATAAGAAAATGATTTATCATAAAGAATTAATAGTATATAGAATGTACAGTTAAATTATTATCCATAATAAAATTATGGTAAATTAAAAGGTAGTTGTAATATATTGTTTCTTTTTTAGTTTTCAATAAGAGATATTAGATTTAGTTAAGTAATAAAAAAAGTGTAGAAAGGTTTTATTTCTACGCTTTTTTTATTTGATATCAAATTTATTGCTATTCTAAATTTTTTATATAAGATTTTACAGCTTGCAATAGAAATTCTTCCTGTCCCATACCTGCATCCGCTGCCATTTGCACTACTTTTTGCTTGAATTCATAATCTGCATGAAAAGTTAATGGCTCTACATTACTTTTAAAGTAAACTCCCTCTACATGTGGAAGAATAGTACCTGATTTCATATGAGAATATAAGTATTTAATCTCTTCTTGAAACTGTATTGGATCAACTTGTAATACGAAAGGTTTAATTTCTAATTTAATAGTATCAGATGAAATACTCAATCGCATATTTGTGACACCTAGCTCTTTGTAAAATAAATTTATTAGATTATAAGTAATGGAATTAAATAGCTGAGGTTTTTTAAATGAAAAAGATAAATACCCTCGTTTGGTAATTACAGCTTGTTTATGGAAAGGTTCAAAGGAGTAATTATGTTCCTTATAAGTGGATAGAGGGAAAATTTCTTCGTCTTCTGTAAGAATCTTGCCGTCTGCTCCATTGATTTCTATTACCCTAGCTATTTTTCCGGTATGTTGATGTGTTAATAATTGATATAAATATATCTCTTCTTGTTGAATCTTAGTAATGAATGTTTTTCGCTCTTTTGTTTTAGTTTTTTCATAATCAAGCATAAAAATCTCTAGCTCTTCTTCATCGATAAGATAGACTTGTTTTCCACGTTTTTCTACCATTGTCGCGGGTAATTTTCCAGATTTGATGTATGTAAAGATAGTAGATGGTGCAACATTAAGAATTTCAGCTACTTCTTTCGTGCTAAGGCCTTTAACCTCATTTTTATTTTTTAAACGTTCAATGTCCTCTAAATAGAAAATCTTACTACCAAATTGCTTCCAGTTATCTTTATATACACATTCTATAAATCCATCTTTTTCTTTTTTTAAAATTGTTTGTACCGTTACTCCCAATAAGTCGGCTGCCTCTTTTGTCGTTACAGTAGGTTTGGTAATGAACAATAAATCTTGTGTCATGCAAGGACACCTCCATAACTATTGTTTGCTAGTAATTTAGATATGTATATATCATAACAGAATATGACTTACATTTAAAATAAGAAATAGAATTTATCAAAGTTCTTATAAGATTTTATAGTTTAATAAAGTTTTATAGTTAATTTAACAGTATATAAGTTTTTAAAGGGAATTGGTTAATTATTAAACAACATCTATTCACTAAAAAATTATAAAAAAACATAAGTATAGGCTAATAGAGAAGAATGTAGGATTCTTACAGAAAGAATATGAATTATCATTTGTATAATAGATAGAAGTGAAATAAAATAATACTTATAGGTAATAAAGTATATTATATTCATAATCTTCAATAGGAGAGGTGAATTCGAATTATGGGTAATAACAATACAAAAGAAAATGTACCTATTATAAACAATCAAAGTAAGTATATGGATACATATGTAGAGAATATAAGTGGTATCATTCCATTTCTGCATAACAATCGTTATGTAGATAAAGTGGAAGAGAAGATGGAGGTTGCAGAAAAAGAGGGAAAGAGTAAATATACGTATTTAAGTGATATAGAAGTCATTTATCATTTTGTACATTTACAAAAAGATATGGATGAAAAGAAGAATAGAAAAGAGGGTACGAAAAAGAGTTATGTATCCGAAATCTTGTCATTTTGTCAGTGCATGGTGCAGCATGCAGAGGAATTCGAATTGAATGGGGAAGAGGTACAGCAAAACGACTCTTTATTAAAAACATTGCAACCTTGGCATATTCGTAAATATAATGCTTGGTTGAAGCAGGTAGAGAACGGTAGAAAAGGAGATATGTACGCGGTCGCAACACTTGCGAAGAAAACAGTGCTCATTCGTTCTTTTCTAAAACATCTTCATGTATTTTCTTACATTGAAAAGCCTCTTCATGAAGAACTGCAGCGCGCTAATGTAAATGAACAGGATCGGCCAAATCGAGACCTATCCTATGATGAAGTGATGAAAATTTTAGGATTTTATAAAGAACAAGGGCATTTAGTAAACTATACAATTTTACTCGCTCTAGCGAGTACCGGTGCAAGAATTCAAGAATTGTGCACCGCGAGAGTGAAAGACTTACATTATGACGGAAAGTATTGGTTAAAAGTCACAGGAAAAGGGGATAAAGTACGTGAACTTTTCATTCCTGAGCATTTATTCCAATGTATTAGCGAAATGAGACGGAGAAGAGGATTCCAAACTGTATTGAATCGTGGAGATGAAAGTCCTGTATTTATCAATCAAAGAGGTAACTTTTATAATCCCAAAACGTTATCAAACCAGGTAACAGATATGATAAAAAAGACAAATTTAGAGTTTCTACAGTATCGTGAAAATCCTGTAACAGCACATACATTCCGTCATGCTTTTGCAATTATGGCAGTTGAACAAGGAAATGCGGATCTATATCATTTAATGCAAACACTTGGGCATGAAAATATTCAAACAACAAAGATCTATTTAGAGAAGCATATGAAACGAAAGAATAATGTGGGGACTTCATTTGCGGATATGTTGGTTTGAAATTTTAATATGAAAAAATGTTTAATTGTGTATTTTTTACATAATTAAATGCACATTATTTAACAAGTGAGAGGGTTTTAATTATATAGTACTCAAGAATTATACATTAAGAAATGGCCAAGATAAATCAATAAAGGTAGATTCCTGGCGTTCATTTAGAGAAGAAATGAATGTGTTAGGAATTCAGGATTCAGATGTGTTTCAAATTCAGTTAGTGGAATATGGTAAAGAGAGAACAAAAAAGAGTTCTCCTAAAAATAATAGAAGAAAATAGTTTACTTACGTATAAATATTATAATTAAGCACATGTTATATACAAATATAGTGGAGGTGCAATTATGAATATTCAAAGACACGAAAGTAATACAAATGAAATTCTTATTTCTGCCGCTGCAAGTGCTATTGAACAAATGAAGTATGAAATTGCCCGTGAATTAGGAGTTACACTAGGACCTGATACATCATCACGTGCAAATGGGTCTGTCGGTGGAGAAATTACAAAACGCTTAGTTTTAATGGCTGAAGAGCAATTATCTGGACAACAGAGATTACATTAAGTCAAAATAAAAAGGAAAAAATATCCATAAAACGGATTATTTTTCCTTTTATTTACACTAAATCCGAAAATTAGTTTTTATAACTTAAAAACGACCTTCCAGATTCCTTTATAAGAGGTTTTATTCAACGAGGGAATACAATAAGGGCTAATTTTAAAAAATTCATTACAAGTAGATTAAGGGCTGTTTAACATATTCTTATTATATTTTATTGTTTTTTAACTAGTTTATTAAAAACTTATAATTAGTGAAGTCATCGTTTTAATTTACCATTGATATTGATCGATAAATAGGGGGCACCATTTCCTACACGGTAGCCTTTAGAAAAAAGAAACAACCTTTTACTATAATTGACGTTGTATGAGCTTAGCTTGATAGCAATGTGGCGGTACCCCTACAAACAAAAAAAGATAAGATCCGGGAACACGATCTTATCTTTAGCACAAGGAGTAAACAAAAACACCCAGAGAAAAAATTTTAATTTATTTTTAATGTGAAATGGAACAATTGGTTTCCCTTTACTACCAATCTGTTTCATTTCCATTGCAATACCCCATCTTTCTTAATTGAATATGTTTTCTATTACCCGTTTCAAGCTTTTTCCCATACCTTTTACTGCCCATACTAGTTTAATGAACACTTTAAAGATAGCATCCCATACGTGTTCATTAATAAAAAATTCATATACTTTCTTTAACCACTCTTTCGGGGATTTACTCTTACGTTTAAACCTTTGCCAATGCGTTTCTTCACTAGTATTCATAACTACCCCTTCTTTCTTAATCGAATATGCTTTCTATTAGAAGTTTTAACACCTTTCTAATACCCCAAAACACCCAACCTATTAGTCTAAAGAAACCTCTGAAGATGAAATTCCATATGATATCGCTTATAATGAAGTCTATTACTTCCAGTAACCAGTTTCCAAAGGATTTACTCTTACGTTTAAACTTACTCCATCTTGACTCCTTATAAAAATACATCATCCCCCTCCTTTACGGAAGATACACATCTATTTTACGTTTATGAAGACCTCGTTTTGAGTTCTTTCTTAGATTTAGTTTTAATTTAAAAGTATGTTGTTTGATACACTTCTTGCAAACTACTGGATTGTTTGGCATACCATAGCATCCACACTCGTAACTGCTACAACATACTTCAGGTTTATAGTCTTTTTCTACTACCGTAAGGTCTTGACAGAAATCATATAACCGACCCTTTGTATCTTTTGTCTTTCTCCATCTTTGTTTCACCAAAACTCTATCTTTATTAATTTCCATTTTAGGAGGATTCTGTTGTATTAGCTTGATAGCGATGTGGTGGTACCCCTATTAGATTATGATAGTCGATATGCTTCCTATAGCCCAGAAAAGAACTAAAAACTCTAGTGAAATCCAAAGTACTTTTTCTCAGGTTTTTGAAATTCTTTTATTAAATAAAAAACAGTACTAATCGCTATAATGATGAAAAAAACGAGGTTTATCATATCTGACAATTTAATCACTCCTAATTTTAAATTAAATTCATTATATAACGATTCCTAAATTTTTAGTTAATTACCGGTGAGAATTAAGCAAAATTTAAACAAAAACACCTATATTAGGCTTTAGTTACAGGTTTTCCCCCTATAAAATCAACTATTTGTGCCCCAAACTATAGGGTACGCGAATTACTTTGATATTATCTTTGAAAGAACAAAATAACTCCTTTCGAAAAACAAATGAACTGATATTAATCAACTTCCAATAACGAATTTTATGTAAATAAGCTGTCCATATGGACAGCTTATTATATTTTTGCTTAGCGTATATTTTCGTTAAAATGTTGGTGGTACGCCTAGTGGAGCAAAATTAATACAGATATTTTTATATTGATGAAATTCATTTTTATTTTGAGCTCAACCGGTATTGTTAGCTTAATAGGGTTACGTGTGTACTATAAATAATAAGCTTCGTTAAAGTGCAGGGAAAAAGGAAGTGAAAAATATGGCTAAATACACTGAAGAGAAATTTATATATTTTACAACAAAATCAATTTATTTAGAATCAATTAAAGGGACCCAGGAAACATATTGGGATGAATATAGAAAACTACAAGACTGGCTGCAAGAACAGCAACTAAGTACCAGTTTTATTAGTTGGGTTGAAAAGAGGATGAAGAAATAGTTCTTAATTTATCCTTTAGAAGTATTCCTTTATATCATCATGATGAAAATGTATTTAATAAATAGGGTAAGTTAGGCATCCTGAGGGATGCTTTTTCTTTTGGCATAAGATCATACGCTTCTTCAAAATAAGCCCCATAGCTTCAATTACAGCCTCTTTAATATTGTCTGGAAGCTCATTTGGATTACTCCATCTCTCTACGTATAACTATAATTGGGTACAATGTTTAATTATCATTGGAATACCAGCTATCGCTCAAATGTTTTTTTCTAATATTTAAAAATATTCATATGGGATACATACTTCACTTCAATTACAATTTAATCATTATACTTTTTAACTATATGGCTTCAATTTAGAATGATGTATCACTAAAAAGTAAAAGAAAAGGCACCCCTGCTGCAAGGTACCTTTTCTAAGGGGTATAACTCATTAGCTAAGCGGCCGTTGGTTAAGTATACCGCCTAGACTATTACATGAGTTATGTTTTTATTATACATTGATCATATCAAAAATATTATCATTAGTGAAATTAACTTTTATTATTTTTTAATTTTAAAGCTGCCACCATAATAATTATGTTTATCAATTTTCATAACATCTACAAATAATCCTGGCTTATAAACTGATGTAATAGGTGTTACAAAGCTCCCATAAATATGCGCAGTACCAGAATCATAATTTATTTTTTATCTTTGTGAGATAGTTTTAGAGATAAAAACACTAGAAATGGAAACAGAAAGGATAAAAGCAATTTATATACGCCCTAATGTAAAGTATATATTGCATTTATTTTGTTTGTAATTTAATATATAGAATATAAGATAAAAGAAGTAAAGATTATCTTTACAAACGGGGTGTATTTAATGTCAGTAAGCAAAATAAAAATTGCTAGAACAGAAAAGGGGCTAACTCAACAAGAATTAGCTGGGCTTGTAAATGTTACCCGGCAAACCATTGGCCTTATTGAACTTAATAAATACAATCCATCTTTAAAGCTTTGTATTGATATAGCTAAATCACTCGATAAAACTTTAGATGAATTATTTTGGGAGGAAAAATAGAATGGAAAAATTTAAAGCTTTGTTTTCACTCAGTACACATTCAGATGAAAGAATTCAACAAATCGAAATGAAAATTTGGGCTCAATCTGGAATTGTGGTTTTATTGCTAGCCTTCTTAGATTTAATAATAAGGGGCGTATACTTACAAAGACCGTTTCTAGAATGGGCTACAGCTCTTGGTATCATTATCTGTTATATGGTATTCTTCTTTATTAGATCCATTTTAGCTGGTGTTTACGAACCAGAAATCGATAACAAGGAAAAATTAAAACAAAAATTAAAAGCTAAATTATCTTATACTCTTATTTTATCTTTTTCTGGTGTAGCCTACACTACATATCATAATCAATTACCTCAAGATATTGTTGGATGGATCTTAGTATGTATTAAGTTTATTCTACTTGTTACTATTTTGTTTGGTATTCAATATTTTATTACTGTATTAGCATGGAATAAATCCAATAAAATTTAATAAGTTTAGACAAAAAAGCTTATCTTTTAGTACATAATGATAAGCTTTTTATTATTTTCTTCATCTCTTTTTCGTTTTAGGGGATATTTTGTTTTGTTAGCTTGATAGCGATGTGGCGTGCCCCTAAATGCTTTGAAAATCCGTATTGAATTAACACTAAAAAGAATCCATTTTGAATAAAGATTAATCAAAATGGATTCCCATGTTAAAGTCTGAATGTAGGTTTTATAAAAACGCTTGATCAAAACTTATGAAAATATCAATTATAAAAGTTAACTTATTTGTACTAGAATTATTCTATTCTTCAAACCAAAACAGAGTCTCGATAGGCGCTTCTAAAACCTTTGCAATATCATAAGTAAGTTTGAATGAAGGGTTATATTTTCCGTTTTCGAGATTGCCAATTGTTTCTCTTCTAACCCCAACCTTATTAGCTAAATCTTCCTGAGACATATTTAACCTTACTCTATATTCTTTCATTCGAGTCTTAAGTGGCATCTTGCATTCCTTTCTTTTCTCTACGCTCAAATATTTCTAAATTAATTAAGAAGGTACCTAATGGTGCAAAAACTGCAATAATAACAAGTAAACGAATTATATGTAGATTTTCAAAAATAAAAATACTCAAAACTAGTATGATACCTAGTACCAATGCTACGAAAAAAGCTCTTGTAGCAGAGATGCGAACATGTAGTATAAAAAGCTCATCTGGTACCACTTTTGCATATGCAAAGAAGAAAAAGAAATTGAATAGGAGACCTGCCCACGTAATATCACCTAAAAATGAGAAAGGTGCCAAAAACCCTAAAAAACCGATAAATCCTAAATAAGCCATTTTATTTTTCATACAATCCTCCTACGTGATATATTTCGCTCTATATGTTAAAAATATATCACATAGTTTTGCAAATTGAAAGGACTTACAACATTACAAATTTGTTTTAAATTGACAGCAAAACCACAAAAAGATACGTGAAATTGCCGCTAACAGCACCCTTCAAAAGAATCGTTATAACAAAAAACTCACAATATTGATACAATATAATTATTAAATGAAATCAAGAGAAAACAAAATATAAATTTAGGAGGAGAAATACTTTGGAAATAGATCAAATAAAAAATATCCTAAGAAAAAGAGCAACTATCTTTCAAACAGGTGGAAAAAGGCCCGATTTATCTATAAATGAAAGTTGGATTGGAAAGATTCACTATTCATTACCAAATGAAACTTACCCAATTGACCGCTATGGAGAAAAAATGTATGCGATCATGATGCTTAATTTAACTCAAATACCTTTTCTTCCAGAAGTAGTAAAAGATTTGAAAGCCATCGCAGTATTTCTCTCTCCAAACTTTGCTAAAGATTTGTCCAACTTATCGAGGAATTTTTGTATTAGAGAATATGATTCTTTAGAGGAACTAGTACCCAATGAGATGTCACTTACGTTTCCAAATCTAAAACCTTTTCCCTTAATCCCTAGATTAGTAACTGATGAGTTTCCACAATGGGATACGGAAGATTTTCCAAACAACATTCAAGATAGAATTTTAGAACTTGAAAACACAATTGATATTGACTACTACGAGGATATTTTTGAAGAAAATTATTACATACATAAATTAGGTGGCTATGCTTCTTTTGCCCAATCAGGTATCCAATGGCCTGCGGATTATGAATATATTTTTCAAATAACAGATGACCCAAAAGCACATTTAAAGATTATTCATGGCGGCGGAATTTATTTTGCTAAAAATAGTAAAACAAATGATTGGATTGCACACTGTGATTTCTTATAGGAATAAGAAATAAAGTAACGTTTTCTTATGTGAAATCTTGCTTAGCTTATATTCTCGTTAAAATGTTGGCGGTATGTCTATAAAACTACACACTTTAATGGATTAAAAGGAAAAAGAGAATTTACAATGAAGAAATATGTCAAATTAGAGGTGTCAGCTAGACCACCTAGTCTCATTGGTTAAAAGAACTTGAATAAAGTTCTTTTTTTATTTCTAA
Organism: Bacillus sp. GW823-FHT06A11; assembly: GCF_058795355.1. Classification (NCBI taxonomy): domain Bacteria; kingdom Bacillati; phylum Bacillota; class Bacilli; order Caryophanales; family Bacillaceae; genus Bacillus; species Bacillus sp. GW823-FHT06A11. The sequence goes on along the minus strand of NZ_JBXAHS010000012.1, from coordinate 48,788 downwards.
TTAATGCCAATAGTGACACTTCATACCTAGAATCGTTTCCTTATCCCTATAATGGTTCTTTCATTAATAATACTCTAGTTAATAAATATCTTGAAAATAAATTGTTAAATTTATCAATTTGATAACCTAATCCCACAGAGTAGTAAAGGATGAACAATTAGACATGCCCATAATACGATCTACGTAAAAAGGCGAAAAGCCTATCTCTTGTGTTGATAAAGCTGTAGAAATATAAAACAGAATATTCTGTTTTATATTTCTACAACTTCAAGATATTTACATATTTAGGAAACGAAGTTATGTTTGTGATGATATACAATAAATGGAGGGAAGGGATCTTATTATGTTTAAAAAAGTAGCATTAGGGATTTCGTCGTTAGCAATCACTACATTTGTAAGTTTAGGAATGGCAACAGAGGCATCTGCTGGTCCTGCAGCACCATTGTCTTCCTTAAATGTTGTACAAGTAGAGTCTGAGCAAGGTGGGGTAGAGACAATCAATACTAATAGCTTTAGTACAACAAGGAACCATGGAGGAAGTTACCTATATATTTACACAAAAGAAATTGGATATGGACAAAATCCGATTGCAAAAATGAATGGTTCAGCAGTAAAGAGTATTGGCTCAACTGTAATTGGCGGCAACCCAATTGTTGGTTGGTATTATAAGTGGGATGCATCTGGACATCAACAGGGGACATTTGAATATCAAAAAACCTCTATTAATTTCCCATTCAATACAATGCGCACTTCACTTTATATACAATAAATAACCAGGGGTAAATTATAGGAATAACTATTAAGGTACGAGTTCTAATGGGGTAGTTTATTCTTTGAATTGAATACTATTTCTATAATAATACTTTTCTATTGTTTTATGACTATGTTACCCATTTGTAAAAGTTCATAGTCATGATAGCTCTACGGATCTATATAAACATAGTTTTGGAGAATGGAAACCTTTAATTTTAAAAAAATACAGAATAAGAGGAGTTTTAGTATGAAAAAACAAAGTCTAGCTATAGCTACTATTCTATCATTAGGTTTAACTGTATTTGGTGGTACTACCTCTACATTTGCGATGACTGAGCCAAATGATAATGTGACGTTTCAATTTACATCAAAATATATAGGAAATATACCGTCAAAGCCCAAGGACTGTAATAATGTAGACAAATATAAGCTGTGTACAAACAAAGAAGAAGCTGATGCTTGGGGAAAAAAACAATTTAGTAAGTGGAGTAAAGAAGAGAAATCTGCCATAAGAGATTATACAAAAAATGCAAGGCCGTATAATGAATTCTTAAGAACGCATGCGGGTAAATTAGATTCTGATCTTACAATGAAGAAAAAAATTGAATCCTTAGATAAAGCATTAAATAGAAAAGAGGCAAAAATGAATGACAATATAAAAGTGTATCGAGGGGATGATGCATGGATTTTTGGAAAGGAGTATGATAATTCCATAATAAAAAATGGCAAGGTTGATAGGGAGAAATTCAAGGAAATACAAAAAAAATTCCAAGGAAAAACAATAACTGAGTTTGGATATATAAGTACTTCTATACTTATTGATGCCGGATATGCCAAAACAAGACCAGTTATGACAGAATTTAAGGTAGGCTCTGGGACTCATGGTGCTTATATGAATTCAGATGACTTGACTGCGTATCCAGGGCAATACGAATTGTTATTGCCAAGAAATACCGTCTATAAAATTGAAAAAATATATATAGCTATAGATAACAATACCCAAAAAGAACAAATAAAAGTGGAGGCTACAATTAAATAAATCTAATGAAGTTAAATTTTAAAAAATAAAGTGATTCAGAATAACTATATAAATCCGAATACGCAACGCATGTAAATAATCCAAATAAAAACCGTAAGGATTTCTAATCTTTACGGTTTTTAATCATCTTAGCCAAGAAGACTCCTTCCTCAAGGAGCGTGAAGGGTTTCAGCCCAGTGAGTAGGCGGGAGATGAATTGGCTTCGAACAAGGGATGGTAGGGATCCATCTTAATTGTTCGACATATATAAAATGTTACTTTGCTATCTATCGAATATATTTTAGATAAGTTTAATTTGATATTCTTGAAGCCAGCTATTTACTTGAAGTAGATAATCAATTAAACCTCTAGCTTCATTACCAGTAATGATTTCATCTGTACCTAGTGCAACTGAACGAACCTTTTCTACGTTAATAAGAGGTAGAATAGGAGAGGTATTATCGTTTAATACATCTAGCATCCATACACTAATTCCTTGTAAATAGGCGTTATCTTTTGTACTTGGATATGCACTTTTTTTACGATAACATACATCTGTGGGAAGAACAGTCTGGAAAGCTCGACGTAAAATTCCCTTTTCAATATTATCGATACTTTTTATTTCAAACGGTACATTCCAGAGATATTCAACCAGTCGATAGTCACAAAATGGAACACGTACTTCAAAACCTGTCATCATGCTAGTACGATCTTTTCTCTCTAACATAACATGATGAGATTTTTCATGAAGGGGTCCTACCACACATCCATCAACTTCAGAATTTTATAAGGCCCCAAAATAAGATTTTCACCTAGAAATATCAATTTTACTGTTTTTGGGGCGTTCGTTTTATGGATACAATTTTTTAGCTTGATGGTACAGGCGGGATATCTGATTATTAAACAATTTAAACCTGGCTACCGACCCTTGAAATTATTAAGGGGATAGAGAATGTAAATTGCCGCTGTTTCTCTGATAGATATCCCGTGTTCATTCATATAATTAAGTACGTCTAGTTTATACTGGGTAGAGTAGGATGTATATCGTTTTTCAAAAGCATATTTACCTGAAAATTTATATCGTCTAATCCACTCACGAAGTCAGCTAGGAGTAAGTTCTATAGATTTAGCAATTGTTTTTCCGCTTTCTGTACCATCTAAATAGCGTTTCACTGCTTGGATCTTCTCTGTTGAAGAAAATTTAGCCATAAAAAATGCACCTCCAATTGTTAGACTGTGTCTAACAATTGGGGTGCACTTCAAAAGAATTGAAGAGACTTTTCTAATTTTAAGAATGTTAATTCTTAAAACACCTATTTCATAACAAGGACGACAAAACAAACGCAATATTTAATTGTATTTTTTAAAACGAATAAATGTTTAACCTTTAGTAAAATCTAATAACCCACTACCTTCTAAACGTCTATCATAGCCAATATCTGTAGTACGTTTAATTAATTGTGCGTAAATTTCTGGTTCTGAAAATGTTCTTCCAAATTCATTTTCACATTGTCTAATTATTAATGCACTTCCTCCAGAAACATGAGGTGTAGCCATCGAAGTACCGCTTAATTTCGCATAACCACCATCGATATAAGTTGACCAAATTCCTTCTCCAGGAGCTACTAAATCAACATTTTTATTAGAGTTACTAAAACAAGCAATTTTTTTGTGTAAATCAATAGCACCAACTTCTACTACTTCTTGATAAGAACCAGGATACATTAATTCATCAGTAGATTCACTACAATCACCATTATTACCTGCAGCACACACAACTAAAACATCATTAGCAACTGCATTTTTTACAGCTTGATATAATCTAGAATCATTAAAAGCTCCACTCAGAGACATAGAAATTGCTCTAACTTTTTCTCCATTAGAACCTCTCCAATTTACTGCATAATCAATACCATTTGCAATCCAGTCCCAGGCTCCAGAACCACTTCCAGAAAGAACTTTAACAACAAGCAATTTTGCCAATGGTGCAACACCCACAACACCCTTATTATTTTCCATAGCAGCTATTGTTCCTGAAACATGCGTACCGTGACCGTTATTATCAGAGAAATTATTAGGATCATTATTATAATCCGTTGTAAAATTTCGTCCCCCTACAATACAATCTTTTAATTCAGGATGATCAATTTGACAGCCTGTATCCAAGACAGCTATTACAATATTCTTTCCTTTTTCACTTTTTTCCCATACTGATGGAGCATTAATAAGCTCTACTCCTTTAGGAATCTCACTTACATCTGTTGCAACTTCTAAAACATCAAAAGGAATTAAATTAGCATCATTTTTAGCATCATTTAAACCCATCAATATCACTCCTATCCAAAAATTAAAAATAGAAAACATCAAGATTTAAATTCTCCTAAAAGCAAATAAATATACCCTTTTATAAACAAAACTTAAAATAATCGTTTTTTTGTATATTAACATTTTATATTTTTCTCTTAATCAATAACTTTATATCAGTTCAACCTATAATCCTTAAATTTAACAACTAAAATACAAATTCAATATACTGTAAAAAAATCACCTCTTATAAAAATTAATCAATTATCAATTTTTATAAGAGGTGATTTTATGAACTATGAAACTAATCTATATAGAGTATGTCAACAATTTGGAGCTCCAATACCACCAAACGATACACCCATTACCTCTCCTCATAATCCTGTAGATATTCAAAATATGTGCAAAAACATTGGAAGATGGACTTATCTTTTTTCAGGATACAAAACACCTTATCATTTAGTAGAAGGTTATACAAGATTAGCTTGGATCCATTATTATGCTAACCATCCAGATAATTCATTAGGGGTAAAGCTCAGTAATAAACACTCTGTTTGGTTGATTACAATGAAAAATTAATTAATTTAAACATTGAGTCTGCACAGTTACAGGAGAAGAATCTGAAGTGACTTTATCATATAGCAAATAGGAAGTTTGCTGTCAGTTCAGAATTGTTAGATTCCATGGCAATGGATTATTGACCATTTATAAAATGGAAATGAATACTTTTACTAATACAATACATCATAAATAATCTTTTATCAGGATTTCTAGCAAAAAAGGTAGATTTTTTCGTTATGGGGTATTGTTTTCTGTTAGCTTGATGGCAATGGGCTGTACTCCTTTAACCCCCGAAGCATAGCTGTTTTAAATATATGTTAAGTGTGATTCTATTGTTGATTCTAAATATAAAGGTGAATAAAATTTGTTGCTTAGGCTCAAGATACTAGGAGTATTTGAATTAACATTATTAAAAAGGAGATGTTTAACATGAGTAAGTCTGATTGGGTTAGTACAAATCCTGCTGGAGAGGATCGCGGACCAATATTCGTACCTCAAGGGAAAGTTATATCTGGGATTGAGGTAAGAGAGGCAGCCGGATACGGTATTATTGATTTGCGTCTTTCTTATCGTGACTTTAATTCAGGTGATGCTGGTGAAACAGGTTGGTTGACTAATAATGAAAATGTGAACTGGGTAAGGCAAGATGATGTTTCAGAGCAAGAAATAGTAATTGGAATTAGGACTAAAGAACAAGCAGGGCATGGTATCATTGATATGCGACTTGTATACAAAAATGCAAGAAATGGTACGAAAAGCTATGGAAAATGGCTAACAGATAACAAGGAACAGGCAATGGAAAATGAAGTCACAATTTCCGAAGGATATGTAACTGGTATTGAAGGGAAAGAACAAGCAGGTTTCGGAATTGTGAATTTAAGAGTCATAAATAATGAATAAAAATCTCCTGTTTTTACAGGGGATTTTTTCTTTGCAGGAATTTCATTCTCATCATGGAATACTCTCGCTAGGAGGTGTCGTGACGTTATGACGGACAAAATTGTTTATTCTGCTAGTGAAGTATACAAACGACTAGGAATAAGTGATAGCACCCTTAGAAAGTACATGGAAGTATTGCAACGAGAGATTTGTTGTAAAAAAAGATAATCGTGGCAGACGCCAGTACACAGACAGTGACATTATGGTTATTGAGAAATTAATTGAATTGAGTAAGCATGACGGTATGACGCTAGAAAAGACTGAGGAAACGGATTTAGTGCCATTCTACATTAAACAGCAATTAGGGGTCACCATATCAAAAAAAGAAAATTGTACGTTTACTAAATTATTATTATATCCATGTTGATTTAAAATGATTTATACAAAATTTGAAATCGATAAAGCCCAATGATGTCAGTAAATGTGCAAGATATCAATGGGTTTTATTTGAATATTTAAAGATGTGTTTTACAAATTATAAAAGATATAAACTTAATTTTACCTTTTACAAATGAATCTTCCTAAAAGTGATATTTTTAATTACTGAAAGTACAATTCCCTCAAAGTAACATGGTGACTCCAAATACAACATAAAAGAAAAAAGGATTCTTTTAATAAGAATCCCTTTTGTTAGCTTGGACTAAATTCTCTTGAAATATTAATATGTTCACCAAATATATTCATGAGATTACTATTATTTTTAATCACTTGGCGCTTAAATGCCGCAAAGGCTGAACTAGAATCAAGTTTTTCGATAATCTCTAAAAAATATCTATCTTTCCGTTGTTGAGTTGCGCTTTTAATATAATTCCTTAACAAATCATAGAAATCTAACATTTCATCAACTAACGCTTCTCTAATATATGATGCTTCTATCGTTTTTAAATGGGTACTTCCATTATAAACTTTATGTAGCAATTCAACAGTCTGAACCGTTTTATTTTCTTGATCCATTGCTTCTATATATACTTTAGCAAAAGGAACTGGTTCCACCTTGAAATTCATTCTATTTTCCACATTATCTTGAGGATCTGTACAATTTAACATGTTATCATATTGTGCTAACTTTATATTGTTACAATGGGCACATGACCAAAAAAGGTTTTCCCATGAAAATTTCAAATCCTTATTCCCTTTATGAGGTATAAAATGCTCCACATTTACACTAATAGGATTCTTAGATTCACAAATATAACACTTATTATAAAAATCTTCTCTCAGTCTATCTAAAACTTTTTCAATTCTATAAGTACCATTGGATTTCGCTCTTTCTTCGGATAACTCTGTAGGCTCGGGCTGTGATTTATCAATTAATATCATTATTCTCACCACTCAAAATCATCTGCAAGTCAATTTCCGCCAATTTTAATTGTAACTCTTTTGTGTTTTCTTTTGGTACATTAGAGAAATCTTCTCGTAATTTTTCAAGTTTTAACATCTCTTCTTCTGACAATCCGTTTACATTTTCACTCAATCTTTGATATTCCTGTAGTTTTTCTTTAAATAAATATGAATATTGATCAATTTCAAAATATCCTTCAAGTATTGCTTGAAACGGAAATAATGCCAAATCATTTACCAATAAATCCTTTTCTAAATCATAAACTACAGCATTTTCAATTGAATTAATAACAAAAGGAGAATGAGTTGAAATTATAAACTGAATGTTAGGGAACAAATCAGTTAGTAATTTCAATACCTTTTTTTGTAAACTAATATGTAGATGAACGTCTATTTCATCTATTAATACTATTCCCTGTATATCATAAAGCGGTGCGTTAGCACTAAGCATTCTAATAATAAGCTCTGTAATTATATGTAATAAAGAAGAATAACCACTGGATAGTGTGTTTAATGTATATGCTTCTTTCCCAGGCTCTTCAATTATAAAATTATAGTTAACATAGTCAAACTTTAAAACCAACTCATTATTTTCAAATATCATTTGAAAACATCTTTCTAAATTATTAAACCATTTTTCGATATCTTTAGATATATGTAAGTCACCAGCTTGTTGTGCAAACATTTGCTGTGCCTTTAAATCTACTAAGTATTTTAAAAAGATACTATTGGCATTTGTTTTTATTTGTTTGGTTGGAATTAACTGTGTTTTTTCAATACCGTTTGGAATATCCATTTGAGAATTTCTATTAGCATTGAAATACGAAATGATATATTTACCGTTTTCATAATATTTATCAATATTTAGAAGTGTATTAAATGAAAGTTTTACTTTGCCTTCATATTTTTCTATATTATCTCTGTTATTTTGAATGTAACGTTCCTGTTCCTCAATTCTCATCAATAACCCTGAATCATTAGGATTATTTTGCAACTCTATTTTCAAGTTATTTAAAGTGTTTTTGTGAACAGCAATATATTCGTGATTACGACTAAGTTGTGTTATAGAGCTATTTTCTGATATCTCCAAGTATTGTAAGATACCTTCTAGTAATGAAGTTTTACCTGAACCATTTTTACCAGTTAAAATTAAGTGTTTTCTAGTTTCTTTAGAGAGTGGAATACTAACATTTTTTAAATGTCTTACTTTATTAATATTTAATTCCGTTACAAATATATCGGTCATAAAAATCTCCTTCCTTCTTCTCGAATCATATTAATAATATCATTAATTATTAATATGATCCGAGAAGAAGATATTTTTATTTATAAAAATGTTATAATATATAGTTTTCGTTATTTATAGATGTATATCCTTACAAATACCTTTTACTTTCATATTATAAAATACACACCCTCCAGTTAAAACACTTCAAAAGGTACACCTTTTGAAGTTTATTAAAATCTAGCTAATTTAGTGCTTCGAAAGGATCAAAATTGCATTTTTAAAGTGCTAAATAATTAATGGTTCCATTTCATTAGAATCAATTCCGGCTATATAACTAAAAAATGTGATATAATATCTATTGAACATATGAATAGGATAACAACTACCTGCTGTTGGCAAGTAGCAATTTATCTAATAAAAAGATCACTTGTTTCCAAGACAAGTGATCTTTTTATATACATTACCTGTAATATTTTTGAAATTGAATAGATATTTCAATCTGTGTAATTACAGTAGACTTGATTAAATTTATAACTAATACAAGGATAATACCGTCCATATTTCTTACTCATATACTGAGCTTACTTTTAGAGCTTTAGATAGTTTTTTTGTTTTTAAGATTATTTGATTTTTTATAGGCATAACATAAAATGTTGGTTCTATTGTTTCTTTATCCTTATTGAAAGGAGCGGTTATTAAGTAATTACCACTACTGCTAATTACAATTTGGTCTTGATTGTTTTGATTGAAGATTAAATATCTCCTTTGTCCTTCAGCAGATTCTACACCTAATCTAAAAGAAATGAACCCTAACACCAAAATAAAAATTAAAACTACAATTATTTTAAATGGTTTAAATGGTGATAAAATCACCTGTATATATTTTTGTACAATGAGAGGAAGAAAATCATATGCCAATGTAAATACATAAGTAATACACCAGATTGATATGTACCAGTTACTATATATATCTATTTTAAAGATCCACCCTATTAGAGGGCTGATAAATAATAAGATCATCAATGATAGAATTATTTTACTTTTAACTCCTTTTAACTTTAACAGTAATTCTGGTATAAGGAAAACATATCTTAAAAGAATATAAATAATTAAAGAAGCTGCTAACCAAGGGAATATTGTCAAAAAATAATGAGTTAAATCACTTGTATCTATTTTTAACAAAGAATAATCAGTTAAATCATAATAAGTATGATATCCATATTTAAATAAAGCAGCATATGCGTAGGCTAAAGCTGTAAATACTAACACTATAATAGCAGCTTGATTAAATGTGGTAAGAAGCATATTACATTCTTTTGAGTTAGTGTTTTCAGTTGATACAGAAGAAGTGTTTGAATTTCCTTGTTTACGCCTTTGAACATTTTGTGTTTGTGAAGAACGTTTCTTTTTTGCCAAGATATGACCTCCTATATATTTTTAAGTATTTATATCTATATATTATTATGTTTATATTAAACGGTCAAAACAAAGGACATAAATGTTTCTTTGATATACAAATAGAGATGGGTGCAGCAAATAAAACATTAACAATTCTTGAAGAGTGGATAAAACAATTACGATTAATTTGTTAAATTTCGTTATGTTTTCTAAATACGAAGCATTCCATACAACAGGAACTCTATGGAATCAAAAATAACAGAAGGTATTAAGTGATGACATAGAAATTCATATTGTAGAGATTCCAAAACTCATGCAACAGTAGCGTAATGAACAAGTAAATCCCTGGGAAGATTCCTTTGTTCGTTGGTTATTACTACTGCCAGCGAATGAAGATGAACACTTAACCCAAACATTGGAGGATATTACGATGAAACAAGACCCTATTTTACAAAAAGCAATGGATAAATGGGAACGTATGAGTCAAGATCCTTCTTTCCGACAAGCGTATGAAGCAAGGGAAAAAGCTTTCATGGATGAGGCCGCTAAGTTCGCTCATGTAAAGCAACAAGGGATTAAAAAAGTAATGGAAAAAGGGAGTAGAAGAAGGGAAAATGCAACTTATTCGTGGTATGCACAAAAATGGAATGCCAATAGAAGATATTGCAAGGTTTACAAATTTACGTATTGAAGAAATAAAAAAATTTACAATGATAAAAAAGATTCAAATAAAAATTAATATATCGCTATACCCCTAAATTGAGACGCAGAAAAACAGAAAGAAGCTTCAATGGTATATACACTTTATTGAAGCTTCTTTCTGTATATTTATTTGTTACTTTAGATAGTGAAACACAGCTCTGTCATTGCAGCATTTACATCTTTTATAATGAGTAGCATTTCTTCATATGGTGGAATAAATTCTTGTCCAAATTCTATTGTAAAAGCGTAAACTTTCTTTTTATTTGGATCAACAAAATTACGACTATAGGCGTAATCCTCTGCAGTTGCTGACGTTGCATATAGTTCAATACCTTGTTGGACGGTATAAGATTTGCCGCGTACAGCATGGAGAGCTTCATTCATTTTTGTGGCCAAATCAAAAAAAGTGTTTTGGTCTGTACTAGATATATATTCTCGATACACAGTATCATTTGTTTTTCCGCGTTTTCCATCAAAAATTGGATTTTGGAAGTTTTGTTTCGGATCCGTTTCTTGATTATCATCATCACCCCAAGGACATAATATTAATCCCCCATGAGAATGGATATCAACGTAATATTGAATATTAGGATAAGTATCTAAGAGATACTTAACATTTTTTGTTTCAGGTTCCGAAAAAGGTGCTGTTCCTTTATAAATCTCTTCTGCGGGATTATTCGATGTTCCGATTCCACTAGTCCACAGAAAATCAAAGTTACGATTAATATCTACTCCTAAATTATGACCACCAGTACTTGTATTTGGATTTCGATTTTTTCTCCACATTGTCTCTGCTGTCTGTGAATGATGTTTTCCATCTGGATTTACATCAGGGAACACGAAAATATCAAGTTTTTCCATAAAAGTGCGAACTTGAGCAAATGTATATGTTTTGTTTCCAAAGCTAAGTGAAGTTTGAGATTGATAAGCAGTAATTAACTGCCGTAAAAAATTGATGCATATATCAGAACCGCCCCATTCTCTGGCATGCACACTGCCTGTGAACAAAACTCCAGTTCTATTCGAATTCGTTCCAGCTTTTAAACGTATAGCATGCGATGTACGACCTTCCCATGTTTGGTTAGGAAGTTGAATCAAGGTTACTAAGTTTGGAAATTGATTGGCTAATTGCTGAAGAACAGTTTCTATCTCCTCTACTGTCATATATCCTCCTCGAACTGTTTCTTCTTCTAACATGAAATCAGAAGTAATGAATCTATTACTGGAGGATATTTCTCCTTGTCTTTCCTTGATAATGATGTTTAAATCATCAATAATGTCTACTTGATAACCAGCTTGTTTGACTTTGTCAATTTGATTATCTGATAAAATGCCTGGAACTTCATAATAGTCTGTGTCTATTTTCTTTGTTACTCGATATTGTAAATCTAAATTAAAACTCTTTAAATTGAGCATTTTTTCCTTTGAATTGCTACTTATCCGAACAGAATATAAATTCATACATTCATCTCCCAATTATATTTTTAATATAAAAATTAATTTACGCAAGTAGTATAGACGTTTATTACACCCAATAAACATCCAATATGTGTAATATTTAAATTGAATTGTAGACATACATTGGTTAACTTAAAAAAAATCATTATTTTTAGGTTTTATACATTACCAATGGCTAATTTTGTGTTGTTAGATTTTACTGTTTATGCTTTTATATGCTACCGTATGTTTATACTTTGTTACAGTAAGAATAAAATCGTATATATTAATTAATAAAAAAGAGTGACATGCTATCAACATGTACACTCTCCACTTACTAAAATTAGTACTAATTTTCTTTGAATTTTATAGTGGCCATTACTTGAGCATGATCAGATTGTGTTTCATTTTCAATATCATCACATTTTAAATGCCTGTCAAACACCTTATATTCACTTACTCGACCAATGTATTCTTTATTTTTCTCATTAAGTGCATTAGATACAAAAATAAAGTCTAGTACATTTCCTAATTTCCCATAATAATGTGTAGGCAATCTTTTTGTCCGCTTTGATTTGGTGCTATTACTAGCTACTTCCTAAACATTATTCCTCATTTACCAACCTGTTTATGCTTTTTTAAAAATTTGCAACAGAACCATTAGTTATTACTTATAGATTGAAGAGTAGGCGATGCTATAAGAAGTGAAGAAATTCTAACGCCATAGTTAAAACCTTGTGCACTACTATCGCATCCTCCATTTGTATGAACTCCCACGAGTGTTCCACCTGGTGAAAGTAATATCCCGGATCCGGAAGATCCCGGAAGTGTATCAAGAGAGTTGTATCCGATTCGTTCATCACCATCTTTTAGAAACGTTACTGGTCCAGCTTCTACTTGTTTCATTTCCCCATTGGGGTGTTGAATAATGCAAAGCATGTCGTTCAGCTTAGCATCTGTTTTTGCGATTTTGGTATGACCGAAAATTTGCCCTGGTTTTCCATCTAGCCTAACGATAGCGAAATCTAATCCTGCAAGACGATATTCTATTAATTCAAGAACTGCGAAAGATTGTACAGGTTTTGGCGTGTTAGAAGAATCAACTTGATAGTTAAAATTCAATTTCATATTTTTAGCAATTTCTTGAGATGAAATAGGGTTATTTGTTCCATTGATACGGGGTACAGTCCATCCATCAGGATTTTGATCAAAGCAATGACCAGCAGTTATAAATAGTTCCTCTGAAATAAGTGTACCAGAACCCCATCTTATTCCTGAAACATTTCCAGGATGTGTAAATTTTGATGCTAAGTCATCATTCCACTGGAGTTGTCCCACAGGCCCCTGATGAGCATCGACAAATTCTTTTGTTACACCTAGTGTACCATCGTATCGTTCAACAGGTTGAAAGTCATCTGCTCCACAAAAGCTTTCAACGCCCGCTGGTTTAACAAATGCCACCGGAAACCGAGGAAGCTCTTCCGTTTCTAAAGAATGAAATTCTGCGATATCTGGTTTACTAACTTTTTCTTTTCTATCCATACACAAATAACCCCCTTCTATTATTCAATGATATTTTCTACAATGAGTATGTTTATTATACGAGAAATTCTTCTTGACGCTTTATCTCCTAAAAAAATATTTATAATTCCATACGTATAGATTTATCGAAAATTATACATTAAGAGTTACTTATAGATTGAAGGGTAGGCGATACTATAAGAAGTGAAGAAATTCTAACGCCATAGTTAAAACCTTGTGCACTACTATCGCATCCTCCATTTGTATGAACTCCGACGAGTGTTCCATCTGGTGAAAGTAGTATCCCAGCTCCAGAAGTTAGCGGAAGCATATCAAGAGAGTTGTATCCGATTCGTTCATCACCATCTTGTAAAAACGTTACTGATCCAGCATCTACTTGTTTCATTTCTCCATTGGGGTGTTGAATAATGCAAAGCGTGTCGTTCAGCTTAGCATCTGTTTTTGCGATTTTGGTATGACCGAAAATTTGTCCTGATTTTCCATCTAGCCTAACGATAGCGAAATCTAATCCTGCAAGACGATATTCTATTAATTCAAGAACTGCGAAAGATTGTACAGGTTTTGGCGTGTTAGAGGGATCAACTTGATAGTTAAAATTTACTTTCATGTTTTTAGCAATTTCTTGAGATGAAATAGAATTATTTGTCCCATTGATACGTGGAACGGCCCAACCATTTTGTTGTTGGTCAAAACAATGGCCAACAGTTAAAAATAAATCATCTGAAATAAGTGTACCAGAATTGGATTTCATTCCAGAAACATTTCCAGGGTGTGTATACTTTGATGCTAAGTCATAATTCCATTGAAGTTGTCCTACAGGAGCCTGATGAGCATCGACAAATTCTTTTGTTACACCTAGTGTACCATCGTATCGTTCAACATGTTGATTTTCCTTTTCCATACCAATCACGCACCTTCTTTAGATTAGTAGTATCAATATGTCCAAGAGTTGTAGATTTATTGCAGTTGTTCTGAAGTTTTTGCACCAGAACCAAATATTACGTATAAAAAATAAAAAGCTGTGATTTGAAGAATTGATAAGGGCAATTCTTGATTTATTAATTGTTCATAGCATAAAAATTATAAAAAAAGAAAACATAAATTTTAGTTAGTGATATCGAAGTTTTAAAGAACAAAAAAGGAGACTTTGGTTATGAAAGAGGAAAATAATAAAAAATTAGGACTTGCCCTTTCCGGTGGGGGATTTAGAGCATCTTTCTATCATATTGGAGTACTCGCAAGGTTAGCTGATTTGGGGTTGCTTCGTTCTGTTGAAATAATTTCTACGGTTTCAGGTGGCTCTATTATTGGCGCGCTTTATTATCTTCATTTAAAAAAACTACTGGAAGAAAAGAGAGATGTTGAAATTAAAGATGAAGACTACCAGAAGATTGTTGCAAAAATTGAAGTTGATTTTCTAAAAGCAATCCAAAAGAATTTGCGTTTAAGAACCTTTCTTAATCCAATAAAAAATATAAAAATGATTCTTCCTAATTACTCACGAAGTGATCATATTGGAGAGCTTTATGATAAATTTTTATACAGAAAAGTTCTTGATGCAAATAACACCCAACCTATAAAAATGAAAGAGCTAATTATCAAACCCTGCTGTGAGAGTAATTCTTTTCACCCACTTAAGGATAATAAAAATAGAAGTGCAAAAGTACCAATACTTCTTATTAATGCAACCATCTTAAATAATGGTCATAACTGGTGTTTTAGTGCTTCGGATATGGGCGAAACACAGATTGACAAATTCAGAAAAAAATTTGATAAAAACTTTCGATTAAAAAAAATAACATCATATGAAGACATATACAAACACGAAGATTTTGAATTGGGTTTAGCCGTTGCCGCTTCAGCCTGTGTACCTGGAATTTTTGCTCCTCTTGCTATTAGTGACCTTTATGATGAGAAGGTACGATTACAATTAGTTGATGGTGGTGTCCACGATAATCAAGGGATTAGAGGATTACTAGATAAACGCTTAAATTGCACACATTTTATATTAAGTGATGCATCAGCACAATTAAAAGATGAAAGGGAGCCTAATGTACAGATATCCAATGTAATCAAACGTTCAAATGGTATACTAGCGGACAACCTACGAGAGCAACAGCTGTCCAATATAATTAAGGAACATTCAGATAATGTTGCCCTATTACATTTAAAGAAAGGATTGCCCGTAAAGGAAGTTTCCTACTTTGATGAGAGACACAACCTTAAAGAAGAATCGAAATTTTATAACACGGAACAACCTTGCGAGACTTTCGGGGTCAATACAGATGTTCAAAACCTTCTTTCTGGTATCAGAACAGATTTGGACTCTTTTTCAGAAGTAGAAGCTTTTTCTCTAATGCTTAACGGCTATAGAATAAGTCAATATGAATTGGATAAAGTAAATATAAAAAATTTTGTTACAAATACTGCATTAAAAGAGGAAAGATATCAATTTTTTAAGATTGATTCTTGGATTTCATCACCTGTTATGGATTCTTATTATAAAAATCTCCTTGAAACTGCAAGCAAACGATTTTTTAAGGCTATTAGAATAAATTTGTTGGTAAAGTTTATAACTATTTTATTGGTTGTACTTATATGTGGAACTATTATAAGTACTTTCGGTTCAAAGTTTATTTGCTGGGCAGATGAATCAATATCAAAAGGTCAATTATTATTATTGATTCTCTTTTTAATCACCCTCTTTATAGTATACAAAGGATTAAAATTTTTTTCACAAAGAATTCTTTCTGTATGGTTCTTGATAAATTTGTTACCATTTCTTCTTGTATCTTTAACAGGGTTTGTATTTATTGGACTTTATCTAATCACTTTTGATCGACTATTTCTATACTTAGGTAGTTTTAAAGTATTAAAAAAGGTAAAAATAAAGTGAAAAATATAAAGATAAATAGATATAGAAAAACCGGTTCTAATATTTGAAACCGGTTTTTCTATATCTATTTGAGCATTTTGCACGTTTCCCACTCCAAAAGCTATAGGACCTCTAAGGACATAAAAAATTCACCCCTAAATATAGAAATTTTTGAAGTGACCAAACTCCGAAAATCCTGAAGGAGGAATTCACTTTGTATATTCTACAAGAAAGTCTATGTTTCTTTAAAAAACTACAACATTGTATAGGTTTGATATCCTTTTCAAGCTCATTACTTTTAATGTTGAAATTGTACCTATTGCTTTTAAGTCGTTCTCATTCACATCACCAACTAATGATATTTTTGTAAAAAGTGGATTTAACCCCATCCTGATACAAATAACTAAACGCTAAAAAACCCTTTATCTCTTAACTGTTATTGAATAATTCTCCTATTATCATTTTGGTTTAACCATAATACACACCCTTAAATCCATTCATTTTTTATTCCAAATATCTAGAATAAATATAATTCAAATGAGCATGCTAATTGATGTTTGTTAATAAAAAGGAGGTATTTACAATGACTACTTATCGAATAGCACCTTATACAATTGAAACAGCAGACGGCAGAGACGAAAAAACACCACCAGGGGTGAAGATGATTAAAGCTCCTGAAGTTTGGGATGATAGTGAGCAAGGTAAAGGCATCGTAGTTGCTATTTTAGATACAGGATGCGATAAAAATCATCCTGATTTAAAAGATCGTATTCTTTTTGGAAAGAACACTACAGAACGCGGTAATGAATCGGATTTTTCTGATATTGCCGGACATGGTACTCATGTAGCAGGAACAATTGCAGCAAATGGAACAGGCATTTTTGGTGTTGCTCCTCAAGCAAGGCTTGCTATCTATAGAGTATTCACTCCAACTGCTATCCCAAATCGACCTACAGCCTTTAATAAAGATATCATAACAGCTATACATGACTGTATTAAATGGAATCAAGAGCATAGTAAAGAAGATCACATTCGTATTATAAATATGTCATTTGGAAGTCCCGATGATGATGATGCTCTTCATAAAGCTATAAAAGAAGCAGTTAAGAATGAAATTTTAATTATTTGTGCTGCTGGGAACGAAGGGGATAGCGGTAGCGGTGGAGATGGTAGCCCTGATAAAGATGAGTGTAGTTATCCAGCTAAATATCCAGAGGTTATATCCGTTGCAGCAGTTACATTAGATCGTAAATTCGTGGATTTCTCAAATACAAACATTGATAATGATTTAGCAGCTCCTGGATCCGGTATTTTATCGACTTATCCTAAAGATAAGGATAATAGAGACGGAATTAAAGATGGTTATGCTACACTTAGCGGAACTTCTATGGCAGCGCCGCACGTATCAGGTGCTTCAGCACTTATTATTAAACAGTGTGAAGATGATTTCAAACGCACTCTAACAGAAACTGAAATTTATGCTCAACTTATTAAACGTACAGTCTCATTAGGACTTGACCGTAGAGTCGAAGGTAACGGATTATTAGACTTAACAGAGGGTTATAGAACTTTCCCAAATACAAATCAATGATAAAAAGTTTAATTTGGTGGAAAAGCTTCTTCACAATAACGTGAAGTGGCTTTTCCATCTTTCTCTCTCTTAGATCCCCATAAACGAACAGCTCTATTGATATTACTATCTTCATATGTGATTTGAACTGTTCTTAATTCCTCTCCATCCACAAATTCACGATGTACCCAACATTCTTGAAATTTTAAATTCTCATCATATTTATGCATGTTATAATTGAAAATGGCTTCTTCTAGTTCTGGAAAGCCCAAACCTTTTTTCTCTAAAGCAATATACTCAAAGTCCCAAAACTTTCTAAAATGATAGATAAGCTCTTTTTGACTTTTCATTATAACTCCTCCACCTAATATTTTTTAAATTATTATGTATATTTTATATCTGTGACATGATTGATTTTTATATATTGTACATTATCATGTTGGTTCCTAAATCTTAATTCATTACAGACCATATCGTGGTAATGAATATAGCCCACTTCGGAATATACCTTGTTCTGTTTTTGGTATGAAATACTTACTTCCTTATTTTCAGCCATTGCACAACACACTATTTCATTTATATGTTCTAATTTTTGTTCATCTAAAATAGGCATTGGTACTTCATTTTGTTTTTCATACAATTCATTTAATCCTTTAAACTGTTCTTTTATTGCTGAAAATGGAACCCATCGCATCATACCTCTATCAATCATAATCTGTATTCCTCCTTATGCTTTATGTCCACCTATTTTTCCGTTTCTGTCCCTTTGCGTAGCACCTCTAACATAGCTATTACCTCTCATAATTGAATTTTTACCATGTTTATGCCGTATACTATCCATTGTTTTTGCTAATTTCCTTTTAGTATCTTTTTGAAGAGTATCTTCAAACAATGACATTTGAATTGCATCATCCCTGGTCAAATTTTTTAATGTAATATGTATTTGGCGCACCCGATGTCCAGAGTGAAACCTTTTTAATAGTTGCAATGAGGCCTCATAAACATCTTCTGTTAAGCATGACGGTTGATCTAATGTAATTGCTCGTTTAAATCCTCCGCCGATGTATTTGCTATAACCTATAGCAAGCTCAACAGTACGACAGCATTTATCCATAGAGCGTAAACGAAAACAAGTTTCTTCAATTTGCTCTAGAAGAAGTAAGTTTAATTTATTTGGGCTAGATGGGACAAAGGTTGGAATGCTCAGCGCGAGGTGTATCGAGGAAGGACTTTATCTTTATACTAAAGATTTAATTAATGAAAAATGGAGCATACATGAATTCGATATGAGGGAAGAAAATGATTTATCATGGGGAGTAGGGTGTAATGGAATTATTTATATATTACTAGAAAAAGGGAATTATATATATCAAGAGTATTTACGAAAAGTAAGAGGATATACAGAAAAAGGGCTACGTGTCTGGATGATAAAAGATTTATTAAAATCGAAGACTCTTTTTTTAGCGAAGAAGGACATGAATTTGGAGATTGGGAAGGAGAAATTCCAGCACTTTCTAAATTAAAAAATGGTTGGTTTCAACATCTATATGTATATTGCTTTGAACCACGACCAAAATTGTTTGTAATTGGTGCAGGAGAAGATGCCAAGCCACTTGTCTCCTTAACAAAAAAACAGGATTTTTTGTTACTATTTGTGATTGGAGAGAGGGATTATGCACACCGCTACGGTTTCCAGAAGCGGATAGGCATGTTGTCGGTTTTCCAAAAAAGATTCTATCTAGGTATTTTAGGGTCCCGATATCGTACCGCACGTTTGCTAGGAGGACTGTATAAACCTAAATGGATTTTCTCTCCTGCTGGTTTACCCATTGGATCCGAGGGACCAATGGAAATTGCTATAAGCATTATGGCAGAAATGATACAAATAATGAGGATGAAGAACGATGAAAATAGTGGGGATATATCTAGCAGCTGGAAAGAGTAGAAGAACAGGTCCAGGGTTACATAAGCTGTACCTTCCAACTGGAAATACATTACTTGGGAATAAAGCATTATATACATCACTTTCGTCCAATTTGAGTGATGTTATAGTAGTTTCAAATCAACCGTCTTGGTTGTTACATTATACACAAGTTGAAAGGGTTCATATTCTCTCTTGTGAAAAATCATGTCTGGGTCAATCTTACTTTCTCCATTGTGGTTTAGAAAAGGCAGAAAGTATGAATGCTGATGGAGTAGTAGTAATGCTTGCAGATCAACCCTTTATTACAGTTAAGCTTTTAAATTCATTAATAGATAGTTATGAGCACCTCCCACAGCTCGATTATGTAGCTGCTAGCTTTCAAGGTGCGCGCTCCATTTTCTTTGACAAGTCTTTTCAAGGTAAGATTACTGTATATAGCGATGCTAAATTATTTTATGATGTGGATACAATAGAGGATTATAATGTAATTAAGAATTCGCTACTATAAAGGATATCTATATGTTTAATTTCGAGTTTATACAATAATATCCAATAAAGCTCATGGTTTTCACATGACTCTAAGCTTTATTTTTGTCTTAATTAAAATTAGATTACTATAAATAATTGATTTATTAATATTAATTTTATAGTTTCTTGCTTCAATAAATACGTCAAAGTGAAAGTTTAGACTTTCTTGTCTAAATAGTTTAGAGATTCTTGTCCTTGTACAATAGCAGAGGAGGAGACAAAATAAACTTAAACTACAAATTTTAAATCCTTATGTTAACTATCAAAAGAGAGTTTAAATTCTAATTAAAGTATAATTCAAACTATATATTTATTACATAATAAATATCAAAATGAAGTGAATTTAATATAAATTTTAAATCACTATCTATTATCAATGAAAAAAATAAAAGTTCAGCAATTTTGTATTGCTGAACTTTTATTCCTTATTCTTTCCTATTCTGCCTAAACTATCTTTAATAGTTGTTTCCCCAAGTTGTGTATATAGCAAAGCTGTATCTTGACTGGTATGCCCAAGTTGTTGCATCACTTGCAATGAGTCTTTTTCTTCCATATATAATTTATTTGCTAATGTATGTCTTAATTTATGAGGAGACATTCTTTTTCCATATGCTTTAGTATATTTTTCTACTATATCTTGGATAGCCCTAACAGAAAGAGGCTGTGCAGTATGTTTATACCTCGATAAGAATACATTTTGTAATTCTTTCCCTGGAGCATATTTCCTATCTCTAATTTCCATATATTTTTCAAGATCACTCAATGCAATTGGGGTAATCCATACTGAATCTTCTTTATTTCCTTTGCGAATTACATCGATTAGTCTTTCTTTTAGGTTTATATCTTCCATACGGAGATCGGCCAATTCACTTACACGAATACCACTACCAAGAAAGAGGGAGAGAATAGCTACATCACGTTCTTTATCTCTTAGGAAATAGAATAATTGATGTTTTGTTAAAGATTTTTCATGTTCGTACTTAACATAATTCAGAAATTCTTGATCATCATCATTATGGAATATTTTAGATCTCATACGTTTTGCACGAGCATTTAATGTTTCTTTATCTTTATGTATTTCAATTTTAGCCATTACATTTCTATAAAAATAGCATTCTCCATCTTCATTCTCTGATAGGGAGGTGAGGTACTTAAATAAAGACTTTAAGGCCGAAATTTTTCTGTTAACAGAGGAATTCTGCATGTTTTGTTGTAGTTTTAAAAATCTCATAAAGTTCTCAACATCTTTTTTCTTTAAATTCTCCAAATCAGAGAAGGATATGTCTTTAATGGGCTTAAATTCGATAATTTGATCAGATAATAGCCAATTAAAGAAGACTCTAAAATCATATACATAATTCAGTAGGGTGGAGGGAGAGGCATCATGCAATTCTTTGTACTCCACAAATTCTTCTATGTAAAAGGGCATTTCTTTTAAATTCTCGTATAATTTTTTACGATGTACGGATTTTTGACGTTGTTTGCTGTAATCCATAAAAATCACCTCATATATAATATAACAGAAAAATAACACGAACACAAGTTCGCGTTAAATTCAATTTTTACACAAACTTATTTACATAATTAAATTATGAAATACAAAAATATGCTCAAAACTGAATGGTATAGTGTAGTTAGTCAAATGAAAATTATAGCTAACTAAGTGATAAATTTGTATAAGACCATAAAAATTTGTGCAAAAACTACATATAAATGTACATAAAATAAAACAATTTTTATATATAAATTCATACAAAAAATCAATATATGAAAACAGTTTAAAATTCGTTATCTAACATGAATTGGTTAATTTAATTATAATTATGAGGAGTTAATTAGATCAACATAAGAAAAAATCCTATATAGTAAAAGGTAATTTACTATGAATATTTTCAATGAATAGTTCAGTATTTAATGATTCCTATATAAAATATGAATTATATGGACACATACCAATATACAGAGATTCATGCTATCGAGCTCGAAATCCCTAAATACTGTATTAGATTTTTATTTATATATCTTATTGTTCGTAAAATTGGTATTTCGTGCGAAGTTGTGAATATTTATTTTTCCACCTCTTTATAAAAGTATCATATACCTTACCTTTCATCAGTCTAAATATCTTTTAGTTTCAGATACATTCAGCTATACATTATTAATATTGATTAAATGGTCGCTTATAGGATATAGCCAGTGTATAACATTTTAATACAAATCAGTTAACTTTAAATCCTTAAGACTAAATAGATGGTGTATTTTACAAAATATAATTGTTGTGATGTCGAAATAGAGCATTTCCTTTAATTCTTTTTATTGTACTTGATTTAGCTGAGCATTCCGCTAAATATTATTTAAATACAGATTTCAACATATAACTACTAAATTTCTCTTTCTATCTCAATGACATAAGTATTCTTTTTATTTTGAGATTTATTCACTTGTTTTTTACAAATACCTATGAGATGTGTTATGTAAACTGATTATAAGTAAGTTATTGTAATGTATGCTTTTGGCTTCATGTAAGTGCGAATCTGTACATCCGCATTCGCACTTACATGATATATGCCAATTTGATTTATATAACTGTGCTCCAGTATATATCGTTTAATCTTTTAATCATCAACTGGGATTGTAATGGTGTTTGTGCCAGATGCGTATATATCCTATCTTTTAACACTCTCACTACTAATATTAACTAGATCAATACTTTATTTTTTCAGATTCATATATTCTTCTAAAGTTAGTTTTTCTTTATATATATTTTCAGCAATATCTCCTACGTAACGTACATGCCAAGGCTCATAAGCATATCCAGTAATATTCTCCTTACCTTTTGGGTAACGAATGATAAACCCTGCACGATGTGCGTTATCTTTTAGCCATTTGCCTTCCTTCGTATTTGCAAAGGATAGCTCTAGTTCATTGTTCGCACTTTTAGATGAAACATCCATTGTTAGCCCTGTTTGATGTTCGCTATGCCCTGGCTTTGCAGAGAAGCGATCCGTATGCTCTTGCCCATTTTTTTTAACATTGCTGGCATACAGACCTTTTTGATACTCATAGGAACGAAATCCTGAAACAGCATTCAACTGTATACCATCTTGCTTAGCTAAAAGAAATAGTTTTTCTAACGCTTCCGCTGCTTCTTTACGAAGATGACTCTTTTCTACCGTTCCACTAAATGAGAACGGTACATTTGGTACAACTAAATCCTCTGGCTTATAGTCTTCGGGTAAACCATATTCCTTATTTACTACAGCCTGTATACTAGCAAAAGAGCTTGCTATCTTTCTTGAAGTCACATTTTGCTTTCTATTTTTTTCATTATTTATGGAGTTTTCACTAGTTTCATGGTTTGTCTTATATGGTTCTTTACCAATAGATACATTAGTGTAAACGATAAAGATACCTAATATTACTACTATACAAGTTAAGGTTCCTACTAATTTAAATCTCATCATACATTTCCTTCCTGCAACGCCTACTGTTATTCATTCATCATACTGTAACCATGTCAAATCCATATTAATTCCCTGTGAACTTTTCTTCATAGCGTATTTCCTAATAGATTGATAGTATATCTTCCCGTACTTTTGACACCATTAAAATATCAGTTCTATTCATACGTGTAGAAAAATAATCTGAATTTTTTTATAATAAGATAAGAAGTGTAGCATTCTATTATAGAAAGGTCTTGGTATAATGCTAGGTATTGATGTAAAAAAAACAAAAGAAGAGTTAATAATTTCATGGCAATTGGCGGAGGTTACAATCCCATTACGTGAGGTGCTTGAGGTTACCGAAGATGCTACCTATGCGGGAGTTGAAGAACCAACTGCAATCCGTATTGGAACAGCATACGGGACAACTGACCGTATATTAATTAGAACTGTAAAACAAAATTATGTATTATTTACTACAAACAAAGTGTCGATTTTAAAAGCTATTCTCGCTTAAATATGGTCATATAAATAGACTCAAACAAAGTTCGAATAAAGCAAAGGAGAGAAGTCATAGAATAGACTCCTCTCCTTTATTTAATTGAAATGAATATTATAATCCATACTCATTTCAGTATAGCTTTTATAACCTAAGAACATCTTTCTTTTTTGATTATGATATTACTAATCAAATTAAGACCAAATCCACACATCATCATTATTTTGAGTGCTATTGTTTACCTCATGCACTTTTTCGTAATCCTCTCTATGATAAATAGACGCGCAATAATCAGCTTTTTCTTTAGAACTAGGTAGAACAAATCAAAGACCTTTAGTAAGTATGTCTTTGAATTCTTTCACCTTCTCGTCTATCATATTAGGAGTTGGAAACGCCTTGGCAATGACAAGTAATTCTTTTGCAATTTCATATGTCAATAAATCTAGCTGTTTCTTTTCTTCTTTATTTTTATTACGCAATGGCTGATACACATCATTATATTGAAGTGTATAATTTTGAATTCGTTTAGATGTTTCTATCAAATTTTCTTGTTTCGTTTGGACCATCAGTTCATGAATTTTATCACTGTACCCCACTATTTCGTCAAAAGAACGTGTAAAAGTCTTCTTTTTTTGATAAGGTTCTTCATAGCTAAAGGGATATCCACGCAACTTGAAATTATACAAAGACAACACAAACCATTCCATCTTTTGATTTAGCTCTTTATAAAACGTTTCACTCGCTTCTTCTTCTTTTGATTTTATATGTTCGAATCGTTCATCATTTTTCTTCATGTCTGTATGTGCTGACTTGAAAGAAAACGAATAGAAGTCTGTTTTGTCTTTGACCACTACTGATCCATAATCAAAACTACATTTAAAATCTCCGCAATCGAAACTGGTATTCAAAGTCTGATTATCAATTTCTTTTTTCCAATCTGTTAACACTTTTACTTTTTCGTTATGTGACAAGTTATGAAAAGTTTCATTCCCAGTTATAACAAAATTAAGATATTGCATATCCTCAAGCGTTTCTCTATTCTCATAAGATAAACTACGGTCAGAATATGGATGTAAACTAATCTTTTTATCATAGCTGCGCAATTCTTCTTCTATTTTCGAAGTATCCATCTTTGCGCAACCCGTAATCAATAATAAAGTAATAGCTACTATGTACAGTTTTACTTTCTTCATAGAACACCCCTGATTTCTTTATGATAAATATTATTTATATAAAATAATAAAACACTTATATGTATTCTGTTTCTACTGTCCATATTCCCCTATCCAAGCGTTTTTTGGCATCGTTTTCTTTTCTAATATTACGATATATAGTTAAACATCTGACTTGTGTTATAGTAAACTGGCGATATTTACGCACACTAATGCTGTAACTTATTATGTAAAGAGATCAAACGATGACAGAAGAGAAATATAAAAATTTCTTCATCGTATGCCTCCCTCTCTTCTTGTTTTTCTTCCCTTACATCATAACGAGATTGGAATCATTGTTTGAAAAACTATAGATTTCTATGATTTAGCCAAGGTTTATGTATAAAACCATTGATTAACTCCTCTACTCTTTCAAACAGAATTTTTATGATATGTATGCAGGAATCCCCCATACATGTACCGAAACCCCAATAGGGAAACATTCCACTAATTACCATTTCTATTTCATACCATTACATTTTGGAGGTTAAACAGGATGAAAAAGATGAAAAAAAAGAAGTTACAAAAATCAGCACTTTCTTTTACCCTACTCTTTTCTTTAGGTGTTTCTTCTTTTCCGCTTACAACAACAATTCATGCGGATACACAAGTGACACAAACCGCAGAAAAGAAACCAGTCTCTTTAACGGAACGTACGTCTTTATTTTTTGACTATCTCCAGCAAGGTAAATATGCAGAGGCACTCCAGTTGACGTCTGCTGCTTTTCAATCCAAGTTTACGGCAAACATATTACAAAACTGGTGGACACAAAGTGGCGGGAGTATGATTACAAGCATGGGGACACCTGTTATTAAAGAACGAAACTTAGTCCACCAAACGGTTGAAATTCCAGGAGCTATCGAAGGAACTACTATTCCACTACTCCTTAAATTCACACCTGGTGGTAAAGTTGATGAAGTTGGCGTAAGGACGACACCAGATAAATCTTATACCATCCCGCATCCTAGCTATGACCAACCTGATTTCTACCAAGAACGCGAAATCGTCATTGGAAATGCTACATACCCGTTACCAGCCACATTAACGGTTCCAAAACATAAACCTGGCGAAAAAGTGCCTGTTGTTGTTCTTGTTCATGGTTCTGGTTCGCAAGATCGTGACAGTACAATTATGGGAACTAAAATCTTTAGAGACCTTGCAGCTGGTCTTTCATCAAGCGGTATCGCAGTGTTACGTTACGAGAAACGTTCCTTAGAACACGGTTTTAAAATGAGTGCAGAACCTGCTACATTAGACCGAGATACTACAGATGATGCCATATATGCAGCAAAATCAGCAGCGCAGCAGGAAGGCATTGACCCAGATAACATTTTTATTCTCGGACATAGCCAAGGAGCTGGCACCATGCCGCGCATACTAAGCAAAGCAACTTCATCACTTGTAAGAGGCAGTATTTTAATGGCACCTCCTGCACGTCCTTTTACTGACATGCTCCTTGATCAGTATCAGTACCTCGGGGCACCTAAGGAATATATTGATGAACTAAAAAAACAATTCGCTTATATCGAGGATCCTACTTTTGATCCAGATCACCCACCAGCTGGTTATAATTATCCTTTTCCACATTTCATGTACGATGTGACTCGTTGGCGTCCAGTTGAAGAAGCGAAATCACGAAAAGAGCCATTACTGATTCTGCAAGGCGCACGTGATTATCAAGTAACTGTAAAAGACGAGTTTACGAGATGGCAAGAAGGGCTTTCAAGCCGCAGTAATGTTCAGTTCAAAGAATATCCGAAATTGAATCACATCTTCACGGAGGGCGACGGGGAATTCAGTCACCCTAGTGAATACGAAGTCCCTTCCAATGTTCCTGCGTATGTCATCCAGGACATAGTTACATGGGTCAATGAGACAAAGAAATAAGAAAACAACAAAAGCCATCATGCAATCATCATTGCGTGATGGCTTTTTTGATATTAAAACATGTCATATCAGAAATTAATCGCTTCTATAGTAATGTATGTATTATTTTTGAGGTTTTCTTGCAAGTAAGTACATCCTAGACTTGATATTTTTACAGCGCTTATTTGCTTCATATCTTACTATTCCTGGTCCGTCAGTGCAACAATACAAGATTTATTTCGATATGTAAGAATGCATATTATTTCTCTTGGATGTTATGATATACTCTCTTTGTGAGCTTATACAAAATTTCTTTAGATTGGAAAACTAAAACCTCATTAACCCAAGTTGGGGGCGCCATTTGGCGTCTTTTTTTAGTTTTGCTCCATAGGCATTTAGCTTAGATATTGAAGTAACCCCAAAACAAAAAATAAGCTGACCTTTTGGAAATTTATGTATATCATTTTTGAATGCGGGAGTTCCATCTTTCAAAACTAACCTATTAAATAGGGTTAGATGTATAAACTATATTAATATCGGAATACTCTCGACTTGGGGTTCCGTAAATGCTTTCTCCTAATCATCCATATTGATAAATGACTTACTTCTAATCAATTTGCCTTTGTTGTTCTTCGTTTAAAAGGAGCTAGTTTTACATACGATAAAGCACTAAAAAACTGTGCACAAAAACCTGCATGGTAACAAGTTTTTGGCACAGTTCTATTATTTAATCCCTTTCATAAGTACCTGAATCTTTGGAGCCATGAAATATAAAATAACACTTAAAACAATGGATATTCCGCCAATTACACCGAAATAAATAATCTCTGTTTCAGGATTATATAATCGAACAAGCTGCGCATTGATAGCTTGTGCAGATGCACTCGTTAAGAACCATAAACTCATTGTTTGAGCAGAGAACGCTGCTGGTGCTAGCTTTGTAGTAATAGATAAGCCGACAGGTGATAAACAAAGTTCCCCGATTACGACTAGAAGGAAGCTAATGATTAACCAAATTGGGCTAACAAGGGATTCGGTACCATGGATATATGCAGGAATAATCATCACTAAGAATGATAAACCAGCAAATAATAAACCGATAGCAAATTTATTTGCTGTACTTGGTTGGCGTGAATTCAGCTTTACCCAAAGCCAAGCAAATACTGGTGCTAGTAAAACAATATATATAGGGTTTAAAGATTGGAACCATGAAGATTGAACCTCAAATCCTGCAAAGTTTAACTGCGTACGTTGATCAGCATAACTAGCTAAGATGATTGCTCCCTGCTCTTGAATCGCCCAAAACATTGTAGCAGCGATAAATAATGGTATGTAAGCAATTAAGCGAGATTTTTCAACTTCTGTCGTCTTTGGACTACGGTACATAAAGACAAAGTAGCCTGTTGGAATTAGAATACCTAAGATACTTACAAGTAAAGTAAATCGATCAATCGTTAAAATACCTGTTGGAATTGTTAACACACAAACTAGTGCAATTGCGATAATACCAATACTAAACTGTATAAGGACCTTTTTTCTTTCCTTGTCTGTTAAAGGATTTGGTACTTGCGTTCCTGCTAATCCTAGATTTTTCTTTTTCGTAAGAACATACATAATTAATCCAAATAGCATGCCAATTGCAGCCACACCAAAACCTAAGTGAAAGTTATACTTTTGACCGAGTGTTCCAATCACAAACGGAGATAATAGTGCTCCTAAATTAATACCCATATAGAAAATACTGAAACCTGAATCACGACGAGTATCTGTTTCACTATATAAATCACCAACAATACTAGATACATTCGGTTTTAATAACCCTGTTCCAAGTACTAAAAATACCATTGAGATAAATAGTGTACTAACCGTTCCTGGTAGAGCTAATATGAGATGACCGATCATTATTAAAACGCCACCCCAAAATATTGTTCTACTTGAACCTAATAGGCGGTCAGCAATCCACCCACCAATAATGCCTGACATGTAAACTAAAGAACCATAGATAGCCATAATGGATGCAGCTGTGGCGTGATCCATCCCTAAGCCACCTTTAGAAATGGAATAGTACATATAGTAAAGTAATATTGCTCTCATTCCGTAGTAAGAAAATCGCTCCCAAAATTCTGTAAAGAATAAAGTAAATAGTCCTTTGGGATGTCCAAAGAAACCATTTTGCGGAACGGTGCGAATAATATCGCTTTTGTTAAGCTTCTCCATAAAAATACACTCCTAATATACAGATGTAATGATGTTTATTAAGTATATAACAAAAAATAGAAAATTTAAACAAATATCAATTAGTTAAATGATTAGATTTTTTAGAAAAAATAAATTATATATTGTTTTTAGTGATGATTTCATTTAAATTATATAATATAGATATATTAATTAGAATGTTAATACTGTATAAATATAAATACAAATGTAGGAGGATTTATATATTGTCAATGAAAGTCGTTACGATTGAAGATATTTATCAAGAAATATTGGATGGAAAAAGGAAACGATTCCCTCCGAATACTTGGAAAGAAGATATGGATAATAAGCTCGCCCGCAGAGTAATCACATATTTATTACACAGTATCTTAAAATGGGATAAGGAAGACATCAGAAAAAAATGGAACACTCAATTACTTGTAAAATATAAATTGCGAGGATTACTTAAACATAGATACGAAAACAGCCCTTTTAAAGCAATAAATGATTTATACCCAAGTGAGTTTAAAGAGTGGGAGTTTGGTATGACTCCTTTAAATTTTTGGACGAAAGAAAAGGCATTAACGATTTTGAAATGGATGATTGAAGAAAAAAAAGGTTTATCGAACGAAAAGCTCTTACGCGTATACGGAAAAAAATGGTTGGAGAAAAACAAACTTAGTGCCCCTCTGGCTATGTACTGGAATAGTAGTCCGTTTGCAATGATTAACGATTTGTACCCTAGTCGTTTTAAAGAATGGGAATTTCTCATGACGCCCAATAACTTCTGGACAAAAGAAAAAGCATTAGAAGCATTGAAATGGACCATTGAAGAAAAAGAAAAATTATCGCCCGAACAAATACTGGATGTATACAGTATAAAATGGCTAAAGACTCACAGATTAGCGTCTCCATGTCAATTAATGTGGGGAAATAGTCCATTTAAAATGATAAACGACTTATATCCAGGTCGCTTTAAAGAATGGGAATTTAAAGTTACACCAGTTGGCTTTTGGTCCAAATGTAAAGCACTAGAAGCATTAAGATGGACCATTGAAGAGAAAGAAAAACTGGATGAAAAACAGCTATTAAACGTATTTAATCAACGATGGCTCATAAAACAAAAATTACGGACACCCTTACAACGCTATTGGAAAGGAAGCCCCTACGGGATGCTTATTGCTTTATATCCAAATCGTTTTTCTAAAGGTATGTTAAAAGGGTATTTTAATAATTAAAGTGGAAATGTAAGTATGCAGAGACGCCCTTTGGTGTCTCTTTTTGAAATCCTATGTAAGTACATTCTTATGTGCCTATCGCTTTATTTATTGAAGAAAGTGAACCTGTTATATTATTTCCCAATACATCTCGTCAAAGCCATACCAAGAAACCCAGCGCCCATCCCTATCAGCCACCCAGCTTGGGCGCTCCCAAACATAGATCCCACTCCCGCGCCAAGAAACGTACAGCCCACGAATACTAACGTTCGGTCGTTCCATACTTCATCCCCACCCTGTCTTTACAACATATGCTATATGCAAGCTAAACTTTCTAGCTTATGAACTGTTCATTTTCTCGACTATAAATATATGTTTCATATCCATTACTTACAGGTCCAAATGTCCTTTTTACATCAATTCTTCACTTAACTTCATTGGTTACTTTTTTCATCTCATAGGAGATTATTTCTCAACACATAACACATGGAATAATATTACCATTAATGGTAATATAAAGGTATCTTCAGTTGTTAACTGTTGTTCCCTTTTTGAAAGTCCTGTCAAAATACAGGACTTTTTAAATTTACTTCCTACTAAATTGGCTTTTTCGTTCATATCCTTTCACCTTTACATTGGACAATTAAACGATATTGGTGGAGATTCATCAGATTTTAAGTTCCTCTTTTCTTATTAAACTACATGCTTAAATATGTGGTTTTCAACTTAGATTCGAATAACAAAATGTTCACTTTTTCGATACATTTATGAAACATTCTTATAATATATTAATTATATTCTTTTTATAAATCGTATCGTTCAGTAGAAAAGTCCTAGTCCCCTCTAGGACTTTTTCTTTGCTTTTAGGACTCTTACTCAATTGAAGGGTCATTTTTTTGTTCAAATAAAATATCTATATAGAGATAACGACATTCAACTAAGTATTTGATAAATTCCGAAGAGGATATGCTGAAAAATAACGACTGTATATCCTTTTCATTAGTTTCTCTACCTGATAAACCTTACAAATTTGTAATACTATTGTCACCTTAATTGATAGTAAATTGGTTAATGTTGGTTTATTATACAGACTATTGACCATATTTAACGAATTTCCCGAAAGAATTCTCCTTCCTCAAGCGTGTGAAGGGCGTAGCCCAACGGTAGGTGGGAGATGAATTTCGGTTTGGCGTAGCCAAAAGGTTTTCCTTTTTATTTTGCCTCTGATATAAGCAGTCTTATAAATTATAAAGGCTGGTATATAAATGAAATTAGATAGTAATAACCATTCAGTATTCTTGTTATATTATCACCTTGTGTTGGTCGTGAAATACAGAAGAAATGTGTTTGATGATGATATGTCAGACTATGCAAAAGATATGTTTGTTCGACTATCTGAAAACTATAACATCACATTAGTTGAATGGAATCATGATGTAGACCATGTTCATATTTTGTTCAAGGCACACCCTAATACAGAAATGACAAAATTCATCAATGCTTATAAAAGTGCAAGTTCTCGACTTATTAAAAGAGACTTTCCACAAGTGAAAAAGAAACTTTGGAAAGAGATGTTTTGGGCAAGAAGTTTTTGCTTGCTAACTACTGGTGGTTCGCCAATAGACGTAGTAAAAACATATATTGAAAATCAAAGTGAAAAGTGAGGTGAAATGATATGACAAAGCAGAATAAAGCATTTAAATTCCGTTTGTATCCAACAGAAGACCAAGCACACCTTATGCGTAAAACCTTCGGTTGTGTACGTTTCGTGTATAACAGAATGTTAGCTGAACGGAAAGAAGCGTATGAAAAACATAAAGATGATAAGGATCAGCTAAAGAAACAAAAGCTTCCCACGCCTGCAAAATACAAAGCAGCATTTGAGTGGTTAAAAGAAGTGGATTCATTAGCTTTGGCAAATGCTCAACTAAACTTGCAAACTGCCTATAAAAATTTCTTTCGTGGTCAAAATGACTTCCCAACATTCAAAAGCAAAAAAGACAGAAAGTCTTATACAACGAATGTAGTGAACGGAAATATTATGTTGCTTAACAGTCATATCAAATTGCCAAAACTGAAAATGGTACGTATCAAACAGCATAGAGAAATACCACAAGGCCATATAATCAAGTCATGTACGATTTCTATGACACCTACTGGTAAATATTATGTGTCCATTTTGACTGAATACGAAAAAGAGATCGTACAAAAAGAAGTAGAAACAGTTGTTGGATTAGACTTTGCGATGGATCAATTATACGTCAGTTCTGAGGATGAGAGAGCCAATTATCCTAAGTTCTATCGTGAAATGCTAGACCGATTAGCAAATGCTCAACGAGTATTATCAAGACGTACAAAAGGTTCAGGGCGTTGGAATAAACAACGTATCCGTGTAGCTAAGCTGCATGAAAAAGTAGCAAACCAACGTAAGAACTTCCTTCATCATAAGTCTAAAGAGTTAGCTACTCATTTTGATGTTGTCGCTATTGAAGGTCTAAATATGAAGGGAATATCGCAAGCACTTCATTTTGGAAAAAGCGTTGCTGATAATGCTTGGGGTATGTTCACTTCTTTCTTAGCTTATAAACTAAATGAACAAGGCAAACAGCTTGTGAAAATAGACAAATGGTTTCCTTCCACAAAAACATGTAGCAGTTGTGGAAATGTGAAAAATATGTTATTGTCTGAGCGAGTTTATTCTTGTATATGCGGTGTAAATATCGATAGAGATTATAACGCAGCTATCAATATCAAAAATGAAGCAATACGCCTATTGGTGTTAGCATAGATAGCAATAAAATAACCCTTGGAACAAGGGAGTTAGCTCGGCTGTCTTAGGACGAATTCGTTAGCTACCAAAAGTAACGACTAACCGAGAAGCCCCCACTTCAAACAGTCCGTTAGGATCTTAAGTGGCGGGTAGTTCACTACAACATCATTGGTAGGTGTCACTTAATGGGAAGAAACTTATTACGCTATGGAATTATAAGTATAGCTTTTATTACCATCCCTATTGTATTTATACTTTTGGCGTCAGCTCATTTCATTCCAAAAGAATACAATGAGGAATGGCCAGAAGTAAAAAAGACTGCTGAACTAATAACTATCGGTTACTTCAAAAAAGAAAGAAATCTCGATATTGTAATCGAAACAATTAAACCATCAGAAGAATATAGAACACATGAAATTTATCTGCATGGACATGTCATAAACAATAAACATCAAAAAGTTTCTGTTATTGTTAATTTTAGTGATAACTATTCCATTAGAGATATAACTGAAAATAGTCTTAAAACAAGGAGTATTTAACTTATGTTAGATGCTCTTTTTTGCTTAACACTTTTGTTCAATTAAGTAATTACTTGGATTCTTCAGTGGATCACTCTCCCTTTTTCAAATAAATCGGCACTTCTAAAAAACAACTTCCTACGAACGTTGATTTTTGTCGAAAATATTTTTTAGAAAACTCTAGTTTTAAGAAGGTTTTACAAAATCTTACACAGAATTAGTCGTATACCGTATAAAATTGGTGATTTTTTACGATTCGTTTCATTTTATCTACCACGTTTAGACAAAATAGAAAAAACAAAGCAAAAAGGAGAGGTATAGTTTGAAAGGAAAACTTGGATTAACGATTGTAGGATTATTTGTCTTTATTTTTGGTCTTTTTGGTGTAAACATTGGAGATGGCGGAGTTGTAAAAGCTGCACATGGAGAAACTTTTGCTCCGAAATTAGAGTCGCATGGGGATTCATGGGCTCCTGCTTATGATCACGGAAGACCTCCTATTTCATCATACAACAAAGGAGATACTTGGGCTCCTTCCTTTACAAATACACATGGGGAAGGAATGGCTCCTAAAAAAGAGACTCATGCAGATTTAATCGCTCCTTCGCTAGAATCTCATGGTCATACTGGTGGTGCTCCTGCTTTAAACCGTGGGGGAACACCTGTTCCGATACAAGATACGCATGGACATTATCCAGCTCCAAAACTAGAAGCAGATGGGGACCATGGCGGGGCTCCTTCTAATACAGAACCTGGCGAAGGTATCTAAGTTCCCAAAAGGGGATCAAATTAAATTTCAAATGAATCGTATACCAAAAGAAATCTATTTTACGTAACAAATATGATGTATACGCATGTTTTCTAATGTGATACACTGTACCCGAGAGAAATCTCTACTACATAAGTGGTTTTCAAGTCTAAAAAATACACCTATTAACTAGGTGTATTTTTACAGAGTGTTGGGAAACCCTTTAGGGTTCCCAACACTCTGACAAAAGTACCTTATATAATATATGGTACTTTTGTATTTTATGTTTTAGAATTCCTCGATTTGAACTGTAAAATTGAAATATAATACAGATTACAAACCGTTTTATACGTATCTCAGTTGAACCTCAGAAGCACATCTTGTTTTAACTACTACTATTCTTCTCTAATTACATCTATAACGTTATCCTTTTTAATTTTCCGAAGCGGAATTAGTACCGATACATAACTAATCAAAAGTGCAGTTATAAATGTGATAAAGCTAGATTGATAAGGTATAATCCATTCAAACGACACCGTATTTGACAGTGCTACATAAAGAATATACGACAGCATACAGCCGAAAAAGATTCCTTGTATGCTTCCAAAGAAACCGTACAGAAGTCCTTCATATATAACCATCTTTTTCAAATCCTTCTGCGACATACCAATCGATTTTAAAGCAGCCAATTCTTTTCTTCTCATAATGATGCTGACTGTAATGGTATTTAAAATATTTACACAACCAATTAGTGTAATAACAGCTATAAATCCGTACCCTAATATTTTTATATAAAGTATATTGTCTGTATGGAAATTACTTTGAACAATATTATTTTGTACATCTATAGATGCATCTCCACCCAGTTTCTTTTGTATATCTAAAATTGTAGCATCAGCCCGAGATTGATTCTCTAAATCAATTTCAAAACCTTTTAATTTTTGTGGAGATGGTGTAATATATTCGGCTATTTGTTCACTAGTAATAAAAGTTATGGTATCCATCACTCTGCTCATATTAAAAATGTCCAATTCTACAATAGCAGCTATTTTTAAAGTTTCTAGTTTTTCTTCATTGTAGGAGATTTCCTCTGTAGATTTTCTTTCTTGCTGACTTGTTATTTGGATTTCATCCCCTACCTGAAAAGTGCTTAGAGAACCTATATATTTTTTACTTGTATTCATATCATTTGATGCAGCTTGTTTTACTAAAACAACCTCTTTTTCACGATTTAATTTTGAAATATCAATTCTTCCACTAGTTACATTTCCAGCTAGTTTCTTTAAACTATTCTCATCGTATGCTTTTATTTGTGTTTTCATAATTTCTACAGTTTGATTATTATATTTTACTTTTTGATACAGCGATTCATTTCCTTGTAATTCTTTAATTTGTTTATTTTTTGGTACTTTCGTATAAAAATTATTTGCCTGATATTGCTTGTACAGCTTCTCTACGTTATTAACTTTATAAATATTTTGACTCATACGATCTATGCTAGGCTTGTCTAAATTTGAATTAACGGTAACTGATATATCCGATTTTAGAGCTTGAATTTCCGGTTGTTTACGCTGAATGACAGTATCTATGAGAAACGTAAACGTGATATACAGTACACTACTTATAATAATAGACAAAATTGTAACTGTATATCTATTGGGATTCCTTTGGATATTTTTTAATGCCATACTTAACGGAAAAGATAGTGGTTTCTTTAATTTTGTTCTCTTTTTTTTCTTTATTTTTTCTTTTTTTATAGCTAATCGGCTACTTACGGCCAATAACGGTGAAATTCTACCTGCAAAAAAAGCAGGAAAATAGCTTGAAATATAAACTGTTATCAATGTAATTAAAGAACATACACATATAATTAACCAATCTAATTTAATTGTATATCCCATAGAGTTTTTAAGTATGTTTATCAGTACTTGATTAAGTAAAAAGACTACTAATATGCTGCACAAAATCCCAAAAAAGATAGCAATAATAGAAAGAAATGTTGCTTCTCTTATCACAATTTTCCTGATTTGTTTTTTTGTAGCCCCTATACTCCTCAATAGGCCAAACTGTTTCATTCGCTCTACTATACTAATTTGAAATGCATTGTAAATAATAACAATTGTAGAAATCACAACAATCCCAATACTAATAGCGGCTGCCGCCATTATCTCCACACTAGGCTTTAAGGCTTTCTTTAATTGGTCATTCACTCTTATATTTTCTTTATTCGTCAATAATTTAAATTGATTTTCAACTTCATCAAAGTTTGCGTACTTATGCAATTCAATCAATACGCTACCTTCACCAACTTTGAACTTATTTTTATATGTCAATAATTGACCGGTTTTATTTTCCTGAGTACTACTAGACTTATTTAGCAAACCAACAAGTTTATATTTTTTTTCATGAATAGTAAACATACCGCCTAATTTAAGATTGGGACCGAAGTAAGGCAGCATCCATTTTTCCAAAACAGCCTCGTTTTCATTTGAAGGCAGCTTACCTTCTACAGGAATACTGGACTTTAACAGCTTCAATGCTTGATGATCTGCATACATATAAGAGACAGCTATCTCATCAACATGGAGCACCTCTCCTGGAGTTATGATGCCATAAGAAGATATATTCGGATTACTTTTTATCATATTGAAAAGCTTTTGATTATAATTTTCAACTGAAATATTTGCAGAACCCATAGAACCTTTTTTAGCATTTTCAATTCCCGAATTGTATCCACTATTAAAAAAAAGTCCAATCGTTGTTATTAGCGCCAACGCTAGAATAATACCTGTTAATGTTAGCAAAGTACGTTTTATATTACTTCTGAGATATTTTTGACTTAACTGTTTGTAACTATGAATCAATACTCCTCCCCTCCACATTTTTCTTGATTTTGCACCAATTGTTTATCTGAAATAATCATGCCATCTGTAATGGTTATAATTCGATCAGAGTTTGATGCGATAGCAGGATCATGAGTAATTAAAATCACCGTCTGATTATATTTTTTAGCCGTTACTTTTAATAAATTCAGAACTTCTTTTGTATTTTTTGTATCTAGATTTCCGGTTGGTTCATCCGCTAAGATAATATCGGGTTTATTTATAAGAGATCTACCAATAGATACCCTTTGTTGTTGACCACCCGATAATTCAGAAGGCAAATGATCTCGTCTTTCATTTAACCCTAGAGTTCTTATAATTTCATCCAGGTAATGATCATCTACCTGTTCTTCGTCCAATAGAGCTGGCAAAGCAATATTTTCTTGTACATTCAAGACAGGAATTAAATTAAAAAACTGAAATATAAACCCAACTTTTCTTCGGCGAAAAATAGAGAGTTCATTATCTTTATAACTGTAGATATTTTCATCACCTATAAACACATTTCCCGAACTCGGACGATCCAGCCCTCCTAAAATATGCAATAAGGTACTTTTACCAGAACCTGATGCTCCAACTATGGTTACGAATTCTCCCCTATGAATGGAAAGATTAATTCCTTTTAACGCCTGTACTTGCGTTTCTCCTTCTCCATATGTTTTTACTACATTTTCTAATCTAACAACCTCCATACAACTCATCCTTTTCACAAATTAATTTTGGATCTCTACAAAATAGATTTTATCCTTATCGTACTCACCATTCTCGTCTTTCACTGCATACACTTTTGAAACGTATTCCACCACCTTATTTACCTTATTTTTATTTTTATAATCAAAATTTTCATTTGCAAACTGAATTAACGAAAGGCTTACTTCTTTTTCTTTTAATTGTTTATACGTTTCCTCATTAACAATTACTATCGGTGATGAAAAATAGCCAATCCAATTATTTTGTTCAATATGTTGAACAGGTATCATTTGTCCATTTAAATTTAAATTTCCATCCTTAACTTCCTCATCTTCCGCTTCTTTTCTATAAAATAAATTTTTTTCACTCGCTAATTCTTTTATTTCTTTTACTGAGGTTGAAGTTATTGAACTATCTTCTTTAGATAAGGGTGTTCTTACAATTCCTTTTTTTAAGAATTTTTCTGCTGTAGATTTTGTAATAACCGCGTATTGTTTCTTTCTAACAGATGACTTATCAAGTTCTTTGTCCATCTCTTCTTCGGTCATATTTTCTCCTTTTTCTTTCCATTCTTTCTTAATATCTTCTTTCTGTTCGGTAGTGAGTTCTTGTTTTATTAATTCTGTGACCAATTTATAACTATAATCTGCTGTTTGTACGTTTTGATCTTTATACAGATTTTTAACAGCAGATATATTTTCTTTCGATCCAGATACCATGATACCGTTTACTGGTTGTGAGGGACCATTTATATAACGATTTACAGCAAACCCTATACCTATAAAAATTGCTGTTACTGCTAGAAATCCTATTATCTTTTTCATTTTCTTCCTCCTCATATACTATGTTTAATCTGGGGTTAGAACAGTAGGTTTTTTCTTTATATAAACAGTGGCTAAAATGCTACAAGTCTTAATAAAGAATGATTACCTTCAGTATAGACGTCTTTAATTGTTAATTGAATAACGCTTGTCTTACTATATATACTTTAATCTTACAGTTTAGTAAGATTACTAAATCTAGCTTTTTATATACTCGTAACTCTGATCAAGATATACTTTAAAATTAAACGGCTTTTATACACTTATTTAAGTACACACATACTTTTCAAATTCTAAAAAATCCGCTACCATTCGGCTCTTATTCTCAATGATCTGTTTTTTAAAATTCATTTACATAATTAATGCGAATTCAAATTTCATTTAAGATTTTTGTATAAGATAACTTAAACAAAACATTACTGATTGTATAAAAACGTACAAATTCAACAAGACACTATTACAAGGTTTTTCAAAATATAAGCAAGTACATGTATGAATTACGTAAATATTCTGCTTTAAGTAATTGTTGTATCTCATTATGTACTGAAAAGCTTTAAGCCAATTTAGGTATTATGCTTATACTCAGAAAAGCCTCTAAAAGTCCATTTCCATACTAAACTATTTTAAATTAGCCAATCAACGTGTAAAATAACTGTCATAATCTAAAATACTGCCATAATCAAAGACAAATGAGGAGAGATACTGTGGATAAAGTATTATTCGTTGAAGACGATAACGATCTAGGAATGGCTATTGAGTTTACTCTAAAAGGAGAAGGACTTGAGGTTATAAGAGTTTCTACTGTACAAGATGCAAAAGACCAATACGAAAATAATAAATTTGACTTAGCTATATTGGATGTTGGACTCCCAGATGGAAATGGGTATGATTTATGTACCTATCTTAAAAGAAAAGGTGATATACCTATTATTTTTCTCACAGCACTGGATGAGGAGGCAAATGTAGTAATGGGCCTTGATATTGGTGGAGATGATTATATAACAAAACCCTTCAGGGTAAAAGAGCTATTATCTAGAGTAAAAGTACAATTAAGAAAAAAAATTAAAACAGCTTCTAATACTATATTGAGGTCTGAAAATATACAGCTTGAAGTTGAAGCAGCCAGGGCTTTTAAGCATGAGAAAAGTATAAATTTAACACATTTAGAATACAAACTCTTATTAACGTTAATGCTAAATCCTCATAAAGTGTTACAAAGAAATGAGATATTGAAAAAAATAGTAGATGAAAGTGAAGTGTTTTTCGATGAAAACACTCTTTCCGTTTATGTAAAAAGATTAAGAAGTAAAATTGAGGATATTCCCCAAAATCCTAACTATATAATCACACAAAGAGGTGTTGGATATTTTTGGAACAAAGACGTCAGTAAGGAGTAATTTAATGATAAATAGAGAAATAAAAATTAATATACTTACATTAGCATTAATCGCTTTTTTATTTATTATATATCAAGGTATCACAGTTCATATTCTATATGACCATTTAAAGAATGATTATATTACTATTTGGAGTGAAATTACCGGGAAACTAATTGCACAAAACCCAGAAAATGAATATGAAATAATACAAGCACTTACAAATGATACAGCGAATAAAAAAGAGTATTCCAGTGATGGAGAAATGCTATTAAATCAATATGGTCTATCTGCTGAATTAGACTCAAGACTTTTTCCTTATTTAAATAAACATATATCTCAAAACAATATATACATGTTCCTTGGAGCAATAGGGTTCAGCTTAATCCTAATTTTTCTAAATTACTTACAATATAAATCTTTTTTCTTAAAAATTAGAAATGTAACAGCTGCAGCGAATAAAATTATTGAAGGTGATTACACCATTGATATCAAGGAAAATAGAGAAGGAGATCTAGCTAAACTTGCTAATTCTTTTCATAAACTGAAAAATGTTATTAGAAAAAGTATGCATAATTTAACGGAAGAGAAACAATTTTTAATTCAAACTTTACAAGATATTTCTCATCAACTAAAAACACCACTCTCAACACTAACAGTGAACAATGATATCTTATTACAAGGTAAATTAAATGAACAGCAATATCATTTTTTACACAATAATGATGTTCAAATTTCAAGAATCAGCTTTTTAATACATAATTTATTAAAAGTTTCAAAAATAGATGCTAGGGCAATACTATTTGAAAAAGAAAACTCTGATATTATTGATACAATTTATGAGGTCATTGCTAGTTTGAACAGTAAATTAAATAAAAAAAATATGAACATACATTTAAAAACCAATGAAAAAATATCACTTTTCCATGACAGTATTTGGATGCAAGAAGCTTTATTAAATATTTTAAAGAATTCCATTGAACATTCAAATGATAATAGTTCTATTTATATTGAAGTCACAAACTCTCCTATTCATACTGAAATAATAATTCAAGATTTTGGTGAAGGTATTGCATCAGAAGATTTGCCATATATATTCGATAGATTTTACAAAACAAAAAATTCTAATAAAGAAGGCTCCATTGGAATTGGCTTAGCACTAGCGAAATCAATTATCGAAGCTCACGATGGATTTATTAAAGTAGAAAGTCAAAAACACTCATTCACAAAATTCACAATAACTTTTATGAAATATTAATAGTTCATAAAAGTTATTGTGAAACCCTAACCCTTGAGTATAATTTTTAAAAATTAATCATCTGTAAAAAAAAGAAATTCAATTAATTTTTCATAAATGACTGTAAAGAAATAACTTTTTCATTTTAGGGGTAATTAAAAATCTTAGCTTGATGGGCATAGAGTCACAATATCAGAAAAAGAAAACTGTGCGTTTGAACAGAATTCAGACTCAAAATATCCGATTTCTTGTACGCTAAGGGATCGGATATTTATTTTACTGTTTTATATGGTGTACAATTTCTCGCTTACGAGGTCTGTGTAGCAACCAAATCTTACGTTAAGTAATAGTGGGCTTCAAAAATAGTAATGGCTAATCCAGATTAACATCGATTCGATTTACAATTAAATATAACAATATGTTTAATGACTAAATAATACAAACGGTATGATGAGAATTTCTAGTCTTTTCATACCGTTTTAATTTGTCTTTAAGTTTCATATGGAATTCGTAGGAAGATGGCAGTATTCCTTTTATAAATAAGACTCAAAAGTTAACATATCTGATAAAGGAAATACTAATGTAACTCTAGTTCCTTTATTCACTTCAGATTCAATCCCAATTTTCAATCCTAATTTTGAACACAATTTTTCGCATAGATACAAGCCCATTCCTGTACTTTTGCTAAACTTTCTTCCATTCTCTCCAGTAAACCCTTTCTCAAAAACACTATTTATATCTTTAGTTACTATCCCTACTCCATTATCCTCTATAGTTAGTATTACTGAGTTAGTTTTCTTAATTGAGCATATACGTATCATTTGTTCTTTGTTATTTGAGTACTTTATAGAATTTCCTATTATTTGATTAATAATAAATTCAACCCATTTGCCATCACTATATATAATCTCATCAATATCCTGTATATCTAATTTTATTCTCTTATGAATAAAATCCCTATAGTTTCTTTTAATTACATTCCTTACTACATTATCAAGGTTGACTGGCTTGATAATATAGTCTTTATTAACGTTATTGCTTCGAGAATAATACAGAACCTGTTCTACAAACCCATCAATTCGATCCATTTGAGAGTCAATTTTATTCGTTACTTCATTTTGATTATTTTCAATTATAAGCTTTGTAGAAGCTATTGGTGTCTTAATTTCATGCACCCATGTCTCTATATATTCTCTGTAATCCAACTGCATATCTCTATAATACTTTACATTTTCATGCATATCTCTACTTACTTCTTTTAGTATAGCGTTAAGTTTTTCTCCATGTATAAAGTTTGTTTCCTTTACTACCTCTGGAAGCAAGTATTTTTTCTCCAAGTTTTCTAATATGCCATTAATCTCATTATAGTAATTTTTACATCTTATAAATTCTATAGCCATATATGAAATCAATGGAAAAAACCAAATACAAAAGACACAGAATATGATAATGAACGGAACATGCGCAATCAGCAATATACCTGCTAGTATGATATATACCAGTACATTAGATAGTATTACTACTATTTTATCTTTAATAAATTCACCTATATTCATGGCATTATATATCCTAAGCTTCTTCTTGTTGCAATCGGATTTTCTATACCTATCTCTTCAAGCTTTTTTCTTAATCTATTTATATTAACAGTTAAGGTGCTATCATCCACAAAATAATCAGATTTCCATAAAGTTTCTATAAGTGAATCTCTTTTTACAATATTCCCACGATTATTCATTAAGCATGAGAGTATTTTAACTTCATTTTTAGTTAATTCTACAGATTTGTCTTGATAAGTAACTGTTGCATTTGAAAGATTTAAAGTAAAATCCCTATACATTAAGATATGATTCATCTTGAAATCTCCAGATGTTCTTCTTAAAATGTTTGTTACTCTTGCTAATAGTATTTCTGTATTATAAGGCTTTGTTATAAAATCATCTGCTCCCAAATTCATACTTATCAGTTCATCTACATCACTATCTCTACTTGTAACCATGAAGATTGGAACATCTAAAGTTTTACGTATTTCTCTGCATATATAATAGCCATCGAACACAGGAAGATTTATGT
Source organism: Bacillus sp. GW823-FHT06A11 (assembly GCF_058795355.1). NCBI lineage: Bacteria > Bacillati > Bacillota > Bacilli > Caryophanales > Bacillaceae > Bacillus > Bacillus sp. GW823-FHT06A11. The sequence goes on along the minus strand of NZ_JBXAHS010000012.1, from coordinate 5,123 downwards.
CTAGTAATATAAGGTCTGCATTCTCACTTTCTATATATTCGATAATATGATTAAAATCTGTGGGAGCCTTTACTTCATATCCATACTTTATAAAAAAATTTTGTAATTCTTCTCTGATGATTTCATCATCTTCAATAAGAATGATTTTTTTCATGATTTTTCCCTTCCTATATAGAATATAAGGCTATTACATCTTGAGAAACAAGGTGTAATAGCCTTAATGAGCATTATAAAATTAAGTATTACTTTTTACAATATTTTTATAACCGACATATGTCGTGTAGAAATATCCTACATACACTACAAGAAATACTAAGCCAGTCATCAATGCTGGTAAAATCATGTCTATTTGTTGAAATGCGTTAATAAAATCATTGACTACATAAATTCCAACTACAGAATGAATTAGGGCAAGAATAACTGGAAGACTAAAGTATACGAAAGTTTGAATGAAAATCGTTTTATCGATCATTGTTCCGTTTGAGCCAATTCTCTTCAAAGATTTATATCGATCTATGCTATCACTGGCTTCTGATAATTGTTGAAGAGCTAATACAGCCATACTCGTTATTAAAAATACAATACCTATATATATCCCAATAAACAGTATGATAGTTTTCAATCCTTTACTTTCTGCTCGAACTTCATCCTTAGATATGCCTGATATATGAATAATATTTAATTTCGGGCCATTTTCGTTATAAAAGCCCCGTGCAACGTTATCATATTTTTTATTATATTCTTCTCTATTTCCATCTAAATAATTTACATTAAGTACGGATTCAGTAATTTTATAGCCTGATACAAACTCATCATTTATAACGATTGTGAAGAAATAAGGTTGCGTATCAGAAGTGTAAAGACTCTCTTGTATAATTTTATTATATTTTACAAGATATTCTTTTTCTTTAATATTCACCTTATTGCTATTTTTTAATCTTTCATTTATCGAATTAAGCAACCGCTTATCATTTGATAAAAGTAAAACTTCATTGTTATTTAAAGTGATTTCCTTTTCACCTTTAAGATTTAAAATTTTATTATAATCAGATACTTTAATGAAATCCATACCACTTTTTTTATAATCTTTACGTACTTCTGGTACTAAGTCCACCACTTCCATCCCTGTTGGATATACATTATAAGATACATATTTTTCGTTATTACTTATTTTAAAATTAGCTTTATTTAATACGTCTTCTATAGTGTAACTTTCATCCTTATTCTCCAATTTAATACTGGCATCAAATGGTGTTGTTTCTTTCGTTCTTTCGTCCATTATTCTGTTAAAGCTGATTCCTGTAGATAGAACCACCATTGTAAGGCATAACATTAAACATATTACAGACATGGATATAAAATTTGTATTAACCTTACTATTTATTTGTTTGATGATAAATATATTTAACCCTTTAAAATAGACTTTTTTATTCTTCTTTACAACATATAATATAAATCCAGATAAACTAAAGAAAAACAGCAATGTACCTAATATGCCAAGAATGATTGATACCATGAGCATAGGATTATTATAATTCAATCCGATTTTTAGTACAGTCACATATGCATATCCAAGTGATGCTACACACATAATAAATATGATTACATAGATAAGAGGATTTCTAAATTTTACATCTTCGTTTTTTTTACCTGCTGTTAACAAATCAATTATTTTGTATTTAGAAACAACATATACATTAAATAACATAACAAGCAAAAACATGATCCCAAAGTATAATACGCTTTTACCTATAGCACCTGTTGAAATTGCAAATTTATATTTATTGATGGGCAAGTCAAATAACTTTAATGCAAATGTAGATAATCCCTGTGATACTCCAATACCTATTATAAGCCCACTCACTAAAGATATAATACCAACTAGAAATGTCTCTGTTACTAATATTCTGGATATATTTCTTCTTCCCATACCTAAAGTCATATATATTCCTAATTCTTTTTTACGTTTTTTAATTAAGAAATTATTTGCATACAATATTAAACCACCTAATATTACGGATACAAATACTGACACATCTGAGATAGCGTTCATTACTGTAGGCACATACTTTCTATCTGCAGCGTTAATTTCCACAAATGCCTTTTGTGATTCTATGGAGTTAAAGCTATAAAATATACAAACAGCCAGTGTTAGTGTTAAGAAATATATGGCATAATCTTTAAAACTTTTCTTTACATTCCCAATAGCAATCTTAGAGTACATTATTATCATCACCTCCAAGAAGGGTTATAACTTCGATAATTTTAGTAAAGAATTCTTTTCTGGAATCATTCCCTCTGACCAACTCGGTAAATATTTTTCCATCTTTAATAAAAAGAATTCTACGGGCATAGCTTGCTGTAAATGCATCATGAGTAACGATAAGTATTGTAGCTTTTAAATCCTTATTTAGACTTTCAAATCTTTCAAGTAATAATCTAGCTGATTTAGAATCTAACGATCCTGTTGGTTCATCTGCAAGTACTAAAGATGGATCTGTTACGATAGCTCTTGCCGAACCAACCCTTTGTTTTTGTCCGCCTGACATTTGATAAGGGTATTTGCTTAATACTTGTTCAATGTCTAAATATTTTGCCACTGCTTGTATTTTCCCATCAATTTCTGAACTTTCCTCACCTTTTATAGTTAACGCTAGGGCAATATTTTCATAAGCGGTAAGAGTATCTAATAAATTAAAGTCCTGAAATATAAACCCTAATTCATTTTGTCTAAACTTATCTAGTGATTTTGATTTTAACCGCGTAATGTCACTATTATTTATCATTATTTTTCCCGTCGTAACATGATCAATCGTTGATATACAGTTAAGTAATGTAGTTTTGCCACTTCCTGAAGGCCCCATTATCCCAACAAATTCTCCCTCATCTACCTTAAAACTAATATTATCTATAGCCTTTGTTACGTTATCTTTATTACCATAATATTTTTCAATTTTTTCTACACTTAATATATTTCGCATTAATACTTCTCCTTTTTCATTATAAAAATTCTTTAACTCCCCTTCATTTTATATAATTTCATTACTAGTATCGGTGGAATTACATTTCATTAACATTACATTTTTGTTATATTGAGTGATATCTCTACATGTAAGTTATCAGAAATCGCAGTGGTATACGTAAGGTTTATTCGATGCCTTACCAAATGGACGGATAAGTTTTGGTGCAAAAATGATAAGACTTAAGTAATTAGTGGAAATAAACAAACTAGTTACGGCGTAACAACATCTCAATTTAAAAGATATGGATTTATATTCATTTCACAAAAAGATTTTGAAAACAGAAAAGGATTTGACCTTTAAGGCCAAATCCTTTTTATTATTTCGCAGCAAGTTTTTCTTTCACTTCTTCCAAATTTGGATTTATTTTTAAATACGGTACATGAAATTACCAATAATAAAAAATCCTTCAAATAGGAGCATATTACATTTTCTCATTCTGTGAGATAAATCTAATGATACAATAAAGTACAAGTCTCTATTGTAAAGAACTAGAAAACTCAATGTTCTGGTGCTGTAGTCGTACATAATTCCATTACAGTGAAGTTACAAAATAAAACATGAAAGCTCTGTTCACGATCTAATCGTCCAAAAATCATCAACGATAAACGCCTCCACTTTTCTCATATAACATCAAATAATATAATCAACAAATCTGTTAAAAAAAGAGAGGCGCATGCCCCACTTAAAATTGAAATCCAACCTTTTTACTATCACCTTTAGCTTTTTTCCTTACTTTAAATAGACTTAAGAAGCTTTTTATACCCGAGCTGAATACTATCTATATTGTATGACTTCATAATTTCATAATACCTTGTTTCGTTTGTTGTAGAATTGAAAAATGAATCTCTTCCATCTCTAGTAAGCTGATATTTTCCCTTTTCAGTAAACTCAGCTCGTATTTTATACTTTCCTTCTTCTACCTCAAAATAGTAATGAGCTTGCCCATTTTGTAATCTAGACACTATTTTTTCTTCAACTATTTCTTCATTTTCATTAATTAAATATAACTTTATTTCACCTATTTCAGGTGCGATTGTTTGTTCCTCAGGATCAATCCAACCATCCTCATTTTCATCAAACCAGATATAACCAGAAATAGTCCCTTTCTCTGGATCCCAAACCTTATCCATCTCTTCTGCGAATGCTAAATTTTTTGGTAAAAATAATGTAAAAATGAATAATAAAACTGACATACATGTTATAGATTTAATTGTTTTCATCAATATCATCACCCAATTCTATAATATTTAACAAGAATATATAAATATTAATACGATATACAATGTATTACAATACTGGTTTTATCACCTAATCTTTATTATAATTGTAATAACATAAGCTATTAATTAATAAGATAAATATCTAATTTAATGAATTACTAGATAAAAATTAATTCTCGTATGGTAATCCAAACTTTTTCCACTCGAAAAATCCGCCTTTTAAATTAACTACTTCCTTTATACCAGCTTTTTGTAAGATGCTAGCTGCTATAGCGGAACGCAAACCAGTTCGACATTGTAAAACTATTGGACAATCTTTCGGTACAGAATCTATCTTCTCAAATAGATTGCCTAACATAATATGTATTGCATCATGAAGGTGTCCTTCCTCCCACTCTTTTTTACTACGTACATCGATAACCTTAACACTTCTATCTTTTATATACCGATATAATTCAATTGATGTTTTTTCCTTGTAGCCTTCTAATATATCAAATTTTTTTATTACTTTTAAAGGTGCAAAAGCAACAATATTATCTAGCCCAATAGATTCAAAGTCCCTAATGACTTCCTCAACCTTAACCTTTTCCTCATCTAGAATTATTAAAGTCTCTGTTTTATAATCTAGTAACCATCCACACCAAGTTGTGAAAGAATTGTTATACGGTATGTTAATTGATTTCTCAATGTGACCAGAAGCAAAACTCTCTACATCCCTTATATCAACTATTTGCTGGACACTTCTCATAACTTCTTGAAGTTCTTCTACTGTATTAATAGCAGTAATCTTTCTCTTCTTACGAATTGGAGGACCATACTTATTTAAATTCTTCATTAATGAAAAATACTTTGGAGGCTCTGGCTGTCCCGTCAATAAAGT
>NZ_JBXAHS010000011.1:0-76546 GCF_058795355.1 Bacillus sp. GW823-FHT06A11 | reverse complement strand
TCCGCAGTAGCTCAGTGGTAGAGCTATCGGCTGTTAACCGATCGGTCGTAGGTTCGAGTCCTACCTGCGGAGCCATATTATAGAGAAGTACCCAAGTGGCTCAAGGGGCTCCCCTGCTAAGGGAGTAGATCGCGAACGCGGTGCGAGGGTTCGAATCCCTTCTTCTCTGCCAGTAATTGGCCCGTTGGTCAAGTGGTTAAGACACCGCCCTTTCACGGCGGTAACACGGGTTCGAATCCCGTACGGGTCATACTAAAAGAGATAGCATAAACTGCTATCTCTTTTTTGTTGTATAAAAGTAGACTTTGGATAGTCTGCTTTTTTTATGCAATAGAAGAAATATGAAGTATTCGCTGTTGCAGTTAGGTACATAGAGAGCCGTAAATACAATCATGTTATTTATTTGGACCTGTATGGATATGAAGGAAGTATGACTGTAGCCTCCTACACTTGGAGAAACCGATGAAAATACATCCGGGAGCTACTGTGGAAAATAAATAATATATAGAAGACAGCTTTTTTAGGTTGTCATTATTGTCGAGTTTTGTCGGTAAGTCGATATATTGCAAAAATCGCTGATATAATTTGAGTTACGGTCGATATATTCTAAAAATCGTCGATATAATTTCACTTACCGACAAAAACATAAGAAAATCCCTTTCACAATCTAAAGAAAACGCCTCCATTGAAATGGATTCCACACCTGATCTAATAACTTTACACTTTATGTGAAAAAGTTCACAAATAGGTCATAATTTGTGAAGTAATTCACAATGATACGTGCTACAATATGAATGTAAAGAAGTTAAACAACATTAAATTAGTATTTTAATTAATTACTTAAACAATCATAAAAAATAGATGTGAACAATAGAGAGGGGAAATTACCATGAAAAAAGGTATCAATCGTGTAGTATTAGTAGGAACAGGAGCTGTAGGTTGTAGTTACGCTTACTCAATGATCAACCAAGGTGTAGCTGAAGAGTTCGTATTAGTAGATGTTAATGAAGCAAAAGCAGAAGGGGAAGCAATGGACTTAAGCCATGCGGTACCATTCTCTCCATCACCAACAAAAGTTTGGAGCGGTAGCTATGCAGATTGTAAAGATGCAGATTTAGTAGTTATCACTGCTGGATTACCACAAAAGCCAGGTGAAACTCGTTTAGACTTAGTTGAGAAAAATACAAAGATCTTTAAACAAATCGTTCGCGGTATTATGGATAGTGGATTCGATGGAATCTTCTTAATCGCAACTAACCCAGTTGACATTTTAACTTACGTAACTTGGAAAGAATCTGGTTTACCAAAAGAGCGCGTAATCGGTTCTGGTACTACTTTAGACTCTGCTCGTTTCCGTTACATGTTAGGTGACTACTTAGATGTAGATCCACGTAACGTTCATGCTTATATCGTTGGTGAACACGGTGACACTGAACTTCCAGTATGGAGCCACGCTACTATCGGTGTACAAAAACTAGAAACAATCTTAGCTAACAACGAACAGTACAATCAAGAAGACTTAGATAAAATCTTCGAAAACGTACGTGATGCAGCTTACCATATTATCGAGCGTAAAGGTGCAACTTACTACGGAATCGGTATGTCACTACTTCGTGTAACTAAAGCAATCTTAAACAACGAGAACAGCGTATTAACTGTATCTGCATACCTTGAAGGTCAATACGGAGAGAAAGATGCTTACGTAGGTGTTCCAGCTGTAATTAACCGCGAAGGTGTACGTGAAATCGTAGAACTTGAGCTAAATGAAGATGAAAAAGCGAAATTCGCTCATTCTGTAAAAGTATTAAAAGAAACAATGGCACCAGTACTATAATAATTGCTAAATAATTCAGAGGTGGGAAACTGCTTCTTACCTCTGAACTTATATAATTTAATATAAATTCCTTTTCCGGTTTCCCTTGTATATCCCCAATATACCCCTTTTGCTGGATAAGGGTCGTTTATAGAAAAGAGCACTCTACTTTACGTAGAGTGCTCTTTATTATCCCGCATTAACGGGCAGTAAGATCCCCACCTCAAAATGCAGCGAAAGCAAAGAAGTTAGTTTGGTGATCACCTGCCCGTAAAAGCCCGATTGGTTCAACTAATAATCAGTGGGGGATGAACACCCCCCACTGATTAAAGTTTCACTTTATCATTTTTTAGGCGTTAATCCCAATTTCTTTAAAATATCTGTCAGTGTACCGCTTTTTGATTTTTCTACAGGTGTTTGTGATTTAGATGCATCTGGCCCTTTTTTCAAGAAGTTCTTTTCAACGAAGCGAATATCTTTTTCGTCGACAATCCCATCTTTATTAAGGTCTCCGTCTTTTACAGTTAGTCCTTTTTTACCATAGTTGCTAGCGATAATTTCAGCATCTTTAATATCGATTACTTTATCAGCATTTACATCGCCGGCAAGGTTTTCGTCAGGTCTTGCATAATAATATTGGCCAAGCAGCTTACCGTCTTTTTCAGTACCAAGTTTCGTTGTTAGGCGGCTTGTTAAATGTCCTGGCACTTCTACATATAGGTTATAGTCGCGTTTATTAACTGGAAGTCCATTTAGTTTGAAGTACCCATATTTATCTAGTGAGCCTTCAAACTTATGACGGTAAGAATCAGTTGCGTATACTTTTACGCCAAGCTTTGCATAATCAAACTTTTCATCTAAATATCCACGTTCATTTAAGAATGCACCAGGTTTAATATTTCCTTCTACTAGTGAATTTAAGGACATAACTGAGAATGTTTGATCTTGAAGTACACGCATTCTATTTGGTTCTGATTCACCTTGTTTCCAGTAAACAAAAATTGGTGACTCTAATTGAGCGTTTGCTTCATAAAATTCATCATTTTCTACTTTGAAAGTTACATCAATGAACGGGAAATCACCATCTAATCCAGCAAAGTTTTTGTCATCGATAGCGCCACCAACTGTAACCGAACTTGCCTCTAGTTTCGGTTCATTTACTTTTGCGGTTACTCCTTTTTCGGAAAGTAGCTTTTCAAAAGCAGGATTAAACTTCGCATTTGCAAATTTGAAGTTCTTCTCTAGGAAGTTTACATTAAATTGCCCAGCAACAAATTGTTTTACGTGTTTTGCGTTTAGTGTTACTGTGAACTCGTCATTTTTATATAATTCTTTTTTATCGTAACTAGCTTTCGCATATTGAGCACCTTGTGGGATAAACCAGTAGTTATTTACACCGCTTGGATAGTCAGCTCCTGCAGTTGCATAATCGAAAATATATACGCCTGTGTTCATTGGACCTTCCGTTTTGAAGGAGTCAGGTGTAATGCCAACTTTAAAGTCGCCATTTGCATTAATCGGTAAAAACTTATGCAAGTATGGAGAATAGTCATAGTACATAACGCCATTCGCTTCTTGCGTAATGTTTAATCCTTTTCCTTTTAAGTAGTCAACGTTTGAATCGTATACATTTCCTTTAATCCATAGTGCTTTTTTGCCATCTTCTACTGTATAATTTTCTTCATTTAACTCGTAAATACCAGGTTTTAATCCAGTTAGTTTCACTTCTGGTGGGGTATTATCAATTACAACATAATCACCTTTTACACGTGCTTTCCCAGCCTTATCATAACCGACAAACTCAATTGTGTAGTCTCCTTCTGGTAAGTTGATTTTCTCATCACCAATTGGTTTTGCAGGATCATTTGTAAAAGGATACACTTTTCCATTAAAGAATGAGTCTAAGTAGTAATACACATCAGTTTTTAGTCCACTTGTGTTTAATGTCCCAATGAAGCCCAGAGCTTTATCTGTTTTGGAATCTTTTACGATAAGATCTAACGTTTCAAGTTCGCTGTTTAATTGGAATGCCCCGTGAACATACGATTCACCGTATGGATTAAATTTAGATGTATCAGTTGAAATTGCTTTTCTTGATAGTATTGCATTTTCAATACCAGGCTCTGATACACGAATAGAGAATGGGATTTGATATGTTTCTTCTTTATTTTTCGTGTTCGTAATATGAATATATCCTTCATATCGGCCTTGTTTTACACCGGCTGGAACATTAATTTTTGCTTCAATTTCATCTGCTTTGCCAGCATCAAGAGTAATTGTTTCTGGAGCTGAGATTTTTACACCGTTTGCGACAGCATCGTTAATAGTAGAAGAAGCCGGTGTATAAGAAATTTCTGTTTTAAATTCTTTTTTCTCTTGTTTATTATGATTAGTTACTTTTATATTTCGTTTTTGTTCAAGAGCTTCACCGTCTTTTTGATAAAACTTACCGAATGCAATAGATCCAGTTTCTTCGGGCACTTCAATTACTTCATCATTTACAACAGTTTGTGTCGTATCTAATACTTTAAAGCTTGTTTCTGTACGAACGGCGTTGTAAGCATCTACTCGCCCAGCTCCAACTTCATACACCGAATATTTTTCTTTTAAATCATCAGCTGTGTTCATAAGAGACGCTTTTACATCGAACGGAGAGTAGTCTGGGTGTTCTTGTAAAATTAGAGCAGCAACGCCAGCAATATGAGGGGAAGCCATAGATGTTCCTTGCATACGCTCATAGGAAACAGCGTAGTTTTCACCCTCTTGCGGGTCGTTAATATATTCAGGAACTGTTGAAAGGACAGCGACACCAGGCGCTGTAATATCAGGCTTAATATCATCATTTGCTGTAACAGGACCGCGTGAGCTAAAGTCTGCAAGATGATCGCCTTCTGTTTGAATGTAATTAATTTCATCGAAAGTTAAGGATGTGCTACCTTGTTCAATTTGAGCTTTTAGTTTTTCACCGTCTTCTTTCGTTAGGCGGAATGCTGGAATGTATTTTGTGCTTTCACCAACGTAGAAAGGAATTTCTCCATCCACGTTGTTATAAATAATAACGGCTTTTGCACCTGCTTGTTTTGCGTTAGCAATTTTTTCATCAAATGAGGTTGTACCACGTGCAACGAGAGCGATTTTTCCTTTTACATCTTTTTTACTAAACTCGTCAGGCGTACCGATTCCTACAGATTCAATAGGTAAAGTTTGTCCCTTGAAATCTTCTATTTTATCAGTGAAGTTTTTGCCGAACAAAATTAGGTTAGGGAATTGTAATTGTCCAGCATGACCTGATAGTTTCGGTAAGGAAATAGAGCTATCACTGGCTCCAACCGTAATAGCAAATGGCGAAGCACCTGGTGATCCGAGTGTTGATGGATTCGGTCCAGAGTTACCAGCAGCAACGACTGTAACAACGCCTGAAAGCATCGCGTTATTAACAGCGATAGATGTTGGATCAAGAGGATTGTTGCTATCATCACCTAACGATAAGTTAATAACGTTCATACCGTCAGAAATAGATTTATCAATTGCAGCGATAATACCTGAACTATCTCCACTTCCGTATGGACCGAGTACACGATAGTTATACAGTTCAATGTCAGGTGCAACACCTTTTACTGCTGAATCAGATTGGTTCTTCTTTTGAGCAGAAACGATACCTGCTACGTGAGTGCCGTGGGCTGTGTAGAAGGAAGAACCACGGTTATCAAATTCAGGAGCACCAGATTGTTGCCATTCTGAATAAGTAGTTTCCATTGGATCTGCATCATTATTAATAAAGTCCCAACCCTTTACTGAATTTGGATCTACTTTGCTAGAGTCCTCACCAGGTTTTGCGCGATAGCCTTTATATACGTCTTTTAAGTCAGGGTGATTGTAATCAATACCTGTATCTAATACACCAACTTTAATTCCTTTTCCGGTAATACCCTCACTATGTAACTTATCTACCCCGATTTGAGGGATGCTGTCTGTTAGTTTTTGGGGTGCTTTTTGCTCAGCTTGTTTTGGTAAATTTAATTTCACTTCGTAATCTTTCCAAATGCGTTTTACAACACCAATTCGTAACAACTCTTCAACTGTATTTGCTGGTAATGTCATTGCAACACCATTTAGCGCATGCTTATAAGAACGTTTAATTTGTACAGACTGGAAGTTTCCTGATTTTACTGATGGGCTGAATTGATAAAGCCGTTTTAGTCCTTTTTCGAATTCTTCATGTTCTTGATCAATACGTACTTTTATATTTTCAGGAGCAGATTGTAATCCTTTTTCTTTTTGTTTTAATTCATTAATCTTTACTGGAGCAGTTTGAAATTCTACAATGATATTTACAGGCTCAGAACTACTCGTATTAATATCTGGTGAAATTGTAAAACCAGGGTTGGCATCTACCGTTTGTAATGCCAGGCGTTGTTCTTTAGAAAGCTTCGATAATATAGAATGAGCATTTGAAGATTCAATTTGGTTAATAGGACTTTCAGCAAGTACATTGAACGGAATGGCAGTTGAAAACAGAACGCCAGCTGTTACCATTCCAGTAACAAAACGATTTTTCTTTTTCATTTATAGGCCTCCGGTAATTTATATTTTTAAAAATTATTTCTCCACACCTGCTGTTTGCTCAGCATGGAAAGTCCAGTTTAGCTGCAGGGAATCACCTTGAAATTTATTTTGATCTTGGTCGTTATCTTCAAATGAGAAGAGAACGTGTAAGTAATCTGTTTCACCAGATTTAATACCATCTATTAAGTTATGACGTTCTAGAGACGTAGCGACATCTTCAGGTTTCATAGTTTTTAATTTTGATAGTTTTGTTTCCCACAAAATCTCATGATCATCGTTTGGATTAGATGGCTGTCCATCATTCACTAGAAACTTGACGATAATGTGATCACCTAAATCTTCACCGTCATTATTTTGCTTTGCATCTGTAACTTCATATGATGTTTCAAGTGCTACTTTTGCGATATCCAATGTACCTTTATTTTCAAGCTTGAAGTTCCTTTCAATAAAATCACCTGGTTTTAAATCTTTCACATTAACGATTACACTTGGATTAAGAGAAAGATCTAGTGTTCCAGCTTGAAATGAGTTACTCGATGTTTCTGAATCACTGAAATAGGCGAATACACCTCCGAATGTAAGGGATAAACCAAGTGAAGCGGTGACAACTCCCATTCCTACTTTTTGTTTTAATGACATAAGAAAGCCCCCTAGTTAAATTTTTATAGCAATCGTTCGCAACAAGGATAAATAAGTAAACATAGTAGTCCGCTATGAATTATAGTTACGAAAGATCGTAGTTCTTTATTGAGAACAAGTATATGCTTATGAATTTCGCATTTCAATAAAATTGTGACAAAAAATGTTGAGAAACATTTTTTTATGACAGATTATTTTATGGTTATTTTAAGTGGAAAATAGCGTGAAAGATAGAATAAACCTAATAAAATAAAGGTTGAGAAAAAATAATAGACAGAAATATAGAAGAATAATAAAGCGTTTTCAATGAATATTCGTCAAAATTCGATATTTTACACGGAAATGTGAAGAAAAACTAACATTTTTAAGAAAAAAACGAATATTTTTTATAAATTAACAAGGATATTGCAGTTTTTCACAGAAATAGTTAAAGTATAAAAAATTCTGTCATCTAAGTGAGGTGAGCATATTGAGTGTAATAAATTGTGAAGAAGTGAAACGAGATGAGTTTCATACAGAAAAGTACTATGAAAGTTATAACATCTTTGGCGCGCATGTTGTGACGGAAGGTGAGATTCAAGGGGTACGGTTCACAGTGTGGGCTCCTCATGCGAAAGCAATGAGTGTTGTTGGAGATTTTAATGAGTGGGATTATGAGCAACATAAGATGCTACAAGTGACAGAAGAAGGCATTTGGTCCTTATTTATACCGCATATTGAAGAAGGAGAAATATATAAATATGCGATTGAAACGTTGGCTGGTGACGTCATTTTAAAGGCAGATCCGTATGCTGTATATGCAGAAGTAAGACCGAATACGGCATCTGTAGTTTTTGATATAAAAGGATATGAATGGAATGATAAAAACTGGAATCGTAAGAAAAAGAAAAAATCGATTTATAAAGAAGCGATGACAGTTTATGAATTACATTTTGGTTCTTGGAAAAAGAAAGAAGATGGAACGCTGTACTCTTACAGGGAAATGGTTGAAGAGCTCATCCCGTATGTGGTGGAACATCAATTTACACATATTGAAATTATGCCGCTTGTTGAGCATCCATATGATCGTTCTTGGGGATACCAAGGAACGGGATATTATGCAGCGACGAGTAGATTTGGTACGCCGCATGATTTAATGCATTTTGTCGACGAATGTCATAAATATGGAATCGGTGTCATTTTAGATTGGGTGCCGGGGCATTTTTGTAAAGATGCTCACGGTTTATATTTGTTTGATGGCACACCGACCTATGAATATAAAGATAAAGATGTACAAGAAAATCCAGTATGGGGAACTGTCAATTTTGATTTAGGGAAGAGAGAGGTACGTAATTTCTTAATTTCAAATGCGTTATTTTGGATGAGATATTTCCATATTGATGGTTTCAGAGTAGATGCAGTTGCGAATATGTTGTACTGGAATAAAGAAGGACAAGAGCAAAGTAATGAGCTTGCTGTTTCATTTTTAAGAGAGTTAAATGAAGCAGTGTTTGCAGAGGATGAAGATTTTCTTATGACGGCAGAAGATTCAACAGCTTGGCCATTTGTAACAACTCCAACGTATGAAGGTGGGCTTGGATTCAATTACAAATGGAACATGGGCTGGATGAATGACGTGCTGAAATATATGGAGTGTGCGCCTGAATATAGGAAACACATTCATGAGAAAATGACGTTTTCTTTACTATATGCGTACTCTGAAAACTTCATATTACCGCTTTCTCATGATGAAGTCGTTCATGGGAAAAAGTCGTTATTAAATAAAATGCCAGGTGATTACTGGGATAAGTTTGCTCAACTTCGTTTATTATATGGATATTTCTTTACTCACCCAGGAAAGAAGTTACTTTTCATGGGAGGAGAATTCGGACAGTTTGATGAGTGGAAAGACCTTGAAGATTTAGATTGGAATTTACATGATTTTGAAATGCATCGTTATATGCATGATTACTTTAATGAGCTCATAGCATTGTATAAGCGCTCAAAACCACTTTGGCAGCTTGACCATTCACCTGAAGGTTTTCAGTGGATTGATGCTAATAATAATGAGCAAAGTATTTTCTCTTTTATCCGCCAAGGGGATAAACAAGAAGATGCGTTAGTTGTCGTATGTAATTTTACGAAAGCTACATATGAAAACTATAAAGTAGGTGTACCAGATTTCGAGTATTATAACGAGATTTTAAACAGTGATGCACAGCAATATGGCGGTTCGGGGCAAGTGAATAAGAAACGTCTTAAGACGATTCTAGAACCGTACCATAATCAAGCGGCACATGTAGAGATTACAATTCCACCATTCGGCGTATCCATATTACGACCAGTGAAGACGAGAAAGGGGAGCAAAAAACAAGATGGCTCAAAAACAAAAGTGCGTAGCAATGTTACTAGCAGGGGGAAAAGGTAGTCGTTTAAGTGCATTAACAAAAAATTTAGCCAAGCCAGCTGTTCCATTTGGTGGTAAATATCGCATTATTGATTTTACGCTAAGTAACTGTGCGAATTCTGGTATTGAAACGGTTGGGATTTTAACACAATATCAACCACTTGAACTTCATAATTATATCGGAATCGGAAATGCGTGGGATTTAGACCGAGTAAACGGTGGGGTCACAGTATTACCTCCTTATGCGGAGTCTTCAGGGGTTAAGTGGTATACAGGTACGGCAAGTGCCATTTATCAAAATTTAAACTATTTAAGTCAGTATGAACCGGAGTATGTTCTTATTTTATCAGGTGACCATATTTATAAAATGGATTACAGTAAGATGCTAGATTACCATATTGAGAAAGAATCGGACGTATCCATTTCTGTTATTGAAGTACCTTGGGATGAAGCGAGTCGCTTTGGCATTATGAATACAAATGAAGAAATGGAGATTGTTGAGTTTGAAGAGAAACCACAATTTCCAAGAAGTAATCTTGCATCAATGGGAATCTATATTTTTAATTGGTCAATTTTGAAAGAGTATTTAGAGATGGATGCGAGAAACCCTGAATCTAGTAA
Organism: Bacillus sp. GW823-FHT06A11; assembly: GCF_058795355.1. Classification (NCBI taxonomy): domain Bacteria; kingdom Bacillati; phylum Bacillota; class Bacilli; order Caryophanales; family Bacillaceae; genus Bacillus; species Bacillus sp. GW823-FHT06A11. Next base: position 66,521 of record NZ_JBXAHS010000011.1, on the reverse strand, counting down.
CGATTTTGGAAAAGATGTACTTCCGCTTTTATTGGATGAAGGGAAGAAGTTAATGGCGTATCCGTTTGAAGGATATTGGAAAGATGTTGGAACGGTGAAGAGCTTATGGGAAGCGAATATGGATTTGCTTCGCGATGAAACATCACTGAATTTAAACGATCGTAATTGGCGTATTTACTCTGTCAATCCAAACGAACCGCCTCAATATATTGCTGAAAAGGCGAAAGTAGAAGAATCGCTTATTAACGAAGGGTGCGTCATTGAAGGGGACGTGAAGCATTCTGTGTTATTCCAAGGAGTGACGGTGGAAGAAGGAAGTATGGTGATTGATTCTGTCGTTATGCCAGGGGCTAAGATTGGTAAAAATGTTGTGATTGAAAGAGCGATTGTTGGATCAGAAATGGTTATTGAAGATGGAACAATCATTCGTCCAGAAAAGAATGTTGACGATGTAGTATTAATTGCTGAAGGGAAATAGAAAAGGGGGATGAAATGAATGGGAGAAAAAATGTTAGGAATTATTAATGCAACGGGAAGTTTTCCTTCCTTAAAGAAAGTAACAGGGCATCGTTCACTAGCGGCGTTACCGTTTGGGGGCCGTTATCGACTCATTGATTTCATGCTTTCAAATATGGTGAATTCTAGTATTCATAGTGTAGCAGTTTTTACAAGCCATAAAAATCGTTCGTTAATGGACCATGTTGGTTCAGGAAAACAGTGGGATTTAGATAGAAAACGAGACGGACTATTTTTATTCCCGCCAAACTGCCAATGTGACCAAGATGAATTTGGGTCTTTTGCACACTTTAGAAGACATATTGATTATTTTCTAAGAAGCAGAGAAGAGTACGTTGTTATTACGAATAGCCATCTCGTAACAGCATTAAATTTTCAAGCGGTGTTAGAGCGACATATACATACGGCAGCTGATATTACAGAAGTTTGCCATGAAGGGGTTTCGCTTCAAACATACGTGTTAAAGAAACAATTATTGTTAGACTTATTTGAGTCATATAAAGATGTGGAGCAATACAGTTTATTTGATGTAGTGAGAGAAAAACGCGGGAAATCATTACATATTGCTACATATGAGCATACTGGATATGTAGCAATTATTGACTCGATCGAAAGTTACTATAAGCATAGCCTAGAAATTTTGCAACCTGCTATTTGGAAGCAATTATTTAAGAAAGAAGCGCCGATCTTTACGAAAGTAAAAGATGAGCCACCAACTCGTTATCTAAAGGGTGCAGTCGTGAAAAATACAATGATTGCAAATGGCAGTATTATTGAGGGGGAGGTAGAAAACAGTGTTATTTCCCGTTCAGTTAAAATTGGAAAAGGATCAATTATTCGTAACAGTATTATTATGCAAAAGAGCCAAATTGGAGATAACTGTATAATAGACGGTGTTATTATTGATAAAGACGTGAAAATTGGCGACGGTGTCGTATTAAAAGGAAACATCGATGAGCCGTATGTTGTAGAAAAAGGAAGCGTACAAAACAGTACGATTAATAGTTATTCCTAAAGAATCAGTGGGGGCTTTTTCCCCCACTGATTAAAGTTTTAATTTAAATGAAAACTCGAAGGGAGGAAGCTGCAAGAGGAGTAATAAAAACTTTTCGCGCAGTGGGACAACAAGTGAATATTTTATTTGCAGTATCAGAATGTGTACCGTTTGTGAAATCGGGAGGATTAGCTGATGTAGCGGGTGCGCTCCCAAAAGAGCTGAAAAAATTAGGAGTGGACGTTCGTATTATACTTCCGAATTATAGTCTCATTCCACAAAAGTTAAGAGATGGATGTACGTTACATAAAGTAATTAACGTCCCGCTCGGGTGGAGGAATCAATATTGTGGAATTTTAAAAGGTGAGCAAGACGGAATTACGTATTACTTAATAGATAATGAATATTATTTTAAGAGAGATTCTCTGTATGGTCATTATGATGACGGGGAGCGTTTTTCTTATTTCTCAAAAGCAGTGTTAGAGTGTATTCCGCACCTTGACTTTGAAGTGGATGTTCTTCATAGCCACGATTGGCATACGGCTATGGTTAATTTCTTACTTCGTGAAAAGTATCAAGATAACCCGTTATATGAGCGTATTAAAACGGTATATACGATTCACAACTTGCAGTTCCAAGGAGTATTTCCTCCTGAAGTGATGTACGACTTGTTAGAGCTTGGTGATGAATATTTTCATAGTGAGCAGCTAGAGTTTTATGGAAACATAAACTTTATGAAAGGCGGTATTATCGCTTCGGATCAAATTACAGCGGTGAGCCCGACGTATAAAGAAGAAATTCAATATGAATTTTTCGGTGAGAAGCTAGATGGATTACTGCGAAAATATAATGATAAGCTTAGCGGCATTGTAAATGGTATTGATACGAGCGTATATAATCCAGAAACGGATTCGTATATTAAGGCTCAGTATGATGCAGAGTCATTATATGAAAAGAGTGAAAATAAACGCGCTTTGCAGCGTTATTTTGGTTTGCCAGAAAAAGAGGATACACCAATTATTTCAATGGTAACGAGATTAACGAAGCAAAAAGGTCTTGATTTAGTACGCACTGTATTCCGCGAAATAATGGAAGAAGATGTACAATGTATTATTTTAGGTTCAGGTGATTCGGAATATGAGCAATTCTTTGAGTGGATGGCATATGAGTATCCGGAGAAGGTAAAAGTTTATATCGGATTTAATGAAGAATTAGCGCACCAAGTGTATGCGGGAAGCGATTTGTTTTTAATGCCATCGCTGTTTGAACCGTGTGGACTTGGACAACTTATCGCATTAGCGTACGGTACGATTCCAATTGTAAGAGAAACAGGTGGATTAAACGATACGGTACATTCTTATGATGAAGAAACAGGCGAAGGAAATGGTTTCAGTTTCACGAACTTTAATGCACATGACATGCTGCATACGGTTCACCGTGCAATTGAATTTTATCACGATAAACCAGTGTGGGAGCAGCTTGTAAAACAAGCGATGACTGAAGATTATAGCTGGGAGCAATCGGCTCTTGCTTATAAGGAATTGTATAAAAGTCTCATGGAATAACATGTAGGTGGTGAAAAAATGTTTACTCATGTTGAAAGTTTTAAATCAACTTTTCTAGAAAAGTTAGAGACGATGTATGGGAAAAGTTTCAAAGATTCTACAACTCGTGATCAATATAATACGCTCGGCCATATGGTACGTGAGTATATGAATAGTCAATGGATTGCAACGAATGAGAGTTATCGATCCGGAGAGCAAAAGCAAATGTATTACTTGTCTATTGAGTTTTTGCTTGGACGTTTGCTTGGAAGTAACATCTTGAATTTAGGTATTAGAGATGTATGCGAGCAGGGGTTATCTGAACTAGGGATTTCGTTGCAAGAGTTAGAAGAAGTGGAAGCAGATGCAGGCCTTGGTAATGGTGGGCTTGGACGCTTAGCAGCCTGTTTTCTCGATTCACTTGCATCTTTAAACTTGCCAGGACACGGCTGTGGAATTCGTTATAAACATGGTTTGTTTGATCAGAAAATTGTTGATGGTTATCAAGTTGAATTTCCAGAACAGTGGCTTCTTCATGAAAATGTATGGGAAGTAAGAAGGCATGATCAAGCTGTGGAAGTAAGTTATTTCGGCAGTGTTGAACCGCTAGAAATTGACGGGCGTTTAGAGTTTAGGCATACAAATGCAGAAGTCATTATGGCAGTGCCATATGATGTGCCGGTAGTAGGCTATGAGACGAGTACTGTAAATACACTTAGACTTTGGAATGCTGAACCAGTTCCGTTCCCGCAAAACTGCAAAGATATTTTGAAATATAAGCGCGAAACAGAGGCTGTATCGGAGTTTTTATATCCAGATGATACGCATGATGAGGGGAAAATACTTCGTTTAAAACAACAGTATTTCCTCGTATCAGCAAGTTTACAAAATATCGTTCGAATGCATAGAGAAAGATATGGTCACCTTCGTCAACTACATGAAAAAATTGCGATTCACATTAACGATACACATCCGGTTTTAGCAATTCCAGAACTGATGCGTATTTTACTAGACGAAGAAAAGTTAACATGGGAAGAAGCTTGGCACATAACGACGCAGACGATTTCTTATACGAATCATACGACGTTATCAGAAGCGCTCGAAAAGTGGCCAATTCACATTTTTAAACCATTATTACCGAGAATTTATATGATTATTGAAGAGATTAATGAACGTTTCTGTCATGAACTTTGGGAACGTTATCCTTATGAATGGCATCGCATCGAAGACATGGCAATTATTGCGCATGATCTTGTGAAAATGGCTCATTTAGCAATTGTCGGTAGCCATAGCGTAAACGGTGTAGCAAAAATTCATACGGAAATATTAAAGCAGCGGGAAATGCGATTGTTTTATGAATTTTATCCAGATAAGTTTAATAATAAGACGAATGGAATTGCTCATAGGCGCTGGCTTATGAAAGCAAATCCACAGTTAACAAATCTCATTTCAGAGGCGATTGGAACAGAGTGGAAGAAAGAACCGATTAAGCTTCAATCGTTGCAAACAGTTCAATATGATGCGAGTTTCCAAGAGAAATTTGCAGAAGTAAAACAAGAACGTAAAGAGATTTTAGCGGAGCGCATTCATAATACAATGGGGATTACGATTGATCCAAATTCTATTTTTGATGTGCAAGTGAAAAGATTACATGCTTACAAACGACAATTATTAAATGTTCTTCATATTTTATATTTGTATAACCGTTTGAAAGAGGATGCTAGTTTTACATTTTATCCGCGTACTTTTATTTTTGGAGCGAAAGCATCACCTGGCTATTATTACGCGAAAAAAATTATTAAATTAATAAATGAACTCGCAAGAAAAGTAAATAATGACCCGTATGTCAGTCAATATATGAAAGTTATCTTTCTAGAAAACTACCGAGTTTCTTTAGCGGAAGATATATTCCCGGCAGCGGATGTAAGTGAACAAATTTCAACGGCGAGTAAAGAAGCATCGGGAACAGGTAATATGAAATTTATGATGAATGGTGCAATTACACTCGGAACGCTAGACGGAGCTAACATTGAAATAAAAGACCGGGTCGGTGATGATAACTGTTTCATTTTCGGCTTAACAGCGGAAGAGGTTCTTCATTACTATCAAAATGGTGGATATCGTGCAAGTGATTATTATCACCACAATAGGCACATTAAAAAAGTAGTTGATCAATTAACAAATGGTTTCTTTGCACAATCGGGAGCAGAATTTGAAGCGATTTATGATTCTCTCGTTATTCAAAATGATGAATATTTCGTTCTGCGAGATTTTGGCCCATATGCTGAAAGACAAGAAGCTGTCGGTAGAGCTTATGAGAACCGAACAAAGTGGCTAGAAATGTCGATTTTAAATATTGCACAGTCTGGTCATTTTGCGAGCGATCGAACGATTTTGCAGTACAGTAATGAAATTTGGGGTATTGGTAATGCAGTTAAACAGTTTTAAAGAGGTTGCTATATTGGGAGATATATTATCGATTTACCAACAGAAATGGATATTAATAAATAAAACGGGCTTAATAAAATTAAGCTCGTTTTATTTATTTTGCTTAAGAAAGAAATGGAACAGTGGTATATATGATACCTGCCCCATCATACTCTCCTGTCGCAAAGTATGAAAATGTAAAGAAACCTGTAACCGTAAAAATTACTATAAGGAAAAATGCGAAGATAAATTTTAACATGTAAGGTCCCCTCATCCAAAAATAACTTCATAGATTATTATAGTATACGAATATTTTATTTCCAATTGTTTACTGGTTAAAAATGAGAAGTCAGACATGTTTTGTATGTTGTAATGGAATGATTATTTGTAATGGATTTTGTGTTTTTTGTAAATGTCATGTTGTGATGGACGTGTGCATACTCCCAATCATGATCATTAAAATTTATGTTTCGGGGAGGGAGAAGTGGAACGACATCGAATAAGTTGACGAAACGAAAGCTACTAGCTACTTGTAGTTTATAATAATTTCGAAAAGCGATATCTCCTACTTTTGGAGAAGCGAATGTATAAAGTCCATACTGTGCGAAGGCAGTATTTATACGTGCATCTAATATGTGTAATGTGGCAAGCGCGCCACCTAGACTATGCCCAGTAGCTAGCAGTTTTTTATGTGCTGGCAATGATACGAGCATATCCATAATAGAATCACGACAAGACTCATAAATAGAGAGAAAACCGTTATGGACATTCCCGCCATTTAAAGCATAAGGATAAGGTTTTTGATTGACGAGAGAATCAATAATCCAATCTGGGTCTGTTTGAGTGCCCCTGAAGGCAACGATAATTGTATCCTCAGATTCTAATATAAACCCGAACCATTCTGTTGTTTGAATGGCCTTTCCTTGAAAACCTTGTACATATTGAAAACCATCTGGTATTTCGAAAATACCATTTTGTTTATATTGTTCATACGTTAACTCACAACAAGAAGCTAACAGTATGGCAGTGTCTTTATCAAAGGATAAAGGAGTACGCATTAAGGTAGCCCTCCTTAAGAAAAGGTATAGTTTAATATATGCGGTGAGGAACTTGATTCATTCTTTTGGAAAAAAGACTTGAACCTACAGTTACGTGAGGGAGTATGATTTTTGTAAACATATTGTTAGGAGGAGTGTAAGATGAGCAAAAGGGAAGGCTGTTCAATTGGTGAGTTTGCAAAGAGGACAGGCACATCAATACGGACACTACAATATTACGATGAAATTGGACTACTTAAGCCTGAAAAGAATGTTAGCTCTGGTCACCGTGTGTACAAAGGAAAAGATATATTAGAACTACAGAAAATAGTGAGTATTAAAGTATTAGGATATAGTTTAGAAGAAATACGCGTTATGCTGAAAATGCCAAGTTTGAATGTAAATTTAAAAGAAACGTTGGAACAACAAAGAAAAGCCTTTGAAGAAAAGAGAAGACACATTGAAGTTTCGATAAAGGCGCTTGAACGAACAATGGTATGTCTTGAGGAAGATGAAGAGTTAGATAGTGACATATTAATGAGTCTAATTAACAGCATTCAAAAAGAAAACGAACAACGTTTATGGCTTGAAGGATATGTATCAAAAGACTTGGCTGATGGATTATATAATAAGTCGGAAGAAGAGGGCATAGCACTTGATAAAGAATTTGTGCGTTTAGCAAAAGAAGTGAAAAGGTTATTTGGAAGACAAATTGAGGATTCAGAAGTGCAAAAATTGGTTGATGAACATATGAAGGCGACTCTTAAGTATGTTGGTGAAGAGACAATGTATTCTCTAGGTAAATTAGAGAATGTAGAAGAACAATATAATAATATGATGCCATCTCCTTACACGGAAGAAGAAGAGGCATGGCTTAATGAAGCGATGGAGTATTATATGATTCGAAATGGTATGTATAGCCCTCCGCAGTAAAAATAAAGTGCCATAGTCATAAACTTTAGAGAAATGCCTCCGATGTTTTTTTGCATTGGAGGCATTTTTTACTCTTTTCCATCTAAAAGGTGAACAAGGCCACCTAATATACTACTTTCACCAGTACTTTATAATGCTGGGCTTGTAAGAGGTTTGAAAAAATAGTCTGTATATATTTGAACGATGATTACCTATTTACTTGTGTTTGTTCGCACTATATACCGAAAATTTCGGGAAACGAAACATATTATTTATCTGTTTGTTTTTGCTTTTTTTTCAAATACTCCGCACGTAATTGTTCAAGTTGCTGCTTTTTATCAAATTTGGCAGGCTTCTGTTTTTCATGAAACTTTGCCACAGCTACCTGACTTTTGGAATCCAATTGATATTTTCCCACTTTGTTCACCTACTTTTCTTGTCTTGAAAGAGAATCTATTCAACAAATATAATATACCTTATTTTACTGAAGTAAACCTTATTACTTTATTTCATCTGCTTTTTCTCGTTTGTAGACGTAAATTAAAACACCCTTTCACTGCATTACTGCAAGCAAGGGTGTTTAATTTTAGTATTATATTAGTCGATGGACAAGCCTGCATAAGGGCCCTTTTTACTCTTTCCCATCCAATAAACGACCAAGGCCACCTAATACACTACCTTCGCCAGTACTTTGCGCTGCTGGGCTTGTAAGGCGTGCTGCTAATCGGCTAAGTGTTAAGGACTGAATCCAAACTGTTCCAGGACCTTCTAATGTTGCGAAGAATAAACCCTCGCCGCCAAATAGAGCTGTTTTTACTTTACCAACGAATTCGATATCATAGTTAATATCTTTTGTCATGGCAACGAGACAACCTGTATCAATGCGAAGTTTCTCACCAGGTTTTAATTCACGTTTATATACAGTTCCACCTGCGTGCATGAAAGCAAGGCCGTCACCTTCAAGTTTCTGCATGATAAACCCTTCACCACCGAAGAAACCAGTTCCTATTTTTTTCGTAAATTCAATTCCGATAGAAACACCTTTTGCGGCACAAAGAAAGGCATCTTTTTGACAAACTACTTTTCCTTGATATTCTGTTAAATCTACAGGAATAATTTTCCCAGGATAAGGAGCAGCAAATGAGACGTGGCGTTTGCCGTGACCTGTATTTGTAAATACAGTCATAAACATACTTTCGCCTGTAACGAGACGTTTACCAGCGCCCATTAATTTGCCGAATAAACCGTTAGATGGGCCAGAACCGTCACCAAAGATTGTTTCCATTTCAATGTAATCTTCCATCATCATCATTGCGCCAGCTTCTGCGATAACGCTTTCTTTTGGATCTAATTCAATTTCAACAAACTGCATATCATCGCCATATAGCTTATACTCGATTTCATGTGCTTGCATTTTTTCACCTCATAAATATGTAGTAATTATATTGTACAGAAGTTAAAAGAATTAGAGTACTGTATTTTTGTTAATTTTTGAATAAAAATAGAATGAAAATTTAAGGTTATACTAAGATTATAAAAAATGATGGAATGAAAGTGTTCTCATTTGACGTTTTCGATATAGCATGATATAGTGAAAGCACTATTGAGCTACATAATGTGGTACGGAAATAAAGCACGTTGTATTAAAGGCTGTAAGCTTGTTATACATTCATGTCCTTTATATCCACCTTTTCATGTGGATTCATAGTTTCATTTTTATTTAGGAGGTACATGACATGCAAACAGGTAAAGTTAAATGGTTTAACGGCGAAAAAGGTTTTGGCTTCATCGAAGTTGAAGGCGGAGAAGACGTATTCGTACATTTCTCAGCTATCCAAGGCGACGGCTTCAAAACTTTAGAAGAAGGTCAAGAAGTTTCTTTCGAAATCGTTGAAGGAAACCGCGGACCACAAGCAGCTAACGTTACAAAAAACTAATTAGCTAGCGATAAAAAGCATTCCGATTTTCGGAATGCTTTTTTTTATTCTTTGGAACTAGATTCATTTGAAGATAATTCACCTTTGAAGGTACGTTCTTCAAAATCATCAAGCATTTGTTCATATTCTTCATGCTCTTCTGTAGCGAAAACTTGTGGGTTTTTCCCGTACATATCCGTACCGATAAAGTTTTCAAAATCCTCCACGTAGCCTACGTTTTCTTCACTATTTACATACATGCCATTATAGTTTTTTGAATCTTGTCTTTCTAAATCAGACGGCGTTTCAGATGTTCCGTAATTTGCGACATCTTGCCACGCATCTTCCGCATCGTACTCAACAGAATGGTCCTCATCATGCTTGTGGAAAGAAGGAGACAACACTTCTTCTTCAACTGGCCGTGTATTCATATTTAACTTATTTGTCGCGTGCTGTATGCATGTTGTAGCAGTCGGCATTGCTTCCAATCTTTCAAATGGAATTTCTTCGCCAGACACTTCACAAATGCCGTACGTACCCGCTTCTATTTTTTGTAGGGCATGTTTCGTCTCCTCAAGCTGTTTATGCCAAAGTTCAATAAGCCCGAAGTCTTTTTCACGTTCATATAGCTCTGTAGCCATATCACCTGGATGGTTGTCATAGCTAGACAGTTCTCCTACTGAATCGCGTTCAGAAGCACGATCTGTATTTTCATGAGTTTGTATCGTTTGTTCCAGTTCTTGTTTTTGTTTTTCTAAAATGGATTTAAATTGACCTACTTGTTGTGGAGTTAACATAGTCGTCCACCTTCCTACAATTCAGTTTCTTTACATAGTATGAGCGTTGAGAGTAGGAATTATGAGATGAATTTCAGATATGAAAAAGGAGCCGCATAAGCAGCTCCTTTTATAGAAAGTATCCAAGTAATAATCCGATTCCCATTAGGAAACCGAAGATTGTATTTGTTTTTGCTGTTGCAATCATCGCAGGTACCATTTCCATTGGAATGCTTTTGCCGATAAAGCCTTTCGTCGCTTTAAATGCTTTCGGTGCACTTAAAAATACGATAAGCATCCATGGTGATACGATGCCCACGATAATTAAAGCAATTGTCCAAATGTAGGAAACGATGAACATCGAAGCAAGTACACCAACAGCTCTTTCACGTCCAACGAGAATTGCTAACGTTTTACGACCGTTTTCTTTATCGCCATCCAAGTCGCGAATATTATTAGCTAGTAAAATGGCGCCAATTAAAATGGAGCTTGGAATAGATAGTAAAATGACTTCTGATGTTACAGTTCCAGTTTGAATAAAGAATGAAATCCCAATAATAATGACACCCATAAATAATCCGGCTGTCAACTCTCCAAATGGTGTATATGCAATTGGAAGTGGGCCACCTGTATAAAGGTAAGCAACGGCCATACAAACAAGACCGATTGCAGCAAGCCACCAGCTAGAATTCATACAAATATAAACACCTAATAGTATTGCGATGCCGAAAAATCCAAATGCTAAGTTAAGCACTGTTTTTGGCTGAATGCCATCGCGAACGATAGCGCCGCCGATACCAACTGAATCTTCGTGATCGAGTCCTCTTTTATAATCAAAGTATTCATTAAACATGTTTGTTGCTGCTTGAATGAGAAGACAAGCAAGAAGCATCATAAGGAAAAGAGGAAGATGTATTTGATTTATACCTCCGACCTGCATCGAATATGCTGTTCCGATGAAAACAGGTACGAAAGCTGCTGTTAATGTATGGGGACGTAGTAAACTCCACCAGATGCGCCAGCCAGTTTGCTTACTTGGCTTTGGCGCCGTAGGAGAGGAATTCGTTTTGACGTTCATTTCCATGTTGAATCCTCCTTTGGTCACATATTGTACACAACTAAGTGTAGAAAAAGCATCATTTAGTGTCAACGTTTATTTTCTAGGAAGAGAAGGTGAATTTCTCAGAAATGCTAAACGTTGACAGGCCTTTCGTTTGAGGTGTATCTTAAAATCAAGCGTAATTATGACTATTTTTCGCCCATAGGGGGGAGACAATTGTGATTCAAACGAAACAAAAAGGCTTGCAAGAAGTTCTTATTGCAGCTATCAAGCGTGCAACTAACGAAAAAACATTGGTTAGTTTTGTAAAACAAATAGACTGGGTGGATCCGCTTCTGTTCTATGCAGCAGGAAAAAGGATTTCATTTGAAAATAGATGTTATTTTGCAGACCCGGCTCAGCATGTAATATTTGCAGGAATTGGCTCTGTTTTCACTATAGCAAATTCTTCTCATAAGCGCTTTCAAACCGCTCGTGACGAGTGGGAGAAAGTAAAAGAGAATGCATTTGTCCAAAGAGATGAATATGAATTTGGAACGGGTCCGCTTTTATTTGGTGGTTTTTCATTTGATCCAGAAAAAGAGAAAACGGACCTATGGAAAGAATTTAAAGATACGACATTTTCACTACCAGCATTTTTATTAACTGTAAAAAATGAAAAAGCATGGTTAACGATGAATACATTTGTTGCAGCAACAGATTGTGCAGAAACTCTTTATAATGAAATGATTTCTTTAGAAGAGAAAATTTTTGAGGAGAGTAAATGTGCGCTAAACGGATCGAAATTAACTGTTATTTCTAAAGTAGAAGTGGATCCGAAAGGCTGGATGAAAGCAATTGAAAAAGTACAAGATGAGATGAAGCAGGGTAACGTGCAGAAGGTTGTATTGGCGAGGGAACTAAAAGTAGAGATGAACCATTCGATTGATTCTGCTCTTGTTTTAGAAGCACTTCGCATTGGTCAACCAGATTGTTACGTATTTTCTTTTGATTATAAAGGAGCATGCTTCTTAGGAGCGACTCCTGAGAGATTAATTCGCAAAGAAGATGAGAAATTTACATCGATGTGTCTTGCTGGTTCAATCGGTCATGGTCATTCTATAGAAGAAAGTGAACGAAATAGTAATGCGCTTCTTCATGATGAAAAGAATTTAGCTGAACATGGTTATGTTGTTAACATGATCCGCTCGGTACTAAATGAACATTGCGAATACGTTAATATTCCGGAAAGTCCAGGTTTATTAACAACGAAAAACTTAATTCACTTATATACGCCTGTAGAAGCAAAAGGCGATGCGAGTCTTTTAACAATGGTAGAAGAATTACATCCAACACCAGCTCTTGGCGGGACACCTCGTTTGGAAGCGATGAAACTGATCCGTGATGTTGAATTGTTAGACAGAGGGTTGTATGGTGCACCGATTGGCTGGATAGATGATGAAGGAAATGGTGAATTTGCGGTTGCGCTGCGCTGCGGATTATTAAACGGCGAGAAAGCATCCTTATTTGCCGGTTGTGGTATTGTAATTGATTCAATCCCGCAGCTTGAATATGAAGAAACAAGTTTGAAGTTTAGACCGATGCTTGGTGCTTTGGAGGAATTAATGAAATGAACAATCATATAGAAGCATTATCATATTATTTAGGCGCGTTCGTGGATGAACTGACGCGTCTAGATGTATGTGATGTTGTCATTAGTCCAGGCTCACGGTCAACGCCGATTGCTTTACTAATGGAACAACACGAAGGAATGAACACATATTTACATGTAGATGAAAGATCAGCTGGATTTTTCGCGCTCGGTATTGCGAAAGCGAAAAAACGCCCAGTAGCATTATTATGTACGTCAGGAACAGCAGCAGCTAATTACTATCCAGCTGTATGTGAAGCTTTTCATTCAAGGGTCCCGCTTATCGTCTTAACAGCGGATAGACCGCATGAATTAAGAGATGTGGGTGCACCACAAGCAATGAATCAATTTAATTTATACGGTACTTTTGTGAAACAATTTACAGAGATGGCACTGCCAGAAGCGAGTGAAGCGATGTATCATTACGCTCGTATGACGACGCAGCGCATAGTAGCAAATGCTTGTTTAGCGCCGCAGGGTCCTGTTCATCTTAATTTTCCAGTTCGCGAGCCACTTATCCCTGATTTCTCACTAGAAAGCTTATGGGATAAAGGACGTAGTGAATATACAGGAGTAGTTCAGCAAGGAAACGTGACGATGCCGAGTGAATATGTAGATTCTCTTGTAGGGCGCCTTTCACATATGGAAAAGGGGCTTATTATTTGTGGAGATGATAGTCATTCAGAAATTGCAATGTTTGCAACGCAACTAGCTGAAAAAACTGGCTATCCTATATTAGCAGACCCACTTTCTAATATTCGTAGCGGACACCACGATAAAACGATGGTAATTGACTGTTATGATACATTTTTACGAAATGAGCAGTTAAAAGAAAAATGGAAACCGGACGTGTTAATTCGCTTTGGTGGTATGCCTATTTCTAAATCATTAACGCAGTTCATAAAAAAACAAATGAAAGCAGTTCATATCGTTGTCGATGAATCAGGACAATGGAGAGATCCAGCTCTTGTTGCGACAGAAGTTGTGCAAGCAAGTGACATTGAATTCTGCAAGGCAGTAATAGAAAAAATGCCAGTTATGAAGAAGAATGATTGGTTCGTAATGTGGCAACATATAAACGAAAAAACGAAGGAAACGCTTCGTGAAATGGAAACATATGAAACTGCATTTGAAGGAAAGGTTATTACAGATATTGTGCGCGTATTACCAGAAGACGCAACGTTATTTGCGAGCAATAGTATGCCAATTCGTGATACAGACTCATTCTTCTTCACATCGGATAAAAACATCCATGTGATGGCAAACCGTGGCGTAAATGGTATTGATGGAATCATTTCGACAGCTTTAGGAGCGAGCATTATTTGCGATCCACTTGTATTAGTGATTGGTGATTTATCATTTTATCACGATTTAAATGGGCTATTAGCAGCGAAATTACATGAATTAAACATAACAATTGTCGTTGTAAATAATGATGGCGGGGGTATTTTCTCATTCTTACCACAATATGAGAAAAAGGAACATTTTGAATCATTATTTGGAACACCAATTGGACTTGATTATGAGCACGTTGTCAAAATGTACGGTGGTTCATTTAGCCGTGTAAATGGTTGGGAGCAATTCCGTGAAGAAGTACAAAAGGGAGCAACGACAAAAGGTTTACACGTTGTGGAAATTTGTACGAACCGTGATGAAAACTTAACATTGCACCGTACGTTATGGGCAAAAACACAGGACGTAATTACTACATCGTTGCAAGGTGAATCAAAATGAACGTAACACTGCAAGGTGTATCGTATGAATATGAAGTAGTTGGAAGCGGGGAACCACTTCTACTTCTTCATGGTTTTACGGGAAGCATGGAAACGTGGCGTTCCTTCGTTCCTTCTTGGAGCGAGCAGTTTCAAGTCATTTTAGTAGATATTGTTGGGCACGGAAAAACGGAAAGCCCTGAAGATGTGACGCATTATGACATCCGAAATGTGGCATTGCAAATGAAAGAACTATTAGATTACCTTCATATTGAAAAAGTACATATACTTGGCTATTCAATGGGCGGTAGATTGGCGATTACGATGGCATGTCTATATCCAGATTATGTACACTCTCTTTTATTAGAAAACTGTACAGCTGGGCTCGAAAACGAAGCAGATAGAAAAGAACGTCGTGAAAAAGATGATCGACTTGCCGATAAAATTGAGCGAGAAGGCATAGAAAGTTTTGTATCTATATGGGAAGATATTCCACTGTTTGAAACGCAAAAACGTTTAGCAAAAAACGTACAAGAAGCGGTACAAAAAGAGAGGCTTGCTAACAACCCAAAAGGGCTCGCAAATAGCTTGCGCGGCATGGGAACTGGGGCTCAGCCTTCATGGTGGGATGAGCTGAAAAACTTAAAAATACCTGTTCTTTTAATGAACGGAGAATATGATGAAAAGTTCTTCCGCATATTAAAAAACATCGAAAAATGCGTGTCTGATGCGAAATTTGTCAAAATTCATGGTGCTGGCCATGCAATTCATGTGGAACAACCGGAAAAGTTTGATACAATAGTAAAGGGATTTCTAAAAACTATGCAGTGATACTTTTTTCAGCAAGAAGGAAGCCACACTTATAGGTGAAATCAGAAATATACAAGGAGGTAGTTGTAATGGCTATTGAATGGGTAAAAGAAGGCAATTACGAAGATATTATTTATTCAACATACAATGGTATCGCAAAGATTTCGATTAACCGTCCTGAAGTACATAACGCATTCCGTCCAAAAACGGTAATGGAGTTAATCGATGCTTTTGCACAAGCTCGTGATGATGCAAATGTTGGCGTTATCATTTTAACAGGTGAAGGTGGACGTGCATTCTGTTCTGGCGGCGACCAAAAAGTTCGCGGTCATGGTGGATATGTAGGTGACGACCAAATCCCTCGTTTAAACGTATTAGACTTACAACGTCTAATTCGCGCAATTCCTAAACCAGTTATCGCAATGGTAGCAGGTTATGCAATCGGCGGTGGACACGTACTTCATATCGTATGTGACTTAACAATCGCTGCAGACAACGCTGTATTCGGACAAACAGGTCCTAAAGTAGGAAGCTTTGACGGTGGATACGGAGCTGGTTACTTAGCTCGTATGGTAGGCCACAAGAAAGCTCGCGAAATTTGGTACCTATGCCGTCAATATAGTGCTGGGGAAGCACTTGATATGGGCTTAGTAAACACTGTAGTACCATTAGAAGAGCTTGAAGCAGAAACAGTACAATGGGCACAAGAAATTTTAGCAAACAGCCCAATGGCACTTCGTTTCCTAAAAGCTGCATTCAACGCAGACACAGACGGTCTAGCTGGTATTCAACAACTAGCTGGAGATGCAACGTTATTGTACTACACAACTGACGAAGCAAAAGAAGGTCGCGACGCATTCAAAGAAAAACGCAGTCCGGACTTCGGTCAATTCCCTCGTTTCCCGTGATCAAAAGCGGAAGCCACCGAACATTCTAGCTGCTGTAGCTGGATGTTTTAAAAGCGGAGCCGACTGTTTAGCCCCGTTGGCTAAGGTTCTTTCGCACAGAAAGTGTTTTTTACTTTCTCGTGCGGAAGGTTCTTAGACGGAAGGGGCTAGGAGGCGCAGCTGGATAAGACCAAAAGGTCAAACCGGAAACAAAACAACTAAGAGACTTGATATCATATCAAGTCTCTTTCTTTCATGAAAGGAGAATGAATGATGGAGACGATGCCAAATTGGTTAATGCAACGTGCATTTTTAACACCAGATCGCACTGCAATTGAAATAGAGGAAGAGAAAGTTACTTTTATGGAGCTACATGAAAAAGTAGTATCTGTTTGTGAACACCTCACGTATGTTGGAGTGGGGCGAGGGCAAAAGGTGGCTGTTCTGATGAAAAATGGTATGGAGATGATTACAGTTATTCACGCCCTATCTTATGTAGGTGCAGTAGCTGTGCTTTTAAATACGCGTCTTTCAAGAGAAGAGCTACTTTGGCAAATGGATGATGCTGAAGTTGTTTGTTTAGTAACGGATCAAGATTTTGATGCTAAAGATGTTCCTGTTTATTCATTCGCCGAAGTGATGAATGGACCAAAAGAGGAAGCCTCTATACAAGAAGAGTTTTCTTTAGAAGAAGCGATGACAATTATTTATACGTCTGGGACGACAGGCAAACCGAAAGGCGTTATTTTAACGTACGGCAATCATTGGGCAAGCGCAGTCGGTTCGTCGCTTAATTTAGGACTTCGTGATGATGATTGTTGGTTAGCCTGCATGCCGATGTTCCATGTTGGCGGGCTATCTCTTTTAATGAAAAACATTATGTACGGCATGCGTATTTTACTTGTTCCGAAATATGATGCTGATTTTATTCATAAAGCACTTCAAAAAAGAGGAGTAACAATTATTTCTGTCGTTTCTAAAATGTTAACTGATTTATTAGAGCGACTTGGGGCAGAGACATATCCATCTTCTTTGCGATGCATGTTACTTGGCGGAGGACCAGCGCCAAAATCACTATTAGAAGCATGTGTAGAAAAAGGAATTCCTGTATATCAAACGTACGGTATGACAGAAACATCTTCGCAAATTTGTACGTTATCCGCAGATTACATGTTAACGAAAGTAGGATCAGCTGGAAAACCACTATTTCAGTGCCAACTTCGTATTGAAAAAGATGGCGTAGTAGTGCCACCATTTGCGGAAGGTGAGATTGTAGTAAAAGGACCGAACGTAACAGGCGGTTACTTTAACCGTGAAGATGCGACGCGAGAGACTATTCAAAACGGGTGGCTTCATACTGGCGACCTCGGTTATTTAGACGAAGAAGGGTTTTTATACGTATTAGATCGTCGCAGTGATTTAATTATTTCTGGCGGAGAGAATATATATCCAGCTCAAATTGAAGAAGTGTTGCTTTCTCATCCGGCAGTAGCGGAAGCTGGTGTTGTCGGCATGGCTGACGATAAATGGGGACAAGTACCAGCTGCTTTTGTTGTGAAAAGCGGGGCGGTAACAGAAGAAGAAATTCTTCATTTTTGCGAGGAGAAGTTAGCGAAATATAAAGTGCCGAAGAAAGCATGTTTCTTAGAGGAATTACCACGTAACGCTTCGAAAAAATTGTTAAGACGAGAGTTAAGACAATTAGTGGAGGAGATGTAGGTGGAAATAAAAAAAGCGACACTGTATATAACGGAAATGCCACTCGTAATCCCGTTTGCTGCAAGCTACGGGACTTACGAAAAGCGTGAGAGTATCGTTATTGAATTAGAGGATACGGACGGGTACATCGGATTTGGGGAAGTCGTTGCATTCTCTGAACCGTGGTATACGGAAGAAACGGTGAAGACAGCGCTGCATGTACTGCAAGACTTTTTAATACCTGATTTATTAAAGGCTGAAATTTCTCATCCGAATGAGGTACCGGGTCTATTTCAACATATAAAAAGAAACCGAATGGCAAAAGCCGGAATAGAGGGGGCTGTTTGGGATTTATATGCGAAGCGTCAAAAGAAATCGCTAGCGACAGTACTTGGCGGAACTAGTCATGAAATTGAAGTCGGCGTTGTAATTGGGATCAATACAATTCCGGTTATGTTAAAACAAATCGAGAAGTACGCCGAAGAAGGATACGAGCGTTTTAAAGTGAAAATAAAGCCAGAGCATGATTATGAGTTATTAAAAGAAATTCGAAAAGAGTTTCCGCATATCCCGCTAATGGCAGATGCGAATTCAGCGTATACATTAGCGGATACGGAGAGGCTGAAACAACTAGATGAATTCCAATTAATGATGATTGAACAACCGTTAGCGGATTACGATTTTCTTGATCACGCGGAGTTGCAAAAGAAAATTGAAACGCCGATTTGTTTAGATGAAAGTATCCATAGTTTAGAAGATGCGCGCGTTGCGATTACGCTTGGTAGTTGCCGCATCGTTAACATTAAGCCAGGGCGAGTAGGCGGATTAACAGAGTCGGTTCAAATTCATAATTATTGCATGGAGCATAACATACCCGTTTGGTGCGGTGGTATGGTAGAAATGGGGATTTCACGAGCGCAAAATGTTGCTCTTGCCTCATTGCCGAACTTTACGATTCCTGGTGATATATCCGCTTCTAGTAGACATTGGCAGAGGGATATTATTTCACCGGAAGTGACGCTTGAGGGCGGGAAAGTGATTGTACCGCAAAGTGTTGAAGCTGAGTATAAAGTTGACCGCGAAAGATTGGAAGAACTTACGAAGCAGCGGATTTTTTTTGAGCGGTAAATGGAAGTTTCATTAGGATGCCCGCAAATAGCGAGAGGATTTTGTCGTTCATTGTCGGTAAGTCAATATAATTGGAAAATCGCTGATATAATTTTATTTACCAAGGTTACTTTAACGAGTAGCCTTTTCGTATTGTACAAATTGGATAGACTAGTTTACAATCGAGCGTATAAAAATGGAATGAAAAAGGGGGAGTAAAATGAAACGCATTTCAATTTTAATCGCTGATGATGAGGCGGAAATTGCTGATTTAATTGAGATACATTTAGAAAAAGAAGGGTACCATGTTGTGAAAGCAGCGGATGGGGAAGAGGCAGTTCATATTATTGAAACGAAGCCAATCGACTTGGTAGTTTTAGATATTATGATGCCGAAAATGGATGGTTATGAGGTGACGCGTCAAATTCGCGCGAAACATCATATGCCGATTATTTTTTTAAGCGCGAAAACTTCGGACTTTGATAAGGTGACAGGTCTTGTACTAGGTGCGGATGATTATATGACGAAGCCTTTCACACCAATAGAATTAGTTGCACGTGTAAATGCACAACTGCGTAGGTTTTTTACGTTAAATCACCCGAAAGTAGTGGAGAGTAAATCTGCTTTAGAAATAGGCGGAGTCGTAATTAATCCTGAGCGCAGGACGGTTGATGTGTATGGTGAACAAATTGAATTAACGCCGAAAGAGTTCGATATTTTATATTTATTAGCGAGTCATCCGAAGAAAGTATACAATGTGGAAAATATTTTTCAGCACGTATGGGCAGATGATTATTATGAAGGTGGAAATACAGTAATGGTACATATTCGTACTTTGCGGAAGAAACTTGGAGAAGATAAAAGAAAGGATAAATTAATAAAAACAGTGTGGGGAGTAGGTTATACTTTCAATGGCTAATATGATGAAAAGCTTTCGATTTAAAATGATTGCCTTATTTGCGTTAAGTATGGTGCTTGCAGCAACTGTAACTTATATAATTTATAAAGGATTGCAGTTGTATTATAAAACGATGGTTCGCTACGAAGAGCCTTTAGCACAATTTAGGTCAATGGTAAGGGAATTTGGAGACATTAACTTCTTTTTAATTTTCTTTATTCCGTTATCTATTATCTTTTTCTTCTTTTTGACAAAACCGTATTTAAAATACTTTGATGAAATTTCTAATGGGATTCATCATCTTGCGAACGGTAACTTTACGAATAAAGTTCAAGTTTCATCAAATGATGAGTTTGGAAATATCGCGCGTGAAATAAATGTTGCAAGTGAAAAGTTAAAAGAAGCTGTTGAAAGAGGAGATTTTGCTGAAAGTAGTAAAGATCAGCTCGTTGTGAATTTAGCTCATGATTTAAGAACACCGTTAACATCCGTGTTAGGATATTTAGATTTAATTCTTAAAGATGAAAATTTAACAAAAGAACAAATTAAACATTTCTCCACAATTGCATATACAAAATCGCAAAGACTGGAAAGTTTAATTGATGAGCTATTTGAAATTACACGTATGAATTATGGCATGCTAAAGCTGGATAAAAAGCCGATCGATATAAGTGAGTTACTTATACAGTTAGAGGAGGAATTGTATCCGTTATTAGAAAAACATCATTTAGAAGCTAGATTGAACGTGGCTCCTCATTTACCGATGCACGGTGATGGAAAATTGTTAGCTAGAGTATTTGAAAACTTGTTAACAAATGCCGTTCGTTACGGGTATGATGGGCAATTTGTTGATATGAATGGATATGTTGATAATGGAGAAGTTGTCGTACAAATTATGAATTATGGAGATAGCATTCCAGAAGAAGATTTACCGTATCTTTTTGATATGTTTTATACAGGTGATAAAGCGAGAACTGAGAACCGTGGCGGGACTGGCCTAGGACTATTCATTGCGAAAAATATTGTCGAGCAGCATAATGGTACGATTTCTGCTGAGAGCAATGTAGTTAGAACGCTATTTGAAGTACGATTGCCAAAAGACGAGAATGTAACAATTTAATAAAAATTTAAACTTTACCCCACTTTTTATTTTAATAGTTTTTTCTATTCTATACGTAAGTTACGTTAAGGAGGAACTAGAAATGAAAAAGTGGGTATTTATTTCTTTTTTTATAGCATTCACAGTATGTGTAGGCGTTTATATATCACCGTTATTTCAAAAGGAAATCGATGTTAAAATTGTCGGGAAAGATGAGCTAGTAAAGGCGGCAAACACCGAGGGGAAAGAGATTACGAAGGAACAAATTTATAAGGGCGATTTATTATTAGTTAACAGGGATTATCCAGTAAAAAAAGATAGTATTAGGTCTGATATTATAAATGTAAATCATAATAGTGAATTAGTAAGAGGTTATGTAATATTTGATAGAAATCTTCGTTTATCAAAGGATGTTGTGAAAAAGTTTTTGAACGTTGTCGATGCGGCTGGAAAAGAAAGTGTTAACCATTTTTTGATTAGTAGTGGTTATAGAGATTTCCAAGAGCAAAAACAGCTATATGAAAAAATGGGATCTGATTATGC
This sequence comes from Bacillus sp. GW823-FHT06A11, assembly GCF_058795355.1. Classification (NCBI taxonomy): domain Bacteria; kingdom Bacillati; phylum Bacillota; class Bacilli; order Caryophanales; family Bacillaceae; genus Bacillus; species Bacillus sp. GW823-FHT06A11. The sequence goes on along the minus strand of NZ_JBXAHS010000011.1, from coordinate 44,955 downwards.
ACTTCCAGCAGGATACAGTGAACATAATTTAGGATTATCACTGGACATTGGGTCTACTCAAAAGAAAATGGAGAAAGCGCCTGAAGGAAAATGGATTGAAGAGAACGTATGGAAGCATGGCTTTGTATTACGTTATCCGAAAAATAAAAGTAACATTACTGGAATTCAATATGAGCCATGGCATATCCGTTATGTCGGCCTACCTCATAGCGCAATTATGCAAAAAAAGAATTTTACACTAGAGGAATATTTAGAGTTTTTAAAAGAGGAAAAAGAGGTTTCAACTGAAGTAGAAGGTAAGAAATATACTGTTTCTTATTATAAAGTTTCTGAGAATACGAAAGTGAACGTTCCAGCAAACAAGCAGTATGAAATTTCCGGGAACAATATGGATGGGGTTATTGTGACGGTTCAGGAATAGAGAAAAAGGCTGTGCCATTTGGGACAGCCTTTTCTTATATAAGAAAGGAAGTGACGTTTTTTGTCGGTAAATCGATATTCTTTGTCGAATCGTTAATATATTATAAGTTATGATAGATATAATTGAAAAATCGTTGATATATTGTAAGTTATGATAGATATATTCAAAAAATCGTTGATATAATTTCCTATACTATTAGCATTTTGGAGGAGCATCTTTTTATGTATTTTTAAACATTATAACGTTATATTTACTTCTCCCTTTTTTTGTGTTACGCTAAACGTGTGAAAGAGATATAAAATGAAACTTTAATGTAAGCGTATTCTTATGGCTTCTTATAGAAAAGGGTGGAAATACAATGACAGAACGATTCGTACTACGTAATGTGAAACGTGTGAACGGGGAAGAGATTGACATTGTAATTGAAAATAACAAAATCGCACAGGTGACGAAAGCTGGTGCTGGCGAGGGTGGAAAGGTTCTTGATTACTCTGGTACTTACGTATCGAGTGGCTGGATTGATTTGCACGTTCACGCTTTTCCAGAGTTTGATCCGTATGGCGATGAGGTAGATGAAATTGGCGTTAAGCAAGGGGTAACGACAATTGTTGATGCGGGTAGTTGCGGTGCTGATCGCATTGCAGATTTAGTAAAAAGTAGAGAGCAGGCAAAGACAAATTTATTTGCCTTTTTAAATATTTCTCGCATCGGTTTGAAACGAATTGATGAATTATCCAATATGGAATGGATAGATAAAGAGAAAGCGATAGAAGCAGTAGAAAAGTATAAAGATGTAATCGTTGGGTTAAAGGCGAGAATGAGTAAAAGTGTCGTTTGTGATAGTGGAATTGAACCGCTGCATGTAGCGCGCGCTTTATCTCAAGAAACATTATTACCGATTATGGTACATATCGGTTCAGCGCCTCCCCGTATAGAGGAAGTTGTACCTCTTTTAGAAAAAGATGATGTGATTACACATTATTTAAACGGGAAAGAAAATAATTTATTTGATGAAGAAGGGAAACCGCTACCTGTGTTGTTAGATGCGGTGAATCGCGGCGTGCATTTAGATGTTGGTCACGGTAATGCTAGCTTTTCTTTTAAAGTAGCAGAAGCGGCGAAGCGTCACGATATTGCCTTTAATACAATTAGTACGGATATTTACCGGAGGAATCGTATACATGGTCCAGTGTATAGTATGGCTCACGTTCTTTCGAAATTCCTTTACTTAGGTTATCCACTAGAAGAAGTGATTGATGCGGTTACGAAAAATGCGGCAGAGTGGCTTAAGAAACCAGAGCTTGGCCGTATTCAAGAAGGGGATATTGCAAACTTAACTTTATTTACGGTTAAAGATGAGAAGGTTACGTTAATTGATTCAGAAGGGGATCAGCGCATTGCTGAAAAAAGAATTGATACGAAAGGGGTTGTAATTAATGGGTCATTCATTGAATGCTAAGTACGGATTAAAAAGAGTGATTAATGCGAGCGGTAGAATGAGTATTTTAGGTGTATCTGCTCCTACAGATACAGTAATGGATGCGATGAAACATGGTGGACAAAATTATGTGGAAATTGCTGATTTAGTAGATAAAGCAGGAGACCATATTGCGAGAATTCTAGATTCAGAGGCAGCGGTCGTTGTGAATTCAGCATCGAGCGGAATTGCGCTTTCTATCGCTGGTATCGTTACAGAAGGAAATCGCCGTAAAAGTGAAAGACTTCATCAAGAAGTAATCGCGAAAAACGAAGTGATTATGTTAAAAGGTCATAACGTTCAATACGGTGCTCCTGTTGAAACGATGATTTACTTAGGTGGAGGAAAACTCGTTGAAGTTGGCTACGCAAATGAAGGGAAAGCAGAACATATTGAAGATGCGATTGGCGAAAATACAGCAGCAATTCTTTATGTGAAATCACATCATGCAGTGCAAAAAAATATGATTTCTGTTGAAGAAGCATGGGAAGTAGCGCAGCGAAATAACGTACCACTTATCGTTGATGCGGCAGCTGAAGAAGACATTCAAAAATATGTGAAGTATTCAGACCTTGCCATTTATAGTGGTTCAAAGGCAATTGAAGGACCTACTTCTGGTATTGTTGGCGGTAAACGAAAATATATCGAATGGCTGAAAGTGCAATTACATTGCATCGGAAGAAGTATGAAAGTCGGGAAAGAGACAACTTTTGGCTTACTTCAAGCGCTTGATGAGTACGGAGTAAAAGAAGATAAGAGCGAGCAAGAAAAAGAATTGCTACAAGTACTTATGCCGCTAAAAGAATTAAATGGTGTAAATGTAACGATCGTTCAAGATGAAGCTGGAAGAGCAATCTTTAGAGCTCGTATTCATATTAACGAGAAAGAGTTAAACAAATCAGCAAGAGATGTTGTGACTGCATTACGCGAAGGGGAAATCGCCATTTATACACGTGATTACGGAGTAAGACAAGGATTCTTTGATATTGATCCACGTCCACTTCAAGGTGATGACATACATGTGATTGAAGAAAAATTGAGAGAAATCGTAGGGGGAAACTAAAATGACAAACATTCAAAAACGTTTTTATAAAGGCCGCGTAGCATTAAATGTATTAGCAAACAATATAGAAAATGCAAAAGATATTTTTGAAGCAGCAGAAGGTTATGTAGTAGTGGGAGTGTTATCAAAAGACTATCCAACAGTAGAAGAAGCTGTTACAGCTATGAAAGCATACGGAAAAGAAATTGATGACGCTGTATCAATCGGACTAGGCGCAGGAGATAATCGCCAAGCAGCAGTTGTAGCTGAAATTGCGAAGCATTATCCTGGTAGCCATATTAACCAAGTGTTCCCTTCAGTTGGAGCAACGCGTGCAAATCTCGGCGAAAAAGATAGCTGGATTAATAGTTTAGTATCACCAACAGGAAAAGTAGGTTACGTAAATATTTCTACTGGCCCAATTAGTGCGGCTGGAGAAGAAAAAGCAATCGTTCCAATTAAAACAGCGATCGCACTTGTACGTGATATGGGCGGAAATTCATTGAAATACTTCCCGATGAAAGGGCTAGCTCACGAAGAAGAATATCGCGCAGTTGCGAAAGCTTGTGCAGAAGAAGGATTCGCATTAGAGCCAACAGGTGGAATTGATAAAGAAAACTTTGAAACAATTGTACGTATTGCGCTTGAGGCAAATGTAGAGCAAGTTATCCCGCACGTATACTCTTCTATTATTGATAAAGAAACTGGTAATACGAAAGTAGAAGATGTTCGTGAATTATTAGCAGTCGTGAAAAAGCTAGTTGATCAATATGCGTAAGAAAATTGCAGCGTTCGGCGAAGTAATGATGCGCCTGCAAGTACCTGGATATGAATTGTTGTCGCAAGCTAACACGTTAAATTACTCATTTTCAGGTACAGGTGTGAACGTTGTAGCGGCACTTTCTCACTTAGGGCATGAAGGGCTTCTTATTTCAACTTTACCGGAAAATTCGGTTGGAGATGCAGCTGTATCTTACATTCAAAAGTTAGGGATTCAAACTTCTCTTGTTTCAAGAGGCGGTAAATATGTAGGTATGTATTTTTTAGAAAATGGATTCGGTGCACGTGCAAGCCGCGTTACATATTCGAATCGATTAGAAAGTAGCTTCAATACGGCATGTGAAGAAATGTATCAATTTGAAGAAATCGCAAAGGAAATTGATATCGTTCATTTTTGCGGTATTACACTTGCGATGAATGATACGGTGCGTCATCATATGAAATCTTTAGCGAGAGCAGTTAAAGAAAACGGAGGAACCGTCGTTTTTGATTGTAATTATCGTCCCTCACTTTGGGGAGAAGACGGATATGAACAGGCAAAACCGCATTATGAAGAAATGCTGGGGCTTGCTGATATCGTTATGATGAACGAAAAAGATGCGATGTTCGTTCTTGGAATGAAAACAGAAGAGACGGAGCGAGAAGCGCAGCTGCTGGATCTTATTCCAAAGGTAGCTGAAACGTATCATATCGCTACAATCGCTGGTACTCATCGCTCTATTAACAGTGATAATACACATTCGCTTCGCGGGTTTATATGTAAAGATGGTTCGTTCACTTTTGCAAAAACACTTACGTTTTCTGTATATGATAGAATAGGTGCTGGAGATGCTTATACGAGCGGAATTATTCATGGCGAGATAAAAGAGTTTGCACCAGAGAAAGCTGTTTCATTTGCGTCAGCAGCTGGAATGCTAGCACATACAATCGTCGGTGATACGCCAATGTCATCAGAGAAAGATATACTTCGGGCGATGACGGCATCAGTAGGTGATGTAGAAAGGTAGTGGGTGTAACAGTGAACGTAACGAGGAAAAAAGGACCATTATATTTACAAATAAAAAATATTATTCGTGATCGAATATTGCATGGCGTATATGCGATTCATACGAATATTCCTTCAGAACCGCAATTAGAAGAAGAGTTCAAAGTTAGTAAGATTACAGTGCGTAATGCGATTAAAGAACTCGCTCAAGAAGGATATTTGGAAAAGAAGAGCGGCAAAGGAACGAAAGTGATTCGTAATACTTCTGCGACAAAACTGTCAAAGGGTAAGAAATTTACAGAAGTGTTAGTGGAAGAAGGATATAAAGTACAAAAGAAATTATTAAAAGCAGAAATCGTTCATAATGAGGAAGGAACAGTGCCGTTTCGATTATTCGGTAAAGAGAGTTTTCGTATCGAGCGCCTATATATGTTAAATGATACGCCGTATATTCATTATACGCACTATTTCTCAGCTCGAATGGCGAGTACAGATTTATCGGACTTTGATTTACAATCGCTTTACGATTTAGTTGAGGACCGAGGTATACATTTAGAAAACTTCAGAGATGAATTCGCGGTTGGGCTTGCACCTAATTTCGTTGCAGAAGCGCTAGGTGAAAAAGAGGGAACAGCGTTATTAAAACGTATGCGCTATTCTTATGATGAAGTTGGCGAAGTAATTGAATATAGCGAAGGCTACTACAATACAGAAATGCAGCATTATGTAGTGAATTATGACGTATAAAAAAGAGGGGATGTTCCCTCTTTTTTTATAAAGTAAAACTTTAATTAGTGGAGGAGGGCATCACCCACTAATTATTAGCCCACACCAATCGGGATAAAAGTAAGGAGAATGAGAGATGGATATATACTTATTAATCGTCACGTTACTTGCGATCACAATTGTTATTTTAGGGGTATCATGGTGGAAATGGCATGCATTTATTAGTTTAACAGTTGCGAGTTTGTTTTTAGCTATTATGTCTGGACTGAACTTAACGAAAATAGTGGCTGCCTATGAAACTGGTGTTGGTAGTGTACTAGGTCATTTAGTTGGTATTTTGGCACTTGGAACTATACTCGGGAAAATGATGTCTGATTCAGGAGCAGGCATGCAAGTTGCAGATTTCTTTATTCGATTTTTCGGCGTAAAAAAATTACCTTGGGCTATGTTATTTGCAGGTTTTGTTATAGGGATTCCCGTCTTTTTTGAAGTAGGGATTGTTATTTTATTACCACTTGTAATTTCAATTCGAAAAACAACGAAGCAAAACATATTATTAATTGCTTTACCTGTTATTGCGGGATTATCTATCGTACATGGGCTAGTACCTCCGCATCCAGGTGCCATGACTGCAATCGGTATTTATAACGCGAACTTAGGAAAGGTACTTTTATATTCATTAATTATCGCGTTACCGACGGCTATTATAGCAGGCCCAATATTTGCAAAGTGGGTACATAAGAGGGTTATACCTGAAAATGAACCGGAGCTTGTTCGAGTTACGACAGTATCAACTGATTTGCCAAGTCGTAAAGTTTCATTCTTTATTATTTTATTACCAGTTGTATTGATGATTTTATCAGTAGTTGCACCATATATTTCATTACCGAAAAAATTGACTGAATTTTTAGTATTTATAGGAAGTCCAGTAATCGCCTTACTTATTTCATGTTTCGCAGCATTTTATTTACTTGGTATCAAACAAGGTATTAATAAAAAGATGATTAAAAAATTAACAGATGAAAGTTTATTGCCTGTCGGTTCTATTATTTTAATAATTGGTGCAGGCGGTGGATTTAAACAAATATTAATTGAAAGCGGCGTTGGAACAGCTATTGCACAAATGGCAGAACATATTTCGTTATCACCAATCGTATTAGCTTTCATGGTAGCTGGTTTAATTCGAATTGCAACAGGTTCAGCTACAGTAGCATTAACGACAGCAGCAGGGATTGTTTCACCAGTTATTCAACACATGTCTGGTGTGAATTTAGAGCTTCTCGTTATTGCAACCGGTGCAGGTTCATTAATGTTTTCTCACGTAAATGATGCAGGGTTCTGGCTTGTAAAAGAGTATTTAGGTTTGACGGTGAAGGAAACATTTAAAACGTGGACGGTGCTGGAAACATTGTTATCATTTATTGCATTTGGTTTTGCTCTTTTGTTGAATATGTTTCTTTAAAGGATACCTGAATAGGTATCTTTTTTTTTGATTAAGCCCAATTCCTAAAACAAGCCCGTTTTTAAGTAAGCCAAGCTTCCTATTCGCCCTGAAAACATAATATAAATGGAATCCCCTCATTTAGAGCAAGGTGAACTTGTTATGAATGATACTAAAGGAGGAATAGGGTAATGAGCGAAAAGTGTGAACACAGACATGATGATTGTAACCGCAGACATGGTTGCGGAGGCGGTTTTGCGCTTCTAATCGTATTGTTTATTTTATTAATTATCATCGGTGCTAGCTGCTTCGGCGGAGGCGGCGGTTGTGGCTATGGTGGTTACGGCGGTTACGCAGGCGGCTACGGTGGATATTGCTGCTAATTATTAAAAACTATTGAAAATAGCCTTGTGCATATTGCACAAGGCTATTTTATTCATATTTTTATATGCTGTGATAATTTATTAATGTACAGAGAACGGATTAAGAAGAAGAAAATGATCTCGATAACCCCGAAAAAGGTGAGTACGATACATGTCTCTTTTAGTAAGGAGAAAGAAAACATGCTTTGTAAAAACTTAACCGCAAATAATGTGTGAACACCAGCAACGATGTAAGGAACGAAAAATAAAATTCCTAATTGAATCGTTGCAGAGCGAAACATTTCTGATTCAGTTAAGCCAAGCTTTGTAATCGTAATATACTTTTGTCTTTCAGTTGTTAAGTCATTATACATACGGAAATATAAAACACTAGCTGCTCCGATAAAGAAAATAAAGCCGAGAAATGCCCAAATAAAGAATTGAGCGACTGCATTTCCTTTACTATGAACGAGTTCATCCGTAGCTGTATAAATATAAAATGGTTTAATGAAATTTTCTTCATTTTTATGTGCTTCATACAAAATTTCTGCATCATGATCTAAGCTTTTTAATATATTTTTTGTTGGGACAATTGCATTTTCCCAATTTTCCACGAAGTAGTTATAGACTGTAATTGTTTCAATATGAGGAATCATATTTTCAATTACTTCATCTTGCATCACAATTAAGTGAGGTAATGCAAAGGGAGGCTCAATTCCTCTATTAATAAAACCTTTAATTTGAAATTCCTTTTTATTAGAGCCAAGTGTAATTGTGTTCTGCTTCGCAAATGGGTTAGACACGAGATTTAATAACGCTGGTGAATAGCGAGAAATATTATAAACTTGTGAAGAATCGAGAGTGATTTCTGGTCTGTTTAATTGCTGTGCTATTGCGTTATAATCACTCATTTTCATAATGGCAATTGACTCTTTTGAAGCTGTATCTTTTAAAACGGTAAACTTATATTTGTCATATTGAAAATTAGCATTTGTAAGTTCAGTTTCAATCGTAGTAATATGCTTTTGTTCAAATGCATTAACACCTTCTGATGTATAGGTGAATGGTATTGGATATCGTTCTAGTATGGGTGCTTTCGTATTATTGTTTGCAGCAAATAACCCGATAATAATTGTAAATGCAAGTGCAGATAGCATAGAAACAATAAAGAGTACATTAATATTACTGCGTGTACGAGAAACTAAATCTGAAATCCATAACATATTTATTTGTTTTAAGTAAAACTTTCTTCGTTTCTTTAAAATATAGATAAAGAGAAGAAATGTTTGTGAAAAAAATAAATACGTCCCAATCACTACAAGCGGTAAAATAGATAGCATAATTAAGAATACAGATCCATTTTGTGCATTTTTTTCCGTTATGTAGCCTTGCGGATAACCGGCAATATAATAACATAGTCCTAAACAAGTTAAAGCAAATAGTGAAATGAGTATAGATGGTTTTTTTTCGCTCTTCTCTTTGTTAACACCCTTAATAAGCTTCGTTGTTTTTCGAGTACGAATAAACATTGGTGTAAATGTAGAAACGATTAAAAATAAAATGATAAACGTTACGGTTGTAACGATAATCGCTTCTGTTGGCCAATATAAATAGAGACCTTTCGCGTTTGTTAATTTCGAAGTGACTAATAAGAAAAAGTTAGAAAATACAAGTCCACCTTGAATGCCGATAAAGATGGATAATATCCCAATTATCATGTTTTCGGTAAATAACAATCTTTTTAATTGTCTCTGTGAGATACCAAGAATAGTGAGTATCCCGAATTGCTGCTTCCGTACATTTAAAAATGTTCCAATTGAATATAAGAGAAAGAAGAACGAGAACATAACAATCACAAGCTGTGCTGTACTAGCTAAATTCATTAGAGGATCACGTTCTTGAAAGCTTTGTACACTCTGTAAGCGTGGATGATACGCGTATACAGTAAATGAAAAGAAAACCATGATAGAAAACGCACTACTTACAAAGTAGGCGAAATATGCTTTTGAATTACGTGAGACATTTTTAAATGCGAATTGCCAAAACGTCATCCACGTCTTCCTCCTAATAAGGCTAGAACATCTAATATTTCTTGATAAAACTTCTCGCGATATAATCCGCGGTGCAGTTCATTGTAAAGCTCTCCATCTTTAATGAAAATAACACGGTTACAATAACTTGCTGCAAACGGATCGTGCGTAACCATTAAAATCGTTGCATCTTCTTCTTTGTTTAATTTCGTAAATAACTCCATTACATCAATAGCGGCTTTTGAATCCAGGTTCCCTGTCGGTTCATCGGCTAGTAAGAGAGAAGGGTGATGAATAACAGCACGTGCTACTGCAGTACGCTGTGCTTGTCCTCCAGAAACTTCAAAAATACGTTTGTCCAAAATATGATCAATTCCAAGCTTTTTTGAAATGTTATCAAGCTTTTCATCCATTTCTTTTAATGGAACATTATCTAATGTTAAAGGTAGTACGATATTTTCACCGATTGTTAGTGTATCTAGTAGGTTAAAGTTTTGGAAAACAAATCCTAACTCTTGGCGGCGGAAAATAGCTAACTTCTCTCTACGAAATGTGTGTGGTTTTTTTCCGTTAATAACGACGTCACCAGAAGTAGGAGAATCAATTGTAGAAATAACGTTTAAAAATGTAGATTTCCCGCTACCAGATGGACCCATAATGGCAACGAATTCCCCTTTATCTACGTGTAAATTTATATTTTTTAAAGCAGTATGAGGGACTTTTCCCTCATATACTTTTGAGACGTTTTTTATGTGTAATACTTCTTCCATAGTAATCACCTTTCTACTTTTAAAACTTAATATGTTGTGATAATTTTTGCATATAAAAGGAACGAATTAAAAGGAAAAATAAAATTTCAACTGTTCCAAAAATCAACAGTACGACTGTAATCTCAGCGAAGAACGAGAGATGTAAAACTTCTTGTAGCATCTTTGTCGCAAACATCGTATGGATTGACGCCATGATGTAAGGCACGAAGAAAAGAATCGCAAGCTGAATTGTCGCTGAACGTTTCATTTCAGTTTCAGTTAAGCCAATTTTCGTAATCGTTATATATTTTTCTTGCTCATTTGTTAAATCTGTATACATTCGGAAGTAAAGAACACTACCAGCACCGATAAAGAAGATAACACCTAAGAAAGTACCAATTAAGAAGAACGAAGCGACATTTAGTTTTGTCTTATATAGGGAATCGCTCGCTTCACTTGCATGGAAAGGTGGATGCTCTGCTTGAATTGCTGCATTATCGTTATCAATTTTTGTTATAAACGATGAACCGATATTATGTGCTTTTTCCCAATCTGTAACTTTGAAGTTATATACACTCATTTGTTTGGAAACTGTGGATAAGGATTCTACATTTTCATCAGATAGTATGAGTAATTGGTATATTAAGCTGTTTGGGAATGGGCTATAACTTTTATATTCTTTCACTTGTAGTTGTAAATTGTTTTGAGTAAGTGTAAGAGTATTTTTCTTTTCTTCATTGTGAAGTGTTCCAATAACTTGATCATCTAAGTCTTTCATAAGAATATAAGATTCATTCTTATTTACCGTGAGTTTTTCCCAATTTAATGCTTTAGCAAGTACATTATAGTCACTTTGTTTAATTGCGTAATAGAGCTGCGTGTTATCTTCAGCTGAAGATACCTCATATATATCTGTTTTAAATTTTGTATAAGTAAAGTGCTCTTCATTAAATTTCTGCTCTAACCAGTTTAAATGTTCATCAGCTAATGTATTTTCAGTATGCGATAAATACGTAAACGGGAAAGGGTTCTGTCTAATTGCATCAAACTTTGTAAATTTCCCAAAACCGTATAAGAATGTAATCATTGTAAAAGCGAGTGTTGATAGCATCGCTACAATAAAGAGCATGTTAATGTTTGTCCGAATGCGCGCTGCTAAATCTGAAATCCAAAGCATATTAATTCGTTTCATATAAAACGTTCTTCGCGTTTTTAAAATACGAATAAGTAAAAAACTAATTTGTGAAAAGAAAAAGTATGTTCCAGCTGCAATAAGCGATGGGATGACAAATATACTAGAGACGGCATATAAAAGCCCAATGATGTCACCTAGCGACATAAAATACAACGGATTTGCGGCTAACGCATATCCACATATTAAACACGTCGCACCAAATAGAGAGATGAGCACGGATGCTTTTCTTTCTTTTTGTTGTGTACCTTCTTTTAAAAGACGTACGGCTTTTCTCGTACGAATGAGCATCGGTGTAAAAGATGATACGAGAATGAAGAGCCCAAGAAAGATGATGATAGTTAAAACGATAGCACTTGTAGGCGGATATAAATATAAACCAGGTACGTGTGTAATTTTGGCGGTAACTAATAAAAAGAACTGTGAAAAGACAACTCCAAGTTGAATGCCAAAAAATATAGAAAGAGCACCAATTAACATATTTTCTATAAATATGAGTCGCTTTAATTGTTTTTGAGATATGCCAAGTACTGTTAAAATCCCGAACTGTTTTTTTCGTACTTTTAAAAAGGTCCCGATTGAATACAGTAAAAAGAAAAATGAAAAGAACACAATGACAACTTCTGAAATTGTCATTAATATGTTCAGAGAATAATTCACGTCTGTCATATGCAATTTAGGATGAAATAAATAAACTGCAAATGAGAAAAAGATTGCGATGGAGAACGCACTGCTTACAAAATAGGCGAAATAAGCTCTGGCGTTCCGCGTCACGTTTTTAAATGCAAACTGCCAAAATGTCATTCACCTGAACCTCCTGATAGGGTGAAGATGAGAAGAGCATAAGAAATACTCTTTTCATCAAGTTTGTTTTAAATATTTTGTCCACTCGTGTATTGTGATAATTTTTGCATATAAAGTGAACGAATGAATATGAAAAATACGATTTCAACGAATCCAAAAATAATAAGAACGGCTGAAACCTCTTTGAACAGAGATAAACCAATTACATCTTGTAGCATTTTTGTTGCGAACATTGTATGAATGGATGCCATAATGTACGGAATGAAAAATAAAATACTAAGTTGAATGGTTGCAGATCGTTTCATCTCTGTATCTGTTACACCGATTTTAGAAATCGTTATATATTTCTCTTGTTCGTTCGTCAAATCCGTATACATTCTAAAGTAAAGAACGCTACCAGCTCCAATGAAGAAAATAACTCCTAAAAATGTCCCAATTAGGAAAAATGCAGCACTGCCTGATGTTATTTTGTATAACGATCCTGCTGATTCAAAGGAACGAATAAGAGGTCCTTCATACTGGGATTTATTTCGATCTTTTTGCACTTTTTCTATAAAATTATCAGCAATTTCATATGTCTGTTCCCAGTTTTGAATTTTGTAATTGTATGCTGATATATGCTTTACGGTGCTAGGTAAGTTATTTACGATAACATCAGGCAAAACTATCGTTTGATATGAAAAGCCAGATGGAATTGCATTCACATGCTCATAGCCTTTCACTCGTAATTTCGTATTTGTACTAGAGAGTGTAATGTAATCTCTTTTGTAGCTTTGCTCAAATTCGTTGAATATGGTGATATAAGATGTCCCTGTTAGCACATATGCTTCGTTATCATCCAAAAATAGTTGTTTCATTCGTAAAGAATCTGCAAGTTTGTTATAGTCACTTTGCTTAATTGCGTATACGTCATTATAAATAGCTATATCTTTATCTTCTTTTAGTGGTGTTTCATATATATCAGCTTTTATTTTTTGATAGGGGAAATGCTCTTTTTGTAATTGTTGCTCAAGCCAATTTAAATGCTCTGTAACAAAAGGGTTCGCATCATAAGAAAAATAAGAAATTGGAAAAGGAGAAGTTCTATTCACCTCTAGCTTAATAAATTTCCCAAATCCATATAGGAACGTAATCATTGTGAAAGCAATTGTAGATAGCATCGCTACAATAAACAGCATATTAATATTCGTTCGAATACGGCTCGCTAAATCCGAAATCCAAAGCATATTAATCCGTTTCATATAAAACTTCCTTCTTTTCTTTAAAATATAAATAAGTAAGAAACTAATTTGTGAAAAGAAGAAATATGTTCCAATTGTAACAAGCGTTGGGATAACGAAAATACTTGAAACCATATATATAACACCGATTTGTGGGCTTACTGATACGAAATATTTAGGATTTCCAGCTAACGCATAACCACCAAATAAACAAATCGCACCAAATAATGAAACAAGTATGGATGGTTTTCTTTCTTTTTGTTTTCCACCATTTGTTTTTAAAAGGTGTACTGCTTTTTTTGTACGAATAAGCATTGGTGTGAATGCAGATACAATGATAAAAAGACTAAGGAAAACAATGGTTGTTAAAATAAACGCGTTAGTAGGCCCGTATAAATATATTCCTGGAACATGCGTAAGTTTGGCTGTTACTAATAAGAAAAATTGAGAAAAAACAACTCCAAACTGCATGCCGAAAAAGATAGATAAAATCCCGATTAACATATTCTCCATAAAAATAAGACGATGTAATTGTTTTCTCGATATTCCTAAAATGGTCAAAATACCAAATTGTTTTTTTCTAACTTTTAAAAAAGTACCAATGGAATATAGTAAAAAGAAGAAAGAGAAAAATACAATTACTACTTCTGAAAATATCATTAATGCTGAAATTTCAGAGGTCATGTCAAAGTTTTGTAATTTCGGATGGAATAAGTAAACAGCAAACGAAAAGAACACAGCAATGGAAAAGGAACTACTTACAAAGTAAGCAAAATAAGCTCTCGAGTTGCGCGTGACGTTTTTAAATGCAAATTGCCAAAATGTCATAGATTATACCTCCGGCTAGAAGATATAGAAGTAGTTGTATTGCAAAAAATGTATGAGAGTGAGTTCTCATACATTTTGCTTGCATATGTTACGATCATACTTCGGTCACCTTCTCCGTATGTTCTGCTTGATTATTTGCAGCATTGTGGAAGATGATTTTAATGGTCGTTCCTTTACCAACTTCAGAATCTAGTTTGACAGAGTGACCTAAATAATCACAAATTTTACTTACAATATAAAGTCCCATACCAGTAGATTCTCCGAAGGCGCGACCGTTTTTCCCAGTGTAAAACGGTTCAAATACTCTTCGAATATCTTCTTGTGGAATACCAACACCTTCATCACGAACTTCTAAAATAATATCTTTTCCGTTTCGGTAAGCAGATAAGAAAACTTTCTTTCCGCGCTCACCGGAGTAACGAACAGCGTTTGTCATTAATTGATAGATGATAAATTTTAGCCATTTCGCATCAGAAGCAACTTTTAAATCAGAATGGACTTCTAAAACAGGGAAGACACCATTACGAATGAATAGTTCTTTTAATCCATTAATATTTTTTGTTACCGTATCTTTTAATGAAATCGTCTCGACATGGAAATCTTCATGGAAGTTATTTAACCTAGCCATGTATAAAGCCATATCAAGCCCTTGGTTTAGACGCTCTAATTCTTTTTTAAACTTTGGAATTAAATGCTCGTCTTCCATTTCTAGCACCATAAGCTGCATAACAGAAACAGGTGTCTTCATTTGATGTACCCAATGGTTAATGAATAGTTGATGTTCTTGTTGTTTTACTTCATACGATTGTAGTTCTTTTTGGAAGAGACGGTACTGCGTACGCACGAGTTCATTGACACCGTGAGGCATCGGAGCAGTCGCTCTTTCAATAAACGCATCTTCCATTTTTTCTGGTTGCTCACTTAATCTATGGTACATTCTACGATTGCGAACGTAACGGTAAGCGAGGAAACAAATAAATAAATATAAACTTAAAACGACGAAGTAAAATTTATTGTTTTGAAATCCATCTACTGCATCATAAAGAACGAAAATGATACCGAAGTTTAAAACGTACAGTAGGAAAAATGCAAAATGATCACGTAAAAATAGCTTCATGCTTATTCACTCCAAGTTGCGTTAAAGCGATATCCAAGTCCACGTACTGTTTCAATAGAGTTCTCAATGCCAAGCTCATTAAACTTTTTACGAAGACGCGTAATGTTTACGTTTAATGTATTTTCTTCAACGAAGCTCTCGTCATCCCAAAGCGCAGCTAATAAATCTTCACGGCTCGCTGTACGAGGGAATTTAGATAATAACATTTCAGCTAAAATAGCTTCTTTCTTCGTTAAAAGAACTTGTTCAGATCCGAAGTGAATTTCAGGACGTTCTGGGAATAGTTTTAAACCTTCTACTTCAACGATACGTTCAGAAATATTTGGTGCATAATCACCGTAAATACGACGTAATTGTCCTTTAATTTTCGCCATTACAACATCGTAGTGGAACGGTTTTGTAATGTAATCATCCGCACCGCTTTCAATTGCCATAATTTGTTCCATCTCACCAGCACGAGCTGAAATGAAAATAATTGGACAAGTAGATTCATGACGAATTTGACGGCACCAGTAGAAACCATCGAATTTCGGTAAGTTTACATCAAGTAAAACAAGATGTGGTTTCACAGCGTTAAACGATTCCATAATATCATCGAAATTCTCCGCTACCACAGCCTCATAACCGTACTTCTGAATGTGAGATTGCAGTAATGATGAAATATTTGGATCGTCTTCAACGATTAAAATTTTATACATATGTATATTCCTCCTCAAAAAAACAATTGTAGCTATAGTGTATCATGTGTTTCAAGTCTTTTCATTATGTTGAAAGATAAGCTAGTAAACAGTATAGGTTAAAAGTGAGAAAAGTAAAAAGGGCGCTGGATGAAATTGACAAATAACGGTAATCGGTTTAACATTTAGATAAATATCTAAATGTCTAATTATCGAAAGGAAGAAAGACATTGAATCAAGCATTCAAAGCATTAGCAGATCCAACAAGGCGAAAAATTTTAGACTTATTAAAAGAAGGTGATCTAACCGCTGGTGAGATTGCTGAACATTTCAATATGACAAAACCAAGTATTTCACACCACTTAAGCGCACTTAAAAATGCTGAACTTATTCAAGATGAAAAGAAAGGGCAATTCGTTGTGTACTCTTTAAACACAACGGTCTTTCAAGATTTATTGACTTGGGTGTTTACATTTACGAATAAGGGGGAAGAGGAGAAATGAGGAAGCATATATTTCCGTTATTATTAATTGCTTTAACGATTATTGCATGGTGTGCTGCATGGCCTTATTTACCGGGAGAGGTTCCGAGTCATTGGAACATTGATGGTGAAGTAAATGGGCATATGTCAAAAATGGGAATGTTGATTTTTGATGTAGCAATTATGGTTTTTATATATGTATTAATAACTGTATTGCCTAAGATAGATCCAAGGTACGAGAACTATAAAAAATTTCCTAAAGCACTTGGAAGGATTAATGGAGCAATTTTATTTTTCTTATTTACTATTAATATGATGACACTAGCAAATGCTTTAGGATATAACATTCCAATTGGAATTGTTGTGAACATAATGGTCGGTGTCCTTTTTGTAATACTCGGCAATTATATGCAGCAATGTAAACCAAATTTCTTTATAGGTATAAAAACACCGTGGACGTTAAGCAGTGAAGAAGTATGGAGAAAAACACATAGGTTAGGGGCAAAGATTATGATGATTGGCGGTATTGTAATCATATTTTCCGCGTTTCTTCCGGGAATGTGGAAAATGATTTGCTTATTAAGTGTTGTAGTCGCACTGGTTGTTGGTACGATGGTATATTCTTATGTTGCTTATAAAAAAGAAATAGGGGCCTAATAAAAAATTATGGGGGAGAGAGGATGAAAAGACACGTATTACCATGGAGTTTAATTATTGGCATTGCAATTGGATGGTATATTGTATGGCCACATTTACCAGAACAAATTCCACGTCATTATAATGCAGCGGGAGTAGTAGATGGATATTTTTCTAAAATAGAAGCAAGTTCATTCTCGATAGGTAGTATGGTAGTGCTCTATATGATATGGCTAGTTTTTGGATTCATAAAAGATAAGTCTACACAGCAATCCAAAGTTCTTTCAGCGATTAATTATGCCATTCTCTTTATCGGATTTGGATGTAACATATTTGCACTATTAGCAGCGTCTAATTATATTGCATCGGGCTCAATTGCATTTAATTTTGGACTTGGAACATTGTTTCTTGTACTAGGTAATTACATGCAACAAACGAAGCCAAACGGGTTAGTAGGCATCCGAATGGGCTGGACATTAGAAAATCCTGTAGTTTGGAGAAAAACACATAGATTTGCTTCGAGAGTATTTGTAATAGGTTCACTTTGTATATATGCCGGGGCTTTGCTTCCAGATCCATTTAATATTTTTATGGGAATTGGAATCATATTAATATGTATTATCGTATCAACAATAAAGTCATATAGTATTTATAAAGAAGAGTTGAAAATGTAAATAAAGCTGCTTTTCCTTTTAGGGAAGAGCAGCTTTGTTTTTTTATCACTTCTTCAAAACCGGTATCCAAATTTCACTTTTAAAGTTTGGATAAGATATGTCTTTCTGTTCATTCCACAATACTTCCGGTCCTTCCGCTAGTTCATAGTTCGAAGAAGGGAACCATTCAGAATAAATACGTCCCCATACATTTTGTAGTGCATCAGGAAATGGGCCGACAGCTTCGAATATAGCCCATGTTGAAGCTGCGACTTCGAGTTGCGCGAATTGCTCTGGACAATCCTTTGTTGTGGCTACTCCAATATAATGATCGAGTTCTCCTTTTTCCTCCATTCTTCCTTCAGAAAAATTAGTAGAAGCACTAATAATTCCAGTAGGTTCAATGTTTGAAAGGGACTTTAATGTTTGAATAGACTCTGGGTTTAAACTTTTCCACATAAAAGCAATTTCTTCATTTACACCGTTAAAAACGATTGGTACTCGTTTTGTAATACCTATAATTCGAAAGGGCTCTTTTTCTTCAATTCGATAGTTCATTTCATTTCCTCCTTGAATGGATAATTGGAAGGTCATTGGTGAATAAGCCTTCAAAGAATGGCTACTATTTCGGGCCTCTGAAGGTGTTATACCGTGCAAGTTTTGAAATGCACGAGCGAATGAATCTGGTGAGTTATATCCATATTTTATAGCGATATCAATGACTTTTACATTGTTGTTTTTTAGTTCAAAGGCAGCGAGAGTAAGACGTCTACAGCGAATATATTCTGATAGTGATATGCCAGCTAAAAAAGAAAACATTCTCTTGAAATGATATTCGGAGCAGTAAGCTATTTTTGCAACTTCTTTAAAATCAATTTCATTCGTAAGGTTATCTTCAATATAGCGCATTGCAGCATTCATATTTTTAAGTGAATCCATATTATGACCTCCTCTGTACATAGAATAGCAGGAACGAAATGGCCCCATCCGACATTTCGTGCACAACTTTGTAGGTAACTTTTTCACCTTACAAAATTGTAATGTTCCTGTAAGGAGAATGAATGGATGGTATGATATCCCAATGTTATAGTAACAAAGTACTTTAATTCATTATGTTAACTTTTTGATTTCTTTACTTATGTGCCTTACATAACTGTCATGTTTGTGTAAGAAACATCGATAGTGGCAAGAGTAGAGAGTGTATATAGTTGAAAATAGAGAATAGAAGAAATGAGGGATGTCGAGATGAAAACAGTATTAGAAGCAAAAAATATTGAAAAAGTATATGACACGGGTGGTAATAAATTTGCAGCGTTAAAAGGTATTAACTTACAAGTAAAAGAAGGTGAGTTCGTTGGAATTATGGGACCTTCTGGTTCTGGTAAGACGACTTTACTAAATGTTCTTTCTACAATTGATAATGCGACGAACGGTGAAATTTTAATTGATGGAAAAGATATTGTGAAAATGAATGATGATAAGTTAGCATTATTCCGCCGCGATCATTTAGGTTTCATTTTCCAAGATTATAACTTATTAGATACGTTAACAGTGAAAGAGAATATTGCTTTACCACTTGCGCTATCAAAGGTGAAAGCGAGTGAGATTGATCGCCGCGTTCTTGAAATCTCAAAGAAATTTGGTATTGATCATATTTTAAGTCAGTTCCCATATCAAGTGTCAGGTGGACAGAAGCAGCGCTGCGCAGCATCACGTGCAATCGTTACGAATCCAAGTATGATTTTCGGAGACGAGCCAACTGGAGCGCTTGATTCTAAATCTGCAACAGATTTACTTGAAAGTATGAAGTCATTAAATGAATATGATAACTCAACAATTTTAATGGTAACGCATGATGCATTTGCAGCAAGTTATTGTAAACGAGTTATTTTCATTAAAGATGGTGAACTATATAAAGAATTGCACCGTGGTGAATCAACGCGTAAACAGTTCTTCCAAAAAGTCGTTGACGTAATGTCTTCTATTTCTGGAGGTATGGCTGATGACCTTATCTAGCATTGCCCTCCGCAACATACAGCGGAACTTTAAAGACTACTTTGTATATTTCGCATCTATGATTTTTAGTATCGTTATTTATTTTACATTTAAAGCACTGCAATATAATTCACAAATGGAAAAAGCAGCAGAAGCTTCAAAAAAAATTAGCGGAGCATTCCAAGTTTCAAGTGTGATGCTTATCATTTTCGTAGCAGTGTTCATTATATATTCGAACGGATTCTTTACACGTAAACGTAAAAAAGAAGTTGGCTTATATTCGTTATTAGGTATTCGTAAAAGACAAATTGGTAAAATGCTCTTTTATGAAAATATGTTAATGGGATTAATGTCATTAGTAATCGGGATTGCGATCGGTAGTGTCCTTTCGAAATTATTCCTTGAGTTATTAGTAAATATGATGGGATTAAATTTAAACGTTCATTTCGAAGTACCGATGGCTGCCATTATTGATACAGCAATTATTTTCTTTGTGATTATTTTATATACATCACTTCAAGGATATCGTTTAATTTATCGCTTTAAGTTAATTGAACTTTTCCGTGCAGAACGTGAAGGAGAAGCAATGCCAAAAGGATCTGTCATCATGGCATTAATTTCAGTTTTCTTAATCGGTTCAGGTTATTTTTTAGCGCTAATGTACATGAAAGCAGTTATGTATGCAGACTTTATGGTCGTTGCATTATATATTTTATTAGCGACAGTAGCAGGGACTTATTTACTGTTCATGTTCTTCACAGTATTTGTATTGAAACGTGCAAGAAATAATAAGTCAGCATTTTATAATGGTATGAATATGGTAACGACATCGCAGTTACTATATCGTATTAAAGGAAATGCGAAATCATTGGCGACAATCGCTATTTTAAGTGCAGTTACATTAACAGCGGTTGGTACGTCAGTTACGATGTATTACAACACATTTACGCAATCAAAAGTTGCTGCGCCGTATAGTTATTCCTATGAGAAAAAAGATGCAGCATTAGATAAAAAAGTAAATGAAATACTTGCTAGAGAGAAGAATAATCACCCAGTCACATATGAATCAGAAGTTGAAATGATTCCTGTGAAAGGAACATTTAAAGGTGAAAGAGCTGATCAAGTTCTGAACACACACTATAATGTTACGAATCAGTACCAGCTTATTTCTCAATCAAGCTTTAATAAACATGTGAAACATTTAGATGTAGAACCTGTAAATTTAAGTGCGAATGAAGCTTTCGTATATGATAGCTTATATATTGAGAAACTTGATTTTGGTCCTCTTTATACAGGAAATACAGCTGTATTCCCTGTTGGAAATGAGTCAAAAGAATTAAAAATTAAAGGTGTAAATAATAGAAGCCTTACAAATTTAAATGAACTATTTGTAATCGTTCCTGATAAAACATATGAGCAAGTGAAACAAGTAAACGAAACGCGTACTGTAAAAAATATTGATGTAAAAGGTGAGCGAAATAGTAAAGAGTTAACAGCAAAATTAGCAAGCATTATGCCAGCTGGAGAATCAGAAGTTTTAAAACCATTTAACGATTTCTATACAGGATTCCAAATGGGGCTTGAAACGACAGGCTTAATGATGTTTATTGGGTTATTCTTAGGATTAGTATTCCTATTAGCAACAGGCTCAATCATTTACTTTAAACAATTAACAGAAGCAAGTGCTGACCGTGATCGTTACATTGTCCTTCATAAAGTTGGTGTAACGAAGCAAGAAATGAAGAAAGCTATCGCAAAACAAGTAAGCTTTATCTTCGCTATTCCGTTAGTAATCGGTATTTTACACAGTTTATTTGCACTAAAAGGTTTATCAAATATATTACCATTTGAAATTATGATTCCACTTCTCATTAGTATTGGAGTATACGGTGTCATCTATATTGGATATTACTTCTTAACGGTTCGTTCTTATTATAAGATCGTGAGTGCGAAGTAATAAGGGGCAGCTATCGCTACACGCGATAGCTGTTTTTTTATTCTTCATAAAATCTTAAGAAACTTCCTCAATTTTTATTAAGAAACGATAGTTATACTTAGACACAAGTTAAAAACTATCGAACGAATGAGGAGAGATTTACATGCAGCTCATTACATTTTTACATGAATTTATAAAGCATCCAAAACATACTGGTGCAATTGCGCCAAGTTCAAAAATATTAGCGAAGAAAATGGTCGATGTAATTGATTTTAATAAAGCGAAATGTATTGTAGAGTTAGGGCCTGGCACAGGGGTTTTTACGAAAGAGATTATGAAGAGAAAAAAGAAGGAAACAATATTTCTTCTTATTGAAATTAATGAAGTATTTTTCAAAGAATTAAAAAAAAAGTTTAAAGATGAGCAGAATGTCATTGTTGTACACGGTTCAGCTGAAAATATAAAGAAGTATATGGAGGAGCTCAATATAGAATGCATTGATTACGTTTTATCAGGGTTGCCTTTCACTTCTTTACCAGAAGAAGTTTCAAAGCGCATTTTAAATAATGCGATGGAAGCGATACATGAGAATGGTGAGTTCATTACATTTCAATATTCACTTGTGAAAAAAGGGTTTATACAGCATTTCTTCCCTGAAATTACACTAGAAAAAGTATGGCTCAATTTCCCGCCAGCCTACGTCTTTAGTTGCAAAAAAGAACTAAGGAGAGCGTATGCATAATGGAATTACATGAATTATTATCCTATATCGAGCAATACGGTTATTGGGCATTATTTTTCTGTTTATGGTTAGGTATTATCGGTATGCCAATTCCAGATGAAATGATTGTTATGAGTGGTGGTTTCGTATCTTCAGTAGGTATATTAAGTGTTGTTCCTTCATTTGTATTAACATATTTAGGTGTTGTATCAGGGCTTTCTTTAGGATATATATTAGGGAAGGTATTTGGCACGAAGGTACTCCATAAATTGATGAAAAAGAAAAAAGCAAAGTATTTAATAAAATCACAAGAAATGGTTGATAAATACGGACAGTACGCGTTAGTTACAAGCTATTTCATACCAGTTGTAAGACATATCGTGCCGTATTTAGTTGGAATGAATAACATGTCATTTAAGACGTATGCATTGTATTCTTATACGACAGGATTTGTTTGGACACTCGTTTATTTTGTGCTCGGTGCTTTATTTGGACAACATATTGAAAGTATTGTAGCGATCGCGATAGAATATGGCGTGTATTTTGGCGTGATTGTTTTTATAGTTACAGGTATTCTTTATTTATATAGACAAAAAAGAATCACACTGATGAGTAAATAGAAGTAAAGAAAGTTTCTTCCAGTATGAAGGACAAGATAGGATTATAAGTATAAAATTATCTTTATTTAATGGTAAAATATAGGTAAGTAGTTAAGGAAGGAAGAGCGTTGTGCTACTCATTTTTAGCCTTATCTTAATTGGAATTATGTGCAGTATGAAAATAGTATCCTTACACATGATAGAACGACAAAAGGTAGAGGAACGATATGTATATTGTCCAAAATGTGATACGAAAATTAGAAGAGGAAATTCAGCTCCTTTTTGTTCGAAATGTAATTTAATATTTTAAAAATAAAAAGTCCGAAATCACTTTATATAGTTTCGGACTTTTTATTTTTAAGTAAACATTAATCCACCTAGTTCTCTTTCGTTTGTTTATTAGCTAAAATGGATTATGAATAACAATAGTATGTAAACGAAAATAAATATAAATGTACACATGGAGTGTTATATTTGGAGATTTTAATCATAGTAGGATGCCTATTAATAGGAATTATTTTGATTAGTATAAGTAATTATCGATTTATAAAAGAATTAAAAGAAAAAAATTCAAAGAAAGAGAAATGGAAAGTAGTAGCTGGAAATTTGATAGAGTTATTTAGTGATCCATTGCATGGAGTGCCGTTCTATTTTTTAACTGGGGGTCTCTTTTTTGTAATCGGACTGTTGTTATTTCTTTCTATGGGAATGGGTTGGCTTGAAATTGATTAAGGCGTATTAATAAAGATGTTTGATCATGTTAGTGAAGTGGCTTGGAAGTTAAACCATAAAGTGCTGCTGATGAACGATAAAGGAAAAACTGTATGGATGTTAACCTTTTTAGAGAAAGATATCCCATTATTATGAAGTCTTTTGCAGAGATGGATCGAGAAGTTTTGAGGGTTTTATTACCTGATGAAAGAGGGATTCTTCCTACGAGGCCAGAGTGTGATGAGTGTTATAAGACTCAATTGGATGATATTGAGGAGAGTTGATAAAAAAAGAGCTTGAAACTATTCAAGCTCTTTTTTTATGACTATTTATGTCCTAAAATATGCTCAATCTCATGCAAACTTAATTTACTTGCCTTAGCAATCGTTTCAAGTGGTATACCAAGATCATACATATTTTTAATCATTTGAATTTTCCCCTGTTGAACTCCTTCTTTTCGACCTTGTTCAATGCCTTTTTCAAGCCCTTTTTCAAGCCCTTTTTTAATTCCTTGTTCCATTCCTCTTTTTATTCCTTCTGTCTCTGCATGGGCGAATTTTGCTGCTTCATCCATTAAAACTTTCTCCCTTGCGTCATAGGCTTGCCGGAAAGAAGAATCTTGACTCATACGTTCCCATTTATTTATCGCTTTTTGTAAAATAGGATCTTCGTTCATAGCAATATCCTCCAATAGTTTAGTTAAGTGCTCATCCTCATTTGCCGAAAGCAATAAAAGCCAACGAACAAATGGATCTTTCCACGGATTTACTTTTTCTTCATGCCATTGTTCAGTTAACTTTGGAATTTCTATAATGTGGATTTCAATGTCGTCACTCAGGAGTTTTTGTTGTTGTGTATTCCATAATATGCTTGTTGTATGGAAGGCTGGGTGTTCCGAAAACATTACGAAGTTTAGTAAGTTTATGGTGATGGTTTTGTGAAGTGCACTGTAGGGCATCCCTTTTTGTAGTTGAGATGTGTATAGTCTTCCCCAATAATATAAACTGCGTTTAACCATATCGTGATTATTATTGAGTTGTATTTCTACATTGACTTTTGTTCCTGTGTCTAATGTTGCTGAAATGTCTAAAATAGATAACTTATCCTCTTCATATTCCCTGTGTAAATGTGGATCTTCTAGTTGTAGAGAAGCAATGGGCGACTCTAAAGACTCTTGTAACATAGCATTTAAAAATGCAATTAGAATATCTTCGCTACCATTCGTACCAAACAATTGTTTAAATGCAAAATCAATGCGTAAATTAACTAATTGTTGGTTGAACAAAGTTTGTCCTCTCCCTTATATGAAGGTACTTCTTTCCTTCATTGTACATAAAAAGAACTAGAGTATGCAAACAAGCCATTCTTCTATTTTTTAGTAGTTTTATTAGAATGTCACAGGTAAGTATGGTTATGTTATACTCTAGTGAAATTAAAAAAATATTTTTGTTTATATCGGGGTGAAGATGATACATATGCAAAAAGATATTTTAAAACTATTAGATAAAAAGCAAAGTAACTATGAATTTCCTGCCTTTGATAATGAATATATGGATATTTCACAAGTGAAATTCTCTCTTTTCTTTAAAGATGCTAAGGATTGGCTAATGGTGTTTCAAATTGTGGGTGTAGGTTCATTAGGTGTATGTAATGATATTCAAGTATATGGCGATAGAATTACTCATTCAATGGGTGATGATTGCATTTTACAATTAAATAATGGCGATTATGAGTTGTTTGATGATGAAGGTGAATTTATACCGAATATTTATAACGGCAGTTTAAAAATTCGCGAGCATCATTTTGAATATGAATTTACAGAAGAAGATTATATAAATAATGGAATAGAAGTACAAACGACAGAGCATTATCCAACATACTTCATGCGTATGCTTGCTACTAATGAGGAAGCTCAAAAATTATTGTGGTGGGATAAAGGAGAAATTTTAGAAGAGTTCGGTTTAGAAGGCGACTGGGAAGTAGCGTATGAAACGGAAGAATGGAAACATGTTGAAGACGAAAAAGTAAGTGAAAATGAATTCTTCCAATCAGTAGCCTCTGCAATAGAGAAGAAAGATCCAAGTGTTATTGTGAATGAAAATGCTAATACGCATTGGAGAAATTGGGTAGAGTTTGATTGTGACTGAAAAGGATAGGAGAAAGAATAACAAATGAAAAGAAGAAGAAAATCCGGAGAAAAAGTACAAATGCATCGTTTTGCACTACCTCTATGCTACGGAAGTGAAGCGCCATATTATTATTACGAGGTAGCGCCCTATGAAAGAGAGGGACGCTTCCATTTAACATCGGATCTTTGTGTAATGGATGATGAACATTATTTTATTAGAGGATGTTTAGAGATTCCTATCATTGACTACCACGAAAATTTCATATGGACTGTTTGGGTATCACTTAGTAAAGAAAGTTATGATGAAGTATTAGAAAAGTGGGATGAGATAGGCCGAGAAAATAGTGATCCTTATTTTGGTTGGTTATCTGTAGAAATACCATTTTATCCAGAAACATTAAATTTAAAAACAAATGTACATATAAGAGAAGTTGGAACGGCACCGTATGTTGAATTAGAGCCAACCGAGCATCCTTTAGCAATCGAACAAAGAAATGGAATTACTTTAGAGAGAGTTAAAGAAATACAAGAAATGATTCAACGACATAGCTAGATTAGAAGAGAAAAAAACGAGTGCTAGCACTCGTTTTTTTCTTTACACAACCGCAGGATTATAAATCATCGTAAAGTGTCCTGTTAATAATTCAATGTGACAAGGTGTATGAAGCGAACTTTCTCCATCTGTATCTACTTCTTTTTCTTCTTTCGTTTCAATATGAATGGATTTCGCTTTTACGTGGAAGATGTCATTTTCATTTGAATCCTCGAATAGTTTCTTTCCGATGTAATCTTTAAATGCTTGAATACCTGTTGATTTGACTACGAAAATATCAAGTGTTCCGTCATCACATTTAACGTTCGGAATAAAGGATGGAATACCACCAAGATATTCACCATTTCCAACCATGACAAGGACAGCTTCGTCTTCATATACTTGTCCGTCATAAGTAATTTTTACTGGGAATGTTTCAGCATTTTTTACAGTTCGAATTGTGCTTAAATAGTAACCGATTTTACCAAGCTTTGCTTTTTCTTCTGCATCGATATTGTTTGATACTTCAGATACGAGACCAATGCCCCAGAAGTTTAAGAAATGTTGTCCATTTGCTTTTGCAACGTCAACTGGTTTTATATGTTCTTTTGTAATAAGTTTTGCTGCTTCTGCAATGTTTTGCGGAACACCAAGTGTGCGAGAGAAGTCGTTGCAAGTTCCGCCTGGAATGATTGCAAGTGTAGGTCTATTTTCGAGAGGTGCTAAGCCATTTGTGCATTCAAATACTGTTCCATCACCACCAAAGACGATAATTAAATCTACTTTACTAGCAAACTCTTGGCAATATTTTGTTGCATCACCTTGTTTTTTCGTATGAAGGATATGTAGATCAGGAAAAGCTGCGGCAAGAGGTGGTACGATTTTCGTTAAATTTGTATGTAAGTCACCTTGACCAGCTTTCGGATTTACGATAAGGAGTACTTTTTCAAATTTTGTCTTTGTCATTTTTCATCTCTCCCTGTAGTTTGTAATGGCAAGAAAGGAGCTGTTCCCATGTATTTTAGAACAGCTTCTCCCTATTAATTGGATGCTAACATTGTCAGTTATTGTCGGTAAGTCGATATATTTAAAAAATCGCCGATATACATTTTATGTACTATCAATTTTTTAAGTTATACGATTATTCCGTTACAACTGAAGCGATAAATGGTAAGTTACGATATTTCTCAGCACAGTCGATACCGTATCCAACGATGAATTCGTCTGGAATTTGGAAGCCAACATACTCAGCTGTTAAGTCTACTTTACGGCGTTCTGGCTTATCAAGTAATGTACAGAACTTGAGTGCCTTTGGTTTATGCATAAAGAAGTGGTCTTTTAGGAAATGAAGTGTTAAACCAGAATCGATAATATCTTCTACAACAATTACGTTTTTCCCAGTAATGTTTACGTCGATATCTTTTAGTAGTTTCACTTTTCCTGTTGTTTCTGTTTGATTTCCGTAGCTAGATGCAGAAATAAAGTCAATTGTTACATCATTTTTGATGTGACGAATTAAATCAGCAGCAAATACGAATGAACCTTTTAATACTGCGATAACTACGATTTCTTCTCCTTCAAAGTCACGTTCGATTTGAAGTGCTAATTCTTTAACTTTTGCTTGTAATTGTTCTTCAGAAATTAAAGTGTCTTTTATTTCAATATTCATTGTAATCCTCCTACAGTGTAAAACTTGCGAACATTTCGACTGTAAAGGATAGAATAGAAAAAGTCAAAGGAGATAGTAATTTTTTACAAAGATAACGACAAAATCATCTGATGATATGATATACTAAGTATATTAAGAAAACGCTTCCATAAAGGGTGAATATGATGAAGAAGAAACAGTACACAAGTGTAACATTTATAAAAGCATTACTTTTAACAATTGTTCTTGGCCTGTTGGCTTACGTAATTGATGTACCTGCGATTCGTATTTCATTAATTGGAATGACTTTAGTGTTAGGAGCAATTTCGCACGGTATGATGTCGCAGCTAAAAGAAGCTGGACTTGATGATATGAGAGATCATATAGATAAAAAGTAAGAAACCTTCATTATATAGAGTGAAGGTTTTTTTGTTTCTTACAAAAATGTAAGGTAGTTGTAAGACAAATCGATAGTTGCATAATAGCATTTTGGATAAACTATGGGTGTAAGGTAAAAGGCAAGCATATTTTAGGTAAATTAAGTTTTAGGCACTCTATATGTGAAAAAGGAGTAGGAGGGCATGGAGAAACGTTGGACGACCTTTTCTTTTTTAGCGACTAGTAACACCGTAATGCTAGATGGAAAAATGGATTTTTTGCACTTGTTTGATCGTGAAGATGATCATTCTTCTTCTAAATTTACAATGAAATGGAATAAATGGAGCGAAAGTTGTAGGTTTGAAGAAGAGGCCCCTAACGAAGAGCAAAAGATTATTTTAACAAACCCTATTAAAGCGTGGGTTGTTCAACGTCGTAAGTGTAACGTCAAAAATCACTTCAAGAAAACTGAGCCGAGACAATTAGTTATCGCTCCGGCCCGTTCTACTTCCAAATCACGCGAAAGTAACATGTAAATATTGAGACACACACCCGAAAAAACATCGTACATATTGCGATGTTTTTTCTTTTTCTACAATGAAATCTTTAAATGAAATATATTTCATCTGCATCTTATATTTATATCGCTTGCTTATTCTAGTAATACATCCGATGCGAGTTGATGTGAATAAAATATAAGGAGAGAATGAAAATGAAAAAGAGACTATTACCAATTTGTGCAATGGCACTTTTAACAGTAGGATATTCTTCAGTAGCGAGTGCGGATACTGGAACAGTAACAAAGGAAGAAGAAGCGCAAGTGCAACAAGATAAAGCTAAAAAAGAAGAAGCAATTAAGGAACAGCAAAAAAATGAAGTAGAGAAAAAACAAGCGGCCCAAGTACAAGAAAAAAATGATATGGCTAAAAAAGAGGAAGCAATAAAAGCTGAGAAAAAGAGTGAAGAAGAGAAAAAGAGAATAGCGCAAGAACAGTTAAAAAATGATATGGCAAAAAAAGAAGCAGCGATAAAAGTCGAACAAAAGAATGAAGTAGCTAAAAAAGAAGTAGTAAAGCCAGTTGTACAAGGTGAAAAATTACCAAATACAGCATCAAATAATGTAGCAATGATGGGATTAAGTACATGTCTTGTAGCGATAGGTACATTATTTGGTTTGAATCGTCGTAATAAGGTTAAAGCGTAAATAAAATATTTTCCTATAAAGAATGGGATAATTTCATATATTAAAAATGGTAGGTTACTCCTACCATTTTTGGCATGGAGGAATGAAGAATGAAGTTACTCAATTATATTGGTATCATATTGATGGCTATAGGGCTATTCATGGGATCCTATTACGCTGTGGAATGGTATAAAGGAAAAAGCTCTGCCGGGCAATTAACGGCAGAAGAAATAAAGAGCCTTCAAAATATACAAGATACTCAACTTTCTCATGAAACACCTGTAACTTCTCAAGTGCCTTCTTCTCAAACAGAACATAAAGAAGGAGAAAAGGTAGCGATGTTAAACATACCGAAAATAAAGAAGAAGTTTTCTATATATTGGGGAGCGGATGATACGACTTTGAAAAAAGGAGTTGGTATGTTTGTTAGTGATTTAACGACAACCCCATCTGGAGGAGGACATACTGTACTGAGTGGACATCGAGATACTGTATTTACAGATTTAGGAGAGTTGAAAGAAAAGGATACCCTTGTTTTAGAGTATGATAATAAAACGTACACATATGAAATTCAAAAGACATGGATTACTCATGCGGATGATCGTACTGTTATTATAAAAAAAGAAGAACCGATATTAACACTGACAACTTGTTACCCATTTAATTATATAGGGGATGCACCAGATAGATATATTATCGAGGCGAAGTTAACTGGAAGTTATTCGAAGTGAAATTATAGTTTCTGAAAGCGGGAGGGGGATATAAGTTATGTCAAAAAACATTTTAATTGTTGAAGATGAAGACATATTACGTGAAATATTAAAAGATTATTTTTTAAGTGAGCAATATGTAGTGTTTGAAGCGAGGGACGGGAAAGAGGCTTTAGTTGTATTTGAAGAAGAAGAGGTTGATTTAGTTATTTTAGATATTATGTTGCCAGAACTCGATGGATGGTCTGTTTGCCGAAGAATTCGAAAGACGTCCGAGGTGCCTATTATTATGCTGACGGCGCGCGTAGATGAAGACGATACGTTACTTGGTTTTGAACTTGGGGCAAATGATTATGTGACGAAGCCGTATAGTCCGCCAATTTTATTAGCAAGAGCGAAAAGGTTGTTAGAAAGCAGAAAAGTGACAAAGCAACTTTTAGAGAATGAAGATGATACATTATCAATCCACGATATTCACGTTCATTTTCCGTCGCGCACTGTTACGGTAAATCGAACTGATATTAATTTAACACATACAGAATTTGAAATATTAGCGTATTTCATGAAAAATCAAGGAATCGTTTTAACGCGAGAACAACTCATTTCAAGAATTTGGGGATATGAATTTGCTGGCGATGATCGAACGGTTAATAGTCATATTCGTAATTTAAGAAATAAATTAGGAGAGAAAGCAAAGTACATTACAACTGTAGTACGAACTGGTTATAAATTTGAGGGGAATATATGAGAAAAGGAATTGTACTAAAATTATTTACTCTTACAACAGCATTATGTATGTTGATTTTAGCGACGATATTTATTGGACAAACGATATTTTTTAAACAATATTATGCGAATCGAAAAGTGGAAGATATTAAAGTAAATTTAAATTCCTTTGAGAAGAATTATTTAAACTACACAGGAAACGTAGAAGGAATTCAGAAACTTGAGCAAGACTTTTTAAGAGAAAATAATACGTGGATTACGACATTAGATAAGAACGGGAATTTAAAACACGCAGATGATTTTTATTTTGAAGTAACGATAGATCGTAGGCAACAAAAGAGCTTTGGACAACAAATATTCAAAATTCCCTTAGGTAATCTCGTCAATATAGAGGAAATTGATAATAAATTATCAGAGCAGTTTTTAGGACAAGAAATTTATTTTTCTGGAGTGAGAAAAGAAGATAGTTTTATTCCATTCTCTTTTTCTTTATCTAAGCAGAATTTAAGCGGATCTAATAAACCGTTAGAAAAAGCATTTCAGGAGAAAATAAAATTAGATGAGGAGAAAAAGAGAGCGGCTGGGGAGCAACTTGCTAAGGAAAAGAAACCAGCTGTTCAGGAAGAAGCTGCTCAGGAATTAGGCGTTTACATAGGAGGACGTGTTACAAAAGTACAGTTACCAGATGTAAACGGTCCTGTGAATCCAATTTATAAAAATAGCATATTTTTAGATAATATTAAGGGTTTTCAAACCGATTTATTATTAAAAGAAAGCAATAAAATACGATATACAACACAAACAATGGATTATGAAAAGAATGATATAAAATATAAATTATTAATTAAACCAATAAAAGAAAAAGACGGATCAGTAACATATATTTATGCTATGGCTTCTTTACAGCCTGTAGATGAAGCTGTACAAATGGTGCAAGATTATTACATATACATCATTGCATTTGTAGTCGTTCTTATTTTTTTAGCTTCGTTTTATTATTCAAAACAAATTGCCAAACCGTTATTAAAAATAAATGATACGACGAAGAAAATAGCACAATTAGATTTTACAGAAAAAATACCGATTACTTCAAAAGATGAAATTGGTGATTTATCGAAAAATATTAATATACTTTCTAACAAATTAAATTCTCATATCGGACAGCTTGAACACGATATTGAAAAGGAAAGAAAGTTAGAAAATACACGGAAAGAATTCATTTCTGGTGTTTCACATGAATTAAAAACACCGCTAAGTATTATGAAAAGCTGTATTTTTATTTTAAAAGACGGGGTAGCTGAGCATAAAAAGGATTATTATTTTCAGGCGATGGAGAGAGAAGTAGACAAAATGGATACGTTAATTTTGGATATGCTTGAGTTAGCTAAATTTGAATCTGGTACGTATAAAATGAAAAAGGATTCGTTTTATATTGATACAGTAATTGAAGACATATGTGAACATCTATCTGTGGAAATAGAGAAAAAAGAGCTTCGTGTTCATAAAAATATATGTTCATTTGAAGTGATTGCAAATCAAGGTCGGATTGAACAAGTCATCGTGAATTTCATTACGAATGCCATACGTTATACACCAAATAAAGAAGATATTATTATTTCTACAATAGATGAGAAGGATCGTATAAAAGTGTGCATTGAAAATAAAGGTACTCACATTGAAGAAGAACAATTAGATAAAATTTGGGATCGTTTTTATCGAGTGGATACAGCTCGTCAGCGTTCACAAGGTGGGACGGGGCTTGGGCTTGCCATTTCAAAGAATATTTTAGAACTACATGATACTGAATATGGGGCAGGAAATACAGAAAATGGTGTGTTATTTTATTTCTATTTGCCGAAAAAAGCGTAGAAAATATGATCTACGTTTTTTTAAATTATTTTCATATTATCTTTACCTAATCTTTATTTTTAATCAGTATAATTTGTTTAGAATATGAGGTTATGTAAGGAGTCGATGAACCGTGCATAGCAATTGGCTAAGTATAATGGTATTTATTTTCTTTTGCGCATTTATTGTATTTTTAATTAATATTACGATATGAAAAAAGAGCGCTCATTAAGCGCCCTTTTTTTGTGTATTCATTTGATAAGCACTGATGCTTTTGAATAAGCGTGGTGAAGTGATAAATAAAAATATAAGTAAAACGGTACATAGAATATAGGAACCAATCATTGTACTACCGTTAAATATTAAAGAATATAGGAAAGCCGATTGGCCTTTTGGTGCATATTGTCCCCAGAAAATGATACCAGCGATAAAGTGACAGAAGTAACGAGCTAGACTACCGATAAAAGTAGCGACGATAATGTATCCAATTACTTTCTTTCCTTGGTTTGGTTTTGATGAAGGTTTGTCTTTACGGCTACCTAAATTTGATTGTTCTTCGCTATTTTCATTTGACGCTAAAAGTGCCTTTTGAATTGGACGATAGAATAAACCAGCAAATCCAATGAATGCGAAAGCAACAAAGTATTCAATTAATACTTGAATTGGTGTGACGATAATGGCATCGCCTACGACAATTTGTAATAATCCCCAAATTAAGCCTCCTAAGAAAGCCATTTTGAAGCCCCAGCGGTATGCGATAATAAAAATAGGAATCATAGCAAATGAAATGGAACCGCCTGTTGCTGATATTTTTATTGAAAGTGGTAAAATGTCGATGACCAAGGCGAAGGCTGCAAGAATAGCAGATTCGATCATCGCTTGTAAATTGGTGTTACGCATGTTGTCTCCCCCTAAATCCAAGTTGTACAAAAAAGAATAGATATCATAGGAGGATACGAAATACGTAAATAAAAATGAGGTATGTATTTCGGACGTTTGCACAATCCCTGCGTTAGCATTAACTAACAGGTTCGAAGGGTCGGAACGAAGTGTTCCCTCTCAGCGGCATGGCTCCCCCAGTGATAACGAGATTCTTTATTTGCTATTGTTTATTGTAAGCGAAATGGATGAGAATGGCAAACAAATGCTGTATGACAATAATTGAAATAGAATTGTAGCGAAATGTTAATAAATATGAAGCAAAAGGGTATAGTACAAGAGAAATTGGGTGTGGTATAATTTTTTTGAAAATAATTATCATTCTCTTCTGAGGGGGAAGGTTATGAGCTTAGTAGATATTAAAATTGGAGAGAAAGTGTTAGTAAAAAGTATTCAGTCTTTAGATCAGCTATTAAAGCGTAGACTAGCTGCTTTCGGTCTTGCGGAAGGAAGCGAACTTCGCTTGAAACAGAAAGCGATGTTCAAAGGTCCTTGTACATTGGAGTGTCGTGGACAGTTAATTAGTATTCGTCATTGTGACGCGAAAATGATAAAGGTGGAATTAGCGTGAATAAGGTAGCTTTGCTAGGGAATCCGAATACAGGGAAGACATCATTATTTAATGCACTTACTGGTTCTTATGAATACGTAGGAAACTGGAGCGGTGTAACAGTAGAAAAAAAGGTTGGTAAATTAAAAGATAGACAAGGAACATTAATTGATTTACCAGGTGTGTATGATTTAAATCCAGTTTCACGTGATGAAGGTGTTGTAACAAACTTTCTATTAACAGAAGAATTTAATCATATGTTAAATATCGTAGATTCTTCGCAGTTTGAGAGAAATATGCATTTAACGTTGCAATTACTTGAATTTGGTAAGCCGGTCTCAATTGGTTTAAATATGGTTGATGTGGCGAAGCAAAGAGGAATTGTCATTGATGTAAAACGATTATCAGAACTATTAGGTGTAACAGTCGTTCCTGTCGTTGCAAGGAGTGGAAAAGGCTGTGAAGAACTGCTTACGACTCTTAAAGAAAATGACAAAAAAGAGAAAAAGCCATTCCTTATTTCATATGGTGTACAAATGGATGAAGGAATTGGAGAAGTAATTGCTCTTTTAGAGACAGTGAATTACGAGCATCCGAGATGGTTAGCACTTCAATTTTTAAGCAATAACGAAGTAGTAGAAAAAGAAATGAAAGCATTACCAATTTATAAGGAACTCATAGCCATTCGATCTCGCTTAGAAGGAAAACTTGATTGTACGTTAGAAGAGCACATTTACAAAACTCGTGAAGCGTATATTGAAAAGTTAAAAACAAATGTTATGAAGCATGAGAAAGAAGGGAAAATTCCTTTTTCAGAAAAAATTGATAGATTAATTACACATAAAATTTTAGGACTTCCAATCTTTTTAGCAGTTATGTTTTTTATTTTTCAGGTTACGTTTACGTGGATTGGTACACCTTTATCGGATATGTTAGATGAGTTTTTTGGTGGCCAGCTTACGGATTGGGTGACGGCTGGACTTACAAGTATTGGAGCTTCTCATTTTATTCAAGCACTCGTTACAGAAGGTATTATTGCCGGTGTTGGTGCTGTATTAGTATTCGTACCACAAATCTTTGCACTATTCTTTTTCATTTCATTATTAGAAGACTCAGGGTATATGGCGCGAATTGCAGTTGTTATGGATAGAATTATGGAGTTTTTCGGCTTAAACGGAAAAGCTTTTATTCCGATGATTATCGGTTTTGGATGTAACGTTCCAGGTATTATGGCTGCGAGAACGATTGAACAGGAGAAAGAACGTTTACTTACCATTTTAGTAACACCATTTATGTCTTGTTCAGCACGATTACCTGTATATGCATTATTTGCGGGCGTATTCTTCCCGCATAGTCAGGCGACTGTTGTATTTTCTTTATATGTTGCAGGGATTGTTCTTGCGTTATTAGTTACAAAAATTATGTCTCTTACGATTTTGAAAGCGGAAAAGTCTATTTTCGTAATTGAATTACCGCCTTACCGTGTGCCACAAGCGAAAACATTATGGCTGAGCACGTGGGAGAAAGGAAAAGGATTTGTTCGTAAAGCTGGTACATTCATCTTTGGTGGTTCGGTTGTCATTTGGTTATTAAACTATGCAGGTCCATCAGGATTTGGTGTTGATATGGGAGACAGTTACTTAGCGATGATTGGTGGATTTATCGCACCACTATTTGCACCGCTCGGCTTCGGAACGTGGCAAGCTGCAGCATCCCTTTTAACAGGATTTTTAGCGAAGGAAGTTGTCGTTTCAACAATGGCAATTATTTATGCAGTTAAAGAAGATGTGCTTGGAAACGTAATGGGAGCACATTATACAGCATTATCAGCTTATGCATTTATGTTCTTTATTTTATTATACGTTCCATGTTTAGCGACGGTGGCTGTTATTAAACGTGAAACAGGATCAGCGAAATGGACGATTTTCTCAGTCGTTTACCCGCTTGTTGTTGCTTATGTATTAACGCTTATTATATACCAAGTTGGATCTTTACTAGGATTCTAAAAGGAGATGTATAATGATGGTCAATATTATAATTGGAGCTATCATTTTTGGTTATGCAGCATACACGTTAGTTAATTTTGTAAAGAGAAGTAAAAAAGGAAAATGCGCAGCATGTTCTTTAAATAAGTCATGTCAGTCGAAAACTTGTAGTCCAGATATGGAACAAGTTGCTCATAATAAATAGAAAAAAGCTTTGCGAATTTCGCAAAGCTTTTTTGTTTTACTTTTTAATTTTTACAAGTTGAGAAGCTTCGACGCCGTTGTAACCAGGGAATTCTTTACTTGGGTCTTTATCAAATTTTAATACACCTACAGATTTTTCATCACCTTTTACATTGTTGTAAGTTGCGTCATCGACAATCGCATACATATCTGTATATGCACGGCCACTTCCGATAATTGTGTTACCTTCATATTTTAATTTGGCTCCATCAAGTGTAGCATTTTCTACTTTTTCTTTTGCAAATAAGACACCTTGTTCTGTTGTTACAGCTGGTAATTTATCAAGTGGTTTCGTGTTGTCTTTTTCATCAACTTTGCTAAGTAACTCTTTTTTCACTAGTTCATCACCAGTTTTCTTATCCATTACAAGAACTTTTTTACCATCTAATGTTGTCATTTTCATTTTATAGAAGTCTTTTTCTTTCACTTCTTTTTTGTTTTTATCTGTAATTTGCTGAACTTGTTCTTCTGAGCCGTACAGTACAAAACCGTTCGCTTTCTCTCCTAAGAAAGAACAACCTGATAATGCTCCAAGTGAAATTGCTGCTGCTAATCCGATTCCTACTAATTTTTTCATGATGATTTCTCCTTTTATATGTTTTATATTAAATACAATTTTTGTATTATTGCTTACAAGTGAAGAAGCTTGTTTGTTGCTTCTGGTATTAGTGTATAAGAAATATCAGAATGCAACTATCGAGTTAGCTTACAGTAACATTACACTTATGTAATTTAGTGAAATTGCACAAAAGTAAGTTAATTTCAAAGAGGGATAATGAGAATATATTAGAAATACAATATTGTATATAGAATGTCATATTATAATGGATGTATTTTGGAAATAACATGTAAGGACATATTAGTTTTGTTATAATAAACACATAGGCTGTAAAAATGAATATTCTTTACTGTAAAGGGAGATTTTTCAGTTTTCCAAGTAGTGAATTTGAAATATGAGG
This sequence comes from Bacillus sp. GW823-FHT06A11, assembly GCF_058795355.1. Taxonomy (NCBI): domain Bacteria; kingdom Bacillati; phylum Bacillota; class Bacilli; order Caryophanales; family Bacillaceae; genus Bacillus; species Bacillus sp. GW823-FHT06A11. The sequence continues at coordinate 7,543 of NZ_JBXAHS010000011.1, read as the reverse complement.
TATATCATAGGAGGAATTTAGATGTCTGTATTTAAACGATTAAGAGATTTAACAATGTCGAATGTATATTCATTAATTGAAAAAGCGGAAGATCCAGTTAAGATGACTGATCAATATTTACGCGATATGCAAGCGGATGTACAAGAAGCTGAGAAAAGTGTAGCAGCTCAAATCGCGCTTGAGAAGAAATTCAAAATATTATTTGAAGAGCAAGAAGCACTTGTGAAAAAACGTGAAGAGCAAGCTCATATGGCTGTTCAAGCTAATAACTTAGATCTTGCGCGCCGTGCATTAGAAGAAAAACAAAATGCGGAGCAAAAGATGAATGAGTATAAAGCAAGCTATGAGCAAAATAAAGCTGCTGCTGATAACCTGCGCCTAAAGCTAGAAGAAATGCGTAAGCAATTAAATGAGCTGAAAAATAAACGTGAAACACTTGTAGCACGTGTAAATGCGGCGAAAGCACAAAAGAATATTAATCAGGCGATGTCTGGATTTGATTCAAACTCAGCAAAAGCTGGTTTAAGCCGTATGGAAGAGAAAGCTCTTCAATTAGAGGCTGAAGCAGAAGCAAGCGGTGAAGTTTATAAGAAAGAAAAATCATTAGATGATGAATTCGCAAGCTTAAACAAAAATTCTGCTGTTGACGATGAATTAGCTCGTATTATGAAGCAGTATGAGAAATAATATAGAATAGAGACAAATGAACCGACATGTCTAAATATATTCATGTCGGTTTTCTATTATATTTAGAGGAGGTTTTGCAATGACATGGATGAATGTAGTTGCCATGCTTGTATGGACTGGAGCGAGTGCAGTACTTTTATTTGCAATTATGTGGGTTGATTCAATTTTTACAAAATACAATGATTTAAAAGAAATTAAAAATGGAAATACAGCTGTAACAACTCGTTTTATTATGAAATTATTTGCACAAGGGTACATTTTATCCCAATCAATTACGAAAGCAAATGACTTATGGCAGGCACTTCTTGCTTCAGCAGTTTCTTTCGTTATTTTATTAGTGGTAGAAATGCTTATCGAATTTGTATTAAAGAAAATGTCTGGTCTTGATTTAGAAGAAGGTACGAAAGAAGGTAGCGTTGCACATGCGATGTTAGCCGGATCATTACATATTGTTGGTGCACTAATTTTAGGTGCTTGTTTATAAAGAGAAAAGGAGGGGTAGATCATGAGTTTATTTAAACGAATTAAAAATATAATGAAAAGCCCAGAGCCACCGAAGCCGGAAAAGAGTCTTTTAACGTTAGCTCCTGGCGATATGATTGAAGTGTCATTAGTTATGTATGAATTAATTGGGAAAACGAGTATGCATTCGCGTAAGGAAATTGTTTTGACATTGCAAGATGGAAAAGACATTCGTTATTTAAAAATTGAAGATCGTGAAAATACGTATTACAAATTATATACACCAATTGATGGTCGCTTAGATTCAATTGATGAAATTCCGACGACAATTGAAATGGATGATACCGAGTACCATATGGAAGAACAATATAACGGACGTGTTGTTGTTATGGGAAAAACTCCATTCTCAGCTTCAGAAGAACAGTACGTATGGGAATTCCAATCAGACAATCGAAAATTATTGCGTATTGAATGGCAAAATGGTCGCACAATGATGTATGAGGGAGAAGCAATCATTCCTGCTGATGTACAAATTATAAGAGCAACGTAAGGGGGCGTAATCATGTCAAACCGATTGTTTACCATGATTAAATCGTTTGTAATCCCTATACTTGCTATCGTTATATTACTTGTTGTTGCTGGTTATGCCTTATCAGGTTGTCAAGGCGGGCAGACAAAGTCGATTCAAGACCGTTATCCACTTGAATCTGTTGCCAAGGAAGGTAAACAAGAATCTTACGTGTATAGGGCCGCCAATCGGTCAGTTCCTGAAGTAGCGAAGGAACTCATTAACGAAAGAGAACCGAAGCAAGCATCTAAAGAAGACGAAAATCAAATGTTCCTCGTTTATTCTGATAAGATTTATAACCTGCAAAAGGATAAAGAGAAACCATCTGATACGTTAATTGAAATAAGTAATAAAGAATTTGTCCGTCAAAATTACCAACCGTCCTTCTTGCAAGGATATATTATGGGTAGCATATTAAACGATATATTCGGTTCAAGAAAATCATCGCCCGGTGATTATCGAGGATATAATGACAGACAAAATCATAAACCAGTTATTCCAGAAAGACCACCTACGAAAGAAGAAAAGAAAACCCCACCTCCAATTACGAAGGAAGGGAAAGGATCTATCATTAAGCGAGGCGATAATGTAGATTCGAAATCATCAGTAGGTGATAAGGGAAGTATTACTGAAAAAGGAAGTAATATGACGCCTCCACCTTCTACTGGAAGCAAAGGTACAATTACAAAAACACCAGGTGGTTCGAGTGGATCAGATGTGAAGCCGAAATCATCTATTAAAACTCCGCCAAAGAATACATCACCCCCGAAAACGAGGGTTGGTGGTTCAGGGAAAATTACGAAGAGAAGATAGTAGAGAGGCCAAAAAGTGTAAGTTGCTTTTTGGTCTTTCTTCGTTATGGAAATTAATTCCTTGTAACTGGTACAATTGAAGTATAAGGAGGGGATAGTATGACTATGTATCACACGTGTTGATTAACCAAAATTATATAGTATTTATTTGGTTTATTTGTCGAAGTTGGATTAGAAAAAGGGTACCGAGTTTTTGCTGAAGTCAGAGATGCGAATGAACAAAAAAGGACTCAATTAACCAAATTAAAAGAGAAAAATAGCAACCAGTTAGAAATTCTTCATTTAGATGTCACAGACGAGGAATCTGTTCGTGAAGCAGCTCGTAATGTAGGTGAAAGTCTTGATGTGATTATCAATAATGCTGCCATTCTTAATGGAAGGGGTACGTCTATTGAGGATCTTGATATAGAGGCTATCAAACTAGCATTTGATGTCAACACGTTAGGACCAGCCCGTGTGATTAAACATTTTCTACCTTTGCTGAAAAAGGGTGAGAATCAATCCATTATCAACATCTTGTCAGAAGGTGGTAGTCTAACAAATGCATATAGTGGTGATTATCCTTATGGATTGTCGAAAGCTGCCTTAAATATGTTGTCCGAGAAGCTCCATGTAGCATTAAAGAATGAAGGCATTCAAGTCCTTTCCGTCCATCCAGGGTGGGTAAGGACGGATATGGGAGGAATGATAGCCCCGACACATCCAACAGAAACAGCAGAAGATATTTATAATCTCATTAATCGACAAGTTCGTATCGATAGTGAATTTGTTTTCGTTGACTATCAAGGGAAACCGATGAGCATTTGATGTGGCACCGTCTGGATGATCAAGAAAATGACTGCTGTATGATATAAGATATAAGTTGAAATTTAAGATTTATACACAAGCGTGCAGAGGCTGTTTGCCTTTCTGCACGCTATTAAATTGGAAAATGTAAAAAAATGATATATTGAGAACAGATCGCATCCTGAAATGCTACATGACATGATAAGAAGGACATAACTTTTTCCTCAAAAAATCGTGTCTTGACAACGGGGGCATTATTGAGTGTTTTTTTAAGTGATTCTGATTATTACTATCCAACCCGAAGGCTAAGGGCGGTGGGTTTAAACCACGCCCTTTGAACTGGAAAAATTTTAAAAATTTTGTTGATATAATCCTTAAATAGAATATAATAGAATTATAGAAGCCAATATACATAAATAATTCTCAACATAAATTTTAATATTAAAGAGGCAAGATCAAGACGTTGCATCAATTGTAACAAAGATAATATCGCAGCATAAAAACAATAACTTTTTAGGAGTTGCAATATGAAACCTTATACAAAATCAGTATTAGAGGATGGAGTTAATATAACACTAGATCAATTACTTGGAATTTATGCTAACGAGAAATCAAGGGGAGTTTACTTTACTCAATCCGATGGCTCTGAATTGTTTGAGTCTTATGAAAGTCTTTATTTTAATGCCAAATCCATCTTAGGGGCACTACAAAAGCAGGGATTTCAGAAGGGCTCTTATATTATCTTTCAGACAAACAATAATCTATCCTTTATAAGGTTGTTTTGGGGTTGTATTTTAGGAGGCATGATCCCCGTTCCTCTGTCTGTACCGCTAATTGCATCGCCTGACACTGAAGCTTTCAAGAAGTTAGTGAAAGTAAGTGAGCAGTTGCCGAATGCGTGGATAATTACTGATGAAAGAAATTTAAATACGTTTAGAGAAAGTTATGAAGCCAATAATTTGAAATACTTAGAGTATGAAACCTTAGCATGTAATATGGAAGAGGGGCAATGCGTTACAGTAGATTGTCAGGACTTAGCGTATATACAATATTCGTCTGGCAGCACAGGTAACCCTAAAGGAGTAAAATTAACACATGAAAATCTAGTTTATAATTTGGCACAGATAGTAGATCGTTTGAAACTAGACACAAATGATGTCATGGCTAGTTGGTTACCATTGACACATGATATGGGCTTGATCGGTTATCATTTAACTCCGATATTTGCGGGTATATCTCATTCCCTTCTAAATTCGGGTACATTTTTAAAGAAATCTTGGCTATATCTTCAAAAATGTGCGCAATTAAAAGCAACGGTGCTTGTAAGTCCGAATTTTGGATTAGACTGGATGATAAAGACTGTAAAGGATTCACATTTAGAAAATATTGATTTATCTAGTGTGCGAAACATAATGTGTGGTGCAGAACCGATATCAATGGATACCATTAGACGATTTTATGAAAAATTCTCGTCTTCTGGCTTGCGTGAAAATACGATCCATCAAGTCTATGGTATGGCAGAAGCTAGTCTGGCTGTTACTATTCCTGAAGAAGGACATAATAGAAGTGTATGTATTAACCGTCATAAAGCTCGTATTGGTCAAGAAGTGGAGTATATAGAAACGAAGGAGCCAAATGCAGCAGAGTTTGCCATAGTAGGAGAACCATTATATGAATTAGAAATATTGATTGTAGATGATGAAGACCACATCTTAGGGGAAAATTACATAGGCAATATAGTGATCAAGGGGAAAAATGTATTTGAGGGATATATGAATCATGATAGTTCCCCTTTTAATGAACAGGGCTTCTTTTGTACAGGAGATTTAGGACTTTTACGCAATGGAGAACTCATTGTAATGGGCAGAAAGAAGGATATTCTGTTTGTAAATGGTCAGAATTATTATGCTAGCGATATAGAAAATATGTTAACATTGGCGATCCCAGAGTTGTCTCAAGTCGTTGTGTGTGGTGTTCGCAATCCGTCATCGATCAGGGATGAAATTATAGTATTTGTACATAATCGAAAAGATGCCAAGGCATTTTTGCCACTTGCCCATCAAGTGCAGGATATGGTATTAGAACGGGTTGGAATAGCTGCAGATTATGTAATTCCAATAAAAACGATACCGAAAACAACAAGTGGAAAGGTGAAACGTTTTATTTTAATAGAGCGATTTGAGAATCATGAGTTTGATGAAGTTATCGCAATAGCTCCATATTCTTATCAGAGTATCAAGGAATCTGCAAAGAAGTCAGCATGGAACAAAACGGAGATTGAAAATCAAATCGTTGAAATTGCAAAAGAAGTATTCTCTATCCCTTCTTTGAAAGTAGACGATACGATTTCTCGGATGGGAGTTAGTTCGTTAACGTTGATTCGTTTCCAGGATGAAATAAATCAACGATTTCAAGTCGAAATCCCTATTGTAAGCCTTTTCAAAATGTCTACCCTGGAACAAATAATTAAGATGGTTGAGGAACAACTAAAGGCAGAGGATGTCAATGCATCCGAATTAACAGGGAATAAAGACATGTGGTATGAGCCGTTCCAGGTAACAGAAATACAAGGAGCCTATTTAGTTGGAAGACAAAATATTATGGAAATGGGTAATGTCTCCACACATGCCTATTATGAGTTTGAAACAGAATTAGATATTAAACGCTTAAACGATGCATTGAATCATGTTTTAGAGCGTCAGCTTATGCTGCGTACTATTTTTGATGATACAGGAATGCAAAAAGTTCGGCGTTCTAATTCTTCTTATGAGATTTGTATTGAAGATTTACAAGACTTGTCTTTAGAGGATCAACAAAAACGTATATTGGAAAAAAGAAATAGCAGGTCACATTTTGTTTTCCAACAAGATCATTGGCCATTATTTGAGTTGACTGCATTTATTCTTGGTGAGAAGAAAAATTATCTCTTCCTGGATATTGACTTATTAATTGCTGATGGAGGCAGTTTATTAATTTTAATACAAGAGATAATGGATTATTATGAGAAACCGAATATGGAGATTAAACCTTTAACATTCCAATTCTCAGATTATGTAAGGGCATTGGAGAGCTTTCGTGAATCTTCCGCCTATCAAAAAGCTCAAGACTATTGGCAAGCCAAAATAGAGGATTTTCCCTATGCACCTCAGCTACCATTAGTTTGTGAGCCAGAATTCATAGAGAAACCAATATTTCAGCGAATGGAGAAAAGTCTGACAACTGATCAATGGAATATTGTGAAGGGCCTGGCAACTCAGTACGGTGTAACACCATCTGTATTCTTATGTACAATTTATGCGGAAGTTTTGTGCAAATGGAGCAATCAATCCAGAATGGCACTTAATTTAACATTATTTAATCGACAGTCCTTTCATCCAGACGTAATGAAGTTGATTGGAGATTTTACATCAGTTTTATTGTTAGATATTGATTTATCTGTTCATCGTGCCTTTTGGGAGAAAGCATCTATGGTTCAAGATATATTATTTGAAGCAGTAGACCATCGTTTTTATAGTGGTGTTGATGTTATACGAAATATTGCAAGTAAGAGAGAAATGACTAGTAAAGCGATTATGCCAATTGTATTTACTAGTATGTTATTCGATAAATCGGAATTTGCAGATACGTTGACGAAATTAGGGGAAATTAAATACGGAATAAGCCAAACCCCTCAAGTATTTTTAGATTTCCAAGTCACGGAAAGAGACGGACAATTAATTATGACTTGGGATTATGCAAAAGATTTGTTTGATGAAGACATGATCAGTGCCATGTTTGAAACGTATCAACTTCGATTGCAGCAAGTTATAGACAATAAACTTTCATCTATGCCGCTGCCTGTAACACAGTATCAACTACTGCTTGATTACAATCGTACACAAGGAGATTATGAAGGGGATTTACTGCAAAGATTAATAGACCAGCAATGCCAGAAGACTCCCGATGCTATTGCAGTCAAATTAGGACAGGATACATTGACCTATGGCGAGTTGGCGAGAAAATCCAATCAGGTCGCTCGTTATTTAGCAGAACAAAACTATGCGCTCAATTCTTATATTGGAGTTTGGGCAGAGAGACGAATTGAGACCATTGTAAATATGGTAGCTATTTTAAAAGCCGGCCATGCTTATATTCCTGTTAATCCGGAACATCCTGAGGAAAGAATAAAATATATCGTGGAACATAGTGATATCAAGCTCATGATTCATCCGGATTTATATGAAACAGA
>NZ_JBXAHS010000010.1:66666-88135 GCF_058795355.1 Bacillus sp. GW823-FHT06A11 | reverse complement strand
AAGTTAGTTTGTCTAGCATCTAAAAATAAAAATTGACGTTTCACGTTGTTTGTTTCGTTCAGTTTTCAAAGAACTAAAAGCGGGTGAAGAGAATCGAACTCTCGACCAGAGCTTGGAAGGCTCTTGTTTTACCACTAAACTACACCCGCGTGGTCGGGAAGACAGGATTTGAACCTGCGACCCCCTGGTCCCAAACCAGGTGCTCTACCAAGCTGAGCCACTTCCCGTAATTGGCGCGCCCGAGAGGAGTCGAACCCCTAACCTCTTGATCCGTAGTCAAACGCTCTATCCAATTGAGCTACGGGCGCTTATTCATGATGTTTTTTCGTCGTTGTATTTTGGCGACTCAATTATCTTATCATACTACATTTTCAAATGCAAGTACTTTTTTAAGATTTTTTTGATGCGGCCGAGAGGACTTGAACCTCCACGGGGTTTCCCCCACTAGGCCCTCAACCTAGCGCGTCTGCCGTTCCGCCACGACCGCGCGGAAAAAACAAAAAGTGAGCCATGAAGGATTCGAACCTTCGACCCTCTGATTAAAAGTCAGATGCTCTACCAACTGAGCTAATGGCTCGTAAATGGCTGGGCTAGCTGGATTCGAACCAGCGCATGACGGAGTCAAAGTCCGTTGCCTTACCGCTTGGCTATAGCCCATCGAAAAAATATCTTATTTTCAAAGACAAATGTTATTGTACCATAATGTCCAATAAAAAACAACTGCCAATTAGCAGAAGTTAAAATGGCGGTCCCGACCGGGGTCGAACCGGCGATCTCCTGCGTGACAGGCAGGCATGTTAACCACTACACCACGGGACCATTTGGTTGCGGGGACAGGATTTGAACCTGCGACCTTCGGGTTATGAGCCCGACGAGCTACCGTACTGCTCCACCCCGCGATAATACTATTCATATAAAATTCATATGGTGGAGGATGACGGGATCGAACCGCCGACCCCCTGCTTGTAAGGCAGGTGCTCTCCCAGCTGAGCTAATCCTCCGAAGTGGTGACCCGTACGGGATTCGAACCCGTGTTACCGCCGTGAAAGGGCGGTGTCTTAACCACTTGACCAACGGGCCAATATGTATGGCAGAGAAGAAGGGATTCGAACCCTCGCACCGCGTTAGCGATCTACTCCCTTAGCAGGGGAGCCCCTTGAGCCACTTGGGTACTTCTCTGTATGGCTCCGCAGGTAGGACTCGAACCTACGACCGATCGGTTAACAGCCGATAGCTCTACCACTGAGCTACTGCGGAATAATGAAGACAATTTGTATCTTATAAAAATTCTTTCTGTAAGTCAAGAAGTTTTTAACAACATCTTGTTCAAACGTGACATGTTTATAATATACTGGATTGCGTTTTTACTGTCAAGATGTTTTCGATATCGGTTTGAGTTTCCCTTTACACTTTCCGCAGACATATCTTTTTGTATTTATTTGACGCCTTCTTACATATTGAAGTAAACACTCCATACATTCATACTTATAAATCTTTTTTTCCTTCTCTTCATTAATCATTCGTTTACAAAAACGAGGTGCATCAACTTTCTTTAACAACTCACGAAAATCTCTGTCCCTGTGCTTATACCCTCTTCCTGTAATATGCAAGTGATAATGACACAGTTCATGTTTGATGATTCCGATTAACTCCTCCTTACCATACATTTCGTAATATCGATAATTCAGTTCAACATTGTGACTCTTCAACAAATAACGCCCACCAGTTGTACGCAGCCTACTATTGAACGTTGCTTTATGTAAAAACGGCATTCCGAAGTATTGTAGCGATACTTCTTCCACTAGCCGTTGAATTTCTCCCTCGCCCATTCTCATTCCTCCTAAACAAAAAAATATTTTTACACTTTTCACGCTTCTTATACATATATTAAATAGTACATATACCCATCCTCATTCAAGACGCGTGGTTTCTAAAAACACAACATGAATAGAAATCCACTCACCAACCTCTCATCAATAGCACTTTAGATTTTTGAGAGTAGGATTAAACAAGGAGGGATTCCTATGCCTACGTGGCTAAAAAAACAGATGCAACGTGCATATTTCGAAAAAAACCGGTATCAAATTAAATTGCTAAATGAATGCTGGTTTTATTATAGCAAAATACATCAAAACTCATAATCCATTACACTTTTTATTCTATAAAAAAAGAGCAGTTTCATCTGCTCTCTTCTCTTACTATTCAATCGGCAACATAGATAGTGCAACGCGTCCTTTTTTTGTATCAATATCATCTACCCATACTTTTACAATTTGTCCTACTGATACAACATCTAACGGATGCTTTACAAACTGTTTACTAAGCTTAGAAATATGCACTAAACCATCTTGCTTTACGCCTACATCAACAAAAGCACCAAAATCAACAACGTTACGCACTGTTCCTTCTAGTTCCATACCACGTTTTAAATCTTCTAATTTCAAAATCCCTTTTTTCAGAAGTGGTTTAGGCAACTCATCCCTCATATCTCGTTCTGGGCTAATGAGCGCATCTATAATATCAACTAACGTCGGCTCCCCAACCCCCGTTTCTTGAGACAACTTAGAAATCTCTACTTCTTCCAATCTCTTTTGTAATTGCGGTTGTCCTACGTCATCTATCGATAACCCTAAACTCTTCAATAACAATTCAACATTTTTATATTGTTCGGGATGAATACCTGTTCGATCTAATGGATTCGCTCCTTCTAATATACGCAAGAAACCTATACATTGTTCGTACGTCTTTGCACCTAAACGTGGGATTTTCTTTAATTCCGTGCGCTTTGTGAATTTCCCATCCTCTTCTCTCTTTGCCACAATATTTTTCGCAACAGTTTTCGATAAACCTGAAACATATTGTAACAATGCAACCGAAGCCGTATTTACATTAACCCCAACTTGGTTAACAGCTGTCTCTACTACAAATGTTAATGACTCATTCAATCTCTTTTGAGATACATCATGTTGGTATTGTCCAACCCCAACTGATTTAGGATCAATTTTCACAAGTTCAGCCAGTGGATCTTGCAGACGTCTTCCAATAGAAACGGCACTTCTCTCTTCAACCTGTAAATTCGGGAATTCTTCACGAGCTAAATCAGAAGCTGAATATACACTAGCACCCGCTTCATTTACAATAATATAAAAGACTTCCTGTTTCACACTTTGTAATACATCTACTATAAATTCCTCTGTTTCTCTAGATGCTGTCCCATTACCAATTGCAATCATTTCAACTTGATATTTATCTATAATAGAAAGAACTTTCGTTTTTGCGTCATCATATTTACGAACAGGCGGATGCGGATAAATAACATCAATATGTAGTACTTTCCCCGTATCATCTACTACAGATAATTTACAACCAGTTCTATATGCCGGGTCTACTGCTAGCACGACTTTCCCTTTCATCGGAGGTTGTAATAATAAGTTACGTAAGTTCTCAGAGAAAATATGTATCGCTTGTTCTTCAGCTGTTTCTGTTAATTCTTTACGAATTTCTCTTTCAATTGAAGATTGAATTAATCGTTTATAACCATCTTCAATCGCTAATTGTACATAATGCGCACTTTTAGAATCGTTATCACGAATTACTTTCTTATATAAGAAATTTAATATCTCATCTACTGGTGGGACAACAGAAACTCTCAATATATCTTCTTTCTCACCGCGATTCATTGCTAATACACGATGTGGTACTACTTTTTGCAATGGTTCTTCATAACTGTAATACATTTCATATATATTCTTTTCATCTTTTTCTTCACCTTTTACAGACGAAGACATAATACCTTTTCTAAAAGTAATATTTCGAATCCAACTACGATACGTAGCTTCATCTGAAATCATTTCTGCAATAATGTCTTGTGCACCTTGTAAAGCTTCTTCTGCAGATTGCACTTCTTTCTCTGCATTAATAAATTCCACTGCCTTTTTAGCCGGATCTTCTTTCTTATATAACAACAACCATTCAGCTAACGGTTCTAACCCTTTTTCTTTTGCAATCGTTGCTTTCGTTCTTCTTTTCTCTTTATATGGACGATATAAATCTTCTACTTCCTGCAACTTTGTAGCTTTAACAATTTGCTGTCTCAGCTCTCCTGTCAGTTTTCCCTTCTCATCAATAAGACGAATAACTTCTTCCTTCCTATCTTCAAGTTGCATCATATATTGCCATCTCTCTAAAATCGCACGAATTTGCACCTCATCTAAAGAGCCTGTCCATTCTTTTCGGTAACGAGCAATAAATGGAACTGTGTTACCTTCTTCTGTTAATTGAATAACATGACGAACTTGCTTTTCGCTAAAGCCTAATTCTTTCACTAACATTTTCATTAACGCTTGTCGATTATCTACCATTTCCATATACAACCGTAACCTCCTCTATAATAAAAAAAGTTGCCCTTCAAAGAGAGCAACTTAAACTGCCGATTTAAAAATCTATTAGTCCTAAACTAATTTGTAACGCTTCATCTACACGACTCATCATCACTTCATCTAAATGAGTGATTTTGTCCGTTAAGCGTTGCTTATCGATTGTTCGAATCTGCTCAAGTAAAATAACAGAATCTCTCTCAAAACCATACTTTTTCGCATCAATTTCCACATGAGTGGGTAATTTTGCTTTTTGAATCTGTGCAGTAATAGCCGCTACAATCACCGTTGGACTAAAACGATTTCCGATGTCATTTTGAATGACAAGAACCGGACGAACGCCTCCTTGCTCAGAACCAACAACTGGGGAAAGGTCTGCAAAATACACGTCGCCGCGTTTTACAATCAAAATATTACCCCCCGCTAACTAAGCGTTCTACTGTATGAGCTGCTTCATACTCCGCTAAGAAAGCTTCAGATGCAATACCAAGATTAATTTTTCCCATTTCAATATACCCACGTCGCATTGATTCATGTTGGTAGCGTTTCTTCGTCTTATGTTGACGCAATAACAATTGTGTTGCCTGGCAAATTAGTTCATGGCGATTCTTATTCTCTTGTTTTCCAATTCCGTCCAATTCCGTTACCATTTGCTTTGGCAACCGAACCACGATTTCAGTAGTTACACTTGATTCGGACACAAAAATACACCTCCACCGTCAACTACACACCCAAATATATATATGACACCTATTGTAATAATACCATTGTATGGAGCCTGTTGCAAAGACTTCCTTATTCCTTGCTTATGTTTTCCAATTCATAAACAAAACATTCATCTTCTTAAATTTTTTATCTCATAACTAACTAAAAACAATAGAACTCCTCTTCAAAACTTACGTGTAACTTATATAAAAAATGATTATAAGTAAAAAGCTTCTCATCAAAAAGAGCTTATTATCCAGCAATGAACAGTCACTCTAATGACAAGAAGCAATCATGCTACCTTCTATATATTGTTCAAGTAATTAATTATCTCTACAACCTTACCATTCCGTATAAATATTCTTGGTACACGGAAACTGATCGTTGCAATAATTTCATAATTAATAGTCCCTGAATATTCCGCAACCTCTGTAGCGCTAATATACTCATCTCCCTGCCTTCCAATAAGCGTAACTTTCGTACCAAGCGGCACTTCACAAGGAAGATGAATCATGAACTGATCCATTGTTACTCGCCCTACAATCGGTACCCTTTTACCATTTATAAGCACTTCAAATCCTTGTAATCTTCTAAGCCATCCATCTGCATAACCAATCGCTACAGTCGCGATCCATTCTTCAGTTTTCGTTCGATAAGTGACGTTATAACTAATTCCATCACCTTTAATCACCTGTTTAATATGAGCTACTTTCGTATGCAGTGATAGCGCCGGTTCTAATTCAAATGGTAAAAAAGGACGTATTTCTACAGAAGGAGATAATCCATACATTGCAATCCCAATTCGCACTGCATTAAATGTAATCCCTTGAAAACGTAACGTGGCAGCACTATTAGCTGTATGGACAAACTTAGGATCCACTCCGAATTCTTTCAACCAACTTAACTGCTCTAAGAACGTATTATATTGCTTATCAAAATACGAAGTCTCAACCTCATCTGCCGTTGCAAAATGCGTGTATACTCCTTCTAACTCTAAAAACGGTGCACCTTCTAAACTCTTTAAAAATGCTTTCAGTTCTTTTCTTTCACGTATTCCAATTCTCCCCATACCACTATCAAAGTTAATATGGAATTTCATTACAGATGAACCATCCCAAAGTTTAATTGCTTCGTCCACCCATTCTTTTTGAAAAACAGTTAGCGCTACATCATTTTCAGCAGCTACATTTACATCACGCGGCGGCGAGGGACCTAACACTAAAATCGGCACAGTAATACCAGCCCTCCGAAGCACTAAAGCTTCATCTAAAAAAGCAACTGCTAACCTTGTTGCACCCGCTTCTAATGCCGTTTTAGCCACCGGTACATAATCGTGCCCATACGCGTTTGCTTTAACTACAGCAAAAATCTCTACATCACTTGGGATGAACTCTTTAATATGTGTAACGTTGTTATAAATGGCATCTAAATCCACTTCCACCCAAGTGTCACGGTAAAATGGTGCTTCTTCCATAAATACACTTCCTTATACACGATATGCGAAGCTTATTCTTTTATATGCTTCTTTTATAAAATCCACCTTCAAACTAAGAAAAGACGTGGTGCACATATATCACCACGTCTAAGAAGTCTACTTCACCTGCTTCGCTGTAACTGAACGAGCAACCATTAGTAGCTCCTTCGGCTCTAAACCTTTAGACACGAGCATATATTCTACTCCGTTATGCGACCACGTTACAGAGTCTTTCGTCAATGCACCAATCGTAAACCCAAGATCAACTGGTTCTCCACTTACACTTACCGCTGATGAAGCCTCTGCAACTTTTGCCTTTTCTTGTATTAAAGTAAAGGATTTCTTATTTCCAGTGTATGTGAGTATCGCACGCTTGCCACTGTCTGTCTTCAACTCTTTTTCATCTTGCAGAGTCATACCTTGCGGTGTATCAAGTGGATACAAAATAGCAAACGGTTTGTCTTCTTTCGCTGTTGTTTGAACATCTACCTGCGCTCTAGACATATTTTGTTTCGTATCAAATGCACCTTTATCAAATTTCGCATCGAATTTCACCTTAGAGAAATCTACTTTTACAAGAACATTTTGATCATTATCCATTAACTTCACTGAAACTGGAGTCAAATCGCTCTTCTTCAGCGTAATCTCTTGTTTCGGCAACATATTTTGATGTTGATAGTTTGTTTTTGTTTTAAAAATATAATACTTATCTGTTTTCTCGAAAGTAAGGTTTTTCTTATCCTGCAAAATATCTCTTACAAGTGATTCATATAAATAAGCCTGGCTGCTATTTTGCGGCCAATCACTTTGAAAACGGAAGCTCTTATTAAGTGCTGGCGTTAATACAAATACACCTTCTTCATTTCTTAAAATGATTTGGCTCTGATCTTTTTTTGCATTCTTTAAATTCACACGATAAAAAGACGGTTCCTTATGCCAAATCTCTACATTATACTCCTGAGGCTCATTTCCTGTTTTAATAGATAATTTCGCTTCAGCTTGATAACTTTTCATCCCTTTTACTTTTGCCTCTAAATCTCTCACGACATCATCTTGTTTCTTTTCCACACAACCCGCCAACACAAAAACGGTCAACAAACCGACAAGAACTAAAAACAGACGCCTTTTCATCACTTCAGCCCCTTTGCCCCTATAAATGAATGGAAGATGTACCTTCCTTATCGCTACCTCAAATATATGAGACAAAGATATAAAATATGCAGACTAGCGTGACGAGCTTTCTAAAACAACTTGAGCAACAGCAAATTCCTTACTATGACTAATTGATAAATGAACAACACACTCTGCACTTGTAATCAGAATCGGCTTACCTTTTTCATCATTTTTCACTTCAATATCTAAAAAGCTCACTTCTTTCCCGATACCAGTACCTACAGCTTTTGAATACGCCTCTTTCGCTGCAAACCTTCCAGCTACAAACTCTGTAAGACGACTTCCTTTCAGCTCCATAGCAACATTACGTTCATTTTCTGTTAAAATACGTTCCATAAATTTAAGCTTTCCATCTAGCATTTTTTCAATACGATTTAATTCAATAATATCGATTCCAATCCCTATAATCATTTCAAAATCCCCTTCTTCTATTTAACTTTCTTCTTTCATATTGATAAGAATAACAGAGAATCTTTCTGATGCAAAAGGGGTGATAGTAACCGTATGCTAATAAGATCTACTCAAATTTCTTTACAACCGACTATTCTCACCTTACTTTTTATTCACTTAGTCATGATGATATTAGGCGACTTTTTCCTCTTCCCACTGGCAGCCTCTAATGAATATATCGCTAAAGGAGAATGGTGGCGTGTCATAACTTCCCTTCTGGTACACGTAGACTTACAACATTTTCTTTCTAATAGTATTTTTTTGTTTGCACTTGGTTCTTCTATCGAAAAGCAACTCGGACACTTTTCTTTTTTTATTCTATTTTTTCTTTCTGGAATTTCCGGAAATATTTCTTCTTATATTATTATGCCTCCTGAATATATTCACGCAGGTGCATCAGGTGGTATTTTCGGACTATTAGGCGCACAATTATTTTTATTGTACAATCGATACCGCTCTTCAAAACCAAAAGAAATTGCCATTTTCTCAATTATGATACTTCTATTACTGCTATTTACTTTCTTTAATCCTTCCGCCAATCCGATCAGTCATTTAACAGGTTTAATAACCGGCGGCATTTTAACTCCTTTTTTAACAAAAAAAAACGATGGTGCAAAGCTTATTTAATATAAAAGCTTGCACCATCGATAATTTCTACATCTACCTGTTCGCTTAAATCCCTCATTAATTGAAATAAAGACTCATCCTTCATCTTCGCCTCAATCATACAATCAATTTGCGGAACACTTCCCTTTATCCTTCTTAAAAAAGATAAAAATGCGTCTACATTAATATAATCTGCATGAGCTCTTGGATCTTTTCCCTCTCTAGGGCTAGAGATATGCATTTTAACCGGTAACAAAGATGTTTCCCACGTATGAACAACACGTGCCCAATCTTCATACCAATCTTCTTGCTCATTATTCATCATATGGTGATGCAAATCAAACACGACGGGAATATCTAATTTTTCTCCTAAATATAATGTTTCCTCTAACGTAAAAGTTGTATCATCATTTTCTAATATAATCATTTCTTGAATACCCCTTGGGACATTAGACCAATTCTCTATAAAACGCTCTAATGCAAGTTCTTTATCTTTATACCCTCCTCCAACATGTAGTACACATCGTTGCTTATGTTCAATCCCCATGCCTTTTAATAATTTTTTGTGCATCTGCAATGTCTTTACAGATTGTTTAAAAACACTCTCCTCAGGTGAATTTAGTACAACAAAATGATCTGGATGGAAATCAATTCGCATATTCATATGAATAGCATATTCACCTAATTCTTTCAATTTTTCTTTTAAAGGACGAATATAGTTCCACTCTAGCAATTCCTCATGATTCGCTAAAGGAATGAGCTTAGAACTAAGCCGAAAGAAAGATATGTCATGTCCCTTATTATGCTTTAATAAACGTAAACAATTTTCCAAATTGGAATTAGCAATTCTTTCAAGTTTACGAATTGCAGCATCACGATTATCTATTTTCTGAAACTGTGCGTACGTCATCATTTGAGATGGGGATGCATTCTTCAAATGCACACTCATCGCAACGTAACCAAGCCTTACAAGCATATAACAGCCCCTTTTCTATCATAACTACTATGTAGTATGCACAATTACAGAAATAAAAAAAGAGAATGCCAACAAAGGGCATTCTCTTTTTTATTAAGCTTGTGGACGGCTATGATGTTTTCTTTCGCCGCGTCCATTTGAAGATCCTGGGCGACCTTGACCTTCACCTCTACGACCACGACTGCCACCATCACGATTACGATCACGGTTTCCATCACGATTGCGATCACGGTTTCCGTCACGATTACGTCCATCACGGTTACGACCATCGCCACCGCCACGTCCGTCACGACTACGATTACGGTTACCATCACGGTATCCGCCTCCGTTACCGCCACGTTTTTTAGAACCGCCACCTCTTGAAACAACTGGTGGTTCTGATGTTAAAGCGATCGGAGTTGTATCCGGCTCTTTAGTCATCATTTTTAAAGCAGCAGCTACTACTGTTACAGAGTCATTCTCTTCTAACATTTCTTCTGCAATACGCTTGTAGTATGATAAGTTCTCATTTTGGATTGTGCTTTGAAGTTTTTCAGCGATTAAACGTTGTTGACCTTCTAATGCCTCATCAAGTGTCGGTGCTTCCATACGATCAACTTTACGCTTTGTTGTACGCTCGATATTTTTTAATTGTCCTGATTCACGTGGTGTTACAAATAACATTGCAATACCTTTTTTACCTGCACGGCCAGTACGACCGATACGGTGAACGTATGATTCTGGATCTTGTGGGATATCGAAGTTGTATACGTGTGTTACGCCTGAAATATCAAGACCACGTGCAGCAACGTCTGTTGCAACAAGAACTTCAATAGCACCTTCTTTAAATTTACGTAATACAGACATACGTTTCGCCTGTGTTAAGTCACCATGAATACCTTCTGCTGCATAACCACGTAAGTTTAATGCTTCTGATAATTCATCAACACGACGCTTTGTACGACCGAATACGATCGCAAGCTCTGGAGATTGAATATCTAGTAAGCGTGTTAACACGTCAAACTTTTTCTTTTCTTGCACTTCTAAATAGAACTGCTGAATGTTTGGCATTGTTACTTCTTTTGCTTTTACTTTAATGTGTTGAGGCTCAGTCATGAAACGCTCAGCAATACGACGGATTGGATCTGGCATTGTCGCTGAGAATAATAATGTTTGATGTGTTTCTGGCACATCTGTTAAAATCGCTTCAATATCTTCAATGAAGCCCATGTTTAACATTTCATCCGCTTCATCAAGAACAACAGTCTCTACGTTTTGTAAGCGAAGTGTTTTACGGTTAATATGATCTAAAATACGACCCGGCGTACCAACAATAATGTGTGGGTGTTTTTTTAGAGCACGAATTTGGCGGTTAATATCTTGACCACCATAAATTGGTAGAATACGAACACGTTTATGTTTACCAATTTTGTATAGCTCTTCTCCAACTTGAATTGCTAATTCACGCGTTGGCGCGATAACAATACCTTGAACTGCTTCTTTATTTGTATCCACTTTATCTAAT
Source organism: Bacillus sp. GW823-FHT06A11 (assembly GCF_058795355.1). Classification (NCBI taxonomy): domain Bacteria; kingdom Bacillati; phylum Bacillota; class Bacilli; order Caryophanales; family Bacillaceae; genus Bacillus; species Bacillus sp. GW823-FHT06A11. The sequence continues at coordinate 76,871 of NZ_JBXAHS010000010.1, read as the reverse complement.
AGTGGTAATCCGAATGCTGCTGTTTTCCCTGTACCTGTTTGCGCTTGCCCAATAATATCCTTACCTTGCAATGCATGTGGAATTGTTTCAGCTTGAATCGGCGTAGCCTCTTCAAAGCCCATACTTTCAACCGATTGCAGTAAAGACTCACTTAATCCTAATTCTCGAAATGTTGTCAATGTTACTTCTCCTTTTCTATCCTATACTTATCATTTAAAAAAAGGCGTTTTCCGAATTTGCGGAAAAGCCCTTTTCCTGAATGCTCACGTATATAACCGGGCGTATATTCTTCACGAAAATACTTCTAAACGTTATTACACTTTATCAATTATAAGTTTTGTATGTGTAAAAAGCAAACCCAACTGTTACCTTATTTTATATTCAGGGCCTTTTTCTTTACTTTTATTTTTTTATCATTTACTGTAAGCGCTTATTATAAGTTTCTTCTATTTTCGTGACTATCATCCCTATTTATATACACCAATTATTTCAACATCGTAATTACTTCTTCTAATTTCATACCGCGAGATGCTTTTATTAATACAACATCTTTCGCATCGACTACTGCTTGTAAATCTCTTACTAACTCTTCTTTATTATCATACGCCTTTACACGTTCATTAGGGAAATTAATTTTTGCTCCTTCAGCAATTTGAGCTCCTAATCTACCGTATGTGAATACATGTGAGATTTTTGCTGGATCGATTAATTTACCTACCTCATAATGGAACTGCACTTCTTGATTTCCAAGTTCTAACATATCACCAAGCACAACGATTTTTTTAGTAAACCCATCTAAACCATTCATTAAATGGAATGCTGCCTCCATAGCCGTCGGACTTGCATTATAAGCATCGTTGATAATTGTTAATCCACTATCTGTTTTTACAATCTCCATACGCATGCCCGTCATTTGAAGTGTTACTAAACCTTGTTTCATTTCTTCCCACGTCACACCAAAATGTGTCGCAATTGCCATTGAAGCAAGTGTATTGTACACATTATGTTTCCCTAACACCGGTAGGTAGAATGAAATATTTTCATCTCTATTCATTTTAAAATGTGTCCCAGTTGCCTGTAATGTTACAGTTGTTGGATAGTAATCGTTGGCTCTTGCATCACCAAACGTAACTGTTTCCGCTGCTAAATTCATTTCAGGAACACGATTCGTTAATAACGGCTCATCTCCATTATATACGAACACGCCACCTTCTTGTAACCCTGTAACAATTTCTAATTTCGCTTCAGCAATGGCCTCACGAGATCCTAAATCCATTAAATGTGCTTCACCAATATTCGTAATGATAGCTGCATTAGGACGAGCTAACTTAGATAAAAATTCAATCTCTCCTCGGCTTGACATACCCATTTCTAATACAGCTACTTCTGTATTTTCTTCTAAGTTTAAAATAGTGAGAGGTAACCCAATATGGTTATTGAAATTTCCTTCTGTTTTTTGAACTTTGAACTTAGTCGCGAGAATACTTGTCACAATATCTTTCGTGGATGTTTTACCGTTACTACCTGTCACACCAACAACTTTAACATCCAATTGATCGCGATAGTTTTTCGCTAACATTTGCAGTGCAGATAGCGTATCTTCTACAAAAATAACCGGAAGATTCTCGGGTGGATTTGCTACATCTTTCATCCACAATGTAGCTACAGCTCCATTTTCAACTGCTTTATCTACAAAAGCATGTCCATCGAAACGCTCCCCTTGAATCGGAACATATAAGTTTCCTTTTTCAATTTTTCTCGTATCAATAGACACGCCTTGAATGATAGTTCCCTCATATTGCTCTGCTAATCCAGTACCATTTACCATCTGTTCTACTTGCTTTAACATTCGCTTTATCATATAGAAACGCTCCTTACATAGAGGAAGCACTATTCCTACGAATAGTGCTTCCTCCTTTTTTTGTTAGATTGTATATTTAATTTTTTGTTTTTCTTCGTGACGTTCAATCGCTAAACGAATTAACTCTTCGATTAACTCTGGATACGGTAACCCAGTATGTTGCCATAATAGAGGGAACATACTAAACGGTGTAAATCCTGGCATAGTGTTTACTTCGTTAATATACACTTCTCCGTCTTTCGTTAAGAAGAAATCAGCTCGCGTTAAGCCTGCACCATCTAATGATTGGAACGCAATAATTGCATCACGCTTAATCACATCAGATTCTTCTTCTGTCATTTCAGCTGGAATAATTAACGCCGTATCACCATCGATATATTTCGACTTATAATCATAGAAGTCCTTTTTCGGAACGATTTCACCTACAACTGAACATTTCGGCTCATCATTACCTAGTACCCCAACTTCTACTTCACGACCTACAATATTTTCTTCTACAATAATTTTGCGATCAAATTGGAATGCCTCTACAAATGCATTCTCAAGTTCTTCACGATTTTTACACTTATTAATACCAACACTTGAACCAAGGTTTGCTGGTTTTACGAAACAAGGATATCCTAACTTATCTTCTACTTTAGAATAAGCTTCCTGGCGATCTTTTTCCCATGCACTGCGAATGAAAGACGCATATTTTGCTTGTTTTAAACCAGCCTCTGCAAAGATGTTTTTCATAACAACTTTATCCATACCAGCAGATGATGCTAGAACACCATTTCCTACATAAGGAATATTCATCAATTCTAATAATCCTTGAACCGTTCCATCTTCACCGTTTGGTCCATGTAGTAATGGGAAAATAACGTCAATAGCGTTTTCCTCAGAAGCTGCAGATGGAATAATCTCTGTACTTAATGATAACGGAGAAATCGCATTTTCTGCACTACTCATTTTTAAAGCTTCAACATCTGTTACTTCACCTTCAATACGCTCACCACGTACCCATTGACCTTGTTCTGTAATATAAATTGGATGAATCTCGAATTTATCTTGATTTAACGCTTTAATAGCAGCAAGAGCCGTCTGTAACGAAACTTGATGCTCAGCTGATTTTCCACCATATAATAAACCTAATTTAATTTTTGTCACTGAAATCACCCTAACCAATTGTTTTCATTTTTCTATTTTAGCACTTTTTATAAAAATAGGTAGTTCCTATTTGAAATAAAATGTAACTTCCACAAATAATTAAATGACACTACTTATTGGTTTTCTACACTTTTTCTATTCCACTACTATACAAAGGTGAATTTTAAAATGAAATGGTAATCCTATCTAGTTATGTACCTAAAATATGTAGAAATCCCCTTTTTTGTGTATGTCACCTATTTACTAAGAAGATTGCTTGGTTAGTGTATCTTTTTGCCTTTGCTCAACAAGGCGATCTAAAGAAATATATACAATACCTGCAACTACACATCCTACAGCTAAAATTGTAAATAGCAAGTGGCCAAGTAATCGATCTAATAAAAAACCTCCCAAAAGTGGACCAAATGCGCTTCCTGTAATCCACTGCAAACTTGCAGCGCCCATATAAGTCCCTCTCAAATGCTCAGGGGCCAAGTTTGCTACAAATGTCATCTGTACAGGCGACATAATCATCTCACCTAACGTATATATAGCATAAACGAACAGTAGTGTTATTAAAATAACTGTAGCATTTGTATTAAACTCTCCAAACCACTTCGGTAACCACCCTATAAAAAACAATCCAATCCCGAACAAACATGCACCATATAACATCGTCTTCCCGACTGGTTTATCCGTAGCCCATTTTGAAATTTGAAATTGGAATAAAACAACTAATAGTCCGTTTAACGCCATTAAATATGGATATGGATTATTCGCTCCAAAAATACGCTTCATTTCGTTATCAAAATGTAGTGGCAACATGCCTTCTGTTTGAGAAAACCCCATCGAAATGATAATACCTGCTAATAAGTAAATCATTAATGCCTTATCTCGCATGACAATTTTCCAAACTGCCCCAGATTCCTTTTCTTTATGTTCTTCCTTATCTGTCCTCTTTGGCATCGTCTCTTGAATAAGAAGCAATACAAGTAACGCATAAAATAGCATTGTAGAAGAGGCAATAATAAACACAAGATTCTTTGACAACACAACTACTGATGCTCCCATTATCGGACCAATCGCAGCACCTATATTGTGTCCCATTCGTAATAAACCATATGCCTCTGTTCTTTTTTCTGGTGCCGTTACATCTGCGACCATAGCTGATGCAGCTGGATGAAATAAAGAATTACTCAATCCTAAAAAAATAGATAAAATTGCATATGGAATAAATCCTTCTATAAATAGAAAACCGAGCATTAATAATGCATTACTTGCCATAGAAAATATCATAATCGGCTTTCTTCCATATATGTCAGCAATTCTCCCTCCTATAAGTGAACCAAAGCTCGCAGCAATTGGAGAAAGCGCCATAATAACCCCAACTTCCAACAACGAATCTACCTTATCTTTTAAATATAATGCAAAAAAAGGCATTAACATCATCATTGCAATTCCATTTAACGTCTCTCCAATAAATCGAATCCATACGTTACGGTCCATCTCCCTTAACTCACGCCACGTATTTTTCATCATTTCACTCCTTTAGTTAGCCAACAATTATCTTATAATAAATTCATAAAAATGTAAATTTTCAAATAAAAATCCATTCTAACAGAATTAGAATGGATTTTTTTCGCTTATAAATTCGCAACATCTTCTTCTTTTTTACTATTATTTAAAGCACTATGTTTTCGGCTATATAAGAAGTAAACCGCTATACCAATAACCATCCATATCCCAAAACTAATCCATGCTGTCCCCGATAATTGAAGCATTAAGTATAAACAGAAAATCACTGTTAACGCTGGTAAAAATGGTACAAGCGGAGCCTTAAATGCCCTTGGTAAGTCTGGATGGGTTCTTCTCATTACAATTACCGCAACAGCTACGAGTGCAAATGCTGACAATGTCCCCATGTTTACAAGATGTGCTAAAACATTTAAATCTATTAATCCTGAAATCAGTGCCGCAATAATTCCCGTTGTCCATGTATTTAAAAATGGCGTTTTAAATTTCGGATGAACTTTAGCAAGACGCTTCGGTAATAAACCATCTCGGCTCATCGCATAAGAAACACGAACTTGCCCATACATCATAACTAGCATTACTGTTGTAATCCCTGTAATTGCTCCTACTGAAATTACCCCCGCTAAGCCATCTTGTCCAATAAATTGCAGTGCAAAAGCAACTGGATCTGATATATTTAGCTGGCCGTATGGAACAATTCCTGTCAAAATAAGCGAAACAACGATATAAAGAACTGTACAAATTAATAACGATGCAATAATACCAATTGGTAAATCACGTTGCGGACGTTTCACTTCTTCTGCCGCTGTTGAAACTGCATCAAATCCTATAAATGCAAAGAATACTGTGGCCGCTCCAGCCATTACACCATCTAAACCAAATGGCATAAAAGGCGTCCAGTTTTCAGGTTTCACATAATTAAAACCAGCAAAAATAAAAATAAGAACAACTGCTATTTTAATAAATACCATAATGTTATTTACTCGTGCACTTTCACGAACACCTCTAGATAAAAGAACTGTCATCACTAAAATAATTAGAACTGCAGGTAGATCAATTATTCCACCCTTTCCTGTACCAGGAGCCGAGGAGAGAATAGTCGGAATGTGGATTCCAAACCCCTTTAATAAAGATTGAAAATATGCAGACCAACCGTTTGCTACAGCAGATGTAGCAAGTAAATATTCAAGCATTAAGTCCCAGCCAATTAAAAATGCGAATACTTCCCCCATCGTCGCGTATGTATACGTATACACACTGCCCGAGACAGGAACTGAAGAAGCAAATTCAGCATAACAAAATGCAGCAAAGGCACAAGCTAGCGCGGCAATCGCAAATGATAATATAATAGCTGGCCCAGAATGTTTCGCTGCCACAACACCCGTTAGAACAAAAATACCAGTTCCAACAATTGCTCCGATTCCAAGCATAGTTAAATCTAGCGCGCCCAATGTTCTTGCTAACGTTTTTTGCTTACTTTCTTGCATTAACTTTGCAATTGGCTTCTTTTGAAAAATTTGCTTCATCTTTCACTCCTCCAAGTTTTAAATTTTCTGAAAATTTTTAATTCGCTTTTTATTTTACTCATTACGCTTTTCCTAGTCAATACTTTTGTCGAAACAAGTAGAAATTCTTCTGAATATGCACTACCCTTATCATTCTTTCTATATATCTTTCGACAACTCTTTTTGGTATTATTATACATGTCGATTCCACAAAAAAGGCATGCTCCCTTATTAAGAGCATGACTTTTTTTACTTATTTCACAGTATATGAACCTTGTTCAATCCAGCTATACATATACTTTTCATCTTCTGTTTCATGTGCTTGTTTTACAATACGAAGCGGACGGAATGTGTCTATCATAACAGCTAATTCAAGTGTCTCTTTCTTCCCTATACTTGCCTCTGTTTTCCCCGGATGCGGCCCATGGGGAATCCCGCTCGGATGAAGTGTAATAGAACCTTCTTCCACACCTTTGCGACTCATAAAGTTTCCTTCTACATAGTAAAGAACTTCATCACTATTAACATTACTATGATAATATGGTGCCGGAATTGACTCTGGATGATAATCGTATAAACGTGGTACGAAAGAGCAAATAACAAAATTATGCCCTTCAAATGTTTGATGTACTGGCGGTGGCTGATGAATGCGCCCTGTAATTGGTTCAAAATCCTCTACATTAAATACCCACGGATATAAATAGCCATCCCATCCAACAACATCTAACGGGTGGTGTCCTAAAACATGTTTATGCATATAGCCTCTTGACTTTGTCATTACGACAAACTCACCTTTTTCATCATAGGTCTCTAATTTTTCTGGACCACGAAGATCTCTTTCACAAAACGGACTATGCTCTAACAATTGTCCATATTCATTTCGATAACGACGCGGCGTTGTAATTTGGCTATTCGCCTCTACAACGAGAAACTTAGTCTCTCCTTCATCTGGAATAACACGATAAATTGTTCCAATTGGGATCGTTACATAGTCGCCTTTTCTATAGTGAATCGTTCCAAACATCGTTTCAATTTTCCCTGTTCCATAATGAACAAATAACATTTCGTCGCCATCACCATTACGATAGAAATAATCCATTTTTTCTGTTGGGCTCACTACTCCAATTAACAAATCTTCATTTCCAAGTATGAAATTTCGTCCACTTATTGCATCACCACTTTTTTTATTTTCTTTCGTTCGGAAGTGGCGATGAGAAAGAGCAACATCCTCTTCATACTGCAACTGACAAGAATGCGATAATGCAGAATGACCTACTTCTGTTGGCATATAGTGATGATACAAAATAGACTGCGTACCAGAAAAACCTTTTGTTCCCATTACCTGTTCACGATAAAGCGATCCATCTTTTTTACGAAATTGTACATGTCGTTTATGAGGTAGTTCTCCCATGTGACGATAAAACATGCCCATCACCCGCTTCCTTTTCTTTTTTAATCGTATTACGTAGTGTACCTAAACCAGTAATCGACAGCTCTACAACATCTCCATCTTGTAGCCACTCTTCTGTACCAAGTTCTAAAATACATCCTGTTCCTACTGTCCCAGAACCAATCACATCTCCTGGATATAACGTAACGTCCTCTGAAGCACGTTCAATCATTTCAGCAAATGTATAGTAAATATCTTGGTAGTTTCCCTTTGATAATAGTTTTCCGTTTACATGAGCAGTCATTTCTAAATCATATCGATCACCATTACGATAAACATCTAATTCCTCTTTCGTAACAAGATGTGCTCCTAACGAAGTTGCAAAGTCCTTTCCTTTCGCCGGACCGAGACCTACTTTCATTTCTGTTGCTTGTAAGTCTCTCGCACTCCAGTCGTTCATAATACAATAACCAAAAATATATTCCTCTGCTTGCTCACGAGAAATATTTCGCCCTTCTTTTCCTATGACGCAAGCAATCTCCAGCTCATAATCAAGCTTTTTAGACTTTTTCGGACCAATTACAAAATCACCGGAACCAATTACAGCACGATGATTAGTAAAATAAAAAACCGGAATATCGTACCATTCAGGCACAACATCTAGTCCTCTTCGTCCACGAGCTGTTTTTACATGTTGTTCAAATGCGTAAAAATCTCGAATACTACTCGGATTAGGAAGAGCAGCTGTCAATTGTACTTCTTCTAAAGCATATATACCCTTATTTGGATTCTTAATATTCCGTACTACTTCTACATACTCATCAGCTTTCTCTAAAAAAGCCATCATAGAAGAAGGGATTTTCCCTTCACTAGCAAGATTCATATCTATTACTTTGTCACCTTCAAGCCATCCAGCCCGTATTTCTTTTGAAGGAAGACGAAATGTAACAAATTTCATCCTGATTCCTCCTTATAAAAATGAAATTTCCACCAGCAAAGGGACTTTTGCTGGTGGATATAAATCTTATAAGTTTCCGCGACGCTCTTGTTCTCTTTCAATTGATTCGAATAACGCTTTAAAGTTTCCTTCACCAAATCCACGAGAACCTTTACGTTGAATGATTTCAATAAATAAAGTCGGGCGATCTACAATTGGTTTCGTAAAGATTTGTAGTAAGTAACCTTCATCATCACGATCTACTAAGATCTTTAATTCTTTTAATTTATCAATTTCTTCATCGATTTTTCCAACTCGTGCAGTTAACTCATCATAATAAGTATCAGGTGTATCTAAAAACTCCACCCCATTTGCACGAAGCGCTTCAACCGTTTTAACAATATCACTTGTTAATAAAGCAAGATGCTGTACACCAGCTCCATTATAGAATTCTAGATACTCTTGAATTTGTGACTTTCTCTTTCCGTCTGCTGGTTCGTTAATAGGAAACTTAATACGGCTTCCATTTGTCATAACTTTCGACATTAAAGCCGAATACTCTGTACTAATATCATCATCATCAAAATGAATCATTTGTTTAAAGCCCATGACATTCTCGTAATAACTAACCCACTCTTCCATTTTTTCAACATTACCAACTACATGATCGACAGCAATTAAGCCAGACTCTTCAAATGGAATATTAAACTCTACCTTTTGGAATCCTGGCATAAATGCCCCTTTATAATTTTTACGCTCTACAAGCGTATGAATTGTATCACCATACGTACCAATAACTGCTTTTTTCAATGTACCGTCCTCATCTGTTAATTCCTCTGGTGGAGCAATTGCGACGGCACCACGTTTCACTGCTTCTGAGTATGCTTTATCAACATCATCAACAAGTAGTGCCACATCCTTCACGCCATCACCATGAGTCTTTACAAACTCTGCAATACGATTTTCACTACTTAAAGCTCCAGACACAACGAAACGCATATTTTTTTGCACAAGAACATAAGATACCTTTTCACGGTTTCCAGTTTCTAATCCAGAGTAAGCCACAATTTTGAATCCGAATGCTCTCGCAAGATAATAACTCGATTGTTTTGCATTCCCTACGTAAAATTCCAAATGATCTACATCACGTACTGGAAAAAAGTCCTCCATTTGTGCAGCTAGCGTATCCATAGATTTTTGTTTCATAATATCTTCATCCCCCTGTAAATAGATTAAATGGTCCATACTTAAAACCAACCGAAAACGCTTCCAACATAAATAAATAGAAATTAGTTAGCAAGCTAACAAATTCTGACCTTTAAAATTTTCTATCTTTTCTGTCAAATTCCTCTTTTTTTCTTACATATAAAATTCGACTTTTTTCTCTTTGAAATAAAGTGAAACTTTAATCAGCCCTCATCAATCGGGGTTTTACTCAGTGGATTTTTGATTATTCATTGAATCAAGTTGCAACCGCAGCATCTAATTATTCATGAATGCTAAATAATGAGGTAACTTTAATACTTGAAGGGATATAAGAAGAAAATAAAAAAGACTCCAACATATTAAATACTTACTAATACGTTAGAGTCTTTATTTTTTTTGAATAATTGTATTTATATATATCATACTAATACACTTGCAAGGAATAGAATAAATGATGTTAATATTACCGCTCCACCTAAGGATCCTAATAAATCTGTTTTTGTTACTTGAAACACTTGTTCACTGTTCATATCCCTCATTCTCCTTCCATTTTTGTTTGATTTAAAACTTCTATTATACTAATACGCTTGATAGAAATACGATTAATGCTGTTAATACTACTGCTCCACTTGCTGATCCTACGAA
>NZ_JBXAHS010000010.1:0-66566 GCF_058795355.1 Bacillus sp. GW823-FHT06A11 | reverse complement strand
ACTGCTCCACTTGCTGATCCTACGAAGTCACCTTTTGTTACTTGTAATACTTGCTCTTTCATATTTTTCATTCTCCCCTCTTTTTCTTTTGTTACAAAGTTTCTATTATACTAATACGCTTGATAGAAATACGATTAATGCTGTTAATACTACTGCTCCACTTGCTGATCCTACGAAGTCACCTTTTGTTACTTGTAATACTTGCTCTTTCATATTTTTCATTCTCCCTTCTTTTTCTTTTGTTACAAAGTTTCTATTATACTAATACGCTTGATAGAAATACGATTAATGCTGTTAATACTACTGCTCCACTTGCCGATCCTACGAAGTCACCTTTTGTTACTTGTAATACTTGCTCTTTCATATTTTTCATTCTCTCCTCTTTTTCTTTTGTTACAAAGTTTCTATTATACTAATACGCTTGATAGAAATACGATTAATGCTGTTAATACTACTGCTCCACTTGCCGATCCTACGAAGTCACCTTTTGTTACTTGTAATACTTGCTCTTTCATATTTTTCATTCTCTCCTCTTTTTCTTTTGTTACAAAGTTTCTATTATACTAATACGCTTGATAGAAATACGATTAATGCTGTTAATACTACTGCTCCACTTGCCGATCCTACGAAGTCACCTTTTGTTACTTGTAATACTTGCTCTTTCATATCATTTATCCTCCCTTTTCATAAGTTATCTATATGTAATTTCTAAGAAATGTTTATTTCATAGTTTTTATGTTAACGTTACATTAAATTTGATAACGTAATGTTTGTAACATTAATGTAACATAACTATTGTTACGTTGCAATATAATAACATAAAATTTATTACACTTTTTTTACGTTTTTTATAACAATCCCCAAAAACCCTTATTTAATGCACTTTTCACTAAGCTCGCGTTTGTAACATTCGTGTAATATTACAGTCATAAAGTGAAATATAGTCATCCTCCTCTCTATTTTTGTTACAAACAGTTTATTTAGTGACACTAAACCTATCTAATCTTTACTTACTTTTAATATGAGATAAAATACCGTCTTTCCAAGATAAGTTTATATGTTTCCTCTATATAACTATGTATAATAAAAACAAAGAGGTGGTCATTTTGAAATTAATCGCATTAGATATGGATGGTACACTACTATCATCTAATCTTGAAATCTCCAAAGAAAACCTACAAGCAATCCAAACTGCACAAGAAGCTGGTCATATTGTAATGATTTGTTCTGGTCGTGCGAAAGAGGATGCTTTAAAGCTATTGGAAGAATATAAATTATCTCTTCCAGTCGGAGCAAGCAATGGGGCTATTGTTTATGTGGATGGAAAAGTAATTAACTCTCGTTGTATACAAAACGACAAAGTGTACAAACTTGCAAAATTACTAGAATCTGAAGGTTTCCCATATAAGCTATATACGAATAAAGGAGTTTATTCTCCATATACATGGCAAGATCAAGTGATGCAAGCGTTCGAAGAAAATAAGCATGCGCTAGATGTTACATTAGAGGAACTTGAACGAATTACAGAAAAGCAAAAGAAATCGAACCTAATTACCGATTTCAAAAAAATAGAAGATGTTGTAAATAACCAAGAACTAGAAATATCTAAATTCTTCATTTCAACATTTAATGCAGCGCATCGCGCACAGCTATTAAGCGTGTTACAAGAAGACGCTGATATTATGGTTACAGCATCAGCTCCTACTAACTTAGAAATTATGGATAAGAATGGACATAAAGGAAACGGGCTACAGCAGATGGCAGCTCATTTTAATATCCCTATTGAAGATACAGTTGCTATTGGTGATAATTTTAATGATGTACCAATGTTAGAAGTAGCAGGCTTATCTGTTGCAATGGGCAACGCTGAAGAAGATGTAAAAAAACTATGTGATGTTGTAACATTAACAAACAATGAACATGGTGTTGCTCACGCAATCGAGCAATTTGTATTGAAACAAACTTCATCTAGTAAATAAAAAAAGGACTCTTTCCATTTGAAAGAGTCCTTTTTTTATACATGATGACAAGAAACAAAATGATCATCACCAACATTACGAAATTCTGGTATTGTTTTTTTACAAACATCTGTTGCAAACGGGCAACGTGTATGAAAACGACAACCCGAAGGTGGATTTGCTGGACTTGGAATATCCCCTTCTAATATAATTCGCTCTCGCTTCACTGTTGGATCTGGTATTGGAACAGCTGATAACAATGCTTTTGTATAAGGATGTAGCGGATTGGTAAATAACTCATCACGCGGCGCCGTCTCCACAATCGTACCTAAATACATAATTCCGATTTTCGTACATAAATGTTCTACTACACTTAAATCATGTGAAATGAATAAATAAGATAATCCCTTTTTCTCCTGTAACTCACTAAATAAATTAATAATTTGTGCTTGGATAGATACATCTAGTGCCGCCACAGGTTCATCAGCTACAATGAATTCTGGATTTAATACCATAGCTCTTGCTATTACGATACGTTGACGTTGTCCACCAGAAAACTCATGGGGATACCTGTCAATATGATAAGGAGCTAAGCCACATAACTCCAATACTTCAATTACCTTTTCACGAACATTTTCTTTCGTCGCTAATCCGTGGGCCAACATCGGCTCTCCAAGTGCTTCTCCAATTCTCATTCTCGGATTTAATGAGCTAAATGGATCTTGGAAAACGAGCTGCATATTAGGGCGATGTTTTCTCAATTCATCCTTGGATAAAGAATGAACATCTTTCCCTTTAAACTTCACTTCCCCCTCTGTTTTTTGAACGAGACGTAAAATTGTTTTTCCTATCGTTGTTTTTCCGCTCCCTGATTCGCCAACGAGACCAAACACTTCGCCTTTATTAATAGTAAAACTTACTCCATCAACTGCTTTTACATGTCCGATCGTTCTACTAAATATGCCACCTTTAATTGGAAAATATGTCTTTAGGTTTTTTACCTCTAATAATGGTTCACTCATTGCTCCGCACGCTCCTCATATAACCAGCAAGCTACTTTATGATTTTCATCATTTACATTTAGATTTGGGACTTCTTTTTCACATATTTCCATACAATGCTCACAACGCCCGCTAAAGTAGCAAAACTCACCTAAACCAACTAAATTTGGAACTTGCCCTGGAATAGAATATAGTTTATCTATTCGTTTTCCCATTACTGGTTTTGATTTCAATAATCCTTTCGTATAAGGATGTTTTGGATTTTGGAATATCTCTAATACTGGAGCTTCTTCAATAACTTTCCCACCATACATAACGACAACGTAATCAGCCATTTCTGCTACGACACCTAAATCATGTGTAATTAATAAGATCGACGTTTTAAATTCTTCTTTCACTTGTCTTAGTAAATCCAATATTTGAGCTTGAATCGTAACATCAAGAGCTGTTGTTGGTTCATCTGCAATTAATAACTTCGGATTACAACTAAGCGCAACAGCAATCATAATACGTTGTAACATCCCGCCGCTCAGTTCATGCGGATAAGAATGAACAATTTCATCAGCACGGGCTATGCCAACTTTACGAATTAACTCAATTGCTTTCTTATATGCTTCATTTTTACTAAGTAATTCATGCTCCCTTAGCGTTTCTACAATTTGCTCACCTACAGTGAAGACGGGATTTAGCGATGTCATCGGTTCTTGGAAAATCATCGCAATATCATTGCCTCGTAAACTACGAAGTTCTTTCTCTTTCATTCCTAAAAGACTTTTTCCTTCATATAAAATGTCTCCACCTACTACACTGCCAGATTCAGCAATAAGTCCCATAATAGATAACGCCGTTACACTCTTCCCGCAACCAGATTCACCTACAACACAAACAGTTTCACCTTCTCGAACAGCAAAACTAACATGATTCACAGCTTTTACTGTCCCTTCCTCCGTTTGAAAGTGTGTTTGTAAGTCTTTTAGCTCTACTACCGCTCTACTCATACCTTCTCACCTACCGTCTCATCTTTGGATCTAACGCATCACGAAGTGCATCACCAAGTAAATTAATTGATACAACTGTTATAAAGATTGCAAAACCAGGTGGAATCCATAACCACGGACGCTTTTGGAAATCAATTAATGAGTTAGCTGCGCTAATCATGTTCCCCCATGATGGCGTAGGTGGGACGACGCCGAGACCTAAGTAACTTAGTGCGGATTCTCCCAAAATAGAACCTGCAACACCTAATGTAGATACGACAATTAAAATGGGTAAAACATTAGGTATTAAGTGATATATAATTTTCCGGTAATCTTTTATTCCTAACACATCCGCAGCTTGCATAAATGCTTGCTCCCTAAGTGATAAAATTTGCCCTCTTACAAGGCGTGCAAGCCCTGGCCAACCTACTAAACTTAAAATAATCATAATGACATATAAACGATAATCAGACGGTACTTTCCACTCTGATAAAATCGCACCCATTATAATAAGTAACGGTAATCCTGGCATCGACATTAAAATATCTGCAAGCCGCATAATAATATTGTCCACAATACCACGATAAAAACCTGCAATCGCTCCTAATACAGCTCCTAGTATCACTGATAAAACCATTGAAGCTATGCCGATAGTTAATGAAATCCGTCCCGCTTGCATTAGTCTCGTTAAAATATCTCTTCCTAATTGGTCTGTACCAAGCCAATGAGAAAAACTAGGTGGTTTGTTAATTAGTGCAACTTGTATTTTCCCTGATGCATATGGTGAAAAGAAAGGACCAATAAAACAAAATAAAAACATAAAAATTAATGCATACAATCCTACGAGTGCCATCTTATTTCTTTTTATCTTTTTAAGAGCCTGTCGCCACGGTGATGATTCATTTTCCCTTTTCTTTTTTTCTTTTTTCTCTGTAATCGCTGTAACAGTTTCCATCTCATTCCCCCCTTACTTCAACCGAATACGTGGATCAACAACTGCATATACAATGTCTGCGAAAAAATTCGAAACAATTGTTAAACAAGAAAGAAACATCGTAAATGCCATTAACACTGTATAATCGCGGAAATTTAATGCCTCTAATTGAATACTACCAATCCCTGGCCAGTTAAAAATTTGTTCAATAATAATCGCTCCTGAAAACAAACCTGGTAATTCAAATGCTAATAACGTAATTGCCGGTAATATTGCATTTTTTAATGCATGCTTATAAATAACCGTCTTCTCCTTCAAACCTTTCGCTCTTGCTGTTCGTATGTAATCTTGTCTCACAACCTCTAACATACTTGTTCTAAAATAACGAGTTAGCGAGCCGACCCCAAGAAGTGTCAAAATAAATACTGGTAAAATCATATGTTTTGCAACTTCTATCACGTAAGCAAATCCTGTTGAATTACTGCCAACATCAATCATTCCACCTATCGGCAATAATTTAAGATCCACTGCGAACACCTTAATTAGAAACAAACCAATAAAAAATGAAGGAAATGACATTGCCGCAAAGATACCAATTGTTACAAGCTTATCGAATAAAGAATGTTGCTTCGTCGCCGAGAATACACCGATAATAAGTGCAATTAGCCAAATAAAAAATAACGCAATAACTGCTACACTAAAAGAATTCCAAATAAATTTATTTAATAATGATGTTACAGGTTCTTGATATTGAAGCGAGAAACCAAAATCTCCTTGCAATGCATTACCTAACCAATGAAAATAACGTTCAATAATTGGCTTATTTAATCCATACAATTCCCTAAGCTCTGCTGCTCTTTGTGGTGTAATCTTAGGATTTGAATCAATATAATCCCCCGGAAGAAGTGCAAACAGGAAGAAAATAACAATTGATGTTCCAAATAGTGTAGGAATCATTTGTAACAACCTACGAACGATATACGTCTTCACCCTTTTCCTCTCCAATCTTATGCTTAAAATAGAAGAACATTTTTTCGAATCAGCATATTACTAGCTGAATGAAAAAATGTCTTCTACTTATACATTCTTCTCGTTATTTTTCAATAGATAATACTGGCGAGTTCGAACTAATACTGTCATACTTCTCAGGATCAATTCCTTTAATGTTTCCATTGTAAGCTGTGATGACTCTACGATAATTCAATAAAATTACTGGCGGATCATCACTTAATTCTTTGTATAGTTCTTTATAAATCGGTTTACGTTTTTCAATATCTACAGTTTCAAGTCCCTTTTTAATTAATGCATCTACTTTTTCATTTTTATATCCTAGGGTATTATCATCACCATCCGAGGAGTAGCCACCTACAGTTTCACTTGGATCTGTTGTAATTGGTGTTGCAACAGAAGCTAAATCATAATCTCCTTTTTTTACTTTTGACAGCATCGTATTAAAGTCCATAAATTCAGGGTTGAATTCAACGCCTAATTCTTTATAGTTCTCTTTTGCAATCGGAATAAATAAATCACCGTCTTTTGCCGAGCTTGCACCATAATACGTTAATTTAAGCTTTTGACCATCTTTTTCACGAATTCCGTCTGAACCAGCTTTCCATCCAGCTTCATCTAATAATTTCTTCGCCTTATCTAAGTTATATTCGTACTTATTAATCCCCTCTTCTGTATAAGCCCAAGATGTTGGATGAATTGGAACATTAGCTACTGTACCGTATCCTTTAAAAGCTGTATCTACATACTTTTTACGATCCAAACCATAAATAAGAGCTTGACGAACTTTCTTATCTTTTAAATACGGTTTTTTACTATTCATTCTTATATAACTAAATGAAGAAGCCGTCTCTATTTCAACATTTGCAAACTGCAAACTCTTCACTTGTTCTAAAATTTCATCCCCATAACCTACTCCTGTATAATCTATCTCACCTGTTTGGAATAATTGGAACTTGGTATCCGGTGAAGTAATTTTATAAATAAAGTTTTGAATTTTTGGTTTACCTGCATAATAATTTTCATTTGCTATAAAACGAACTTCCTGTCCTGGTATATACTTTTCGAACTTATATGGCCCCGCAGCTATCGGTTTTCCATATAACTCTTTTAAATAATCTAAACTAGTATTTTGTTTATACTCTTTTCCATAATAAGCTTTCGATAATACTGGACCACCTAAAGCAATTAGCGCTTGTGAGTTAACTTTTTCAGTCGTAATTTTAATTGTTTGTGGATCAACAACTTGAATTCCTTCAATAGACGTCGCTTTTCCTTCTTTATATTCTTTTCCACCTTTAATTACATATTGTGAAATATCATCGCCGCCTTCATATGCTTTATCATGTAGAAGTGTTAATGTAAATGCTACATCGTCGGCAGTTAATGGAGATCCATCACTAAATTTCAAGTCTTTACGTAAATGAAATGTATATGTTAATTGGTCTGAAGAAACATCCCACTTCTCAGCAAGATCCGGTATCGGTTTTCCTTGTTTATCTGTTGTAACAAGAGAAGCAAATATAACCGATGTCACATTACCATCCCAACCATTCTCTTGAAAGTAAGGTAAGAAAACTCCCCCAGGCTTGGAGATACCTGAAATAAAAGTATCTTTTCTATTTTTTGCCTTATCAGGCACCTTTGTCTTATCTGTAGCAGCAATCTTTTCAACTTTTACATTTTTTAAATCCTGTTGTTTAACCGGCTCTGTAGAAGCCGAGTCCTCCTGTCCCCCACAAGCAGACAACACAAGCGAACTACTCATTAATACCGAAAATATACCAGCCCATTTTTTTGTCTTTTTCTTCATTGTCCCCACCCTAACTTTTTATGATTATACCCTCTGAACGAATTACCTTATGTATGCCTCCCACAGCACTTTTATAGCCAATCGGAAAAGTCGGTTTTAATCGTAAAAAATAGATGTTTTTGAGGGGTAACAATCTTATTCCGACCTTTCCGGTAGACTTTATGGTTATTAGCTTATATCGTTCAGTATATTTTGTCAATTCTTTCTAAATAAATTCTTTTAGAATTTTCCCAAAATTATCACTCTACATTTATACTTTAAGAAAACCCAGCTATAATTCGTATTAAAAACTTAAAAATCTACTTCTATTCCTTCAGCATGAAACATAAAATACTAATAACCAATTACCAAAAAGGGGGCGAAAATATGGACAACCTATTCCAATACGTCCTGCACTACGTATTATTAACAATTATGATAGTCGGGGCGCTATTACTATTCCCGTTCTTCCCAAAGTTCGTCCTCTTTTTAGCTTTTTTTATCATGCTCGGGATCGCTATTATAATTTCAACAAGAGAAGATGCCACGCAGAAAGAGAGCAGAGTTCAGCGCGTAAAGCTGTAACTTTGCTCTCTTTTCGTTTTCAATCACTAGTCTCTGTTACACATATTTATCCCGCTATTTGCCGGGCAGTAACCCCCCCACTGATTAAAGTTTCACTTTATCTCTCGGGAAATAATTAGCCTTTGTTTTTGTGATTACTCCTATTGAAAAGCCACTAATGACATTTATTTTTCACCTTATCATTTCATACGCTTCACAAGCTATGCAAATTGAGGAACACGGATTTATCTAAGTTACTGTTTCACGTGAAACACATCGCTTCATTTAATCTTTAAAGTAAAATATCATTATGAAAAAGCCACTTCCTCCAACAAAACTGAAAGGAAGTGGCTTTCTACTCTTTACTCCAAAATATTCTCTAACTCACTATATAACTTCGCTCGTAACAACTCTTTCATCGTTTTTTCCTCATATAATTTTTCAAGTCTTTCAACATCAGCTACATGTTCCATTTCACATTCTATTGCATATATATCTTCTTCTACATGCATTAACTCATTTTCAATCTCTTCAAGATTCCTAGCTTTTTTCTCTTTTACTGGAACCATTTCAACACTCTTTCTCCCTTGGCGTTTCTGCTTTATTACTTGCTTCTCAAGCTTTTCTTCCCATTTTTGACGAGCCCATGCATAGTTTCCTGCAAACTCAAATAATTTACATTCATCAATCCAGTACGTCTTTTCAAATAACTTATTTAAAAAATAACGATCATGTGAAACAGCTAGGATTGTTCCATTATATTGCTCAAGGGCTTCCTCTAAAACTTCCCTTGATTCAATATCAAGATGGTTTGTCGGCTCATCTAAAATTAGAAAATTGATGTCTTGATACATAAGTTGCGCAAGTCTTAACCTCATTTTTTCTCCACCGCTCAGTTGCATTACTTTCTTAAATACTGCTGGACCATAAAATAAAAACTTAGCCAATATATGTCTTGCTTCTCCTTCGGTTACAGCTACATACTCTCTAAACGCTTCTAATACATTACTCTTCACATTTCCATACGTATGCTGTGATAAATAACCAATTTTGACACTACTACCAATTCGAATTTCACCAACGTCTGGATTTATTTCTTCTAATAGTAGTTTTAATAATGTAGTCTTTCCTGTACCATTACGACCAACGATAGCCGCACGCTCTTGAAAACGAACATGTAAATTCGCTTGTTCAAATAAAGGTCGTCCAGCAAAACCTTTACTCACTTCTTTCATTACAACAACATCTTTCCCGCTTCTCTCTTGCCCTTCAAACTGAAGACCCATCTGTTTTCGTTCTAAAATTGGCCTCTTTAATTTCTCTATACGTTCTAACGCACGTTCCATATTTCTCGCTCTTTTATGCAATCCTTCATTCGGAGGGTTCGCTTGATTTGCCCATTCACGTAGACGCTTAATTGCTTCTTTCATTTTCTTTATTTTCTTTTGTTGCTCCTGATAAGCTTGAAACTCTTGAAGTAATCTTTCTTCCTTCTCCTCAACGAACTGAGAATAATTCGTATGGTACACGTGAATCTCTCCATCTTCCAGATCAAAAATTTTCGTTACAACTTCATCAAGGAAATAGCGATCATGTGAAATAACCATAACTGTTCCAGTGTATTCTTTTAAAAATTGCTCTAACCATTCAACTGCAAATAAATCTAAATGATTTGTTGGTTCATCTAATAGAAGTAAATCTGGTTTCTGCAATAGCATATATGCAAGGCTTACTTTCGTCTGTTCTCCTCCACTTAATTCTGTAAATACTCTTGAAAATAAGTCTGTCACTTGTAAGCCATTTGCTACCTTCATTATATTTGCCTCGATTTCATAACCACCGAGAAACGCAAATTTTTCTTGAATGACTCCGTACCTCTCCATTAGCTTTTGCAAAGAAGATTGTTCCTGCTCCTCCGCCATATTTGTTTCTAGAGCATGCATTTCTTTTTCTAATTCCTTTTCTACTTTAAAAGCAGAACTCAATACATCATATACAGTCATAGCCTCATCAAACTTCGGAATTTGTGCGACATGACCAATACGTGTACCTTTCTTCATATGAATGGCTCCTGCATCCAAACTCTCCCTTCCCGTTAGAAGCCCAAAGATTGTTGTCTTCCCACTACCGTTACGACCAACTAATCCAACACGTTCACCATTCTTTATTTCAAGCGATATATTTTCAAATATGGTGTTTCCACCAAAAGATTTCGTTACATTATTTACACTACAAATAGTCATTTTCCGTACTCCTTTCAATATAAAAAACCATGAGAAAGAAACATTCCCCATGGTTTTCGGCATAGAAAAAGGAAGCCAAATAGCTCCCTTTTCACACGTTTATTAAAAATGGGTGAAGAGATTTCTATCGTTCAATAGTCACTATGCAATTGTTAAAAAAGGGCATACGTATCCCGTTAACAACTACATCATGAAAAATCGCACGACAAAAATAGATAAAATCTAAAAATTTGGCACGTGCAGCTAAAGAACGTTTCATCTCATTCACCCCTTTCGTACGGAATTTAATACTTACTTCTTTATTATACTTTCCAATTTCATGTTTGAATAGTCATTTTTCTGAAAATAATGAAGATAGACTAAACATTTCAATAAGTGACATCAAATCTTACAAAACTGTTATGTTCACGTAATGGAAAGCGATAGTACGAAAAGATGCCTCCCTATACAATAAAGATGTAAACAAGAGAGACAAACAAAAGGAGGAAACAAACATGATGAAAGAAATCGTAAAAGCAATCTTTGAGGTATTAGTGAACGGACAAGCAGTTGTAAAAGAACTAAATGAACTATAAAAAGGAGTGAAGAAATATGATGAACATGGTGAAAATGATTTTACACGCTTTAGTCGATGCAAAAGCAGTTAGCCAAGAATTAAACCAACAATAAAAAGGGGTATATGAATATGAAGAAAGCCATTATTATAATTGCAAGCACAGCAATTACTTTATACACAATAAAAAATAGAAAAAAGAAAAATACTGAAAATGTTCTATATTATCCATACACACTATTAGAGAAAAAATAAAAGACAAGGTACCCTATCGTAATAAGGATATCTTGTCTTTTATTTTTTCCATATTGCCTTTAGAGGATTTCCTTCTCCTTTTCCCGAATGTATTAAGCGGGATTTTTACACATATTTTAAAGGGGCATATATACAAATGGATACACAACAACTATATTTTTTAAACGATATTGGTAAACAAAAACCAGAAAGTATTCGGAATAGAAGCGCTGCATGTCCATTTTGCGATAAAGAACATTTAACGGATATTTTAGCAACTGATGGTTCTATTATTTGGTTAAAAAATAAATTTCCTACATTACAAGATACATTTCAAACAGTGTTAATCGAAACCGGTAATTGCGAAGATCATATCGCAACATATACAGAAGAACATATGCGGAAATTAATGCAATTTTCTATTCAACATTGGTTACACTTACAGAAGAAAGAAGAGTTCGCATCTGTGATTTTATACAAAAATCACGGTCCATTTTCAGGTGGAAGTTTGCATCATGCACACATGCAAATTATCGGAATGAAATATGTAGATTATCTTGAAAATATTGAAGAAGAAAATTTCCAAGGGGTAATTGTTCAAAAAAACGAACGCATTGAGCTTAATATTTCAGAGCGTCCCATTATTGGCTTCACTGAATTCAATATAATCATTGATAATATTTCATATATAGATGATATGGCAAATTACATTCAGCAAACTGTACGTTACATACTGACAGATTTCCATAAAGGATGCAGTAGTTATAACTTATTCTTCTATTACTTAAATAGAAAAATTATTTGTAAAGTTGTTCCTAGGTTTGTCGTTTCACCGCTGTATGTAGGATATAAAATACCTCAAGTTTCTACAAAACTAGAAGAGGTGAAAATACAACTCACGCAGTATTTTACGAAAGAGAAGGATGAAATTATTCATAAAAAAACAGAGTAGGTATCAAAACCTACTCTTTAATTACACCTTTATTTCGATAGTACACATCTTCTAATCCGATGTTATACTTCATGTTATTATCCGTCCACTCTGGCCCTAAATTCCCTGGCCACCCAGATGTATTCGCTATATATTTCAGTAATGCAAAATCAGTTAAACCTTTTTGCACCCCGCGCTTATATCCTTTCATCAAATGCGGCATTGCAATTTGTGCATTTGTACGTGGATCTTTCAGCTCATCATCAGTTAAATGTTCTGGTGCAAGCCCGCCGCCGCGGTGTAGTTGAAACAATCCGAATGAAGTTCCATTATCTCCAACACTTCTTGGATTTAATCGACTTTCATGCTCAGCAATTGCAAGAGGTATCCATTCCGGAAGATTTACTTTCTTAGCTTCCTCTATAATGATTTGTTTCATCTGTTTTGCTTCTTCTGAATCAACATAGCTTGTTCCATTCACTAGCTTATCCATTCCTTCAGACTTTCCTTGGAAATATAAATATACCCCAAGAACAACTAAAAATCCTACAAAGAATTTCTTCACTACCTCTACCTCTTTCTCCGCTGAAATTTGTCCCCTTTCAGCCTTCCCTTTACAATTACCTACATTCTACTACTCTTTTATCATAGCAAATAACTATACATATTATCATCATGCTTTAG
Source organism: Bacillus sp. GW823-FHT06A11 (assembly GCF_058795355.1). Classification (NCBI taxonomy): domain Bacteria; kingdom Bacillati; phylum Bacillota; class Bacilli; order Caryophanales; family Bacillaceae; genus Bacillus; species Bacillus sp. GW823-FHT06A11. The sequence continues at coordinate 53,687 of NZ_JBXAHS010000010.1, read as the reverse complement.
ACCGATTTTGTGAAAAAAAGCTGGTAAATACGTACAAAAATGTAACTTTCATAGACTATAACGCATCCATTGTATATAATTGTAAATTGAATTCTAAATATAAACTAGGAGAATAATAATATGAAAAAATGGCTGTTACTCTTATTTAGTTTACTACTATTAATTCCTGTCCCTATTTCTGCACAAAAAACTGAACAACCAAAAACCCTTATTTTATACAGTTCAAACGATGATCAAATTACAAGCGATATCCAAATACTTAATACACAAGTAGGGCATTTCACTAATAATATAACAATTAAAAACATAAAACAGTTAGCTGAAATAACTGATAAATCTTCGTATACACATGTTATTTACATGGGTGAAAAACAAGAAGAACTTTCTACTGAAGCAAAGGAATTTCTAGAAGGCTTCCCAGGACCATTACTAGTTTTAGGTCAAAATATAGAACAGTTATCTACTCGTTTTTCATTTATCACACTTAAAAATGAAGATATAAACTCTGATACAATTGAATATCCAACACGTAAACTAAAGAATATATTAGAAGAAGAAAGATCAATTAAACAACTTGATACAAACGGAACAATTCTCGCACATGCTTTAAGAGGAAATAATACTTATCCATTAATTGTACAGCAAAATAATTCTTATTATGTAGCAACTTCTAACCTCTTTGATTGGATATCTTATTATATTGGCGAAAGCCTATTTTCTTATTTTCGGCAAAAACCCGAAACCAATAAAAAATTAGCTTATTTACGTCTTGAGGATGTTCACCCAGCAGCAGATATAAATCAATTGAAAGAAATTGCTGAATTACTAAAAGAGAAGAAGATTCCTTACATGATCACTGTTATTCCTGTATATACAGATCCAGATACAGGTAAAACACTACATTTAAAAGATAAACCCAAACTAGTCGATCTTTTACGCTCTATGCAAGATGATGGCGCAGCGATTATTATGCATGGTTACACTCACCAATTTTATGATAGTGAAACTGGGGAAGGTTTTGAATTTTGGGACGTAAAGACGGATCAACCAATTCGCCAACCGAAACATGAAAAACCGAAGTCAAAAGATGAATTTCCAAATATAGAGTCATATAATCAATATGTAAAAAAAGGGGAAGAGTTTGAGGAAAAATATACGACAGATCACATCGAAAAGGGGATTCAAGAACTTGTAGATGCTAAACTATATCCTGTCGCCTTTGAAGCACCTCATTACACAATGTCTCAAAAAGGGTATGAAATATTATCAAGATACTTTTCAACTTATGTAGGACAACTACAGTTAAGTGATACAACTTGGAAATCCATGCACTCTCCAGCATATAGAAGTACACCATCATTTCTACATGGAATGAAATTAACGCCTGAAACAGTCGGTTTTATTGAAGAAGATAAGCCACAAGCTATTGCTAAAATGAAAGCAAATGCTTTATCTGTTGCTAAATTATCCGATGGGATTATTGGAGCATTCTATCATCCTTACTTAGGTGTGAAACCATTAAAAGAAGTGTTAAAGGATCTAGAGAGTATTCCAAATATAGAATGGATTGATTTACAAAAGGAAAAGAATGAAGTAAAAATGAAAGATATTCATATTACTACGAATAAAGACGGCATTCACGTTAAAAAACCAACAAGTGCAAATGACATAATTGATTATATAAAGCAATATGGCTTCTTCCTTATACTAGGATTCGTTATTATTGTCTTTCTTTTATTATTAAAACGCGCGAAAAAATTAGAATCCTAATACAAAACCATCGAGCGGAACGCTTGGTGGTTTTTTGTCCTATATCAAACCGTGGCATTTTATTAAATACATTCAATTTTTACTTTTTCCGTTACATGATTAAAACTATAATTCTCCTATCCTTTCAAATAAAATCGACTTGTATTTTCATATATTGTTTCTGCAACCTTATCAATGGATATGTTTTTTATAGAACTAATTTTCTTTAATACCTCTCGAATCATTCTTGGATGCGTTATAACACCCTCTTGAAATTCCCACGGTCCATCTGTTTCTACCATCATATATTCAAGCGGATAATACGAAACGATTTTTCTAATCTTCTCCTTATGTAAAACATCCGGTGTAATCGAAATATAATAACCATTTCTCATCATCCGTTTCATTGTTTCATCGCTTCCTTTAAACCAATGGAAGTGTGCACGTGAAACTTTATATTTCTCTAGCAAATCACATACAATGTCAGCATCTTCATAAACTGCATGTAATACAATCGGCAAATTATACTTACTAGCTAGTTCTATAAATTTTTTCAATACAGCTATGTATGGATCTGCAGCAATTCTTTCATCTTCTTTTCTCAAATAATAGGGCAAACCTACTTCACCAATCGCAACAATTTCCTCTGCGTTCTGTTCAATAAGTTGATAAATCTGTTCACACTCTTCTTTATGAATCTGTTGCTCTGGATGAAATCCTATCGCTGGATATATAAAGGGATACTTCTTCGCTAAAGATAACGTTTCCTTACAAGATTGATAATTCATAGATACCGCAATAAGCCCCTTTATTTCATTACTATTTTCCACCTCTTTCAGTAATCTGCTCTTCTCTTCATCCTTATATTGATCAACATGTATATGACTATCAATCCATTTCATCTTTATGCCCCCATAAAAAAAACAAGAAAGGACTTCCTTTCTTGTTTTAGCATCTATATTATTTAACAATTAAGTTTGTTATGATATCAAATAATCCAATACACACTACGGCAACAGTAAAGTAGCTACAGAAATCTTTAATTGGTAACTTCACTACTTCTTCTTTACGCATCCCATTTTTCTCCCTTCTTACTAGATCCCTAATTATTTTTCTATCTGTATCTATTATGCAAAAAATATGACAAATTTACTATCGAATTAACTTACGTAAACCTTACAATGTTGTAAGGTTTAAAAAAGATCCCCATCTTTATTCAGATGAGCATTATTAAAAATTAGTTGGTTTTTCATTCTTCATTACAAACAGAAAGTAATACATTGAGACTTTCTAGTTACACTATATGAAAATTACTATCTTTTAACTATCGAATTACATTACAGAAGGCTTACATGTTTGTAAGTTATGTGTAATGTAATTCGATAGTTCTCCTTACTTATATTTCGTACAATAAAGTTAGAAAGTAAGCCAAATAAGAAGAACAATCACATAACCAAATTACATTGCTAGTAGCTACTCTTCTTATAGCTTTCACCCATGCTACTACAATGTACCCCCTTCCCCTTTATATAACAAAAAAGCCTTAGTCTATATGGACTAAGGCTTTTTTGTTAACCTTAAAAATACCCTTACCCAGTATTTTTATTTTCGACAAAAAATAGCTGGGGGTATATTTCGCTATCTCACCGTTAAAAGTTTACTCTTCGCATTTATAGGAATATTTGCAACCTCAATCTCTTCAATGGACTCACCGTAACGCCCTTTTGCAAAAACCTTTAATGCTTCATCTCTCTTTAACATATGCTTAACCGTTTTCTTTATTTTCTGCTCTCTACCACGTTCATCGAATGCAATAAATTCATATTCATACCACTCATCACCGATATGCTGACCAATTGTATTCACAACCGTATAGTATTCTTTCGTCTTATACAGTGGATTATATTTATCGATAACCGGTCCAAGTTTCGTAGGCAGTAACATTACTACTATCACTATCATCGCTATTATAGTAGTGATCAATTTTTTCTTCATAATAAACATTCCTCCTCTGCAGGATATATATACATCCATTTTAAAAAGGGGGAATAAAATCTACTATTGAATCTCATTACATTACACTTACATTTTTGTAAGAATTAAAAAAGGTGAACGAATTTACTCGTTCACCTTTTAGCTTGCTTTAAAGCCACCGCCAAGTACATCACGTACATCATGTATAACAACGAAAGCATCTTCATCTACCCGGCTAATAACTTGTTTTAACTTAACAAGCTCTTGTTTATTAATAACAACATATAAAACTTCTTTATTTTTACCAGTATATCCGCCGCGCCCTTCTAATACAGTAACACCGCGTGTCATATTTTTCGTAATAGCTTCACGAATTAAATCTGGTTGATTCGAAATAATCGTAACAGCCGTTTTTGTGTCCATTCCTTCTACAATGAAATCAATCACCTTCGCTCCAATGAACACAGCCACAAGTGTATACATCGCCTTTTCTTGCCCTATTATAAATACAGAACCAGCAATTACAACAATATCAATAATTAGTACGCCTTTCCCTACACTCCAACCTAAATATTGATTTGCTAACTGAGCTAAAATTGCTGATCCTCCCGATGTACCTCCGGCTTTGAACATACAGCCTAATCCAATACCCACAAATAAACCAGCAAATAAAGCTGCTAATAATGTATCACTATTTACATGATACTCAATATGTTCTGTAACGTATAAGAACAAAGATGTTTCTACAATCCCTAAAATTGTATAAATCATTGTTTTCTTATCAAAAAATTTATAACCAACAGCTAGTAAAATTGCATTTATAGCAAAGTTCACAATTCCTGGTGACCAATCAAATAAGTAGTACGTAACAACCGTTAAACCAATAATTCCACCTTCCGATAAACGGTTTGGAATTGCAAAGTAATTAATACCAATTGCGAATAATAATGAACCAATTGTAATTAGTGTTATTTCCTTTATACGTTGATTAACCATAGTTCATACCCTCCCCCCATTTGACATTGTATCACTATCTCCTAGAGGTTTAGAAGTGGTTTTTATTCCGCATTTTCCCTCTTAAAAATTGAAATATTATGTTTAAACAGAGGGTTGATTAATTATTCATATTTGCTCTAACTGCACGGACAAATCGCTCCACATTCCCTTTCTGAATATACTTAGCGCGAATGGTTTCATGACTACAAGTAAATTCAAAATACGGATGAAAATCTATGCTATCTATATGCAAATATGAATACTCTTTAAATGTTGAAGAATAGTACGGAAATTTCCCGTAAAAAAGGAGACGTCTAGTAGTGGCAACAAAAACCCCATGTTGATACGATAATATAAAATTATCCTTCTCAAATATCCCTACCACAAAAGCCAGAATCTTTTCATCATCATCTACATACTTTTTCATACTCGATAAAAGTTCATTCATGCATATTCCTCCAAATTCTATTCACTGCATTAACACTTGAAAAGAATCCATGGATTATTACAGACCGGTTTAACTCCTTTATAAAGTATGAAACGCGTTTCCTGTCAAAGATATTTCAAAAAAATAATCCGTTATGCGATTATACACATAACGGATTACGATTAAACTGTAGAGCGTTCCACAAGTTCGTATGGAATTTCCAGCTTTTCTTGTTCAGAACTCTCGTCATTCACTTTTCTATGCAACATTTCAAAAGCAGTTTTCCCTATCTCCTTTAAATTTTGATCAATAGTTGTCAATTGTAACACTTGCGAGATAGGTTGATTATCAAAGCCAATAATCGCTAAATCCTCAGGAACTTGAATCCCTAATTTTTCAACTTCTGTCATAACCCCAATCGCAACTTCATCACCTGCTACTATTAATGCTTCAGGAAGATCCTGCATCTCTTTTAACTTATGAGCCACTTTTACACCATCTTCTAGTGTAAAACATTCTGTAAAAATCCATTCTTCATTAACCTCTTCGTCTATAGATTGCAATTGCTGTTTATAAACATCAAAACGTTTTTGGCTACTTGGCCCTAATTTCCTTCCCGTGCAATAACCAATTTTTTTATAACCTTTCTCAATCAAATAATCCATTCCTAATTGAAAGGCCGCTGAATGATTCGTATATACACTTGAGATGTTTGAAATATCATTGTCTTCACAAGCAATTATTGCGCCGTAAGAAGCATATGGTTCTATCGTTTCCCAATCATTTGCACGTGAACAAATAATAAGACCATCCAATTGTTTTGTTTTTAACATATGTAAACTTTTCATTTCTTCTTTTTTATTATAATTCGTTTGGCAAAGTAGCACCCTGTAATTATGCGCTAACGCAGTCTCCATCATTCCGCTCACCATCGCATCAAAACACGGATGATTAATATACGGTAAAATCACACCAACAATATTCGTTTTTCCTTTTGATAAATGAACAGCATTTGCGTTTTGCGAGTAATTCAATTTCTCAACTATCTCTATAACCGCTTTCCTTTTTTCTTCACTTACATATGGGTGATCATTCAACACTCTCGAAACAGTCGTAACTGAAACTCCCGCCATCTTTGCAATATCTTTAATATTAGCCATACACTCACCTCTACCTTTAACTTAATGAATCTCATGAACATATGTCAAATCTTCTTATCATTACACCTTCATTCGTTTCTCTTACAAAAGTGTAATTTTTCTGTAAGCTAATTCGATAGTTACTTTCCGCAACATTTCATACAATTGAGTCAGAAACAGGGTAACAACTATTCGAAAAGGAGCGGATTAATATGCTGAACAAAATGAAAACGAACAATTTCTTAAATACAATGGGCATGGTATTTTCCGCTCTTATCGACGCAAAAGCTGTTGCTTCTACATTAAACAAGTAAGGAGAATATATTATGAATAACATCACTTTTAACAAATTAGATTTTTTAGGACTAGCTAGTGGCTCGCTTCTTCTTACTGCTTTTATTTACGCCGCTACGCTTGTATAACTTTGTGTCCCCTTTCCCCTTTATTATAAATAGTAATAGAAAAGACGACCGTCTATGCCCGGTCGTCTTTTCTTATTTTTGATTTGATTGCAAAGCTTCTTTTAACTCCTCAAACTTCTCATTTAATTGATCTGTCATCATTTTCATAGCGGTTTTTCGATCTATTTGTTCTCCAGCCTCAATTTGAATTGGATCTCCAAAAATCAATTGTGCCTTTTTCCCCTTTATTAATTCTTTTACACTTGATGGACCAACATAAGCTGCTGGTACTAACGGAACATTAGAACGCATCGCAATTGTCACAGCACCCGCTTTTAATGAAACATCTTCCGCTGATCTTGTTCCACTCGGAAAAATCCCTACTACCTTTCCTTCTTTTAATAAACGTGATGGAATTTTAAGTGTACTTGGTCCTGGATTCGCACGATCTACAGGGAATGCATTTACATTTTTAAAGAACCAATTTTTGAATTTCCCTTCAAATAATTCTTTTTTGGCCATGTAATGAATTTGAGTTGGATACATCCCTGTAGCTAACATTAATACATCCATAAAACTTGTATGTGTACATGCAACAACATACGGTCCACCTTCTGGTAGCTTTTCTCTTCCTTGTACTTCTACTTTCCCAGCTGTTTTAAATATATATTTCAACAAAAATGTAATTGGTTTATACATTTATTTCGTTCCTTTCTAAACATCCGAAGTATAATCATATTCTTACAATAATTATAACACTAAGTTTTAGGAGTTGGTAATAAAATTAAGGATGAATTGTTAAATTTCAATTCTTACAAAAGTGTAATTTTCTTGTAAGCTAATTCGATAGTTACTTCTTACTATATTTCATACAATTAAGTCAGAAACAGGGCAACAATTATTCGAAAAGGAGTGGATCAATATGATGAACAAAATGAAAACGAACAATTTCTTAAATACAATGGGCATGGTATTATCGGCTCTTTTCGATGCAAAAGCTGTTGCTTCTGCATTAAACAAGTAAGGAGAATGTATTATGAATAACATTACTTTTAACAAATTAGATTTTTTAGGATTAGCTAGCGGCTCTCTTCTTCTTACTGCTTTCATTTACGCTGCTACGCTTGTATAACTTTGTGTCCCCTTTCCCCTTTATATAGAAAAAGACGACCGTCTATGCCCGGTCGTCTTTTTAATTTTTTCTTTCTTTCAACTCTTTTAAAAGCTGTATCAGCTCAGCTTGTTGTTTTATCTTTTTACGACCATTTCGATTAATTGCTGCAAGCTCACAGGCAACTCCGACGGCGAAGAAAAACAATAAACTTTCTAACATGTGAAATCCTCCATTTGCCTATTAAACAGCTTGACGTAATTGTTCTTCTTGTAAAACTCTCTTATTTATATTTTCTTCTTTTCTCTGGCAAACGTTATTGCGAATAAGTGCTGCAATAACAAGTACAGTCCCTATAATATCAAACATTGTGATCTGATACCCTTGCATCATCATAATAACTAAAGTCGTAATTGGTACAAAATTAATAAATAAAATCCCATTAATAGATGATAAAATTTTCACACCATAGTTCCAAGCAAGTAGCGCTACAATACCTGGCAATGTCATCATAAATAACAAATCATACTTCACAATAGAAATCGTTCCCATACTAGGAACTGAAACATATCCAAGGGACGTAATAATTACCGTTATAATTCCTGTAACAGTCGTACCGAATACACACGTCAACGTAGAATAACGTAATGTTGACCAATCACTACACGTTTGACCACCCATCGTATAAATAACCCAGCCTACAACACCAATAAATATAAATGCTAATGAGAACATATTATCTTTCAATGTTACAAAGAAACTCATGTCACCTTTTGTAATAACAAACACAGCTCCTACAAAAGCAATAACCATACTCGTTATCATATACCTCTTCGGTTTTATATGCTTATATCCCCATAAAATACAAATAGAAATCATCGGCATAAGTGATTCCATAATGGAAGCTACCATTACACCCGACTTACCCATTAACATTTGCCCTAAAAATATGAGGACATTATATACTGTAAATGCCATCGTTCCAAAAAAGACGAGTAACTTTCCTCTTCCCTCTAAACGAAATGCCTGTTTTCCTTCTTTCATTAACAACAATACAATCAGCATTATCGCCACTGCTCCATAACGAATAAGCGAAAAATAAAATGGATCTATGTATTCTAGCGCATGATCAGCAACTGGAAACATCGCTCCCCATGACATACTCGCAATTAAACACGCTAAAGCCCCTATTATCATTTGACCTCTTCTCACCGCAATCCCCCGTTTCTTTCTATTTGCACAAAGAGAATTGTAAAAGAAAAAATATATCACGTAAAATGATTCAAAATGATGTTAACTATCATTTATAATGATAGTTAACATCAAGGGGGATTACAAAATGGAATTACGAGACTTACAAATCTTTAAAAGCGTTGCCGACCAGGGTAGTGTAAGTAGCGCAGCAAAGGAATTAAATTATGTACAATCAAATGTAACTGCACGTATTAAACAACTAGAAAACGAATTAAAAACCCCACTCTTCTACCGCCATAAACGAGGAATGACTTTAACAGCTGAAGGAAGAAAAATGCTCGTTTATGTTAGTAAAATTTTGCAAGATGTCGACGAACTAAAACAAATATTTTTAGATAGCGAAACACCCTCCGGTATATTAAAAATCGGTACAGTCGAAACAGTAAGTACACTGCCTACCATTTTATCTTCTTACTATAAAAGCTATCCGAATGTCGATTTATCATTACAAGCGGGTCTAACAGAAGAATTAATTAGAGAAGTACTTGATCATCAATTAGATGGCGCCTTTATATCAGGTCCTATTAAACATCCACTAATCGAACAATACGATGTTAGTACAGAGAAATTAATGCTTGTAACACAAAATAAAGCCTTTCATATAGAAGAATTTACAACAACGCCTCTACTCGTTTTTAACCAAGGATGTGGATACCGCTCCAAACTAGAACGATGGCTGAAAGATGAAGGTTTGCTACCAAAAAGAATTATGGAATTCAATATATTAGAGACAATATTAAACAGTGTTGCACTCGGCCTCGGAATTACACTCGTACCACAGTCTGCTGTCCATCATCTTTCTAAAGCAGGTAAGGTACATTGTCATCCAATCCCTGAAAAATACGGCAGTATTTCAACGGTTTTCATACGCCGTAAAGATAGCTATATGACGAATTCAATGCGTAGCTTTTTAAAAACAATTGAAGAGCATCATCATATTAATATGCTGTGAAAGACATTCTTACATGAATGTCTTTTTTTCTTACAAAAGTGTAAGTCTTTCGTAAGCTAATTCGATAGTTGCAAGTGAACATATTTCCTATAATTAAGACATAAGCAGGGCAACAACAATTCGAAAAGGAGCGGATACGCATGATGAACAATATGAAATCAAATAAATTATTAAATACAATGGGCATGGTGCTATCCGCACTTGTCGATGCAAAAGCTGTTGCAACTACATTAAACAAATAAGGAGAGATTATAATGAACAACATTACTTTCAACAAATCAGACTTCATCGGACTTGCAAGTGGAGCTACTCTTCTTACGGCTTTCATTTACACACTTGCTCAAGGTCTTGTTTAACACTTTGTATCCCCAAACCCCTTTATATAGAAAAAGCTGCTCGTCTTATAGACAAGCAGCTTTTTAGTTTGTTTCATATATAATTTGACCTGTTTTCGTAATATCATATCCGCCAATCGCATTTAATTCATTATGAAATTCTTCCGATTGCAGAATGTCTTTCACGACTTCAATCAGCTCTTCATTTTCTTTATTCTTCAAAATTACTAAATCATACTGTTCTTTCATGATTGGAATAAAGTCCACATTTACAATTTGCGAAAACTTTTCTGAACCTACTCCTACATCAGCTTTTCCATTTGCAACTTGCGTGGCAACACCCAGATGATTCGATTCTTCCCATTCATATCCACTAATATCAGCTTTATTTAATTTTTGGATTCGTAATTGTTCATCCACTAACACTCTAATACCAGAACCCTTTTCTCGATTTATAAGCTTTATAGTGGATCTGGATATGTCGGCCCATGTCTTTATTTTCTTCGGATTTCCTTTTTGGACATAAAATCCTACATTTCTGGACAATAAATTAATCATAATACATGGCTGGCCTACTAAAATGCGTTTTACATAAGGAACATTATATGTACCCGTTTCACCATCAAACAAATGCAAACTAACGATACTTCCTTCTCCTTGATACATTTTCACTAAACTTGTTAAGCTACCTTGATACGCCCTTAAAACATTAGAACTTGGCAAACGATTTTCTATACGTTTAGCTAACATATCTAACGTTAGTTCTTGACCACTAATAATACACGTGTTCAAGATACTACTACCATCGTTTTTTACAGGAGTAACTTGTACCTTTCCTGTTTTCATTTGTTTTATATATTGATCTAAATCTGCTGCATCAATGCGCATCTGTCTACCAACTCTATAAGAAGGAAGTTCTCCTTTTTTAATTAAGTCGTATACAGTTAATTTTGATACTTTTAATCGCTTTGCTACTTCTTCCGTTGTGTAGGAATGATGATCCATAGACGATTCCTCACTTTCTTCTTTCATTGTAACAAAGAAAAGAATATTTCTCCTATTTTTTAAAAATAGATATATGTTCAAATTATATTCAATTATAACTAGTTATATTTAGTTATATTTAGTTATAATTAGATGTGTCAAAACGAAAGGGGATTTTTTTATGAATAAATTTACATTACGTTCGATTGGGGCACTTATACTTTCTTTTCTTCTTATATTTAGTGTTGCATGTACAAACGGAGATAAGAAAGAGAAATCAACTGCTAAAGAAGGAAAAGCAGTTGAACTTACTATCTCAGCTGCTGCAAGCTTACAAGATGCATTAAAAGAAATTGAAAAACAATATAAAGAAAAAGAACCCAATATTAAACTTTCTTTTAACTTCGGTGCTTCTGGAGCACTTCAACAACAAATTGAACAAGGTGCACCTGCTGATTTATTCTTCTCTGCAGCAGAAGATAAATTCCAAACCCTTGTAAAAAAAGGATTCATTAATGAAAAAGAAGGGAAAAATCTTCTTGGAAATGAACTAGTTCTAGTCATCCCTAAAGATAGTTCTCTTACAAAATTTCAAGATTTAAAAGATGAGAAAATCAAAAAAATTGCACTTGGTACACCTGAATCTGTACCTGCTGGAAAATATGCAAAAGCTTCTCTAACACACGAAAACCTTTGGAATGATGTTCAAAATAAAGTCGTATTTACAAAAGATGTTCGCCAAGTGTTAACATATGTAGAAACAGGGAATATCGATGCTGGTATCGTATACAAAACAGATGCTCTCATTTCAGATAAAGTAAAGATTGGTGAAACAGCAGCAGCTACTTCTCATGAGCCAATCCACTATCCTTTAGGTGTTATAAAGGAATCTAAACATAAGAAAGAGGCGACTTCATTTTATGAATATTTGCAGTCAAAAAATGCACAATCTATCTTTAAGAAATATGGATTTACAGTCCTGTCGTAATTACTATGAGCATTGATGCTATTATATCGCCTGTCTTTCTATCTTTAAGAGTAGCTGCGTGTGCCACTATTCTCGTTACAATTTTAGGGACGATTGTCGGGCGAGCACTAGCTCGCTCCTCATGGCGATATAAAGTACTATTAGAAACCATATTTTTATTACCAATGGTACTTCCACCAACTGTTATCGGCTTCTTTCTCATTATCATCTTTGGAAACAACAGCCCGATCGGAAGGTGGGTTGAATCATTATTTCAGCAGTCTATTATGTTCACATCTACCGCTGCGATCATCGCTTCTACAGTTGTTGCATTTCCGCTTATGTACCAATCAGCGAAAACGGGATTTTCTATCGCAAATGTACAAATTGAAGAAAGTGCTCGTGACCTTGGCGCAAGTGAATATCAAGTTTTTCTGCACGTTACACTTCCGCTCGCATTTCCTGCATTACTAAGCGGGATGATTTTGAGCTTTGTCCGCGCGCTCGGTGAGTTTGGTGCTACACTCATGTTTGCCGGGAATATCCCTGGTAAAACACAGACAATCCCGACTGCAATTTACATGGCCATTGACGCAAGTAATATGCAACTCGCCTGGACACTTGTGGTTATCACTATTAGTATGTCACTCCTATTTCTGCTATGTATTCAGCTTATTAACAAAAGAATTACTAACCCTTAAAGCAGCTTTTTTGGAAGCTGCTTCTTTATTTCTTAGGAAATAAAATATACCACCGGGAAATAACTGAATTTTACCTCTTATTTAAATATACATTTTATTTGAATTCACTTTCTAAAATAGGCAATTTCCTGTTATTATATGGAGGTGTTTCAAAAAATGAAGAAATGAAAACGCATTTATATCGTGAATTCTTCATCCTGTTTTAGCGATCGGTAATCTTCTACTCTATTAGTGGGGCATTACCGATCGTTAGAACGATATGTAACTATATTGGTATAGCAAACCGAAGGGAGTCTTGTAATGGACATTTTATTAGCGCTTCTTCCTGCAATTGCATGGGGAAACATCTTATTAGTAAGCGTAAAAATGGGCGGTGGTGCATATAGCCAAACGGTAGGTATGACAATCGGTGCTCTATTCTTCGCAACAATTATGTATGTATTTACTCAACCAGCTTTAACAATGACAGTCTTAATTGTTGGGTTTATTTCAGGTTTATTCTGGGCTTTAGGACAAGTAAACCAATTAAAAACAGTTGAAAAACTAGGTGTTTCAACTACCGTAACAATTTCTACTGGTATGCAACTTGTTGCAACTTCTATCTTTGGGGTTATCGCTTTCCGTGAGTGGACTACTACTACAACGATTATTCTGGGAACGATTGCAATCCTATTAATCGTAGTTGGTGTTGTATTCACATCACTAGATGATAAAGAAAATGCTCAGCCACCAGGACAATTGAAAAAAGGACTTCTTACTTTAATTGTTTCTACTTTCGGCTATCTTGTATATGTAATTATTATTCGTTGGTATAATATCGATGGTTGGTCTGCTATTTTACCACAAGCAGTTGGTATGTTTGTTGGTGCGGTTGTACTGACATCTAAACATAAACCATTTAACAAATATGCAATCCGTAATGCTTTATCTGGTTTACTATGGGGAACTGGAAACTTATTCTTACTTCTTTCATTACCACGTGTTGGAGTAGCAACAAGCTTCCCATTATCTCAAACTGGAATCGTTATCTCAACATTCGGTGCGATTGTATTCTTAGGTGAAAAGAAAACAAAACGTCAATTGATCTTTATTGCACTAGGTAGTGTTTTAATTATAGGCGGCGCTGTATTACTTGGTATGACAAAAGCATAATCTTATATTCTATTAGTAAACCCCTGAAGCATATGTGCTTCAGGGGTTTTTTAATTCTAATTATTTTCTAGATATAATTATTTGTATGTTCTTGCCCCTTATAATTGCTCTTCCACTCTAGCAAACCAGCTACACATATAAAGAGATTAATAATAGCTAATATTAGCATGACGTATAAACCAGTAGAAATATAAATTACAATGCTAACTACGTTATATAAAATCCATAAATGCCAGTTTTCTAATATTTTTCGACTTAACATAAATTGAGCCACTAGTCCCAATACGGCATTTAAAGCGTCTAAATATGGACTTGTTGACTCTAAATAACGGACTTGATAATAACCCCAACCAATCCAAGCAACTAAAATAAAACTTATATAAAAAGTCCACCCTTTCAAATCTAAACGAACTGTTGCTTTTACCTCTCCCTCCCCACTTCGTGCAATCCAATAATACCAACCATATACATTAAATATAAATTGAAAAGCGGCTAATACTGCCATTGCATATAAACCTTGTGTAATAAAAATGTATAAAAATACCGCAACAGTAATCATGCCAAATAAAAAGTTGGATACTTTTTCTCTCGCTAATAACCAAACATTAATGATCCCCATAATTGATGCGAAAATTTCAATATAACTCGATTGAATATACAATCCAACTAATACACAAATAATACTAGAAACAAGTAAAAAAAGTGGACTTCTAACCATATTTATCTCTCCCCAGATGTGTAATAAATTCCCTATCACCAGTATAAGGAATAGCCCTTTCCTTTACCACGAATTTCCACCTTCTCATTATCTATTCCATCTACGGTAAGTCTTTTCTTTTTACAAAATTCTCTTAAAGATGATATCGTTTTTATAACATATCTCTACTAGAAAGGAATAAAGGATATGCCTAACAAACATCGAATTTTATTTATTGGTGCTGGTCGTATGGCAGAAGCTATATTTTCCGGATTACTTAAAACAAGCAAAGAGTACATCGAAGAAATTATCATCTCTAACCGAAGCAACGTAGAAAAGTTAGAACAATTACAAAGGCGATATAATGTGTCTATTACAACGGATTGGAAGCAGCATATTACATCTGTTGATACGGTTGTTTTAGCAATGCCACCTTCTGCTCATGAAGAATTATTAGCTGAGCTATCTCCGTTAATATCAAATCAACTTGTCGTAACAGTAGCAGCTGGCATTGGACCATCTTATTTAGAAGCTAGACTCCCAAAAGGCACACCTGTTGCTTGGATTATGCCTAATACAGCTGCTGAAATTGGAAAGTCTATCTCCTTATATACAACGGGACAATCAGTAACCGAGATGCATCAAGAAACCCTGCAACTGCTTTTAAGAGGTATTGGTACTTCGCAACTTTGTACTGAGGAAGAAGTTCATCAGCTTACTGCAGTTACTGGAAGTGCACCAGCCTTCCTTTATTACTTTGCTGAAAGCTTAATTGAAGCAACAAAAAGTTATGGAGTCGATGAAGAAACCGCAAAACATCTTGTCATTCAAATGATTTCTGGCTCTGCTTCTATGCTCGAGCAAACGCAAAATCCAGCTAACCTCCGCGAACAAGTAACAACGCCAGGTGGTTCCACAGCTGAGGGTCTCAAAACTTTATACGAATATAATTTTTCAGAGGCAATTCAAAAAGCAGTAGAAGCAACAAACAAAAAAGCTAGGGGGAAATAATATGATTTTAACAAGTTTAAAAGACTATACAACATTACATAACGGTGTAAAAATGCCTTGGTTTGGTTTAGGTGTTTTTAAAGTAGAAGATGGTTCAGAAGTAATTGATTCTGTAAAAGCAGCAATTAAAAATGGCTACCGCAGCATCGATACTGCAGCAATCTATCAAAATGAAGAAGGCGTTGGACAAGCGATTCGTGAATCCGGTGTTTCACGTGAAGAATTATTTATTACCTCAAAAGTATGGAATAGCGATCAAGGATATGAAACAACACTTCAAGCATTTGAAACTACATTAGAGAAATTAGGTCTAGAATATTTAGATTTATATTTAGTACATTGGCCTGTAAAAGGGAAATATACTGAATCATGGAAAGCATTAGAAAAACTTTATAAAGATGGCCGTGTTCGCGCTATCGGCGTGAGTAATTTCCACATTCACCACTTACAAGACGTATTTGAAATTGCTGAAATTAAGCCAATGGTCAACCAAGTGGAATACCACCCACGTTTAGCACAAGAAGAGCTACATGCATTCTGTAAAGAACATACTATCCAGCTTGAAGCTTGGTCACCATTAATGCAAGGACAACTACTAGATAATCCAACGTTACAAGAAATTGCGACAAAATATAATAAATCAACTGCGCAAATTATTTTACGCTGGGATTTACAAAACGAAGTTGTAACAATCCCTAAATCAATTAAAGAACATCGCATTATTGAAAATGCAAACATCTTCGACTTTGAATTAAGTGCTGATGATATGAAAGCAATTCAAGCTTTAAATGAAGATCGTCGCGTTGGTCCAGATCCAGATAACTTTAACTTCTAGTAGAAAAACCACTGCCATATGCAGTGGTTTTTCTGTTTAAGAAAACTGAAAATTTAAACTATATTCCATTTGGTTGACACTTCATTATTCAAGGTGTAAGATTTTGAATTATCAAAGAAACACAAAAATTAATAAAATTTATTCGTTTACTCATTGTATCAAGAGAGGTGGAGGGACTGGCCCTTTGAAACCTCGGCAGCAGGTTCATTTTGAATACTGTGCCACTTCCTGCAAGCTTTATGCTTGAAAGATAGAATGAGGGACTTCGTTTATATACGGGTGCATAACTTGTACGTAAAAATCCCTCTTTCTCAATATGAAAAGAGGGATTTTTTATTTTTCATTTCCCTCATCATCATCCAAACTTAATTATTTAGGAGGAAAATCAAATGAAAAAGAAGTTTGTACCCGGTATTGCATCAGTTGTAGGAGTAAGTATTTTATTAACTGGTTGCGGTAGTTATAAAAACGAAGCAAGCGGAGCAAATGCAAAAGACGAGGCACCTAGTAAACAGGTTTTAAACTTATCTTCACCTACTGAAATACGAACAATGGATACGGCTCGTGCTACAGATACTGATTCTGGTCAAGTAATGAGAAACGTATTTGAAGGTTTGTATAATCTTGGTGAAGGTAACAAACCTGTTCCTGGTGTTGCAAAATCTCATGAAGTAAGTGGCGATAAAACGAAATACACATTCCATTTGCGAGATTCAAAATGGTCAAACGGCACTCCTGTTACAGCGAAAGATTTTGTGTTCGCTTGGCAACGTGCCGTAGATCCAGCAACAGCCTCTGAATATGCATTTCTATTCTTTGATATTAAAAATGCAACAAAAATTAACAACAAAGAACTTCCAGCCGACCAACTTGGTGTAAAAGCAGTTGATGACCATACGTTTGAGGTAGAATTGGAGCGTCCTGTTCCGTATTTTATTAGCTTAACAGCGTTCCCAACATTTCTACCAATTAACGAGGAATTCTTTAAAGCACAAGGTGATAAGTACGCTTTAGAAGATAATACAATCTTGTACAATGGAGCTTTTACACTAAGCGATTGGAAGCACGAACAAAGCTTTAAATTTAAGAAGAACCCTACTTATTGGGATAAAGATACTGTCAAACTAGAAGAAATCAATTTTAACGTCGTAAAAGAAAAATCAACAGAAGTAAATTTATTCGAGTCAAAACAATTAGATCGTATAAAACTAACATCTGACTTCGTTGATAAATATAAAAAAGATGCTAACTTTAAAGAACGTCCAAATGTAGGCGTACAATTTTTACGCATGAATCAACACAACAAAGTACTTCAAAACGTTTCTGCACGCCAAGCAATCGATCAAACAATTGATAGAAAATCCTTTGTAAATACGTTATTAAATGATGGCTCTACACCAACATTTGGTCTCGTTCCAAAAAACTTTGCAAAAGGACCTGAAGGAAAAGACTTCCGTACTGTAAACGGCGATTTAACAAAAGTTGATACAAAATCTGCACAAGAATTATGGAAAAAAGCTAAACAAGAGCTTGGTTCTGAAAAGATAACATTAGAATTATTAACGAGTGATGCTGACCTTGATAAGAAAACTGGTGAATTCTTAAAAGGGCAACTAGAAAAGAATCTAGATGGATTAACAGTAAATATAAAACCGCAACCGCGTAAGCAACAAGTTTCGCTTTTATTAAAAGGTGACTACGAAATCGGAATTGACGGCTGGAGCCCTGACTTTGCGGATCCAATTACATTCCTTGAGCTATTTACAACGAATAACCCTTATAACTTAGATCATTACTCTAATAAGGAATTCGATGAAACAATAGCAAAAGTGAAAACAACTTTAGCTGGTGATGAAAAAGCTCGCTGGGAAGCATTACTAGAATCCGAGAAAATATTATTTAAAGACTCTGTTATCGCTCCTCTTTACCAAAAAGGCGAATCTTATTTAGAACGTTCTTATGTGAAAGGAATTGTGCAAGTAGACTTTGCGGGTCAATTAAACTTCAAGTGGGCAAAAATTGAAAAATAAAGTAAAACCGTAATAAGTGGGGGTTCTTCATCCCCACTTATTATTAGCCCACACCAATTGTTTTTTTAGCAAAATATATTAAAAGCAGGTTCTCTCACACAAGAGAATCTACTTTTTTAATATATTATTCCAAGAAATTAACATTCTATTTTTATTATTGACATATAGTTCTTTCCAGTGTTAATATTCTAAATAATCAAAGAAACAAAATATTTCACCATCAAAATATAATGTCTACTAAGTTGAAACATATAACGATAGATTATAGCTCGACATGTATATACATATAGAACACCTGATTACCTATAAACAAATATTTATAATAGGTTCTATCTCCTTCTATAGCTACTTCAAGACATGGACATTATGACGTTACGAACAACACATTTAGGGAGGAACGAACAATGAAGAAAAAAGTTGTACCTGTTGTTGCATCTGTTTTAGGGGCAAGTCTATTACTAACTGCTTGCGGGGGAAATAAAGATAATGCAGGCGGAGCGAAAGCAAACGATAAAGTACCTGATAAACAAGCAATTAACTTATCATTCGCTTCAGAAATTCCAACAATGGATGTTGCAAAAGCAACGGATGGGGAATCCATGAATGTAATGCGCAATGTTTTTGAAGGTTTATATGCAATGGGAGAAGATAATAAACCGATTCCTGGTGTTGCTGAGTCGGTTGACATTAGTCCCGATAAAACAAAATATACATTCCATCTGCGTGATTCAAAATGGTCAAACGGTACTCCTGTTACAGCAAAGGACTTCGTCTTTGCTTGGCAACGTGCCGTAAATCCTGATACAGCAGCTGAATACGCATTCTTATTCTTCGATGTACAGAATGCGAAACAAATAAACCAAAAACAATTACCAATTGATCAACTAGGGGTCAAAGCTGTTGATGACAAAACGTTAGAAGTACAACTAGACCGTCCTGTTCCTTACTTCTTAAGCTTAACGACATTCTCAACATTCTTGCCAATTAATGAAGAGTACTTAAAGTCTCAGGGCGATAAATACGGTTTAGAAACAAATCATTTAATTTACAACGGTGCTTTCACATTAGATAACTGGAAACACGAACAAAGTTTCCAATTGAAGAAAAATCCTAACTATTGGGATGCTAAAACGGTAAAATTAGAAGAAATCAACTTCAATGTCGTTAAAGATAAGTCTACAGAAGTGAACTTATATGATTCAGGACAAATTGATCGCGTTGCTTTAACTGCAGAGTTTGTTGATAAATATAAGAGCGATCCAAACTTCAAGGAACGCGCTGAAGTCGGCATTCAATTCTTACGACTAAATCAGAAAAATGAAACATTAAAAAATCAACATGCACGCCTTGCTATTAACGGCGCAATGAATAAAAAGGCTTACGTAGAAACAATTTTAAATAACGGTGCTATTCCAGCTGAAGGAATGGTTCCTGCGAAATTTGCAAAGAGTCCAGAAGGCAATGACTTCCGTAAAGAAAATGGAAATCTAGTCAAGGATGATGTGAAAACAGCGAAAGAAAACTGGAAAAAAGCAAAACAAGAACTTGGTACTGACAAAGTAACAATCGAACTATTAACAAGTGACAATGCTTTAGCTAAAAAGACTGGTGAATATTTAAAAGGTGAGTTAGAAAAGAACTTAGATGGATTAACAGTGAATTTAAAACCGCAACCACGTAAACAACAGTTGAAACTACTATTAAGTGGTGACTATGAAATTGGTATTGACGGCTGGGGCCCTGACTTCGCTGATCCAATTACATTCTTAGATTTATTTACAACAGATAGTGCTTATAACTTCGATAAGTACTCTAACAAAGAGTACGATGAGCTCATTCATAAAGTGAAAACAGATTTAGCTGGCGATGAAAAAGCACGCTTTGAAGCAATGAAGCAAGCTGAAAAAATTCTATTACAAGACGGCGCTGTCGCTCCTTTATACCAACAAGGTCGTTCTTACTTACAACGCTCTTTCATTAAAGGACTTGTAACGACTGACTTCGGCGGTGAATTTAACTACAGGTGGACAGAAGTTGCAAAATAACAAAAGTAAAAAGGTATCCTACGAAGGATACCTTTTTACTTTTATACAACTTTAACTACAGAGCTTCCTCTTCCCTTTACCATTCCTTTTATAGCTAAAGTCGTCACTGCTACTAATTGTGTAACCAATACAATAACTAATAATGAAATAATATTTCTCTCTAAACTAACTCCTCCGAATATTATTGTATAATAGCCATTTGCTGCATATGTTGCTTGAAATAATTGACCGATCGTTTGATACGTTTTAGAAAGCATTTCAGTACCTCCTCACAACTTCAATTTACCATATACATACAAATCATTTTTTATTTAAATTGCGGATGAGCCCTTGTGACTACAGGATAATAATTTATTTTCAACACATACATAATTACATGTTTTTGGGAAAAACTTGTATAGAACGAATTTACATAAGGAGGAATTTATAATGAGAATTCTACTATCAGTTTTATTAGCTCTTATGCTAGTACCTGCATTAACAGGATGTAAAGCTCCTGCAAAAGAAGACACAACTTCTAATAAAAAGACGACTGAAGAAGCAAAAAATGAGGCTCCTGCAGATTTAAAACTAAACTTCAATGAATTCGATTTAAAGGCAGACTACCAAGATACAAAGAAAGACTACGAAGCAGACTATAAAAATGTAGCAGCTGATAAGAAAATGGAAGCAAAAATTGAAGATCATAAAGCAGATGTAAAATTAACAGGAGACGAGGCTATTACAAAATTAAGCCCACTTCTACAAGAGTTAAAATTTGATAAAGATACTGCTGACCAAGAAGTAATCGATCAAGTAGTGAACGTGTTCAAACTTGATAAAGACTATCAAAAATTTGATTTAGAAGTTGTCTTCTCTGATGGAACGAAAAAAGAATACAAAAGAGAAATAAAATAAAGAAGTAGGCGATTGCCTACTTCTTTATTTTTTAATTTTTGCGTATCTTAGTTCTGGACTAGAACCGATAATGAATTGGACACCAGATACTGATGGTTTTTGTAAATATGAAGCACTTGGGAAAATAATTGGGATTAATGGTGAATCTGTAAACATAATATCTTCCGCTTTATGCAATAAGTCAAAACGCTTATCTTCGTTTTGTTCAACTTTTGCTTCTTTTACTAAAGCGTCAAATTCTTTATTATGCCATTTTGCATAGTTATTCGGACCATCACCTGCATATAAATCTAGTTTAGTAATTGGATCTAATAAAGAGCCGCCCCATCCCATATAAGCTAATTGGAAATCACTTTGCTTGTATGTGTCGATGTAACTCTTCCACTCTTTATTTTCTAATTTAATATCTACGCCAAGATTTTTCTTAAACATTTCTTGCATTGCTTCTGCTACTTTTTTATGTTGTGTATCTGTAGTGAATTTTAATGTTACTTCAGGTAATGTAGACCACCCTTGTTCTTTCATACCTTCTTCTAATAATTTTTTCGCTTCTGCTGGATCAAATTTAACGTAATCACCTTTTTCTTTACGGAAATCACGACCACTTTGTGTTTTTGCTCCTTCTGGAACGAATGCATATGCTTCTTGCGCATTATTTTTATACAGTTTTTCAACGATAAATTTACGATCAACCGCTAATGAAAATGCTTTACGTACCTTCGCATTTGTGAATGGCTCTTTTTCTACGTTAAACGAATAAATATAAGATGAGAATCCTGCAACACGCTTATATTCTTTATTTCCTTTTTCTTTTTCAATCATCTCTTGTGGTAAACCACTTAGTAAATCTAATTCTTTTGATTTAAATAATTGATACGCTGTTTTAGAGTCTGGAATAATACGAAACTCAATTTCTTTTAATGTTACCTTTTTATCGTAGTATTCTTTATTTTTTTGTACTGTAATAGCCTGGTTATGCTTCCACTCTTTTAACTTGAATGGTCCATTCGTAATTAACTCTTTTGGATCTGTTTTTAATTTATTATTATCATCAATCGACTTTTTAGCTAATGGAATAAATAATGAGCTTGCTAATTTCTGTTTAATAGAAGCAACTGGATGTTCAAGAGTTACCTTTAATGTTTGAGGATCAACGACTTGAATACCAACTTGTCCCTCTTCACCTTTTCCAGTATTATATGCCTCTGCCCCTTTAATGAAATACATTTCTGTCGCATTCATAGAACCCGTTTTCGGATTTAATAATCGCTTCCATGCAAATTCAAAATCATTTGCCGTAATCGGAGAACCATCTGACCATTTAATATCTTTCTTCAAATGGATTGTATATTCAGTTCCATCAGCATTTACTTCTTCTTTCTCTGCTAATTCATTTTGATATTTCCCATCACTATCTTGCGTATATAAACTTGAAAACAACTGCCCAATTATATAACCTGACGTGCTATCTGTTGCAATAGCAGAATCAAGTGTGTATGGATCACTACTAATATTCGTTACTAATCGATCGCCTTCTCCCTTACCAGCACTCGCCTTTTGCGTCTCTTTCTTACCGCAAGCGACCGAAGTAATCGCTAAAACAGTCATAATGATAAACAGTAAAAACTTCTTCATCCTACATTCTCCTTTAACCCGAAATTTTTGGTGTTGATGCTAACAATGTTTTTGTATAAGAATGTTGTGGATTACGGAACACTTCGTCCGTACTTCCAAATTCAACAAGTTCTCCTTTATATAAGACAGCCACTTTTTCACATAAATAGTGAACCATCGGCAAATCATGTGCGATAAATAAATATGTATAGCCTTGTTCCTTTTGAATTTTTTGCAGCAGATGTACAATTTGAATTTGCAATGAAACATCTAATGCTGAAATTGGTTCATCAAGAATCAATACTTCTGGCTCACACAATAACGCTCTTGCAATAGCAATTCGTTGACGTTGTCCTCCGCTAAATTCGTGCGGATAGCGATCGATATATCGTCTATCTAATCCCACACGTTCTAGCGCATCACCTGCTACTTTATCCTTTAATCCTTTATCACCTAAACCGAATGAAATATAACCTTCCGTTACGCTATCGCGTACTTTCCAGCGCGGATTTAATGCTGCTGTGGAATCTTGAAAAATGAACTGTACTTTCTGTAAAAAATCTCGCCTATGAGCTGATTTCAGCTTGTGAACGACTTGACCGTTATAATCAATTTCACCAGACGTTGGACTCTCAATCCCTGCTATGAGCTTTCCAAGTGTTGTTTTTCCTGAACCACTTTCACCAATAATGCCAAGTGTTGTTCCTTTCGGAATAGAAAGTGATATGTCTTTTAACGCTGTGATTTCTTTACTTTTACTTCCATACGTTTTCGTTACTTGCTTTATAGTAATTAAATCTGTCGTCATGAGGCATTCACCTTCTCTTTTGATTTCGCTTTATTATGCTCTAGAACATGTTGCCAACAATGTGAACTATGCTCCTTAGAATATGTGGTTCTCTCTGGAAAACGATGAATACATTCTTTTATCGCTACTGGACAACGATTTACAAAAGGACAACCAAAGCTATTTAATGTTTCAATGGAAGGTGTCGTTCCTTCTATAGCACGTAATACCTTTTCGGAATCATCCATATTCGGAATTGCTTGTAATAAACTTTTCGTATATGGATGTTTAGGAGAACCTATTACCTCCTGTATCGTTCCTTTTTCAACGACACGTCCCCCATACATAACAACTACTCGATCAGCTACTTCACGTACAAGTGCCAAATCATGTGTAATTAATAAAATACTCGTATTTTGTTTTTCTTTTCTTTCTTTTAATAGCCCCATAATTTGTTTCTGAATCGTTACATCTAACGCTGTTGTCGGCTCGTCTGCAATTACAAGCTTTGGGTGACAAGCAAACGCAATTGCTAAACAAATACGCTGCCTCATACCTCCGCTTAATTGATGTGGGTACTGTTCAAAGCGTTTCTCTGCTTCATGTATCCCTAAATCTGTTAACAAGTTAATCGCAATTTCCTTTGCTTCTCTTTTCGATTTTTTCCCATGTTGCAAAACTACTTCTGTAATTTGTTTGCCTACCTTCATCGTTGGGTTTAAAGATGAAAGCGGATCTTGAAATATAAAGGAAATATCTTTTCCGCGAATTTGATTCCATTCTGACTCTTGTAAATTCGTTAATTCCTTTGCTTGGAAAGCTATATTCCCATCATCGATATGAATTGATTCTTGATTCAAGCCGATAATGGATTGTGCTGTGACACTTTTTCCTGAACCACTTTCTCCTACAAGTGCAACTATTTCACCTTCGTTAATAGAAAAGGAAACATGTTTCACAATCGCTTGCTTAATATTCTCTTTTTCAACGGCTAACGTTACGTTTTCTAAAGATAAGATTTGTGCCATGTTTTTTCTCCTTTCGATTCCGTTTGACGATTTTTGGATCAATCGCATCTTGCAAACCATCACCAATTGCATTAAATGCGAACATAATGAGTGCAATCATGATTGCCGGGAAAAATAGCTGCCACCATTCTCCGCTCAATAATGTCCCGAGTGCATCATTCGTCATCGTCCCCCAACTTGCCGCTGGTGATTGTACTCCAAGTCCTATAAAGCTTAAAAATGATTCTGAAAAAATAGCTGCTGGAATTGTAAATGATAAATTCACGATAATAACCCCTGTTAAATTCGGAATTAAATGCCCATATATAATTTTCATATGTGATGTACCTAATCGCTCTGCTGCAATAACAAACTCTCGTTGTTTTAAAGACAATACTTGTGCTCGAATGAGACGAGCCATTCCAATCCATCCCGTTAATGCAAGGGCGATAATAATGGTGAAAAGACCTGGTTTCATAACAATTAATAGCAAAATAACAATTAATAAATATGGGATGCCGTATAATACTTCAATTCCTCTTATAATCCACTCATCAATTAACGTTCCAAGGCGATTACGCCCTCTCACATATCCACTAAATCCACCAATCAGTACACCAAGTCCTATATCGAGGGCAGCTGCTACTAATCCAACTGTTAGTGAAATCTTCCCACCAGCCCAAGTACGTGCCCAAATATCTCTCCCTAGATCATCTGTTCCAAACCAATGTTCACTACTCGGCGGTAAATTTGTTGCCTCTTTTACTTGTTCACTCGCAGTAAATGAAGTTAAACTTTCGCCAATAAGCGAGAAAACAATAATTAGCAATAACGTCACTGTTCCTAAAACTGCGATTGGATTCGATATAAACTTACGAAACACTTCTTTCTTTCTGCTAATTGTTTGCTGATTTTTATTTATCGTTAATTCTTTTTTCTCTTCTTTCGTTAATAACTGTTCATTAATCTCATAAGCTCCCATTTAAATATCCCCCCTCCTTATGTAATAGAACGAATACGCGGATCAACAATGCGATGAATAATATCTGTAATGAAAATACAAGCAATTAATAATGCACTATAGAAAATCGTTGTTCCCATAATCACCGGATAGTCTCGGTTAAAAATACTATCTACAAAATATTTTCCTAGGCCAGGAATTGAAAAGATTTTTTCAATAACGAAAGTCCCTGTTAAGAGTCCAGCCATTAACGGTCCAACAAATGTAAGTACTGGAACAATCGCATTTCGAAGAGCGTGTCTTATAATAATCTTCTTAATTGGTATACCTTTTGCTCTTGCTAGCTTAATATAATCACTCTGCAGTACTTCGATCATATTAGAACGAACAAACCTTGTAATAACTGCGATTGGCCCTAACGCTAATGCAAAGGATGGCAATACCGTATGTTCGAATGTTCCCCAAGAGGCTACTGGTAAAAACTCAAATTGGATAGCGAATACTTGTATAAATAGTGGCGCTAAAATAAAACTTGGAATAGAAATACCTAAAATTGCGAGCAAACTCACACTATAGTCAATTACTCTCCCATGATAGAGAGCAGCAAATGTCCCTGCCGCAATTCCTACTAACAATGAAATAACAAGTGCTTGTAGACCAATAATTGCTGATGGACCAAAGCCAGTTGTTATAATTTCTGATACACCTTGCCCGGTTGATTGAACAGATTCACCAAAATCAAAATGAACTACACCGTCTAAATAAGCAACATATTGATTCCATAACGGTTCATCAAGGTGATACTTCGCTCTCATGTTTTGGATCACTTCTTCAGGAAAGATTTTTGCATCTGATGAAAATGGATCTCCCGGAATAATATGCATAATTAGAAATGTCACTGTCGTAATAACCCATAGTGTGAACACCATAACCGATAATTTTTTAATTACATACACTTCAATAACCCCCTAAACACATGGATTTACTTTGTTTTATGAACGTACTTTTTCCATTACTCCCTTTTCTCTTTTTAGAATACAAAAAGCCTTGATCTTAAAAAATAAGATCAAGGCTTAACAAACAAAGGCCCATCACTTATCTTTCAAGACTTGCTTGCTGGAATTAGCACGGTGTTCCTATTACAGAACCCGCTGCTGAGGTGTCATAGGGCCAGTCCCTCTACCTCTCTGGATAAGTAAATTGCTATATTATTATTTGGTTCAAATTGTATATTTCGAATTATAATTCTGAAAAATTGAAAAGTCAATCAGATTGGATAAATTTAGAAAAATCAGTTTTTAATTCATTTATCGAAATTACAGTTTTCGGCTTATAATAAAAAGAAATGATGTTAAAGGGGTTATAAGATGGACCCCTTACTTCTTGCTACTATAGGATTAACCTTAACAATCGTTATACTTGTCATCATCGGCTCCTATAAACGCTTTATTAAAAAGAAACGTATTACTTCTTTTTATACTCCTTTCGATAATATTACCGGGCAAACTATTTCCGAATTTCACGAAGAACAGAAAATATTAGTATCTGAGGATGAAGACGGAGATGGCAAGAAGAAAAAATAACCCTGCACAGGCAAGGTTATTTTTTCGTTTCTGCTTGAAAACGTTTATAGTATGTCGATGCTGTTGCAAAATTAATTTCTATATCACGAATCAACGATGAATCTTCTTCTTTAGCTAACTTCTGTAATTTTTTCATCGCTTGTTCTGATTCATTCAAGAAACCAATATATACCTCATGTTCTTGCTCTTTCGACTTCGGAACACGAATTTCTTTACGTATATGATCAATATCTTCTAACATGCTCGTTGTTACCTTTTGCACGTCTTCTTTATATGTAGCATTCGTTATTTCCTTACCGCCCTTTTCTTTTGCCACTTCAAATAACTGCAGTGCTTTATTAATTTCTTTATTCATTTTTATATCGTATTTTTCATGTACTGCAAGGTATTCTTTCATCTCTTCTGTTTGTTCAGTAGATTGCTCTACCTTTTCTTTCGGTTCTTTCGTATCTTTATTTCCATTACATCCTGCTAGAAGGATCATACTTCCCATTACAGCAATACCCAAAACCTTCTTCATCTCTTCTTCTCCTTTTATCTACAGCTATTACTCATTATAGTTTCTTTTATCTCCACTTGTTATTATACCGAGAACGCCCTACTTTTTACACTTAAGACGACATCGTAATATATATACCAACATGTTTGTCACAGTATCGTCACTTTATACAAATAACTTTTGCAATGCTTTACTACATCACCTTACAAAACTGTAAGCACACATAAAGAACAAACCATGCTAGACTTACATATGCATAACGCAAACATATGTAAGGTTTTAAGGAGAATCATCTATGTACAACACAATGCCTTTTATGGGAGAAGATATTCGTGTCCTTATTCGCGAAAAATCACTTCATATCGAAAATACAGAGAGCCTTCGCCGCGTATTAAAGAAGAAGCATGCTCCATTTAAGTTAGCTCAATATTTAAAACAACAACATACAAATCAATTTCATACCGCGCTAAATATATCGGATAAATCATTAACAATCGAAATCATCGGTCATGTCTACATTGGAAACTTTGCAGATACCTTAAAGGAAATCCCACGTATACCGAAGATTGCTCCTATTATCGTTAAAAAAGCGTATAAAATTACTGACCATACCGATATTATCGACTGTGGGGAAAAAGAAGTCGATAGTAATCGCTGGGTGTGGGATAAACTTGCTGTTTTATATGATACGATCATGAATAATATGTATGAGATATTTCAAAGAAATGAAAAAAAGAACTGATTCAAACATTCCCTTTGAATCAGTTCTTTTTTGTTAAGCCTCTAAATTTTGTCTTTGTTGCAGTTCAAACTGCTTCTCACTTCTTCTGGCCATAAATAGATAACATAATACTGCTCCTACTTCACAAAGCGCAATAACAACACCCATCGGTAACGCTGTATTACTCCCACCAATACCTACTAGCGGAGCGACAAGCGCTCCTGAAATGAACTGTAATAAGCCTAATAAAGCTGACGCTGTTCCTGCAGCTTGCTTCTGATTTCTCATCGCTAATGAGAACCCAGTTGTTGATACAACCCCGACACTTGATACAACAAGGAATAACGAACATAAAACACCGATTAAACCTATTCCTAGTACGATTGTCAGTAGTAAAGATAGGCCACCAACAGCTGCGATAATAATACCAGCAACAAATAATGTCTTCTCATTCACTTTCCCCGCTAAACGACCCGTTACCTGACTAGCAATAATAATACCGATGCCGTTAATCGCAAAGAATAAACTAAATTGCTGTGGTGATGCTCCGTATATGTTCTGCAACACAAATGGTGAGCCCGAAATGTATGCAAACATTGCCGCTGTTACTAATCCTTGTGACAATGCATATCCCATAAACAGACGGTCCTTTAACAATTTTCCGTACGTCGCCAAAGTCCCTGACAAACCACCCGTTTCTCTTTCTTCAGGAGGTAATGTTTCACGCAATACAAAAGTAGCTGAGATTAACATGAATACGCTAATTGCTCCAAGAACGATGAAAACACCGCGCCACGTTGTAAACTGTAATAATTGCCCTCCAATAATCGGTGCCAAAATAGGTGCTGCTCCGTTTACTAACATAAGCAGTGAGAAAAACTTCGTCATTTCAGAACCTGAGTACATATCACGTACCATTGCACGTGATATAACAATCCCGGCTGATCCTGAAGCTCCTTGTAGGAAGCGCAATAATACTAATGTCCAAATAGATGGCGCAATAGCACAAAGTAAAGAAGAAGCAACATAAATAATAAGAGCAATAATAAGTGGTTTGCGTCTTCCGTAAATATCGCTAATTGAGCCAACAAATAATTGCCCTACTGACAGCCCAAGCAAACAAGCTGTTAATGTAAGCTGCGCTAGGGATGCACCTGTTTGCAAATCATCCGTTAACTTCGGTAATGAAGGCAAATACATATCAATAGATAATGGCCCAATCGCCGTAAGTGTTCCTAATACAAGAATCATCCATAACCTGTTTGCCTTTACAGGTTTATATATTTCGTGATTAACTTCATTCACTTTTTCAATTCACCCTTTCCTATACACACTGAATCGTAACAATTATAGTTACATCATAAACATACGTCAAGTACAGCGCATTTTCCTCTTTCATAATGTAAAAAAAGCGATAGAAATTCTATCGCTTTACTTTTTCACATTGCTATTCGCAAATTTAGATACCGAGGCCATCGTCTCTCCTGTATCTAAATATGTAATTTGAATTGGGTCTCCTACTTCTGTAAACATAGCATACGGGAATTTCTTCACTGGTATCATAAATACCTTTTGTTCATTCTCTAAAAGTACGTACACGATTGTATTTTCACCTGATTTCTCTTTATATACACGTTGTACAATACCTTCTTTTTGCGCTTCTTTTCCTGTTGAGGTTGGTCTAAAGGTATCACCATTACCGCTCATTACGTTTTTATAATTCTCAAGCGCTTCTTTCTGCGTCGAACCTGTCGCAAATATTTTTGCATTAGCAGCATATACAACTGTATGTGCACGTACTAGGCCTCCGTCATCAACAACCGGAATAATCCAAGCTGGTTTTCCGTATACGTTATAAATGACAGGCATTGTCCCATGCCATTTCTCTCTCTTAAAGGAATTATCCACTACTTCTGTAGCTGCTGAACCATCCATAATTCCCTTTACTTCTTTGCCGTTATAGTAATATAACTTACCTGTACGCGCATCAATAAGCGAGTAACCTAACGCAGAATCTACTCCTTCTTTCGGAGAGGTGAAATCAGTAAAGTAATATAACGTTCCATCCTTACCAAAGATTGGTGTAACTCCTTCTTTCGTTCCCCACTCAGTCGGAATCTTCATATCAGTTTGCGAGAATTTCGTATTCCAAAATCCGTGAATATATTTACCAAAGTACGTATTTAACGTAGATGCAGTCTCATGATTTAATACACCATCAACAAATTTAGGTGCCTTTCCTTTATCATACCTTTTCACTTCACCTGTTTGTGCGTCTACTACGACAACACCTTCTACCTCAAATCCAGATCTTCCTGAAATAAATTCACCATACGTCATTGTATAATATGGTTTCCCTTTATCATCAACCTCAAATTTAGGTTTCCCTTTAAAGATTAAATTTGGTTCTGCTTGCCTTACCACACGTTCTAAATTATTACCAAAAAACATGCTCGGTACATATTTCATTTTATAACCGAGGTGTAATTTCGCTTCCGCATCAGGATTCGTACCTGACATCGTTACATACCCTGGAATTGTCTCAGCTTTACGCGCTTTAAAAAATCCTGAAACTTCAATCGGCGCTACATATAAAGCTTCGCCGTTTACCATTTGTGGCGTTAATTCTCCTAGCTCAAAATAAGCTACTTTCGGAATATCACCAAATACTTTTTTCATCTTATTCTCCGCTGTCTTTGGCGGCACTGTAAACGGCTGGTCATTTTCAGTAAATGGCTCTGAAATATCTTTCTCTATCTTAACAACAGAATCATATTTCTTTTGCGAGATTACTATATCGTGCAAATAACCAAAGTAGCCGTAACTTGCGAGTAAAATAAACATTAGAAGTCCTTTTAATGTACCTTCTAATTTCCCTATTTGATCTTGTGAAAATAAAACAAGCCCAATTAAAATTGCTACTGCAACAGAATAATGAGTAAGAATCGAATCTACTCGATCATCAATTAGCCAAAAGTATTCATAGATTGCAATACCTATCCAAAATAAAACAGGAATAACTAAAATAGATGATTTCTTACCCTTTACAACCTTCTTATCTCCCTTCTTATCCACTGCTCGAAGCTTACTACTACTTCTTGTCCATGGAATCAAAAACAAAGTAAGAATAGCTAAAACTACAAATTTCATCAAAGGCACTGTCCCCTTTTCTTTTGTATTCCCTTTTAGTATAACAAATAAAGGGTATTAAGGTGAAAATAGGAATAGTTATATTTTTTTACTACTTAATACAATCCCGCTCACTACATATAGAATAGATGCAATATAAAAAATTGTACCGATCGTAAAGAAATCTACTAAATATCCCGTGGCAATAACCGCTACTGCTCCGCCAATGGATGTCCACACATGGTATTTTCCAATCTCATAACCAGCCTTTTCCTGCGCAACCTTTCGTGCTAATGAAGTCTTCTCAGTATTACGCTGCACAGCACCTAAAACCCCCATTACAATTTGAAGAATATACACATGCCATACTTCCGTGGCAATCGGAAAGCAAAGCATTAAGATTGCCATGGACCAAGCGTATATGATTAATAATTTTTTATCACCTACTTGATCAGATACCTTTCCCACTAGTGGATATACAAGTGCTGATGTTAAAGCAAATAAGCCATACGCCCAGCCAAATTGCGAGAAGCTATTTCCAACGTTTCGAAGTAATAATATATAAAAAGGAAATACCATACTTCCTGCCATCATGATAATACTTTGCGAAGCCACAAATCTTCTATATGTCATTTCGTATACTCCCTATAAAATAAATTAACAAATCTCTCTTCTGAATCTACTTCCTTCTTTTTCTTGAGAAATTCTTCAATACGGGGATATGCCCTTTTTAACTGCTCTTTCGTTGGATAAGAATAGTACGGCAAATAGTAACTACCGTTATGCTTTAAAGTAACATCAATCATCTTCCGAATGACATCCTCTGTTTTCTTTATCTCACTCTCTGAGCGTCCCTGGTTAATCAAAAGAACCAGCGCAAACATATCATCTTTCGCATAGGACAAAACTGCATTTTCATTCTTTTCCACGTAACGAATCGTAATGTTGAGTAAATTAAACTCTTCTTCATTTAATGCGTTACGTAAATCATCTATATACTCCGTGAAAGCATCTATAGGCACAAAGTATTCTTGTAACACTTCGGTCCTATTTGGATTTTCATATTCCATAAAAGCACTATCTGATCTCATAACATTATTACGCGTCTCATACTTTCCATCTGTACGTTCAAAATAACCTCTTTGTATATCCCAAAATGTATTCTTTCCCCAATCACTATAACGTGATAACCCAAGTAAAAATTTAGGTGCAGCTATAATATTTTCTTCCTTTAATTCACTGTACTCTTCTCTCATATTTTGATTTTGTGCCAAAGTATAATCCGTCACATACATCTCTTTTAAAAATGAATTTGGAGCAACAGAAATACGCGCTAAGTGCATACGAACATTCTCATCTCTTTTCACTTTCTCTTTGAAATAAGATGCGTATTCTTTATAATCTATCATTCTCGTGTGCATTTCATATAATTCATCATCTGTTAACTTCAGCGTCACATCTAAAATAACTCCAAATAAACCGTAACCCCCAATGACATATGGAAATAACTCTGCATTTTCTTCTCTACTTACATTACGTACCGTGCCATCTGCCATTAACAATCTAAATGAATCTACTGTATCAATTAGTGCCTCATGACGAATATCACGCCCATGTACATTTACACTTAATGAACCACCAACAGTAAAAATATTTTGGGACTGCATGACCTGTACCGCAAGGCCATATGGATTTATTTTCTTCTGAATATCATTCCACGTGACACCACTTTGAACTGTAATACGCTTCTTCTCTGGATCGAATTCTAATATTTTATTATATCCTTTCATATCGAGCATCGTGCCATTCGGATAATATGTCTGTCCTCCTTGGCTATGTTGCATGCCTGCAATGGAAATTTTCTCTCCTGAAACTTTTGCATCTCGCACTAATTTTATTAACGAGTGCTCTTCCGTAGCACTTTCAACACGTTTTATTTTTGTCGGA
The DNA here is from genome assembly GCF_058795355.1 of Bacillus sp. GW823-FHT06A11. Classification (NCBI taxonomy): domain Bacteria; kingdom Bacillati; phylum Bacillota; class Bacilli; order Caryophanales; family Bacillaceae; genus Bacillus; species Bacillus sp. GW823-FHT06A11. Next base: position 19,782 of record NZ_JBXAHS010000010.1, on the reverse strand, counting down.
AGCAATTTACCTACATCACTCATAATAGGATGATCAATTTGTTTTTTATACGTATGTACAGACGTTGCAAGCAAAACCGTATATGCGACAATGACCACTACTATCTTTCTTTTTTTCAAAGGACACTCTCCTTATTAGCAACAAAAAGAGATACCCGTTCTTTCAGGTACCTCTCTTGACAGTGATTACTTTGCTGCTGGCAATTGTATTGGATCAAATTTATCATACGATGTAAACTTCGCATCCGTAATAATGTGCGCTTTATCCTCACCATTGCTACTCATAACCATATCTATCTTTGCTGATTCATATTTAAAATCTTTTGTAATAATATATTCTCCATCTATTTCTTCTATCTTTGCATTTTGGCCTTGTAGCATTTGTTTCTGCTTTTCATCCATACTAGCTAACATACTCTCTGTCTCTTGCCCTTTTAATGCAAACTTCAGCTTATAATTATCTCCACTTTTCTCCATCTTCACTTTATTTAAAATTTCCGATGGAATCTCTAAATTATCTACCATTCCTTGAGTCGCATTCATTCCGTTAGCATTTAATTGTTCCTCTGGTACAGACATCACTTCACCCGTATTAGGATTTTTCAACTGACCAGCAATTTTGCCACCCACATCATAAACAACAACCTCTGTACCAGAAACATTCATTTCAGAACGAGAATTTTTTTGCTTCGGCTCTAATTGCATTTTGGCCTTTATTACATTCATCTCTGTTCCTTCAGCCTTTATTCCCACATCATATGTCATCGTTACATTTTCTTCGTTTTTAAAAGCTTCATTCGCTTTATTGAAAACATCCTTCGCTGTTAATTCCTTTTCTTTCTGCACAGCTTCTTTTTTCGGCTCATCAGTCTTTTTTGTTTTCTCATTACTACACCCTACTCCTAGACCGACTGCAAGTACTAAACTTGAAATTAAAATAAATTTTTTCATAACGTCCCCTCCTTCCCAAAAATAATATCATCTCTTTTCCTATGAAATCTATATAATTCGTAATATTCTTCTTTAAATTTATTTCCTATATAGCAACATGTTTGAGAAAAAGTTTAAATATGATGTAAATAATAACAACTCATTTCAGGAGGTCATTATGAAAGCTATTATTTGCACAAAGTATGGACCACCTAATGTTCTCCAGCTTCAAAATATAGAAAAGCCTAAACCTAAGAAAAATGAAGTATTAGTTAAAATTCATGCAACAAGTGTATCGACTGGAGATTGTAGAATACGTGGCTTTAATAGCCCCCTCTTATTTTGGATTCCTATGCGGATCATATTAGGTTTCAGAAAACCGAGAAAACCTATACTTGGCGTAGAGTTATCCGGTGAAATCGAAGACATTGGATCAGATGTAACACAATTTAAAAAAGGAGATCCAGTTTTTGCATTAACAGAACTAAACCTTGGTGGTTATGCGGAATACACATGCGTGCATGAAAGTGGATTAATAGCATTAAAACCTACCAATGTGACATATGAAGAAGCTGCCGTTATTCCTTTTGGCGGAACTTCAGCATTGCACTTCCTTAGAAAAGGACAGATAAAAAAAGGGCAACGAGTACTTATATACGGCGCCTCTGGGTCAGTAGGGACAGCTGCCGTACAGCTTGCTAAATACTTCGGGGCGACTGTCACAGCCATTTGTAGTAGTTCGAATTTCGATTTAGTAACAGCTTTAGGGGCAGACAACGTAATTGATTATATGAAAGAAGATTTTACTAAGCGGGGCGACCACTACGATATTATATTTGACGCAGTTGGAAAATATAATAAGTCTCTTTGTACAGATGCATTAATGCCTAATGGAAAATATGTATCTGTGAACGGAATGATGGCAAAGGTCAGTAAAGAAGATATGAACCTACTAAAACAACTAGCTGAAACAGAAAAGCTAAAACCTGTTATTGATAGAACTTACCGATTAGAAGAAGTTGTAGAAGCCCATACGTATGTAGAAATGGGCCATAAGAAAGGAAATGTTTCGATTACCTTAAAATAAAATATATTCTGAAAATACCATTGACAATTCTTTTTGTACGATTTACTATTAGTACCATATTCAAAACTACATACACATACTCTTATCAAGAGTGGCGGAGGGACTGGCCCGATGATGCCCGGCAACCGAGCTTATGAAGTATAAGCTAAGGTGCTAATTCCTGCAAAACGAGTTTTCGTTTTGGAAGATAAGAGAGGAATCTATTTCGTCTATTCGGCACCTCTCTTATTTTTGGGAGGTGCTTTTTATTTTGGAACGTATATGAAGGGGGATTTATAGATGAAAAAGGTATTATTAAGCATTGTAAGCGGAGCAGTATTATTATTAGGCGCATGTAGCGCGAGTTCAGATAAAGAGGTAAAAGCATTAGACGAGAAAAAGATTACTGTCGGTGTAACAGGTGGACCACATGAACAAATTTTTGAAAAGGTAAAAGAAGTTGCAGCAAAAGATGGTCTGGAAATTGACATAAAAGTATTTAATGATTATGTAGCGCCAAACGTATCTTTAGATGAAAAAAGCCTTGATGTAAATAGCTACCAAACAAAATCGTATTTAGATGTATTTAAAGCTGAACGCAATATGAAATTAGCTGAAGTATTTTCAACAGTAACATTCCCTATGGGCGTATATTCTAAAGATATAAAAGATGTAAAAGACTTAAAAGAGGGCGATGCAATTGCTGTACCCAATGACCCAACGAATGAACTGCGAGCTTTAAAATTATTTGAAAAAGCAGGGGTTTTAAAAGTTGATCCAAAGGCTACAGAAAAAGCGACTGCAAAGGATGTAATTGAAAACCCGAAAAATTTAAAGATTGTTGAATTAGAGGCATCTCAATTACCAACACAACTAAGTGAAGTGAAAGCAGCCGCAATCAATACAAACTTTGCATTAGGGGCAAAATTAAGTCCGGCGAAAGATTCTATTTTCCGCGAAGGAAAAGATTCACCATATGTGAACTGGGTCGTTGTTCGTAATGAAAATAAAGATGATGCCGTTGTAAATAAATTAAAGAAAGCTTATCAATCTAAAGAAGTAAAAGAGTTTATCGAGAAAAAATTTGATGGTTCAGTTTTACCATCTTGGTAGGAGCTGACGATAATGATTGAATTAAAAAACATATCCAAAGTATTTTCAACAAAAAAAGGGACTGTTGAGGCTCTTAAGCCTACTTCCCTTAAAGTAGAAAAAGGCGAGGTATTTGGAATCATTGGGTATAGCGGCGCTGGTAAAAGCACATTGATTCGATGTGTAAATTTATTAGAAAAACCAACGACAGGAAATATCATTGTAAACGAACAAGACTTAACAACGTTATCGACAAAAGAACTAGCAAAAGCGAGACAAAAAATCGGAATGATCTTTCAAGGATTCAATTTACTTAAAACTGTTAGCATCTATGAAAATATTGCATTACCTTTACGCCTTGCTGGTATTCCAAAAGTGGAAATTAAAAAAAGGGTAGAAAAATATTTACGCATTGTCGATCTTTTCAATCGAAAAGATGCTTATCCAAGTGAACTTTCTGGCGGTCAAAAACAGCGCGTTGCAATTGCACGTGCACTATCACATGAGCCTGAAGTGTTATTAAGTGACGAAGCAACGAGCGCTTTAGATCCAGAAACAACTGATTCTATTCTTGATTTGTTATTAAAGATTAACGAAGAAATTGGAATTACGATTTTACTCATTACACACGAAATGAACGTTATCCAACGTATATGCGACCGCGTTGCCGTTATGGAACATGGATCTGTAGTCGAAAGCGGGACTGTGAAAGATATTTTCACAAACCCACAACATGTAACAACGAAGAAATTTGTAAATAGCGCCTTTGCAGCTAAAATTCCAGAAGAGGTACAGAAAGAACTACAGAATACTGGAGAAATTGTAACACTTTCATTTATTGGCACTACTTCAGGTGAACCTGCCTTAGCTGTTGCCACAAAACGTTTCCAAGTGTATCCGAATATTTTATCCGGTAATATTACGCAGTTAAAACATGAAGCATATGGGAAATTAGTCGTTCATATGCAAGGAGAACAAAATGAAATCCACCGTGCTTTATCATTTTTACAAGAGCAAGGAATCATTGTAGAAGGAGGCAGAACAGATTATGGGAAACAAGTCCTTTTTGGATGAATGGGGTAAAGTCATATGGGAAGCCACAATTCAAACCTTTCAAATGACATCTATTTCATTACTCATCTCAATCCTTATTGCACTGCCACTTGGCGTCACACTTGTTTTAACGAGACCTGGTGGGCAGCGTGAAAATAAAATCATCTATCCTATTCTTAATACAGTTATTAATATCATTCGCTCTCTTCCATTTATCATTCTATTATTCTTCATCTTACCTTTTACAAAGTTTCTAATGGGAACATCCATTGGCGTGCAAGGTGTTATCGTACCACTTGTCGTCTTCACAGCTCCCTATATCGCACGTTTAATGGAGACAGCTTTACTAGAAGTAGATCGCGGTGTCATTGAGGCCTATCAAGCGATGGGAGTCTCTACTATAAAAATCATTTGGCACGTCATGGTTAAAGAAGCTCGTCCCTCCCTTGTACTTGGATTAACAATTGCAACGATTGGCTTAATCGGCGCAACAGCAATGGCTGGTCTTGTAGGTGCTGGCGGGCTAGGGGACTTAGCATATCGCTTCGGACATTTACGCTATGAACCTGAAGTAATGTATGCAACCGTCTTTATTCTAATTATCCTCGTTCAAGGATTACAGTCTTTAGGTAATGGGGTTGCACGAAGACTGAAGAAAGATTAAAAAAGAAGGTATCTCACCAGGGTGAGATACCTTCTTTTTATCTTTTAAATCCGCCTTCTGAATGAATAACTTGCCCCGTAATCCACTCAGCTTCTTCACTTACTAAAAATTTAATGAGTCTAGCTGCATCTTTTGGCTCACCAATTCTGCCAAAAGGAAACATCGGCTTTAACCCTTGTTTTATCTCTTCAGTCATCCATCCTGTATCGGTTGGTCCTGGATTAATTGCATTCACTGTTATTCCTAATTGAGCTACTTCTGCTGACAACGTACTAGTAAGAGCATCAATAGCTCCCTTCGTTGTCGCATAAGCTAGTTCTCCTGCCATAGGACCTTGAAATTGCCCCGAAGTCATATTAACAATTCTACCACCAGATTTCTTATCAAATCCTCGGGCAAATTGACTACTGAGCAATGTAGTCGCACGAATATTAACCATATAATGCTTATCTAATTCTTCAGCAGTCAACGTAGAGAAATCATTATTCGTAGAATATGCTGCATTATTAATTAATATATGAGGGTACCCTAATTGTTCAGTAACTTTATTTAAAAGCTCTTTCGGTGCATCATTCCGAGTTAAATCTAACTCCATGCTCAATACTCTAACACCTTTTTGTAATAGCTCTTCTTTTAATTGTATTTGTTCATTTTTATCAACGCCCCAAGGCATCTCTTTATCATAATCCGTCCAATACGTAAAAAATATATCGTATCCTGCCTCAGCTAATTCTTTACAAATCGCTGCTCCTATACCGTCTAGACGACTTACGCCTGTGACAACTGCTACTTTATTTTTTAATTGGTTCATCATATACTCCTCCAAGTTTAAAGGACGCATATTTTATATAAGAGATATAAATTTCCCCACCTAGACCTCTGTCCTTACAAAAGGGATGTACAAGCCAACTATGCAGTCCTTGCATGATTTACAAATAGCTAAATAAACCCTCACTTATGAGAGAAAAATTCATCTATCCAATTTCTAATCATTACAAGTTCATCCACATATCGAGTCCTTGTCTCCTTTCCATATATCTCTGTTTCTATCATATCAATATGATGTACTATTTCAAATGATAAAAAAATAAAAACCAATATTCCATTCCAAACTTATATCGAATTTATTATATTATAATATAATAAATAATGGAAATAATCAGAAAATACTGGTAAATATTAACTAACCTTCTTATAATAAAACGTGGGGCTAATGTGAGAATTTAGTTTTAAACAAATAGGGGGAAGAAATATGTCAAAAAAATTACTTTCTTTATTTTCTGCAGTAATCGTAGCAGCTTTTGTAATAACCGGCTGTGGTCAAAGCGATACGACAAATAAAGAACAAAAAGAGAATGCAACAAAAGAAAGCAAAACGGAAAAAACAGATACAACGAAAGAAAGTAAACCTACTGAAAAAAAATCCGAAGATAAAAAAACTGAAGATAAAAAGCCTGAAAATACAGCTACTGGATCAAGCGACTACTCTAAGCTGATTTCCTATATGGAAAAAGAAACAGGTGGTAAAACAAAAGTTCTTTTTGAAAATAAAGAACCACAAGTCTATAAAGCTGAAGATGTTTCAGTATCAATGAATAGTTACACATTAGTTGAATTAAATGGATTCCATACAAACTTCGATATTCCGTTTAATCGTCAAACAGAAGGCGGAGTTATTCTTGTGAACTACAGCGTAAAAAATAGTTCAGCTAAAGATATTTATTATATGCCAGCATTGGACATGTCATTTACTGGCGCGCAGAAAGCATATAGTAACTATAAAGATTTAATTCCAAAAGAAGATCAGCTCCCAACTAAACTTGCTCCAACGAATGATTACTTAGTAAAAGCAGGAGAAACTATTTCTGGTTATATCGCTTATCCATTCGGAAAAGATGATCTAGCGAAAATTTCAAGTCTCTCAACAGTCTCAGTCACAGTCCCAACTGCACAAGCTAATAAAGGAAAATTTGATGCTCCAATCGGAAATCCTGGAAGCTTTTCATTAAGTTTAAACAAACAGGGTGCTGAAAAAGTTGCAACAGATAATACTTTCTACCAAGATAAAGCTACAGCTAATAACATGGGCGATAAAAAAATGTTAAAAGAGAAATCAAGTATTAATAACAATCAAGAATTAGGCGCTGTTAATGTTACATTAGACGGATACCAATTCACTCAATTCACACCAAATTCCGTCGAAGCTCCACGCTTTGCAAATTTTAAAAACGGTCTTGTTCTGTTAACAGTAAAATTCAAGCTTGATAACAAAGATGCTCAAGACGTTTCACTGTCTCCTATAAGCTCTACATTGAGAGTGAATGATGGTACACAATATACGATTAATGAAGGTATGCTATTAAATTATGACTATAATGCTTCAGTCAAAACAGGAACATCTGGAGAGTTACTACAAGTATATATTTTAGATCAAGAGCAGTATGAAAAGATTTGGAAAGACAAAAGCTTTGAGATTGAGTTAGGACCTATGAGAAATAAAGAAGCTAAAGATATTTCACAAGGTAAAAAAGCTAAATTTACATTACCTAAATAAATTAATAAATATATAATAGAAAAGGCATATAACATATGATTGTTATATGCCTTTTTCATTTTATAAAAACACCATTTTTGTTCACACTTTATCCATTGTGAATTTTTTCACAATGGATATATAATAAACATGTAAATAGAATATTGGAGGGATTTCAATGGTTATCAATTTTTTAAGAACTGATAAACGTGCTGCTTTCATATTATTATTTTTACGATTTTACATAGGATATGCATGGCTCGCTGCTGGGATAGGTAAAGTTTTCGGACAATCTTTTGATGCAAGTGGTTTTCTAAAGGGCGCTATCGCTCAAGCATCAGGTGACCATCCTGCAGTACAAAGTTGGTGGGCAGATTTTCTTCAAAATTTTGTTCTTCCAAACGCAGACCTATTTAGCTTTTTAGTTCAATGGGGAGAAATTTTAGTAGGTCTAGGTTTAATTTTAGGCGGATTAACAAAAACAGCTGCATTTTTCGGAATCATAATGAATCTTTCATTTTTATTAAGCGGAACTGTTAGTGTAAACCCAAATCTGCTTATTTTAACTATGTTCATTTTAGTTGCAGGGCAAAACGCTGGACGTATTGGATTAGATGGCTATGTTTTCCCTAAACTTTTCCGTAAAAATAACCACGGAACATATAAATTAAGTAAAACTGCGTAGTAACAGTTTACTTTTAAAATATAAATAAGAAAAAGAGCCTGAGTATAGGCTCTTTTTCTTATTTATCCTAATTTAAACTTTTAACGAGCCACGAAAACCTCTGGCAGCATAGTAAGAGTCTGCTCCATTGTGGTACACGAAAACATGTCCGAAGCGATAATCGCAAAATAGAGCACCACCGAGTTCTCGAATATCTGAAGGTGTTTGTACCCAACTTGATGATTTCATGTCAAAATCCCCAAGTTGTTGCATTTCCCGATATTGTTCTTCCGTTAATAGTTCAATGCCCATAGCATTTGCAACATCAATAACATTATTTTCTGGTTTATGTTTTTTTCTTGATTCTAACGCTTCAAGATCATAACAAAGACTTCTGCGCCCTTTAGGACTCTCCTTTGAACAATCATAGAAAGTATATTCGTCCTTTTCTTCATCATAACCGACAACATCCGGCTCACCGCCAGTTACTTCCATTTCGTTAAGTGACCATAATTTTTCAGCATTAGCTTCTATCTTAGCTTCAACCTTAGCCCATTCAAGACCTTCATGGCGGTTCATATTTTTCTCAAAACGAGCTTGCAATACTTTCAATAACTCTTGACGTTTTTCTACTAGTAAGTCATTTTTATTTCCTGTCATATTAGTCCTCCCTGATGTGTGTACAGATATTAGTTTAAGTATATATTTTATAATAAATCATCTCAAGATGAAGACCGTTTCAGCCTTATGTCTTGTACAAACATCCATTATAAAGTTCTAAAACCCTCCATACTTTCTCCAAGAATATAGTGTGAAAACCACATCAAATTCTGCTTCATAATAGCTACATTCATTCCCGGCTGATTAGGACTATATGCCATTCCTTTAAATATAATTAATTCTGTATCCACTTCCATATCCATTAATCCTTGATATAGATCATATGCATTTGTAATTGGAATTCTTGCATCCTTTTCTCCATGCTGAATTAAGGTAGGCGTACAAGCTGATTCAATATACGTCATAGGTGATGTCTTCGTATATATCTCTGGATCATTCCATGGAGTATTTCCTAAATACATTCTAATAAAATAAGGTATATCTGTATTTACATAATGGGTACTCCAGTTAGTGATTCCACCGCCAACTGAAATAGCTTTAAATCGACTACTAAATGTAGAACAGAAAGCTGATACATATCCACCGTTGCTCCATCCCATAACTCCTACTCTATCCTTGTCTACCATCCCTTTTTCTACTAGTTCATCCACTCCAGATATAACATCATCGTAGTCAGCAATCCCCTGTTTTCTATAGTTAGCTTTTAAAAATTCATTACCATAACCTGAACTTCCTCTGTAATTTGGTTCTAAAACGATAAAGCCTTTTTCAATAAACTGTTCAATCGGATATTTCTCATTGAAGCAGTCTGAAAATATCGGAAAAGACGCCCAAGCCGGACCGCCGTGAATTACTACTAATAAAGGATATTTTTTATTAGTATCAAACTCTACTGGCGTTGATAAAACACCTTCTATTTCAAGACTATCGCTACTTTTCCATGAGATGATTTCCCTGTTACTTCTAAGTTTCCCTTTGAAAAAGCTATTTTCATCCGTTATTTTTTTATCGTCTAAATAGATTTCAAAGGCTTCATTTGTTATTGCCTTATTGTAGGATATATATTTTCCATCCTTTGTTATAGAAGCATCCATTATAAAGCCATCTACTTTTTCGCTTAATATTTCCACAGTTCCATCTTCAGCTAGCAACCCAATAAGATAATTCGTTTTATTCTGCCATCTAATTAAAATCCCTTTAGCTGTCCACTGTAATGGCATAACCGTACTATCAAAATCTGTTAAAGGTTGAATTAGCTCTCCATTATGAATATCATATATCTCTAACGTACTATCTTGTATATAGTTTCTATAGTAATCTCTCTCTTATGCTTGCTGAGTAACAAATTTTGCTGCCCTCTGGAGAAAAGCAAACACTCCCTCCCAACAATTTATCCACATTCAGCTTTTGTAGCTCTCCAGGTTTAATATGGAGTATGTATAGATCTCCATTTATATAATCTGCCATATTTGAGCTTGGTGTCGCCATAAATACAACCTTTTTACCATCATTTGAAATATCAAATTCATGGATATGAAAATCCTTACCATCAGTTAATCGATAAACAACTCTGTTCTCATGTTCATCTGTATCACTTTGTATCACCTTTTCTATTTCAATGTAATATAAACAATTATTCTGGTGTTCCTTACTTACATGATCGAAATCTCCATATAATTCCTTACGTTTCTTTATTTCCTCACATTCTTTTGACTGTGCAACATAATAAAAACCTTTGCCAGCAGGATCCCATTTGAATGTACTAATTCCTTCCTGCTCATCAGTAATTTGAACCTCGCTATAACCATCTAGCGACTTAACAAATATCTGATTTTTCCCATCACCAACTGGACTAAGATATGCGATACACTTAGCATCTGGAGACCATAATGGGTGTGTACTATCTATATCCCCATTTGATAATGGGTAACTCTGCTTCTTATCTTTTTCATATATCCATACATGATTCCTATATGTATTGTCTTTCCAATCAGCCGTCTTCTTTACAAATGCTACGTTTTTACCATCATCACTTATGTTTGTACTTGATAAGGTTGGTAATGAAATAATCTCTTCTATACTTAGATATGTTTTTTTAATCGTTTTCATCAATATCCCCCCTGAAATGTCCATAAATCTCTCGTCTCTTTTTGTCGTAATAAAAGAAATTGTTCATGAATACTTAAAATAATAACGGAAAATTCAGATAAATAAAAGTGAATTCGATAAAGTAAAACTTTAATCTATAGGGTTCTATCCACTTACCAATTCTAGATGTTATTTTTCGACACAAAAACACCCCTTTAGATAAAATATCTAAAGGGGTGCAAATTTGTAAATTTATTTTAAAGCTACAACTATATTTATTAACCTACCAATCTCCTACTCAACAGTAACAGACTTAGCTAAGTTACGTGGCTTATCAACGTCACACTCGCGGTGAAGTGCTGCGTAGTATGAAATAAGTTGTAATGGAATAACTGCTACTAGCGGTGCTAGTGCTTCGTGTACAGCTGGTAATACGAAGCTGTCTCCTTCCATTTCTAAGCCTTTCATTGAGATGATACATGGGTTAGCTCCGCGTGCTACTACCTCTTTCACGTTGCCGCGAATTCCAAGGTTTACGTGCTCTTGTGTAGCAAGTGCGATAACTGGTGTACCATTTTCGATTAAAGCGATTGTACCGTGTTTTAACTCTCCTCCAGCGAATCCTTCTGCTTGGATGTAAGAGATTTCTTTTAGTTTTAACGCACCTTCTAATCCTACGTAGAAGTCTACGCTACGTCCGATGAAGAAACAGTTACGCGTTGTCGCTAAAAATTGTTTTGCTAATGCGTCCATTTCTTCTTTTTGATCACAAAGTTCTATCATTGCATTTGCTACAAGTCCTAGTTCGTGTGTTAAATCGAAATCAAGAACTTCACCTTTTGCTTTAGCAATATCAGCTGCTAAAATTGAAAGTACTGCAAGCTGTGCTGTGTAAGCTTTCGTTGATGCAACTGCAATTTCTGGTCCAGCATATAACGGAAGTGTATAATCAGCTTCACGAGAAAGAGTAGAACCAGGCACGTTTGTAATTGTTAATGCTTTATGACCCATTTCATTTGTTTGTACAAGTACTGCACGGCTATCAGCAGTTTCACCACTTTGTGAAATGTAAATGAAGAATGGTCTTTCTGTTAATAATGGCATGTTATAAGAGAATTCACTTGCTACATGCACTTCAACTGGCATTTTTGCAAACTTCTCGATAAATTGTTTTCCAACAAGACCTGCATGATAGCTCGTTCCACATGCAATGATGTAAATACGATCGCTATCTAAAATCGCATTGCGAATGTCTTGATTTAATTCAATCTCGCCATTTTCATCTTGATACTTTTGAATTATATTACGGATTACAAGTGGTTGCTCATCGATTTCTTTAAGCATGAAATGAGGGTATGTTCCTTTTTCAATATCACTTGCATCTAATTCCGCTGTAAACGGTGCACGTTCAATCGTTTCACCTTGTAAATTTTTAATTGTAATACTTTCTTTCGTTACGATTACGATTTCTTTATCCATTAACTCAATAAATTGATCTGTAACTTGTAACATCGCCATAGCGTCGCTCGCCACAACATTAAAGTTGTCACCAACACCTACTAATAGCGGGCTTTTGTTTTTAGCAACATAAATCATGTTTGGATTTTCAGCATCAAGTAATCCGATTGCATAAGAGCCATGTAAAAGAGATAGCGTATTACGGAACGCTTCTTCTACACTTAATCCTGTGCTCACTTGTTGTTCCATAAGCTGTACGATAATCTCTGTATCTGTTTCACTTACGAACGTTACATCTTGTAAATATTCCTTTTTCACTAATTCATAGTTTTCAATTACACCGTTATGAACTAGTGTAAAGCGTTTTGATGTACTTTGATGCGGATGCGCGTTTACTTTACTTGGAACACCGTGTGTAGCCCAGCGTGTGTGTCCGATACCTACGCTTGCTGCTACGTTCTCATCTACGATTTCACGAAGTTTTGCGATACGGCCTTTTTCTTTGTATACAACAACACCGTTCTCTGCTTGTACTGCAATACCTGCTGAATCATATCCACGATATTCTAGCTTTTCTAAACCTTTTAATAAAATTTCCTTTGCATCTTGCTCTCCAATAAATCCTACGATTCCACACATGTTTAGTCGCCGTTACAAATGCTTACACTGCTCTGCGAACATGTAACGACATAGTCCGATACCATTTTTATTTATACTAAAAAAACGGATTACATATTGCTAGCCCTGTAAGCTTGTAACGGCTTTCACCTTCCTCTCGATTGGGTTTAAGTCCGTATATACTTATACAGCTAGTTTTCATCCGTTCCTCTTCTCTCATCACACTTTCACCTTTGTCCACTAAGTCACCTTAATGATTTAAGTAAAAGTTTGCGGTTGTGATGAACAACCGGGAGTCATCCGCCGAAATCTCGATAAACCCCACCTCGTCAACTACACTATTTGTAGTTCTGGCGCTTTTATAATTTACAATATTTCCTTTGAGAAAAAGAACAAGACCATCTTATAACAAACATGGATAAACCGTCAATGAAATTTTTTTCATCGTCTATAAAACATATGAAAAAGGAGCACTTTTTGTGCTCCTTTTTCATATAAATTCAGCTAATTACTCAGCGCCAACTTCGGCTTTCACAACTTCTACAATGCGATGTACATATGCATCACAAACTTCTTGTGTTGGTGCTTCTGCCATTACACGAATAAGTGGCTCTGTTCCAGATGGACGAACAAGAATACGGCCATCACCGTTCATTTCTTCCTCTACAACACGAATAATTTCTTTAATTTTTTCATTTTCTAATGCTAATTTTTTATCTGTTACACGAACGTTTACTAGCAATTGTGGGAATTTCGTCATTTCTCCTGCAAGCTCAGATAATGGTTTTTTCGTCATTTTCATGATGTTTACAAGTTGAAGTGCACTTAACATTCCGTCACCAGTTGTAATGTAATCAAGTAAGATAATATGGCCTGATTGTTCTCCACCTAAGTTGTAACCACCGCGTTTCATCTCTTCCATTACATAGCGGTCACCAACTGCTGTTTTATCACTTGTAATATTGTTTGCTTCAAGTGCTTTGTAGAAACCTAAGTTACTCATAACAGTTGAAACAACTGTATTATGTTTTAATTGACCAGTTTCTTTCATGTACTTCGCACAAATAAACATAATTTGATCACCGTCAACGATGTTTCCTTTTTCGTCTACAGCAATTAAACGGTCGCCATCGCCATCAAAAGCAAGTCCAATATCCGCACCTTTTTCTTTTACCAATTCAGCTAAGCCTTCTGGATGTGTAGATCCTACACCCTCGTTAATATTCATACCGTTTGGAGAAGTTCCCATTGTTGAAATATCAGCTTCTAGGTCTGCAAATAAGTATGGAGCTAGAGAAGAAGTTGCACCATGTGCACAATCTAAAGCGATATGTAGGCCAGAGAAATCTTCTTCAACAGTTTGTTTAATGTACTGTAAATATTTTTGTCCACCTTCAAAGTAATCGCTCACTTGTCCAAGATTAGTACCTGTCGGACGTGGTAGTTCATCAACTTCTTTGTCTAATAAAGCTTCAATCTCAGCTTCTTGCTCATCTGTTAATTTAAAGCCGTCTGAACCAAAGAATTTAATACCATTATCTTGTACTGGATTATGAGATGCAGAAATCATAACACCTGCTTGTGCATCTAGTGCTTTTGTTAAATAAGCAACGCCCGGTGTAGAAATAACGCCAAGGCGCATTACTTCTGCTCCAGTTGATAATAGACCTGCTACTAAAGCTCCTTCTAACATATGGCCAGATACACGTGTATCACGACCGATAATTACTTTTGGACGATCTGTATCTTTTGTTAATACATAACCACCAAAACGCCCAATTTTGAAAGCTAATTCAGGTGTTAACTCCTTATTTGCAACTCCACGTACTCCATCTGTACCAAAATATTTACCCATTATGATTCGCTCCTTTTTCTTGCTCTTTTTGATTATGGTTATCTACCGTTGGTTCTTGACTAGTTTCTTTATCTTTATCTTGATTTTGGTTTTGATTATTTTCCTGTTCCGTTTCTTTTTCTTGATTGGATTCAGGATTTTTTGGCTTCTCATTTTGATTTTCTTGATTGGTGTTTGAATCCGGTTGTTGACCGTTACCTTGTACTTCTTTATCTGGTTTTTCTTTCTTTACAATAGTAACTTTAGCACTTTTTTGTTTTGGCTCTATTGAAATATTACCAGGTCCACTCACTTGAATAGAAATATCTTTCGTCCCTGAAGATACATTTTGCAAATTAATTACCGCTGTTATTTGGGCAGCTGTTATTTTATCTACTATACTTGCTTCTCCTGAAATATCAACACTTATCTTTCCATCTTGCGGCGAAATTAGCTGAGCCGTAACATCTTTAGAAAGTCCATTTTTTTGGATTGGGATGCCATCAATCGTTTTTGTTTTCGTTTGTTTTGTTTTTTGCACTCCCACCGAAACCTTCACTTGATTCGGTTTTGCACTGGTTACACCCTTGGGTAATAAAACAGAGGCATCGAATGTTGTAGACTCTGTCAATTGACTAAGATCTACTTCGACCCCCTCTAGCGATTGTATATTATCCAAAATATCTTTTGGACCAGCTATTGTTACTTCTCTCGGCTCGACACTGATATTTGTAACTGCCAATCCTTCTGCTAAACTCCCCTTCTTCGTATACGTTACAGGAACAGTTTTTTCAGTATTATTGGCTGTAGTTTGCGTTGCCACATTCAATGTTACACTAATTTTAGATGGACTTGTTCTTACATTTAAACGTTTTCCTTCTTTATTGTATAATGTAACTTCGGGCGTTTTTGTAACAGTTTTATTAACACCTTTTAAATCAACATACGCTTTGGCAGATGAAATGCTTTCAATTTCTTCTTTCGTCCCAACTACCTCAACAGTATCCGGTTTAATGCTTGATTTTTCGAGAGTAGCCCCCGCTGGCATTTGATCCTCATTTGATAATTTCAAATCTACATGAACATATTTTCTCGCCTTTTCATGAAGAGTAACTTTAATTGTTGATGGCTGAACTGTTCCTTTCACATCGTCTGGAAGCCCGTTCGTTTTTAAAGAAATCTCATAAGTTCCTTTTGGACTATCTCGCAAATCAATTGGTATGTCAAATTGTTTTTTTGCTTTTGCTGTAGCAACTGATGCTTTTGGGCCTTCTAACTTCACCTTAACGCCCTCTGCTGGAATACCACTTACAATATATTTCTCCTCATCATACTTAAGATTAATCTCATAATTAGTTAATGTTTCTTTCGTATCATTTGCAAAAGGTAATATACCTGATGTCGTATTTTTCTCAGTTAACGTCGCTGACATAAAAAGCATACACGCCAATAGTAATGAGATCCCTTTTAAAAACCAATGATTCTCCATTAACTTATCCATGACGCTTTCTCCTCCAATTCCATAAAGACGAAGAAGTCGTTTTTTCGTTCCCACTAAATTCAGCTAATAACATATCCTTCAGCTGTTCTGTCTTCAAATCACGATGCAACTTACCATTTTTCGTTAAAGAAATTTGACCAGTTTCTTCAGACACAACTACTGTAATACTATCAGTAACTTCACTAACTCCCATTGCAGCACGATGCCTAGTTCCTAATTCTTTAGAAATAAACGGACTTTCTGATAATGGAAGATAGCATGCTGCTGCTTTAATTGTACTTCCTTGCATAATTACCGCTCCGTCATGAAGAGGTGTATTTGGAATAAAAATATTAATAAGTAATTCCGATGATACGTTTGCATTCAGCGGAATACCCGTTTCCACATAATCACCCATACCGGTCTCTTTTGACAAAGTAATTAATGCACCTATTCTACGTTTCCCCATATATTCGGTTGCTTTTGCTATCGCTGTTGCAACCATTTCAGGTTCATCATCCTCATGCGGTCCAACACGCGAAAATAAACTCCCGCGCCCTAGCTGCTCAAGTGCTCTTCGCAATTCTGGCTGAAAGATAATAATAACGGCTAAAAATCCCCATGTTAATACTTGTTCAGTTAGCCAAGATAACGTATGCAATTCAAGGAAAATACTAATCATCTTAACGACAATGATAACTGTAATCCCTTTTAAAAGTTGAACAGCTTTCGTCCCTCGGATTATGAGAATCAGCTTATATATAATAAACCATACAATGGCAATATCTAATGCCGTACTAAGATATTTCAAAATGGTCGTATCTTCAAAAGGCATGCTATCCCTTCCTCCTACTTACGAGCAATTCTATCCATATATTGAAATATTGTTTTATGCTCTATCTGTATGTATTTCCAACAACTAGTTAATTATACCATACATGAAACAAACGACAATTACAAACAACCCCCTTTAGCTCAAATTGGTAAGATGTCAAACATTTTTATCTTACAGTATAATATAAATCATTATTATACGCCTATTTTCAAATAAAAAAAGCAACTTCTCAGTTGCTTTTCTTACATTTATTTTAGTTTTTCACCGAATAAAGAACCCATTAAAGCAACTGCTGTTGTTGCCGTTCTATTTCTCTCATCTAAAATCGTATTTACCTCAACAAATTCAGCAGATGTGATAATATCCGCTTCTGCTAACATTTCCATCGCCAAGTGACTTTCACGATAAGATAGACCACCAATTACAGGCGTCCCAACACCTGGTGCATCATGAGGATCAAGACCATCTAAATCTAATGATAAGTGTACACCATCAGTATGAGATAAATATGCGATTGTTTCTTCCATAACAGCCGTCATCCCCATACGATCAATTTCATGCATTGAGAACACTTTAATACCTTCATTGCGAATGAAATCTTTTTCTCCTTCATCCAATGCACGCGCACCGATAATTACGACATTCTCTTTTTTCACCTTTGGATATGCTCCATATAAATCTACAAGTGAAGAATGTCCATAACCTAAACTTGCTGCAAGTGACATACCGTGAATATTTCCAGATGGTGAAGTTTCCTCTGTATTTAAATCACCGTGTGCATCATACCAAATAACACCTAAGTTTTTATAATGTTTTGCTACACCAGCTAATGTACCGATAGCAATACTATGGTCACCACCTAATACAAGTGGAAAACGACCTTCTTCTATAATATGATCCACCTTACTTGCTAATTCATTACATACAGTTGCAACTTGTGTAAGGTTTCTTAATTTTGTATTTTCATCTATCTCTTTTTCTCTCTCTATACGTATATCTCCCATATCTTTAACGTCATATCCAATTTCTTCAATTCTTTCAATTACCCCTGCATAACGGATTGCGCTCGGTCCCATATCAACGCCACGACGCATCTGCCCTAAATCCATTGGAACTCCAATAACTGAGATTTCTTTTTTCATAGATAGTATCCCCCTTCTGTGCCTTCACTAAATATTTTAAATCTTTTATATAGTCTGACTCAACTCGACATTTTTCTGTATGGATATACAAATTATTCACTTATATTCACGTTCAAAATCAAATTTCAAGACTATTCTATGTATAAAGTTAACTTAATGAAACAATCACAATCACTATTATTAAATAATAATAAAAAAACACCCCTACATTTAGAAGTGTTTTTCTGACGCTATTTTCCATACTGTTGCAATATTCTTCGTTGTCATTTCAATATTTTCTTCTGCTACTCTATATGCTTCTTCTAGTGTCATCGGTCTCGTTGTAATACTAAATACCGCATCTATTCCTTTCTCGTACACGGCTGAATAATCAGATGATACAGACCCTCCAATGGCAATTACAGGCACAGAAAAACGTTTCGCACGCCCCGCAACACCAACAGGAGCCTTCCCATATGCAGTTTGTTCATCTATTCTACCTTCACCAGTTATAATGAGATCTGCATCTTCTATATGTTTATCGAAATTTGTATAATCCAATACAATTTCAATGCCCCTTCGCAAGTCTCCCTTTAGCACTGAAATAACAGCCGCCCCCATTCCTCCTGCTGCCCCTGCACCAGGTATTTCAGATACATCAGAAGATACATATCTTTTAAGGATATTCGCATAATGTTTTAAATTCTCATCTAGCTCTTTCATCATCTCTATATTCGCACCCTTTTGTCTCCCAAATACGAAAGATGCTCCCTGCATTCCGACTAATGGATTATCCACATCACATGCCGCTTCTATCTTTACCCTCTTTAAGCGTGGGTCCATTTGTGAAAAATCAATAGCAACAATCGAATGTAACGTACCTCCAGATGGATCTATTACTTCACCCTTATCATTTATAAATCTTACTCCTAAAGCTGCTAACATGCCTGCCCCACCATCATTTGTAGCACTTCCTCCAAGTCCTAAAATTATGTACTCCGCCCCTTGATTTAGCGCATGTAATATAAGTTCTCCTGTTCCTTTTGTCGTTGTAATAAGTGGGTTTCGCTTTTCAACTGGAACGTGCTGTAATCCTGATGCTGCTGCCATTTCAATAAACGCTGTCTTTTTATCTTTAGACACGCCATAAAAAGCTTGCACACTTTCTCTAAGCGGTCCTGTCACACTAATTGATATAATTCTCCCCCCTGTAGCATCAACAAGCGATTCAACCGTCCCTTCTCCTCCATCTCCAATTGGTATTTTCACATACTTTGCATTAGGAAAAATTGCTCTAAAACCTCTTTCAATAGCTTCACATACTTCTATAGCTTTTAGGCTTTCTTTATATGAATCAGATGCAATAACAACTTTCATAATTATCCCCCATCCCTTATTTTTACGTTTTCTTCATTTTAAACGATAAATATAAAAGTTGTCTTTTTAAACACAAAAAAGCTTACATCATATGATGTAAGCTTTTTTGTGTTTAGATGGAGCCTAGCGGGATCGAACCGCTGACCTCCTGCGTGCAAGGCAGGCGCTCTCCCAGCTGAGCTAAGGCCCCTTAGTAATAAAGCGGAAGACGGGATTCGAACCCGCGACCCCAACCTTGGCAAGGTTGTATTCTACCACTGAACTACTTCCGCGAAAATGGTGAGCCATGAAGGATTCGAACCTTCGACCCTCTGATTAAAAGTCAGATGCTCTACCAACTGAGCTAATG
>NZ_JBXAHS010000009.1:836-195460 GCF_058795355.1 Bacillus sp. GW823-FHT06A11 | reverse complement strand
TGGCTCTGTCGGTTTCTCTGGATTTGTTGGTTTTTCCGGCTCTGTCGGTTTCTCTGGATTTGTTGGTTTTTCCGGCTCTGTCGGTTTCTCTGGATTTGTTGGTTTTTCCGGCTCTATTGGTGGCTTTGGTTTTTCTGGCTCTGTATTTTCCGTATTACCATTCTCACCCTCCGTTATAATTGGTGTGTTTACAATTGTATCTGGTTTCTTCTCTGGTGGAAGAATATCACCTATACTCGCTACTGAAGAATCAATATTTTGATCACCGAATGCAAAATGATCTCCATTCACGGTGACTTGTGGCTTATTATCCGTAATAGCTGCAATCACATTGTCTTTTGCTGTATCTTGAATTGATTTATCTACCGTTTCTTTATCAAAGAGTGCTAGAACACGAGAAGTAGTATCATCCCCATTTTGAAGATTACTTACAATAGATTTTTCTTTAAAGTTAATTTTTGATTTATCCAGCTCTTCGAGTACATAAGCAACTTCATTATCCTTACTTTGAATTGCATTCTCTGTAATTGATTCAAAATCTTGTTTGTTCAGATCTTCTTTCTTTTCCTCCGGCTTATTCTTATCTACTTTTTTTGTAATAGCTGATTTACTTTTTGATGATTCCTTACTTCCAAACCAACTGCAACCTGTCGTACTTAATATCAATGAACCACCAAGAAAAACAATTCCCATTTTTTTGTACAGATTCTCATAATTTAAAGGCATGTTATTCTCTCCCCCTTAGATGTTCTGTAGATCTTTATCAATTTTTTCAATCTTAGCTTTCTTTTCCTCTTCACTTATCGTAGACTGCTGAATATCTCGTTTCTCTAATTCTTTGACCTCTTTCATTACATTTTTATTTCCTTGCGTTTTAGCAAAGGAATAACAATCTTCATATTTTTTTAGATTTACAAAAGCCTCAACAATGAGTTTTTCACGTCTACCGTCCATATTGACTTTCCCCTTAAGCTTAATTACCTCCTCATATTTTTTATTAAGTGCTGCTTTTTCAAAGTCGATTACATCATTTTTGACATCAATTTCATTGACTTTATTCATATTGTCTATCCCAATAAAATAAGCAACCACACTTTCTGCAAATTTCGGTTCATATTGTAATGCCTTATTTGCCTTTCCATTTAATAAATAAGTAAATAGAACTGCCTTCTGACTATCTTTATCTAATTCTGTGTAATTGACCTTATCGAAGTATTTAACGGCTTCTCCATACTGCTGAATGGCTGCCTGTTGTAATCCTTTTACTACATATTGTTCAGAGCCAGCATTTGCACTCGAAACTGGTTCGGAAGAGAATAACTTAAAGGCAAATATGGCACCAGCTCCAATTAACACCACGCTTCCTATGACACTCGCAATAATCTTGAATCCTTTTCTATTTTCCTTTCCAGGCTTTACTAGTGTTTTTACTTCATTCGCTGAACTATAAGAGGATTCTTCCTTCCTTTCTGATGATTCTTCTTGATATTCATATTCTTCATGAAAGGGAGAATCATTGATTTCCCTTTCTAACGTTTCTAACAGCTCCTTTTTTTGTTCCTCTTGTTCTGGATCTAATTGCATCACATTCATTTTTTTAGAAATGTGATCAAAAATGTGATCTGCATATCTCGAACCAAGCGATAACGTACCGTTATAAATTTCATTAGAATGACCATCTAACAAATCAAAATCAATATGTTCTTGCCGCCCTGCCTCTCTATAAACTCGTTCTAATCGCTTCGTTAAGATATAAGCTTCATGAAACGAATATTGCTTACCCGACTCAATTTCAGTTCCATTGCTACTCTTAAAAATGACAAACATGGCTTCTCCTTTCTCACATTTGATTTATATTTACTTTCATTTCGATTGATCTCAAAATGCATAGTACAAAAAAGAACCTAATACAAGGAAGACAGCAAATAAAAACGCTAATGGTAAAAGGTCTCTTAACAATCTTCCTAAAAAATCAAAAGCTCGCTCAGTTGACACCATACACATGAAAATAAAATAACAAACCGTAAATGCTAACATAGCTATCAATGTCACGATCAAGTAAAATCCTACTGGATTACTATAAAACTCTTTAAAGGACTGTACGATAACCCCCATAATCCAGCCTCCTTTTTGTATCAAATTCAAATTGTATTAAACTAACTATTTTCATTTCGTTTACTTTTATTAGTTGAATACTGTTTATAAATTCCTAAAACAAGAGATAATACCAATATAAAAATGGGCAATATAAAATAAAATTCTGTTGGAATCCAATCCATCTTTGGAACTGTTATCAATGGTTCCATAACTACCTCCCTTTTCTTGTTTTAATAACGTTTTAGTTTTCCACAAAATTCAAATTCTAATAAAAAAAGGCAACAAAAAAAGCCATACCCTTTGCATAGCCTCCTCATTGCCTTATTTATATTTTTTCACTATTTCATCCAGAAAAACGGGAATAAGATTTGACCAAATTTTACATTGCTATTTACGCTCTCTGCTAAGTATTGGCATCCCATTACGATAACAAGTCCGGCTGCTCCACCAAGAAACCACCAAATACATTTATGTCTTCCTCGTTCACCGCCCCAAATTAATAGATAAGCGCCCCAGCAAAATACAATCGCTGTACTAACCATTGCCCCTCTTTGCATCCATGCAATAAATGAATTCCCTGTATTAATTAGACCGTCCATCGCATCACCTAACACTAACATTTGAGATAATGTTTCCAACATTGACATATACATTCACTCCCTTTTCATTTTTAAATGCTTATACGTTACTAAGCTGACTTGATTCATTCGCCTTGCTATCTTCCTTTACTTCTGTTGATGTTGCTTTATAAGCTTGCAAAGCCTTCATTACTAGATCTTGATTTTCTTCAATGTATTTCTGATGATGTAAATGAAGCCAATGGTTATAATCCTGACCATTGGCTCTTAATAGGTTTGCTACCATATCTTTTTCTTTTTTTAATTCCCTTTGTGTAATCGCCACTGTATCACCACCTTTCAATGATTATGTGATTACTTCTGATATTGCTCTTTGCAATTTTGAACAAAATAGGTAACTTCTTTTTCAAGTTCTGGAAGTTTATCAATTGTAAATTTAATCTCTTTTTTTACCTTACCTTTTTCATAATATGCAAGAGTATCCCTTCTTTGCGATAATCCCCAATCATGAGGGTTACTTGTACTTGGAATATCGTCACGATTTTCATCTAAACCTTTTACTTCAATTTTTTCTTTTTTAGCTATTTTTTTTACAAGAAAGATCCACTCTTCACTATGCCTCATGTTAGAAGTTAGCATAACAAAACCTGTTCCATCATCACTCATGAACTTCTTCATTTCTAACGGACTAAGTTCCATTACTTCCCCTTTTCCCGAGCTAAAGACAAATGTTGAACCAATACCAATTGCAATTAACAGTCCAACAACAGCGGAAATGATCCACCCTTTTCGACTCATGCATGTTCCTCCCTATGTCATATTTTTATAAGCGATTTTGAAGTGTGATGAGACACATTTAAACTTCAACATCTGTCTTTATTTTATAACATTTATAGGAAAGTGGGATAGAAAATGGAAATATCATTTATGGCTGGAATGACGAACCCTATATTGGCATGCGTATAGAGACTAATCCCGACCTAGCTTCTATATGCCCAATACCGCACTACGTATTTTGGCGTGAACGTAGAACCTTATGTATCTACTGTTGTGATGTTCCTCGCTTCTTCAGAATGTCAAAATGGGATATTCCTCACGAGTACTGACACAAACAGGTCTTTGATACAATGCATTTCCCAGTGGTCACAGATGAGTTTTACGATCTTACTCACCCAACGATAATCGTATACCTAACCCCTCTAGTGACCTTTTGAGG
The DNA here is from genome assembly GCF_058795355.1 of Bacillus sp. GW823-FHT06A11. Taxonomy (NCBI): domain Bacteria; kingdom Bacillati; phylum Bacillota; class Bacilli; order Caryophanales; family Bacillaceae; genus Bacillus; species Bacillus sp. GW823-FHT06A11. The sequence goes on along the minus strand of NZ_JBXAHS010000009.1, from coordinate 191,569 downwards.
GGAGGCACGCATATATATTGTATATTTCACCTTTCTACATCATTACTGAAAGGAAGAGGTACACAATATATATCTAAATTGTCAAAGAGCAAATTACTTTGTGCTATGTTCTCAGCACACTTCAAAATCGCTTTTTTTATTTACATTTTTGTTTGACAGCTACTAATTCCGCATGTTTATTTTTCCGTTTAGCAATTAAATTTTGATGTTCATCTCTAACCGAGCGCACTTGATAATAAATTTGAGCCACCTTCTCAATGCTTCCTGTGCTATTTTCAATTGCTATCGTGCCTTTCAGTTCGTATGTTTTTCCATCAAAAGTTTTAACACTATGAGCTTGTGATGCCGCAATATCATAAAAAGTGAGTCTTTTTTCTTTTCCCATATGAACGCCTCCTATTTTTGATAAAGAAGGGAGAAAGTCGTTTCTCCCTTGTCTAGTTTTCTAGCCATCTAGATAGGATGAAATAGTGAACGAGTGCTTCATATCATGCTAGGATTGTTGTGTTGTACGAAGTGATAATGCGTTGTGCTGCCTCTTTTCCGTATATGTGTTGTAATGCGGATTGAGATTCAACTACGATTGAATGCTGAATGTGGTATGTTGCGCTTTCTTTTAAAAACTGCTCCATATGAGGGATTGGGTACAAATCATATTGATGAAATACCAGGTGAATCGGTCTTATATTCTTACATTCTGTTAGATACTGAAGAAAATTAGATAATGCTTCTCCTCGCTCTTGATACGTACTCATTTCCGTTTCTACACTGATGTACACAACGGATTTATGTTTTAAATCCATTTGTAGTGTTTCATAACCAGTTAATAAATCATGTTTGATGATGTGATACCCTTGTTTTTGTTTTTCGTGATGGGTATCTTCATAAAAGATGCCTTTTGGATCAAAAATAAAAATAAAATTATTGGTTGTTTCCTGTACATCTTCTATGACCGATTTATAAGCTCCAAAACGAGCTTTTATGACACCAGCAATCTTTTCATTCGGTTCTTTTAAAGCTCTAATCACTTTTGTATACTTCTTATCTACACCTAGCATACTTTGCACTCCTTCCTAATTTCATTTTCGACTTATAACTAGTACTGAAACTAAAAATACTCTCCCTGTTTCTCGAATTTCTCATATTTTTCTTGCTGCTTATCTAAAATTCGTAAAAGTGTATTGAATGTGCCTTGCCTTGTTTTTTTGCTGATAACGCTAACACGTTAATAATTTGATAGGCCGGATGATCTTTCTTCAATAACTCCCTCAACTCCAAAGGAAAGTTATCTTTTTCTTTTGCTTGTTGTACTAATTCCCTAATCCCTAACCTTTTCTAAATCTGAATAGTATAAATCTCCATGTCATTGATTTAAATACAAAATACTTCCCGCCAATAAATTTGTAGCGGATTCTATCCAGAAATCATACCTTTCTTTCAGCTTGATTGCAGTTTGAGCGATTCAAAATTGCTTGCTTTAATTCTTCAGGCAACAAAGGACCCTTGCACCGCATAACGTCTTCCTCAAGTTTCCCTAAATTCCCTATTTTATCGACATAGATTTCTGAAATCTCATATCACCTCCCTCTTGGTTTCTTATATCTTGCTACCTATCAAAAAAACAACTGTCTAAATGGGCATTACGAGTATACATGCATTTTGAAACCCAATAGTAAAGCTCAGTGGATTTCCATCTACTTCATTGAAATAAGTTTCATATTATTTCATATCACAATTGAAATTTTTTATGGTTTCTTTTTGCAAATACGACTTCAAATAAACCTAGTACGATACATGCAATACCAATCCATTTTATGTATGGATTTCCGGCTTTATCTCCTGTTATTGGAAGAAATATTTCGATTTTCTTTGGTTTTTGTTCTAATTGTTGTTTTATAACAATCTGTTGTGATTTCTCTAATTGTGGAATGACAGGTTTTCCGATTACTTGTGGTTGGTCGGTACCTGTGATTACGGTGCTTCTATTTGCTCCGTTTTTTGTGGATGTGGTGTCTGTGGTGTAGGCGGTGTCGATTCCTTCTAATTCTTCACTGTATGTTTATTGAATTCGGAAATTATATTTTAAAAAATAATTATAAAATTGTACCTTTTATAGATTGTTCATTTACAATATAAATGTATAATTATTTTTCGTGAAAATAATTCATTTCAACTTTGCTCGATAATATGTTGCCAAAAAAAGCTTTTCGACTGGTTCTCCCAAAAAATCCGATATACTTTTTGCCCGACTAGAAATTAAACCCTTTCTACCCGACTCAATATCATACAAAGTACTTACTGGAATTTTAGAACCTTTTGAAACCTCATTAATTGTATAACCCTTTGATTCACGAAATTCTCTTAAAATCGTCAAGTGTCTCACCCCCTATATACAGTTTATTAGTCTTCGAGCCTAAAGTCAACACTTTAAGTTCTTATTTTATACACCCTTAGTGTTGATATATTTTTTTAGAAATCTTATGTTACTATGCAAAATTATAAAATTGGAGTGATGAATAAAATGACAATCGATAAAAATATTGTGGGGAAAAATATAAAAAAATTAAGGGCTATAAAAGGAGTAAGTCGGAAAGAAATGGCTGAAGATTTAAATACTACATATAGAACTGTATCTAGTTGGGAAACTGGAGAAAAAACACCACGCTTAAATAAATTAGAAGAAATTGCTACTTATTTAAATGTCAGTGTGTCTTCTTTATTAAAAAAAGAAATTCCGGATGAAGACCTCTTAAAAAGTATTAAAGGTGAAGATCCAGTTGAGCGTTTAGCCAGATTACTCTATGAACGATACATGAGTGTACCAGATAAACATAAACCCCGTATTGAAGAGGAATTATTAAAATATGCTAGTCAATTAAAAGCGCAAGTTGAACAAGAGGAATAGGGCATCTCCTATTCCTCTTGTTCATAGCTCGCACATAACTCCAAAATTTCACTAAAAGTTTGTAAATCAATTGTTTTCACAATCTCTAATAATTCATTTACGCTTAATCCCATTCTTCCCATTGTTGCCCCTCCCTTTTTTGCTTTTATATTGTGAAAAACAACACATTTTTTTCACAATTCCCCGTCTAAGGATTTATAAAACAGTTTATAAAATCACAAAAGACACCGTTCAAAACGATGTCTTTTGTAAAAATATATATTTTAAATAAAATACAGAAAAATTATCCACCACCACCGGGATCGACCATCATTCTATATACCATATACTGATTCCCAGAACTTTTAGCTTTTTGGGAGTACTGTTGTGTTTCCATTTTACCTAGTGAACTATTCACTAAGGTTAATAACAGTATAGCGGCTACTATTGATACATATAACTTTTTCACCATTTTTTCACCATCCCTTGACAACTAAATTATATTTTCTGCATATTTATCATATATTACTTCTGCAAATTTTACATACAAAAAATCATTATTTACTTTAAACATATCAATAGACTGTTTAATTAAATGTATATCTTGTTTAGCCATTCCCAAGTAACAAGTTTGAAGTGGTGTTAACATTTTTCTTTTTGATCTAATTTCTTCAAGTATATTTATTGCTTGTTGATTTCTTCCCTTTTTAATTAAAAACAAAGCGTATTCAGCTGGGTGTAATCTATCGAAATCAATTTTATTTAAATCTTTCCACCAAAAGATTCTAATGAAGTTAATATCATTTAGAGCTATATTGTATTTTAAACTCCCTTTCGCGCCTTTCAATACATTTAACGCTTCTCGAAAGAAATATAAAGATTTTTTATAGTCAGAAAACATATAGTTTTCTCCGCTCCTAATGTTCAACAAAGCTTCCATAACAGGGAAGAATTCAATATCCTTATATGTTCTTAATTCACCATTTTCTATTACAAATTGTAGAGAGTTATTTTTTCTTAATATTGAATAACTCCAAAGTTCTTTAACCCAAAATCCGTATAAACTCTTTAAGAAAATATTAGTTACTAATTTATCATCTCTAATATTCTTCTCGATTCTTTCCTTATAACCTTGCATTAATCCAAAATCCCCTAAATCACAAAGAATTAACATACTGAGTATATCACAGAAAATTTCTACATCCACATTAGAATTTCTAGCTTTTTGGATATTCAAGTACACTTCTCTGACATTTTTACCTTTCAAACGATCAATATATAAATTAAATATATCTGCAAATCGTTTCAATTCTACATCCTTGCTCTCTTTACATATTCCAGCGAGATATTCAATTAATAATACGTGATCGTTCAAATGAGCAATGGCAAATGCAACTTTAACATTTATGTTTAACCTATCCTCTAAAGTACCTAAATAATCTATTATTTTTTGTTCTTGTTTATCTTTATCATTTGCAAATATGACATAGGCAATTTTTGCAAATGTATATACGGATATCTCTTTATCCCTGTTAATCCAATTAGAGATAGTAGATTTAGCAACTCCAATTTCTCTTGCGAGATCAGTATATGTTTTGTTTTTAGAAGATAAATAATTATCAAATTCCCTAGATAACTTCTTCATGTATTTTCACCTCGTCTTTTTCACGAATATTCAGAAACGTACATATAAGTAAGAAAATTATACCACAGTACCTAGAAAACTTTTCTTGCTCAATTGTTAATTGAATATTCTGATATTTAATTGAAGACAAATGTGAAATACTTCAATTTTTGCACCTATTCTTCAAATATGAACTTAGAGTGTTGATATTATGTACATACAATTGTAAAATAAAAATAAATTACCTATGAACGAAAGTTTTTTAGGATACAAAAAAATAAAACCCCACCGCCCAGTTTCAAATTGGCTTCTAGTTTGGCGACCGGAACCAATTTAAAACTTCTAAGATAGGGTTTTAATTCACACTATAAATATATGTGTTTCTCTTTAGTATCATACTTGATATTAAAATTATATCATAATGCATATACATTGTGAATATAAAACCGCTGTTTTTCCTTTTTATTTGCGGTGGGAAAAATAGGAGGTTTTTTCAGTGTTGTTGCGAAACTTTTTGCTTAGTCGAGCAAAAGCGGAACTAAGTCCCCACATTCATCACTTATCTAAAACTCCTGGATCTATCAATCAAGAAATTAAGAAAATAATTTCTTATATTGATAGTATTGTCCTAGAGTGTGAAGGTGCTACCACAAAAGATTATCTTACCAAAAGGAAATACGAAGCTTTAGAGACTGTTTTATCTTATTTAGTACAAGAAGGCTATAGTCAAGTTAGACAAGAACACATCAGCAAAAAATCTGGAATTTCAAAACCTATTATTAATTACATTTTTAATTGGCTGCAAGATTTAGGGGTATGCCAACAAATAAAGGTAAGACGGCATGGAAAGATCGCCCCCTCTGTTTACATCTTAACAATACATAATAACTATTTAAAGATTGTTGAATATTTCAAGATAAAATGGGCTGTAGCAATTGATGTTTGTGCTACTTTTACTAGATTTTTAAAGAACAAAATTAGTAAAAAGTCTGATGTAACAGATCTTGAATTTATGCAAAAAAACAATTTTAAACCTTCACCTTCCTTAGATTTTTTCGGCATTGAAGAGCAATCAAAACCTGCTGTCAATCATGAGAAACAAGGAAAAAATAATAGATTACAAGACTTAAATGATTATTTGAGTGAAGATCAGAAAAGAGCGTATTACTACATTTTGAGTCAAGAGCTAACATACCTATCTGAAAATGATGCGTATACAATTGCTTTAAGATTGCCACCGGATATTGATCGCTACACAAGATGGGATTTTGAAGAATGTGTGCAATGGTTCCAGTTTAATAAAGCTGAAAACAGTAATCCTGCACATTTCATAAAAATGTTTAATCAAAAATCTAAACAGAATCAAGAACGTAGAATACGTAATGCACAAAATACAAGCTCACTCTTAGATAAAACTAATAGTCATACATTTGTTTTCTATAATTTTTTAAAAGAGCACGATTAAAATCAAAAAATCCAATTACAAATAGCCTTGCTGAAAAAAACATATACAGCAAGGCTATTTGTAATGTCTTCCTATAGTTCTTTATAACCCTATTGGTCTTCAATAAAATAATTCATAAATCATTTATATTTTTTAAGTACTATAAGTTTTTCTTTTTAATTCAACCATAAAATTTAAACCTTATGAATCCAGTATATTCAATTATTATTTACTAAACTATTTATTTAGAAATTTACTAAGTAAAAATCTCCAATACCTTGATACAATAACCATTATGGCCCAAATATTAATTCTAATGTTTTTATTTATTTTAATTTCTAAAACAAGATTTATTAAATATAGTACTTTGCATCTATTTGTAACTTTTTAGGGAGGCTTAGCATATTTTCTAAAAGATTCCCTAATTTTTTATATAATTTGGCATAAATCATATTTTAAACAATCGATTAAAATATGATTCTATCAGTTATGTCAATACAGTGGCCTTTTGTTATTCATCAAAATTGATCAATAATATTGAATTAATTTTTTCTAAATTATCTATGGTCTTTAAAATCTTCGTACTCATTGATTTCACTCTTTAAAAGGTATAATAGCTTATTTCACGCACTGTCTTAACAACTGATTTCATTATACAAGCGTCTTCGTCCCCCTCTTCAACTATTGTACAGTCTACATTTTGTTCTAACATCTGTTTTATTACTCTTAACGAATCTTGAAATCATTCACCCTAATTACTAGTAAAATTAATAAACGTCTAGATAAATCTATTGCCCCCCTTTTCATCTTCCTATACACATCTACATTTCATATCAAATTTATGATGTATATTATTCAGAAATCTGGTCCATACTAATACAAATGAAACTTCAAATTAAATTTTTTTAGCTATAATTATTTAATATTTAATTAATATATTTCATCTCCCAATATCCTCATTACTTTTACTTGTAAAAATAACCCTGTTCGAGATTCAAAACCCAACAAATAATATCAGCATCTTTTAAAAATTCAAACAACACCTATGCAAGATTCTATACAACAATAAAACGCTACTTTAACGCATAGCGTTCACATAAAAAAAGCTTTTTATTTGCTTTTTAGGCATATGTACTATAAAAAACCGTACTTAATTGCTAATTCTATTAATGAAAGCTTTGATTCTGTTGCAAATATCTAGTAAAATTCTTATATCAGCAACAAACTTCTAATATTAATAGTTAGTTTTAAAATAGTTTCCTATGTACATTAATGTTGTATAAATACTTGTTCACTTCCAACAATGAACGCTATTAGAACGAATAGCGTTCATTATTGAAAAAACATTAACGCTAGATGTATAGACTGACTTAATATATAAGTATGTATACAAACAAACTGATATGAGTACAAATGATTAGATGGCTGCCTATAAAAATTTCTACTCTTAAAGGAAAGATCTTTTCAAGAACGAATCAATATCTAACATACAAATAATGGAGGTGTGAAGTTTGGAATATGGATATTTTGCACAAGAAGTAGCAAAACAACTAGATATAAACACCAATACACTTCGCAGATGGTCAATTGAACTAGAAAAAATGGAATATATATTTGAAAGAAATGAGCGTAATCAACGAATTTACTATGAGAATGATATAGATATCTTAAAGCAAATGAAAGAATACTTAAATCAAAACTGGAAACTAGAAGAAGCTGCAACAAGAAGCATGGAAAATACTGAAGAGAACGCTCAGAAAACGGATAGCGTTCATGAGGAAAATGAAGTTCAAGTAACACTCAGAAAACGTTCAGAAACTGATATTTTGATGATTCAAGAAAAATTTTCTCACATGCTTGAGCAACAAGATAAAATTGTACAACAAAACCAAGATATCATTAAATTGTTATTACAGGAACGCTCAGAAAAAGAAGACAAAGATCTACAGATTCAGTTATTACAAGAAAAACTGGATAAAGCAATTGAACTATTAAATGAAGATCGCCAAGAACAGCAAGATAACACCAAAAAAACGTTCATTCAACGTTTATTTAATTTAAATTAAATCAGATATACGTTTTTTATCAAATATATCTAATTGAGCAAAAAAAAGCGGTAGCTACCGTTTTTTTTTTGCTCATCCTTACAACACGAATATGTAGTTTTGTAAAAAAATTTCTATGATATGTTTTTTCTTGTTTAATTTCGAAGAGTGTAGTTTTTTACAACTTTTGTTACTAATCCTAACTAGAATAAATAGCCTGTGATACATGATGCTATTATAAGGGTTGATTAATTACATAAACTTTCTACTAAAATCATCAAAAAGCATCATGTCATTGGTAAAGAATACTTATAATTCAGTGGTATGCTCAAAAATAGAAAGCTTGTAAAAGCGATTAGTTACATGTCTTGGTCACAATTTCAAACAATGTTGAAATATAAAGTAAAGTGGTGTAGTGAACAATTAGTTGTAATATCTAAAACATTTGCTTCTAGTCAATTATGTTCCAATTGCAACTATAAAAACATAGATGCTGAAAATCTAAACATTCGTGAGTAGGATTATCCTTATTGTGGCACACGTCATGATAGAGATCGTAACACAGCGCTCAATCTTAGAAATGAAGCTAAACGTAAGAACTATCGGGATAGCCTACTGAATTAGAAACCGTTTGGCTTCTGTACTTAGGTATCCATTACCTCAAGGATACTAAGTACTCAGTTGTCCAATATATTTTTCTTAACATATCTTATTGGACCTTTCTTAGGGATTCCAAAAACTCTCTATATCGCAAATAAAAACATGTTAATCCTATGTCCTAAAATTAGTTAAGTGTTTACTTTGTCAATTTTTAGGGAAGATTGACAAATCCTCTATTTTCTTAACCACATAATAAACCTGTATAGGAAACTCCATGCTTTTTCTAGTCTTCTTTAATTCATTTTGCCAGACTAAATTTTTTCATATAAATGTCATCAATCACAGCATTCATTATTATTAAATCCTATGCGTTATAAACGCTATTATTAAAGGCCATATCTTTACTTCTAAAGTTACATTATGTCATCCTTAAAGGAAAACTACTATATTTATGCACTGAATCTCTAATGAACGCTATGCGTTCATTATTTACAAAACGTTAAATTAACGTTTTGTAAGCGCTCATATCGTTTTTTTATTGTATTAAAATACTTGCCATCTAATATCCTTTTAGATCGTTTCAAGTTCAAAACACTAAACACAGAAAATTTTCCATTCTTTAATTTGTTAGGCCGCTATCACATAGCTCCTAGGCCTCTTAGACGATTCTTATCGCTCTTATAATTTAAAACTTTGCTAATAAGATATGTACCACAGAAAGAACACGCCAATTAATGTCTATATTTCCGTAATCATACTTCGAACATAGTCTACTAACATCAACTATTTTTAATTTAGCAACCACTTTATTTCATACCACTTGCTTAAAATACTTTATGACATATATAGCATAGTCAGGGTCGTTACTATAACGTTCATTAATTAGTACAACTTAGAAACATACAGCTTTATTATGGACTATTAATTGATACGCCCTATCAGATTTTATATATTGCTTTAGCATATATTGTATCCTTTAAACAACTCAGAATATTGATATTAAAGAGATAAACGCCAAAAAAACGGGTAGTGTTCACATAAAAAACACTCAATAACACTTAAGTTAAAAAGATTTTAGCATAATCACAACTACTTATCCCTTTGTCCTGCCTTATGGATTCCAAAGATACTTCATATATCTCCAGCCTACTTTAATAAATTTATCAGATTGTATTTGTTATATTAAGCTTAACATTAACTTAGGATACATCTTAAGATTTGTAATGATAAAAAAGCACCATACCATCGCAGCGTTCATTATTACTAATTTATACGCGTTATCAACACTGTTAAATAAGACATATCTATCCTAAAGCCACATTATACGTTTAGATATAAATATATCTAAACGTATAATATTAATGTGCCGAATTCCTTGTGAATGCTATGCGTTCACGTTTTACGAATCGTTAAATTAACGTTTCGTAAGCGTTCATTTTTTTATTCCTACAGTATTAAACATCTTGCGCCTCAAACAGCCTGTAAGGATGTTTGGAGATGCAAGATTATTAAATAAAAAGACACTCCATTTCTTATTTGTTAGGTGGCTATTCTCGTAATTCATATACTTTATAAATAAAATACTTCCTTCTTATGATTTAAACTTGTGTTAATACCTTTATCATAATGTGTGTTATAAGAATGAAACTCTCATGAACATCTATAACACAGCTAAAATTAGTGGATTTCTTGAAATAAGCCCTTGGAAGATTATGCTTTGCTTCTTGCAAGTTGATCCCTGTTTAAAGAATTTAATACGATATATTTTTACTTCATTTAGTTGAAATTGTTTTTATAACATTTAGTACTAGTTATAAAATATATTATATTATAAGAATTAAATAATATATAGAATACTAATTTATGTATAGATATATTTTATTTTTATCATTTTCAAATGGAACAAAACATCATATGAATCCTTATTTTATTTATTCATACATCTGTTAGGTGTAACACTCTTTAAATAACTCCTAACGTTGTAGTTAAGGGATTAGTCGGTAAAATAACGGATAGCGTTCACGTGAAAATAAACACTAAAATAACACTTTGATAACGTTTAGATTCTCCAAGAATCCCGATACCTTAAAATATTCACTTAACCTTTATAGATTATAGTTAGGATTAATAATTTAAATTTATAACATCTTCGATTTGGTAACATCATTTAAAAGCATAGTTGCTTAAAAGTAGCATTCTCAAAATTATTGCATAAATTTTATCAATCTCTGACAAAGAACTATTTCCTCAAAAATGTGAACGTGGTAGGTGTATGCCAATTGACGTAAGCCAAAATGCTTGGCTTGTTATCATATAATTGTAGATATTGCTTTTTATGAATTCTTAAGATAGGATGTTGGTTGCAGAAAACTCATTGCAATTGTAAACTATCGTCCCATACTTGACGAAATTATGAAAAACAGGATAAAACAGTAATCTCATATATTAAATAGATCGCAATATTGTTAAGAGGTCACAGTTTCACATAAATAGTATTCTCATATTAAATACATCCTATACAAAAAATTGTTAGTAGTGTTAAAAATATTTTCTGAGGGTTTCATGACCGTTTTTATAACGTTCATGAAACCCTCAATGTGTGATAGTAACTTTCGTTACACTCATAAATCCCATTATAAAATTTTTCTATTTCTTTATAATTATATTGTAAAGCTAGAAATGAATTGATTTATTTTTTTAGTTAATCCTTGATTAATATATCTATTATAGAATATGCCATAATAATGAAAAATTCATTCGTAAAACCTCTAAAATAAATGCCTAAAGCATGCGATTAGATATAACTATAACTTTCTCCTCATTACATTTTGCCTTCGACTCCAACGTTATTGAAATTACATCTAAGATACATCAAAAAATTATTGCCTTCTTTAGACTACATATGCCAGTTCAAAGTATCATTCGTTCTTCTGAAAAGAATACGTTTTGTTTTTATTAGCTAGTTTCTACTGTTGGAACAAATTTAGCTTTTTTATAAATAAAAAGACTTCTTTAATTCCTAATCCCACATCATTCTCAACAGAAGTACCAATTTTCATTAATTCTTTTATGTATCATCTAACAGTCGTACTAATTCATAGGCTTTACAAACAGCGTTCCACTATAGATTATAGTTATTTTTGTTTGATCATCTATTATAACCATATTTCCGTTCGTTTGTTTCTTTTGTAGAATTTTATTTTGTTTGGACTAGAGTAATTCATTTCAAAAAACATATGCTTATATCCATCGTACTTCTCTCCGGACTAAGATTTCTATCTTGAATCTCCTTATATAAAAAAGAAGATTCTTTTAAATTACACTCATATTATCTCTTTACCGAAGCTTCTGCTCTATCCATCAAAAACATCGAATTAATTAATATATAAATATGCAACTAAAAATTGATTCAAGTAGGCCCCATTACAAAATAACAACGCCTAAATAACACTTCTAAAACGTTCATATAATAAAACTATTGTATTTAATGTAACTTAAGAAACTTAAATATATAATTTTGGTTAAAAAATTTGATGTCTTACCATAAAAATTTAGAGTTAATTTCAAAAATAAAACAAGAGCACTAAAGGTTATTCATTATCTATTTAAATATCTTACTTTTAAACTTTAAGCCAGCATTCCTGTGATTCTCCGTGAACGCTATGCGTTCACGGAGAATCACTTACTACATTCCTACTATAAACAGTAAAAGTATGTAAACCGATTAACACCCTAGATATATATCCAATCCCAAATCATATTATATTAGTTGCTTCAGAAAGTAGTTTTATTTTTCAAAGTATGTTACCAATGAACCTCCTAAAAAACACCTTTTCAACATAGCTTTATATTGCCACTATGATTTAAGTATGTATGTAGGGACTACTTTGATATCTATGTGATTTTTTATATAGAAATACTTCAATTGAAATTCTTTACAGCCTATATAAACTACTTTTTTTATTATTGAGCTCGAAAAATAAATTTATAGGTTTTATCATTACGTAAACCATTTTCTCTTTAAAACCACCTTTAAATGTTGCTATTACAATGTTTAACGCTTTAAAAACGCCTAGTGTTCATCTGCTAAGTTCGCCAGATAAACACCATAATAACGTTTGTTTAGCAAATATATATGAATCTGTAATTAATCCTGTTTAATTTTTATATTCGAATCAAATTTCATAGATTCTCTATTCTTTTAAAGGAGTGCTGCAAATACAAATAGAACATATACAACAAAAATACATATTGTAACTTGATATGTAGAGAGTTAATTTGCATACTACTTTTTAGTCTTTTAGTTATAGTTATCATCAAAATAGCCAAAAACAAACTTACTATAATAAAGATCTCAGTTTAAAACCGTCTTTCAATGCGTTACTACACAAAAAAACATCTAATCTTCCAATCTCATTTCTTTTATCAGCTATTGGTTTATAAAAAACATTGAAATCATTGATATAGAGGGGTTTAACGCATTAATAACGCCTAGCGTTCACATAATATCAAACACTGAAATAACACCTTTATAACGTTTATTCGGCTAACCATTTTAACTATTCAAGTATGTATAAGTCATATTCGTAATTAATCTTATTTGCATTCTAATTTTCTTTCCCCTGATTAAAATGTATACCTCATTCCACTAGATATCCCTTGGATCCCCAAAATATATCATCAATAGTCTATCCATAAACCATAGAAACAACATAATATTTTAAAAGGCATCTTCGACAAACGTATTCCTCCCACCAATAACGCTTTTTATATTTTATGTATATTTTTTAGATATATAATATATATCTAAAAAATATAAAAGATCAGAAATATCCCGAGATAACTCAACACATCTCGATTTTTTATCTAATTTATATTTATTTTATATCTATTTTATATTTTAATTATATTTTTTTTATTCATAAACCTTATAAAACCCTTGTTATTAAAGGTTTTATAGGTTATAATATATTTATTAGATATAAATTAGAAATAAATTTCATAGAGGTGATGTATAATGGCAAGTTTAAAAGGCAAAACTCTTCATATAGACATAGAAGGTGATATTGGGAACGATTCATTTAAAGGTTACATCAATGGTGAATACATAAAAATGAAAAATGTATATCAAAGTGTTTACTCAATGCCTAATGTTACAGAGACAAACATCCAAAAAAACGTAGTTAATTTAGTAGATAATATGTTCGTGAATATTGCTAGTAAATCAATTCGAAGATCCGGAATGTATTTCATTGGTAATCGAGCGATGTTAACAGGGAAAAATCCTAAAAACATGAACATTAAAGTCGGTCAAAAATACAATGATGATTTGCCTCTAATTAATATGCTAGGATTAATTGCAAACAAATCAGTTCAACTTGAATGGGAACGCACAGAAGAACTACCACAATCAATCAATGTGACTGTCGACCTTATTTCAGCTATCCCAGCAAGCCAATGGACACCCGTAAACGCTAAACATTTAGAACAGCGTTTTACTAATTCAAATCATGTTGTAGTGGTTTATGTAGGAGAAGAGCAGGTAACGGTTAGCTTAACATTTAATAGTGCAAACATTACACAAGAGGGTGTTCCTCCGTTATTTGCAATTCTTGAAGGGGAAGAGGAGATGTTTACTGATTTCACTAAACTATATGCAAAAAAACTTGAAATCAAAAAAATTGACGGCTCTTTCTTTAAAAACAAAAAGATTCTACATTCTGATATTGGGGATGGAACAACTGAGTATATCTATACAGTTGGCGTGAACCCAGTAATTGATGCTTGTAGCGGTGAAAGACGTGGTGTCGGTCATGCTACAGAAGAAGCTGTAAAATTATTAAATCAAGAACGTGGCACAAACATTAAACGCCAACAATTCTCTCAAATTCTTCAAGATATAGATCATAAATACCATGAAGAGGCAACAACCCACTTTAATATTACAAAAGTGGAACAAGCTGAACTAATCCTAGAAGATACAGATGAAAAATATGTAAACAATACAGCCAGTGAAGCTGAAGTTTTATGTGTGTATGGTGGGGGAAGTATTACTTTTAAAGATGAATTATATAATCAATTATTAGAGTATTGTGAACGAGTTGGAATGTACTTATTGTGGATTCCAGAGAAATACGCTGTAGATATGAATGCTAAGGGGATGCAAATTATCAAGAAAATTCTTTCTCGAAAAAAGGTGAAATAGTATGTCCGACAAAAAAAGAGAATCCTTTTTCTGGAACCTCAAGAAGATTGAGAATGAAGAATTCTTTAAATGGTTCGAGTCACAAAGCAATATAGCCGATTCTTTGTATAAACTTGTTTGCTATTTTATTGATAAACACGGTTTACAAGACGTGGCTGATTATAAGATACAGCAACAAATGCAAAAAGAAATTTTACTTCAAGATAAAGACTTTTTAAATGATGTTAAGCGTATACTTTTAAATAATTCAAACCTTACTATTCAAAAAGAAAGCCAAGCAATTGAAGAAGAGGTAGCTGATTCAAATAGAATAATCTCATCTACTGAAAAGAATTCTACTTCTAAAGATACACATATAGAAAATGAATCAACAACTGAAAAAGCAGTACTAAAAGATGAATATGAAGATCTGGATACGGCCAATTTATTTGGTAACTAGCGTTATTACTCCATGATAAAAAAGAGTCCCTATTTTAGGGACTCTTTTTTATCATGGAGTTAAGCTTTTTCTACATCTTATCGATAATAATTTGTCTTTTATACCACTGATTTAATTTATCTTTAGCCGTGCCTGAAAGGCGTTTTGTTTTCTTATTATAAAACCTAGAAAGGGTAGGTTGTGATATACCTATTTCTTTTGAAAGTTCTCGCATTGTAATATTTTTATTCATATGGAAGAATGATATTTTTTCTCTAATTGAATTTTCATAATCATCAACATCTAAAGTGTTATTTTCTATTTTAACTGGAGAATCTTCTTGTATGATCTCTACTGTTTTTTTCTTCGCTATTTTTTCTATTGAATTCATTAATTCTTTCGGCGGTAAAATTATTATACCTAACTGAGCATAATAGTTCTTAAACCAATTCTTCTTTGTTAACATTTCCTCTTTTAAATCTTCACTGTACTCCCAATGTGATATTACCTTTTCCTTCTCTAAATCAATAAGAACATTTTCTAACTGTTCACGGATACGATTTGGCTTTTGATTTTGATTTATACCCATGACAGCCAGTAATCCCTTATCTCCTCCTATAGAGTAAGGCCTTTTTAAACTAGAGAACATTTGACGAATTCTCCACTGCCAAGTTAAATAACGAATCAACCTCTTATGATATTTATGTCTATAACTATTATATTCTAACGCTTTTTTTGATAATAGTGCCGTTGTACTACTAGAACCATATAAATAACTTGATAAGAAGCTCCCTGGCTTAATCCTGCAAGATTCTATCCCCATATATTCGTTAGTGTTAGTATCTCTCCAGAGTACCACAGAATCTAATACAAAAAGCCTCTTAATAACTTCTCGCTTTACTTCATAATGTTTACCTGCTTCAGCTCGATCATTTAATACAACTACCTCATTATCATCATTTAAATAGATAAAAATACTTGCTAAGGCAGCAATACGTTTAGCAACCTTTATTTTATCTTCTGCTCGATAATATTCTGTGTTATTTGCCTTTGCCTTAGGTATGCTACACATTTCTAATACCTGATTATATGAAAAGTCTATGAATTCATCAGGGGACTTTGCCTCATTTAACCATTGGATAGTAATTGCATCTAGACAGTCCGCAGTTAAATCATCCATATTACTCATTACACCATCAACCAATGTATTCCAACGAGCAGCTTCTTCAATATTTATTAATCTTAAATCTTCATCCTTATGTGAAGAAAGTTGTGCAACTCCACTACTATCTTTCGTTTCAATTGGATAAGATTTCAACTTTGTATTTTCATCTTCTTCAAATTGATTCTTTGCTATACCATCTCTTAATTTATAATAAACCGCAGAATTATTTACTTCATAATAATTCTCATGCTCTAAACCTGTATTAGATTCCTTTGGTTGCTGCAAGGTTTCATTGTTAGCTCTTGAAAACTCTTGCTCCACAAATAATCCTATCGCCACATCAATTTCAATTTGGTAAGATTCTATGTTGGTGAATATTTCCAAAGAGGAGATTCCCTTTTTTTGTTGCTGTTCAAGCCACTGTACAAGCATTGAAAATGATGGGGAAAAATAGTCCGAAGTTACGATCCTACTAGTATCTTCTTTAACTTCTAAGTAATAAGCATTCCATTTATACCACAATTGTTCATTATGTTTATAGATAGGTGCTGATATTACTAATGCATCTTTAAACAATTGTAGAACATTATCCATATACATCCTTCTCCTTATTTAATTTACAATTGAGAATGATTTAAACTTAAATCTATATAGCCTTATGATGTTCCTATTCATGAAAATAAAAAAGAATACAGTAAGTTCTATCCAACCATCCCTTAGTGATAATCTAGCACGTATGCTTATAACCACCTCTTTTACTGATTATACAAGACTGTATCCATTTGGAAAAGGTAAGACGTTATATGAAAACCAATATTTTTCAAGGGATTAGCTGAAACATGAAATTCTTTTGCGATATCATGTCCCTTTTGACTAAACATGAAAAAGCTAGGTTATTCATGTTTTAACAGTTTCGCTGTATATATGGTAACACTCATTAAATTTTGCATACAAAGTGAAAATTTATAGCGGTATCATGTCCCTTTTGATTAAAACATGAAAAAAATCCAGCCTAAAATGTTTCATGAAATTAAACTATATATTTTTTCATAATCTTTTCTATCCTTGATACAAAAGGGTTTCTTCTATATTCAAGGTATGAAACAAGAAAATTTATAGCGGTATCATGTCCCTTTCGTGTTTCATAAATCCTCTTAAATCCCTTATATACCATACATTTATACCACATCTTCTCAAATTTCAGGGGATTATAAAACATGAAAATTTATAGCGGCATCATGTCCCTTTCTATCTGAAAAGATGAATCACTCCTAGCGGTATCATGTTCCTTTTATAAATGCCAGATTTCATATAAATCCCTTTAACATCAATGTTTATTAACGATTTTCATGTGAATTGTAATAAATAGAAATATGAAAATCCACAGCTCTATCATGTCCCTTATATTTTTGTGAAAATAAGCTTCCAATCCCATTAGAACAACGTTTATTAGCAGTTTATAACTCATTTTCTTGTTTATTCGGAACATGAAAATCCATAGTGATATCATGTCCATAAAAAAAATAGAACAAAACCCGAAACCCCTTGATATGAAAGAGATTAACGTACATTTCATTTTTTCATGTTTGCTCTTAAAGGGGCCCATTTCATCGAATTTTGATTTGCTATAATTAAAATCGGTATATTTTATATTGTACGGATATGTATATTTTAATTTGTATAGGAGGTGAAAAAGATGAGCAAATCATTTGTTATTCGTAATCAACGTAGTCTAAATGGACAATCTACTAATGCGGTTATAGTTACATTAAAATCTTGGCAAGCACTTGTTGATGCATTGGAAGGAAAATACTATAGCTATAAAGATACATACCTTGAAGATATTATTAATCAAATGTCGTATGAAGAACGTATTGCGGATATCGATGGATTTGTTGCACAGGCAAAGCCATCTTTTTCACGTCATACTATTTCAAAGACAATGGGAAGAAAACATAGATTGTACGGTATTACAAATGCAGATCTTGAAGTATTCCTTTATCTACATAAAAAATGCTATACAAATGGTATTATTCCAAACGTAACAGTACATATGCTTTGGGAAGACTATAAGCAATACAAAGAAGAATTGGCATGTATACAGCATTCTCAATTCTATATTGCATTAAAAAAATTAAGCCTACATAACATTATTACGATTGAAAATGAATTAGATAGTCGATACACAATTAAAATAACTCATTTTATGAATGAAGAAACAGAAAAAGCAAATCCTTATGTTTACATTAGTCCTGTAGTCTTTACAAAAGCTTTCTTTGAACTTTCAGTAGCATCTAAGAAGCTATTCTTAGATATTGCTATGCAACAGCATAGAGAAACTACATTAAAACGTTCTTTAGACAAACAGGATGAAAGAGGTAATAAGACTCACTTGGGTGGGATGTACCGCTTTCTACATAAGAAGTATCCACATCAAATTCGTGCAGTTATGAAAGAACTAACGACTGTATTGCCTTGTACAGGAACTCCACTATTCAAAATCTGTAAACTACAAAAAGGGGTTCAAAACAAGAAAAAATACACGACTTTATTTTTATCTATTCATTCAGACTTCTTATGTGGAAAAGAATCAGGCGAACTACAGTATCGTGATCCTTTTACTCCAAAGGTTACGTATGCCCGTAAAGCTCGATTTATTGAATCTACACTACAAGAAATGCATATTGGGGAATTTACACGAGACATGAATAAATTTATTCATGTACTTAAAAATACCTGTCATCGACAAATCCGTAGTGTAATACATAGTTTGCGTGACATGATTGATCGCACTGAAAAATATCCAAGTAAGTTAGTATATACACTGAAAAAATTATTGAATCAAACATCACAGTATCATATTCTTGATACCGCAGCTAAAGAAGGGGTTTATCCTCTTATTACACAGCACGTACCCGCAAAACAAAAAGAACAAGCTATATTTGATTTCGGATTGCATTTCTCTATATACTCTCGCCGAAGCATCAAGAAGCTGTTCCGTAAAACATTTGAGTTATTAAAGAACAAATTTGCCGTACCTGTTACAGAGGAATCTTACCATCGTAATTATCTAAGATATCAAGAAGAAACATTATTTAGAAAATACGCTTATGAACAAGGTGCAAATCTAAATGCTTATATGGCTTTAGAAATAGAAATGCGTGAACTTTTAAAAATAAAAGGACATAAGGAACGCTTTATTCCTAGCGATGTACGTGAATTGTTCATTGAAAAGATAGATAAATTACCAAAAGAAAAGCTAAGGGTAATTGAAGTACCTGATAGCATAAATTTAATTACCTTTATACGTGCCTTGGAAAAGCTGATACGTACTGGAATTCAAGTAACATCAACTGAACAGGTATTAAAAGTAATGGAAGAAATGTAATCATTTTCAGCTCTCTATATTTGAAAAAAAATCAAAGTAGAGGGCTATTCGTGTTGGCTCTATCATTCAAAGTCTTTCTATTAGATACATTTATATACTTTTCTAAAAGATTCTATTGAAAATAGAGTCTTTTTTTATGCACTTCTATACAATAAAAGTTATTCATCCTTCTTAATTTCCACAATAGTAACTTGAAAAGGTATCCAATACCTATATAATTAGAGATTTTACTCTACATAAAATCATAAGAAAAATTAAATTTTTAGTGGATATGTTTATAAAAAGTATCATTTGTGAATAAAAATATCATACTATTGTTGCTATATAAAGGTTCTATAAGTAAATCTACTAAAATTCATCAAGTTTTATGTGATTAAATATGAATAACTGAATTAAGTGGATTAAATTATGATCCTTGTGTATAGATTGTGTACAAATAACTACAAATTGGGGACAACTATCGAGAATATCTTCTTATTTACGGTTGAATAAATATACTTATCAGTGAATTATTTTTCTTCATTTTTTATGTAGGAATAGTGGTATTATTTTATGATTTTATGTAGAAAGGATGGTACAACAAAGTCTATTTTTACACTCCCATTACATACCATTTATGATTTTTTACAGTAGGGTATGTTAAAAACATTGTCATAGCAGGCTTTATTCTATATTTTATGAACCTATAAAAGTTTTATCTTTATATTTTTAATATATATAAGATATATATTTATATAAGATTTTAAGAAAAGGGGGAATATTTTAGAGAGGATGGGGACAAACAAAATATTTTTAAATAAAAAAATAATTTATATTATATATATACTAATGTTTTCAAAATTTATTAATAAAAATTTATAACTACTATACACATAAAATACTACTAGATAAATTACATATAAGTGTTAAGTGTCTTCTTTAGTAGAGTTATCACAACAAAGAGATTTACATACTATAACAAATTAATAGTCCTTTACAAGAAGATGAATTACTATTGCTTTAGGAAATTAATAGTTATAAACTTATAGGCAAAGTCAAGATCCTAGCTATAAGTTTGTAAAAATAGAGTATAAATTTATTATACTTTATTAAATTTTTTATACATGAATAGGAGTGATATTTATGCAACTAAAAAATGTAACACCTATGGGGTTAAATGATGATGTATTCAAAACAATTATTAATAAAACTGAAAATACATTCCCATCATTTTTTTTCATTAATCCGTCAGGTAATGTTGTCATACCAAAATATTTGAACAAGGATATATGTATCTATGCAGTTTTCGGTGAAACAATGGTTATAATTGATAATGAAATTGAGATATTAAGGCATCAACAAATATTGTATTTTAATGCTGAGGTGTACATTGAATTGAGAAATAATACAACTGAGAATGTAATTGTATATATTGATGGTGTAAATAAGTAATTATTGATTAGAATTATTATAAATATTTGTGAAATACTTCACAAAAAATACACAATAAAAAATAGTCATTTCATGTATAGTGGGAGTAGTTGAAAATTTCATATCATTACTTGTGAAATGCTTCACATGTTTTAAGGATTTACTTAATAGGCAAGATGAAAACAATAAGTTCCAACATTTTAAATCTATTTTTATAGTGATCTGGAGGCTTTAATATGACAAACAAGACAGATGAAAAAGAAGTACAAGCAATGGTCAACGTAGTAATTAAAGATGAAAATGATGTACAAGAAGTTGTTAATACTTTAGTTGAAAATGGAAAAGAAGCACTAAAAGCAATGGAATCTTATACGCAAGAGCAAGTAGATCATATTGTTCATGAAATGGCACTATCTGGATTAGATCAACATATGCCATTAGCAAAAATGGCGGTAGAGGAAACTGGTCGAGGTGTGTATGAGGATAAATGTACAAAAAATATATTTGCGACTGAATATATTTGGCATAGCATAAAAAAAGATAAGACTGTAGGAATTATTCATGAAGATCCACATGAAGAAGTCATTGAAATTGCCGAACCAGTAGGTGTAGTTGCTGGTGTGACACCAGTAACGAATCCTACTTCAACAACTATGTTTAAAGCAATTATTGCAATGAAAACAAGAAATCCAATTATTTTTGCTTTTCATCCATCTGCTCAGCGATGCTCTGTTGCAGCGGCTAAAATTTTAAGAGCTGCTGCAATT
The DNA here is from genome assembly GCF_058795355.1 of Bacillus sp. GW823-FHT06A11. NCBI lineage: Bacteria > Bacillati > Bacillota > Bacilli > Caryophanales > Bacillaceae > Bacillus > Bacillus sp. GW823-FHT06A11. The sequence goes on along the minus strand of NZ_JBXAHS010000009.1, from coordinate 169,619 downwards.
AAGGCAGGGGCACCGAAAAATTGCATTCAATGGATCGAAAAACCTTCTGTTGAGGCAACAAAAAGATTAATGAACCATGAGGGGGTTGCACTTGTTCTTGCAACCGGAGGTGCTGGAATGGTGAAATCAGCATACTCTACAGGGAAACCGGCCTTAGGAGTAGGACCTGGGAATGTACCTTGTTATTTAGAGAAATCAGCACATGTAAAACGAGCTGTAAATGATTTAATTTTATCAAAAACATTTGATAATGGTATGATTTGTGCTTCTGAACAAGCAATCATTGTAGATAAGGAAATCTATAATAGTGTAAAAACAGAAATGCAAGACAACAATTGTTATTTTGTTACAGAAGAAGAGAGAATAAAATTAGAGAAGCTTGTTATTAATGAAAATACATGTGCAGTAAATAGTGATATTGTTGGGAAATCAGCACATTATATTGCTTCATTAGTAGGCATTAAGGTACCAGAAGATACAAAAATACTTGTAGCTGAAATTAAGGGAGTGGGTGCAGAATATCCACTATCACGTGAAAAATTGAGCCCAGTATTAGCTTGTATCAAAGCAAATTCACGAGAAGAAGGATTTAAATACTGTGAAGAAATGTTAAATTTGGGTGGCTTAGGGCATTCAGCAGTTATTCATTCTACAAATAAAGAAGTACAAAAACAATTTGGTTTAAGAATGAAAGCTTGTCGTCTTATTGTAAATTCACCGTCAGCACAAGGTGGGATTGGTGATATATATAACGCATTTATTCCATCTTTAACATTAGGTTGTGGATCATATGGTAAGAATTCTGTTTCCCAAAACGTAACAGCTACACATTTAATAAATGTAAAGCGTTTGGCAAATAGAAAAAATAATATGCAATGGTTCAAATTACCACCTAAGGTTTTTTTTGAAAAACATGCGACACAATATTTAGCTAAGATGCCAAACATTTCACGAGCATTCATTGTAACGGATCCAGGAATGGTAGACCTGGGATATGTGGACACAGTTACACATTACTTACAACAGCATTTAAATGATGTAAAAGTAGGTGTTTTCTCAGAGGTAGAACCAGATCCATCAGATGAAACAGTATTCAAGGGTGCTGAGATGATGAGAAGCTTCAAACCTGATGTAATTATTGCATTGGGCGGAGGTTCAGCAATGGATGCAGCAAAAGGAATGTGGCTATTTTATGAATATCCAGAAACAACATTCTTTGGAATCAAACAAAAGTTTTTAGATATTAGAAAACGTACATGTAAGTTTCCAACATTAGGGCAAAAAGCACAATTTGTTGCGATTCCAACAACATCAGGAACAGGGTCAGAAGTGACACCATTCGCGGTTATTACAGATAAAAAAAATAATATAAAATATCCACTTGCTGATTATGAATTAACACCAGATGTAGCGATTATTGATCCACAGTTTGTAATGACAGTGCCACCTCATGTAACAGCAGACACTGGAATGGATGTGTTAACACATGCAATTGAAGCATACGTGTCTATTATGGCAAATGACTATACAGATGGATTGGCCTTAAAAGCCATTGATCTAGTATTTAAATATTTACCGCGAGCATATAAAAATGGAAATGATGAAGAAGCACGTGAGAAAATGCATAATGCTTCTGCAATTGCAGGTATGGCTTTTGCAAATGCATTTCTTGGTATTAATCATAGTTTGGCGCATAAGCTTGGACCAGAATTTCACATTCCACATGGACGCGCTAACGCAATCTTAATGCCGCATGTAATTCGCTATAATGCTATTAAGCCGAGAAAACATGCATTGTTCCCAAAATATGAGCATTTTGTGGCAGATGAACGTTATGCATATATTGCAAGAACATTGGGGTTGCCAGCAAGTACAGTAGAAGAAGGGGTAGAATCTTTGGTACAAGCAATTATCAGCCTTGGAAAAGAATTGAATATTAATATGAGTATTGCAGGACAAGGAGTAAAACAAGAAGCATTTGAAAATGTTGTGGATGTCTTATCGGAAAGAGCATTTGAAGATCAATGTACACCAGCAAATCCGAAACTCCCATTGATTTCAGAATTAAAAGAAGTCTATAAACAAGCATATAAAGGTGTGTAATAAGTTAAGTAGGTATAACTTTTTAAGTTCATAGATTTTGTATTTGATATTTGTAAATATATTGTATATGGGTGTTAAGGGGAAATATATATTATAAACAGCATTGTTTTAAATAGAACATCTAACAAAAATGCTGCCTAGATGACCTGTATGTAGGTAAGATGGGAGTGTACAAAGCTATGTCTAATTATAAGAAGTTAAATCAAGTAATTGAAAAAAAAGAGGAATTAATATCGCTTGTTAAGCAGTATGGATTCACTCATGAAAAGGTAATTTGTTATAGTAGAGAATTAGATTTATTACTAGATGATTTGATGAAATCTAATAGAAATAATAAGTAAATCGAATTTATATAAAAAAGAAATAAAATATAAATATTTAAGATATTTTTAAAATAAAAAGCACTCTCCTATAAATAGGAGAGTGCTTTTTTATCTTAATTTCATCTATTTTAGGAGGGATTTTTTAAATGCTAAAAACTTATGCGTGATAAATCTCACAACATAAATGCACATATAATTTTACAATATAGTATGTAAGTTGATGGGAGGCTTTCTTTTTGATAAATCGTGATTATAATAAAAACCCATTTATTGTAATATGGGAGTTAACAAGAGCATGCGAATTAAAATGTCTACATTGTCGTGCTGAAGCTCAGCATTATCGCGATCCTTTTGAGTTAACATTAGAAGAAGGAAAAAAACTAATTGATGATATATATGAAATGGATAATCCGATGCTGGTTTTTACTGGTGGGGATCCATTAATGCGTTCGGATATATATGATATTGCTGAATACGCGGTGAAGAAAGGTATTCGGGTTTCCATTACCCCCAGTGCTACTCCAAAGGTTACTAAAGAAGCGATTAAAAAAGCAAAAGATGTTGGGATTGCTAGATGGGCATTTAGTATAGATGGACCAACAGCTGAAGTACACGATCATTTTAGAGGAACAGAGGGGTCATTTAAATTAACAATGGATGCAATTCATCATTTAAATGAATTAAAAATCCCTATTCAAATTAATACAGTTGTTTCTAATTATAATTTGAGTGTACTTAAAGATATGGCAAATTTAGTAGAAGCATTAGATTGTGTGTTGTGGAGTGTATTTTTCTTAGTCCCAACAGGACGTGGTAAAGAGAAAGATATGATTTCACCAATTCAACATGAAAGAGTGTTCCGCTGGCTATATCAGCTTAGTAAAACTGTTTCTTTTGATATAAAAACCACAGCTGCTCAGCACTATAGACGCGTTGTTCTTCAAGAAAAAATGAAGGGAATTAAAAAGATAGATCAAATTATTCAATATAGAGATGTATTGATGGAAGGGATGACGGACGGAGTTAATGAATTTGGACGCGCTCCAAAAGGAGTAAATGATGGAAATGGAGTTGTATTTATTTCTCATATTGGAGATGTATACCCAAGTGGGCTATTGCCAATTAAAACGGGGAATATTAAATCAACACCGATAGCTGAAATTTATCGAAACTCTCCTGTTTTTCAAAGTCTTCGTAATCCAGACAATTATAAAGGAAAATGCGGTGTTTGTGAGTTTCGATATGTTTGTGGGGGATCTCGTTCTAGGGCATTTGCGATGACGGGGGATTACATGGAAAGCGAACCTTTTTGTATATATGTTCCAAAAGCATTGCGGAAAAAGTGTAAGAATTGAGCATGTCTCTTTTTTTAACCTGTATTATAAATTTTTTTATTGTATATTTCCAGTACTTATGAGCAGACACTTTCCGCTCATAAATACTGGGTTAGTGATGACTAATAATTGAAAAAAAGCAAGGGAATTATACTTATTTTAGGCGTATAATACGTTGATTTGAGCTTCCGCGAAATGGAAGAGTCAAATCTCTTTTTTTGATTTCAAATCTTCCATCAACTAAAACATCTCCATAATGTAACAGCTCAATCATATCTTTGTTTTGTGAGTTTTGTATCTCTTCTAGTGTATAGCCAGTGTAAATCCAAAGATTTTTGTTTAAACTTTTTACAGCCTTTGCAACTTCTTTGACCTCGATAGCTTGAAAAAATGGGTCACCACCTGAAAATGTTACATCAGTTAGAGGATTTGTGGAAATTTCTTTTATAATTTCTTTCACACTCATCTCGGTACCATTATAAAGATTCCATGATTTGGGGTTATGGCAACCTAAACAATGATGCGGACAACCGGCAAAAAACACAACTGTCCGTAATCCTTCACCATCTACTACACTATCATGAATAATATTCATTACCTTCATTTATGTTTCACACGATCTGCTTCTTCACTACGCTTTGCATTGTTCCATTTTGACATGTCCCCTACAAGATATCCAGTAATACGGCGAATTCTTTCAATATGATGATCTTCTATATTTCCACAGCTAGGGCACTCATTTTCAATCACTCCATTATAGTCACAACATTTACAACGATCCACTGGGTGATTAATTGAACCATATCCTACTTCATACTGTGCCATTGCTTGAACAATCTGTTTTAAAGCCATTTGATTATGCGCTGCCGCCCCATCTAGTTCAATATACGTAATATGACCACCGTTACAAAGAGCATGAAACGGTCCTTCTAAACGTATTTTATTAATTGCTTGAATAGGATAATAAACTGGAATATGAAATGAATTTGTATAGTAATCATGATCGGTTACACCTGTAATAGTTCCAAACTCAGCACAATCCTTTTTGATAAACTTCCCTGATAGTCCCTCGGCAGGAGTTGCAATTAAAGTGAAATTCAAGCAATGTTCTTCTGTTGCTTGGTCCATTTTATTTCTCATAAAGGTAACAATTTCTTTTCCAAGTTGCCATGAATCTTTATCTTCCCCATGGTGTTTTCCTGTTAAGGCAACCAAGCATTCCGCAAGTCCAATAAAACCAAGGCTCAATGTTCCTTGCTTTAAAATCTCAGTAACTGAGTCTTCCGGTTGTAGTTTTTCTCCATTGCGCCAAATCCCTTGTGAATATAGGAATTGAAAGTCTCTTGCCTTTTTTGTGCATTGATATGAATATCTTTCTAGCAATTGACGAATGCCAAGTTTGATATAATGATTTAACGATTCGAAAAATCCCTCTTTTGAATCATTTATTAAAGCCAATTTTACTAGATTAATAGAGGTAAATGATAGATTTCCCCTGCCAATTGCTGTCTCCTCACCATGAATATTAGACATCACACGAGTACGACAACCCATATAACATACTTCACTTTCTGGGTGCCCATTATAATACGCTGCATTAAATGGCGCATCTAAAAATGAAAAGTTAGGGAATAATCGCTTTGCTGTTGTTTCTAATGCAAGTTCAAATAAATCATAATTTGGATCTTTTTCTTCAAAATTCACACCTTTTTTTAACTTGAAAATTTGAATGGGGAAAATAGGAGTTTCACTTTTTCCCAATCCCGCTTGTGTTGCCTGTAGTAATTGTTTAATTAATAGCCTTCCTTCCTTTGATGTATCTGTTCCGTAATTAATTGAAATAAACGGAACTTGTCCACCACCACGGCTATGCATACTATTGGAATTATGAATAAATGCTTCACATGCTTGATATGTATCGTTTTCTGTTTCTTTCCATGCAAACACTTCGATTTGTTCCTTTGTTAGCGGATAGTCTTTTAACTTTTTCTTATTTTTTTCAAATGTTTTCCTCACATATGGTGCTAAATCTATATCAAACATGGCAAGAGATTGCCCACCATGCTGCATATTTTGATTAGCTTGAAGAATAATAGACGAGAGTGCTAATGCACTTTTAATATCTTGTGGTTGTCTCATATGGCCATGTCCAGTGTGGAACCCTTTTTTCAGCAATTGTGCTAAAGGAATTTGTGAACAAGTGGTTGTTCCTGTTGCATAAAAATCTAAATCGTGTGGGTATAAAATATTTTGATTAATAGCTTGTTTTACTTGTTTAGAAAGCAAATGTTCCCTTACATAAAGTTTTGCGCTCTCTGATGCAAATGTTCCCATCATTCCCATTGGAGATCGACCATCAACATTTGCATTTTCTTGCATTAAGTCTTGATCGTTACTGTTTATAATTTTATCAAAAGTTGTCCATAAAGTATTTTTTTGCTGTTTTACATTGTCTGAGTTGTTCATTAAATTCACTCCTTTTCAATATATAGTACTCAACATCGATAAATGATACTATATATAGTTTATTTCTGCAATGGTACTAATAAATGAAGTATGTGATGTTTTCTATTTAGAAGAGATTAAATCTAGAAGTTTATCGTATTATCTTGCTCATAAAAAATGAAAAGATATAGAATGATTTAATTATTTATAGATAAAAATTCTTTTGTTTTAGGTTCAAAGAGTGAGGTTATCAATAGAGAGTAAAAACACAATGAAGAATGTTTTATTCTATAAAATAAAAGGTATAAAAATAGAATGCAGTGATTTCACTCACAGTATTTTTTAAAAACATAGTTTATCTTATAAGGGAAGAGTGAGTATGAGAAATTCATTATATTTTACTATTTGGGATGGGTATTCCCTAAATTGGTGGAGTATGATTACCAGTGGGGGGATTCTCTCACTGGTAAAGTTTTTTATCTATAAATTTAATGATATATATGCTACTTATTATCATTCTTACGTAACATTTTGATAAAAAATTAAATGTGAGGTGTGGAAGAATGAAGTTAATTATTCCAAAGCAGCATGGAGCCTGGGGAATGCTGCTTATTCCATTTGTTTTAGGTATTTTAACTGGTAAATGGACATGGTATCATATACCTCTTTTGTTAGCGTGGTTTTTTGTGTATGTAGCTACATATCCCTTATTAATGTATGTAAAACAGCCGCGAAAGAAGTATTATTTATATTATTTTTTTCTTTACTTTGGTGAGGCTTGTATATGTACAGCTATTGCTCTTAGTTATGAATGGCGTATAGTTTATTTTTCTATTATTATGCTCCCGTTTTTTTGTATAAACATTTATTTTTCTAGCAAAAAAAATGAACGAGCCTTATTAAATGATGTATGTGCAATTCTTTTGTTTTGTATAGGGGGCATTATAAGTTATTACTTCACAATGAAAACAGTCGATAAAAATATATTGATAATAGCGACTATAACATTTTTATATTTTATAGGAAGTACGTTTTATGTAAAAACAATGATACGTGAAAAAAAGAATCCAACGTATCGCATTCTGTCATGGTGGTACCATTTATTACTTGTGATTGTTACGCTTATTTTATCACCAACGATTACCATTATTTTTATCCCAAGTTTGATACGGTCTATAGTACTGTATGGAAGGAATATTTCAATCTTAAAGGTGGGGATTTTAGAGAGTATAAATGCTATTTACGTTTTTATTACAACAATAATAGTATTTAAATATTTTATCTCGTAAAGACTAATAATGATTTATATTGTTTATATTATATTTATATATGATATTGTGTTAATGTTTTCTTCAATACTGTTTGTAGAAAGGAGTGTATAAATAATGACTTTTTACCAAAAATTAATGCCGTATTATGATGAAATTTTTCCGGGAAATGAAAAACAAGTGAATTTTATTGCTTCTTATTTACAAGAGGGGGACTCCGTAATTGATGTAGGTGCGGCAACAGGGAATGTGGCTAATGCATTAGTTGAAAAAGGAATGATTGTAACTGCGATGGAACCAGAGAAGAAAATGGCTGATAAAATTTCTGAGAAGGCTAAAACCCATAGGGGAAGACTTTTTGTAAATACACTTAGAATGCAGCAAATAGACGATGTACCTGGGATATTTGATGGTATTTATTGTATTGGAAATACGTTGGTTCATTTAGACAATGTACAGGAAATTACTGATTTTATTCAAAGCTCTTTTAAAAAACTTAAGAAAAATGGAAAGTTCATAGTTCAAATTGTAAACTATGAAAAAGTATTAAATCAAAAAAATTTCATATTTCCAGTAATTAAGAAAGAACATTTCTCATTCAAACGAGATTATGCAATAGAGAGAACAAAGGTGCTATTTACTGTAACATTAAATACATGTGGTGAAGAATTCTCAAATAGTATAGAGTTATATCCAATTACAAAAAAACAATTACTTCCCATATTAATAGATTGTGGATTTGAGTCAGTAGAAACTTACGCTAATTTTGATAAAAAAATATATTCACTTGATGGTCCGGCATTAGTAATTGTAGCAACAAAATAAATTTTAAAAACACCTGAGTAGAAAGCTGTTACTCAGGTGTTTTTTTATTAATTTTTTTAAAATGTGATTCTAGTCCTCTTTTAATTATAAAAAAGTTTATATAATTCAGTGGTAAATCGAATCTGATTGAGGAGGAATTGAGTTATATGTGCAAAGAAATTCAGTTAACTAAAGATATATATTGGGTAGGAAAAGTTGATAATAGAGAAGTTCCATTTCATCGTTTAATCTTAGCAAAAGGAACAACTTATAACGCGTACTTGCTAAAAACGGAAAAACCAACAGTGATTGATACAGTTGATATAGAGTTTGGAAGAGAATTTGTAGAATCATTAAGTAAATTAATTGATCCACAAGAAATTCAGTATATCGTAGTGAATCATACAGAGCCCGACCATTCAGGGGGATTGGCAGCATTAGCATCAAGAGCTACTAATGCAACGATTGTATGTACAGAAATTGCAGTACCAGAAATACAAGAGATGTATAAGCTGCATAATCGAAAGTTTTTAATAGTAAAAGACGGTGATACATTAGATATTGGTGGAAAAACATTAAAATTTAAAGAAACACCATATCTTCATACGGAAGAAACAATGATTACCTACTGTGTAGAGGATAAAATTTTATTTCCTTGTGATATTTTTAGTACTCATATAGCAAATGACGAGATTTTCAGTGATAAAGCGAATGTAGATATTACGGAAGACTTTATTGGTTATTATAATGCCATTATCCATCCACATAGAAGATATGTAAGAACATTAATAGAAGCTCTAAAAGATTTGGATATACAAATGATTGCACCATCTCATGGCTACATTTTACGTCAGGATATACAGAAGTATATTAAATTATATGCGGATATGAGTAGAGATACGAATCAAGATAAGAAAGTAACAATTGTATATACAACAATTAAAAATAATACAAAAAAAGTGGCAAATATTATTAAAGAAACTTTAGAAGCAGATAATATTCATGTAACAGTATTTAACGCTGATAAATCAAAAAAATCAGAGGTTTTAAAGAGTATTCAAGAAGCAGATGCAGTCTTCATAGGATCTTCAACTAGATATGCAGATATGATTGGTAATTTAGAAGAAATTTTAAAAGAAATGACAGAAATGAACCTAGAAGGAAAAATTGCAGCTTCATTCGGTTCATATGGTTGGAGTGGAGAGGCAATTGAAGTGATACAAGATTACCTCAATGAAACAAATATGAATGTACAAAGCACATCAAAAGTTATCCAATCTACAGGTATGACTCATGTTGAATTTCCTATTCGGATTAGATTCTCTCCAAAAGATGAGGGGAAAGTAAAGAAAATCCAACATGCAACAACATTTGTTACAGATTTATTATTGAGTTCTATTTAATAGAAAAATGGAGGTGAAAACATGGAAAAGAATTTTGTTATTATTGGGAGTGGTGTAGCTGCTGTAAATGCCGCTAAAACTATTAGAGAGTACGATAAAGGATCAAATATATTTATTTTTGGTGAAGAGCCATTACTACCTTATAAAAGAATTAAATTATCAAAGGATCTGTATTCAGATTTACACAGTGAAAAAGTGTTAATTAAAAAGAAAAAGTGGTATCAAGATAATCACATATCAGTTTTTATAAATACAAAGGTGGTAAAAATTAATACAGATGAGCAATTTATTGTTACATCCAATGAAGCGGTATTTTCTTATCATAAACTATTAATTTGTACAGGAGCGAATAATAGAAGATTAGAGATAAATGGAATTAATAAAAAAAATATTTTTACTATTAGGGACATGAAAGAAGCAGATGAGCTTAAAGGTCATTTAGAGGACAAAGAAAGTGTTGTGACCATTGGTGGGGGTGTACAAGGTTTAGAAACAGCATGGTCTATTCTGAAAGCTGGTAAAAAGGTATCCATTGTAGAAGTAGCTCCTTTATTAATGAGAAGACAATTAGATACAAAATCTTCGCTTCTCTTGAAACGAAAAATTGAAAAGGAAGGAGTAAAGGTGTATTTAAATACTTCTATTGATTCTATTCTCGGGAAAGAATCTGTAACTGGCATAAAGATGAACGACAATTCTCAAATTAATTGTGATAGTATTGTTTACTCAATTGGCGTTACTCCGAACACTAAACTTGTACATGATACGGCTATTAAATTAAATAGAGGAATTGTTGTGGATGAGGAGATGAGAACAAATATAGACTCCGTATACGCTGCGGGAGATGTTGCAGAAGTAAATAATGAAATTGAAGGCTTATGGGGGACTGCCTTGGAACAAGGAAGAGTAGCAGGTAGTAATATGGTCTCTAAAACTGCTATTTATAAAAAAGAAATTCCAACTACTATTTTTAACGCATTCAATGTATCTTTATTTTCAATTGGAGTTGTTAATGAAGAGCAATGTGATACAACAATTGTTGAAGAAGACGGTAAGGAGAAGTATACAAGGTTATTTATTAAGGATAATAAAATAGTCGGTGTGATTTCATTAGAAGGAGTTGCGGCATCTATTCCTTACAAATCTGCGATTGAAAAGCATGTATCGTTAGAAGGAATAGATTTATTAAATACAAACATAAGTGAAATAATGAGCAAGTTAAAAGAAAAAATATAAAGCTGTACAAAAAGGAGAGGAAATCATGAAAAAATACATTTGTTTACCATGTGGATATATTTATAACCCAGAGGTAGGGGATCCAGATGAGGATATAGAACCAGGAACAAGTTTCGAAGATTTACCAGAGGACTGGGTTTGTCCTGTGTGCGGAGAAGATAAAAATCATTTTGCACCACTAGATGAATAAGAAGGAAAAAACAATGAGAATACTGCACAGTATTCTCATTGTTTTTTATATTTTTGAATGTGATTCTGGTCACAGAAATATTCTTTGAAAAATCCTATAATAGTTATGTAGCAGATACTTATACCGATACAGCCATTTTCGGTACACTCTATAGGGCCCTGGCGCCACCCTTTCTCCTCAGGGCCTTATTTTTCTATGCCATATTCAAAATATGTTTATGAAGATAGTGTATATCACTGTCTTTATAAACATATAGTTGTGATTGGGGTCACTGCAATATTTGATAAAAATGTCTATAATAACCTTGGATATCATTATATTTTTAATTCTATAGTTAAAGTAAGGTGAGAAAATATGGACGATAATCATAAAAAATCAAGAGAGCTTTGCCCAAGAAAAGTACTAATTTTTAAGACCCTTTCCGAAGAGGAAATTAGTAATATAGCTTCAATGACAAAACATAGGAAGTTTAAAAAGGGTCAGCCATTAATTCTTGAGGGAGATAAATCAGATACATTATTTATTATTAATAGTGGACAAGTAAAGCTATGTACACTAACTCTTCAAGGGAAAGAGCAAATATTGCATATACTAACAAGTGGTGAATCCTTTTGTGAATTAAATATATTTAATTATGATGAAAAAAGTAATTTTAGTGCATATGCTATAGAAGATACTCATATCTGTATGCTAAAAAAAGAAAATATGGATTATATAATGGAACGAAATCCAAGTATTGCATTAAAGTTGTTAAAAGTTGTCACAAAACGTTTAGCTAAGATAGAGAATTTAGTGCAAAATTTAGCGACAAACAATCCTGAAGTTAGAATTGCTCATATACTATTGGAGTTTTGTGATAAATATGGCAAAAGTACAGAGGATGGAATACTTATTAACTTGCCATTGACACGAGAGGAATTGGCAAATTATGCGGGGGTAACAAGAGAGACTATTAGTCGTAAATTGAATAAGTTTGAAAGTTTAGGGCTCATGGCCTCTGTTGGAAATAAGAAAATAATAATAAAAAATCAGTTAGCTATTAGAAGACTTATCAGTTTCTGACAAAAGACCCCTTTCTCAGAATATAAAAGAGGAGTTATTACAAATTAGTAAGTATTTTAATTATATGAATTCTTAAAATCATTATATATGAGTAAAACACGAAAAAGGGAATATGTGTTACCAATCGGTTTAATTGATAAGGTATGGATTTTTTGAGCCGCAAAATATCACATGCCTTATCATCAAACTTAAAAAATAAATTTCAAATTATTTTATCTTATATTTTTGATTTATGCGAGGGACACACCTTAGGTACCACTTAATGGTATAGGTGTGTCCTTTAATTTTATATAATTAAATAACGTTAGTGATTCTCGTGTAAAATAGGGATTATTATATAATAATTATATAATGAGAAATTAGTAATTTAAAGTTTATCTCAAATCTTATAGCTCTGTGTTTTTTTAAGGAATGATAGTTAGGGCTTGTCTGCCTAATTGAACCCATGCTTCTTCAAAATCCTTCTTATCAATTCTTTTATTTTTTTCCGTATCTAATGGATCATTAATGTATACATATTGATCGGTGTATCCAGTTAGTAAAACACTATGTTGACGGTATGTAACCTGTCTCTCACCCATATTTGTTTTCCAAGTACGAAATTCATAATCAGGTAGTTTGCGAAAGCTCGCGTTTGTTAAAATCCAAACAGGGTGTTCTTTATCAATTGCTTTATATAAATCCTCAGGATTACTTCCGGTTAAGTCTATAATACAATTCTCTGATATGTATAATTTGGCTAACTCTAAAATCGGCTTAATATGCACACCTAAACCAGGCATATCTATGTCATACATATCTCCAACAAATCCTTCGTCCATATTTCCCATCAATCCATTGTTTTGAAAAGGTACATATTTAATATTTTCAGCTAACTCTAATTTATTAACGGATAGACCGTTAAAATTTAAAAGCATTGCTAAACTTGTAACTTCGCATCCACGTTCTAATTCTGGATTTTGTAAAATCAAAGGGACTTCTAAAGGATTATTCTCTTTAGAAGATAGTTTTTTTTCATCAATTTTAACAAGTTTATCCATCTCATATGTTGTATTTTTAACGCTATTATTTTCACCTTTATGGACTAGAGTTATTATACATAATACCGTGCATAAAATAATTAATAGATAAATACTTTTGTGTCGTTGCATTTTAATATGTCTCCTTAATTAAATTAATACTTTAATTTAATACGTAACGGGGTTGCAAATGTGTCAATATTACAGTGTTCTCTTTAACACGTTTTCAAAGGTTTAAAACTCTTCTTAAACAATTATTAAGAAGAGTTTTTTAGATAAAAGTTATAAAGAATTAGTTTTAATTAACTAAGAAATTATGCAAAAAGAGTATTTGTCTGTACATTTGTTATATGCTCGGCTAATACAGTAGCTTGTGCGTGGAGGGGGGCTGGAAATCCTAATGTAATACCATTGTGTTCAGTGCATTCACCAATTGCATAAATTAATTTATCATTTGTTTGCATATACTTATTAACAACTATGCCACGTTTAACATATAAGCCAGCTTTTTTTGCTAAATGTGTATTAGGTCGCCTACCAATAGGTATTACAATTAAATCGTATTTTTTAATAGTGCCATCTTCGAATTGGATCCCCTCTGCATAGTCTGTACCTAGGATTTTAACCGTGTTTTTTTCCATGAGAAATTGAATCCCTTTTGCTTTTAGCTTGTTACATAGTAATGAACAAGCCAAGATATCTTGTTTTGCCATTAAGTGTGAACTGAAATGAACTACGTGGACGTCTATTCCAAAATCAAATAAATTTTGTGCAATTTTTAGACCGAGCATGCCATTACCAATAATGATAGCTTTTTTTGCATGCTTCTTAATATTTAATAGAAATTGAATTTCTTCAGTTGTTCTAAGTTTATTTACTCCCAATAATTGCAGTCCTTTAACGGGAAAAATAAAAGCAGTAGATCCTGTTGCAATGATGAGTTTATCGTAGAAAACAATACGGCGTTTATCTGTAACAATGACCTCGTCCTCACGATCAATTTCTATTACCTTTTCGTTTGTAAAAAGCTTAATATTATGTTGTTTGTACCAATTATATTGCTTTTGTATTCTATTTTTAATATCTAATTGTAATGAAATAGTGTTTATTTGATTGTAGAGAGGATAGAGTTCATCACTGAAAATAGAAATGCTATACATATTAGGATTTTGTATTAAAATCTCTTCAATACAGCGTAAACTAGATATACTATTACCGATTATTACTAAGCGTTTTCGTTTTCTCATATCAATTTCTCCTTTCGATTGTGAAGTGTTGAGCAAAGATGTTCGTTCATATTATAACAATTTTAAAAAGCAGATTGCTTGATATATAGTTTATTTTAAAATATGTCACAAATTATCTTTATTCGGGTAATGAGATACAAAGATGATCCCATTAAACTCATAGGTTAGAGGGAATTTTAAAAATGTTACTAAGATATTTCAGATGGAAAATGTTGAATATGTTTGCTGCTAGTAGTATTTCTTCAATTTTTAAAGAATAACGCATACAAACACACTGTAACCTTATAATTAAAGTTTTTTTATGTATAAATGCGAATAATTTCCTGATAGGTCACTATACAAGTAAGTAAAAATTAAGATGGAGTGCTTTTCCTAAACATGATAAATTAAAACTTTTTATACCAGATTAATTATTCTTTTATTCTATATTCACTAGGTATATTCGTGTATTATGCACCTTCTAGGATTTAGTGAATATAGCAGATTGCACATCATTTGAATCATTTTGTAAAGTGAGTATGTTTATTTTGTGAAATATTGAACAAAATCTTGAAAGTGAATATTGAAACATGTAGCTTATTCTTAGGATTATTTATAATAACCATGAACTAAAGGAGTGTGTAATTTTATGTTAGAACAAGGGATAGCTGATGCTATAAAACTTGCACAAAAGAAGAAACAAATATTAGATATAAACCCAATACAATATTTTGTTCGTGCATTACTAGCCGGCATCTATATTGGATTTATTATAGTATTATGTTTTAAATTAGGGGATTTTTTTCACGTTTTAAATTCACCTGCAACTTATTTAAGTGCTTCTTTATTTTTTGGAATTGCACTTATATTAATAATATATGGTGGAGCGGAATTATTTACTGGGAATACAATGTATTTTACAATTTCGACCTTACGAAAAAAAACAACGGTCTTAGATACTTGTCGTAACTGGGGTGCTTGTTTTTTAGGTAATCTGGTAGGTGCAATATTTTTTGCGTTATTATTTTATGGTACTGGTATTTTTGATCAAATTGAATATGAACATTTGATAAGTAATGTTGTTGAAGTAAAAATGAATACACCGACAATACAGCTATTTTTCAAAGCTATTTTATGTAATTGGCTTGTTTGTCTAGCATGCTTCCTTCCTTCTCAAGTAAAAGGGGATACAGCAAAAATAATTGTTATGATGTTATTGGTTTTTACATTCTTTTTATCTGGATATGAACATAGCATTGCAAATTTATCGCTATTTGCAATCTCCCTGGTATCGCCACATCCCAATACTATTTCTTTTAGTGGGGCTATTTATAATTTAATTCCAGTTACAATTGGAAATATTATTGGTGGATCTGTATTTGTTGGCATGGTATATCATTATATAACCCAAAACAACCCTACAGCTGAACAGAAGGGCAATTTAGTTGAATCTCAATGTGAGGAAAACATCCCATTACAAACACAAATAAAAATTTAAGCTACTAATATAATCATTTTCGTATAAAAATAACATAATTATTTTGAATGTTATTTTTATATCAGTTGGCCTAATTAGCCGGAAATACCGTTTTAATAATTCTTTTAAATATATTTTTTTCTTTTATAAAATATATTATTTGTTTTTGTTAGACATATAAGGGAAGGGAAATATACAAAAAACATTCACAACTTATGTGACCTAAATTTGTTAATATAAAATGCAAGATCACATGTCGAATTTATTACAGAAAACTCTAAAAAATCAGTGGGAGGTTTACTAGAAAATGAATTTTGAAAAAGTTTGTTTGGTATAGAAGTGCTTTTAGGGGGGGATTGCTAAAATAGGTGAAATAACCTTCGATATACAAAATAAAAATTTGCAGTAATTAGATTTGAATGAAGATAATATAAGCATGAATGTCATTATGAAAAGTGATAATCCGTTAGTGAATCTTAATAAAAATGTAAGCGTTAACAATTTTATTTAACTAGATGTATAAACTAGATTTTTCACAGAATATCAAAGAATCTTTGAAATGTAGATAAAGAAAAATTATCTTATCTAGTGAAGCTATACATAATATTTTTTTGAGTTAAATAAGAAATAATGTTGGAGCAATATTTGCTGGAAATACATATGAAAAGGAATTTAAGTTTAACTATGTGGTATTGAACATTAATGTATTTCGAGTTCATTATTTGTTTATTCAAAATCAATTAAATCTCTTTTTATTAGAATAACAACAATGCACAAAAACATAACATAAATAGTGAGGGATCTATAAATGAATAAAAATATTAATCGTGTAGTTTTAATTGGTACAGGGGCCGTAGGGTGTAGTTATGCATATTGTATGATTAATCAGGGGTTGGCAGAAGAATTCGTTCTTGTAGATGTAAATGAAGCAAGAGCAGAAGGAGAAGCAATGGATTTAAGTCATGCAATTCCTTTTTCACCATCACCAACAAAAGTATGGAAGGGTAGCTGTGAGGACTGTAAAGATGCACAAATTGTTGTAATAACAGCCGGATTGCCACAGAGACCAGGTGAAACACGTTTAGACTTAGTTGAAAAAAATACTAAGATTTTTAAAGAAATTATACGTAATGTCATGTCAAGCGGATTCGATGGTATTTTCTTAATTGCAACAAATCCAGTGGACATTTTAACATATGTAACTTGGAAAGAATCTGGATTGCCGAAAGAACGCGTAATTGGTTCAGGTACAACACTTGATTCTGCACGTTTCCGTTACATGTTAGGAGAATATTTTGAAATCGATTCTCATAATGTTCATGCTTATATAATTGGTGAACATGGTGATACGGAGCTTCCGGTTTGGAGTCATGTGTCAGTTGGCGTTCAAAAGCTACAAACCATTTTAGAAAATAAAAGTCAGTATAATCAAAGTGACTTAGACGAAATTTTTGTTCGTTCACGTGATGCGGCCTATCATATAATTGAACGTAAGGGAGCAACCTGTTATGGAATTGGAATGTCTTTATTACGTATCACAAAGGCAATTCTACATCATGAAAATAGTGTATTAACAGTATCTGCATACCTTGAAAATGAATATGGTCATAATGATGTATATATAGGAGTTCCTGCTGTTATAAATCGTCAAGGTATTCGGGAAATTATAGAAATTGAGTTAAATGAGGAAGAAAAGTTTAACTTTAATCATTCTGTACATACATTAAAAGAAACTATGTCACCAATACTATAAGGTGAATTTATCTTATTATATTATGTCGGATATATAAATGCTTGGCAAAAGTTTAAATGTATCTAATCTAATGTAATCTGAAATTAAATACTATAGAAAAATGTTTGTTTAAACTGAAATACAGTACTTTCGCCTTGTAAAGAATCATTTTATAAACATTATTAAGAAGTTAATGGCCTTCATGATATTAGTTCATAACATATCAAGATTGAACATTTTTAGAATCAACATAACTATTTATAGCTAAATATGTTATGTCTTTCACAATGGATTGATACCTTTTGTGTATACTTTCTATTAAGGCACTAAATGCAGACAAATTTGATTAAATAAAAAGCACTTTTTTAAAAATTTAAGAGAGTGCCTTTTTATTTATTAATTAACATTAGCAATCTAATACATACATTAATAAGAAGAGAGCGGTCCCTGTGTGCATCTGGCTACCGTTTAATTACATCCTTAATGGGCATTTATAAAACAATAGGCATACAGTAGGAAATGTGAAAATTAGGGGGATTATGGAGCATACAAAGTTGGCAATAAACCGTAGGGAAAGGAGGGAACGAGATGAGAAATTTCTTTGAAGAAAAATATACAAATTTAGAATTTAAAAGGGAACTAATAAATATTATAAGTAAAATCAGTGAATATAAAGGAGAAATATCAGCATATCAAACTCAAAAACCAGAGATCTTTAATCTTTTGGAAAAGAGTATATCCCTACAATATATTAAAACTTTTCCTAATATATATGACAAGTTTACATTCTCAAATAAACAGTTGAAAAAATTTGTTTCTAATCATGTTAGCCCTCAAACATTGGAAGAGGACGCTTTATTTTGTTATTGCAAAACATTAGAACTTGTGCAAAAAGAAAATCACAAACTGCCTATTAAACCACAAACAATTCAAGAACTGCATTTCCAATTACTGAATTATTCAACGTCTGAAAGTGGTAATTGGAGAAAAAACGAACTTGTATTATCGTGTATTCCAATGTTAAATAATCAATCCAAATTAAGTACAGTTGTTTTATATGATATGGTTCCGCAATATTTGTATCAGCTATGCGAACAATATAATACATTAAGGGCTAAAGGGAATTTTCATCCGCTCCTACTGATTCCTCAATTTATATTAAATTTCCTATGTATTTATCCATTTAATAAAGGGAATGGCAAGTTAGCAAAAATATTAATTCAATGGTTATTAATTGAAAGTGGATATACATTTGTAAAATATACATGTATAGAGAAATATTTTAAAAAATATGAATCAGATTATTATGATGCTCTGTATAAATCTGCAGCTAATTGGCATCAAGGAGATCATAATGTAGTTTTCTGGATGAAAATTTTTTTAGATATTGTTTTAGATGCATATGAAGAATTAGGTAATTTAATAAAAAATTGTATAAGCACTCATACTAAAAGAAAAAGAATTGAGAAATACATAGACAGGCAAAATCATCCTTTTACTAAAGAAAATATTCGAAACATGCATCCAGACATAAGTGAAAGTACTATAAATAAAACATTACACGCTTTAAATTCACAGGGATATATTAAATTGGTTTCTAAAGGTAGGAATGCAACATGGATAAAGCGTAAATTAACTTAGGGTAAAAAACTAGAACACTGGCAAATAATAAACAAGGAGAACCCAAAAAGGGTTCTCCTTGTTTATTATTTGTTAGACTAATGTATCTTTTAGAAGGATAAAGAAGTAAAATAGACTATTTATTAATTGCAATCTAATCATAAAATTTTGTATCACATCTTTAAGAAAGACTGGTCTACTCGTTATGATTTTCTAAACCAAATTGTACCTTTTTACGCATAGTGTAATAAATAGGGAGGCCGAGTGCTGTTAGACCTATTCCACATAAAGCTAGTAGAGGTTGAGTGAATAAGGTATTAATAACAATGAACAATCCGCCAATAATAGCAACTAATGGTATAAAAGGATACAATGGAACTTTATAAGGTCGTACAAGATCAGGTTCTCTTTTTCGTAAGATAAATACAGCAAGGAATGTCATTGTGTAGAATATCCATATTACAAATACCAACATATCAGTAAGAGTATTGAATCCGCCGACGGCCATCATAATAATTGAAATAAATAGCATAAATAGACCAGAATTATAAGGGACCCGACTATTTTTAGATAGTGTAGCAAACCATTTACTAAATGGTAGTTTGTTCTCAATAGCCATGGCATAAGGAATTCGCATTCCTGTCATAATATAACCATTAATCGTTCCAAATACGGAAATTAAAATGCCAATGGTAACTAGTTTTCCTCCCATAGCTCCAAAAAGAATTGTAGCTACTTGAGAAGCGGGTGTATCAGTACCTGCGAGCGATGTTGCAGACATGACCATTAGAAACGCGACATTAATTAATAAATAAACAACCATTACTGTTGATAATCCTAATACGATTGCTTTAGGTAAGTCTTTTTTAGGGTTTTTCATTTCTCCAGCAATATTCCCTACATGAATCCATCCATCATAGGCGAACATTGTTGCGAGTAAACCAGATCCAAGGGCAGATATCATAGATTTGTTCGGCCCTGCCTCAATTGGAAAAAGCTGAAAAGTAACGTCACTTTTGTGTAGTAATCCAAAAATAATAATCAATGCTAATGGAACCAATTTGCATATAGTCGAAGCCATTTGGATTCCACCAGCTGCTTTAGCTCCTAAAAAGTTCATAAGAGTTACAAATGTTGCTGTGATAATTGCAATTGAGATAATTAGCATTTTGTGTTCATTAACATTTAGGCCAAATAAACTAACCGTTTGTGTCCCGAAAATAATAGCAAGAGCTGCAATATTTGCAGGGAAGTATATGACAGTTTGTGCCCAGCCAAGCAAGAAAGCAGTTAAGTTTCCATAAGTCCTCTTTAAATATGCCATCATTCCCCCCGTTTCAGGAATAGCGGCAGATAGTTCAGCAGCAGTTAGTCCTGCGCAAACGGTCAAGATACCACCAATTACCCATGCAAGTAATCCTAGGCTAGCTGTTCCTGTTACTCCATATAATGCAGTGGGCTTGAAAAATACTCCGGCGCCGATAACGGTACCAATAACTGTGGTTAATGCTGCAAAGAAACCAATATCCTTTTTTAGTTGTTGTTGTGACAAAATAATCACTCCCAATTAGAAAAATATATAAATTCTCTTATGAATTCTTTATCCTGTTTGTTAAATTATTTGATAGTATATCCTGTATCCATACAAATAGCCGCCCCTCATCCTTACCAGCTAGAGAATTTGAATACATTTCAGATACTAAATAAAAAAGAAATTAAACGTATAAGTAAAGAAAGTTTAATTTCGCCTCAAATCATGTGAAAAATTTCACATGATTTGAGGCGAGTAAAATTCAATGAATTATACATTAAAAGAAATTCTTTAATTTAACCCGAAACATGAAGTTAAAAACGAGATTTCTTTTATATGAATAATAAGAATAAATGAGGTATTTTAATATCGTGATATAGTAAAATGGTAAATCGAAATTCAAAAGAGAAGATATATTCTTGTGAAGAATATCACAAAGTATTGAGGGATTCAATCATATTTTCGATATAAAATATAGAAAAACAACTAAATAAAACATTTTGTGAAATATTTCACAAAATTGTTGACCTCTTATTTTTACTAATGGTATCTTGTAGGTGCAATCCAATGTTATAAATTAAATTATATTTGAAAAATATTGCAAGGATGAATATTTAGAATCTTATATTTATCTGACAATAATTAATTTAATTTATAACTCACTCTAAAAAAGGATGTGTAGATATGAAAATTGGTGTAGTGAAAGAGATAAAAAAAGGGGAAGCTCGTGTAGGGATGACTCCAGAAAATGTTCAAAAATTAGTTTCAGCTGGAAATGAAGTTTTAGTACAAAAAGATGCTGGATTAGGTTCTGGTTATACAAATGATGAATATATAAGTGCAGGAGCAAGCATAGTAAATCAAGGCCAGGCATGGGATGTTGATATGGTAGTAAAGGTAAAAGAACCACTACCTGCAGAATACCATTACTTTAAAAAGGATCTAATCGTTTGGGGCTTTTTACATCTGGCTGCGTCGAAAGAGTGTGTAGAAGCAATGAGAAATGCTGGTACTACTGCGATTGCTGGTGAAACTATTAGTGAGGATGGAAATTTAGCATTATTAAAACCTATGAGTGCAATTGCTGGAAGACGTGCGGTATTTATGGGAGCTTATTATTTAGAAAAACAACATCAAGGAGAGGGGATTTTATTATCAGGTATTGAGGGAATCCCAGCCGGAAAAGTTGTAATCCTAGGTGGAGGGAATGCTGCAACTAATGCCTGTGATATGGCAATTGGAATTGGATGTAGTGTTACAATCCTAGAGGTTAATCAAGAAAGAATTGCATATTTAAGAAAGCAATACGCAACAGAAGAAGTAAATATAATTGAATCTAATACTGAAAATCTAGAGCGAACGATTAAAGAAGCAGATTTATTTATTTCAACAATTTTAATACCAGGATCTCGCCCTCCTAAAATTGTTAAAGAGTATATGGTTCAATCTATGAAGCCAGGAAGTGTCATTGTGGATATCGCAATAGATCAAGGTGGTACAGTAGAAACTATTGATCATTATACAACTCATGATAATCCTGTATTTATTAAACATGACGTAATTCATTATGCAGTACCAAATATGCCTGGTGCCACCCCACGTACTTCAACTATGGCGTTGGCAAATGGAAATATTGAGTATTTATTAGCAATTTCTAAAGATGGATTAGAAATTGCAATTCAAAATAAATCATCATTAGCATCTGGGGTAAATGTATATAAAGGTATTATTACCTACGAAAATTTAGGTATGACGCTAGGTTTGGACTTTAAAGAATTGAAAGAAGTGTTAGTATGATTACCAAAAAAGTATTGTTAGATATCACTGACATTAAAAAAGCCAAAGAAATTCTTGATGTAAATGCCCGAAAAACACCTTTGGTTAAATCTTTCTATTTAACTAGTAAAACGGGTGGAGAAATTTATTTAAAGCTGGAAAACATGCAGTTAACGGGTTCATTTAAATTTCGTGGTGCATTTAATAAAATTTCCCAACTAACAAATGAAGAGAAAGAACGTGGTGTAATCGCTTGTTCAGCTGGAAATCATGCACAAGGTGTTGCACTATCTTCCCATTTACTAGGAATCAAAAGTAAAATTGTGATGCCAACCTCTGCACCGCAAGCTAAAGTGGATGCGACGAGAGGATATGGTTCTGAAGTTATTTTATACGGTGATACGTTTGATGATGCAAAAGCGAAGTGTGAAGAGATTATAAAAGAAACAGGCGAAACATACCTACATCCATATGATGATGTAGAAGTAATGGCTGGCCAAGGGACAATTGGGTTAGATATTCTGGATGATATGTGGGATGTTGATACTGTTATTGTACCTATTGGTGGAGGAGGAATTATTTCAGGAATTGCTGTAGCGCTGAAATCATTTAATCCTTCCATTAATATTATTGGGGTTCAAGCAGATAATGTTCATGGAATGAAAGCTTCTTATGATGCGGGGAGAATTTTAGAACACTATGAAGCACCAACAATAGCGGATGGTTGTGCGGTAAAAATACCAGGAAATTTAACTTTTGAAATTGTAAAAGACCTAGTAGATGAAATTGTAACTGTATCGGAAGAAGAATTAGAAGTAGCGATGAAAGACTTATTGCAACGCGGAAAGGCTGTCGTAGAAGGAGCGGGAGCGTTAGCCACAGCCGCACTTCTGGCAGGCAAAGTTGATAAATATGTACAAGGTAAAAAAGTAGTAGCGGTTATTTCAGGTGGCAATGTGGATTTAAAACGTATTTCAACTGTATGTGAGCATTTCTTTGTTGCCAATGAGGTAAAATAACGATTGAATAATCTTATAAAATAAAATTATTTTACTTAAGGGGAGCTAGGAGACGATATCTTAGCTCCTTTTTTAATAAATGGAGGCGTGTGTTATGGCCAACTTATTTAGGAAAAAATCAGTAAGGAAATTATTAGAAGATGGTGAAAGTAAGACTTTGACAAAAACATTGGGAGCATTTGATCTTACCATGCTAGGGATTGGTGCAATAATTGGTACAGGAGTACTTGTATTAACTGGATTAGTAGCTGCAAGAGATGCGGGTCCAGCAGTTATTTTTTCATTTATGATTGCTGCAATTGTTTGTGGGTTTGCAGCCCTATGTTATGCGGAAATCGCATCCGCTCTTCCAGTATCTGGTAGTGTGTACACCTATTCATATGCGACGATTGGTGAGTTTGTAGCCTACTTAATGGGATGGACTTTATTGTCTGTATATATAGTTACAACTGCCGCAGTAGCGGGTGGATGGACAGGCTATTTTCAAAACTTATTAAACGGGTTTGGGATTGAGATACCAAAATCACTTTTAACAATTCCAACACAAGGTGGAATCGTTAACTTACCAGCAGTAATCATTACTTTGTTATTAACTTGGTTATTATCAAAAGGAACGAAAGAAAGTAAGCGAGTGAATAACGCAATGGTATTAATAAAAATTGGTATTGTTGTTTTATTCATTTCAGTTGGTATATTTTACGTAAAACCAGAAAACTGGATCCCGTTTGCACCTTATGGTATAAGCGGAATCTTTGCCGGAGGAGCTGCAGTATTTTTTGCCTTTTTAGGATTTGATGCGTTAGCAACGTCTGCTGAAGAAGTAAAAAATCCACAACGTGATTTACCGATTGGTATTATTGCTTCGCTAGTTATTTGTACAATTATTTATGTTATAGTTTGCCTTGTTATGACTGGTATGGTTTCTTATAAGGAATTAGATGTACCAGAAGCAATGGCCTACGTATTAGAAGTTGTAGGACAAGATAAAGTAGCGGGTATAATCGCAATTGGAGCTGTAATTGGTATTATGGCTGTAATTTTCGCTTACATTTATGCAACAACACGTGTATTCTTTGCGATGAGTCGTGACGGTTTATTACCAAAATCGTTTGCGAAAATTAATAAGAAGACAGAAGCACCAGTATTCTCAACTTGGTTAACAGGTATTGGTAGTGCTTTAATTGCTGGATTTATCGATTTAAAAGAATTATCGAATTTAGCGAATATTGGAGCGTTATTAACATTTGCGATGGTTGGTGTGTCAGTTATTATTCTTCGTAAAACACATCCAAATTTAAAACGTGGTTTCATGGTACCACTGGTACCAATTTTACCGATTATTTCAATAACATGTTGCTTATTTTTAATGGTAAATCTACCTTTAAAAACCTGGGTTTATTTCGGCATTTGGTTATTTATAGGGATAATAGTATATTTTATGTATTCTAAAAGACATAGTCAATTAAACAAACTATAAATGAGATATATTAGAGACAAAAGTTATCACGACCTACATGTTTGAGCAAGTAGGATCCTTCTCTTTTGGGAAGTACCTTTTCTTTTTATAAAAAATTCAATTAAAAGAACTTGAAAGTTTATGTTATACGTAAAAAAGCGAATCTATTTTCAAAATAGATTCGCTTTTTTATCTCCTAATAACTTAAAAAATTAAACTGAAATAGAAAAAGGAATTAATTATTCGGATGATAGTAAATGTCTTAGTGATTTCAATGTATATATGACAAATCAATTTGTATTTATTTCCTTGATAGGATTTTACATAATATTAATTTTTTGTGAATTATTAATCTGAAAATAATTTGATTTAAAGTATTATTCATACGAAATGAATACCTTTATGTAATTTATTTGATTTATAAGATAGTTAAGAATACCAAATCAAAACATAAAAGCTCATTATTGATTGATATTTTATAAAGTTGTATTAATATGTGTCATAAAATAATATCAAAATATAATTATAAATAGAATAAGGGAGGACTATGTACAAAAGTAATAAATACAAGTTCATGAACTGTTTTTGCACGTAAGTACATGCTAAAGAAACCAAAACTATTAAATTGATCAAGGAAATGAGAGGGAGATACTATGGGGAATAAATCAAAGTATAAAACCAAAAGAATACTAGTAGCTACTGCAACATTAACTATAATTGCTTCTGGAATGACTTCTTCATCAGATGTCTTTGCAGAGGAAACGCAGCAGCAAAAAAATTTATCGACATCACTGCAAAGTGAAAAATCAGTTAAATCAGAAAATAGAACATTTACAGTCCCAGGAAAAGGGGATGTTGAGGTACTGAAACAACAGGAAAGAAAAAGTATGGCATTTAGTCCATATGAACCAACTGGTTTATATGCAAAGCCAAATGAACAAATAACGATTAATGTGGAAGGTAATCAAGATATTCAGGTATATATTGGAACGTATTCGTATGATGCTTCTTGGAGAGAAGATTCAAAGATAAAATCATTTACATTAAAACCTGGTATAAACACAATCCAATCTCCAAATGGGGGGATGATTTATTTTTATAATAAACAACAAGGTGGTACCATTCGAACAACAATTACAACAGGCGGAACGACTACGCCTTTCTTTGAACTAGGAAAGCATACGAAACAAGATTTAATTAACATGCTGGACCAATATCCAAATGCACATGCAGTGGAGTTAAAAGGCGAACGTGTATTAATTACGGCCACCCCTGCACGTGTTAAGAAATATTTGTTGGGTTCTAATACAGATCCTGTACAACTCTTAAAAAAGATGGATGAAGCTACTCGAATTCAAGACAAAGTAGCTGGATTATCTGAAGAACAAGTAGATAAACATTATGTTCATTACGTAGAAGAAAATCATTCTCCTGATTATTATATGTATGCAACTTCTTATCGAACAGCATATGTAGGAGATGCAATCCAATACGTGTTAGATATTAATAAATTCATAACAGATGGCTGGGGCCCTTGGCATGAGGCAGGACATTTGAGACAACAATCGCCCTGGAAGTTTTATAATATGACAGAAGTACAAAATAATATATACAGCCTTTCTGTAGAAAAAGCATTTAATCAACCATCCAACTTAGAGAAAAGTGGAATTTATCCAAAAGCATTTCAATATCTAGAGCAAGTGAATAAAAATTATGATGAAATTAGCGATGTTTTTGTAAAGCTTGTCATGCTTTGGCAACTACAGTTAGCGTATGGAGAGGATTTCTATCCTAAATTGCATCAATTGTATAGAGACATGCCTTCAAGTGAACTTCCACAAACTGATGAAAATAAAAAACAATTATTTATGATTTCAGCATCAAAAGTAGCCAAACAAAATTTGATTCCTTTCTTTGAGAAGTGGGGATTACGTCCAAATAACGATACCATTCAAAAAGTAGCTGCATTAGGATATCCAGTTTTAACAGCAGAGATTTGGAAGGGGACGGATTCTAATCCAATTAAACCAGATATGCCTAATGTAAATAATATTTTAGAAGGAAACCAGTTTGCATGGTCGCTGAAAGGGATTGGAGATTTTGAATTCGCAAAAGTAAATTTAAATAAATCAACAGAAGAAATGCAAATTGATTTAAAAGCAGGTGTACCACATAACTACTTTGATAGTACATATGCAAGTATTAAAGTGCAAAACACAGCAGGTAAAGTGGTCTATAACAAAGAGATTTATGGAAACAAACAACAAAATGCTGAATCACAAAAAGTTTCGGTCAAGGTAGGAGACTATATAGAGTTAACACATCTAGAAGGTGTGCATAGAGCTACTCTCACAAATGTAGATAATAGTAAACAAGAGAGCTTTGGAAAAAAAGCCATATATGAAGTTACAAAAGAAGGTCTAAAGAAAGTAGAAAAAATGCCAGAAGCAACAATTTTAGATGGAAATCAATTTGCATGGTCATTAAAAGGATATAGTGATAGAGAAATTGCAAAAGTAAATTATGATAAAACAGTAGAAGAGATGAAGGTAAAACTAGAAGCAGGTGTACCCCATTCCTACTTTACTAGTACGTATGCGAGTATTAAGGTCCAGAATGCTTCTGGCAACGTTCTGTACAATAAGGAAATCGTGGGAAATAAACAACAAAATGCTGAAAGCCAAACTGTGCCCGTTAAAATAGGTGATTACATTGAACTTACTCATATAGAAGGGGAAGCAACAAAGGAAAAGACGAGAGCGACTTTAATTAACCTTGAAAATAACAAAAATGAAACCATTGGAAAGACAGCAAGATATCAAGTTACAAAAGAAGGCCTGAAGAAAGTAGAAAAAATGCCAGAAACGACAGTTTTAGATGGAAATCAATTTAACTGGTCTTTAAAGGGATATAATGATCGAGAAATCGCAAAAGTAGAGTATAACAAAGCAACAGAAAAAATGCAGATTAAATTAGAAGCGGGTATCCCCCATTCCTATTTTACTAGTACGTATGCAAGCATTAAAGTTCAAAACTCATCGGGCAATATATTGTACAATAAAGAAATTGTAGGAAATAGACAACAAAATGCTGAAAGCCAAACCGTTCCAGTTAAGGTAGGGGATTATATCGAGTTTACTCATATAGAGGGAGAAGCACAGAAGGAAAAGACCCGTGCCACACTTACTAATCTTGAGAATAGTAAACAGGAATTTGTAGGCAAGAAAAAAACATATCAAGTTACTCCTACAGGATTATTAATAAAATAGATAAAAAGGATGTCCAAAAAAATAGAATTTTTTTAGACATCCTTTTTTATTATTAAAAAACGCTAATTATTAATAGTGATATAGGATGAATTCTATAGCCCACTAACTATTATATATACTCAAAAAATCAAGTTATAGCTAATGTTCCAAGGATTGACACATCTATTCTTAGTTAATCATGTTATACTTTTCACAAATGAAATGCTACAATATCAAATCCTAGTTTTATGACATCCTTCTGTTGCCACAGTTTATAAAAGGTCAATTCCAATGGGATTGACTTTTTATAGTTGTAGCACAAAGTTATAAACGCCCATATTTATTATAAGATAAATGTTGCAATTTCACGTACCGTATTTGTGAATGTATAAATAATTACAATAAATATTATTCTATATGTAGCTTTGCGATATGTAACTGTTAAATGGATAATATTCAACCTTCTCGTGATATTTTAAATTAAGGTTAAAAGAAAGGAACGTAAAATAAAGTAATTCGTTAATATATAAGGATATTAGTAACAATTTGTGGGAAATTGAAGAACTAAGGTATATAATTGTGAAAAAAATCACAAACATATACCTTAGTTCTTCAAAATTATTTCAAAAGGAGGTTATAAACAATGAAAAGAATTATAACACTGAGCACTTGTAAACTGCAAGATACTATAAAACATGGTGGGTGTGGTGCATGTCAGACATCTTGTCAGTCTGCTTGTAAAACCTCATGTGGAGTTGCAAATCAAAAGTGTGAAAATACAATAAATAGGAAACAAGAAGTATAGTATTCAATTATATTTTATTTAGGTGGCAATCTTTATGAAAAAGGAGTTTGGTTATCCAGTATGATTCATCAATATAAATTAAATGGATACAATATCGTGTTAGATACTTATAGCGGATCCGTACATGTCGTTGATGATCTTGCTTATGAAATAATTATGCTATATCAGAATACTCCTATGGAAGAAATCCTGTCAATAATGCAGGAAAAGTATAAATATGATTTCCACGTTTCCAAGAAGGAAATTCGAGAAACAATTGCGGATATTGAAGAACTAAAAAGAGATGGGAAGCTTTTTACCGAAGATGATTATAGGGACCTTTCAATTGATTTGATAAATCGTCCCACTTATGTAAAAGCTCTTTGCCTTAATGTCGCGCATACATGTAATCTGTCGTGTGAATACTGCTTTGCTAGCCAAGGAAAATACAATGGAAATAGAGCCATAATGAGTTTTGAAGTTGGAAAAAGAGCCATAGATTTTCTATTAGAAAACTCAGGTAATCATCGAAATCTCGATGTTGATTTTTTTGGTGGGGAGCCACTCATGGCGTGGAAAACTGTCAAACAGATTGTCGCCTATGCAAGAAATAAAGAAAAAGAGTACAAAAAAACTTTTCGTTTTACCTTTACTACAAATGGTATGCTGCTTAATGATGAAATTACTGAATTCTTAAATCAAGAAATGCACAATGTTGTATTAAGCCTTGATGGAAGAAAAAAAGTTCATGATTATCTTCGTAAAACTGTCAATGGGAAAGGTAGCTATAATCATATCATTCCAAAATTCCAGGAGTTTGTTGAGAAGCGTGGAGATAAAGAATACTATGTACGTGGAACCTATACCCATAATAATGTTGATTTTACCAATGATATTTATCACATCGCTGACTTAGGTTTTAACAAAATCTCAATGGAACCTGTTATCTGTAATCCCCAAGAACCATATGCGCTCTGTGAAGAAGACCTGCTGGAAATTTACAATCAGTATGAAATTCTCTCGAAAGAAATGCTAAACCGTGAGGAAAAAGGAAATGGTTTTACATTTTATCATTACATGCTCGACCTTTCAGAAGGTCCGTGCGTTCAAAAGAGAATTTCTGGTTGCGGTTCAGGGACTGAATATCTAGCTATTACCCCGTGGGGGGAGATATTTCCTTGTCATCAGTTTGTGGGAGAAGAAGAATATAGTATGGGGAATATATGGGATGGCATTATAAAAGCAGAGATACAGTCTCAGTTTAAGGAAAGTAATTGCTATTCAAAACCGGAATGTCAGGAATGTTGGGCACAGCTTTACTGTAGTGGCGGTTGTCCAGCTAATACAATACATGCAACGGGTTCTCTTAAGGGAACACATGAGTTCAGCTGTAAAATCTTCCGAAAGAGAATAGAATGTTCTATGATGGTTAAAGTAGCTCAATCCATTAGAGCTATGAAGAAGGAAGAACAAGGCATGGTTCAGTAAATAAAAAAGTGCACAAGTGTTGTTATAGCATAAATTTATAAAGATAGTTACAAACAAGAATTCTTTAGTCCAATTTAGAATAAATGAGTTTAAAAGAAGATAGCCATTTGTAATGGCTATCTTCTTTTGTAAAAAATATATAATTTATTCAATTATTTTTTCGATAACAGGCATAACAGCGATTGGTGGAATAGAGTGAGTCCATCCTACGGAAAATATATTTAGTTTTTCACCTACGCTATAGTTATCCTTGCTAGTAATAGGAACACGTAAAATTTTATTCTGAGAAGCTAATTCCCACCAATTATTTTGATAAGAAAGTGCCTCCTCTTTTGTATTAGTGTTAGCTACAACTAAATAATTATCATCTGCTGAAATAACATATCCAGTAAAAGGTATCTGTATTCTTACTTGTTCTTCCTTAATAGGCGTAGGATTACTTATAGAATCTGCGGAAGTAGGAGTTAATCCGAAAACTAATCCACATCCTAGCGTCAGAGTGGTAACCACTGTTACTAATTTTTGTTTTTTTGAAAACATAATATAAATCCCCCTTATATTTTATCCGTACACCATCACCTTTCTATTTTTTATATAGAAAGCCTTTTTTATATCCCTAAATTTAACAATTATGTCACAAATAATCCATTGTTTTTTCAAATGGGTATTATTTAAAGATAATATATGTTATAATTCACCAAATTAACTATTAATTTTACCTCTATCTTCTAGTGAATATATATTTTTGAAAAGAATGATAGCGCTATCTTTTGTAAATGTTCCTATTTGCATGATTACCTAATTTTTATGTACAATAAAGAAAAGAGAGTTTCTTAGACAGGAAGAGGAAAGTCATGACCAAGTCATTAGTAAATTTACGAATTGATTTTGCTTTTAAGCAATTATTTGGGACAAGTGGTAGTGAGGATATTCTTATCACATTTTTAAATGCCATGCTAAAGAATTCATTAGAATCACCTATTATGTCACTACAATTAGAGGATCCACATTTACATCGAGAACACGAGGATGATAAATTATCAATTTTAGATGTCTCAGCCACATTAGACACAGGTACTAAAGTAAACGTAGAAATTCAGCTGAATAATAATCACGACATGATTAAACGAAGTTTGTATTACTGGGGTAAATTATATACTTCACAGTTACAAAAAGGGATGCCTTACAGCTCTCTTAGTAAAACAATTACTATTAATTTGTTAAACTTCGTACTTTTTCCCGAATATGAGGAATTTCATACAACGGGAAAGCTATGGAATGTACAACAGCAAAAGCAGTTTAGTGATGATATAGAGATTCATGTTATAGAGCTTCCTAAACTAATGGAACAATGGCGGGAAGAGAAAGTTAATCCGTGGGAAGATTCATTTGTTCGTTGGCTGTTATTACTTCCGGCAAATGAAGATGAACACTTAACTCAAACATTGGAGGACATTGCGATGAATCAAGATCCGATTTTACAAAAAGCAATGAATAAGTGGGAGCGAATGAGTCAAGATTCGACATTCCGACAAGCCTATGAAGCGAGGGAAAAAACCCTAATGGATGAAGCTGCAAAGTTTGCTCACGCAGAGGAGCAAGGAATCAAAAAAGGTATTGAAAAGGGTATTGAAGAAGGCAAAAAAGCCGAACGTATACAATTGGTATGTGGTATGTATAAAAACGGAATGTCTGTAGAGGATATTGCCAAATTTACGAAGTTACCTATAGAAGAAATAAGAGAAATTATCCAATTATAAATAAAAAAGAACACCTACAGCATTTGTAGGTGTTCTTTTTTATGACCAATAATGTCCGGAGTATAATTATTAGTTGATGTATCGTCAGGAAAATAAGAATTTACAACATTAAATATCTTTTAAAAAACTTACATGGATTCTACCTTAAATACATGCTCTATATTCCATCATAATATTGTTAATAATTGTTTGGACGGGCAATATCTCTTTGACTTCATTTACTCGTGCACCTGCGAAAACAAGACCATTTTCACAATCACCATCCATAGAGGTTATCAAAGAATCTAGCGTGCAGAAACGATAAGAACAGTTTTTTAAGCAATTTATACACTTTTTTATTTTTATCTTTTTATTATTATCAGCTATTAATTTAGTAAAGTTATTTTTAACCGCACGACCTTGGAGCCCGACAGTTGTTTTGACTAATATGGTATCTTCTAATCGAGCATTTATATATTTTTCCTTAAAGGATAGTGGTGCGTCACACTCATTACTTGCAACGAATCTTGTACCCATTTGCACACCAGATGCACCCATTTTTAAGGCACGAGCAATATCTTTCCCAGTCATAATTCCTCCAGCAGCAATTACGGGAATTTTGACTGCTGCAACTACTTCCGGTAATATATCGAATAAAGGTCGATCGGTACCCAGATGTCCTCCTGCTTCATGCCCCTCTACTACAACAGCGGCCGCACCCAAGCGTTCAGATAATCTAGCGAGTTTGGCTGAGGATACTATTGAAATAACTGGTATGCCGGCATTTTTCCCCCAAGTATACATATCTCGTGAAATGCCAGCACCAGATATGATGAAATCAACTTTTTCCTCAATGGCTGCTTTCATTTTTTCAGCAAAATCATTCATTGCAAAAAGGACATTTACTCCAATATAACCAGTATTCCGAATCTTTTCTTTCGCCTTCCTAATATGCATTCTCATTTCATCTATGGAAATACCAGTTCCTGATATAATCCCAATTCCTCCAGCATTTGCAACTGCAGATGCAAGTTTACTTAATGAAATGCCTACGCCCATTCCTCCCTGTAGAATTGGGACCTTTGGCATCATATGCCCGATTTTTAATTGTGGAAAGTTCAAGTAAATACCCCATTTCATTAATGTTATTAGAGTAGATCTGTTAAACCCCTTCAGTTTAACACGGTGTTTGGAACAAACACAGGAAATTAATACCTGCTACTAGTAGTTTGTGATGTTTTTTGATGATTTTCACAAAATGTTCGAATAGTGCGCTATAAATTTTAGAATAATATCAAATGTATATTAAGGATTCTGGATAAAAAACAACGAAATTTAGATTTTCTAACAAAAAATGTTATTAAAAAATTGATTTGTCAAAAATGAAGTGGGATGTAATCATTAATTATTTTAAGCGGGGATATGAACAGAGCTAAATAGAAGTTTATATGCTTTTTAATAAAAGTAATTTTTGTATTATAAGTGTTAAATAATCAATAGTTGTAAAGGAAAAAATCTATGTTTTTAGTAATCTACACGATTGGATTAGAGACAATTAGATGTGTAGTACATTCTAGAAGTTTTAAATATCAATATTCCAAAAATCTTGATAATCAATATGCTTATCAAATTTTTTTAGTATTCTAATGATTTTAGTTGCAGATGTTAAAGTGGGAATACGATCCTTTTTATTTGCTAAATCACTTATCAGAGATTTACTTAATCCAGTTCTTTGTACAAGCCATTGTTGTTTGATTCCTCTGTGATCTAAATACTCACCAAATGAAGTTCTTTTTTTTCCTAGACCAAACATAAAGAATCCCTCCTAATTAAGAATGATGTATAAATAGCTTGTACAAAATTCCATAAATTTAAACTTTTGTCCATAAATATGGAATTATAATTTAGAACAAAGCATAGAATAATATAAATATAATGAAAAAATATGGAATAATTTTGAGGAATCTAGCATTCATAGTAATAGCTACAAGTTGCTGATACACTATCCTAATGGCAACTTGTTGCAAAGGGTATTACTAAAATAAAAAAATCTGAAACTCCTTACGTCAGAAGGATTTTCAGATTTTTTCTTTTTTAGATCTTTAATTTATAGATACGTATTTTATAGATTATTATGCATAATATGGCGAATGAGTAGAATGGATTATCTGCTTATATAGCTTGATTGACCTTGTCACTAAGCATATAAATCTGTTTTAGATATGATGAAAGGAAATAATGACAAAAAATGTGAAATCTGAAATCAGTCATATCTGGTCCAGTATACTCACCACTTTCTACCCAGCTGTTAAGTTATCAGTTTGTAGTGAAAAAAGTAAGGCGGAAGAGGTCACAAAACAATTAGAAATGGACAAGCTTGAAAAGAGTAAGGCAGAAGAAGCCGCAAAACAATCAGAAATGGACAAGCTTGAGCAAAGTAAAAAGAACACAGATATTTCAGAAGCAGCAGTACTTAAACTTACCGAGAAACAAAAGCAATATCTTAAATCTAACGGTCTTCCATTGAAGCAAACTTCTAAAGAATCTGAAGTTACGGGACGTATGTTAGTTTCTCTAGTGAAACCTATTGATAATGGAGATGGAACGGGATTTCAGCCAGACCATGTTGGAGAAGTTGATATAATTCAAGCAGATGAATATCAAAACAAATATGGTAAAGAAGATTATGTAGCATTTGCTGCATGGGAATAAGTCTATTTATATTACCAACAACCTAAGATGAATTTATGCTTATAATTAATAGAAAGCGTCATTCTTTTTATAGAAATCTATAGGAAGGATGGCGTTTTTATTTAAAAATGAGTTTCATTTGTTTGCTAAAAAATGTCGGTGAGATATATTTATTCATTAAGAATTATTTGGCAAGCGTATCAAAATATTAATTCTGTAGGCAAAAGTTCATAGAACACCAAAACTTGGCTTGAGGGCGTAGTAAGGCAGATTCTATTTTCATTTGTTAGATACCTCATAGAAATTTATACTAAAAGGATGTTTTCTGTACCTTATTATGTTTGTTGATAATTGGAAGTGAAATATTGTCATACATGCTTTTACAGTTATAATCCGTGGTGATGAGCTTAGCCTTTAATTGTGTTGTAAGCAGTTATTAAACCTTAACCAACTATTATTTTCAATTGAATACTAAGTAATAAAATATTATGGAAATTGGTTAAAGAGTGGATTTTAAATACCTTTTCTATTGTTGCTTTTTGCTTTTTTGATGGAAAGAAGTGAGCTTGATATAATCAATAAAATTAACCGAGTGTGCTTGTAAATAAGAATAGCATGATAGCAATTGATAAAAACAGGTATATTATATAAATTGTCAGCAACATATATCATCCCTTTCTATTGATATATGTAGCATACAAACATAATCTGTAGTATGTATGGAGTTTATGAGTAGTTATTGAAATTATTATTATAATAGTCTTTTAGTTGTGAGAAAGAATAGGAGGATCTACTTTATACAAAGAAAACAGAAGTCTTAAACTAGACGTCTGTTTTCCAAAGTACAATGAATTACTGAAATTAGTAAGATCTACATGATTCTTAATTTTAATTAACATAGGTTTTTATTTGTTAAGAAATTATGTGGCAAAATTATATGCATTCCATATCTGAGATCAAAAGACTTTTGGGGAGAGTCTCACTCGTATTACTGCATTAAAGTTAGAAATAGACATGTTACATATAATATCATTTTAGAAAAATTTGAGAATAATACTTCTCTGTAAGCCTAAATAATACCTACAAGCTTATTTCTCATTAAAGCTTAAACTAACTGCAGTAGCAATAGATTGTCCTGCATGTTCCCAACTTCCATCGATAACTTTTCCAAGCTGTTGACCGAGTGAATTTAAATCATTTGGATTAACAGGAATTCCGTTATATGCAGCAAGAATTGATAAAAGTGGAGCTACAATTGGTGTCCAGCCGCCTCTATCAATATGAAATTCGAATCCCGTTACCTCACCATCTTTTTTTGTGAATTTATAGTAAAGTTGATCATCTGGACGGAAGCTTAAATGATGAGAGATTTGTCCGTATACATCTTTACCAGCTGCACCTCGATCCACAACTTCAATTTCTTTTACATTAAATTCATGCTCAAATACTTTTATTTTTTTTACTTCGGGACCATTTAATGCAGCTTGAACAGCAGTTTCTAGATTATTTTGTGCAAACGGTTGAATACTAACTTGTGATTCCTGTTGTTGGATAGGAGCAACTGTCTCAGCAGCAAATACTGATGTCGTAGGTAATGCACCTGTAGCTAATGTTGCAGCCAGAGCAGTTGCTGTAATGATTTTCTTTTTCATAATTTTACTTCCTCCTTTTTAATGTATGATAATAAACTATAAATTACTGACAGATAAATTATTTCTATACATATATAGAAAAACATTATTGTGGGTAATGGAAGTTAGACTGACAGATAATTTATATGATAATAGTATCAATATGCATTTGATTTCTCAATTTTCAGTCAATGTATTCAATACTAACCAATTTTAAGTAAGTTTTAGAAGGTAAAACTCTAATAGCAATCTAAAAACATGGCAATATTAGAGTGAAAATGAAATGATAATCATAAAATATTCTATTAAAATCAAAAAAATATAAAAAATTTCACATATATTTTTAGTTTTAGTTTATTTAATTATATTTAAATATATATAATTATAAATGTTTGTGTAAATTAAAAATGAAGAATATTAAAGTAATCGTTAAAATTAACGAAATGTTCAAGGTTTCAATCTCAAAATATGAATATTAGTTATATAATCATTTTAAAGGGATAATTCACCCTTCCTCTAATGTTGTTGTTTACAAGTTTATAGTTCCAATGTGTTGAAGTTACGATAAAAAGAACTTGTAATTATATATTACGAGTTCTTTTTGTTTGGATTTTTTTGTGAAAGATATCTTAACTAGTTATATTTTTCATATTTTATCAAGGGGACGGTAGAATTCTATCGGAAGTATATGTACATTATCGTAAAATAAATAGTAATTTGTATATAAACTAAGTGATTCTTAATCTTATTCTGATAACAAAAGGAAAGACCAACTAAAAATATAGTTGGTCTTTCCTTTAAGTTGGTGTAAAAACAAATAAATAAAAGATAGGTGAGAATTAATGCTGCTATGCAGTATTGATTCTGAATTAACTATAACACACTTCCTAAAAAGTAGTTGTGTCAGTTGATTGAACATTCATCCTTCTTTTTTATCAAATAAATATCTAAAATACATCAAGTAATTGACAAGGGATGTATTTTAATCGATAAATAAATCAATACTATAGATTTTGGAAGTAAATATTTTTTTATTCTTGTACAATATGTTTGCATTTAGAATTAGTTATAATACCACTTTTTAATAACCAATTTACTCATTAAGAACAAGGTATTAATGTGTATGGACAATAATTAACAAAATAAAAATCTAAATTTTCATTTTGTTAATCAATTCGACTCCTCGTAGATTGATTTTACGAGGAACAAACTATTTTAAAATTAATCGTATGAAAATGAAAGAAGTAATCAAATGAAGCAATAAGGCTTCTAACCGTAAGGACTGCGGGGGCAGCCTAATCAACTAGAGTTCGATTGAACTCTTTACTTAGGAATTCCTCACTTCTAAACGAAGTAAAAGTGGGGGTAGTTCAAGAGAATATGTAAAGAAGAGGTAAGAAGGTTCATGGCGAAACAAGTTAACGGGATTGTTAAGAAATCTGTGTAAGTTTTTGAAACGAATATTTAGAATAGCAAATATTAAGGCAAGATTGCTTCTGCCTTTTTTTATCTTCTTTTGAATTTCGATTTGTGTGATAATTAAATCGAAAGGTCGTGTAAGAATGAAGATAGCGGTGATACAAGCAAGTACCCAAATTAGCAAAAATGAACTGATTTTTGAAGAGACAAAAAGGGCTGTGGCGAGGCATGGATATGAAGTGCTCAATTTTGGTGTTACATTTAAAGACTCCGAGTTAAGCTATATCCAAGTGTCCTTAGCTGTTGGTCTACTTCTAAATTCAGGTGCAGTTGATTTTGTGATCACTGGATGTAGTAGCGGTGTTGGTATGTCGATTGCCTGTAATACACTTCCGAATGTCATTAGCGGTTATCTGCCAACTCCAACAGATGCGTTCCTATTCGGTAGGATAAATAATGGAAACTGTGCATCACTGCCACTTGGATTGAATTTCGGTTGGGCGGGCGAATTAAATCTTCGCTTCACGCTTGAGAAACTATTTGAAGAACCGTTCAATACTGGGTATCCTGAAGAATCTGCCGAACGAAAGAAACGTGATGCAGAACTTTTTAAAGTAATCAAGAGTTTTTCACATCATAGTATTGTTGAGATTCTAAGTCAGCTAGATGGAGCGGTTATTAATCCTGTTCTTCAAAAGCAAGATTTAGTGGAATTCCTCTTGCGAAATGGCAATAACACAGATATATCAAATTATCTTATCGAACAAATGAAGCATTTAAATTACGGTAGGTAAATACTATTTTTTTTAATACGTTTGGCGAATTTATAGTTAACCATAAGTTGATTCAACACCATTAACCAATTACACCGCCATTCCATTTGTTTTGGAGATCTTTTACATGTAAATACAGAACCTTGAGTAAGGCGTTTTCGTTCAGGAAAGCGCCTTTTTCGTTACCTTATGGAGACTTGATATTGCACTTTAAAGTTAGCTTTATTTTTATTTCAACGGTGATATTCAGACCTGTTCAGAGCTTATTTACTATACCTGTGATAAGAAATATGCATATAGATAATATCATCATACCTATTTTAATTAGTAGTGCATATATAGTTTGCTGTTTAGCAATTAAAGTTTTTACGTAAATATGTTGTGTCTAATAATATCAAAATTTATTTATATATCCACTGAATGAGCTTTTTATATATTTATTTGGATATAAATCATTAATCATTGCATATGGGCTCCCATTCCAGTATCTTACTACAGGTGTCCATAATCTATGATTTTTAAGCCATTGCATTGTGTATTGCTGTAATAATTGATTATCTGTCAGCTTCTCTTTTTCTTCAATTGTCCACTGTAAGGCATCTAGCGCTTTTTCTCTCGTCCAAAAACCATTTGGTGTCATTTTAAATTCCCATTCTTTAAATTGACCTGGATATAAATCATTAATCATTGCATATGGACTATCATTCCAATATAGTTGACAGGCTCCGCTCAATCCTGATTGAACTAACCATTTATTATCGTATATATTCTTCAATTGATCCACATTTAATTTTTCTTTTTTTTCAATTGTCCATTTTAGTGCTTGTAATGTTTTATCTTTCGTCCAAAACTTATTAGGGGCCTTATTAAATTCCCATTCTTTAAATCGATTTGGATATAAATCATTAATCATCGCATACGGGCTTCCATTCCAAATCACCCTTAAAGGTGCACTTAGTCGATGTTTAATTAACCATTTTTGTCCATAAATTTGCAAGAGTTTTTGTGGTGGTAATTTTTCCTCTTCTTCAATTAACCATTTTAATAATTGTAAGGCCTTTTCTTTTGTCCAAAAATTTAATGGTGTCATTCTAAATTCCCATTCTTTAAATTGATTCGGATATAAATCATTAATCATTGCATATGGACTATTATCATATTTGTGCTTCAATACCCCTCGTAATCGATACTTTGCAATCAATTTGTTATTCCAATTCTGTTTTATCTCTTCTTCATTCCAATTCAAAATTTTTGTTACTAAATACTTTGTTACTCTTCTGGCCAATTGATTATTTCTATCTAATTTCCAAGTGTTTGGTGGAAATCTATTTCTTTTTCCATCTAATATCTCCTGATAGATGTCCTCTATAGTATTAGTGTTCATCTGCATCTTAAAACCTTCTTTTAGTTGTATATATAGTTAAATAGATTTTAATGTTAGGACTTTCGTCCGAACTATTAAAAATGTAAACTCTATCTTAACTTAGAAAATATGATGCTTAATCAAATTATAGTAATGTAAAATAAGAATTAC
Source organism: Bacillus sp. GW823-FHT06A11 (assembly GCF_058795355.1). Lineage (NCBI taxonomy): Bacteria > Bacillati > Bacillota > Bacilli > Caryophanales > Bacillaceae > Bacillus > Bacillus sp. GW823-FHT06A11. Next base: position 129,288 of record NZ_JBXAHS010000009.1, on the reverse strand, counting down.
CTATAGAAAAATATAGTCTAGGGCAAATGAAATAATAGATTTGTAAAATATAATTTTCAATTCATAAAAGACATCAATCTGAGAAGAAAAATTGATGTCTTTTATTTAATAGTTTTACGGTTTATTTAATTACTTTCCATAAAGCTAATGAGAAAATCCAATTTGGATCACCGTATCCTTGATAACTTTGAACTGCTTCATAAATTTTACCTTGATGTTCTACTCTATCTCCTTTTTTATATGCAGCATACGAATCCCATGCCTTATACTCAGAAGAGGGGGTATCTTTTGTTGTGATTTTGATTTCATTACTCGCAACTGAAACTTTTCCTTGAGTATCTATAGCTTTTACCATATATCTATATTCTGTACTAGCCAGTAAATTTTCATCTGTATAGTAAGTTGAAGGACTTGTAGCTATTTTCGTACCGTTACGATAAATCTCATATTCTTTTATACCAACATTACTTATGGATTCTTCCCATATTAAATGAACACTGTTTGTAGTAGTTTCTGATGCTTGTAACCCTGTTGGAGCTGTTGGAGCTATTTGTTCTGGATTCTCTTCTTTTGTTGTAATTGAAACTTCATTGCTACTTTTTGACTTATTTCCCGCTGCATCTGTAGCCTTAATTGTATAATTATATTTTGTATTGGCTTGTAATCCCGCATCTTCATAACGTGTTGTTTTTGTTGTTCCTACTTTTTTTCCATCACGATAAACCTCATATTCTTTCACACCAATATTATCTGTGGAAGCCTCCCACTGTAGCTCAACAGTTGTTGTTGTTTTACTAACAGAACGTAGGTTAGAAGGAGCTGTTGGAGCGATTACGTCAATTTCAGTACTACTATTAAAAGCAGAAAATAGTTTAGAAAAGGCACCGTCGTCTACATCGGGTAATCCAGAAGCATCTCCAGTTGCCTGACCGATTTGCCAACTTTCAATAGCTTTTTTATCACGATACACTGACCACATACTAATTTCCCCAATACCTTTTTCTTTGGCAAATTGGAACAATTCTTTTGCATTATTTAATGTGAAAGTTTCATTTTGAGTATCGTTTTTTCCGATCATAGGTGTAACAGCAATCATTTTCCAAATGTCAGAATCTTTAATAGTACCTTTATATAAATTAGTTAATTGTCCATGCAAGCTATTAATAGCATCTATCGCAGCTTGTCCCATTTGTTGGTTTTGTTGTCCGTAATCCATAGTCATAATATTAATAGAATTTAAATCTACATCATGTTTTATAGCGCTTTGGATCACATTTATTCCATCATTAGTTAGACCATAAGGCATTACTGGTAAGGTATAGCCAATCTTTACATCTTTACCCTCGGCTTTTAATTCCTTTTGTAATAATGCAATCGCTTTTGATCTTCTTTCGATAGATTCTGGGTGAGCGACTAAGGCTCCTTCAATATCAAAATCCATGTGTGTTAAATGTAATGTGTTAATTACACTTTTATAGGCATCTTTTAATTTATTTACATCTGTAATAGCGGCGGCAAGATCTGCACCTAATCCAGGAGTATTACCAGCATTTGCTCCACCAAAAGATACTTTAACATCTCCACCTATTTTTCTAATTTGTTTAATTTGATCATCTAAGTTACCATCTCCAATAGGGGTATGACTACCTCCCCATACTGGATTTCCATTTTTATCAGCCACTATAAACGAAAGCGTAAAGAAACTAGTATTTGTTTCTTGGGCATATTTTAATAGATTTTGAGGATTCATTCCGTTATCTACATATGGTGCAAAAACATGGGTTGGCCAAGTTATTCCTTCACCAAATAAATCATTTGGATCGCTATTGTCGGGTATATATTCTGAGCCAGTATATAATTCCCATCCGCTAAATTGTTGGGTAGGTAATATACCTGCATTTACCCAATATAAAGAATGATAAACCTTACCTTCATATGTAACGTAAGATTCACCTGGATAATCTTTATTTTTATTCCAAAATGGCGCTACTTGTTGTTGAGATTTCGTTATATTTTCTTGAGCGTACGCAAACGAATGGCTAAAGGCTTGGGATGTAGGAATTATCATAGTTAATGCAACAGCTGTTTTTGCTAGAGTACGAAATGGATGTTTTTTTATAATCATAATAATATCTCCTCACTTCTAATTTATAATTTTTTAAAAATATTCTGAAGAATCATTGCCGTAACCTCCGGTACTGATATAAAAATATGAATGTCTTTGATAATTTTAGTTAATGCTAATTTTTATATGTGATGATTACCCTCATTTAGTAGGATAACAACTTACAGAAAATGAAACAAATTAGAGGGAAATGTAATGATATTCATTCAAAAATAGTATATTTCTTCTCATAAATTACAGGAAATCGAATTAAAATGTATATATATATACCATTTTTGTAAGGAGAGAATTAATAGTGAGCTAGAAGTAATATAAATGTACACAAAAGTGTCGATTCTAATAATCTAGTTTGGCTAAAAAATTTTTATCTTGAGTACAAGACTAACTACTTCTATTACTAAATCTAAACAATTTGTTGTATTTTTTAATAATAAAATGAGATTATTCTTTTTAGGTTTTCTAAAATTGTCTTACTTTAGTTGAGTAGGTAAACGGGAAACAGCATAAATTAAGTCCATTACTTCTCCTACATTTTTTATTAGTTATTTCTTTTAGTATTCTCATAAAAACTATAGGGTGTTTGAAAAATTGACACATAGATTTTTTGTTTTCATATGTTAAGATGGTGTAGCTAACCTATTGTTTATAATAAAACAGCTTATTTTATTATCAAAAGTATAGGACTAGAAAAAACCTCATAAAGAGGTTTTTTTTATTTCTATATTTATCTTTGGTGTGAAAATTCAGTTACAAGATTAATTTTGACATAATGCTATGTTTTGTTTAAATATTTTGTGCTTTTATGTGTTGGATGAAGTCTTCAGATTATTTCATGATACATATAAATTTTAATGTTTATTTAGTTTTTATTATATTGTATTGTTATTTTGCTAAATGCTTAAAGGACATATACGAAATTTAACAATGTGTAATATACATTTAATTAAATTTTTAAAATACGTTTAATTAAAGTTTATTAATTTTTGTATTGTAATTTTAAATTGATTTTTTTAATTTATACTCAGTAGCATAAGCATCAGCGGCAATAATTGCATCAAAAACCATTTCTGGTGAAATTTCAAATGGCATATTATGTATAGTTTCACCATCTTGACAGGCAGCTTCTGCAACTTTCATCAATTCTTCTTTACTTGCATCACCTAAGTTCAAATCTTCAAGTGTAGTAGGTAGGCCGAGTTTGATACAGAAATCAATGTAGTTATATAGCTCTTCAGTTGTCCAAGATTCCATTGCCATTTGTACTAATGTGCCAAATGCAACCTTTTCTCCATGCATCAAATCATGAGTCTTATCATGTAAAACAGTAAAACCATTATGGATGGCATGAGCTGCAGCCAACCCGACACTTTCAAATCCAAGTCCACTAAGTAAGGTGTTTGCCTCTATTACGGCTTCAACTGCTGGAGTAACAGTTTTTTGTTTAACTGCTAAAAGCGCTGCTTCTCCATATTCAAATAAGGTATCCCAGCAGAGTTCTGCAATTTTAGCAGCCGCTAAGGTAGATAGTCCACCAGCCATAGCAGGTTTTCGTGATTCTAAATTTGCTTTAGCCTCAATCCATGTAGCCATTCCGTCTCCAATCCCAGCAGCTAAAAATCTGGATGGAGCTTGCGCAATGACTTGGGAATCTACTAAAATAATATCCGGATTTTTTAAATAAAATTTGTATTTCTCAAATACTCCATCATCAGAGTAAATAACAGAAAGAGAACTGGTTGGTGCATCTGTTGAGGCAATAGTGGGAACGCTTACAACTTTGGCTGAAAGAATTTCTCCTACCGCTTTTGCCGTGTCTACTGATTTACCACCACCAATACCAATGATTACATCAGCACCAAATTCTTTTCCTATTTTCTCAATTCTTGCAATTTCATTTTCAGAACTTTCACCATTAAAACCAACTTTTTCAAAGCTTAGATTTTGTTTATGAAAGCTTTCCATAACTTTTTCACCAACAAGATGCCAAACACATTCATCTGCAATAACTAATAAATTGGATCCTAGCGGTTTTACATACTCTCCAATTTTTTCAATTACATTTCTTCCCTGAATATATTTTTGCGGGCTAATTAGGATACGTTCCATGATGATCACTCCTTGATATTTTTATAAGTAAGCTGAAAATCTAGCCTTGAATCTAATGTTATCAAAATTCTGAGTGCAGAATTATGAATATTTTATGTATGTTTTTCGTCTGTTATATGACGGATTAAAAGATAGTGTTATGATTATCAAAAATCAAATACTATTTTTTAAGAAAGATGAAATGGGAAAATTAGTATTAATAACCTATATTATCAGGTTTTGTATAAATAATCTTATTATATAATAGTTGGGGTTTTAATAATAAAAATAAAAATACATAAAATTCACTGGTTGAGTTTTATGTATTTTTATGCATGTATTATTATGAAGTGGGTTCTTATGATACAAAGGATTGTAAGTAATATTCATACTACAAATGGCCTACATGCTCGAGCCATAGCTACACTTATAGCAAAATTGAGCGGAATACTTTTAACGATGAATCTATTTATGAAACACAATCATTATTAGACCAATTGACTCTTGAAAAGAAAAGAATAAAGTATTTAGAATGTGAATTGTCGAAATATAAAAAACTAAACAACTCTTTTTCAGACATTATTATTTATAGTGACACTTTAATGAAGACGCTCTTTGTTGCGAATGAAGTGGCAGAATTAGATTCTACGATTCTTATTACTGGAGAGAGTGAAACAGGAAAAGAACTTATAGGTAAAGGTATCCATAAAGCTTTTTTCAGAAAGGATAAGTCGTTTATTCTAGTAAATTGTGCGGCTATCCCCCCTAATTTAATTGAAAGTGAGCTATTTGAGCATGAAAAAGGAGTATTCACTGGAGCACTTCACATGAGGAAAGGGAAATTTGAGCAAGCAAACATTGGAAAAATCTTTTTAGATGGAATTGGAGGCTTAAAGCTAAATGTCCAAGTGAAATCATTATAGGTTTTTATAATAAAAGGGAATTGTAGGAGGGAATAAAATTAAATGTTAGGGTACTAGCGGCGACTAATGGAAAGGAATAGATGCCATGAAAAAAATTATTAATAATCCAGAAAAAGTAGTTAGGGATATGATTGACGGAATGTTGTTTGCACATTCTGATAAACTACAAAATATGCCTGAAACAAATATAATTATTCGAGCTAATAGTCCATTTCAAGGAAAAGTGGCAATTGTCAGCGGAGGCGGGAGTGGTCATGAACCAGCGCATATAGGATTTGTTGGTAAAGGGATGCTTGATGCTGCTGTAATGGGCGAAATTTTTACTTCTCCTACACCAGACCAGATTTTGAAAGCGATTCAAAAGGTTCATACTGGAAGTGGGGTTTTGTTAATTGTAAAAAACTACTCAGGAGACATAATGAATTTTGAATTGGCTGCTGAAATGGCTGAAGCACAGGGAATCCCGATTGCTACAGTCATTGTTAATGATGATATTGCTATTAATAATAGTTCACACACTATGAGAAGAAGAGGAATTTCTGGAACAATATTTGTACATAAAATAGCTGGAGCAATGGCTGAGAAAGGGGCATCGCTTAAAGAAGTTGAAGATGTTGCAAATAAAGTAATTGCTAATATACGTAGTATGGGCATGGCATTAAAAACGTGCACTATACCTGGAGCTGGTACAGTCGGTTATAAAATTGGTGAAAATGAAGTAGAGGTTGGTATAGGTATTCACGGTGAAGCTGGAACACATCGTATTAGTATGATATCAGCTGATGAAATGGCTAAACTCCTTTTAGAGGATATTTTAAGTGATATGCAATTGAAAATTGGTGATAAAGTTGCAGTAATGGTAAACGGATTAGGTGGAACGCCGTTAATGGAATTATATATTATAAATAAAATGGTTAACACAATATTAAACAAAACTGGTATCGATATCTGTAAAACATATGTTGGGGAATACATGACATCGATTGATATGGCCGGTTTTTCTATTACTTTATTAAAACTAGATGGACAACTATCTGCTTTGCTTAATGATCCAGCAAATACGACTAACTGGCGTGTACAATAGGAGGGCCAACATGTATATTACACCAAGACATATCATCAATTGGATGCAACTCACTGCAAAACAACTTGAGTATCAAAAAAAAAACCTAACGCAACTTGATCAATTCATAGGTGATGGAGACCATGGTATTAATATGAATAGAGGGTTTAAAGAGGTCGAAAAAAAGATATCATATACAGCTTATGATGATATTGGAAATGTATTTCATGATATTGGAATGATACTTATTTCAAAGGTTGGAGGTGCATCAGGACCTTTATATGGAACTGCATTTTTAAGGGCTGGTAGTGTTTTGAAAGGGAAAAATAAAATTACAATCAATGAATTGGGGCTTGCTTTTCAAGAATCTGTAAATGGCATCTGTCTAAGAGGAAAAACTCAGATAGGAGATAAAACAATGCTTGATGTTTGGGATCCTGTTTTGAAGTATATCCAAAGAAATGGAGAAAAAATAAAACCTATTGGTCTTATCATTTTTGCAAGAGAACAAATGGAAAAAACTAAGCCATTATTAGCTAAAAAAGGGCGTGCTTCTTTTCTAGGAGAAAGGTCTATTGGTCATTTAGATCCAGGAGCAGTCTCATCTTTTATTATCTTTGAAACTCTATGTTTATCTCTTATAGGTGAAAAAGATATTGTTAATGAACTTAGGGAGCAATTGTGATGAGTAATGCAGGAATAGCTTTATTTTCTAATGGCTATCTACTAGTTAAGAGATTTAAAAGCTTTACTCATCCAATTAAGTTTCAGTGTTTTAATAGTTGCTGCAGGAGGAGTAGATACCGATAAAGTAGGTAGAAGCGTTCGATAAATTCAAGAGTCTATTTATAATGAATGAGTTGTAATTGTATTCCTAAATTTGGGAGGCACTCTAATTAAGAGTGTTTAAATTAAAATAGCAGATTCACCATTAATAGATGGTCCTACGTAGCAGTTGTTGAATTAGGGATTGGCAGAATATTAGAAGAAATATATAAGATTTAAGGCTGTACTTGAAGCGAAAACCATTATAAAAATATAAAAGGAGCTAATCTTATGAGAATCGAAAAAAAATTAATTGTAACTCGTAAGGATGGAATTCATGCAAAATCAGCAAGTGAAATTGTAGATGGCTTAAGGGATTATGATTGTTCGGTTCAGTTTATATTTAAAGGTAAAAAAGTTAATGCAAAAAGTACTCTTCAATTAATCGATTTAGCAGTAAAAAGAGGAGCAGAAATACATGTAATTCTTGATGGGGAAGATGCTGATGATGCCCTTGTGTTTATACAATGGTTTTTGAAATAACAAAGGGGGTCATAAATATGTCTCCATTTATGGGAGAATTAATTGGAACCTTGGTTCTTATTTTATTAGGGAACGGCGTTGTAGCAGGTACTTTGCTGAAAAAATCCAAAGCACAAAATTCCGGATGGGTTGCAATTACTCTTGGCTGGGGATTAGCAGTTACATTCGCTATATATATAGTAGATAACATAAGTGGTGCACATTTGAATCCTGCAGTTACAATTGCTTTTGCTTGTATAGGGTTATTTCCTTGGAGTGAAGTTCCTTCCTATATTGGTGCACAGTTGATGGGGGCATTTTTAGGTTCAATATTTGTCTGGCTCCAGTATTTTCCACATTGGAAAGAAACTAAAAATCAAGAAATTATATTGTCGGTGTTTTCTACAAGCCCTGCAATAAAAAGTTGGCCGTCCAATTTGTTAAGTGAAATTATTGGCACTGCAGTATTTGTATTTTCAATTTTAGCTATAAGTCATAATAAAGTTACAGATGGACTACTTCCAATAATAATAGGAGCGTTAATAGTATCTATAGGTTTATCTCTTGGTGGAACAACTGGATTTGCTTTAAATCCAGCTCGAGATTTTGGCCCAAGACTAGCACATCAAATCTTACCAATATGTAATAAAGGCTCTTCGGATTGGGGATACGCATGGATTCCCATAATTGGTAGTACCATAGGAGGAATTATAGGAGCTATAGGTTTTCAATTGATTTATTAAGCAATTAATATATTAAACTTCAATTAGAAATCGATTAGTTAACCACGTTTACTATCGATCATATAATGCAAAGGGGTATTTAAGTAAAAAATGTATGCTAAAAAAATCACTATATATTTCTTATAATGTGGAATTGTTTTATTCATAAAATGTTCAATTTATATCCATTGTGAAAAAATTCACAATGGATATAATGAATATATAACCGTTGTAGAGGGTGATAGTGGTTTTATTCTTTTGAGAACTGATAAACGAGCTGCTTTTATATTGTTATATTCATGTGTTTTTTTACAAATATTATTATTATTTGATACATACTCTCTTTAAAATTGAGCAAATATACAATCTAACCAAGATCAAAAATACCAATGCCAAATATTCTTTTGCGACGAATCAACTCTTTTATCAAATTTCTGTCTCCAACTACAAACTGTTTTCTAGATAGCTATCTTTAGCAAACTTTTGACTCGTAAGAGTGGGTTATTGTTTTTTTGGTTTGTTATTTTGTATGCAGGCGATATAAATCATCTTATCAGATAGAACGGCAATGTTTTTAGTAAGTGGAATCGATTTCATTATACGAATAACAGTGCTTTTCTTTATTTGGGAAAAGGATAAATATGTATAGTCTGTCATTCAATTGAACTTTTGGTGAGTAACATATGCGTAATTAAAACTTACATGGTATTTTTATCATTCGAAAGAACTTTAAATTGATTTCTGTCATGTTCGTTTACATTGATAATCATGTTTTTCGAGATAAACGCTTTCCTTATCAATGAGGCAATTCGCAAGTAGAGTTTTACTCCTATTTTGGTTTGACGCAACTCAGTCTATTTATAGTTGATTAGGTTTAGAGTAAGTGTATTTGAAACAACGATTTTTAACGGTATGTTCTTTCTATATTTTGAAAGCGTTTTCTTATAGTGGGTTATTTTATAAGATTATGAACCTTTTACCTAAGAAATTATGTGTTTTAAGTAATGATTTGAAAAATGATGAATTGGAGATTCACAAACTCATTTTTAGTAGTAAACAAAATTTTATAAAAGAAGTGAGATTTAAATAGCCTAGGAGGTGGTTTTCTCAAGGATAGAAAAAGTTGGTTTTTAATAGTTAAAGATTGATGAAATGAAGAAGAAAAGTTGTGTTGGTTGCGTCAATTCAGAAAAAATTAGGATGAAATATTTAGGAGGTAGAGAGATGGTAGGGATTATCCTAGCAAGCCATGGCCAATTTGCTGAAGGCATTTTACAATCTGGCGCAATGATTTTTGGAGAGCAAGAGAATGTTAAGGCTGTTACCTTAATGCCAAATGAAGGGCCAGACGATTTGAGAGCAAAAATGGAAGCAGCAGTTGCATCTTTTGATAATCAAGATGAGGTATTATTTTTAGTCGATCTATGGGGCGGTACTCCATTCAATCAAGCTAATGGCTTGTATGAAGAACACAAAGACAATTGGGCAATCGTTGCTGGTTTAAACTTACCAATGGTGATTGAAGCTTATGCATCCCGTTTATCAATTACGTCTGCTCAAGAGATCGCAGCACATATCATTAAAACAGCCAAGGAAGGGGTCAGAATTAAACCTGAAGAGCTGGAACCCAAAGAAAATACTGATATCGCAGTTGCAAAAGATGGAAAAGCAAATGGCGGACTTGCTCCCGGTACAGTAGTTGGTGATGGGAAAATCAAGTTCGTTTTAGTCCGTGTGGATTCTCGTTTATTGCATGGTCAGGTAGCGACTGCATGGACAAAGTCTACACAACCAAATCGTATTATCGTAGTTTCAGATGCAGTGTCTAAAGACGATCTTCGTAAAAAATTAATCGAACAGGCGGCACCACCAGGGGTTAAGGCCAATGTTATTCCAATCAGCAAAATGATTGAAGTTGAAAAAGATCCCCGTTTTGGTAATACTAATGCACTGGTATTATTTGAAAACCCACTAGATGTCCTGAGAGTTATAGAGGGTGGTGTGGATATTAAAGAAGTTAACGTTGGTTCTATGGCTCATTCAACTGGAAAGGTTGTTGTTAATAAGGTTCTTTCTATGGGAAGAGAAGATGTAGAGGCTTTCGAGAAAATGAAAGCAAAAGGCATTCATTTTGATGTACGTAAAGTACCTAATGATTCTCGTGCAAATATGGATGATATTCTAAAAAAAGCGAAGGTTGAATTATCGTAGTTACATAGTAAATGTAAATGAAATGGGGGATCATAATGTCTACTATAGAAATAATTTTAGTGATACTAATTGCATTTCTAGCCGGTATGGAAGGAATATTAGATGAATTTCAATTCCATCAACCACTAGTGGCATGTACACTAATTGGATTAGTAACAGGTAACCTGGAGGCTGGCATTGTTCTTGGCGGTACACTTCAAATGATTGCACTTGGATGGGCAAATATTGGAGCAGCCGTAGCGCCAGATGCTGCATTGGCATCAGTTGCATCAGCGATCATTTTAGTATTAGGCGGACAAGGTGTTAGCGGTGTTGCATCAGCAATTGCAGTAGCGGTACCACTTGCAGTAGCAGGACTTTTCTTAACAATGATTGTTCGTACACTTGCTGTTCCTATTGTTCACATGATGGATACGGCAGCTGAAGAAGGAAATATAAAAAAAATTGAAGTGTTACACATCGCTGCGGTGTGTTTACAGGGTATCCGAATTGCAATTCCTGCCGGAGCACTTTTATTTATCCCTGCACAAAGCGTTCAAGGATTCTTGGAATCAATGCCTGCATGGTTAACTGATGGAATGGCTATTGGTGGGGGAATGGTTGTTGCTGTTGGTTATGCATTAGTTATTAATATGATGGCAACAAAAGAAGTATGGCCATTCTTCATTATTGGTTTCGTAATAGCTGCGATTTCTCAATTAACACTTATTGCTCTTGGTGCATTGGGTGTGGCTTTAGCTCTTATTTATTTGAGCCTTTCTAAAATGGGTGGTTCTTCAAATGGTGGTGGAGGTAACTCTGGTGACCCGCTTGATGATATCTTAAACGATTATTAATTCAGGAGGAGAAGACAAATGGCAGAAAAAATTCAATTAACAAAAAGAGATCGTTTAGCCGTTGCATGGCGATCTACATTTATTCAGGGTTCTTGGAACTACGAACGTATGCAGAATGGTGGTTGGGCCTTCTCGATGATTCCAGCGATTAAAAAGTTATATAAATCAAAAGAAGATCGAAAAGCAGCATTAAAACGTCACTTGGAATTTTTCAATACACATCCTTATATTGCTTCACCAATTCTAGGAGTTACATTAGCACTTGAAGAAGAACGTGCTAATGGTGCAGAAGTTGATGATGTGGCAATTCAGGGGGTTAAAGTTGGAATGATGGGTCCTTTAGCCGGTGTTGGTGATCCGGTATTCTGGTTTACTTTACGTCCAATGTTAGGTGCTTTAGGAGCATCATTAGCAATGGGGGGGAATATCCTTGGGCCAATCCTTTTCTTCTTAGCTTGGAATCTGGTCCGTTGGGGATTTATGTGGTATACACAAGAATTTGGTTATAAAGCCGGTTCTAAAATCACTGATGATCTTTCAGGTGGATTATTACAAGATATTACAAAAGGAGCATCAATCCTTGGTATGTTTGTACTTGCAGCCTTGGTGGAACGATGGGTATCAATTAAATTCAAGCCAGTTGTATCTGAAGTTCAGTTAGATAAAGGTGCGTATGTTGAGTGGGACAAACTTCCTAGAAATGGTGAAGGGATTCGTCAATCTTTTGAACAAGTAAACTCAGGAATGGCACTGTCACCTACGAAAGTAACTACCTTGCAAGATAACTTAGATCAATTAATTCCTGGTTTAGCTGCATTGCTTCTGACATTTTTCTGCATGTGGTTGCTGAAGAAAAAAGTCAGCCCAATTGTTATTATTCTTTCATTATTCGTAGTTGGGGTAGTTGGTCACGTAATCGGACTTTTATAATTTAAGTTGCTCACGTTTTCAATTCTTAAAATTTATTATTTAGGAATTGTTGAGATTGAAGTATAGGTTAGTAGCCTGTGAATCGATAATAGTTCGTATACAAAAAGTGGCTGGGGATTATCGTTTCAGCCACTTTTTGTATTGACTTAATTGTTTGAAGTTACGAATTATAAATAGGATAAATGAAATGGAGTGGATATGATGGTTCAATCAATTAATACAAAGGTAGATTTAGTAATAGATGCTACCGCTTTTACGGGACTTACAGACTATGGGAAAATTATGATTGGTGATAAAGGGTTTGAATTTTATAATTCTCGTGATACGCGTAAATTTATTCAAATTCCATGGGAGGAAGTAGATTATGTTATAGCTTCTGTAATGTTTAAGGGTAAATGGATTCCACGTTATGCTATTGAAACCAAGAGAAATGGAATCTTCACCTTTTCTTCTAAGGAACCTAAGAAAGTTCTTCGGGCTATACGAGAATATGTAGATCCAGGTCATATGTCACAATCTCTAAGTTTCTATGATGTTATTAAACGTGGCCTTAAATCGCTAGGTAAAAAGAAATAATAAAATGAAAAGAAGGGGTGTATTTTTTATATAGGAGCTAACATGGTTTTGGTGTGAAAATAGATTAACTGATTATGCTTCTTTTTAGATTCATACTATCAGTATGTTCAAGATTAAGATATTAGCTGTAAGAGCCTTGGGATTTTTGCACCAGAACCGTTCTATACATTAAAGGTTATTTATGTTATTTAATTATATTTTTGCAATCGTGCTGTGTTATAATTCTGAAATACTGATATATCTAGTAGGACTTATAGATTTCAGTTTATCATATGAAATGAAAAATTAAGGCATTATCTTTGAGGTTCAGGCTATCATTATTCACACTATTATTCAGACTAAAAGAAGTACAAGGAGGAAGGTATATCTATTAAAGTAGTAAGATATACCAAATTCAAAATGAATATTAAATTTAATAAAAAAGTAGTAGCATTCACGGCAGGATTAACGGTATTATCTTCACCATTGGTATCGTTTGCAGAGGAACAACAATCAGTAAACAATAAGCAATCTACAAGCCTTCAAGTGCAAGGTAACACAGACCAACTTCAAACAACAGATGAACAGGCTTTAAAAAGTATTGAAGCTAGTTTTGAAGAGGTAGACGGACGTGGTGGAGGTACTGTCGACAATAAGAAAGTAGATAGTCTTCAACGTTCAGAAGGTATTCATGAAGAAACAGGTACATTAACTGTTCCTAACAATTCAAACAGAACAAAACGTAGTCTGTCTCCCATATCACCTAGCACCTCTAGTACAATAAACGGTGTTCCATTCACTGAATGGATTGTTCCAGCAGGTAACGATAATATTCGTCCTCAAAACTACATGAGTCCAAAGTATATTACAATTCATGAGACTGATAATACAAGTGTAGGAGCAGGTGCTAGAAACCACGCTCAATACCTATATAACCAAGCAGTAGGGAACACAGACCGAGCTGCATCGTGGCATTTTACAGTAGACGATAAAGAGATTTATCAACATCTACCATTAAACGAGAACGGATGGCACGCAGGAGACGGTGATGGTCCAGGTAATAGAGAATCCATTGCAATTGAAATTGCAGTTAACAGTGACGGAAACTACAGTAAAGCGGTAGATAACGCTAAGAAACTTGTAGCGTATTTAATGAAAGAAACTGGTGTACCGTTAAATAACATTGTAAAACATCAAAAATGGAGCGGTAAAATCTGCCCTGCTAACATGATTAATAATGGGCAATGGGATGTATTCGTAAATAGCGTTGAGGGGTATTATAATAATCTTTATCAACCAAAAGATGACATTACAGGAGGTTGGTATGAAGAAGCTATTCGAGAGTTAAATAGAAGGGGTATTATGATAGGGGAAGGAAACGGAGTTTTCGCACCAAATAGAGCGATAACAAGAGCCGAATTTGCTCAATTAATCTCTAAATCTCTAAACCTGCCAGCTGGAGATGCTTCATTTAAAGACCTGAACGATGCAAATTCAACTTTACGAGATGGTATTAAACGTACTGCAAGTGCAGGTATCATTCAAGGTAGAGGAGATGGTTATTTTGACCCAAACACACCTATTACAAGAGAAGAATCAGCAATTATTGTAAACAAGGCTTTACAGTATAAAGATATATGGGGACCAGTTGTAAACCTACCATTCTCAGACGAAGACCAAATTATTTATAAAGAAGACGTACAAAGACTGTATGGCCTAGGTATTGTAAGAGGTAAGGGTGACAATCAATACGACCCTAAAGGAACAACAACTCGTGGTGAAACAGCAACATTCATTCTAAATATGCTACAAGTAATTGAAAATGGTAGTGTTGAAAAGGTAATTGGAACGGCTCAAATTAATGGTATTGGGGTAAATGTTCGAAGCGGATCAGGTACAAACTATTCTATTGTTAGAAAGACAAGTAAAGGTGAAAAAGTTACAGTATATGAAGAAAAGAATGGCTGGCTAAGAATTGGAACAGGTCAGTGGATTTATTATGACTCTAGTTATATCGACTATAAAAGACTAAATAGTTAAAAGAACAGATCATATTTGGATATATAACTTACTCTCAGGTTGTGAAGAAGACTTTCTCCACAACCTGTTTTTGTGCCTAGCCCCCTCTTTACCTTCCAATACTGATAAAAAGAGGAAAAGGAAAGATTTATTATGATGCTGTTATCGGAAAATCATGGTAATTACCCTGTATACAATTAAAGGTTAATGTTTTTCTGATAATTAAGTAGAGGTCACCGTACATACCCATCCAGTTAACATTTTGAAATACTCCAAAACGAAAGAATGAGCTGTATTGTTACTAGCCATAACACCCATCGTTTTAATCACTTGTATCAGTTCTTTTACCTCCGCATTTGGATTAGGATGATTGAGCTGTTTCATCCAATAATAGTACGTACTACGAGTAATATTAACGAGTTGAAGTAACTCCTTGACAGGAAATTCATGCCTTAATCCATAAAAGAATAGTTATTTTATGCAGTATTGCGAAAAGAGGAAGAAGGTCGTATTTCCTTTCAGCAAGGGTTTAAAGAGTTTTTTATTATGATTGTCTGTTTTTGGTTTATTATGTTTCTCATGTATGGTGAAAGCCTGTTACAATAGTAAAGAATAAATTGGGTAAAAATTGATAATGAAATGGGGAAATATGCTGGATGAAAGCAACCGGAGTAACTAGAAAAGTGGATGAATTAGGGCGTATAGTGATTCCAAAGGAACTTAGAAATACGCTTGGGATTAAAGAAAAATCACCATTAGAGATTTTTGTAGAAGGGGAAGACATCATTTTACAGAAGTATCAGCCTGGTCATGTTTGTGCAATAACAGGAGAAGTGTCAAATCGTAACATGGCATTAGCAAATGGTAAGATCTCATTAAGTCCAGAAGGTGCAGAACTATTAATAAAAGAAATAGAACAGTACCTTGTCAAATAAGTGCTCCTTTCAAGGGGCTTTTTATTATGCTTAGCATAATAATTTCACATACTGTAATACTTTAAAAAACTAAAACAATACAATAATAGTCTACATTTAATCTTGTGTAGACTTAATCAGCTAAATGGAGAATATATTGTATATATTTTGGATAGATTTCTTGCAAAATATGTACCTAGAGCAGTATTTCGATTTAAATGTGATACGATAGTGATATATTCGTTTTGCTAGTAAAAGGGGATGAGTGTCGATGAAAAACCACATAAAAGTAAATGGAAAAATCCTTCAAACAAATAAAAAATGGTCACATCTCAAGCAAAGACAAAGACAACATATTTCTAATTGGTTACGTAGAGAATATACACAGTTTGTAAAAACACATTATAGAAAACCTAGAAAGTATGAACATGATGAGATTCTTCATGAAGTGATGAATCAAATACAGGAACGTGAAATTTGGATTCCTAATGGTGAAATAAAAAGATATTATCTAAGCAAAATAGGAAAATGGTTTAGAAAAATAGAAAGTGAATGGGAATCACAAATATCCAACAGTGAAAAGCAGCAGGTATTAGAAGAAAAGTAAATACAAAGAAACAAGGGGGAGTTACATTAATTTTAAAGAATGGCGTTCCAGTACGTGGGAAGATTCTTGCAACAGATAAATTTACCATCCTAATGATGATTCGTAATAAACAACAATTAATCTACAAACAAGCAATTTCTACACTTGCTATTTAATGGGTACCGCAGCATTTCGGCTGATCTAGTAACAAACAAGAAACCTAAAACCTAAAACCTAAAACCTAAAACCGTACTAGGAATGTATTAAAAATTGCATAGATTGATAGAACAAAAAAGGAGGTTTCCTTGTAAGACTAGGATTTCTCCTTTTTCCTTGCTACCGATAATGAGACGTTATGTGAACTAGAAATGAATAGAGTATTCATTAAAAAAACTTTAATACAAATAAGCTTTACCATGATAATCTAATCTTATAAATACATAAAAAGAGAGGACTGGCTATGTTGAACAGTCAAAATTGGATTAATAACTGGAACGAAACGTTTCATCAAATAGAAAAAATTAAAGGGGATATTGAATCTTTCGTTGTTGAAAAATCAGCAACAGAAGAAGAAATTAAATTAACAGAACAACAATTAGGCTATCCTCTCCCTATTAGCTTCAAAGAAGTTTTAGTGAAATTTTCAAAGCAAGTAGAGCTTAGATGGTCCTTTCCAGATGAACTTTCTATACCAGCTGAATTTGATGATATCTTTGCAGGTGAACTATGTTGGAATTTAGAGTCGGTTGAGGACTTAGCAGAAGTTGCAGATAGCTTAAAGGATGTAGGAGATAATTATGGTGAAAATTTACGACAAAAATTAGCATTCTATACCGTTCCCAACGGTGATTATCTTGCTTTAGATTTGAATTCTAATAACGAAGATGCAGCTGTTGTTTACTGGGACCATGAAGAAGATTCAGTCACTTATGTAGCAGATAATTTTATTGAGTTTATTGAAAAGTTTACTGATTTGCATTTAATTGGGGCTGAGATCTGGCAATGGGAAACCTTCATAGATTCTAAGGGTATAAATACAGATAGTGAAATAGCACAAAAATGGAAAAAACTCTTCACAGAATTTTAAAACATAGGCACTTTTAACTTCCAATAACGAAAACTAAAGACCCAAGAACTAATTAATAAAATATAACTTTTTCTAATAAGTCAACAACCAGTTCCTTAACATATAAGGAACTGGTTAATTTATATACAAAATATGTATAAATGTCTAATTTACTTTATTTACACTTGCGTACTTATTTGAGTATGGTGCTGAATTAATTTTACTTGTATGCGACTATTATCCCGATAATGAGCAATTCACAGTTGTACATCTAATAAAGAAAGAATAATGTTTGTTTCAAGTGACATCTTGATTACCTCTTTCTTTTTAGTGTTATTATGCACATAAATTATCGCATGCTCCTGAAGCTGATATGAAGTAAAGATAATTTTCCTATGAAGTTTTTATGTCTCCACATAAACTCCAGATAGCAAGGTTATAATGACTACCAAAGAAAAGCTCTCTTTGTAGAAAAATTTCACCGTATTTTTTGTACAAAAACCTCATATATTTAAGCATAATTTATTGGGAGGTTGATATGAGCATGTATTTAAAAATACAAGAAAGTGCGAAGCGTATAAATGAATTAACTAACCATCAAAAGAAACTAGAACGCGAAAAAAATATATTAAAAAGTGAGTTTTATAGATTGTTGAAAGAAAATAAAAAATACAAAGATACTCCCGAAGAGATAAGAACATTGGATAATTAATCTCAATTTAAAGTTTCATTTAAATTTTAGTCAACTGCAGAAGTATGAAAATAGTTTAACTTCAGTACTTGGTTACCTATAAGTATTTTGATACTATATTTATTCGTAAATTTGACACAGCCTTTTATGATATATACATGCTATACTTAATTGCATAGTAAATAAATTGTATCCCAGTACATTACTTACTATTACTAGTACCCGAAAAACCTTAATATGATACGGTAAAAGGCCTCTTTTCAACGAGAAAAGAGGCCTTTTTTCATTAATATTTAGTTAAGTATATGCTATGAATTAAAAAGGAAACTTAATATTAATTTACATTTCTTTCATAGAGTTAAGATAAGGATCATATATTATAACAACATGTTACATTGAAAGGGTGAATATATGATTTCATCGTATTCGGTAAGTTATATTTTAGTCACGGGTAATACTGCTATAAAAAAGGTAGCTAAAGTTCATGCATCCTCAGAAGTTTTTGCTGTTAATAAGATTAAAAGAGAATTAGAACGTAGGTTTTCAAAGCCAACAAAAATTGAAGTTTTTCCGGTTTAATAAAACGGTATAAAAAGAGGAATCACTCTTTGTTTTCTTATTAATTAATTTGTAATTATTATGGATTAAACCTCATATTTTTTAATTAAATTTCCAACTACATTTAAAAAGAGTTCTTTTATTTTATTTCCATCAAGCTAACACTTTGATTATCAGTTTACCTATAAATTAGCCGTAGGTTAATTATTAACCCATAAACTTTGCCAGGAATTTTAATAAGAAGCATAAAGGTAACTAGAATTAAGGTGTTTTATGCTAATAAAATTAGAATATCAATAAAACCTTCACTGAAAGATAGCGCCAACAAAAACCAAATTCCTTTCGCTAATCCTATAAATAAAAAGTCGATTTCCTGTACGTTAAGAAATCGACTTTTTAGTGAGTAACTTAATTTCTTTATTAGACACGAGCTTGGTTAAAGTAAATTCAAAATATCTTTTGGTTTATTTAATACAAAATCAGCTTTTTCAAAACCTTCTCACCTGAAATTGATTTTACATAATCTTAGCTTAATAGCTATGTGGCGCTACCCCTAATATAATGTGCTTCACTACGTTACGTTTGAAAAATTCATATTTGATTACCAAACACACTAAATGCTTAAATAGGTCTACGTCCACTCGCTAATAAAAATACATAGAGTTACATCACTTTGTTAAATAAAGTTAGTACCCTTATTTAGAAAACTCTTCAATACTTTCGTAAGCAATTAATACCCTTTTACTTTTTGCCAATCAAAATCATTGCATTTCCTAATACTTTTTTATTTAATAAAAGCTTTGGTAATTTCATTTCTTCAGCAAGCTTGTAGCTATTCAATTTAGATATATCGAGTTTCTCTAGGTTATATAATAACTCTTCTGTATCCCCAAATATTTTTTCATCCATAAATAAATCTAAGAAGATAAATTCACCACCAGGTTTTAATACTCTTATAGCCTCTTTAATTAATTCTATTTTATTGTTTGTATCTTTCACTTCATGAAATGTTAGGCAACTTACAACTATATCAAATGCATCATCCTGCAAAGGGAGCGCAGCGGCACTTGCTTTTAAAAAATTAACCCTATCAGATACACCTTCTATTTTAGCATTCTGTTGACATTGATCTTGTGAGTATTCCCAATTCTTCCCCCAATAATCAATTCCAGTTAAAAAGGATTTAGGGAAAGTCATTGCAAGTTTAATAATCAATGACCCACTACCTGTTCCAATATCTAATATTTTTCCTTCTCCATCCCAATTCACTTTTTTAACAATTAAATCATGTATTTTTGATTGGTAATCCTCTCCGAATGCTGCGAATTGGTAAGTAGAATAAGAAAGTATAAACGTTATATAAATAAAAGGCATCGCTATAACCCCTGATAGGATTCGCAGATAGAAAGTAATAGGCAATAATGTTATCAATAGAAGAATTATTGAGCTTATCAAAAATACAATCAGTTTTTTCATTCGAATCCAAGTCTGATATTTAGTTTTTTTTCTCATTAGCACCATTCCTAGATATTTTTCACATATGGTTTATTCGTTATAAGATACTTTTATCTATCCCCTCCTATAAGATTATTTTTTAGCTATTAACAAATAATTGGTTATAGGTATTAAGCAATGCTAAAGCCACTTCAACTCATTTTCATAGCTCTATATGTTGTCTGGACTTGAGCTCTGCTGAATTTATTTATATTTTCATAGCATTTTATATTATAAATGATATCATCATAATCTAGATTATCCAAAAACTCAACCCAAAAAGAAATTTGCAAATTAGCCCTAGATTGTAACTAAATCTAAAAATCTTTGTACAAGAATTACCTATTTACACAATGGCTGAGTGAATATATATGAAATTGGCTGGTTTCTATTCTAAATATATAATTTATTATATAGATAAATACAAGTGAATTAGGGAGTTACTAGAAATATGAAAGAGATAGAAATTATAAAATCAATAGAAAAAATAACCATTACATGGCAAAGCGCAACAATAAGTATTCCATTAGAAGATATAATTGAGATTAATAATAATAATACGTGTAAGGGTACTAACAAAGCAGTGGAAATCGGTAATAAGTTTAAGCATTCAGAAACTATCTTTATTAGAACAAAAAAATTGGATTATATATTATTTACTACTGATAAATTAACGCTTCTAAATAAAATCGCACCATAAACTTATGATAAGTTATGGTGCGATTTTTTCTAAGTATTTTATAATAGTGCCTGCAAAGATTTCTGAAAATATCACCTATTTATAGGAAACCTTTTCGAATAACTAATGAATGGATATGAGAAAGGTAAAAATAAATAGAAGGTAAATCGTTTTTAATTGTATAAAAAATACATAACTATAAATAGCAACATTCAACTTATTTAAT
This sequence comes from Bacillus sp. GW823-FHT06A11, assembly GCF_058795355.1. Lineage (NCBI taxonomy): Bacteria > Bacillati > Bacillota > Bacilli > Caryophanales > Bacillaceae > Bacillus > Bacillus sp. GW823-FHT06A11. The sequence goes on along the minus strand of NZ_JBXAHS010000009.1, from coordinate 108,318 downwards.
GTTAAATTATAAGGTGACAATTTAAAATTCATCTTCTAAAATTAAATTACCGGCATCATTATCTTTCGTCAATCGCTGATTTAGGTAATTTTCTTTTGTAGTTCTATCATTTTTATGACCTACTGCAGCTGCAATAACATGAGGTGGTAATCTCTTGTAATCATACAAGTACTGCACATAAAAATGTCTAAAGAAGTGGGGAGTAATTCCAATATTTACTGTAAAGGATAGCTGGGTATCCTTAATGATTTTAGAAATATATTGTGACAAATAATTCTCTCTATAAGGAGTATGGTTTTTAGTTTGAAATACTCTTCCACCATTTCTATTCCCAATGTCTATAGGTAATCTTCGCCGAATTCGAAATGCTACAATCCGATTAAAAATCTCCTTATTAATAGAAACGATCCGTTCATTATCCCCCTTTGTATCAACCTTTAAATAGTATCGACCTCGTATAGCATCATACTCAAGATCTTCCCATTTTGCATGTGCTATTTCTGCAACACGTAACCCTGTAGTAGCTAGAACTGACAATAAAGCGTAATTGATTTCATTATCCTTGTAGTAATGAAGTAACTGTTTTACTTCCTCATATGATAATTCACGTTTAGGTTTATGTTGTTTATGTACAGTTGTACTTAGTATTTCAACATGTAGAGGATCCTGAATATATTGGATTTCATATAGCCATTTCAAATATGAACGAATAACACCAAGCTTTCTACTAATTGTAGATGGTTTGTATTTATCTTTTGACTGATAGGAGATTGCCTCTTGAGATAACCATTTTTGATAATTACGGATATGCCGTTTTCTAAGGTTTCTCCATACTTGACCAAATTTATAATTCTTTACATCTTTCTGTAGAAATTCCTCACTTTGTTTAATAAAGAAATAAAACTGACTTAAATCACGTGCATATAGGATTCTTGATGCATCCTTGATTCTTTTTCCTTGGTCAAAATGTGTTTGTCGATTCAAGTAGTAGTACAGTATTTCTTCATCTGAAAATCCTTCATATGTATATGAATCTTCTCTTTCGTTATTTTCCTTTTTTAATTCCGCTTCATTTATATAATCAGGGTTCCATAATGCAATTAGATTTGTAAAATTTTGTTTTTGTTTCTCTATGTTATTTAAAGAAGTCTCACTATGAATAATATCTAATTCAAATTTCAATGTAATTCAACCCCTTATAAATTCCTTTTATATTAAATATTATAACGTAATCAATTATAAATTAAATTACATATTAAAATTAAATTTTATGAAGTAATAAGTAAATAGTAACAATAGAAAATCTCCCATTTTCTATGGTTATTATTTAATTTTAAAAATAGTGTTTTTATTATATAGTTTAATATTTTATAAAATTAAATTTAAAAAGAAACTTAAATTAGACATTACTCTAATTTAGAATCTAATATATATATCGATATATGTTATAATTTATTTAAAATGTAAATACTATAAATTTTAATTTACATAATATTATTATGTAAATTACGAGGTGCGAGGAGGAATTAGAATGATTAGCGCATATGAAATGACTATGACTACAAATGAAGTAAAAGATTATTTAGATATAAGTCACTTTATTTTTAATAATTTAATGAAGCAAGGAAAGCTAACACCAATCAATAAGGATACGTGGCGTTTAGATGGTAGTTTTTTATTTAGTAGAGAAGAAGTAGAAAAAGTAAAAGAAGAACGTAAAATTGAGGGGATTACTTTATATCAAGCAAGTAAAGAGTATCATATTAGTATGAATCAGCTTGAAAAATGGATAGAAGAAGGAAAGTTAGTTTATTTTTTAATAGAACATCGTAATCGACAAACGAAATTTGTGAAGGAGGAGGAGGTTCGTGAACTTGTTCAGCAAGTAGAACAAGTTAATCATATATATACATTTTCGCAGAAATATAATGTAGTATTATTTCAAAAGTTTGTAAAAGGCAATACATTGGCACGTGTTATTTCTATTCCAAAACGTGGTGATATTATAGTTCTTGATGAATTTGGAACTAATATGACACTTAGTGAGGCATTAAAAGCAGGATATGAGTCCGCTTATAAACTGTCGGATAAACCTAGAAGTCATCATCAAAGGTTTGTTAAGTTTCGTTTTCCTAAATCTGCGCAATTACGAAACAATATTTTTCACATAATCGATAATATATTACAGTACGTATCTCCAAGAAATATAAAGATTTTAGAAGAAGAAACATTTTGGTATTTTGAGATTCGTCAATCATTAATTACATTACCACCAGGAATTCAAATGGAATGGATTGAGGAGTTAACGCCTTATATAATAGAAGGGAAAATTGTTCCAAGAATGAATCATAGCGTATATTTGGATAGTAATACAGTAACGAAGTCTGTCATACTTACAAGTAAGGAATACAAATACTTGAAAGAAATTACAAATGAAACAAATAGCTCTATTGAAGAATTTATAGCCATTGCCATTAGAGACAAGATTAATGGGCACTTACTTAAGTGAAATCGAATTTTTTAATGAATTAAAGTTAAATCTAGGTATTTTCTCTTTTACTTTTATTAAAATGCTTTAGGTGAAACGGAATAAATACTAAGTTCCTATTACTAATAGTTGGGATATAAAAACTGAATATGTAGTTTTTATATATTTAATACTTCCTATAAAGTCTGTTATCAGACTTTCGGAAGTATAGAAGGAAAGAAAAAATTCAAAAATAGTTGTATGAATAATGTAGCGACAAATTATCTCTTTATGTATTATGTAAAAATATCTATTGTGTATGTGAAATAAATTTATATGTATGTTTTAATTATTAATGTTAAAAAATTACCCTATATTTTTGATATTATTTATATTTTTGTTTTAGTCCAAACTGCATTACGGCCTTTTGATATTAGTTTAATTAATTTTTCTTCTTGTAAACATGCAAATGCTTTATTGATCGTGCTTGGTGAAACATCTGAAAATACCATCCGTATTGCTTCTTTTGTAAAAGGGAGTTCTTGTTTTAATATATACTCTTTAATTTTAAAGCTTTTGTTCCCTTTCAGTTGGTAACTTGTAATATGTACGTCTAGTTCTTTATATGCTTCTAGAATAATATGTAATAGACATTTTAATATAAAGGATACATTGTGCTCTTGAAAATGCCAATTTGCTGAAGATTTATATAGGGCATCATAATAATCTCTCTCGTATTTTTTTATTATTTTATCTAGTGAAATATATTTCACTAGTGAATGTTTACTTTGTAATAGTAATAAAGATATAAGTAGACGTACCATTCTTCCATTTCCAGATTCAAAAGGAAAAATACATATAAAATTAAGTACAAAATTACAAATTAAAATTAGTGGATCAATATCTTTTTGATTTAATAAATAATTATATTCTTCACATAAATTTTTTACTGCTTCTGGGATTTCTTTAATTGTTAAAGGGCGATAGCAATAAAATGAGAAATTAAGTTGCTCATGTTCTTCAAGTAAGATGTCCTGTTTTCTCCACGTTCCACTATCCGAAGTAGCATATTTAAAAAGTTGAAAATGTATTTCTAAGATTGTGCTTGGATCAATAGTAAGCCTTTCATAGTTATTATGAATGAGTGATAGCGCATCAACGTAACAAGATATTTCATCTTCAATCATTGTTTTTGGCGACAGATCATATGTAATTAATTCTTTTAACCTTTTATTTGTTATTTTTAAGTTTTTATACATTGCGACAAAATCTTTGGTATGTTGAAGTTGAGTAGATATTTGCAACTTTTCTAATGTACATGGAAATTCCTTCTCATAGACCTCCAATCTCCCTTGGTATTGCTTTATTTTTCCAATTAGGCTTGCTACATCTAAATTTACCAATAAATTTGTGAATTTTTCGCCAAAAAACGACATATTTTTCCCCTCCTATAATATAAAACTATACAATACTTAACTGGATTTAAAGTGTTTTTTTGAATAATTTTCTAAAAAAAATTAAAAATATAGTTTTTTATGTGTGAAAATTACAATAATTAGGGTCTTTTTGCCTTATTTTGTGACAAGATTTAACATCAGATTAAATAGTTTCATGTTAAAAAGCAGAGTTTTATATTGTGTAATTGCTTTTTATCAATAAGTGAGTCATTGCATATGGGGAAGGGGGAAGTCCTTACTAATGAAGACTATTGCTTTTTACTTACCACAATTTCATGAAATACCTGAAAACGATTTATGGTGGGGAAAGGGTTTTACAGAATGGACCAATGTAAAAAAAGCAAAACCACGTTTTCTGGGACACTATCAGCCTAGGGCTCCATTAAGGGATTATTATTACAATTTGTTAAATTTAGATGTACATAAGTGGCAGATAAATTTAGCAAAACAGTATGGTTTAGATGGTTTTTGCTATTATCACTATTGGTTCAAAGGGAAAAAATTACTAGAAAAACCAATAGAATTGAGAAATCAATGTAAGGAGATTGATTTCCCATATTGCTTATGTTGGGCAAATGAATCTTGGACAAGATCATGGGATGGAAAAGACCAAGAAGTATTAATGCGACAAGAATATGGGGATGAGTCTGATTGGAAAGAACACTTTAATTATCTTTTGCCATTCTTTAAAAACAAAAACTATTTAAATATTAAAGATAAACCGATATTTGTAATTTACCGACCAGCTTCTATACCAAACCTAAATAAAATGTTGAGTCTATGGAATGAATGGGCTCAATCTGAAGGGCTTCTGGGGATACACTTTGTAGAAATGTTAACAATTTTTGAAGATAAATCAGATTTTCCTTTTGATGCTGCTATAGAGTTTGAACCTATGTACACTTTAAAAAAACTAATAGGTAATACAACTTCACTACATCAAGAAAAAAAAGATTTTCACTTAAGTTATGATTTTGTATGGAAAAGAATATTAAACCGTCAAATTAAAGAACGTGAAAGCATATATAAAGGGGCATTTGTAGATTGGGATAACTCTCCAAGGAAAAAAGAAAGCGCTTTAATTATGAAAGGGGCTAATCCTGATAAGTTTAAGAAATATCTTTTACAACATAGTAAGGACACTGACTTTTTATTTATTAATGCTTGGAATGAGTGGGCAGAAGGCACATACCTAGAACCAGATGAAAAGTATGGATATAAATACCTTGAAGCTTTAATGGAGATAAAGAAGAGTCACTTCTAATAAATTGTAACAGCAAGAAGAAGGGGGAAATATTATGACTGATATAAATACTATGATTTCCATTCGAAACATTAAGAAATCATATGGAGATTATACAGTTATTAAGAATTTAAGCATAGATATCCGTAAAGGTGAAATTATAGGATTACTAGGACCGAATGGAGCTGGGAAGACAACACTTATATCGATTTTATCTACTCTTACTCTGCCAGATGAAGGGTATGGTACAGTATGTAACTATGACTTGTATACTGAACGGAATAAGATTAAAAAAAATGTGAGTGTAGTACCTCAAGATTTAGCGCTATACCCGACTTTAACTGCCTATGATAACTTATCTTTTTATGCAGATTTGTATGGATTAAAGGGAAATAGGAAAAAAAGCCGCATAAAAGAAGCTTTGCAATTCGCACAGCTTGAGGATTGGGCACATAAGAGAATTGATACATTTTCAGGTGGTATGAAAAGAAGAATTAATTTAGTGATCGGTTTGTTAAATAAGCCAAAAGTTATTTTCTTAGACGAACCAACAGTGGGAATTGATCCACAATCAAGAAACCATATTTTTAATTGTATTCGCCATCTCGTAGAAGAACTAGGAATCACTGTCATATATACAACTCATCATATGGAAGAAGCTGAGATGTTATGTCATCGTGTAGCAATTTATGATAAGGGTGAAATATTAGATATTGATACCCCAAAAAATTTAATAACAAAGTATGGGGAAAATTATTTAGAGGTTGTAATATCAAATATTCCAGAAGAATTTATACATAAAACAAAAATGATTGCTGATGTGAAGTCCTGCACTTTGGTAGATAAAAAAGTCATCATTCAATGCGTAGATAGTTTTAATGTTACAAGAGAAGTTATGAAATTAATTCAAAAGTATAATTTGAAAATCGAATTATTTAATGTTAAAAATTCTAATTTAGAAAATGTATTTTTACATCTAACTGGTAAAAATTTAAGGTCTTAAATGAAAGGAGATGGTAAAAATGAAAGCTTGGTATATAGCTAAGAAGGATCTACTTATTCTTTTAAAGGATATCCCTGGTCTAATCTATTTATTTATTACACCTATTATAGTTATTGCAGTTGCTAGTTTTGCATTATCAAATGTATTTGATAGTAAGACAGAAAAATTCAAGATTCCTATAGTAGTAAATGATAATGGAGAACTTTCTAAAAGGGTTATTGAGGAATTGAAAAAAATCCCTGCCCTTGAGATAGAAGAAACTTATGAACTAAATGGTAAAAAGAAAGCATATACAGAAGAACAGGTAAAAAAGGAAGTTCAAACTAAAAAAGCGGCAATCGTCATCCCTAAGGATTTCACACAAAATGTATATTCAGGGACAGAGGCCAAAGTCATCATCATAGAAGATGAAGTTGATCGCATTATTCCAAGTGTTGTTTCAAATGCTGTAACTCAAATTGTGTCAGAAATACAAAGAGATATGACTAAAGAGATTGTAAAACAAGCCTCTGCCCAAATGGAAGTAAATGTGAAAGTAGAGTTTAAAGAATTAGCATCAGATAATGAACATAAACCTACTCCATTTGAATCTAATGTACCGGGATATGCCGTAATGTTTGTACTTTTAGGTACTGCTGCAGCTGCAGGTGCATTAGTAGAAGAGAGAGAGAATGGAACGTTAAGAAAAATTCTTACTTTACCTATTAATACATTATCAATCATTTTTGGAAAGATGCTCTCATGCTTTATAACAGCTATTGTTCAATGTGCAGTCCTTTTTAGCGTAGGACATTTTGTATTTGGAATGTGGCTAGGGAAAAGTGTATTAGGAATTATATTACTAGTGATATGTACTGCATTTGCAGCTTCAAGCCTAGCAATTTTATTAGCCTCTATATGTCAAACAAGATCCCAAGCAAATGGTATTTCAATTTTAATCGTGTTAACCATGTCTGCTTTAGGTGGATCTTGGTGGCCACTTTATATAGAGCCTGAATGGATGCAAAACCTAGCGCATATTACGATTACAGCCTGGGCAATGGGAGGCTTTAACGATTTATTAGTATATAACAAAGAATTCTCCTCTGTTCTTATTCCATCAGCTGCATTAATTGGTATGGGAATTTTATTTTTAACAATCTCCATACAAAAATTTCGACGTTCTTATGAAAAGTAGGTGAAATAAGTGTACTTAGTAAAAAATGAGGTGAATGTTCGTTTTGGGGAATGCGATCCTATGGGAATTGCTCACCATTCTCATTATTTTCATTGGTTTGAGCTGGGTAGGTTTCAAATGCTAGATATGACAGGTATAAACCAGTATTTAAAACAGGAAAAATTGTATTTTCCAATTATTGATATAAGATGTACCTACAAAAAATCAGCTCGTTTTCAAGACGACTTAATTGTAGAAACCTATCTTAAGAATGAAAGTAAAATTTATATAGAATTTGTTTATAAATTATTCCGCAAGAGATGCCGAGTTTTGCTAGCGGAAGGATTTTCAAAACATGTTTTAACACGGTCGAATAATCAATTAATTAGTAGATTACCAGAAGAAATTTTAGAAAAGATTCAATTTGAAAATAGCGGGGGTGTCATATGATTACATTTATTTTTCCAGGACAAGGGTCCCAATCAGTAGGGATGTGTAAAGGGTATTTAGATAAATACCCAGACATATTTGTACCATTATTTGAAGAAGCAAATGATACGCTTGGATTTGATTTAAAGCAATTATGTTTATATGGGCCAAGTGAAAAATTAATAGAAACAAGTGTTACACAACCAGCTATTCTCACGGTAAGCACAGGAATATCAAGGCTTTTACATTTGAACGGTATAAGGCCATCTAAAGTGGCCGGTCATAGCTTAGGACAATTTTCTGCCCTAGTAGAAGTAGGTTCTTTACAATTTTCAGATGCGCTATCCATTGTTCGAAAGCGCGGTCAACTGATGAGTAATGTAAAGAGAGAGGGATGCATGTTAGGGGTTGTGTCGAATACTTATCAAACATTATTTGAAGTTATAGAGGAATCTAAACAATATGAAATTGATATTGCTGCCTATAATTCCCCTACACAGGTTATTTTTTCTGGAGAGAGTAAGAGCATTCTTAGGTTTCAAAAGGTATTAGATCAAAAAAACGGTATAAAAACTAAAATACTCTCAACTAGTCATGCATTTCATTCGCGTTTAATGGAAGAAATGGTTCTTGAGTTTAAGGAGTATTTAAATTTATTTTCGTTAAAAAGTGCCCAAATACCAATTGTTTTAAACTGTTCAGGAAAATCAACTACAGATAGAATCAATATTTTACAAGATATAAAAAGACAATGTGTAGATCCAGTTATGTGGCAAGACACTATCTATACTTTATTGAATAATGGTACGAAACACTTTATAGAAGTAGGTCCCGGAAATACGTTAACCAAGTTATGTCGCTCCTTTAAACAGAACATATCTGTATCCTCTACAGAAACACCGATGTATTTAAAAAGAAGTCTTAATATGATAGAGAAAGAATTTAAGGAGGAACGGGTCTATGTTTAATGGAAACGAAGTGGCGTTAGTTATCGGAGGATCAAGAGGCATTGGTAAAGCAATAACAATGGACCTAGCCAATCAGGGCTTAACTGTTTACTTTACGTTTCAAAGTAATCAAAAATCAGCAAATGAAATAGCCAACACTATAGAAGCAAAAGGTGGAAAGGCATTTCCTATGCATGTAGATATTACAAATGAAGATTCTATTCATAAATTGTTTCAACACATACGCTCAAAGGAAAAAAGAATAGATATTTTAGTAAATAATGCAGGAGTTATTAATGATGGATTTGCTGCAATGATGAGCGAGGAAAAGTGGGATCATGTGGTTGATTTAAATTTAAAAGGAACATTTCTTTGTTGTCGACAAGCATTAAGAATCATGATGAGACAGAAAAGAGGTTCTATAGTAAATATCACGTCGACAAGTGGAATAACGGGTGCAAGGGGGCAATGTAATTACTCTGCTTCAAAGGGTGGGGTTATTTCTTTAACCAAGACCTTAGCATTAGAAGGTGGGGAATTCGGCATTAGGGTTAATGCAGTTGCACCTGGTTTTATACAAACAGATATGACAAAAGGAATGGATCAACAAACATTAAAAAGGATGTTAGAACTAGTGCCACTTGGCAGAATTGGGGAACCTAAAGAGGTAGCACATCTAACAACATTTTTATCCTCTAATTATGCAAGTTATATCACTGGGAAAGTTTTTACAGTGGATGGTGGATTAGTTAATGGCTAAACAATAGATGATTAAATGACGAATTTTGAGTTAAACAAGGAAATGGGGAAAACAGATGTTTACGTATGTAGAAACAAAAATTATTGCTGCAAAAAGAAAACAATTAACTACTAGAATTAAAGAAATTATTACTGAGAGATTAGATTTAGAAGTCGAACCGCATTTCATTACTGATGATCAGCCATTATTCGGAAGAGGCTTAGGAGTGGACTCCTTGGATGCATTAGAGCTATTTCTGGCAATTGAAGAGGAATTTGGAGTTGCAGTGTATGACGAGAATATGGCAGTACTGGGTTCCATTAATAAAATTGCTGATTTTATTGAAGAAAATAGGGAGGATGATGTGAAGTGAGACCGGTATTAAATGCAGATCAAATCCGAAATATCTTACCACATAAATGGCCATTCCTTTTCTTAGATAGAGTTATTCAACTTGAGCCAGGAAAGAGTGGAATTGGTATTAAAAATGTAACAATAAGTGAACCCTTTTTTGAAGGGCACTTTCCAAATGAATCAATTATGCCTGGAGTGTTAATTATTGAGGCTTTGGCACAAATGACGGCTGTTGTTTATGTTACAGGAGAACTAGCAAAAATAGATGCACATGGCGCATGTTCACCTAAAATAGATCCGAGTTCATATGTGGGTTATTTAGTTTCTGTACGTAATATGAAATTTTTAAAACCTGTAGTACCAGGAGACCAGCTAGAATTACATGTCCAAATTGGAAGATCACTTGGGGTAATCTCACAAGTAGAAATCACGGCTTATGTAGATAAAAAGAAAGTTGCTACTGGTAGTATTCAAGTTTCTAAAAGAGTTGAGGAAATATGATCCATGGTATAGATGTTCAAGTTCGTGAGTGTACAGAGGCAGATAGTGAAAAGTTAGCTCACTTTTATAATAAATATCAATATGGACCTATTAAATATGGGTATCCCTTAAATAAGCAAGACATCAAGCAATTATTTCGAGAGCGGAAGATACAGTTATATTTAATTGCTGAATATGAAAATGAAATTATAGCCACCTTATTATTTTCTAGTTTGTCAGGTCAAAGAGCAGCAGTTTCAGATGGAACCTGGGCAGGATTCTTTTTAATCCATCCAGAATTTCGTTCGGGAAATATACCAGATAAATTATTTGCTTATGCAATTAAAAATCTTATTCAACAAGATATTAAGTATATTGATACAGAAGTGAATCCGGATGATAAAGTAGCCATGGCACTCTATAAAAGAGTGGGGTTATATCAAACAAGTAGGTCGTATATAGACTATGATGGCTACTTGAATTTAAGGAGCTATTTACCTTATGTTATTAGTTATCTGTTAGATGCATTTAAACCGATTATTTCAAAAAGTGACCAAGATATATGGTTATCTAGAGGTTGGAAAACAGTTAGGGGATTGAAATCCTTACGTTCTATTCAGAGTAACGCCATAACAAAAAATGGAGTTGAAGTTGTAAAATATGCTATTAATCTTGGAGCAAAAGATGTGAATTGTTGGGTGGATATAAAAAGTGAAAAAATTACTGAGGTAGAAACAGAACAAGTAAGATTCACTAGTTATATTTTAGAAGGAAACAATTTAATTGTTGGAGAGAAGATTCATATCTGTTATGTATATGAAAATCATTTTTCAAATCCTATTGAAGTTAGTATTACATCGAAGATAGGGGACGATTACTTAATTGATTTAAAGAAAACTTTTTATCCAAATAAAAAGTACGAGTGGGAAGAAGTTATAACAGTAAATAAGGAAATAGAGGGAGAGCTTGTTACTAAGTTAAAAGCAAAAGAACTAGAATTATCTGTTCATTTTGGAGTAACCATAGCAAATCCGTTAGAAGTAAATGTTGCTAATTATCCTAAGTTAATTAATGGAAAAGAATCTGCATGTATCGTTAATGTAAAAAATAATTCTTTAGATAGATTAATTTACAAACTACTTATTCAACAAGAAAACTCGAAAATACTAGATTTCAAACCGCTAGAAAAACACCAAATCTGTATCATAGAGCCGAGTGAAATAAAGGATCATATTATTGTATTGAATCCTAAAAAAATTGGTATCACTAATATGACATTTTCGACTGTTAGTCATCAAAATAAAAATATTGGGGAATTAAAGGCAATAATTCCGATTCATGCGCATGGGAAAAATCATGTTTATGAAACAAAAGAATACTTAGTTCTAGAAAATATGTATATAACCGTACAAATAAGTAAAAGTACTGGTTGTTTATATATATATGACCTTAGAAAGCAGCAATTATTGGCAAAAGAAGCATGGCCAGATCTAGATTATCCATTTTTAAATGCAGTAAAAGAGCCGAAAGTAAATGAGCTGTCATGGGAAATAACATCTGATTCATGTTTTGAAATTATTCATGAGGCCACAGGATTAAAGAGAAGCATTTGTTTTTTGTCAGATAAGATAGTTCAAATAAATGATTTCGCACAGGAAGGAAAATATATAAAAATATATCCTTGGTGCATGCTATATGATGCGAAAATGACGGTACCACTAAAGAGTGGGCTAGTTTCTAAACCTATGGTATATGGTGAGTATCCATATGCACTACATGACTATGAATTTGTAAATCAATTTGATCTACCTAGTCACCCAAACATGTATGAGCGAAATTATACATTGTTTGAATCTCAAAATATTAATGTTGGATTTATATGGAAAGGGAATATAGAGCGTATCCTATTTGGATTAAGATGGATGCCAGCGGTAATATTTAAACGGAATGATAAAGAAAAATGTATAACAAAAACGCACTATTATACTTTATGTTCCCATGATAGCAAAGATGAAGTGGAAGAAATCTATAACGATATTACTAGTCATACATCCAAGTTCATATCTAATAAGATTCCGTACTCAATTGAGACTGACCAATTTCATATTATAAATGAAAACGGGGAATTTCATATTCATGGAAGTCTAAAAAACTTATTTTCTTCCATATTAAAGGGGAAATTAACATTGTTTTTCCCTCAGACATCTTACGAACAACAATTGTTTATACAAGACATAGAATCTATAAGCAATTTTAATTTTGAATTTAGTGGAAAGGTTAATTGGTCAAAAGCACATTATGCCGTACTTACGTATCAAGATGAATTAAATAGAAATGCGATAACTAAAAAAATATATCTTTTCCTTAAAGGAAGAAATAAATTAACATATAGCGAAAAAAAACAAGAATATCTAGTTCAAAATAATGTACTAAATTTAAAGATTAAAGTAAACCAAAGTAGTAAAATAACGGAATTTATGTATAAAGATAAAGAGATTTTAAAAGAAAACTCAGTATTAAGTTCTTATAATTTTTTACCCGGTGTAATGATACCAACAGCTAACTCTTATACTCCAGATTGTAGGAAAGATTTGAGCATTAATTCAATATATCTCAATAAAAGTAATCATTCAGTAGTAGCAACGGAAAATACATATAAGGAATTTATTAATCAGATTTTCTGTCAATCTGATGAGTGGAAAGTTAAATATACAACTGTATATGATCTACCTGTTTTACAAATACAATTGAAAAGCCTACAGAAAGATAAAATAAAAACTAGTGTCTTTCACTTATTCTGGGAGAAAAAAGGAAAAACAAAAATTAAAAAGATGTATTATTGGCAGAATGGAGAGCAAAACACGTTAATACCAAATGGCAAACAAAGAAAGATTTATTTAGATAATAAGGTAATTCTCGAATTATCTAATGGGTTATTTGTATCTATTTTAGCATTATCACATAGTACAAAATGTTTTATATACGAATGGCCCAAAAAAGGGATACAAATCGGAATATATGGTAATCAGAATGAGTTTAATGATGGAGATATTCGCTTTAATATTGCAGTTGGAGAAACTTTACTTGATAGTGAATACTTTTCGCAAATTTTAGTAGAGGGGAATAAGACATGAAAGTATTGTTTATTGCACCTAGTCATTTTAGCATTGGTGAGTTGCATAATGCCTTATGTCTAGCTAAACAAATTCAAAAAGACGGGGAAGTTTATTTTTTAACAAGCGAAAAATTCTCATGGTATGCCAGTAAATCTGTAGCCAATGTTACATCACTAACAAAGGGGCTAAAACAAAAAGAGGTTATTAAACAGATAATTAATTCTTTTCAGCCTGATGCAATTGTTTTAGCTGATTACCATAATTTATTTTTAGAGTCTCCAATTATTGATCTTGATTATCTATTTAACCTACACATACCTTGCTTCTCTATTGATTCTTTAGCTTGGGGTAGTGAGGACAGATTATTAGAAAATAAACTATTTAAAAATGCAAACTACAATAGCTTAAAGAAAAGGTCAGTGATTGAACTGCCTAAAATCCCGTCTCAATTTAAGCTAATTAGAACGTGTCCAGTGAATAGTCATAAACAAGATAATAAGAAGATTGTTTCTGTCAAGTTGTATAAAGAAGCTTTACAAGTAGATGAAGAGAGAAAAATGAAAATACGAGCACAACTTGGTTGTAGAGAACAAGATAAGTTAATTATGATTGCAAAATCATCATGGGCCAACTTATTAGTAAAAATGAGGCTCATGGAGAAGAAACAGTACAATGATGCAAAGTTTAGCTATGAATTTGTATTACAAGAACTATTAAGTCTATATCTTCAGGACTTTCCGAGTGATACATGTATTAAATTTATTGGGGTTTCAGATAAGACTAAATTTGTTTCTATGAAAAATGGAGGGAAAATAGAATTTGTTTCACTACCATTTCTTCATTTGGAAGAATACGAGCAACTAATATTATCGTGTGATTTATTTATCACCGATAATATTACATCCTGCTCAATGGGAAAAGCGGTATTTGGAAAAATACCTGTGATTAGTCTTGTAAACCATATGGGAAATGAAGAGTTAAGGGCTCAAAGAGATAGCTTTAAACCTACCTTAAGAAGCATTATAGACAAATGGAATTATATAATACCTAATGGACTTTATCCATTTCTTGTATTTCCAAATGGATGGCATAAAGAATTAGCTCCATTGATGGAGCAAAATGATTATTTTAAATGTGTGTATACTTGTGAAATTTTTGATTTAAAGGAAACTAGTCAAACAATATTTAATATGCTGTATAGCAAAAATGAGATTGATAAATTAAAGAAAATGCAACAACTTTATATAGATAATGTCTGTAATTTACCGACAATAAATGATGTGATAAAGAGAGAATTGGGGGCACTTAATCATGAGTAATCAAATTAATATACAAAAAGAGAAAAATGAAGCATATGATGCAGTACGTAGCGGAATAGGTGTAATAGATTTATCAGAAACAGGAAGAATTGTTGTAAAAGGGGAGGATCATGTAGAATTCCTAGATCGTTTAGTTACGAAAGATATTATGTTTATGGAAGAAGAAACTACACTCTTTACCTTATTGTTACAAGAAGATGGGACTGTAATCGATATAATTAATCTATTTAAAAATGAGGATTCTATTACAATTATTACTACAGCGCATAAAAAGGGTACTGTACTAGCTTGGTTAGAAAATCAAAAGACAAATGGCATTGAGATTATAGATATAAGTCAAACGCATTCTCTCCTTGGATTTGAAGGACCTTATGCATGGAGATTAGCTCAAAAATTTTTAGATTTCGAAATATCATCACTACCATTTCAATCGTTTGTGTTAAATCAATTATTTGGAAAGGAAATTCTATTGGCAAGAACAGGTGTAACAGCAGAGTATGGTTATCAATTATTGTTTGAAAAATACTTGGAACCAATAGTAGTTGAAACCATAAATTCTTTTAAAGATGACGATATTAACTTAAAAAGAGTGGATTGGGAAACATTAGAGACGTTAATGTTAGAAATTCGACATCCATATTTTGAATTTAAACATTTAGAAGAACTAAATATTTTCGAAGCTAGTTTAGAATGGTTTATTGATTTTTATAAAGATGAATTTTATGGGAGAGAATCCTTAGAACAGCAATCTGAAGCTGGCGTAAATAAAAGAATTGTGGGATTCACGACAGGAATAGAGAGCAGAATTACAGTTAATGATGAAATTTTTATAGAGGAACAATTAATTGGTAAAGTTATTGAACTTAAAGAAAGTCCTGTATTAGACATGAGACTCGGAATTGCTTTATTAGACGAACCATTTGCTGTTTCAGGAATTGGATTTTATGTGAAAAATAAAGAAAATGCTTTGTATGAGGCACATACTCAGTCCTCACCATATATTCTACCTAAATCATGGTCAATCAAAATACTGTAAAGGTGATGGCATATGAACATGAATAATCAACGAATCGTCGTAACTGGCATGGGAATTATTTGTTCAAACGGAAATAGTGTAAAAGAATTTTGGGATAATATTCAATCTGGGAAATCTGGTATTAAAGTAATCCAAAATATCGATATGGCTGAAATGGTAACAGATTATGGTGGAGAGATTGAAAACCTTCAGGTAGATGATTACTTCTTTAAGGATGAAATAAAGGATATGGATCGCTGTGGAAAATTAGGTGTCATGGCGGCAAGAGAAGCGGTAGAAAACGCAAAATTAAAAATAGAAAACTTTAATCCATACCGAATTGGAATATCATTAGGCACATCTTTAGGAGGCATGTTGAGCGGGGAAGAATTTCATAATCAGTGGATTAAAGATGGAATTGAAAAAGCAGATGAAACGTTACTTTTTAAGTATCCAATCCATACGCCCTGTGACAATATTACGCGAGATTTAAAAATAAAAGGGCCAAAAATGATTATTTCGAATGCATGTGCCGCTGGTACAAATTCAATTGGATTTGCGCTGGATACAATTCGAAATAACAAAGCAGATATCATGATAACCGGTGGTGTAGATCCCTTATCTAAATTGTCAATGAGTGGTTTTAATAGTTTACAAGCACTAGCACCAACGCCACCATCGCCCTATAGCAAGAGTAATGGCGTGGTAATCGGAGAAGGTGCAGCTATTCTTGTTTTGGAATCATTAGATCATGCGATTAAAAGGGGTGCAAATATCCTAGCTGAAGTAGTAGATTACGATTTATCTTCAGATGCATATCATCAGACAGCACCAGATCCAGGTGGGGAAGGTGCTTTGAGATCCATGCGAGGTGCTTTAAAAAAAGCCAGCATAGATGCTAAGGAAGTAAGCTATATCAATGGACATGGTACAGGTACACCAGCAAATGATGTATCAGAGCCAAAAGCAATTCGTACATTAATTAATGAAAATAAGACACCAGTTTCTTCAACTAAATCAATGATAGGACATATGTTAGGAGCAGCAGGGGCGGCGGAAGCAGTAACAAGTATTCTTGCTATTCAACATGGATATTTACCTCCAACTATAAACTTTGAAGTTGAAAGTCAAAAGTTTAATCTAGATTTTGTACCTAACATAGGTAGGGTAAGTGATTTGAGTTATGTACTATCAAATTCATTTGCTTTCGGTGGAAACAATGCAAGTATCTTATTCTGTAAGTACAATGAGAACCTTGAGTTATCAGCGGCAAAGGAAAAGCTAATTAAAGAAAAAAAAGTCGTAATTACTGGTGTAGGGGGACTTGCTGGGAATTCTTCAAACCTTCAAGAAATTAAAGATTGTATGTTTAAGGGAAAGAGTGGTACCTCAAAGATTAAACATTGGAACGACAATCCTAAGTGCATACAAGCCGGGAAAATACCAGAACAAAACTATCGAAGGCTAATACATCCTAATTTATTAAGGAAGATGGATTCAATTAGCAAACATGCAGTATTGTCAGTGAAAATGGCTATAGAAAACGGGAACTTAAAGATAGATAAAAACAATAGGGACAAGATAGGAATTATTTTTGCAACTGGTACAGGACCAGTTGGAACGGTAGAATCATTTAACCGAATTATTATCCAAGAGGGTGTTAAGGCCGCCAATGCTAAATTATTTCCAAACACAGTTATGAACGCAGCAGCTGGACATATTTCATTAAACTTTAAAATAAAAGGGCCTACTTCAACTATTTCATGTGGTGGGGTTTCTGGTATTAGTGCACTGTACTATGCCTATGCCATGATTCAATCTAGTGATTATGACACATTCATTGTGGTAACGGCAGATGAAGTAAATAATCCAATAATAGAGGGACACTCAAAAATAAAAAGGTACTTAACAACTGAGAATATAAGGCCTTTTGATTGTAATAGTAGCGGTACCATACTTGGTGAAGGGAGCGTTGCCTTTATTGTAGAAAGTGAGGAGGCAGCGTTAAAAAGAAATGGTAATATTTTAGCTGAAATTAAAGGTTTTGGATTAACATCTGATGACAGTAAAATTGGGGACTTAAATCATCTAGGAAAGGCATGGGAGGAATCTATGCGTTTAGCAATGAAAGAGGCGATGATTTCTCCAGGAGAGATAGAATATATTTGTGCAGCTGCCAATGGTCATAAATATTTTGACCGTATTGAAGAGAGAGTTATAGAACGTACATTCGGTATCGGGGCTCCTGTTAGTGCCACAAAATCTATCTTTGGGGAAACTCATGCAACTTCAGGCCTTCTTTCTCTCATTAGTGTAATATGTGCATTTGATGGTGAAATACCAGCTACGCAAAATGTAAAGAGTCATAGAGGAAGAATAGATCTCGTCACAGAAAATCCTCGTAAGGCTCCGGTGAGCAATGCCTTAATTAGTACATATTCTTATGGTGGTAATTATAATTCTGTTGTAATAGGAAAATATTTAAATTAATTATTTATGTAGGAGGCCACTTTTATTAAGTATGTATCGGTCTCCTGCAAAATAAGCTATATAGTTTTTAAAGCTTAAGCTCTTAATTGAGCATATCAGAAAAACTATGAAGGAGCATAATGCCATGAAAGGTATCATTCTTGCAGGTGGAAACGGTACTAGATTGTACCCCCTTACCCAAATTGTATCAAAGCAATTATTACCTATCTATGATAAACCCATGATTTATTATCCTTTATCAGTACTAATGTTGGCGGGTATAAGAGAGATACTAATTATTTCAACGCCACAAGATATTAATAAATTTGAGCAAATGTTAGGTGATGGTTCAAAATATGGAATTACCCTTTCATATACTGTTCAGCCTTATCCAGAAGGTATAGCACAAGCATTTATTATAGCTGAGGAATTTATTGGAAATGATAATGTAGCTTTAATTCTTGGCGATAATATCTTTTATGGTCATGGACTAACAGAATTACTAGAAAAGGCTGTTAAGAAGACTAGGGGAGCTACAGTTTTTGGTTATTATGTCAATGATCCAGAGCGCTTTGGGGTAGTAGAGTTTGATTCTAAAAAGCATGTGATTGATATCATGGAAAAGCCAAAGGAACCAAAATCAAACTATGCAGTAACTGGCCTGTATTTTTATGATAAACGTGTGATAGGAATAGCAAAAAATATTAAACCATCTAATCGTGGGGAATTAGAGATAACAGATATAAACAAAGAATATCTTGAAATGGGAGAATTAGAAGTTGAATTATTGGGAAGAGGCTATGCATGGCTGGATACAGGTACACACGAATCATTATTAGAAGCAGCACAATTTATAGAGACAATTGAGAAAAGACAGAGTTTAAAAGTAGCTTGTTTAGAAGAAATTGCATTTAAAAAGAAATATATAACCAAGCAGCAACTATTAAAAATGGCAAATTCGGTAAAGGAAAATCAATACAGCCGATATTTATTAAGGGTTGCCCATCAATAGCATTTAAATGAATGGAGAGAGAAGAATGCGTAAAATTCATACAGCATTAGATGGTGTTTTTATTATAGAGCTTGATAAATGCAGTGACAAACGTGGTTACTTCATTGAAACATGTAATAAGAAAAAATTTGAACTCTTAGATATACAGGGAGACTTTGTACAAGATAATCAATCATTATCTGTTCACACAGGCACGATACGTGGGCTGCATTATCAGTTGAATCCTAAAGCCCAAATGAAGGTAGTGAGCTGCATTTCTGGTTCTATTTACGATGTAGTTGTAGATATCCGAAAGGGCTCCCCAACGTATGGACGATGGTTCGGAACAATTTTAAATGAGTATAATAACCGTCTACTTACCGTTCCTAAAGGGTTTGCTCATGGTTTTTGTACTACAGAACCTAATACTATTGTCCAGTATAAAGTAGATGAGTATTATTCACCTAACCATGAAGAGGGAATTCTATGGAATGATGAAACAATAGGGATTTTATGGCCAACTAATCAACCAATTTTATCAGAGAAAGATAAAAAACTACCTAGATTAAAAGATACTAATGTCAACTTTGTTTATGGAGATGATTTTAATTGAAATTATTAATAACGGGTGGGGCAGGATTTATTGGTAGTAATTTTATTCGGTATATGTTAAAGAAATATCCTCAATACCAAATTGTAAATGTAGATTTATTAACATATGCAGGAAATTTATTTAATTTAAAGGAAATATCACTAAATCAAAATTATAAATTCATCAAAGGGGATATTTCAAATGAAATATTCATAGATAAGCTATTTAAAAAAGAGAAATTTGATTATGTATTAAATTTCGCAGCAGAATCTCACGTTGATAGAAGTATTAAAAATCCCCATATCTTTGTCCAAACTAACATATTAGGTACACAAGCCTTATTACACTCAGCATATAAAACAAAAGTGAAAAAGTTTGTACAAATTTCTACAGATGAAGTATATGGGACATTATCTCAAACGGGTGCGTTTACAGAGCATTCAATAATAGCTCCTAATAGTCCTTATAGTGCAAGTAAAGCTAGTGCGGACTTAATGGTACGAGCGTATCATGAGACATTCGGTTTACCTATGAATATAACTCGTTGTTCCAATAATTATGGTCCCTATCAGTTCACGGAAAAATTAATACCATTAACAATAACTCATGCGTTAAATAATAAAAATATTCCTCTATACGGTGATGGATTACATATAAGAGATTGGCTTCATGTAGAGGATCACTGTGTAGCTATTGATTTAGTTCTGCATGGTGGAGCAGATGGGCACATTTATAATATCGGAGGAGATAATGAATATACAAATCTAGATATTGTACAAAAAGTACTCAAATTCCTAAATAAAGATCAATCGCAAATTACATTTACCTCAGATCGCTTAGGACATGATAGACGTTACGCCATGGATGCTACTAAGTTGAAAGAAGAATTAGGTTGGACACCACACTATCTATTTGATGATGGACTTACCCAAACAATTAAGTGGTATATAGATAACCGTACGTGGTGGGAATGAATTTTATTAACTAAAAATTACATAAGTTAAACGAGGAATTTTAAAATGAAGATACTGATAACGGGAGTAGATGGACAACTAGGACAAACTTTAATGCAAGTACTCAGCAGAACACATCATGAGCTATATGGTGTGAATCGTACCACGTTAGATATTACAAATAAAATAAGAGTTAGCTCTTATCTTGATAGGTTAAAGCCAGATGTAATTGTACACTGTGCAGCATTTACAAATGTAGATGGGGCAGAGAAAAATAAAGGATTGGTATATGAAGTAAATGTATTAGGTACCAAGTATATTGCTCAAGCTGCAGGAAGAATAAAATGTAAATTTGTATATATTAGTACGGATTATGTGTTTGATGGCGAAAAGCATACACCATACAATCTTGTGGATCATCCTAATCCATTAAATATATATGGAGAAACAAAATTGGCTGGAGAACATTTAGTAACAAAATACACGAATAAGCATTTTATTATAAGAACTTCGTGGATATTTGGAAAGGGAGACGGTCACTTTATCGCTAAGATAAGAAAAATAGCAAATCTATACGGTGAAGTCCGCGTGGTATCTGACCAGTTTGGTTCACCTACCTATGCACTAGATTTAGCAAATTTTATTGAAGAGTTAATAGAGACGGATCAATACGGATTATATCATGTGACAAACGAAGGAATATGTTCATGGCATGAGTTTGCAGTTGAATTTTTTAAAGGCTTCAATAAAGACATAAATATAATTCCCTTAATGACGGAAGAATTCCCGCAAATAGCCAATAGACCTAAATACTCAGTGTTAAGCAAAGATTGCATTATCCTGAATGGATTAAAACCATTAAGACATTGGAAAGAAGCATTAAAAGAGTATAAGGAACAATTTAATAGTAGATAATCATTTTAATTTATATAAAATTAGCCAGTAAATATAGCATTATTTTTTA
Organism: Bacillus sp. GW823-FHT06A11; assembly: GCF_058795355.1. NCBI lineage: Bacteria > Bacillati > Bacillota > Bacilli > Caryophanales > Bacillaceae > Bacillus > Bacillus sp. GW823-FHT06A11. The sequence goes on along the minus strand of NZ_JBXAHS010000009.1, from coordinate 86,624 downwards.
GTAAGTTGCAGTTGAATTTTTTAGAAATTTGTCGTTTATAAAGTATTAACTGTAAAATAAAAAACCACTACTTAAAGTAGTGGTTTTTTATTTTACAACTATACATTAAATCGTAACAAAAGCCATTATACATTCGCTGAAAGATTAACGGTACATTCACTATTTTAGCATAGTTGCATTCAAATAAATGTTCCAATCTAGTGAACTTTCAAGTTTGAATAGATTTAGATAATACCTATTATGTAATTAATTCATTATTACAGATGGGCATAAATTAATAATTAGTATTTGAATTAGTTTCCCTCAAAGAATCAAACAGAAAAAACAATTATGGCGTAAAAACAATTTAAACATGTATAAACATTGAAATCACAGGAGTAATGCTTTAATAATTTGAAAAGCTTATTATGTAACAAATATTAATAATTAAAGATTATAATTTTTCACCAGTAGATTCCCTCCTAAACTTTCGTGAAGGTAGATAGCTCCAGAACCTTTCCAATTTATTTAATTATTTGATTTCAATGGAATATTATGTTAGAAGAGGGAATTACAAAGAATCTAGTCAAAAGTTTTTAAGCATTTTTATTAAATTATACTCTGCGGTTTATAACAGCAAACCTGTCACTCTAAATTAATAGCTTCAAAACAAAAAAAGCCGCTTACTTTAGTGGCTTTTTTGTGGGTAATGAAGATCAAATACTAAATTGAAACACAATCCGTTACGCATTCACTGAGAGGTTGACCGCTTACATTAATTATTTTAGCATAGTTGGATTCGATTGAATGTTCCAATCTAGTGAACTTTCAAATCCCAATTCGATCAGCACATTCTAATATAGCTGGAGGTTCATGGATTTATGAAATGTTTTTATAAAGGCGTCCCACCCACATTTTAACGAAAATATACTCTAAGCAAATTTCGACAAAAAATGAGCCGGATTTTCTACTCTAAGAAAAATCCGGCTCTTATTTTTAGACTTGTTGTAAAGGACGAAGAGATTCTAACGTTGTAGTATCTTTCATATTAAATCGATACTCACCTAAAAAGTTGATATGCTCCCATCCTAGTGGTGAGATATGTTTTAATAGTTCTTCGTTAAAACCATGCGTACTTCTTAACATTTCTACAGCTTTGCTTAAATATACGGTATTCCATATAATGATGGCATTAATGAGAATACTTAATACACTTGCTCGTTGCAACTGATCTTGGAGAGCACGTTCACGGAATTCACCGTGTTTCCCAAAAAAGATTGCTCTTGCTAGTGAATTCATTGCTTCCCCTTTGTTTAATCCTCGTTGAACTTTTCTACGTAACGTTTTATCTGAAAGATAATCTAAAATAAAGATAGTCTTTTCAATTCTACCCATTTCTCTTAATGCCTTTGCTACTTTATTCTGGCGAGTATAAGAACCTAACTTTCCCATAATTAGTGCACCGGACACTTTTCCTTCTCGAATTGAATGGGCTATACGTAAAACATCATCATAATTTTCATAGATCAATTTCATATTCACTTGTCCCCGTATAAGACCTTCTATATTTGAAAAATCTTTAGGTGAACCAATTGTATACAATTTAGAACTCGATAAGTCCCTTAATCGGGGTGCAAAACGGAATCCTAACAGGTGAGTTAAGCCAAATACTTGGTCAGTATAGCCGGCTGTATCCGTATAATGCTCTTCAATTATTAAATCAGATTCATGATGAAGTAACCCATCAATCACATGTATAGCATCTCTTGCATTCGTGTTAATAACTTTTGTGTAAAAGGAAGAAAATTGATCACTTACGAATCTATATATAGTCGCTCCTTTACCAGATCCATAGTGTGGATTCGAGCTAGCACTCAAAGAGGATACCCCAATTTGAACCCGCATTCCGTCCGATGATGAAGTAGTACCGTCACCCCAATAAGAAGCCAAGGGTAGCCGATGTTGAAAATTAACCAATATTGCTTGTGCACGATTTAATGCATCATCGTACATACGCCACTGACTTGCATTAGCTAACTGATGATAAGAGATATTTGGTGTAGCCTCTGCCATTTTCGTAAGTCCAATATTTGTTCCCATAGCCATAAGTGAAGCAAGAGAAATAATGATTTCTTCCCCTTTAGGTGGTTTGTTTGTGGATGCGTGAATAAATTGTTGCTCGAAGCCTGTCCAGTTCGCTACTTCTAGAAGTAGGTCTGTAAGCTTAACCCGAGGTAACATGTGATAGAGCTTGGCACTTAGTTGTTTGGCTTCCTCTGGAGTATCCTTTTCCAAACGCTGGAGGTGTAGGTTTCCCTTGTCAATATCAACTCCATCTAGTGAGTGAGCATTGTTAGAGAATGTTTCAATTCGCTTTAATAGAGTTTGTGTTCGTTCCGCTATATACTCATCGGCATGTGTAGCAACTGCTAAACGTGTCCCTATTTCTTTACTATCAATCCAATCTTGAGATGGTACTAAGTATTCATCAAAATCTTTATGCTGCCGGCTTCCCACAATAGAAATATCCCCAGAACGTACATAATTCCGTAGTTCGGTAAATGCAGCTAATTCATAGAAATGTCGATTAATGTTTCCATCTTCGTCGTATATATGTTTTTGCCATCTGTTTGAAACAAAAGCTAATGGGGCTCCTTGTGATACTTTACGTTTTCCTGAGTCATTTAGTTCACGGATGACGTCTAAAGCGTTTAATACAGACTTAGCATAATTTGTAGACTGAAATTCTAAGGCTCTAAGTAATGTAGGAGTATATTTTCGTAGGTAATTGTATCGGCTTTCTAATAAATCAAGATAATCATAATTTATAGGTCGAGACAGTTGTTTAGCTTCCTCTACAGAAGCTACAAATTTATCCCAGGGCATGACTGTTTCTAATACCACAAAAGGATTCACATTTTCTTCTTTAGCTTTAATTAATGCAGTTCCTAAGTCTGCATAATGAAGAATTTTTTCATTTAGCGCTTTTCCGTTTTTTTTATGGATCTCCTCTTGCTGCTTTCTTCCCTTTAATTGAAGATTCATCATTTGTTTATCATGAATCTCAAAAGCTTGATCAATTAAGTCCTGAGTTAAATCGAATAGATAAGCCACCAATATGGCATACTTTTTTATCTCTTTAAACCTTCGAAATGAGAAAGCTTCATAGCGTGCTCCCATTCGAGATAGTTGTCGTAGTCGATTAGGATGTATCCCTTTTGTATTAATGTTTAACTGTAGTCCTTTTATGTATTCTAAGCGCTCAATAACCTTTAAAAAAGATTCTGGTGAAAATTGCCCAGGTACTTCTTTTAACCAAGCTAAATAAGTTTTTGAAGAGTTAGGCATGAAATGGAGCAACCCACTTAGTTTTTCCTTTTGTGAAAAGGTTAAAGATGATGTTAGCGTCTTAAATATGCTTTTCTCTGCTCGTTTACGTGTTTCCCATATTGCTCGTTCTATAATTGCCATCGAAGGAAGTATAATCTTCCAAGTACGGAGTTCTTGAAATGCTGTTTCAATAAGATATGTTGTATTTCCATTATTTAATGCATGTGGTTGAAGAAATTTAGATAACTTTCGATAGTCAGTAATTGTAAAGTTACGAAAACCGTATTCTTTTCGAATCTCTTCTATATGTTCATATCGTGTAGCATCTCGTTGAGCATAGAGTCCCCAATCTTCTGTATTTACACCAATTTGTGTAGCTACAAATTCTAAAACGACATTCGGAATATCTCCTACATCAGATAGGGGCCATCCTGAATATCGTAAAACACTTAATTGAATAGCAAAACCTAGACGATTATAGTCCCTCCGATGGCGATTAATGATTTTGATATCATGCTGACTGAAAGAAAAGTATGTACTTAATATCCATTCGCTTATATCAGAGGGAATTTGCATATATTGCTTTCGTTCTTCTGCTGTAAGAAGTTCTCTTACTCTCACATACATTAGAAGCCATCCCCTTTGTATTTGTTATTTCGCTTTCTGCAGATATCGATACAATGTAGCTCTTGAAACACCTAAGGTGTTACATATATCTTCAGTAGAATAATTTGGATCCTTCATTAAAGATTTAGCCATAGAAACCTGAGTTGTATCCATCACTTTAGGTCTCCCCCCCAGACGACCACGTGCACGAGCTGCTGACAATCCAGCTTGTGTACGTTCTTGAATCATTTCTCGTTCAAATTCAGCTAATGCTCCGAATACGTGGAAAATGAGTTTCCCTCCACTTGTAGAAGTATCCATATTTTCTTGAAGACTTCGAAAGGCAATTCCTTCTTCATTTAATATATTGATGGTTTCAATAAGGTGCTTAAGGGAACGACCTAAGCGATCTAATTTCCAAACTACTAATGTATCGCCCTCGCGTACGTAATCAAGAGCTTCATCTAATCCAGAGCGAGATGATGTAGCTCCACTTACTACATCAGTAAAAATCCGTTTGCACCCAGCTTGTATAAGAGCATCTTTCTGTAAGTCCAAATTTTGATCATGTGTGGATACACGAGCGTAGCCAATTAACAAATTATCACCCCCATATTCTTTTGTATTGTCTCATAACTCATAAGATAAAGGAATAATGAGATTTTGATTTTAAGACAAGTTTTGAGACTGGAAATATAGCATTCTTTTAACATCGAATAGAAAAAATAAAAAAGTCTCAAAAACGGAGGTTTCTGAGACTTCTTTATTTTTTATCTGCTGTTCCATAAACAATGTTTTAGATAATAAAATAAAGTACTAAGCTTTCGATATGAAAGCTTACATCCCTGAATCATAATTTTTATAGAAGTGAAAACGGAAGCCCAAAAGTAGCAACTTTATAATAGATGAAAATTACTCTTTATGTTTTGTTAGACCTTCTGATAAACATTCAATCATCTTTTTCATCATCTTCGAAAAAGTCGGTTCTCCAATTTCTTGACGATGTAATGGAATAAGTATGGTTGTCCGAAAAAGGCCAATAAGTACTTCGGGATCATCTTCTGTAACACCTTTTTCCTGTAAAAATTTCACAAACTCTAAAGAACTATTTAAATCTTCATTTGCATGTTTATCTAGAAGTTCCTTAGGAAGTCTTTTCACAATTCGATCATATTCACCTCTTTGATAAAGACTTTGTAAAAATGGGTTTTGTTCTATAGTTTTAAAAGATAATTCAAAGAAACGAATTAAAAGTTCTTTTGGTGGTAGAGACTCACACATAATTTCTGAAATAATTGTACTTTTTACTTCTTCCTCTTTTCGCAATACTGCGTAAAACAGCTCTTCTTTTGATGAATAATATGAATAAAAAGAACCCTTTGCGATTCCACATGCATTTACTATGTCATCAATACTAGTTTTAGAGAATCCATATTGAATAAACAGTTCTTTACTCTTAACGAGAAGATTTTCATGTATCTGTTTTCTCTGCTCAGATGAAATTCTTGCCATAATGTATCCCCACCTATTTTTATTTGACTATTTATAGACATTTAGTCAAATATCTGATAGGTTTATTTTATTGAATTATTTGTATTTTGTAAATACATAAATGTTAGCTGTGATAAAAGGTTAAATTATACTAAATAAAGGGGAAAAGACATGGCAACAAAAAATAATATATTAATTCATGGATTTGTTGCACCGGGATTTGAACTGGTAAAGGATGAGTTTATTAGAAACTTTAGTGAAAGAAGGGAAGTTGGAGCGGCCTTTTCTGTATACATTAATAATGAAGCAGTCGTTGATTTATGGGGTGGATATCGAGATCGACAAACTCGTGCGGAATGGGAAAAAGATACACTTGTTCAAGTGTTTTCAGCTACAAAAGGTTTTTCTGCATTGGCTTTAAGTTTAGCGCATTCGAGAGGTTACATTAACTATGATGAGAAAGTGTGTTCATATTGGCCTGAGTTTGCTCAGAATGGAAAAGACAAAATAACCGTTAGACAGCTCTTAGCACATCAAGCTGGATTGTCACCTCTCAATGAACTTAAAATTGATATGTTAGAAGACTTAGATACCTCTCGTCTATCAAATTCCCTTGCTGCAAGCAAACCTGCATGGGAGGTTGGGAAAATTCAAGGCTATCATGCCTGGACAATTGGAACCTTAATTGGAGAACTGATTAAAAGAACAGACCCTAGACATAGGACCCTAAAAGATTTCTTTCAAGAAGAAATCGCAGAACCACTAAAGGCAGAGTTTTATATTGGTCTTCCTAAAGATATTTCTGAAGAGAAAATAACAACTATTGAAGGAATAAATCACCCCATTCAGTTACTTAAGGGGATGACAAAGTTACCTATAAAAATGTTACTTGGTTTTCTTAATACAAAGTCATTAGTAGCTAGAAGTTTAGTAGATCCAAAAAAATTCGTAGCAAATGATAATTTTAATCATCGTCCTATTTTATCTATAGAATTCCCTTCAGGAAATGGAGTGGGGCAAGTGAGAGCAATGGCAAAAATTTATGGTGCTTTTGCCAGTGGTGCAAAAACTCTCGGATTAAGGGAAGAAACAATAAATGAATTAAGGAAAAGAGCTATCCCTCCGACATCAGGGTATTATGATCATGTGAATTGTATAAACATAGCCTATTCTTTGGGATTTTGGAAACACTTTTCAGATATGAAATTCGGGCGAAGTGAAAGCTCTTTTGGTCACCCAGGCGCAGGAGGATCATTCTGTTTTGCCGATCCAGATGAAAAGTTAGGTTATGCTTACGCGATGAACAAACATGGATTTGGCATGGCCAATGAACCAAGAGAACTCGCACTAAGAAAAGCCTTATACAGTTGCCTCTGAAAAAAATACGTAAAAATAGTTAGGGATATATTCATTTCATACGGTTTTTAGCTATGAATAGTGAAATAAACATTAAGTATTCAACAGTTTAAATAGAACGAGTCATCTTTTTATTTTAAGAAAAAAGATGACTCGTTTTATGATGACATTCGCTTAGCGTATATTTTCGTTAAAATGTGGGCGGGACCCCATAAACTAATTAATGTGAAATTTATATCATGTATTTTTCATATAATAAAACTTCATTTCAAGCGAAATATATATAATATTTAAACCCTTTGGTTTTTGGATAGGGAAAAGAATAAGAGTTCAGCAATACAAAATTGCTAACCCCTTATTCTTTATTCTTTCCTATTCTGCCTAAACTATCTTTAATAGTTGTTTCCCCAAGTTGTGTATATAGCAAAGCTGTATCTTGACTGGTATGCCCAAGTTGCTGCATCACTTGTAATGAATCCTTTTCTTCCATATATAATTTGTTTGCCAATGTATGTCTTAATTTATGGGGAGACATTCTTTTACCGTAGGCCTTAGTATATTTTTCTACTATATCTTGGATAGCTCTAACCGAAAGTGGCTGAGCAGTATGTTTATACTTCGATAAAAATACATTTTTTAATTCTTTTCCTGGGGCATATTTGTTATCTCTAATTTCCATATATTTTTCAAGATCATTCAATGCAATCGGGGTAATCCATACTGAATCTTCTTTATTTCCTTTGCGGATTACATCAATTAGTCTTTCTTTTAGGTTTATATCCTCCATACGAAGATCTGCTAATTCACTTACACGAATACCACTACCAAGAAAGAGGGAGAGGATAGCTACATCACGATCTTTGTCTCTTAGAAAATAGAACAACTGATGTTTTGTTAAAGATTTTTCATGTTCGTACTTAACGTAATTCAAAAATTCTTGATCGTCATCATTATGAAATATCTTAGATCTCATACGTTTTGCACGGGCATTTAATGTTTCTTTATCTTTATGTATTTCAATTTTGGCCATTACATTTCTATAAAAATAACATTCTCCTTCATCATTCTCTGATAGGGAAGTAAGGTACTTGAATAAAGACTTTAAGGCTGAAATTTTTCTATTAACAGAGGAATTCTGCATGTTTTGTTGTAGTTTTAAAAATCTCATAAAGTTCTCAACATCTTTTTTCTTTAAATTCTCCAAATCAGAGAAGGATATGTCTTTAATGGGCTTAAATTCAATAATTTGCTCAGATAATAGCCAGTTAAAGAAGACTCTAAAATCATATACATAATTCAGTAGGGTGGAGGGAGAGGCATCATGCAATTCTTTGTACTCCACAAATTCTTCTATGTAAAAGGGCATTTCATTTAGATTCTCGTATAATTTTTTACGATGTACGGATTTTTGACGTTGCTTGCTGTAATCCATAAAAATCACCTCATATATACTATAACAGAAAAATACACGAACGCAAGTTCGCGTAAAATTCAATTTTTACACAAACTTACTTACATAATTAAATTATGGAATACTAAAATATGCTCAAAACTGAATGGTATGTGTAGTTAGTCAAATGAAAATTATAGCTAACTAAATGATAAATTTGTATAAGACCATAAAAATTAGTGCAAAAACTACATATAAATGTATGTAAAATAAAACAATTTTTATATATAAATTCATACAAAAAATCAATATATGAAAACAGTTTAAAATTCGTTATCTAACATGAATTGGTTAATTTAATCATGATTATAAAGAGTTAAATAGATCAACATAAGAAAAACTTTTATAAATTTAAATGTAATTTACTATAAAATTTTGCAATGAGTAATTTAGTATTTGATAATTTCTATATAAAATATGAATTATATGGACACATACCAATATGTGAAGATCAATGCTAACGAGCTCGAAATCCCTAAATACTGTACTAGATTTTTATTTATATATCTTATTGTTCGTAAAAACGGTATTTCGTGCAAACTTATAATTATTAGAAAAATAGTAGCTTTACTATTATCTTCCTATTGTTGATTAGCCCTTATTTGTTTTCTAGCTAGTGCTTCAATTACATCTTTAATATCTTTCTCAAGGGATCTTACTGAATATGATGAAATCATACTCTCACCCTTTCATATATCAATTATGTTTAGGATATATACTCAAAAAATATAAAGTGATATTGTAAGCAGAATGAAAAATATCAAAAAGTTGATTTAGAAAAAGCACTGCCAAAGTCTTCAGCAATGCATTTCGATTAGACGTACTACGATAATGAACGTCTACTTTCTTCTATACGTTTGCTCATGAATAGAATACAAATTTGTATTTAACACGAGTTCTGTATGTTCTTTTTTAACATAATAACGATATAATTCTATCTCTCTATCAAATTTAAAGTTTCACTTCGAAGTGTACTATTATCTTTAAATATTCCTTTATAAGACGAAGTTATAGTCATTGAACCAGGTTTTTTTACACCTCTCATTGTCATACACATATGCTCAGCTTCAATTACTACAATTACTCCTTTTGGCTCTAAAGTTTCAAAAATTACATTAGCTAATTCATTGGTTATTCTTTCCTGCAATTGTGGTCTTTTGCATATAGTTTCTAAAGCTCTAGCCAATTTGCTTAACCCAGTTACTTTTCCATTATTAGGAATATAACCTATATGAGCGCTTCCAAAAAAAGGTACTAAATGATGTTCACACATAGAATAGAATGGAATTTCTTTAACTAATACCAATTCTTCATGATTTTCATTAAATATTTTTAACAAGTGTTCAGAAGGGTTTTGACCTAAACCTTGAAAAACTTCTTTATACATTTTTGCTACTCGCTTTGGGGTTTCCAAAATACCTTCCCTATTAATATCTTCTCCAATTGCTTCAAGAATCATTTTTACTGCTACTTCAATTTTGTCAGTATCTATTTCTACACTTTGGATTGTTTTTAAGCTCATATATTATCTCCACCTTATTAATTTATTCATTATATACTCTTATTTATACGCCTCGTTTATTTCCCCATACTAACGCGTGAAGTTGAGGTAATACTTTTGCATCATTCATTTCTTTACACTGTACAGTTTTTTCAATCAACCGTTCATATTTCTGTAATAAGTTTTTAATAAGCGCTGCATCATCCATCGTTTTCGTATCATCGTTACCAACTTGTAAAAAAAATGGTACATGCGGATATCGCTTGTGTACCTTTACTGCATATTCAAAATCGTAATCTTCAAATACAACTACTTTTAAACTAAAATCTTTTCTTTCTAATTTACGAATAATAGAATCTAGTATTATAAAATCTGTTTTCATCTTTGAACTTGGTGGTTTAGGCGAAATTGTCACTTCTTCAATTTGAAGTAACCATTCTTGCCACTTACTCCCTTGCGTCTCAATCGCTGTACGAATTCCATTCTCTTTTAATACAGGAAGAAGAAACTGAATATTTTTCAGCAAAACAGGATTCCCACCTGAAATTGTAACGTGAGAAAAATTTTCTCCACCAATTTCAACAAGTTCATTCCAAATTTCTTCTGGCGCCATTTGTCTAACTTGTTGTTTTGCTGAGCCATCCCATGTAAAGGCTGAATCGCACCAAGAGCAGCTATAGTCACAACCTGCTGTGCGAATGAACATCGTTTTTTGTCCGATAACCATTCCTTCTCCTTGAATGGTTGGGCCAAATATCTCCAACACAGGAATCTTACTCATCAAGTATCCACTCCCGTCTTACTTCTGCATAACTCGTTGGTGTTTCAAAAAGACGTACGAATTCGACACGAGCTCCTTTATATTCTTCTGCTCGATACCCTTTTGTTAATGCTTCCGCCATCTTTTCATAAATCCAGACAACCATATTTTCCGCAGTCGTATTCATCACTGGTAATGTCTCATTTAAATAGCGATGATCTAAATAAATTTCGATTTCATTTTTCCAAATTTCTTTTATATCTCCAAAGTCAATTGCAATTCCAATATCATTTACATATCCACTAATCCCAAATACAACTTTATATGTATGACCATGTAAATTTTTGCATTTCCCTTCATAACAGTGCAAATGGTGTGCTGCATCAAATGTAAATTCCTTGCTGACCATTACTCTTTTATTATGGTATTTTAATTGCTCAAGCTGAATATCCTTGTCCATTTTTTGCAAATTTTCAACAATGCGAAACCCGAAAAAGTTTTCCATTATTTATTCCCCTCTTTGCGTTCTTGTAGATACGTATCTAACCCTGCTTTACGAAGTTGACATGCTGGACATTCACCGCAACCATCACCTATGATTCCGTTATAACATGTTAATGTCTTTTCTCTAATAAACTCGAATGCGCCAAGTTCATCAGATAATTTCCATGTGTCTGCTTTATCAATCCACATAAGTGGTGTATGAATGACAAATGGATAATCCATAGATAAATTTAATGTAACATTTAACGATTTCACAAACACGTCACGGCAATCTGGATAACCACTAAAATCAGTTTCACATACACCCGTTACAATATGACGAGCTCCAACTTGTTTTGCTAATACTGCAGCAAATGATAAGAATAGTAAATTCCGCCCATCTACAAATGTCGATGGTAATTCACCTTCTTCGTGTGTAATCTCCATATCTATTCTTGTTAACGCACTTGGAGATAGCTGATTTAGTAGGCTCATATCTATCACTGTATGTTTAATGCCAAGCTCGTTCCCAATTTTCTCTGCACAATCAATTTCTAACTCATGACGTTGATTGTAGTTAAATGTTACAGCCTCCACCTCCGCAAACTGTTGCATTGCCCAAAATAAACATGTTGTGCTATCTTGTCCACCACTAAAAACAACTATTGCTTTATCATTAGAGTACATTTTATTCTCCCCTTAACTACTTGCACTGTTATAATATCTTAAGGCAAACTTCCAAAAATAAATTGAAATAATAAAAAATCCAATAGAATAACCTATTAACATGAATACATCGTTTAGTTCTAATCGATTAATTAAAGCATAAGTTGGAATATTACTAACAATAACAATAGGAAAAATAAATAAAAAAACAAAACGACTTATTCCTTTATATAAGGAAGATGGGTATCTAAGTAATGTCATAGTACCAAGAAATAACTCATGCATACCTTCAACTTTGGTTAACCATATAGATAAAGTCATTAAAATAAACCACATAGAATACGAGAGTATAATCCCTAAAAACAATAGACCCAAGAAAGAAAATCCATTTACAATACTAACACTCTCTCCCTTTTGTAATAATGCATAACTAATTAACAGTATGGCTGGTAAACAGTTCCCTAAATTCCCTAAATCAAGCTTTCTTAATGAAACTAGAAATTGACTATTAATAGGTTTAAACAATATCTGATCTAAACTTCCTTGGTTAACTAAACTCGGTATATAAGGTAGATTATTAATAAAAAGAGTAAACATCAAAGATTTTATCAACTCACTTGTTCCAATTAACAAATAAATATCATTTGTATTCCAACCATTAATATTACCAAAACTATCAAATATACTATTAAAGAATACTAATGTAACAATGAACCAAACAACGCTATCTACTATATTTAAAAAAAAGTTAACTCTATACATCATAATATTACTTAAATTAATTTTAAGAATTGCTTTTAACATTTTTAAATATCTAATCATATTTATGCACCAACAGATTCATATTTATTTAACCCCTTCTTCCAAAGTACTCTAATAAGGACATAGAAAACTAAAGACCATATCACTTGTGAAATTAATCCATTTACAATTTCAGCGCTACTTAAATTTCCTAAATATACATTTACAGGAAAGTGAATTAAGTATGAAAAAGGTAAAAACTGAGTTATTGTATTTAACGGAGCTGGTAAAAATTCAAGTGGAATAAGCGATCCAGATAATAATTCTAATACTATATCTACAGTAAAGAAAAAGGATGATATCTCTACAAAGTAAAATGAGAAGAGTGATATCAAATAATAAATCATATAATATAGTATTAATGCTCCTACTATTGAAAGAATGAACAGGAAAGTATATTTTAGGGTTGGCAAAAGGAAATAATCCCTGTTCAGGAATATTATCGGTATTATCGGTATCACTGACATCACTAAATGAATAATTTTGTTACCTAAATTATGACTGAACCAATATCCAAAATATGAAAATGGTTTTATTAGATATTTTGATAATTCACCAGATTGTATTTCATCATTTATCGACCAGTGCATTTCAGGAATTAGCAAAAGTTCAATTAACTTAGCAATTATTACATAAGTAATCATCATTTCAAGAGTATAACCTTGAATATTGCTTTGTGTTTCAAAGAGGGAATGCCACAATAGTATTAAAGCCACAAGCGGTATTAAACCAAAAATCATATATAATACAACATTCATGCGATACTGAAAAACCGCTTGAAATGAAAGCATCATTGGTTTTAAATACTTCTTCATACTGTTATTTTCACTCCAGTCGATTCCATTGAATAAATATCTTCAATGAGGTCTTGTGATGACATTTCAGTCAAATTGTAGTCAATAACATTGAACTCTTTTAATATGCTAGAAATGGTCTCGTTCACTAACTTTTCTTGCACTTTTATTGTTACACTAAATTTATCCGACTCTTTAACTTCTCCATATTTCTTAAGATTTTGAGAATCTATTTCATTTTCAAAGCTAAGATATATATATTTATAACTCTTAATTTCTTCTTTTATTTTTTGGAAATTGTTATTAAAAACAACTTCTCCATTCTTCAATATTATTAATTCTTCACATAACTCATATATATCCGGGAAATAATGACTGGTTATTACAACTGTTGTATTTCTTTCTTTGCAATAATTTTTGAGGAAATTCCTGATATTCTTTTGAGCGAGAAAATCCAATCCAATAGTCGGTTCATCTAAAAATAATATCTTAGGTGAGTGTAAGATTGATGCAATTAACTCACATTTCATTCTCTCTCCTAACGATAGATTCCTTACTGGCGATTTAAGAATTTCTAATACCCCAAGATTTTTAGCTAATTCATCTACATTCTTTTTAAACTCTGTATCAGACAGTTCATATATTTCTTTATGTAATAAAAACGTTTCGTAAGGAGAAAGATCCCACCATAGCTGATTTTTTTGACCTAAAACAACACCAATAGACTTTAAAAATTCCTTCTTCTTATCATGGGGGTTAAATCCATTTACTAAGATTGTCCCGGAAGTAGGTTTAATTAACCCAACCATGGCTTTCATTAAGGTAGACTTACCAGCACCATTCGCGCCAATAAGCCCTATTATTTTACCTTCTTTTACTTTAAATGACACATCACTTAAAGCCGTAACCTTGACTTTTTCTCTTTTAAATAAACTTTTAAAAGAGTTTATTAATCCTTCTTCAATTTTTACTCTTTCAAAAGTTTTTGATACGTTTTCAATTTCAATCATATCCATCTTCTCTCTCCTTTTTACTACTTACTTACCACTCTAAAAACTTCTGCAAATTGAACTCCTGCCTGCATACCCCTATAAGAATTTAGCCCTAAAACTCCATCAACCAAATTTAATGTTTTAAGTTGGGATTCATATTTTTTAATTGATGCTTTTTTCAGTTCAATAAACCTGGTAATATCTTTTACAACCTGATAGTTTTTCATGGGAGTCCATACTTCATACTGTAAACACATCGGAGCACAATTCTCTTTTAAGAACCCTGATTGACACAGAAATATTGCTTCTGATACAACTTCATTTACTATCCGATGATCCCTATCACTTTCCATATCATGGGGGAAATAAATAAAATTAGGCTTATATTTTGAGATTTCATGGATAATTTCTTCCACAAAATCTAAAGAATACACAAGTGATCTGTCTTGTTTCTTTAAAAATTTAACATTTTCTTTTTCTATCCCTAATGTATTACAAGCATTTATACACTCGTTCTCTCTATTTGAAATAATTTCATTTAAATCCCCTCTCCCCCCAGATAAATCTCCTTTTGTAATTATTATTACTTTTACATGTTCACCCTTACTAATAGCTTGAGCAATTGTTCCACCACAGCCAATGACTTCATCGTCATGGTGTGGCGCTATAACTAAATGTTTTTTTACAATACCCTTCACTCAGCATCACCTTTATTGAACAGGTAAATTACTTACCTATTATTTAAATTAAAAATTATCTACTCTGGAGTAAACTAACTGGATACATTTTATTTCCACTAGAAAAATATACTTTTTTAAAAGCGTCTATTTTCATTGTATATCGTTAAAATTTTCCCCTTGCTGCCTACACTCGTACACCATAAATTCACTATTCCTTCCAAAAGGATTTTTATTGTAATCACCATAAAAATTTTTTATATTGAATCCTTCTATCTCTAAGAGATACTGCATTTCGGATGGTAAAGTATATTTTGCAAGAAATCTAAAATTTTTTTCACTTAAAAAATTATCTGCTATATCATAAACCTCAAAATAACAAGTGGTTTCAACTATTTGCTTATAATGATCTGCTTTTACGACATCCCATGATTTAATTTTATATTTTTTAAAATTCTCTCCTTTAATAGGACTATTTCCCCCATCACTCACTCTCTTAGAATAAGGAAGAATAGTTGGAGGTGTAATAATATCGAAAACAAAAATCCCGCCTTCTTTTAATAGTAATTTAATGTTCCTAAGAGCTAATTTTTGTTGTGACGATGTAAGTAAATATTCAAATACACCACCAGACATAAATATAAAATCAAATTTTCTTTCAGACTTAAAATCTGTAGCAGAAGAAACCTTAAATTCTATTTTATCCTTAATATTTGGCATCTCCTCTAACTTCTTACTGGCTTTTTCAATCATTCCTGCTGATATATCAACACTAGTTACATTCGCACCTTTTTCAGCAAGAATAAAAGACAATCTACCAGTACCGCACCCCAAATCTAAAACTTCATCATTTGGTTTTACCAAACCACTGTAAAAATCAAAAATACCATCAGGTTCTGGGATGATAATGTCGTACAATTCAGAAATTTCATCGTATTGTTGCTGCATTGTTTTCCTCCTTAATTCATTTCTTTTCTATATCCCCTATAAAAGGCAAGCTGCCAAAAGATGAGATAGAAAGCAGTTAAATAACCGTATTTTTTTTTGATATACTTATATGAGTTAATAATGGACTTCATTTTATTTTTAGGTTCATAATAACCATCTTTTTTGTGTAAAACCCCACGTGCATGACCTACACCATAATTAAATGAACTTTTCAAATCTTGCTTAATGCTTAACTCTGGATGAATAATTCTTGCTTTATCATCATATAAAATCTTAAGATTTGCAGATTTAACTCTAATATCAAAATCATAATCCTCTGTCCAAGATAAATTCTCATCAAAATAATATCCATTTACCTTCGCTAAGATTTTTTTATTAAATGCCAATGGAGGTGAATATGCATTTTTTTTGCAAGTATGTATATGTCTTGCGCGTGCAATGATTTTTCCAATTTTGCTGTTAAAGGAAAACATCACCCTTCCTTTAGCCAAAGGTCCTGTATCTAATAATTCGAATAATTTATTGATGGTACCTGGCATAAAAACACAATCTGAATCCATAATTAACACATTATCTTTACTAGAAATTTCAATTCCATAATTATAAGCTTTTGCTAAATTAGGTGTAGGTAATTCCCCAATTACTGCATTGCTAGAATAAGCGATTTTTTTTACTTCTTCTGTTGCACCATTTAAGACAACGACAACCTCTACATTTTCATCAATACTTTTTAAACACTTTTCCAATCTAACATCATTATAAGCTGGTATTACTATTGATAGATTCAACATATCTACTCACCCTATTTAAACAATTATCCATACTACTCAAAACTTCATCTAAACAATAAAATTCCCCTGAATCCTTTAACTCGACTAATTTATCTTTATTATTTCTATATGTTTCTATATCGGGGGTTAAAAGAAAAGTAATTCCTAGATCCATACAAATATCTTTAATCACAGGAGCCATTGAATATTTTTTTACCGGTATACCATATTGTACTACTACATCGTATGAATTTGATTCTAGGTAGCTCCTAATTCTTTGTATCAATTTATCCCTATATTCTTTCATTAATTCTTCATAAATTACTGGATCCTCAATGTCATCCATCCAATCGTACGCACAAAAAGTAGGATTCATTTGGTATTCATATGGTATAATTCCCGCATTTGATAGAATAATTGGATGAACCATTGGGTATTTATTTGTAACTTCTCTAATTTTTTTACCAATATATGAAAAATCATATGGTTTAGCCCAAGAACAAACTTGTAAAAAAGCAATTCTTTTCCCTTGAGGCTTTTCGTAATATTCCCCACAAAAATATTCCTGCCATGTATTGAACTCTTCGTGATGAATATACTTTGAGCAAGCTCCTCGTTTAAAAACTGTTTCCTCTTTTATTAAATCTAATAGTATATATTCTGGGTAGTTAGGATAACCTTTTTTATTAAGTACCGAATCCTTTACCCTTTCATCCTGTAGATTAGAATAATTTCTATTTCTCAAAATCTCTCCTCCTTTATTTAAGAATTAAAAATGAACCTAATAAAAGGGCATCCATCTCTGATCCATAAAATGACCTAATGGCATCACTTGGGTTACATATAATTGGTTCTTTTCCTACATTAAACGATGTATTCATAACTGCTGGAATTCCTGTTTTCTGGTAAAAGTTATAGATTGTTTCATAATAATCAGAATTCATACCCTTTGTAACTACTTGAGCCCTTGTTGACCCATCAACATGAACTATCGCTGGAACTAAATGATGTACCTCTTTTTTAACAGTAGAATTTAACAGCATATAAGGGTTATTTATTTTTTCTTCTAATACTACAGAAGCGTTTTCATCTATGATGCTAGGAGCCAATGGTCTCCATTGCTCTCTTTTCTTAATAGTATTTACTTTATTTAACATATCCCTATTCTGAGGGTTAGCTATTATGCTTCTATTTCCTAAAGCTCTAGGACCGAATTCCATCTTTCCAGAAAATCTTCCTATTATCTTATTTTGAATTAATAACTCGGAGCATTTATCATACTTATTAGAACCTAATTCTATATATGATAAATTATATTTTTTTAATATATTTAAGATACTAGAATCAGGAAATTCCGGACCAGAATATACATGATTTTCAGTGAACATAGGCGCTATTCCATTTTCGGCAAGAAACCATGTAGCTGCTCCAATACTTACCCCACTATCTGAGGCACCTGGTTGAATGTACAAATTATTCACTTCTGGTAAATCAGCTATAATTCTATTCGCTATACAATTTAATGCTACTCCTCCCGAAAGACACAAATTATCAATTCCAGTTAGATGAACAGCTTTTTTTACAAGCTTAACAATCGCTCTTTCCAAGGCTGCCTGACCTGAGGCTGCAATATTTTTATATTCCATTACTGATGAATTCATTAATAGGATTGAATCTATTGAATTATATTCATATTTAATATGATTAGGAGCCATTTTTGTTATACTATTAATAGCTTTTATCCAATCTTTTAATACAGAAAAATATTTACCATTCATACTAACTGTATTTTTATTTGGTTTCAAAGGATTTTCCAGTATTTCAGGAAATTCAAATATTTCTTCCCCATATGAAGATAGGCCCATTAACTTCCCTTCATTATGCCTCCCTAAACCTGAAAACACAGTTAATGCTTCATAAAAAATACCTAAAGAATGTTCCAACGGGTATTTTTCTAGTACTTCTATTATATTACCTTTTCCTTTTGCTATCGTTATTGACTCTTCTTCTCCACTTCCATCTATAACTATTATGGTAGCTTCATTGAATCCCGAACTAAAGAACGCACCAGAAGCATGTGCCAAATGATGAGAACACATATGGATTTGAGGATCTTTATCTCTCTTAAAAATTCCCTTCGGAAAAATCTTTTCAAGACATTCTTCTTTGTTAAGCTTCTTTGAATACTTTTCAAAATATAGTTGTTCTACATCCCATCCCATAACAATATGTTCTACTTCATTTGGAGTAATTTTAGCTTCCTTTAAACAATAAGCTATTGAATTATATGGAATTTTATCTAATGCCTTTTTTTGACGAATAAACCTTTCTTCTTCAGCTGCAGCTATTAATTTACCATTATAAAATAAACACGCACTTGCATCATGAATATCAAAGTCCCATCCATTGACTCCTAAAACATACATTATATTACCTCGCAGTTATTTTATATTTTTCTTCTAATCTCATAATATTCTTGCGGAAATAGGATTGGTTTATCTATTAATCGTACAAAAACCAACATATCCGTTTGAATATATAAATTTTGGAATGTCTCTTTGGAAAAACCAATGCTATCCAAGTCCTTTTTTATTAATTCTTCATCAATGTAAGGCTCTTCAGCCACTTTATAAGAACTTAAATCGTGAATAATTTCTTTTAAATAAAAGCCTAAAGAGGTCAAGAAATTCTGCAAATAAACCGCCCTATTGCCTAATCTTTTAACACTTATATTTAAAAAAATTAAATCACCCTTTTGACCTTTTAATAATTCATTAGCTCTATTTAACCACAAATCTAACCCTCTACCATCATCTATAGGGTCACAATGTATTGCATCATACTTATTCCTTAAATCTTCTATAACTTCATTTCTAACATCAAAATTATAAAAATTAATATCATTACTTTCACTTTCCAAATATTCAATCAACTCTTCGTCAATATCTCCTACACTTATTTCTCTGTTTTTATATTGTTCAAGGGCCAAACTTGTATAATCATCGTCTCCGCAAAAAAAGATATTTTTATTAGATGATAACTCTTGATTTATTATTTCAGCTCTCCTCAGTGAACTATCCCAAGTAGCTTTAAATTGAGCATAATTTTTTTTGTTTATTTTATTCGTATATACTGTATTAGGAAAAGCGGTTGGTTCATATAAAATACTACTTGTGAAATCTTGTGAAAACCTTATTTTATTTTCTATAATTTCAACTAAATTTCTTTCTTTTAATACTTTTAATAATCTTAAAGCCACACTTAAAGTCCCAGTTATTTTGACTAGATCATCTAAAGTATCTACAGTATTAATGGACTTCCAAATTATAAATTCAAATTGTTTTTCACTAATTTCATACCATTTTTTCCAAAAATTCAAAAGTACCCCTCTGTTTTTTAATTTTGGTACTTTATCTAACTCTTCTTCATAGTCTAATTCAATAAATCTTTCATATAATAAAATAATTTTATTTTCTTTCATACTGTATACCCTACCTTAAAAAAAGTTACATATACAGTTAAACTGCATATGTAACCTCCTTATTTTAAAACTTAACCTAATGTCTTGCCTGCACGAATTAGTAAATCCTCTTCATCTAATTCAAGATCTTCAAGCTCTAGCATTTCTTCATGAATATATTCCTTTTCCATTTCACATTCCCCCTTTTATAGATAATTTTGTATTCCAAATGTTTGTAACAGAGCTGCAAAACCAATATTAGCATAAAAGTAGAATTTTCTGATTAATAAAAAAATTGTATTTGTAGATAAAATTTGTTCAGAAAATTAAGTTAAATTTTTCCTGATAAAACAATACTAGGAATAATTATGGGTATTTATTTTATTTAAGTTTTTATATTAGGATTTTTTAAAAACCCAGTATAGAGCCTTTTCTTAGAGGTTTTTGTCGATTTTTATTTTTATAAACTTTTCAAAAAATGTTTATTTTCGTGGGTTATTGGGGGATGTCTATTTTATGGGGGCAAGACAGAAAGAAGCTATATAATAACTTATATAGTTTTAAAACACGTCACTTTAAAAACCCTTTTTAGCTTTATCAAAATTATAAAATGGTTCTCTTTCTCTTTGGACTATACAAATTCTATTCTTATAGAAAAACAAAAGAAAAAAGTCACATTTTTGCCCAGTTCGGCTTATTATCCGGAAAAATTAGAAAATCATCATTTGAGATTAAGTTATTCTTATATGAGTGAAAAAGAATTAAAAGAGGGTGTTAAAGTTTTATGTCATATATTCCATTTGGTTATTTCAGTGAAGACAACTCATGACAATTCACCATACTTTTAATTACAGTAAGGCGGCAGATGATTTATAGTTCAATAAATCTATTCAATCTTATAAAAATAACAACGTGTCATAGGTGCCATCGCTAATCTATGAGGTAAGTTCACTTTCCCTCCTTACCCGCAGATACTCCAATAAAAACTTTTGAAACAGCTTTTGGCGCTTCTTCTTTGCTAACAGAGTTAGCAGCCATTGTAAAAGCAGCTGAAAAATAGCCGGAATTATTCGAGCAATAATTGCAATGGTAAAGTTAGTTGTAAATATCGATAAAATATTGAATATTACAAAAAGAAATAATTATAACAAAGTATATAGACTGCACTCAGCCTTTTATGTTACCTATTTGTAGCACCTTTTTTGTGCGCAATCGAACACTTGTATGTTAGAATAGTATTTAATGTGTATATTCGAAAGGAGAAATATATGAAGTTACGTAAAGTTATAGCAACACTTCTATTTCCAATGCTACTCTTGTCTGCATGTTCAACATTAACGGCAGAGGAGTACTTGGATGCTGTATCAAAAGAAGAGGTTGATGTTAGCGGAGGGATAGAAAAAGGGAATGACAAATCCCTATCGGTTGCTGAAAGAAAAGAGAACATTGACAAACGCATCTCTCTTTTAGAAGATTCTAAGAAACTATCCGCCCCTTCTGAATGGAAAGACGCACACAAAGAATACGTTAAAAAATTAGATCTAGAGATTGAAAACCTTGAAAAGGCGAAAAAAAACTTAGTCGTACATCATCTATATTTGATGACTATAGTGATAAAGACAAAGAAGTATACGATAAATATGACAAGTTATTTCTTGAAAAGTTAGGAGTTGATGCTCGCGAAAAACTTTATAAGAAAAATCGTGATTTACGTAGAGTATCAAGAGAAGAATACATTAAAGTATATCAAAAAGAAATAAAAGAATTTCTTGAGTGCTTTAAAGAAGCGCAAGTTCCTACAGTTGATGGTAAAGTAGATCATCTTGCTGTCATGGACCTTGTGAACAAGGCTAGAGGGCATCTAACAAACATAATAGCTATAGTTCCGCCTAAAGAGTTAGATGAGGCAGCGGAAAAGTTTAAAGAAGCAAATAAAGAGTTTGACGCAGCACTAGATGCACTGTTTTCTGATCCTAAATTAACAAAAGGAGAAACAGGTAGTACGTTTATGTCTTCGTATCTAAAAGGTTTGAAATTAAATAAAGAATTTATGGAAAAAGTAAAAACTACATCGTAAGTACTGCGGCTTCTTCCGTTTTCGATAAGCTATAGGGTTGTCTGTATTAGATTTGTACAGTGTGAGGTTGAAGGAAAGAATACACCTTCTTACAAGCATTCCTATAATTATAAAAAAGATAACTCCATTTTGATGAGAGATTGCTCAAAACTGTTCGTTAAATAAGGATTTAACGCGAAGATGAAATTTATAGTTTAATTTTATTTTGTCCCCTCCTGTACAAAGACATGAAAATGGATACTTTTTTATAAAGGAATTACTTTAGTTATATATATATCTAAGTACATCTTTACCATGATTTTTAATAGAAAATCTATTAATTAAAAGGTACAATTGCGTATAAGGATTCTTTCTAAAATAAAAAATAGAGTCTCAGGATACCGTTCCTGAGACTCTATTTTTTATTTTAAACAGGACAACATAATTTTCTCTAACTCTTCTTTACTTAAATTATCTGAAAGAATTGTGACTTGATAAGTATTATTCTTTCCTTTTGCAGGAACAATCATTCTCATCACTTTAAATTTATCCTTTGTGCTTTCAGATAAAGTTATTTTTATACCTACTAATTCATAATTAGTTATCTGTTCACTAGTCCCTACTATCCCCTTTAACGAATCTTCTCCTTGATCTCTAACTGCAGATTGATACACCATATATACGGAATCTTCCTTGCGATATTCATAAGCAATAGTGGGATTCATTTTTTTAATAGACATCGGTGTTTGAATATCTTCTCCAGTAAATTTATACCCTTTTACTACATACGTTGGTGTCTTAATTTGAAAACCAAGATATTCCTCTGCTTGCTTTTTAGTCAATTTTAAAGACGAATAAATTTTCTGTCTAAATGGTCCAATTTCTTCAACATTTTTTTCATATTTTTTTCGCTCTTCTAGGTCTAACTTTTCAGGACTTCCTGCTAATTTTACTTTCTTATACAAAAACTGTGATTCTGTTTCTAAATTAATAAATTGCTCAAATTCTTCCTTCGTAAATAGATTCCTTGCTACTCCAAGTTCTGTAAGTAAAGTATTATACTCCTCACCTGAAACTAAAAATTCCGCTTCTGCCTGTTCTTTTGTACCAATCATTTTTTCTACAATTTGTTGTATAGAAATATCGGTTTGTGTTTTTAAATCTTTCATACTATTTTTCACTTCTATTTGTTGTTTCTTTGGGCTAGTCGGCTTATCGGCACGGGCATTTAATAAGGATACAGATGATACTGCAATAATTGCCACAACTCCTAGCGCAGACCAACGATACGATTTTTTTTGGAACTTTTTAATCATTAGAATTCTCCTTTTTAACATCCTTTTGTTTTTACTGAAATTTGCCACGCTCGGTACTTGATAATAACTTGAGTAATGTTCCAAAAGGCTAATAATAGTATGTCCATACGCAATTTGTTCCTCTGAATCTATACATGTAAGAGCTAATGCATCGCATGCTAGTTCTTGATCTTCCCGCATACATGAGTAGGCATACCAAAGAATGGGATTAAACCAATTTAAAATGAGTAAACCATGCATAAGCCAGTTCACACCGACATCTCTTCGCTTGATGTGAGCCAATTCATGATGGAAAATATATCGTAACTGTTGTTCATCTAATACTTTCATATGTTCAGTTGACAATAACAACTTGGGCCGAATAAATCCGAACACTGTTGGACTGGAAACCTTTCCAGATACAAGTAGAGGGATATCTCGTTGAACAGACATAGATTGCTTACATTTTTCAAAAATCCGGATAATTTTCTCATCTGTAATATCAGGTTGTTTTTTTATGTAAAGTAGTAAACGCCTGTTCATAATAAATGTAGCAAAGCTTAGAAGAATAACGCCAGTAAGCCAGATGTATATACAGATTGTATAGAATGGAACCGTCCCATCATCCTGCTTTTCATTATTGTGTGTTTGTGTCTTGTTTGCCTGATTAGTTTGTGTTGAACTTGAGGTATAAGTATCTTCTTTTGTAAGAACCTTTGTAACGTCTATACCTTTCAATTCTTGCATACGTTCTTTTGAAGGAAAAATAGCTACAGGGGTTCGGCTAGAAATGAATGCATCATTATTCTTGTAAGTAAGAACAGAATAGATACTATAGGAACTATCTGGCGACCAAGGTAATACAAGTCTTATTATTAATATAATCCATAGCATGTATTGCCAACGTGGAGTTAACTTATTTCTAAACAAAACCTTGATACATAAGATTAGACCCACTAATATGCTCGCCATAATAGTGGTTTCTATCAACCAATCGAAAAAATGAGGCAGATAGACATTAATAAACATTTCTATCATTATGATCTATCCTTCCTCTGATTTTCCTCAGTCTTCTCATCCAGGATACGTTTAAGTTCGTTAATGTCTTCTGAAGACAGCTTTTCTTCTTTCAGGAAATTTACTAGTAAGGGCTTAAATGCGGCACCATAGAAACGTTTAAGTAAAGATTTCGTTTCTACTTGTAAATAACTATCTTGTGAAACTAAGGGATAATAAGCGTACATACGCCCCTTATCTTGATGGTAAGCAACTGCTTCTTTTTGAACTAATCGATTAATCAGAGTTCGAATCGTTTTGGGTTTCCAATCCATTTTCTTCTCTAACTCTTCAATCACTTCATTTGCCGTTTGTGGAGATTTTAACCACAATACTTTCATTACTTCTAATTCAGCTTCCGAAATTTTAGGTAATTCTTTCATTCGTTTAAATTACACCTCCCGCGGATTACGTTTGTAATCCACAACTGAATATTACACTTGTAATCTCTCTGTGTCAATCTTGTTTTATATTTGTGAAATCCTTTCCTATGCCCATTAACATAAGAACGAGGAAATTAACATCGCTCAGATTGCTCCATCTCTTCCTAGCTGATAGCTATCTCTCTCATTTATACAGTGTTACAAGATTTTTCTTCTAGTGGAATGTATTCCGCCTCTTTTAGCTGATGAAAAGGACGTAATTGTACACTGTATATCGTGTTTCCCGCTGCTCTCATTCCCGAGAAAAAATAAATTTCTCCTTCTATTTCGTAGGCAGGACGTATGATTAGCCCTTTTTGACTTTCATATTGGACATGGCCACTTTCAACGATTCCTTCATTTAACAAGGCATCTCGAGCATTTGTATAGTCATTTCGAAAATCGGTATGAATTGTTCTATAAGACATTGTATCCCTCCAGCGGTTTGATGAGTTGCGGTTTGATGAGTTGCGTTTAGCTGTGTGCAGCCAGGTGTTTGGCATCTATTTTGAATGACATGTACGTTTAAATTCGATGTAGGAAAACATAATTCCTAGTTTGTTCCTGTTCTTTTATGGAAAAGTAACATTTGTCATATTGTGTTTATAGAATCAAAAAAGAGTAACACCCTTTCTCAGGTACTACTCTATCTTTGTGTTATTGTATATACGGTTTAATATCCGAGTATGCCGACAATTTGAGTTGCTTTGTTGTTACGAATTGAATAATAAATTTCTAAGCCTTTACGTTCAGCTTTTAGTACTTTGCCCTTCATTTTCGATAAATGTTGTGAAACAGATGATTGGGGTATCTCTAAAATTTTTGTTAGTTGGGAAACATTAAAAGTATTATGTTTACTTAGTTCGTTTATAATACGTAAACGAATTGGATGCGCCATTATTTTCAAAATTTCAACATCTTCTTCTGTAATATTAGTTTTTTTTGATTCTAGAACCGTGATTGTCATCGTTATTCTCCTTTATTATTTTCTTATGAAAAGTTATTTACCCTAGTATCTTATGTTTGATTTTATATTTTATATATTGTAATAGATAAAAATTAAAGTAACATTAATAAACTCTATAGTTATTATATAACGCATTTTGTATTCGAGTGTGAAGTTCATCTGGAGTTTACGTGATTTTTATATATTCTGATATGCAATTAAATAAATTTGTATCTGATATCTAATGTTTTAAAATTGTAAATAATAATGGATAGGCTCAGTCATAAATGAAGGAATTTTCTACAATTCTATTACATATACTTACGTTCATACACTATAAAATTAATTACTATTTTCACGTCTTTCTATAAATGTGAGTTGTAGCATACATCTGTCACAATTTGAGCCATAACTTTACCCTTTTGGCAAGATTATGTTTCAAGTAACAAAGAACAAGAAAATGAATACTAAATGTTACAGGTAATATAAAAAGATTATAAGACCAATACTCTTCAAACAAATTAACCAGCTCCTCAAATTCAAGAACTGGTTAATTTGTGTTTAAGTATTTCATTAAACAATAAATATATATAAATTATAAAATTTACTATATACTTGAAACAATACATATAGAGTTACCTACCAAATCGTACCTTCCAAAGCAATTAGGTATTATAAAGTGGTCTCCTTTCTTAAAGAAATAGTGCTCACCTTCTTTAATTAGCTCACCTTCCCCCTTTACTACACTAACAAGAAGGAAAGTTTTTTGTTGTTCCAAACGAACTGATCCATCTAACTCCCATTTTTCAACTGAAAAATATGGACATTTGATAAAGTTAGTTATACTTAAATCATCTACTTTTTCATGTTTAACCGTTAACTGATTCGATTTAAAGGGAGCTTCTATTACATCAATACTCTTTTCAAGATGCAGATCACGTAAATTCCCATCAGAATCTCTTCTATCATAATCATACAATCTATAGGTTGTATCAGAGTTTTGTTGTGTTTCTAATACTAAAATCCCTTTACCAATTGCATGGACAGTTCCACTCGGCACATAGAAGAAATCTCCAGGTTTCACCTTCACACGATGTAACAGTTGGTTCCACTCTTTTTGTTCAATCATAGACATTAATTCTTCTTTTGTTTTCGCATGATGCCCATATATAATTTCTGCGTCTTTAGTGGAATCGATTACATACCAGCATTCTGTTTTTCCTAGTTCTCCATTCTCATGCACGCTAGCATATTCATTATTAGGATGAACTTGAACAGATAAATCTTGATTGGCATCCAAAATTTTTGTAAGAAGAGGGAAATGCTCCCCCTCCATATTTCCAAATAAATCTCGATGGTTATCCCACAGTTCACCCAAGGATAGCCCTTTATACTTTCCGTTCTTAACAATACTTTGTCCATGTTGATGCGCTGCAAAAGCCCAACACTCTCCAGTTTGATTTGATGGAATTTCGTATCCAAAAGAAGTTAAATGTGTCCCACCCCAAATTCTTTCTTTAAAAACAGGTGCAAAAAATAATGGTTCAGTCATGATTTGAATCCTCCATTCTATGCAATTTCATCTAGTAGTTTGTATGCTTCTGCTTTTGTTTGAACAGATAATAACCGCTCTCTATAACTATCATCCATTAGTTTTCGAGAAAGCATTTGAAGGATTTTTAAATGTTCATTTCCTTCATTTCCTTTTGGTACCGCAATCATAAATATTAACTTTGCTTCCGTTCCATCAAGGCTGTTCCAATTTATACCCGATTGTTTAATTCCAAATACCACGCTCGGTTTCCTAACGGCAGCTGATTTCCCATGTGGAATCGCAATGTTTATACCAATCCCTGTAGTACTTTCTTGCTCACGGTTCATAATAGCCTGTTTAAATTCTATCACTGAATGTAATGCACCCACCTGCTTTAACTTTTGAATCATTTCATCAATGATGTCATCTCGTGTTTCCCCTTTTAAGTCCGTTTCAATTAATTCTAAACTTGTAATATCTGTTAATTTTTTAATTTCTACCTTGTCTACTTGTTCGCCTCTTGCTTGAGCTTCTTGTCCCAGTTGTTGCACTTCTATTGTTGCTGAAACTTCTTTTATTTGTTCATTTTCTTGTTTTTCTAACTTTGAAACGTCTTTTTTCAATACATTTACTACAACAGCTGTCACAATAGAGCCTACAATTACAGCCACAAAAAACATAAATACATTATCTACTGCTCCTAACACAGCAACAATTGGACCACCATGTGCCACTCTGTCTCCTACATGACCAATCATTGCAATCACAGCACCCGTCATCGAACCAGCCATTATACTCGGAATAACACGAAGTGGATCTTGTGCTGCAAAGGGAATCGCACCTTCCGTAATACCAAATAGCCCCATTGTGAATGATGCTTTACCCATTTCTCTCTCTGAATCTTGGAATTTCCCCTTACCTATGAAAGTAGCAAGTCCCATCCCGATTGGTGGAATACAAATTGATGCAGCAATTGGACCCATAATTTCATAGTTTCCTTCTCCAATCATTGCTGAACCAAATAAGAATGCTACTTTATTGACCGGACCACCCATATCAAATGAAATCATTGCCCCTAAAATTAATGCTAAGAGAATTGAACTTGATCCCTGCATACCTGCTAACCAAGCTGTTAATGATACGAAAACTTGTGCGACAGGGGCACCAATAATAAATACAAATGCTAAACCTACAATAAGAGAAGTAAATACCGGAATAATAATAATCGGCATAATTGGTTGAATCGCTTTTGGAACTTTTAATTTTTTGATTCCTAACGCTATGTAACCAGCTAAGAAACCAGCGATAATACCACCAAGAAAACCAGCACCACTTTCACTTCCGTAAAAGCTTCCTGTTGCTGCAATATATCCACCAATCATACCAGGAACAAGTCCAGGCTTATCTGCTATACTATATGCAATATATCCAGCTAGTATTGGAACCATGAACGTAAATGATGCACCACCAATTTGTTCAATAGTTTTCCAGAAAGAACCCTCCGGAATCACTAAACCCCCAGGTGTTTTTTCTCCCCCAAGTGTTAACGCAATTGCAATTAATAATCCCCCGACTACGATAAATGGGACCATAAAAGATACACCATTCATTAAATGACGATATATCGGATTTTGCTTTCTTTCCTGTTGGTTACTTTCTACTATTTTTGACTGTGAATGATAAAGAGGTACATTCCCGCTGATTATTTTTTGAATTAATTCTCCTGGTTTACGAATACCATCTTGTACCCCAACAACCAACAATTTTTTCCCTACAAATCTATCTTTATTTACGACTCTATCTGCAGCTATAATAATGCCGTCTGCTTCGCGAATATCTTGTTCCGTCAACTCATTTTCTACCCCTATTCCACCTTGGGTTTCAATTTTCATTTGGACTCCTAATTTATCCGCTGTTTTTTGCAAATTTTCAGCTGCCATATAAGTATGGGCAATCCCATTTGGACATGATGTAACCGCCAACAATTTCATTCTTAATCCTCCTCACACTTTTTACTAAGCGCCTACATTTACTATAAATTAATATTAAGACGTCAAAAGTTTCATTTTTTACCGTAACTTCCGGAAAATAAATCTTTTACCTAAGCAAACAACAGGTTATTTGATCCTCCACTCTTCGGTTAATTATGTAAAAAGGATAAAAATTTCATTACATTTGTTTCTTTCGTAAGCTTTTGAATAAAGGATGGTTGCTCACTTATAAAGGATAGTTCCTGAAACAATTGTTTCGTTACCTCTTGTCCATCACTTTTAACTGCTAGCATAAATACAAGTGATACCTTTTCTGCTCCCCAATCAATTGGTTCCTTTAATGTAGCAATTGCAATTACTGATTCTTGAATAAATTTTGGGTTGCCATGGGGAATTGCGATTCCTGCCCCAATCGTTGTTGCTGACATTTTTTCTCTTATAATTGCATTTTCTGCATACTCTTTATCTACATAACCCTTACTATGCAAAGCATATGCTAATTTTTCAATTAACTCATATGGATGTTGTATATCCTGTTGTAAAAACACTAAAAATGGAGATGTATAATTGAGCATAACAAAGTCTTTTTGTTCTTTATAACTTGGCTCATCATAATTTTGTATAAAGTCCCCTAGCTTCTTTTCTTCTGGCCCCTCTAATAATGGGGATACTACTATATGAGGAATGTTTAATCTTGAAAGACTAGTAGTTGAAATAACGAGATCCACATCACGATGTTTCATTATATAACTTTGTAAATCAGCTTTTGAAATACAGTCCATAACATGGATATGACGAAATTTACGCTCAATTTTTGTACGTAACAACTGCGACATGCCAATGCCCATATGGCAAACAATAATTACATTTTTAGATTTTTCCTGGTGATTTAACCGTTCAACAGATGCTTCAAAGTGTAGAGTAAGATAAGCCGCTTCTTCTTCTGGAATATATATATTTAGAGATTCATTTATCTCTTCTAATACTTGTATCAATACATTAAACACATAGGGATACATTCTCTTTATATCGTGTAACATCGGATTAGAGACAGAAAGATCATAGCTTAAGCGATTCAATGCAGTATATAAATGAATCGTTAACCCTTCAATTAAAATTTCGTCTTTACTGAAATCAATTTCATATAACTGTGACATACGTTTAACTAATTGCTGTATAACCATAGAAAGAATTGGATTACTTTCAGTACGTGTGCTGTCCTGCATTGGTTTATCTTGATAACGAATTTTCCCACCTAAAATATGAGCTGTTAAATACGTAACTTCTTCTTCTGTAAAATGAACTGAAAAAACACATTCCAACTGTTTTAAAAATTCCAATGTCCATATATATTCTTTTGTTTCTTTCAGTATTTTAATTTCCTTTTCAGCATTTAAAATAGGTTGTTTAAGTTTCATTCTCCGTACCATGAGCAATGTATGCACTAATAAACTTTCAAATGTATCATCTGTAAAAAACAATGTATTTCGTTTTTGTAACGCTTTCAATTCGTTCGTAACAAATTCAACCTCATGATATTGAAATTGTTCTTTAATAAATTGATTCGTAAGATCAGAATTACGAATCAAATCTGATAATCTAGCCAATGCTCTTCTTTTTTTCTTTTCAATTCCATCAATAATAAGTCCAACTCGCTGTTTTGAAACAATGGTTAGATCAAAATGATGTAACCATTTTTCAATTCTATCTAAATCTTTTTTTATAGTCGTTCGACTTACAAAATGTTGGGATGCCATTTCCTGTGCAGTAACTGCCTTTACATTCATTAATAAGTTGTATGCAATTTGTAGAATTCTTTCTTCATCTGATTCATACTTTGTGCGATTATTAATACAATAAAGTTTATTAAACAAGTCCACCTTTTCATATTCCTCAATCTCTAAGTACACACCTAATCCCGGTTTCCTAACAAGAAGCGCACTTGAATAATTCGCAAGATGCTCCTCAATTATTTTAAAGTCATTACGAATTGTTTTTTCAGAGCAATTCACCTTATCCGCAAGGTCTTGTACTAATGAATAGTCGTTAGATTCAGATAATAGTAGAAATAAAATTTCTTTTTGTCTTGTATTCATAAATTTCACCTATCTCTTATATCTTTCTATGTTATATGCATTACTTTACAAGATACTTTTACCCTCTCTTATAACTAGCAATTTCGATTAATTGTACTCACTTTCAAATTTTAGCTACCTTACGTTAAAAATTCTTATTTAGAATTAATTATTTTTCTCGATACTCCAACATCATTTCTATATTAAGTATCTTCAACAACTAAGAAGACAATTAATTTCAATATACCGTAAAGTATCCTAATTAAAAGTTTAATTTATTACCAAGGCTCCGGAAAAGCTGCTTTATTTCTGTACCAAAATAAAATCCTGTATTAGTAGTTTTTTTATCTACATAATTAATTTTAATCTCTCTTCTAGAATCTCCCTATCTGATTGTGATTTTGAAATTACAAGACATGTATCATTCCCACAAATACACCCTACTTTTTCTTTCCAGTCTACAGAGTCTAATAACACCCCTATAACATGTGCATTACCCGGTAAAGTTTTAATAATAGTTAATTGATTTATATAATCAATCTTTACGACAACTTCTCCCAGCTTTTTCTTTAACATCATATCAGTTTGTATATTATCTCCTGTGAAGTTTTTATATATAGTTAAACCGTTTGAAGAAACTGTCTTTATTATATTTAATTCGCGAATATCTCGCGAAATAGTAGCTTGTGTTACAATTTCCCCCTTTTTTGCTAACAGCTCTACTAACTTTTCTTGTGTATCTATTTCATACTCTCTCACCGCTTGTTTAATTAGCCTTTGTCTTTTCTCTTTTCTCATAAAAGACGCCCCTTATATCGTTATACTTTTATTATATCTTCCTATAAATTTTATTCGGAAGAGGAAAAGGGGAATGTTGCGGAAACGTTCATAGTTTTGAGTACTTTACGCCCCTATAGGAGCCCACCACACATCCATTAACTTAAGGATGTAGAATCTGGATAAAAAAGAATTATCTTTATTCGCTGAAGAGTTATATTGATATATAATTACTAACCTTCAATTACCAATCCTATCCATTGCAATAAAATAAAATAGGTTGTAACATCTACCAGTATTTAAATGACGAACATTGTTTAAATCATTTCAACTAATATTTAAGAGGAGAATACAATGAATAAAATAAAAAGGTTACTAAAACGTAAAACGACTTGGATAATTCTTATCCTATTCGTATTTGTTTATGTAAATAACAGTTCTTTTTTTGCTGAGAGGGCCGATAGGACTCCTCTTCTTCTTGCTCACCGAGGGCTTTCGCAAACATTTAGCATGGAAGGGATTGAGGGTGATACATGTACAGCTGAACGTATAAATAAACCTGAATATCCTTATTTAGAAAATACAATTCCATCTATGGAAGCGGCATTTAAAGCTGGGGCTGATCTAGTAGAGTTTGATGTTCAACCAACTAAAGATAATAATTTTGTTATTTTTCATGACTGGACTCTTGATTGTCGTACAAATGGTAAAGGTGTTACAAGAGATTTTACAACAAAAGAATTACAAGCACTTGATATTGGTTATGGTTATACAGCTGATGGTGGTAAAACATTCCCTTTTCGTGGTCAAGGGATTAATCTTATGCCAACACTTGATGAAGTACTTAACCATTTTCCAGATCGCTCTTTTCTTATTCATATTAAAAGTGATGATGAAAATGAAGGAATCCAATTGGCTGCTTACCTTAAGAAACTACCAGCAAAACGCCTTGAGCAACTAACTGTATATGGTGGCGATAAACCAATTGCTGCGATAAAAGAGCGCATCCCTAGTTTACGATTAATGTCTAAAGCAACCATGAAAAAGGATCTTCTTACTTATATGGCGTTAGGGTGGACTGGTTACATGCCTTCAAGCCTGAAGCATGGGGAGTTACATATACCAGACAAAGTAGCTCCTTGGCTTTGGGGATGGCCAAATCGTTTTCTTAATCGAATGGATAAAGCTGATACTCGAGTTATTGTTGTAGGAGGAAATGGATTTGGATTTTCAAGTGGATTTGACTCGCTTGAAGATATAAAACGTCTTCCTGACGATTATACAGGTGGAATTTGGACAAACCGCATTGATAAAATAGCACCTGTATTTCAAAAATAAAAGATGATATAACAATCGAAGTTTTTTCATATGTTTAACCATTTATATTTTAAAAGAAGACTTATTAATAATATTGAAGTTTTATACACCGATAAACACCGCTGATGACCTCCATTATTTATAGGAAATCAGGGGTGTTTTTTGGATGAATGCAACTCACTGTAATTCAAATCGAAGTACGACAACAATCAAAAAATAACCAGCTACATGTAAAAAATGGGCTAAATCCACATTAATAACTCATTGTAGATAAATTATTAACCTTGCAATACCTTCTTAAATTTAATTGTAGGGGTACCGCCACATCGCTATCAAGCTAACAAGACAATATCCCCCCTAAAATGAAAAAGGCGTTATTCTTTCTGAGAAATCATAGGAAAGGATAACGCCTTTATATCAATATGACTGTATCCTATATGAAAAATTAACATCGTTCCGAATGTATATATTGTATATATTGTACACATTGTGTATAATGTGTTCATAAGCATTTAAGAGGCAAGGAGTTGAATCATGAAAATCTTACTATCTAATAAGTCTAAGTCGCCTATTTATCAACAAATCATTGATCAGATTATATTACAAATATCAAATGAAACATTGAAAGTAGATGATTCGTTACCTTCTATGCGTTCATTAGCAAGAGACTTGAAGGTAAGTGTTATTACTTCAAAAAGAGCGTACGAAGAACTTGAAAAAGCGGGTTACATCTACTCTATAGTAGGGAAAGGCTCGTTTGTTGCAAAACAAACAAAGAAACAACGTGCGGGTGAACCAAGTGATCCAATACGTGAAAAGTTCAGTACAATCGTTCGAGAGAGTAAGGCTAATCATTTATTAAGGGATGAGTTAATACAAATTATTAATCGTATTTATGAGGAGGAATAAATATGGAGAACATTGTAGAAGTGAAAAATGTTTCAAAAACATATAAGGAATTTTCTTTAAAAAATGCATCGTTCAACATCAAAAAGGGGTTTGTAACGGGATTTATTGGTGCAAATGGTGCTGGGAAAAGTACGACAATTAAACTTATTATGGATCTTATTAGCAAGGATAGTGGAGAAATCACAGTGTTTGGTAAAGATCATCAAAAGGACCAAGTTTCTATTAAAGAGCGTATAGGATTCGTATACGATGACAATATCTATTATGAAGATATGACAATTCATCAACTGAAAAAATTCATTGCTCCAGCGTATAAAAAATGGGATGAAAATCAGTTCCAATCCTACTTACAGCGCTTTGAGTTACCGACTAACATAAAAATGAAAGAGATGTCTACAGGGATGAAAATGAAGACTTCCCTTGCGTTTGCACTTTCACACCATGCCGAATTTATACTTATGGATGAACCGACATCTGGACTCGATCCTGTATTTCGAAGAGAACTTTTAGACATCCTTTATGATTTAATGGTCGATCAGGATAAAACAATCTTTTTCTCCACACATATTACCACCGATTTAGATCGTATTGCTGATTTTATTGTATTTATTCATAATGGAGAGATTGTATTTGAGAAAGATATACATAGTATTTCTGAAGAATATGCAACTGTAAAAGGGGATAAATCCTTGCTTACGCCGAAAATCAGAGAACAATTAATCGGGATTCGTGAAACAAACGTGGGATTTGAAGCACTCACAAGTAACGCCAGCCGTTCACGTACGCAATTAGGAAATGATGTATTAATTGAAGAAGCGACATTAGACGATATTATGTACTATACAAAAAAGGGGAATATTCAATATGTATAATTTAATATTAAAGGATTTTCGATTGCAAAAATTAATGATCTTATTCTATCTACTTGGTATATGCTTTTTTATAGGGACGTTTGGAAGTTTTGGGTTCATAGTCGTTTTGGTGGCTGGTTCTTATATGATAAATCTACATTATTACGACGAAAAGAATAATAGTCACAAATTTATTAATAGCCTACCTTATAGTAGAAATAAAATTATTATGTCAAAATATATCGGTACAGTGTTGTTTACAATTCTAGTAGTTCTATTTTCATTATTGATTCAAGCAGTAATTCAAGTTGCATCCCCGAATTATGGAGTTGAAATTGAAACTCCACAGACAATTATGGTTAGTGTTCTTACTGTCATGTTGTTTACGTCTATCTACTTACCATTTTTCTATCGCTTCACCAATAAATATTTGATGGCTGCTGTCACCATTATTTTCCCTGTATGTGTTGTTTTATGGAGACCACTTGAGGCATATGTGCATATTACTGACCTTGTATATAGTGTTACTACACAATTTACTATTAATCAACTAATTGCACTTGCTTCAATCGTTACCATGCTTATATTTATCTGTTCTTACTTCTTAACGGTGAGAATTTATAAACGTACTGATTTTTAAAAATTCTTTTTAACTGAAATATAGAATACTTAACAAGTAACTGTTGTACAGTTTTATTCTTAAACGCTTTGGTGCTACTCAATCGCTATCAAACTAATAAAACAAAGTTTTCCCTTCAAATGAAAAAATACGCTATTCTTTCTGTAGAATTATAGGAAAGGATGGCGTTTTTTATGTCTGTTTCTGTGTCTAACGAATTACAATTATTTGCTCAAGAGATTCAAAGTGCCCGCTCGTGTAATTGTTCATCGATTAACAAAACAACAGCAACAAAAACGATTACAAGATCAAGCTGTAAGAGAAAAAAAGAAAGGAATGAAGTATTCTCCTCGTAGTAAACGACTCAGTAGTATCAATGTATATATGACAAACACCCCTACAGATATTGTCCCGATGGGACAGGTACATGACTGGTATTCTTTGCGTTGGCAAATCGAAATTTTATTTAAAACGTGGAAGTCATTCTTTCAAATTCATCATTGTAAAAAGATAAA
Source organism: Bacillus sp. GW823-FHT06A11 (assembly GCF_058795355.1). NCBI lineage: Bacteria > Bacillati > Bacillota > Bacilli > Caryophanales > Bacillaceae > Bacillus > Bacillus sp. GW823-FHT06A11. The sequence goes on along the minus strand of NZ_JBXAHS010000009.1, from coordinate 50,197 downwards.
ACCAGAACGATTAGAGTGCCATTTATATGGTCAATTGATTGCAATTCTACTCTGTTCCTCTATCATGTTTCAAATGCGCCAATTGCTTCTCATAAAGAAAAAACGAGAGCTTAGTGAGTATAAAGCCATATATATGATTAAAGACTATTTTCTTCTTTTATTCCAAACTATACAAAAAAACACCCAAGAGCTATCAAAGGTGTTACTTCGCCTGTTCAATCTCCTGCAGCAAAACGGGCGGAAATCTCATCGATATGAGAAAAAAACGGTCTTTGATATATTAGGTGTCGTTTACAATTGTACCATGTCTGAAAATCAAGCCGCTTAATTCAAAAAAGTGAAACCCGTTAGGGTTTATTTCGTATGCAAATCTTTCAATCATCTACACTTGTCCTTTAGAAAAAAGAAATAATCTCGTTTAAAATTGACTTTGCGTAAGCTTAGCTTGATAGCGATGTGGCTGTACCCCTTGTATAAGAGTTTGTTTTTAAACAAACTCTGTCTAAATAGTATCCTGATATTACAAAAAAGAACTAAGATGTTTCATCCTAGCTCCTTTTTAGCAATATCAACTTATTATATACATTCATCAATCGTTATTTTACTTCATTGGCAACAAAGAAATGCTCACATACACTTGAAATACGTTTTAAATCCACATTGCCACCTGAAATAACCGCTACTACTTTTTTACCCTGTACATATTTATCAACTTTGCCTGCAAGAAGAGCGGCTGTTGCTAATGCTCCCGCACCTTCTACGACAGCCTTTCCGCGTTGCAATAAGTCTTTCATCGCTACTTCTAATTCTTCTTCCGATACAGTCACAATTTCATCTACTAGGTTTTTTACAATTTCAAAGGTTAAATTTCCAGGTATTTTAACTGCACAACCATCCGCTATTGTTGGAGCTTTATAATGTGATACAATTTCTCCAGCATCATAAGAAGCTTTCATACCGTGTACGTTTTCAGCTTGAACTCCAATAATATTAATGGAGGGATTAAATGATTTCAGCGCTACAGCAATTCCTGAAATAATTCCTCCTCCACCAATAGGTACAATAACAGTATCAACATCCCACATATCATCCAGAATATCTAACCCAATTGTCCCTTGGCCAGCCATTACTTCTACATCATCATATGGATGTAGGTATGTTTCGCCTGTTTCTTTTATAATTTCTTCACATTTCGCTTTTGCATCATCAAATGTATCACCGTATAAAATAACTTCAGAACCATATCCTCTCGTCGCATCCACTTTAGCTTGCGGTGCAGAGGTTGGCATCACAATTTTGCTTTGAATTTTAAGTAAATGAGAAGATAATGCAACACCTTGTGCATGATTTCCAGCTGAACAAGCGATTACACCACGTTCTTTTTCTTCATTTGTTAGTTGGGAAATTTTATTAAATGCACCACGAAACTTGAATGAACCCGTTAACTGCATATTTTCTAACTTCAAATAAATTTCTCCACCGGTTTTACTGGTTAAATAGAAAGATTTAACCAAAGGCGTTTTTCTAGCATTTCCATCTAAAATTTTTTTTGCTTTTTTTATATTCCCAATGTTAAGTGGTAAAATCTCATTACTCATATTAACACTTCTTTCAATGGCTTATAATCTAATTCTAGTGTTGTACCTAAATTCTCATAAGTTATTGTCCCTTTGTAAATATTTACCCCCGTCGCTAAACCCGGTTTATTTTGGATTGCATTCTCCAATCCATTTTTAGCTATTTCTAGTAAATACTCAATATTTCCATTTGCTAAGGCCATAGTTGAAGTACGTGGAGTAGCACCAGGCATATTTGGTACTGCATAATGGATTACATCATGCTTAATAAATATAGGATTATCATGAGTTGTATAATGATCGACTGTCTCTACCGTACCACCTTGATCTATTGCAATATCCACAATGACACTTCCTGGCTTCATAGATTGAACCATATACTCTTTAACAATTTTAGGAGGGCGAGATCCTGGTATTAAAATTGTTGAAATAAATAAATCTGCTTCTTTAATCGTTCGCTCTAGATTTTCAGTATTAGATTCAATTATATTTACTTCTTCTGTTGCGTATTGCTTTCTTAAATATGCAATTCTTTCTTGATTAACCTCTAGGATTGTAACACTACATCCAATTCCAATTGCCATATCACAAGCATTAGTTGCAGCATTTCCTCCACCTAAAATAACTACATTTCCGGCAGGAATTCCCTCAATACCTGATAATAAAATCCCTTCTCCTTGATGTTGTTTTTCTAAATAATATGCTCCCATGAATACAGCACGACGCCCAGCAATTGCACTCATTGGCTTTAATAATGTCAAAACACCATCTTCGCTAATTGTTTCTCCTGCAATTGCAGTAGTACCAGCATTTCTCAGTGCTTCGACACACTCTTTCGACGCAGCCAGATGTAAAAAACCCCAGATTATAAGATCTTTTTTAAAGTAACGATATTCTTCAGGTAATGGTTCTTTTACTTTAACTACCATATCGACTTCCCAAGCTTCTCCTTGTGCTACTAAATTTGCACCTGCGCCTGTATATTCATCATTTGTATATCCTGATCCAATACCTGCATCTTTTTCTACTAAGATTTGATGCCCTTCTTCAACTAACTTCCGAACATTTTCAGGGGTCATTCCTACACGTGCTTCTCCCTTTTTTATCTCTTTAACTACTCCAATTCTCACTTCTAACACATCCTTTTATAAGCAATATAATACCTAGGATTAAAAAAGTAATACATGAATTTACCAAACTTATTATGTCCATTCATGTTATTTTTATCGCCTAACTAGCTTTTAAGGTAGAAAACATCCAATATCAATTATTGTTATAAGGATATGTAAACATTTTTCGAAATCCCAGGTAATATTCCTCCTACCAAAAGTATGTGGAATTGATTCGGTAACTAAAGAGACGATGCGCTGAAAGTAACTATGTTCCCGGAAGGTTAACAAACACTACTTAAGAACGCCTAATCAAACGATTGTATCAAATAAAAGATACTGATTAATATCAATTATCATATGTTATTGATGAGAGGCGAATCGTTAAGAAATAGATTCCGAAAAATACTTCTATTACTACAAAAGCTTTTTAACCATTTAGTGTTATAGAAATACCACTAAGGAATGTATATACTGAAATTGTTGCTATAACAGCATTGCTACTTGTATTAATAACAGAAACTGTATTAGAATTCACATTGGCAAAATATATATGAACTAATTCAGTCAATGATGACCTAATAAACGTAGATGTAAATTAAGAAACCTCTTTAGAAAGAAAAACCTAATTAGGGACTGTTACTGTGCTTTTACAGCAAGGCTATTCAAGAAATTACTAATTGAAGAAGCTTGAAAAATGCGTAGGCTAAAAGAGCTGATATTATAATACTTTTCAGTAATTATAAGTATTGATGGAAAGAATTTAGATTCTTTTGGCTGCCAAGATTCGTTATGCCATTCCTGACTGTGGAAGTATAATTCATACCTATTTATTTTATCTTGCATAACTTTTTTGCTGTAAACTGACTTCTGGACTTCAATGAAAAATGGAGATCTACGCCAAATTGTAAATGCATCTGGTTCCATGAATTCTTTACCGTACTTTGGCTCCACTTTAAACAGTTTAGGTTTTTCATAATAGATAAGCTGTTTATACACATCTAATATGCCTAGAAAGTGGGGAATCTTTTGGCTAGTTTTGCGAAGTGTGCTGGATTGAGGGAAGTAAATGTATGGCTGTTGCGAGATATTGGCATTCACATGACCATCTCTTCTTAATCGCTTCATCACCGTATTACAGCATGTAACCGCGTTCTTTAATCCTTGAAAATGCAAATCAATAATATCATCACGAGACATACATCTAAAACGCTTCAAATTGTTTAGTATGGCTTTGTCTCTATTCCTCATAATCTAACACCCCGAATAATTGATTTTCTTCTTGTGGTAGGTTTTGCAACTTTATATTCTCTTTCGGAACGCGATAAGGTTCAACTATCTTCTTGGCTTTACTTAATTCTAAATAAGGAGATTGTACTTTCTTTAATCCATTTAACTTTAATATCATTTGGCCAGATTGCTCCAAGCGTTCTGAACCAGGAGTACCCATAATATTACTATTAATTGTACTATCACATTTAAAGCCCATTCTAACCGTCATATTGAGCTTTAACTTACCATCCAACACTTTTGCATCAGGTCGTTGCATACTTAGCATTAAAAAAACTCCAAGTGCCCTTCCGACTGCCGATATTTTTTCAACTATAGACATACATTCCTTTTCATCTTGCAACATAACCACTTCGTCGATAGCAAGTAAGATATATGGTTTCTGATTATCAGGATTTAATTTGTTGTATTCGTCAATATGATCTACTTCATACTCTTCCATCAATTTTCTACGTTCGCGTATTTCCTTCCACACTTTCTGCAGCATAATCTTCATTTCTATTTCTTCCATGCAAACCTCTTTTACGTGTTTCACCCTTCGCAAGAAATGAAATTCGGAATTCTTCAAATCGCCCAGGTACAAATGTAATTTATCAGGAGACATATATTGAATAAGTGTAGACAGTACAACGCGTACCATACTACTTTTCCCGCTCCCCGTCTCTCCTGCAATTAGAAGATGCGGCGTGTTTGAAGCAATCATGTCATACGTAATCATATTTCCAAATTGGTCACGCCCCACAATTACAGGAAGATGATGTTGTATAAGTAATGGCTGCCACTTCTTATAACTGTAATTGTATGCTTGTAGCCCAGCATCCGAAAGAAACACATTAAGTACAAACCTTTTAATATCACCTTCAATTGCTACATTACGCCCTAATATTTGTTGAAAGCAAAACCACTTCTTTTCAATATTTTTCGGATCTAATCCGTTTGGAATGGTAAATATGTATCGAACCTTTTCTTTCGAGGAAAAAATGTCATGTATCTTCGGATAAATGGGTACTTTTCCACCTCTTGTTTGATGGTCTACATATAAACCTGCCTTTGTAAATACCTCTATAAGTCGATTCTTCAAACTTTGTTTATGAAGCCAATCCTTTAAAATCCCCATGTAATTTCCTCCTTAAAACATCTCCACAATTTGAATGAATACATACCCAATGAAACAAACTCCACCTATCCTCATTCCATGATATATTCCATCACTTACAAGTTTCGCTGCTGCAACATGATCATTTTTCACAAGATGCTTTTCTAACAACGCCCCTCCAATTGTCGTTACTCCTAAAGCTCCTAAAGAGATAAATGTAGTTAACATATAAATTCCCCCTTTATAAACAGAATTTTGAATGTTGATGATACATGGGCTTACAAACTTAGAAATTTGGTAGAGTTACCTTGATAGCTAATTTGGTAGCAACCTTGATACATCTTATTGTGAATAGCTTGTACAATATGCAAATTTTTCTTTGCAATTGCGTATAGTTTTTTGCATTTTGGACAAGGATGATTAAAAAAGATTATGGAGGAGATTAGCGTGTGGGGTAGAGGTATTGGAAGACATAGAACAAAGCTAGCTAAATTTTTAGCTAGCTACGATTACTCAATTCAGGATTTTTCTAAAGCTAGTAAAGTAAACAGAAATACATTAGGCCAACTGTGTAATGACAAGGATTATGTACCATCACCAAATACAATGCAAAAAATAATGAAGATTGTTAGAAAACATGATTCTCGAAAACAAGTAACTGACTTTTGGCATATATAAAGAGAATAAACTCTTTATATATCATTCCTTATGCAAGCTTGATATTAATTTTTATAGGGATACGGTAACGATTCCTTATAGGCATTGCCTTACTGCCCTCTCGTTCTCGCACTAAGCCTTAATTAATTTTTTAGTAGTGGAAGATTGTTTTCTTTTATTAAATCATAAATGAATTTTTCTAACACACTTTCAGCTGCTTCTCGCATTTGATCCGGTGTTGAATCATTAAACACCTTTTCTATCTCCCTAAGTAGTTGTTTTAAAGAATGGGTTTCCTTGCTATTTTCCAGGAATTCCTCACCTAACCCTTGAACAAATGTACTAATAACAATTACCTTTTCCAATTTAGTTAGTTCCATCTCTATGCCTCCTAATCAGATTATCATTCTCATCAAACACGACCTCTCCCCTAATTAATAAAGAGTTACCAAAAGTCTTGGTGTTATGACAAGATATGCATAGATATTGTCGATTCTCATGATTTAAGTATTATATTTATCCTGTGGTCTAATCTTAACGATATGCTCAGAAACTTCCCTAAATCGTGTAATTTTCATAATAGACAAGTAAAAGTCTCTAAAGGTATTACTTTAAATTCAAATCACACGTTTGTTAGGATCTATAAATCCACACTAGAGATAAAAAGTGGATTTATAGACCCGTATTTTTGGACAAATTTACCGGCTGAATTAACAGAAACTTTGTGTTACTCTGAACTTGTTGAATATCCCAATACATTCAACAATGCTCAAAATTGCATATTTACTATGCAACCATCCACCCAGATACCTTAGTTAATACTTCTCCCTAATTGTCGTTATTGCTAAGGTATCTTTTTAGATGCCCTGTGTACAGTTTTTTTCTCTCAGTGATAAAGCTATTTCCCATTTGATATAATCAATTTTTTCAGTACATTTTCTTAACAAAATTCAGATTTGGTATTTTTACTACCATTTACTTTATATACAGTTTTTAAGTTTTTCCCTTACAATTTTGAAATCTTCTGCTAAAATCTAAACATATTTTTGCGAACACTTAATTAATATATAAAATTTAAGTAAAAGACTTTTATATTAGTTTAAATGGTTGCCATAAAGACAAGGCAAATATCCAAGTAGGATCCCCATTTCCTTGATAGCTTTGAACCGCTTCATAAAATTTCCCTTGATACTCTACTTTATCTCCTTTTGTATATGCCTTTTTAGGATCCCATTTTTCATACGTTACATTTTGACTCTTTGTTGTTACTGTAAGGATGTTGCTTTGAACCGAGATATTTCCAGCCGTATCTACAGCCTTTACAGTATATTTATATTCTTTATTAGCTGTAAGGTTTTGATCAGTAAACTGTGTTTCTTGTACTGTTTGAATTAATTGTCCATCACGTAACACTTGATATTCTTTTACACCCACATTGTCTGTAGAAGGATTCCATTTTAGCTCTACACTGTCTGATGCAACATTGCTTGCATATAATCCTTGTGGCTGTGTTGGAGCTTCTGTGTCCGGTTTCGGATTAACAATTTGATTTACTTTCTTCAGGCCATCCTTTGTAACTTCATATATTACTTTTTTATCAAAGCTTTCGCATTTATTATTATCCAGATTTGTTAATGTCGCTCTCTCTCCACCTTCTAGGTGTGTAAGCTCAATAAAATTGCCTACTTTTACTGGGACTGTTTTTGATTCAGCATTTTGTTTGTTATTCCCATAAATCTCTTTGTTATATACCACTTTACCTGATGTATCCTGTACTTTAATACTTGCATACGTGCTATCAAAATAATTGTGTGGTGTACCTGCTATTAAACTAACTTGCAATTCTTCTGTTGATTTATTTAAATCAAGTTTTGCAAATTCAAAATCTCCTATACCCTTCATCGACCATGCAAACCGATCCCCTTCTAAAATGTTTGGAGATTCATTTTTGATTTTCACCTTTTTTTCCACAGTTTGATCAAATATATCTGTTAATACAATTTTTGCATAAGTATTTGTTGGTAATGATATAGATTGACTGATTCCATTTTGGTAAGATTTAATATCATTAATTACGTTAATCGGTTGGCCCGTCATATTTTCATTATTATAAATTTCAATTTTCCCCTTAAATTGAGGTGTACTACTATCTTTTAATTGCCAAGTTATATTTAATTTTTCATTTTCATAATACATAGACTTTACATCATAATCTAGTTTTCCTATTTCAGGTTGGCTAGGTTGATTTAACGTAAATGTTTTTCCTGTTCCAATAGTTGATCGAGAGTCTCCCCCAGCCTTAAACCAAAGATATTCTGAAGTAGCTCCCCCATCCCAATTATTATTCAATGGCTCTTGCCCCTCTATTGATTGAGTATTCCAAGATGTCCATTTTTTATCTGAGATATTTCTTCCATATCCATTTTTTACACGTGCCTCTCTTACATCTTGTCCATTACCAAGCCAGTCTTCTTGAAACAGCGTTTGTCCATAGTTAAATGTAACGTTAGGAACTGGAAAGTCCATAATCCCAATAAGCTTCCATTGGTTTTTTGAAACATCTTTTAACCACTGTCCAAATTTTGTGTGTCCATTCTCTTGCCAAGAACGCATTGTCATGCGATACCAATTATAATTCTTCCAATCATATGTCGTCTGAATTTTAAGACCTGTTCCTTCTCCACCAAAATTACTTGCAACTGATGTAGGGGATACATATTCTGCTTTTATTGCTTCCTTAGAAGAAATAGGATCCCAAACTGCAAAGTGCAAAGTACGCTTTCCATTTTCATCAAAACCGCTTTGTTGTTGGAATCCAGCATACCCACCAGCTTCTCCCCCCTGGTTCCAGTTATGTACAGCCCAATATGTATAAGGTGCTGTTTGAACAGGAGACCAGTCTATACTAATAATATCTGAAGAAACACTATTTTTAGGTGTAACATAAACTCCTGGAGCAGACGCCGCCTCTATGATAGAAATTGATGATCCAAACATCGAAAACACCGTACTAGCTGCTGTAATTGCTAGGATTTTTTTGACGCCATTTCTTGTTCTTTGATTGAACATAATTTTCCCTCTCCTCTTTCGTTATTAATAACTATTTAAAATAATATCTCTCTATATACAATTGAACAAATTCTCCATGAATGTAGTACTATTTTAATAAAATGGATATATTTGATGTTATTTTCACTGTTATTCAATAAGCATTTATAGTATTTCGTTATAAATTTAAGTTATATATCGCTGAATTTATCCTATTAACAATAGAAAAATTCATAAAAATAAAAATATTTTAGAACTTTTTAAGCACTTATTAATTAAAAACCCCCATTTTTCTACAAATGAGGGCGTAATGCGTTGAAAATCTTATAGTTTACTTTCTACATCTTACTTGTCTAAAAAATATTGAATTCATTTTTAAGTATTTGATGATATTGTTTCTCTGTTATTTCTTTTTTAATTTTCTTTCCATGCCGGGTTTCTGTAAAACTTTGCTTAGTAAGTGCAATATGCCCGTGTTCAATTAATTTACAAATAATATTCGCCTTATTTACTGGTGATTCTGGATGCTCTATAACCATGTTTTGTATAGCATTCACTTTCTTTTCATTAATTGCATTTAAATAAAAAGCATAACCGATAGACCAGGTATCACTAAGATCCGAATCAAAAAAATGTGAAGTTTCTCCATTTTTTCCTTTTTTCATTTCTAATACATGGGTTCCTTTCTCCGTATTTTGTTTACGAACACGATATTCACCCGTTACAGAAGTCACGCTGTCACCGTGAAAAGGAACAGGATGTAAAGGGAGATAGGATGCAAAACCGGCGTCTATAATATAGTTTTCATATTTGTGTTGTAAAACGATAAGTGCATGGCCATCATCAGGGTTCCACTTTCTTGTTTTTGGATCATATAGAGTTCCAGCTATTCGATACACATTAAATCCACAATCACACAAAAAATAATATAATAAAGAATTAATTTCATAGCATAATCCACCACGATTCTTTAAAAGCAGCTTTTCTTCAATATTTTCTCTAGAAAATTCTTTCGTATTTCCTTCCATGATGTCTAAGTTTTCATAAGGTAATAAGTGCCCCATCTGCAAAAGAATTCTATGTAAATCTTCAAATTTCACATTTTCTCTTGGGGGAATTTTTAATTTTAAGAAAAACTTTTTTTGTAATTCAGTTAACATTATATATCTCCTCCATTTGCAGAAATCATATATATTTACCTATATATTAAAACTATTAATTATATATGGTGTACAGCTTGATTAATACATTTCATAAGAGTGTGTAGCACTAACCATATTAGCGACAATTAAGGAGCAAGTGCTCAAAAATTCCTTAATATTTATCCAAATGTATGTTTTTGATATTTTGATATCTTTGCTAATTCCCCAAAACTGAGTTGATAAGAATTTAAATGTAACGTCTAAAAGTGTAATTTATGAAAAATCAAAAATAGAGAATCTAAGATGCAGTTATTATTCAGATACATAACTATATAACCTTTAATCCTTCTACTTATACATATAATACTCTTTATATCGTTCAAACTTAGATTTTTTTGTTTTTGCTGGTATTATGGGTGACCTTAATGTTTTAGAGGGTGCCGCTTGCTTTGGCATTTCTAATACTCCACGTTTCTTGAGCTCTCTATACAAACTACTCACTTTGCACCCTACTATTTTCGCAATGTCTGGATATTCGGTCCCTTGATTAAATAATTGAACTGCTTGTTTGCATCTTTCATCCCATTTTTCTTCTGTCGTTCGATTTTTAACTGATTTTTTTTCTAGCTTGATATACTCTCTTTCTATATTACACTTCTCCGCATTATACTGTTCTGCGTCCGCTTGAAGATTACAAAACTCCTCCCCCTCTAAGGGTATCACTTGTGCTTTTTTCGTAATTACTTTCATGTTTCATTCACCTCATTTTATTTGATAAATTCTCGCATCCTACTACGTTATCTACAATTCTTGCTAGTTTCTCAGATAATACTTATAATAAGGCCATTAATACTTCTATCCTTATCACTTCTATTACAACTTTTAATTAATTATTTACAAGCCACATTGATTTTGCTGTTTACGTAAACTACTTATTTGACATTCAAATTGATGTACATTTCTTATACATATCCATTCCTTCTTAACACCAGCGCTTGCTAGCAAATGTAATCCCACTTCAATTTTATTTTTCTTTTAGCGGCCTTTTCATCAAAAATCAATTCCGTTCCTATTTGACATGCTGCTTTTCCAATTTTTCAATCATCAATACAATATTTATGTACACAACTAGTATGATGATCTTGCAAATCTAAAATACAAATTCTCATTTCTCTATTATTCATAATTCCAATCTCTGCGGTATAATAGTTGCCAATATTACACCACTAATGACAACGCTTTCTAATTCTAATAGATTTGATTCATCCCATTTGAACAAGTCTATTCATTTTTGAACCCAACTCCAAACAATCCTACAATTCCATTCATAACAACGGGTGTTTTAGTCTGAATTTTTAAATTATTTTTCTATACAAATTTTGATGATGTGGTAAAATTATAAATGAAAAAGAGTATGGATTTAAAAGAAGCCAATGAATATAAAAATTGGCTTTTTTCTTGATGGAAAATGAAACAAAAACTTCTTTAAATCTTTATTAGTGATAAGTTTTAAAGAAAATTCATCCTGGTTATAGTTTTACATAATTGTAAACTATAGTAAATTAATATTATTAATATTGAATATTCTTAACATTAATCCCACCTATACACATCAACAAACAAAATATTACTATTAATTTCTACTAATTTTTTGTAAACATACTAAATTATCACCTTTTAATGGATTTATTTACCTTAAAATTATCTTTAAATTTATATATTCTATTTTTGTAGTTTTAATACCTCTTTGTATTTAATATTTCTTTTACAAATACAGGTAATCTATCAAATATAGTGAATCCGAATTAGGGATATGAAGTCTATACATCTTCTTTAATTTCTAAAATTACTAATTCAGGAAATTTATAAGTAACCTACTATTTATCAATGTGTAGCATAACAATTGCCCTCGAATCTTCAAGTAACCCACCAAAATTAATTTGTCTTTCAATAATTCCCTTTAGGTGTCCACCTACTTTTTCAAAAAGCTTCTTTATCTTGAATAAACCCTTTTTACGTTCAAATAAATATTTTTTCAAACTTGTGCGTGCCCTAAAAAAATACAAGTGATTTTATTCTAGTCACCTTGAATTTCTTGCACACCTAGTGAAAAGAATCCGTTTTTTACTAACGGGTTCTTTTCTTTATTCGTCATACTATAACTAGATTGTTACATTTTTTCACAGCTCACCTTTACTTGCATAAATATTCCGTTCTTATAAATCCGTAAATCCTCTTTCCTTTAATGCTTTTATGTTATTTGAGTCTATTCATGTAAATTCATTATTTCTCCCTTATTCAATAGCCTCTGAACCTGTAGGTATAAGGTTTATCTAGAAATATAGTCTAGGACACATAGGATTTTTGTGTACGAAAGAAAGAATCGTAATTTCAACCAAAAACCATTTATTTACCTATTTTAAGTTTCTAAATTTGTATTGATAATTCTTGGCTTTAGAAGTATCCTATACATATTCAAACATTTGAAGATGTATAGGATACTTCTGAAATGTTAAATGTAAATATATACTTGAGGTGTTTTAATGGGAACCGAAATGCAACAATTTAAAGCAGATTTCTTTAAAGCTTTATCGCATCCTTTACGAATAGGTATTTTGGAACTTCTATCAGAAGGTGAAAAAAGTGTAAATGAAATTCAAAGCATTCTTAAAAAAGAAGGTTCTGCAGTTTCTCAACAATTAAGTGTATTACGCGCGAAAAATATTGTTGTTGGCACTAAAGATGGAAAACGAGTATTATACTCCCTTCGAGATCCTATGATTATGAATTTATTAGTGGTTGCGCGGAAAATTTTTAACAATCATTTAATTGATACAATTTCTATGTTAGAAGAGCTAGATGAAGCAGAAAACGAAATGGTAAAGGAGGAATAAATTGAGCAATGAGGCTAAAAGAGAAGATATCATCCAACATGGAATTGAGATATTTCACTCTATAGGAGCTCATCACGTTTGTAATGTTTGCATTAAAAGTGGATATTCTTGTTGCTTTTCATGTCAACATTTACAAGATGGTATTGGATGTCAAAAAAGGAATACAGCTTGTACAGCATGGTTATGCGGCATTCAGAACTTTTTGTTTGATCAAATAGGATTATTAGAAGAATGGAATCGTTTTTGGACTGAAATTCCAGGACAGATGTTTCGTAGAGATATTACTCCAGATAAAGTAAAAGTCACTACGTTTATTGATACGAAGAAGCTAGATAGTCGAGCTGGAGAACTTCTAGCGGAAAGATTACAATTCCATGTACAACAAGGTGGAGATATAGGAAAATTAGAACGTCATTTAAGCAAAACTTATAGTAAGTATTAGGATGTCGTTTTCTTTGATAAAAATTAAATCCTCCTGTATAAAACGAATGCGACACATAGTTGTAATCCGAGTTTATTAAAAAGAGAAAAGAAGGGTTTGTAATGAGAGGTTTATTTACGGGAAGGTTTGAAGGATATTCATTAGGGCATTTTCAAAAAGATCTTCTTTCAGGACTGATTGTTGGAGTTGTTGCGATTCCTCTTGCTATGTCTTTTGCCATAGCTTCTGGTGTAAAACCAGAGTATGGAATTTATACAACGTGTATTGCCGGGATACTTATTTCTCTATTTGGCGGTTCAAAGTATCAAATTGGAGGGCCTACAGGGGCTTTTGTTCCCATTCTTTTAGGGATTGTCATTACTTATGGGTATGAAAATTTACTACTCGCTGGTTTGATGGCTGGAATTATCTTATGCCTTATGGGAATTTTTAAATTAGGTTCGTTAATTAAGTTCATACCACGTCCTGTAACAATTGGTTTTACTTCAGGTATTGCTGTTATTATATTCACTGGACAAATTGCTAGTTTTTTAGGTTTAACAGGCATAAAAAAACATGAGGACTTTATAGCAAACTTGAAAGAAATATTTACTCATATCGGTACCACTAATTTTTATAATGTAGTAACTGCTTTGATTTGCTTTTTCGTTATACTCATAACACCAAAAATTTTGCCAAAAGTACCGGGTTCATTAGTAGGTGTTTTGATTTCGACTATAATTGCAACTATATTTTTCTCAGGTCATGTACCTACTATTGGTACAGCATATGGTACGATTCCAAATACACTACCTCAGTTTGATATACCAGAGATCACAATAGAGCGTATCCAACATTTAATTGGCCCTGCGTTTGTTATTGCTATGTTGGGCGGTATTGAGTCCCTTTTATCTGCTGTCGTCGCAGATGGGATGACAAATAGTAAACATAACAGTAATAAAGAACTTATTGGTCAAGGAATTGCTAATATTGTTACCCCATTATTTGGAGGAATTCCGGCGACTGGAGCAATTGCTCGAACAGCAACGAATATTAAAAGTGGCGCTGTTTCACCCATGTCCGGTGTGATTCACGGAGTATTTGTGTTATTTACGCTTCTACTGCTAGCTCCATACGCCTCCCACATCCCACTTGCTAGTATGGCTCCTATTTTAATGGTTGTAGCGTGGAATATGAGTGAGCAACAGCATTTTGTTCATATACTTAAAATGAAGACCGGAGATTCTCTTGTATTACTAGTAACATTTTCCCTTACTGTATTTACAAGTTTGACAACGGCTGTGGAAATCGGTCTTATTTTAGCTATTATTTTGTTTACAAAACGTATGAGTAATATGCTTGTGATGTCAAAAGTGCTTCCTGATCATACAACAAAGAATGAAAAATTATTACCGCATGTGGTAAATAATGCTCATGATTGCCCTCAAATTAGTATTTACACAATAGAAGGTCCATTATTTTTTGGAGCTGCGCAAACATTCGAACAAAACATTTTAGCGACAATTCATTATAGACCCAAAATTCTAATCTTACGTATGGGCAAGGTTCCTTTTATTGACACAACAGGCGAAGCCTACTTTAGGAATATTGTCCAACATTTTAAAAATCAAGGTGGCGTACTTCTCATTTCAGGGGCTCAATCAGAGTTGAAAACAACTCTAATTAAAAATGGATTATATGCTGAGATTGGAAAAGAGAACTTTTTTGATCATACAGGAGAAGCAATTAACTGTGCTTTAAGACATTTGAATAAAGCGAAATGTGTAGGATGTAAACATTTTGCTTTTCATGAATGTGCCCAGCTCTCCCAACAATGCCAGGATATTAATACAATAAAAAATAAATCAAAAGCATTAGAATTTTAAAAAATATATTTCCTATACAAAGTTTACTTGTTTTGATTTACTCTTTTAAATATTTTGCTACAAAGCAGAAAAGGAGAATGTTTAATTTGGCGAATGCGAAGAAGATTTTTATAAAGCTTCAACAAGAAGGATTTTCATACATTCAAAAAATGATCATTACACAACAAGAAGAGAATATATTCCTTACATTTCAATGCAAAAAAAATTGTACAACTAGTACCCTTTCAATAGATGATAAAAAGAATTACGAAAAAGCTATATCGTTTTTTTCTCATGCTTCTGGTGGTGTAATTTTATGGGGAATAGATTCAAATAAAAATAATAATGGTGTTCACATAGCTAAAAAAATTCAACCTATCTCTAATGGAAAAGAATTTTTTAGTAATCTAAATGATTTATTATTTAAAAATCCCAACAATACAAACCAGGATGTTAAAAATATATATATTCCTTTGCCTAAAGAAGTAAACCGTGGATTTGTAATCACCTATGTCCCCAGGAAAGACTATCTATTAAAACTTAATGACTACTATACAAAAACCAGGGATAACTTTGCAATGATGATGGGACAGATTCTATTAAATGATATGTTAGAAAATAGAAAATTGTTAAGGGAATCACTATAAATCATGCATATAAAGGAACCCTCTTGCTTTTACGAGAGGGTCTCACTTTACATTATTTTATTTCGGTATAAAGATAAGTAAAAAACTGTCATTTGAATAAAGAAAACACTAAATACAATGTATAAGGGATATCCTGGAATATACATATTAAAAATAGGAGAAAGCACTAAAAATCCAATTGCGATGATTAACACATACCATAGTGAAACAAATGCTGTACGACAAGCTCTTTCAGTAATTAACTTTTCACGTTCGTCTTCTAGGGGAAACAATAGTGGATACATCAGATATGAAAGGGCGTTATATTTCTTCCTCTGTATTTTATAAAAAATTGTTATTACAATACCTATAACTAATAAGAACAAGACTGGTGTAATATTTAATGATACTTCAAAGGCTACTTTCTTAACTTCAATAATATTGGCAAGTTCTATAATGCCGTAATAAAGTTCAATGAATACCCAACATGCTAGTGCCATAATAAGTACATTAATTACATAAGAAATCATCAATCTATTCATCCTCTTCTTCCTCCTTGTTTAATACAAACACTTCTTCCATCTTCAAATCAAACACATCACAAATTGACAATGCTAGTAATAATGAAGGGACGTAATCCCCTTTTTCAATTGCTGCGATCGTTTGCCTCGTCACTCCAACTTTTTCAGCTAATACACTTTGTGTGAAATTAAAACGAGCTCTAATTTCCTTTACTTTGTTAAAAATAGTCAAGTTCGCCACCTCTTACCTCAATGTATACCATAATTAACAAAATGTAAAGTTAACTTAACATTCATTCCGCTAAAAATCCAATTTTATAAAAAGCGGTACCACCACATATTCATTAATTTAAAAATTGTATAGTGGCCCTAAAACAAAACGCTGATTGCGTGCTCTAAGGCTGAATTATTTGATATAGCAGTAAACTTCAAATACTCCTGACCTTCCAATAGAATCAATTAATAACGTGGAAAAATCAAGTGAACTCTTGCTGTTCGAGTCGTTTAGGTACCTGAAGCCCCCAAGGAAAAGAAGGAACCCTATTTAAGTCTTAGGAAAGAGATAAACATTAGAAAAACTGTCATTAAAAATTCAAGTAAACTCTCTAAAAAGTTTTACAATCAAAGCAGAGAGACTTTGATACAGGAGGCGCCAATTTATGAATCGAATTGAACGTGAAGAGAAAACAATTAGCATTATGATTGATATGTATTGTAAAAACGAACACAAACAAAATACTCTATGTGAAGAATGTCAAAAATTAAAAGATTATGCTTATTTTCGTTTATCAAAATGTCCATTTCAAGAAAAGAAACCAGCATGTCAAAATTGCAAAATTCATTGTTATAAACCAGATATGAAAGGTTTAGTTAAGGAAATTATGAAAAAGAGCGGACCGAAAATGATTTTAAAACATCCATATTTCACGCTCATGCATGCTATTGACACAATGAAGAAGTCTCCTGACTTACCAAAAAGAAAGAAGTGTAAAAAAAAGCGGTTTGTCTAACAAACTAGTTTTTTTATTCCTTTTCTACTAAAAAATTATATGTGAGTTTTAAATCCTAATTGCTTCTGGATCATCTTTAAAATAAAAGTATTTTGAAAATGGTATGCAGAGATCCCTTTCCTCAAATTTGCTTGCTTTATCTCCAAACTAATCATTTTTTTGAATAGAGATTTTCGTGAAAAATCTTGGTACATCTTCATCATAACTCCAAAGATAGGTTCCGAACCTAAAGTGTTAAAAAACAAAGAGTGAATTATCGCTGTGATATATTGGGTCACTAGTTCAGGAATAGATAATGTATAGTTCTAAAAATGCAAATGTTTCATTCGTAAAGCGACAAGCTCATTTAGAGATAATCCGTAGTCTATATGCTAGATGTTTTTTAGGAGGGTTATCCTATAGTAGTAGATTAGCTTTTATTTGCTATTTTCTCCTCAACAACTTTATCGATAAGATTATCAATAACTTCCGTACATCTTATAATAAAATCCGCATCCTCACGAGTAGTATCACTATTGCTAATACGTTCAATAACTTCTGTTCCATATTCCCTATCTTCATCTGTTTTTGCTAAATACCTTTTGTAAGCCCTTATAACTAGTATTGCTTCTTTTTGATCCATATCAATTTGGCGTAGCTCATCATCAAATCCTTCCAATGAAATCCCTCCTGTTTGTATATAACGAATTCTATTTAATTATATTATAATATAAAATTTTAATGTTCTATTTTTGTTCATATTATTGCTAAAATGCAAATGATAACCCCCTATATAGATGCCATAATAACTATTAGTAACCCAGAATAAACAATATGTACTATACTTAAATTGTTCAGATTCCATTTCTTGTTATCCAAATAATATAGATAATACAATTTTAGACTAACTTGAGCCTATCTTTAGAACTAATGAGGCTAAAGTAATTGGAATTCAGCAAACGGAAAAATTGAAACTATTTAGTAACATAACTTAATAAAGTAAACATATGGAGGTAAGCATGGATTTTTTAGATTCAAAGGAAAGAGAAGAGGCTATTCTAGCTTATAAAAGCTTTGATCCTAATTTGGATTTTGATGTGGATTATAATTTTTATTATGATGAAACAAATAATTGTAGAAAATTAAAAATAAAGAACGGAAAGTTAAACTATGATAAAGATAAAGATTTTATTTTGGGAGGTGTATTCTTAGAAAAAGACAATATAAAAGATATAGAGGATTCATTTGAATCTCTCAAGAAAAAATTAAAAGTTAGTTCAAACTTAAAAGAAATTAAATTTAATAACATTTGTCCAAAGGGAAGTGATTTTTTAAAATGTATTCATAATAGGAAAGTGCATGATTTTATAGCATGGCTTTTAGAAAATAATATTTATATTCACTTTTCAATGTTAGACCATTTATACTATTCCTTAGTAGATATTATTGATTCATTAGATGTGAATGGTTGGGAAGGCATTGAACTAAAAACAATTCTATATCAGTTTGTCTATAATAATACAGAAAACTTTATGGAGATTTTGGATAAGTATAATTATCCAAATGTAGGGGCTAATCTAAGCCCATCGTTTTATGATGAGATAATTAATTGTATAAAGCCTTTATTACCTATTGAATTTCCAGGTAGTAATGGTTTACAGCGGAAAATAGATTTAATTGAAGCGTTTAGGGATGGGAAAAAGAAAAAACCTGTCTTTTTAATTAACAATGAGGATAAAATTCTAATTAAAGAATATTATGTGTTGTATGCCCGGTCTGTATATATGTTTAAAAATGCATTTCATTTATTTGATGAGGAATTTGATGTACAAAATGAAATTAAAAAGACTGGAATAAAGCTAGATCAAGTAGAGATGGATAATTATATATTTATAAATTCGCATAATAATATTTTCATTCAATTATCAGATGTAACGGTAGGAATTTTAGGGAAATTATTTGAGTTTATAAAGAAAATCCCTATGGATGATATCGGAAATGCGTGTATTTCTTTCGATGAGCATCATCAAAAAGGTTTTAATTTATTAAAGGCTTTGCTTCATAAATCCTATCAAAAAAATGCAGCTTTTAGAAATATGTCAGCGAACCAAGAGTTGTATTATAAATTTGATAAAATAATGGATTTTTAATAATAAAATGATTAATATTTCAAAGGTTTTTTTAGGAGTGAATTAGGGATTAGTTCACTCTCTATTCAATAGAAGAGAATGAATGTTTATAAATATATTAGAAACAGTATATAAAG
The DNA here is from genome assembly GCF_058795355.1 of Bacillus sp. GW823-FHT06A11. Taxonomy (NCBI): domain Bacteria; kingdom Bacillati; phylum Bacillota; class Bacilli; order Caryophanales; family Bacillaceae; genus Bacillus; species Bacillus sp. GW823-FHT06A11. The sequence continues at coordinate 30,696 of NZ_JBXAHS010000009.1, read as the reverse complement.
CTTTTTATAAACGGTATGATTTTATTTTAAATCCACATTACGGATAAAAAAAAATTTTGAGATGACGTTTTTTATTTCTGTTTTAATTTTTTTCCTCAACTAAAAAACCCTCTAGCAATTAATTTGATGGAAGGGTTTTTTAGTTATTTAATCATTTAAAGATTTAAATTATCCCGTTTATTTTGATTTAAAACTCGTTCAATCAAGTGAATTTTTTTGAATATAGCTTTTCAAAGATTGTATTCATTTTCCGGGATTGGTTTTCAAATAAATTTTTATCTAGCAATTTATAGACTTGCTCTTTTACTCCATTATTACTATTCATTATTTCTTCAATTTCCAAATCGTTTAAATTAGCAATTAAATTTATATCAGTTAAATTTAAGTCCATATTATTAAATACTAAATCAAAATACTCCGAAAATCCCTTGAACTGATTCAGGTAGTCTTGAATTTCTTTTTTTTGAATACATCCATTTCTATACAATTCAGTTAAAATAATTAAATTTATTTCAACTGAATCTGGATATACCCTAAACTCACTTTTTTGGTTCTCTATTTTAAAAACAGTATCTTCTAAAATTTTAACATTTATTTTTTCATTAGAAGAACAAATTCCCTTTATTAGTACGCTGTAGTAGAAAGAAATTTCGTTGTGTTGCAAATCATCTTTTTTATGTTCTATTTCATTTATTAGATTTTGTACTATATCTAACACTTTATTTTGTTGAGTATCAGTTATACCTTTAATAATTGGCAAAATTATTTCACTCAGTAATTTATAAAGGGAAACATAGTCCTTTTCTTTAAATTTAGAATTAATTAATTCTAAATAAACAGATATTACAGAAGTATCGATTAAATATTCGTTACTGTTTGTATATATCCTGGTTAAATTTGTATATAAACGGTCGGTGTCTAATTCCCAAATCCTGTTATTTTGCTGATATATTTTCAAATATGTAACTAAATACTTCACAACTATTTCTTGACTTATCAATTCTCTATTGGCCCCTGAAACTATAAATTTGTTTACGTACTTAAATTCATTCACATGCATTTTCTCATTGAAAATCAGCAATAGCTTTTCAGCAATCAAGTTTATTTGATTAAATTCTAAATTTAGTTTTGACAGCAATGTCAGCAAGTTACAAAAGTAACTTGCTTTTTTGAGTTTATCCTTATTTTTTATAATATTATTCAATACTGTATCTAATAGTTGCATTAGATAATCTAATGCTTCTGGCTCTATATTTATCTGTCTTAAATGGTATTCATTAAAAATTGCTTCTAGATCTTTTGTTTTTAACTTGGTTACCATTATATAAACTGTAAATAAGTTCAATTCATCGATTTTATCCACTTTAAGATCTGAGAAAATTCCCTTTGAATTATTTTCAGATTTAGTACAGTAACTTGCAATAATGCCCTCAATAAATCTTTTGTATAAACTTTGAACTTCACTGTATTTTTCTAAACACAAATAATTTGCCTTTATAAATAACCATATATTAGTGATTATATGAAAGTTTCTATCCAACGCACTATTAATTGAAAATCCACCATTTTTAATAGTGAGTTTTGTTTTCTTTAATTTTTCCACTTCTTTCGTTAATCTATTTTGCACTTTATATATCAAATTGAAATTTTGTATTTCTTTTACGAACTCTAAACTTTTTCTCTCTTTGTAAGGCAATTTTAAATATATTTCTTCTAAATCTAGTTCCTCAATTTCTAACTTTGTTTCTGGATCTATAATATCAAAATAAAATTTAGTTAACATATCCCCAACATGCTTTCGATTAAACTCGGATATGTAGTAAATTAAATATTCCTTATCAGAAAAAGATTTCAAAGAGATACTTTTATAATATTTATATGCCTCTAAAAAGTTGTCCGATTCATAATAAGAAAATGCTTGTTTCAGCATTGAAAAATAGTCCCTATCTAAAATAAGGTTATTAGGGTTTTCAAGATTTTTTTGTGCGATTAAACTATCAGATGCTATTATTTCATTTATTATCTTATTTAGATATGCATTACCTTCGTTTTCATAAAATAGTATTTGTTTATCTTTAGAAATGCCATCAATATTTGCTTTGTTAAATGTTAAGCGTATTTTCTTAAATAAATCATCGTTTTGAAGCTGTTCACTTTTAGAAAATATGCTAGTTAATATATTTTCATCATGTAAACAATTTATGGTTTTATCACCATACAAGTCATAACTGATCGACTTCAAATTCAAACTTTTAATTATTTGCTCTGGCATAATAAAATTTAATTTCTCAAAGCATCTTAATTTATCATATATGTACTCTAAGCCCTTTAAGCCATTAGAGTTATTAAAGGTGGTACAATATTTTATTACATCATATAGTTTGTTTCCCCTCCAGTTTGAGTCATCGAAAATATTATTTTGTGGCAAAGAATTTATCTCATCATAATATATAATATTTATTCCACGGTTTTTATAATAGTGATGTTCCATTCTAGAATATTCTTTACTACTTTCAATGAGGTAAGCCGGTTGAAAATGATTCTTTACAATACTTTTAACCCATTGAAATATCAAATTAAAATTAGGATCATTAACAGAATAACCTATAAAGAGGACTGTATTGGTAGCAATTAAAGATTTTAAATAGTTTTCAATTAATGTAAAGTTAGATGAATAGTTTAAATAATCATCTTCTTTCAAAACTATATTTCTGTTTTCAAAATCGCCGTGCATTTTAATAATTGTTTTATTTAAATTATCATAGGGTAAATCAAGATCATGTTTTACCACATGGTAAAAATGCCCTCCCTCAATAGCCGCTTCTTCTAGTAAAGTATCATAATTTGTAGTTATAATATGAGTGGGATTAAGTTTAAATATTTCATTGTGTAAAGGATTAGTTTTATACTTTCTAGAGAAAAAGACTTCATTTAATTTCTCAAAATATTCCTTTTCTCCCCTCTCGTTATAATAAAATTGAGGTATCTTTAAATATGTATCTGTAGAGTTTTTATTATCAAACTCCCCTAAATCTTTAGACATCTCAGCTATTAGTTCTCCCCATGTAGGGATTCCTGAATTTGCGGATACCCCTGCACCTACAAAAACGACTAATTTATTACTCTTACTTGCTTCTTTAATCTTTCTTATACTTGTTTCTACAAAATAATCACTCATTATTATTTACCTGCTTCCCTATAAAATTTCTCCTCTATCTTTTTTTACCATAAAAACTTTTTATATTTCTTCAGCCATGAAACTATTATGGTTAATTATATTTTATTCATTTGATTTCCTTATTTTTAAAGTAGACTTTATAAAATTGTCTAAGAATCTTTAAACTTCTCAAATTTGTAAGATGAAATAAATCTCTATCAATATAATTCATTAAACTGACCTATTATTTTAAGTATAAGCGAACGAACGTTCAACATCCATATTTAAACAAGTTAATTATTGAAACCGTGTGTGTTCGTTTCTGATAGCCAAATTGTTATCAAGATACGAAAACAAAATACTCTTAAAATGAAAAGAACACTATTCTTTTTGTAAAAATATACAGAAAGGATACTGTCTTTTTAGCTATATGGATAGTGCAAAACCTTAGTTTTATAGTGATCTATCGGTGCCTTATATATGTTTTATTATTATTTCTGTTACATGTATACATTTACATAATCTTTATAAGAGTCTTGTAACTGTTAACAGGACTCTATTTCTAAATATTCAAGAGGCCATTTCATATCTTCGATCTGTTCTTTGCTCCGAATTGGTTGTACATCAATTAAATATTGCTTTTTATTCATCTGTTTTTTAATTCCTTTATTTTCAATGATTTGAATGTATACTTTTTTGTCTATTTTTATAATTTCAATGAAATCAAATGGAAGTCAACGTTTAAGGGGAAATGAAAGTAAACTTTTGGCTAAAAGTTTACATTGGAGTTTTGGATCATTTATAACTAATTTTGTAATAAATTTCTCAATATAGATATACTTGTTAATTATGGTTCAAATATTCAAAATTAACCAAAGATAAATTATAATAAAAATATGATGGTTATCCTTTTGTTTACTCCTTGTGCTAAAGATAAGATCGTTTTCGCCGATCTTATCTTTTTTTATTTATGATTTTTCATATAAAAAAAGAATCCTTATCATAAGGATTCTGTAACAGGAAACAACAAATATATAATAAAGAGAATTACTTATATTATAATTTAATAATCACAAATTAAATATTTGGGAGTGTGGTGGGGTATGGGGAAAGTAAAGGAATTAGAATCAATAATAAAAGAATTAGAAGAAGAGATACAATGGCGGGATAATCATATTATAGAAATTAATGCTGATAATACACGGGTATTAGAACAGTCAATGGAAGTAGCAAGACTTATTGAGTTGTATGATAAATTCATTAGGAAAATGAATTTAGAAGATGAATTAAAGGTATTCTTGAAAGAAGAGATAAACAGTTACAATTAAAGAACAACACGCAATATAAATGGTTCTGGTGCAAAAATTTTAATATACATGTAGGCCATATATTTACCTCCTAAGGTTTAACCCATCTTTTATCAACATAGAAGATTTGAATTAACTATGAACCAGAGAATACCGATTAAATTACATGTAGCTTGCTTTCTCAAAGTATGGGCAAAAACACCTGTAAAATAAATAACCAGTTCCTTAACGTACAAGGAACTGGTTAAAATCTGTCCAATGTGTGTCTAAACGTACAATTTTCTTTTTTTGATATGGTGAGCCCATGCCCATCAACTTAAGAATTTATTTTACCCCCAATTGTAAAAAAAAACGCCATCCTTTCCTATAAATCTACAGAAAGAAAGCGTATTTTTTCATTTTAAGGGGTATTTTATTTTGTTAGCTTGATAGTGATGTGGCGGTATCCCAATTAGGAATGTCGGAAATATGAGACGGAAGCCCCAACAACATATCCTACTAAGCATATAAGTAAGATATCCCCACCGTTACCTAAAAAAACATTAGATTGTATTTTTGAAGGATTCACTAACTCATTAAAATAAGGGATAATATTCATTAATCTAAAGAACGCATATAATATTATAAATTGCCAACTAGTTAGTGTAGCATCTTTTAAAATTATTTTTTGACGCTCATCTTCTTTAGAAAATCCCGTTTCATCACCTGATATTCGTTTAGTAAATGTTATAATCAACGAAACCAAAATCCCTGCAATTATTACAATAATAATATTCATAAAACTATCCTCATTTCCTATAAGTTTTTTGATAAATAAAGAGTGTATCCACTGTAGAGTCTAAAATAAATGCAATACTGAATGCTAATTCTAAAGTAGGATCATATTTATTATTTTCAATAGCATTTATTGTTTGTCTACTGACCTTACACATTTCTGCCAATTTCCCTTGAGAAATACCTTTATGTTCTCTAAACTTTTTAATTTGGTTATGCATCTCAAATACCTCATCTTTTTTGATGATATGTAAAATATGTTTTACATATCATATGATAAATAAAAAACGGATATGTGTCAAATACTTTTTACATATATCCGTTTTAATATTAGGGGTCACCATACATGGGCATCAGCTTAAGAGATTTTAATACCCTCAAATACTAAAAAACGTTATTCTTTCTAAATAAACTAAAATTTGAAAGGATGATGTTTTCTTATGCATTTTTCGATTCAAGATAAATTACAATCATTTGCGGAAGAATTACAACGATATGTTACACCTGTATTCTTAGAAGAACTTGCAAGAGAAATCGGATTTATAAAACGAAAACGTAAGTTTTCTGGTTCAGACTTAGCTACTATTTGCATTTGGATCAGTCAACGAGTAGCAAGTGATCCCTTGGTTCGATTATGTAGTAGGCTTCATGCAGCGACAGGAACTTTACTCAGCCCTGAGGGCTTAAATAAACGTTTAAATACAAAAGCAGTTTTGTTTTTAAAACATATTTTTTCTTTACTGTTACAACAAAAAATATGTGAACAAACACAAATTCCTAACCAACTTTTCTCTTATTTTGAGCGAATCCGTATCCTAGATGCCACCGTATTTCAAGTGCCAAATGCTTTAAAGAATATATATCCGGGCTCTGGAGGATGCGCCCAAACAGCGGGCATCAAAATTCAATTAGAATATGATTTACATAGCGGGCAATTTCTTAATTTTCAAGTGGGACCAGGCAAAAATAATGACAAAACATTTGGTACGGAGTGCTTAGATACCTTACGACCAGGAGAGTTATGTATTCGCGATTTAGGTTACTTTTCATTGGAGGACTTAGATCAAATGGATCAACGAGGTACATACTATATTTCTCGTTTGAAATTAAACACGAATGTATATGTGAAAAATCCAAACCCAGAATACTTTAAAAACGGTACAATTAAGAAACAATCGGAATACATACAAATTGATGTGAAACAGATTTTGAAACAACTACAGCCTGGAGAAACATTTGAATTAGAAAATGCTTATATTGGTGATAAACAACAACTGTTTGCACGCGTTATTTTTAATCGATTAACAGAAAAACAACTCCAAAAACGACGAGCGAAGATCGCGGAAAAAGAAAAATCTAAAAATAGAACGTACTCAGAGAAAAGTAAAATGATAGCGGGATTAAACGTGTACGTGACGAATACACCTTGGGAATGGGTTCCGATGGAACAGGTACATGAGTTATATACTTTACGTTGGCAAATAGAGATTGTCTTTAAAACGTGGAAATCACTCTTTAAAATAGACCATTATCGTAATGTAAAACAGGAGCGATTAGAGTGCCAACTATATGGAAAGCTAATCGCTATTTTCCTATGTTCCTCTACAATGTTTAAAATGCGCCAACTTCTTTTACAAAAGAAGAAAAAAGAATTAAATGAATATAAAGCGATAGGGATGATACAAGATCATCTATTTCTCTTATATCAAGCCATACAAAAAGAACCCCAAGAGATAACAAATCTTCTGATTCGCTTGTTCTACCTTCTACAGAAAAATGGGCGGAAATCTCATCGATATGAGAAGAAGACTGTCTTTGATATCATGGGTGTTATCTATGAATATAGTGGATTGAAAAAGCAAAAGAAAGCTGCATAAGTAAAAAAATGAAACCCGTTAGGGTTTATTTCGTATGCTTATTTTTAAAGAAAACACACATTTTAAGAATTTCTTCATTTATGTAAATGTAAGTTTATCTTATTTTTGAGCTTAAGTTGATGGGCATGTATGGTGAGCCCTATGAGCAAGCTGTTCAGTGACAATAAAGTTGTTTAATTTTAGTCTAAGAAATGTAATAACCACCTACTAAATTAAATTGTAGGTGGTTTTAAAGTTATTTAAAATTAAATTTAATTGTTGTAGCCTGTAATTTATAAAAATAATAAAGTTGGTTAATTCTTCTTCAACTAATGCCTCTTATTGAAAAAAGTAGCTTGCTCCATTTACTAAATTTTCATCCTATTTTACATAGCTTAATCTGCCTCAACATCTTTTTCACCTAAATTTTGAACAAATCTTAATAGATAACCATCAGGGTCCATAATTAAAAATTCTTTTTGTCCCTTTAATTTAGTATCAGCTCTATACCAATTCTCTTGAATATCAAATTTAATTGGATACTCGTTCTTTTTCAAACTATTATATAGTGGATCAATATCATTTATGATAATTTGAAAATTAATTCCTCTTCCGTAGGGATAAGATAACTCCCCAGTACTCCAATGACCATTTACTTCTTCAATCATAATCTGGCAGTCATTTAAAGACAGTAAAGCAAACTTATCCTCTGGTCTTTGATATTCAATTTTAAACAGGAGAATTTCCGAATAGAAATTTAAACTTTGCTCTATATCTGAAACTGATAGCTCTGGTATTAATGCATTGAGTTTGTGCAAAAATGCTTCCCCCTTTGTTTAAGTTATTGATTATTATAACACTTACTATAAATTCTTCTTCCATTAAACTACTTCGTTAATCCTAAAAGAAGTAAACAACTTAATTATTTTTTAAAGGACTTTATTATAAATTAAACAACTTTATTATCTCTACACACAAGCGGTAGAAATTAAAGTAACTGTACAAGTTCAACATACATATGAGTAGATAGAAGGAAAGATGAGAATTCGCATCACATATTTGTAAAAGATATTTTGCGTTTTGAGCACTCTGAATAAACTTTTCATAAATAAGTTGAATTTCCATAATAATAATCTTTTTCTATAATAGCTATCTTTTAGTATGTAACGCGAACCGGAAGTATATGTATAATATTTAATAAAGTAAAATTGATAAATGTAATCGTTTTTTAGAACAGATTATCGTTTCATGTCTGTTCTTTTTTGCGTGATGCTGGAGAAATATATTCCTCCAGCATTTGCCGTTTTATGACAAAATATATTGGTAACTTTTTTAAAAATAAGGTTAAATTCGTTGACAACTTTTTTGAAAAGCACTTTATTTACATGAGTTTTAGAATGATGTTTCATAGTCATTGTATTGAAAAAAATCGACGGTCTTGTCGAAAAGTAAAAGTTAAAAAAAGAAAGAATTTATACATATATCTTGTGTCTTATTTTGAAACGTAATACAATATATGGATAAATCAAGAAACAACATACAGAGAGTATAGATTGAAAAGGGAGGGTCGGAAATGTTAGTTGCATATGATTCTATGACAGGAAACGTGAAGCGTTTCATTCACAAATTAAATATGCCGGCCGTTCAAATTGGTGAAGATCTAGTAATAGATGAAGACTTTATTTTAATTACGTATACAACAGGTTTTGGCAATGTACCAGAACGTGTTTTAGAATTTTTAGAGCGCAATAATGAAAAATTAAAAGGTGTATCTGCAAGCGGCAATCGTAACTGGGGAGACATGTTCGGTGCAAGTGCTGACAAAATTTCTGCTAAATATGAAGTGCCTATTGTATCAAAATTTGAGTTATCAGGAACAAATAACGATGTAGAATATTTTAAGGAAAAGATGGTAAGTTTGTTTAAAAGAGATAGAGTCTAAAATATGGACGTTTTTACACGCTTCTCGATTAACCCCTTGTTTTTGCTCGTAAAGAAGTAGAGGCATTATCTTAGTTTAAACATATATGCGCTCCTAGATTGGGTGTACGGTATATTACTTAATCCCCCATAAAATAACCCTATACAAGGGGTTAGCTAAATTCAACATACTCAATATTTCTAATTAAGTACATATGTATTTATTTTTAAATATAATTTAACAATCCACTTTAGAAAAACAAGGACTCTTTTCTTCAAGATTATCTTGAAGAAGATGTTGGAATGGACGTGTGTGTTACCTGTGTTTTTGGTTATAATGAAAGAATATTAAACGGCTTAATCTTTCACGTTCTAGGAAAGTATATTAAATATTTTTATTGTACCACTTGTTTTTCACATGATTAGTAGGGTTATATACAGAAACAATACGTTTTTCTTTGATGGAAGGAATAAATTAAGGAAAAAGTAACACAATTAGGTAGTAATAGTAAGTAGAAAGATAGTTAACCGAAGGAACATCAATTTTTTTCAAGACAATAAAGGATAATTTAATAAATTATTTAACGTAGTATTAGTAGAACAAGGTACTACTAAAGCAGTGTTAATTTTTTGGAAGAATTGTTTATACTTATAGATAAGAATATTTTTTCTAGAAATAGATATTTTTTTCTGAAAATAGAAATCGAATCGTCTATAATAAAGAAGAAGACATTTTTCTCGCAAAATAAAAAAAACTATTGACGAATGGTGATGAAATTTGGTCTATTTATAGAGACAGCATTTTTTACATATGAATAATTTTCCATTCGAAGGCAAAAAAAATAAAGCCTATTGTGCGGGCTTTTTGTGTTACTAAAATTCACGGATTGCCGTCCGTTTTATATAGATGCAAATGGTCAAAGCTTAAAAAAATTCACTTAGAAAGGGTTTTGCAAATGATTATTACAAAAATTTCATTGTTTTTTGCTACAATTACCGAATTTGATGTGTTAAAAGCTTTATTCTCTACGCTTCTGGGTTTAACATTTACGAGTATGTATTCAGTTTATAATGCATTGTGCCCAGTATGGAACACTGGGTGTGTGATTACAGTACCAATATTTTGGGGTCAAGCCCGTTTTCAATTGTTTGGTGTAATCGGTATATTGCTAGGTTGGATTGCATTTTGTTTATATCTCTGTTTTGGTTTGAAAACAACTATCTGGTTTGTAATTGGTTGCTTTCTGTTTGTAATGATTACTTTCGCTTTTCAAATGCTTGCCGGCATTTGTAAGCGAATATTTAATAATAAAGATAAAGATAATAAGTATAGTCTGTAAGGCTTGCCGGCCTTTGATTTTATACCTTCCGCTTGCGGAGGGTATTCTTTTTGAATTTTGTTAGTTAACTGTGTAAGTCTGCTGACAACAGAACATCCTCGTTAGTTAACCTTGTAGGTCAGTTTACTACAAAGTATCCTTGTTAGTTAACTCGTGAGCTTGTCTGTGCATATGTAGTTGCTAGTCTGCAACATAACAACTACGTTAAATATAACAAAGAACTTCAAAGAGTTCAAGCGAATTGAAAAAAAATAATGAAGAGAACCTTGAATTTTATCAGGAAATGGTGTAGTAGACATTATCGCCTAATCATATACAACATATTCATGATACTTCTAAGTTTTTGATTAATATTTGTTTAGAGAGTTAGTAAAAACGAGATACTAGTGACGCCTTTGTTAAGTTTTGGTATGTTTTTAATTATTTAATACGGTACGTGAAATTATTATGGGTTGTAATTTAAAGCCCCCATAGACCATAAATCTATGAGAGCTGCCTAAGGGTATTTCTTATTGGACTTGCTTCTATTGTAGCAAGCTTTCACCAAATAGCAAAAACATAACGATCCAAAACCAAATAATTAAAAGAAATGTACTCTTAAATCCTCCCACAGCGAAAATGTTTCTCCTTACATTTTTATCATCCCTTCTTATTTGTCCTTTGGTTCTCCAAACCATTCATACATTGCCTGTCGGCTTATAATCCATTCCTTACGCTTCCCTTCAGGATGCAAAAAGTACTTCACTAACCCTTCTTGTAGCATGCGCTCTAATTCATCTAATTGCTTCTCGTTCATTAGAGAGGGGCTATATTTATTCTTAATTGTCTCACGAGGAATCCCCCAATAAAAAGCTGCTTCAGATGGTGTCATGTATTTATCAATTTCTTTCATGGGAAACCTCCTTTGTTTGTGCTTTTCCTTTTATGTTACAATAAATAAAGAAGGAAATGGACTAGATTTCCTTCTTCTTCAGTCACTCATTAACTAAGCCCTTTGTTTGCTGTTAAGCAAATGAAGGGTTTTTATTTTGCTTGTTTATATTTACTATCTATGACAGCCAAACGGATCAACTTCAGTTTAATATCCTTACTAAGAGAAAGCCATTCAGATGCACCGATTTTCATATCTTTTTCCTCCCTATTCCCTTTTTATACTTTAAGAACATTAACCCCTTAAACATTTGTATTTTATACTAATTTAACAACTAGGGAATCCTCATCATATTCATGAATGTGTAAATCATAGTGTATTTCTGTTGCATCCAGTACTTTACAAAACCTCTGATAGTAAGCCGAATTACTTACTTCCATGCCAATTTCTCCATTCTTAAACAGATACTCTAAATCATCAATGATTTCTTTTACTGTATTCTCCAATATTCTCACTCCTTACCTTTATAAAATAACCTTATAAGGTTATTTTATAGCAAAACAATCAACCTTACAAGGTTATTTATTTATTTTTCAGATGTTTTATAAAAAATTCTTTATAACATCCCTAACTCACTTTAAACTGATTATTTTCGCCTACAACGTATCCTTTGTTATTTAGGTCTTATGTCATTATCTTTTAAATAAACATTGTTTATATCGAAATCTGAGAAGCCGTTTTTTGATGAGAGTATGATTTTTTCAAGTTAATTCCTAAAAATAACAAAAGAGCTGGATTTTCATCACAGCTCATGTATTAATTGGTTCTGTATATGTACATGTAGGATATTGAGAACAATCAAAAAACTTATTTCCTGTTTTATTTGAATTACGAACCACTAAATCATGTCTACATGTGGGACATTTCCGTTCTGCAGGTTTTATCCCTTGATACACATCTTCAGCCGAATATTCGGGATTGATTTTATTAATCAATTTCTGAAGTTCTACACGATCTATAAGTTTTATATGACAAGCTTCCGCTAATTCTTTCGCCTGCCTTGTATACACACTGTTTGTTACAACCCAGCCCTCGTGTGCTTTATAATAGGCTTGCGCTGCATATATCTCCTGTACGGCACTGATGCCGACTCTATTTTTCATTCCGTAGCGTTTCGCCTGGATTACAATACGATTCTTCCCCTTCAATACCAGATCCGCTCCGAAATCATTTGATTGCTTTGTGACTGTTGGAGAATAACCCAACTCTCGGAAGAGAGATTTTAGGTATACTTCGAATTGATGGCCGTCCATTTTGTCTATATAGCGAATACCGGACTTAGCCATTCGCTTTAATATTCTTCGCTGCTGAATCTTCCGGTACATAAATTTACAAATACGAAAAAGAACATAAAGGATAAAACCATACATCAAAATTTGTAATATGTTTGGCATTTCTGGTAGATTAGACACTTCGCTCCACCTCTTTAATTGGTTTCATTTTCTTTGGTTGGGCGGTTTCTTTTGCCTGTTGCTCACTCATTTGTTTCTTTCGGACATCGTTCCAATCCTTTTCGTTTGTTGGAATATCCTCTTTAAGATCTACAAAGCATTTCATTGTCTGAATGAAGTCTTTTCCAGCCTTATCGTTATCAACTGCCATGATGACCTCTTTAATATCGTGTCCTTCTTTTTTCGCATCCATTAAAGATTGAATCACTGTTTTTGACTTTAATCCATGCATAGAAACCAAGCGAGCGTTTTGGATATTATTTTGTTTAATGCTCCAATGAGATAACATGTCGATTGGATCTTCATAAAAATAAATCTTATCCGGTTTACCTACATCAACCGTAAAACCGGCATTGATTTTTTCATAATTCGGGACAATTTGCTTAAAACTACCCCTTTTATTCTCCATTTTGACCGTACCTTGACGGTTCATTCCAATGACTTGCCCTTTGCCTCCTTCTTCCCTCCATTTGAACACCACATTATTTTTCTTATCCTGGGCGATGAAATCCTTTTTAATCAGCCAATTCACCAGGCGAGGATCTATTTTCCGTTCATGAATTAGATATTCCTTTATCTCTGTTTGCTTATTTACTTCCAAGTGTTTTGGATAACTAAATGGCTGTTGCTCTTTTTTACGCTCCTCTTCAGCTTTTGAACGATCAAACTCTTTGTAGTCCCCCTTCTGAATGTCCATCACAGCTTGTGGAAATGTCATGTCATAGTACATCATTGCAAAGCTAATCGCTCCATATCCTTTTTCCCCTCGACTATTCCAAGCGTACTGATTCCCTTTGATGATGAGACTGTCATGCTCCGTATGGCGATAATAGTTTCCTTCTTTCTTAAACGTTTCTCCTTTTGCTTCCAGATATGAAATCAAGTCAACTTTTCTTGCTTCCATCGCATCCTCCGCACTGACATATGCCATTACGGAATCCCCCCTTTACTCTATAAAATGAAATAAAAAAGAGGACTATTCCGTTTCCTAGTCCTCTTTTGCTACGTATAGTTGATACATTTCATTTTTAGATATAAAAAAATTACTCTCCGTTATCTCAATTGAGTAACAAAAAATGATTTAATCTGTTCTTCTAGCTATAAAATTTTTCATCGTTCCATTTCCATTGTTTCTCTTTTTCTACTTGATTTCTTTGTAGCCTTTGATTGCTCTACACTACCGGACTCCAGGCTCTTTTCCTCTTTTTTCTTATTCGTTTGTTTTCCGCTCAATGGCTGAATTTTTTTATCTATATCCATGTCCTTTGAAGTTATTGACTGATTCACCGTTATTCCTTCTTTTCCAAGCTTCTCATCCACCTGGCTTTCTAATTTTACTACGTGTTCCTGGCTTACCAACTCATTATCAATGGAAACATACTTTGTTGTATAATATCGCTCTTCAGCTTTTACACGAGTGACAATACTATCAATATTATCTGGTGTTTCTTCATATTGTGAACGTCTGTATGCTTCGTATTTCCGGCTTAAATCCTTATCTAATGTAGTTGATTCTTTTTCTTTTGAAGGCTGAATTTGTTGATCTAAAGAGGCAATAGGTGCATATCCTTCCTTTTTCATTTCTTTATACAATTCCACGGCTTTTTCATTAAATGAGTGATCTTTTTGTTCCTTCTCTTTATCAGCTAAGATTCCATATCGTTCACCTTTTACGAGTTCATCTAGACTCATATTTGCATCCTTTTCATGAATAACAAATGATAAATTTCCTCTTCCATCAAAAATAGAACTTTGAACCTTTTCATATAAATCTGGTTTCAAAATGTTATCTAAATAGACATTTTCACGCTTCCCGTTCTTCTCCATTAGGGAAACATATAAATCGTTCCAATCTGTTTTATCTTGATTCCATACAGACAAATAATTTATATCTTTCGTAACAGCATCCATCATGTGGATTCTTGCAACTTCTTCATCTTGCATATACTTCGTTAACACTTCAATTGTAACTAAATGATTAGGTGTTTCTTTCGATTTTTCTAATGTACTTTCTTGTGCTTTCCCTATCTTTTTTGTTAAAGTTTGCACCTCTTCGTTCTTTTCTTCCGATGATTTTGTTTGATACTTATTCTTATAATTTTCACCCATGTACTTCGCCTACCCTTTCACTCACTTTTTGCAATTCCTCCATTTCTTCTTCATTCCATCTTTCAGATGTATCAAAGAACAGCTCATGAGTTTTTACATTAACCGGAACTAACATATTTTCTTGATTCATAACATGGATTGCTAGTTCTCTCACTTGTTTTCTTGTAATTTTAATTGTTAATTCTTCCTCTTTTACAAGCAACACAATATCATCTTCTCCAATTTCTTTAATGACTCCTAATGCGATATCTTCATGGAATAATAACATCCTTAAAACCTCCTATTTTTTTTATAAAAAAGAACAATGTAGCTTACGTTACATTGTTCTTTGATGCCTCATGATCTAAACGTTTTTGTCGTGCATTACTGATGCGTTCCGCTACGACTTCTTTTGCCATCTTCACACTTTCCATCTCTTGTTTATCAGTCGTAATAATGCTATCTACACCCTCTAAAAAGAAATAACCATTTAATAATTCAATTAAAACTTGTGTATTTCTATCCGCACTATTTGCACCAAGACGTATTTTTGTTAGCTCACTTTTTAACACATCGTGTAAGTTATTCGATACTACTTCCGTTATATAATTTAGTGACCATTCTGTACTTTTGGCTGCTTCATGTTCCTTGCAAATTCTTCCCATCGCTTCGCCTGTATATCGAATTCCGTGTTCTTCCATATAATCCTTTATATAATCTTCTGTCGCTTGATCCATCGTTACTTGCCTTCTAATTGTACTCATTTAATAACCCCTCTCGTTTTGATATGCACTTTCTTTTTGCATACGTTCGTAGTACTTTTGGTTCTTCCAACTTTCATATTCACTTTTAAAAGCACCCTCCACTTTTTTCATAGAGTACTGAATAGATACATTCTGCTGAAATTTTCGAAACGGCTTTGATTTTTTCATGTGATGGATTCTCTTTTGTTCTTTATCATATGCTTTCATTTCTTGTAAAAAAGCGTTCCCCATTCTTTTATACAGGTCATTGATTTTATTCGTTTTATAATTTTCATATTGTTTCTTATCATACTTCCCTTCCCCATATGCTTCTTTAAAAACTTGCACTTCTTTATCTAACTTTTGGAGAAACTGTTCGTAATCTTTTTTATGATGATGTTGAATGTATCGCCTGCTTAATTCATGAATTTCTGGCTTTAATGGTTGAATGGTATTGTAGCTATATTGCCACTGTCTTTTATCACTTGGTAACTGTTTATAGATTTGTAAAAACAACGGTTTCAAATGTTGATTGCGCCAATTAAAAACGGAATCCTCTTTTTTACTTCCCACCATGTTATTTCGAATTAAATCGTTAATTTGTTTTTGTTCCAGCTTACGATCTAACAAATTATTTATGACTTTTCCCTTCATCGCATCTAATGTTTTCGGCTTTCTTTTACCACGTTCTCTCGTTGGGAATGGTTCAACAGTTGCTACATGTATGTGAATATTATCTGTATTAAAATGAATGGCTGCCGACCAAATAGAGCTCTTTTCCAATCCCTCTCTTTTTTGCATTTCCTTCATCGCAAGCCGTGTTACATCCATCAACTTTTTTTCATCCAATGTTTTTGTTTTCTCATCATAAATGCCTTGTTCTTCTAACCAAGGATTATGAAAAGAAATGACATCTTGCCACATGATACTTCCATTTTCGTGAGCGGTTTTAAACATTTCCTTTAAGGATTTTTTCTCCCTTTCTGTTAAACGGTTTGCATGTTCTGTAAACAGTGCCGATGTCTTTTCTGGATTCCCCATATAATCTTGATACGTTTCAAACATTTTCGGATTCAGCTTCACTTCACCTTTCGCTTCCTCTCGATCTACATACTCGATATAGTTCTGAAACGCATCGGAACTTGGTAACACAAATTTCGTTTTCAAAACAACACCTGGTGTGACTGATGATTGAACAGGGACGGTATTACTCATTTTCAACATCCTGCATCATCATTTGAATAAACTCATTCATTTTTTCCATTGCGCTATAACAATCACTCATCATATGGATGTTCTTTTCAATCAGATTTTCCAATTCCATTTCCCTTTTATTTTGTTGCTGAAAAAATGCCAACATTTCAATTTGAGCTTTCAAAAATTTTTGCCGGGATAATCCGTTCCGCTTTGCCATTTCATCTATTTTCTTTACGGCAATTGGATCTACTTCTCTTATTCTAATTTCCACTTTTCCCTCTCCTTTCTGCAATTCTGGGTAGAGATCAAAAAATAGTGAGAAGAGCATAAGGGGTTTTTGTTCCCACCTAAGGTGTGAAGCTAGGCGGAGCCTAGCAAAACGATGGGAACAAGAAAAACTGCAAGGTGAGTACTCACTGATGACACAAATTAAACTGATGAGTACTCACTGACGATACAAAAACCAACAGATGAGCACTCAATAAGTACTCAAATTTCACTGGTGAGTACTCACTGACGACATGACTTTTTTCACTTTTTATTTATTTCTTGTGCCTTTTGCTCTAATTTTTCGATCTTTTCTCGTGCAATTTTTTGTTCGCCTTTAAACAATTCAACGTTCTTTTCTGATGATTTTATTTTTGATTCTAAGGATGCTATTTTTGATTGTGTTTCCGTTTTTTCTGCTTCCGTTTGGTACTTCATTTCATCTTGTAATTCTTTTACTTTTTCATAAACTGTCTTCGCATTTTCTTCTTCCAGTTTAATTGCTTTCCCATAATTTTTTATCTTTGTTTCGATATCCTTTTTGTCTCTTTCTATAAAATCTAGCTCATATGTTTTTTTATCTTCAGCTATCAATTCGTCATTCGCTTTTGTTTTTCTTTGATCGGTAAAAATCGTCTGAACTAATTTATTCGGGCTTTTGGTTGCTGCATTTTCTTCTTCATATTCGTTCACATCTAGTGTAAATTTACGAATATCCATTTGTTCTTTCTCACCATTTTTATTGTAAATATCGAATGCTAACGCTCCCCAATTCGGAGATATGTCTTTCACTTCTACTACGTATTTTCCGTTCTCCTCGTACAATACTTTGACAGGTAATTGAACACCTGGATTTGCTTTTTGCTGTGCTTTAAATGTATATCCTGTTTCCTCATATCCTTCTAATCGAAAGTAAATTTGTATAAAGTTTTTATGTGGATTGTATTCCCTTTTCTCTACAATCAATTTCCCCATACCCGACAACTTAATTACTTTATTTGTCTCTGTATGGAATAGTTTTTCATCGTTTGGCATGTAAATTTTTGATGTCAAGAAAGCGAAAAAACCCAAAAATAGAAAGCTGATAATTGTTAAGTAGATCCACGACTTATTTTTTCTTAGATTGATTCTTTCACTCTTCTTACCAATCGCTCCTATCACATTCTCACCCCACCTTTTTGGTTATAAAACTTTCATATTTAACTCTTCCACACTTGTAACTCGCCATGTTTCATTTTCTTTTTTCATGATGATTCGTAACACACTGTTTACTTTTTCTTCTCGATTTTGCGTTGAATCTGTCGTGACATTTATAAATTCTGCTAACACATTTACCTCCTCTTTATCGGGTTCATTTTCTTGTAAATAAAACTTCATTTCTATTGGTTTCGTTTTATACGTATCTCCTAATTCGTATTTATCAGTTGGATAAAATTGTTGTAATAGTTCTTCACTCATAATGGATTTTGCTATTTCTTTTCGCTCACTGTAGCCTTCTTTTTCTCGATGAAATGATAATTGTATAAACGTTTCGGCTGTCGATAAATACGCCCTTCTCTGTTGTTCTTGTGCGGAAGGAAGTACCTTATCCAATCGTTTTTTTAAGTCTTCATTTTGCTTTGTTAGTAATTCATTTGAAAGTTTTAACTGCTTTTCTTTGCCATCACTCATTGATTTTTTGCTCAAATAGATATTAAAAGCTGTTACACCTACAACTAAAATGACAAACACAATAAACAAGGATTTCCGTTTATCTTTCATTCTTTTAGTCTCCTATTCTTTCGGTTTTTAGAACCTTCTTACATGACCAGAAAAGACCTTTTTCCAATACGGATTATTTAAATCTTCAATAGAAACACCTTTATTTGTTTGGCAACCAATGAAAGTATTCTTATCAATTACAATGCCCACATGTCCGTCATGTTTGTAGGTATCAAAGAAAATAACATCACCCGGTTTCATGTCATTCGCTGATACTTTTGTACCGATTCTATTTAATGTTTCCGTACTTACCTCTCCTATTGGGCTGGTATACATTCCTACTTGTTCGAATGCCCAGCGTACAAAACTACTACAATCAAAAATCCCTCTTGCAATGTCATTTGTGTTACGTCCTCCACCAAATACATATGTAGAACGTCCTATCCATTGACGACCTACATCGGCAACTTTTGAACCGCTACTTCCTCCACTTCCTGGATTTCCTCCACCACCAGAAACGACAGAACCCGGTTGATAATATTTCAAAACCGCATCGACGTACAGGATATCGCCATAACACGCTTGATACGGTACGGCTTCTGGTCTAAGACAATGATACATACCCGTGTGGGCTACTTTTTTGTATTGTTCCTGTGAGAATTTTATCGCTAATTCCTTTGTATATTTACCACCATTTGAGTTCACAAAATCAAAAAATCCTGTTCCGAAGTTGTACGCTTGGAGGGCTGTTTTGATATGATCCATGTCACCAGGACTCGTTACACCAGCTCTTTCTATCGCATGTTTAAACTCCTGTACGCCAGCCCATATGCTGTAATCTGGATCTGTAATACAGTTTGGTGATTTACAATATTTCGTATTAAATGCGCCTTCGGAACTCTGCATCGGATCACTACCACGTCCTCCGCTTTCTTGCATCATTTGTGCAAGCATTAAAGCAACAAACGGTTCTACACCAAAGGCTTTCGCATGCTTCCGAATAGTTGGCTCCCATTTTAAAACTTCGGGCGAAACATTCATGACTTGCCCTTCACCTGTATACGTAATATCACCTGTGTCTGTTCCACTATCGCTCCCCATTGCTGCTATGAAAATACTAACCACTCCAAGTAAAAGAAAAGAAAAAAGACCCATCACAAGTAGCGCTAAAGTGATGAGCCATTTCTTTGGTATAACCTTCAAAACTAGATGCATGGTATTAAGCACCTCCCCCGAATAACATTAATTCTTCGTCCGTTACCTCTACATGGAAGTGAATGTTTTTTACAGCCCCAATACTTAAGATGACATCCCCTGTTGGCAAATGTGGTATCGCTGCAATTTCACTTTCACTTAACTGTCCTGCGAATACTTTTCTCAACATATCTAAACTGTTATTATCTTGCTGCATAATAAATTTGTACTGTGTAAGTTCAAATAGCTTTTTAATTTCATCAATCATTTCTTGCGAAGATCCTTCCGGTACAAAATCTCGAATTGTATGACTTGCATATAAAAGACCTGCAAAGTATTTTCGATCTTCACGACTAAGTTTTGTTAAAAATTGTAGCGCATGAGCGCTTTCTTTTTTCGTGTTGATGATATGATGCGCCTCGTCAATAATAATAAAATAACGAGTTACATCTTCAAAAGCAAGTTGCTTTTTGTTAAAGGCTTTTAATTGAGGCGCACCATTTGAAATCATTTCATCCCAAAGGAGATTTAACACATTAAAGATCTGTGCCTGGAATACTTCTGGTTTAAAGCTGGATATATTCCGTAAGGAAAAGGATACAACTTGTTCTTTCTTGAAATCTTCAATTGAAGTATGACCATCAAATAATTCTGCATATGCTTCTACTAAATTTGTAAGATTTAATTCAATTAATTCTAAACGATGAATTCTACTGTCTCCTAAATTATCATGATGCTTTCTAGCTTCTACATCTTGATATAATTCTTTACGAACAAACATTAAAAAGTCAGAGAAAATCGGATATTCTTTTGATTTTCTTGTTGTAATTTCATTTTTCGCTCCTTTTTCGTCATTCCATAATCCTATACGAATATATAATTTACGAAGCAAATTTTCATATTCTTTAATTTCATCATCTTTTGCTTCTGGCGCAATGAAACGATAAAAAATTGTCAATTTAGATAGATGTTGAGTGAAACTAACTTCTTCAAGTTCTGCTGTTTTGTACACTTGAAGTGGGTTAATTTGACCTTGAGAACCGTCTAATGAGATGGTCTTTCCTCCTAGTTCTTTCACTGTATCTGTAAACTCTTCTACAACATCAAATATCCGAACAAAATGACCCTTACTTGCATAATCCACACTTTTCTTTTTTAACAATGTTGATTTCCCCGCACCAGACTTCCCAATCATTACACCGTTATAACTCTTTCTTTGATTGTCTTTATGGAAGATATCAAAAATAACATTTCCTTTTGTTTTCGTTGTTCCATAATACGTACCGTATGGATCATGCAAATAAGAATAATGAAACGGACACCCACCAGCCAAACTGACTGCCGGAATTTCTTTCCCTTTTCTTCGGTTCACATAATTTTTTTGTGTATCAAAGCTCGTTACGAGTGCATCCCATTCATACTCTTGTTCGTTTAAAAAGACAGCTCCTCGAAAGTTATAAGATTCTAATGTTTCCAGGATTTCTTTTACTTGTTTTTCTAGCTCATCTATTGTTCTAGCGGAAACATAAATACGAATGTGAATACGTTTCATGACCTCACCTTGTTTCAAATCCGTATAGAGAGCTTCCAGCTCTAAAAATTCATTTTTCGCATCGATCCGATCTATATTATCCTTCGCTGTATCATGCCGAACACTTTGTTCACTCATAGATTTATTAATCGATTCAACAACTTCATTTCGATTATCACTCATGACATCTAATGTTGTGATCACATTCGGCATATTCATAATTTGTTCTAACCAAAAATCATTTACCTCTGTTGGATAATCATAGACATGAATGCAAGTACCTAATCCATCACCTGTTTGAAAATAACTTTCTTTAAAACTAATTCCCCCTTGTGGCTGAACTCTAGCCACTAAAAAGGGGTTGTAGCCTTTCTTCTTTTTTAGTTCCTCTTGTTTTTCTTTTTTAGATTTTTTACTCTTGAACGCAAACATATTATTGCCCCCTTACTACCATATATTTTTCGTTCCTAATTTTGCATTTTGATTAAACAATTTAAACATAAGCTCTAACTTTTTCTCTTCATCCACCTCTAATAGTTCAGTAGAGCGCTTGATATATCGTTTTGCTGCATCTACACGTTCTTTTACGATTAATTCCGTTTCTCCATAAATAAATAAGAAGGCTTCACGATTGGTTCTGCCCCATTCTAAAAACTGAAGTTCTTTTAACTTTTGATTTAAAATTCGTTCATACAAAGGACTGGTACATTCTTTAATTTTCTTCTCTATATAACGTTGTTGTTCGGTTGTTTGACATGGAAAGTTTAAAAAAACGAGTTTAATGGACTGTTTGTAGGCTTGATAAAAATACGCATGTGAGAAAATGACAAATGCTTGTTCATCGCTATTCTTAGAGAACATATCGTCACCTTCGACTTGAAGAATTTCTAAAAACTCCTCATTTTTCAGTTCAAATATGCCATCCTCCGTCATGTCTACAATTTGCATAATTTCCGCAATACTTTTCTTTACCTTTGGTGGCGCTTCTTTCTTTTTTCTAGATAAAAAACCTAACAGTTTTGGATTTTTCTTTTTCGAAGTGTCTTTCTTTGGCTTTTCTTTCTTCTGTTTTTTTACTTTTGGTTCTGCCTTTGTTCTTTCTTCTTTCTTTTTGTCGGGTACCACCTTCACAATTTCTTTTGGTTCAGAAATTGATTCTTTTACGTTTTTTTCGTTAAATCGAAATGCATTTTTCTTCGGTTTTTCTAATTGTTTTGGCTCTTCTTTCTCTACATCTTTTTCGCTGAATAACGCCATATGTGATCCCTCCCTTATTGATCGTTATCAATGGCGCAATATGCACCTTTCCTTCTTAGCAAAGTAATAATCAATACTTCATACATTCGTTTTTGAGGATTCGTACTTGGTCGCCAAATCATGATAATTGCAATAGCTACCATGAAAAGAATAAATGGTAACTGAAAGGACTCATGTACGAAGTTCCTAAGAATCATCGTTACAACTAATAAACCAATTAATAAAAAGAAATCTATTAAATAAAGCACTTTATTAATCCGTAATTCTGTACTGATTTCCTTCGGAATCCGATAGCTTCTCATCGGGATTCCCTCCTTTTCGACAATAAAAAATAAGCGTACGATTACGCTTATTTTTTATCCGTATTCTTTTTATTTTTGTTTACAATATCTCTCCAACTTTTACCCGTATTTTGACCCATTTGATAAAAACGCTTTGTATTTTGTACCGTTTCAGAAGTATTAATTCGTTCTTGTACTCCTCTTACTTTTTGTTTTACCGATGATGTAGTATTTTTAACCTTTTCGGTTGTATATTGTCCTAATGTCCGTGTTTCCTGGCTTCTACTTGCTGCCACTTCTTTATCACTTTCATAAGGAATAATTGGGCTACTATGTGTCACCGTTACGATGTCGGCTGATGCCGGGCTTCCTCCGCTTGATGCTGATTTTGGCGCTTCCACTGGTGCCGGGCTACTTCCACTTGGTACTGATCTTGGTGCTTCCACTGATGCCGGGCTTCCTCCACTTGGTACTGATCTTGGTGTTTCCATTGGTGCCGGGCTTCCTCCACTTGGTACTGATCTTGGTGTTTCCATTGGTGCCGGGCTATCTCCGCTTGATGCTGATTTTGGCGCTTCCATTGGTGCCGGGCTACTTCCACTTGGTACTGATCTTGGTGCTTCTACTGGTGCCGAACTACTTCCGCTTGGTACTGGTCTTGATGCTTCTACTGGTGCCGGACTACTTCCGCTTGGTACTGGTCTTGATGTTTCCATTGGTGCCGGGCTTGATGTTTGACTTCCTTCACTTGCTCCTTGTCTTACTGTTCCTGGTGTTTGACTTCCTTCACTTGCTCCTTGTCTTACTGTTCCTGGTGTTTGACTTCCTTCACTTGCTCCTTGTCTTACTGTTCCTGGTGTTTGATTTCCTTCATTTGCTCCTTGTCTTACTGTTCCTGGTGTTTGACTTCCTTCATTTGCTCCTTGTCTTACCGTTCCTGGTGTTTGACTTCCTTCATTTACTCCTTGTCTTACTGTTCCTGATGTTTGAACTCCTTCATTTGCTCCTTGTCTTACTGTTCCTGATGTTTGATTTCCTTCATTTGCTCCTTGTCTTACTGTTCCTGGTGTTTGAACTCCTTCATTTGCTCCTTGTCTTACTGTTCCTGATGTTTGATTTCCTTCATTTGCTCCTTGTCTTACTGTTTCTGGTGTTTGAACTCCTTCACTTGCTCCATTTGATTTTCCAGCCTCTTTCATTTCATCTTGAAGACTTGTTGTTCCTGATTCTTGCCCATTTGCTACCCCAGGGGTTTCGTTCCCTCCTTTTTTCATGTCTTCTTGAATAGATGGCGTACCACCATTCTTTTTATCTTTTTCCTTATTTAAGTTACCTTTTTCTTTTTCTTTTTTTGCTAAATCATTACCATTTACTTTTTTCTGATCCGCTTTTTTCATTTGATCTTGCAAGGACTCTTTATTTTCAGACTCATTCCCTTTTTTCAAACCACTTATAAGACCAGCCACGCCACCTGTTGCCATCGCTGCCGCACTTGCTGTTTTAACTGCTGCAACACCCGTTCCTTCTGCTGCACCTTTCGCTCCTTTTCCAATCATATTTCCGAGACTCTTCATAGGTTTTGAATTTGCGAGACTGCCAATTCCTTTACCAAGTGCGAAACCACCTACTAACATGCCCCAACTGCTCTTTAATCCAATATCTATTCCAAATAACCTTTCTACGACTGCCGGACCATCTAGAACTGCCATACTAAATGCCGCTAATGCAATCAGATACGGTACACCATTTAATTTGTCATGGACAAATCCCGTCCCAATTAGATATAGCTTCAAAGATAGGAATATCATAATCGTTGCTATAAATATATTGAGGATATTAGATAATACAGCTTTTAACTTTTGACCATTCGCAACATCGGCTGGTGCTAATATGTTCGCTAACAAGTAGTTAAATGCTAATTCATAAAATAACCTAGCTAGTTTAATACTCACCAATAACAAAGTTAATCCTGTTATCAGTAAAGTAAAGAATATATTCCAAAAGTTCCAGTGCCAGCGATAATACTTTTCTGGAAAGAAATCAAACCATCCATCCTTCAATTCAGCTAAAGATGCAACTCCTAACGCATCCATCACCCTTTTATTCTGTAGGATTTTTTGACCACCATCTGATAAATCCTTGTCTTTTGTAAATTTGAAATCGGAATCAATTTTTTCTGTAATATCTATTTGTCTAATATTTTTTTCTGGAATATTATTTTTCGGATTCAGATCTTCTTTCTTTTTCCATCCATTTTGGTCTATTACTGCAATATCCGTTATGTTCTTCTTAATAATTTCATCACTTAAGGAACCTTTTTGTTCTGATTTTACAACTGCTATGGCATCATCGGTGAACTTATCAACCTTTGTCATACCAGTACTTAATAAACAAAGTACACTCAATGTTATAAAAATATTGATGATAATTTGAGAACGGTTCATTTGTTTGTTCATAATGAACATATAGCCAATATATAAAAACGATATGGCTAAAAGAACAACAAACAATGGATATAACATATCAACAAAATTTTGTATTTCCGGTGAATTAAAGAATCCTTTAATCCCCAGTATGGCATCTGTCACACCTTCTAAAGCATCTACAACTAAAGATAAGCCTACAATTAGAAACCATCCTAGCCAACGTAATACATAATTCACGATGTCTCCTACTTGAAGATAATCCGAGAACGTTTCTAAAACCTTTAAAATCTCTTCATCTTTCACGATTTACCCTCCTCTCATACTTGCTATTGTCCCAATACTTCTTTTGCTGTCCAACTCACTCTTTCATTTAATCTGTCGATACGAATAATCAATTTCCCTTTTTGTTCCCGATCTACTGAAAGGAAAAGAACCGCATCTTCTAGACCAAGAATTACCTCATTTTCTTCTGTCACAAATGGCGAGTAGCTATCTAAAATCAATTGCATTTTATCCGTTATTGTCGGTACACACATTCCCTCTTCCTCCTTTATGTTTGGAATCAAAAAAGCACTCAATTATTTGAGTGCTTTCTAACTTGTTACTTTTTCTTCTAAATCCCGTAAGATTCGATTAATCTTGTTTTCGACTGCTTGATACACACTTTTGTCGATGTGGTCATTGTGAGCTAACATTTGAAATTCACTGTAAAACTCGCCCATTTCTTGATTTTCAACCTCATCTATTGATTTACCTAATTGCGCTAAAAAGAACTTATCAACTAGTTTCAAAACCGCTAAATCAGATTCAAAAAATTCATTAACCGTTTTTTCCTTCCAATTTTCAATGGAGAGAGAATCAAACGGGCTATCTTCCTGCTGAAACGCCTCTTCCGGAATCTCTTCATCAATTCCCATCATTGTTGGTTCTTCTACTGGCTGCGGTGTCTCTATTTGGGAAGAAGCTTCTTGTTTTTGTACTTTTTCTGGTTCTGAAGTTTTTTTCTCAATTTGTTCTGCTTTTCTCTGTCCTAGAAAATCTACAATAAGTGATTTTGGATTTACATCATCATGTAGAGAATCAATATCTATATCTAAAATAGATTTATCTGTATCGAATTCTACGCCTAAGTACTCCCATCTGTATTTTAAGGCTGTTTCTCCCGTATTATAAATTGGGCGAGGTCTAATCCGTTTTCTGTTATTATCCTGACGTTTTATAACACGAATAACGGCACTTTCACCTTCTTTAAAATTCATAAGTTCATTTGCTGTTAACAATGGTCGTTGATCTAGACTTTCCGTTTTATTTTTATCAGTAGAAAGACCTTTCCCACTTCGGGAAGATAGATTAATCGTCTGATTCCCTAGTTTTTTAGAAACTTTTTCGGCGGTTTCTTGATCGTTAGTTAGAATGTAAATTGTATTCCCACAGTTTCCATCAATCGTATCTGCATCCTCACCATACTTATTTTTCAATTGTGCATATGCCTGGATTACAAGGTTAAAGCGAACATTTCTACCAAGACAAACCGTGATAATATTTGCCATTCCTTCAATACTCGGCATATTTCCAAACTCATCTAAGCAAAAAACCACTTCACGGTGACATTTCCCTCCACGAGCGAGGGATGCACCCTTTGCCAATATAAAATAAAGCTGCCTTACAAAAATAGAAGCAATCACATGATTTGAAGAATCAAAGTCTGGTGTAATCATAAAAATAGCGACTGGTTTATCGAAATAGTCCACTGTTATTACTTGTATATCTTCATTTTCTTCTACTACTTTAAATTCTGTATCACCTGTCTTTTCATCTATTTTCATAATAGAAATAGATGTTTTCTTTTTCTTATTTCCTTTTTCATTAAATTGAATGGTATCCCCAACTTTTATTACTTTCTTAAAATCTAATGCAAAACGTCCCGTAATATCTGATTTGATAGACTCCTTTGAGCCATCCGGAAATACAATTTCTATTCGTTTTCTAGGTGTCACTTTTCCTTTTATTGTTTTTCCAAAACCTACACGTTTTAAATCCACACTATTTTTTGCGGTCATTTTAGCGATTTCATCAAATGTAAAAATAGATAAACCGTTCATTGTTTGTGTAAAAATACCACCTCTAGCTTGCCCTTTTGAGAAATTAGAAGTTGCATATTGCATTTTCGCAACACTGTCTGATGGTAAATTCTCAAAATATAAATCTAAAGCATTTTTCGGCGGTTCCTCTGGATCTATAATTATTTCTTTCGAACCAAGTTCCGATAGCATGTTAGCTACTGCATACATCGTTATTTTTTCTTCCGTTCCTTCTGCAATACATTTATCTGTTATGGCTAAAATCATGGCGTTACATAAGCTCATAGCGCAATCTTGCCAAAAAGGATCTTTAACACCTGGTTTATAATACAAAGTGTGAGAGAGTGTTTTACATAGTGCTTGCGCTGTTGAATAATCTCCATCTTTATAAGCATCTTTGACAAGCTGCAATAAGTTATAACTCATAGAATCAAGTGGAGTTAATAAATTCAAAACTTCAATGTGATACCCTCGTTCTTCCAGCGTTTCTTTTGATGCGCTGAACAATTCCCCCTTTGGATCGTTAAAAATTAAAGATGGCTTATGTTCCGCTCTAGAATAGACATCAATTGTAGGAAATACAAAGGTTTCTCCTTTACCAGAGCGTGTTGTACCAATGATTAAATTGTTTACCGGGCTATCATCAATAAATACCTTGTCACCTAATCGGGAGATAACTACACCACCGCCACCTTTAAATGATTCCTCTCGATCTGGTACAGCTCGGTACTGCTTTTTCAGCTCCTCAACTGTTGTAAAACGACTAGATCCTTTCTCATGATTATTTAAGTTTTTAAAGGAAGATTTCAATTTATACACTGTTCTCGCTATAGTTCCAATCACTACAAGGAAAACAAGCAAGTAGTATATTGGATGCTCTGCAATTGGCATCCGAAAAAGAAATCCTACCTCCACATGAAATGGTTTAGGATGTAATAAATCACTAAATGTTGTTTCTATCAGCTCTAAAGATAAGTTGAGTAAAAAATTAGCGATCAAAAACATGCCAACAAACAAAAAAGCACTCAATGGAATGAGTACTTCTTTTTCAGCTAATTTATATTTGATTGATATCTTTTCACTATACATATCAAAGAATCACCTCTGTTCAATCTAGCCACACGTATTACTTCTTTAAGCCGAAGCCCGAATCATAATTATATTTCTCATATTCTATTATCTTATCGAAGTCATTCGTTACATCTAAAGATATGACATATCCAAATTTCTTAGTAATTTGTTCATCTGTTGGCATTTGTTGAAAACTTGCTATTACTTTTATATCGGAATCCTTCATTTGTTGAAGAAAGTATATAAAATCTTCCTGACTTAAATAATTGGTTTCATCTACAATTACATATTCATATTGTTTAGCTTTATTTATTACATCTTCTGTAATTTTAAAATTCCCATACCCTTCACTCGATTCACATTCCAAGTGTTGTAGAGTCACATGACCCGTTTTCTTCTCAAATTCTTCGTCTTCGTATTCTCTCGTTGGATCTAACACTAAAACTTTTGATAAACTTAAAGCCATTTTCTTCAGTTCCCTCGTTTTCCCTGTTCCCACTCGACCTACCACCATTAAACTTTTATCTAGACTTGAAATTTGTACTAAATTTGCACTATTAACAAACATCTATATGACCCCTTTCAAATTAAAAAGGTACTCTTTTTATGAGTACCTTTTTGGCAATATCAGTTGATTTTTTTGTAGACAAATAATAAAGTTCTTTAAAAAATAATAAAGTCGTTTAATTCCTCGACACTTATGAAGCCAATCTGATGATAAATTTTTGCATCTTCTTTATCAATTTTGAAAGGATTTTCTTTATTTAATAAATAACCTTTTGCACAGTCAAATTGGCTTTTATAAAGCACCATTACAGGTTTTTCTCTACTAGGATTTTGAATTTTCGAGACTTCAACTTTTGTATAATCACTCTTTAATTCATAAATTTTATCATCATCCAAAGTAACATAAATAGTATGGGTATTAAACGGAATTTTCATTGTAAATCCTCCTTTTTGAATAACTTTATTTTTTATTTTAGTTCCAATTAATCGTGGTATCAAAGGTTTTAGACCTTGTTTTTAAAAGACTTTATTATTTCTAATCATTTTTCTTTATTTACTCGCTACCATCTTTTCATTTTGTTTCAGAACTGGCTTTTCTTGATTCGTTGGTTTCTCTGGTTCTGTTGGTTTTTCCGGTTCTGTTGGCTTCTCTGGAGTTGTTGGCTTCTCCGGTTCTGTTGGCTTCTCTGGTTCTGTTGGCTTCTCTGGTTCTGTTGGTTTTTCCGGTTCTGTTGGCTTCTCTGGAGTTGTTGGCTTCTCCGGTTCTGTTGGCTTCTCTGG
>NZ_JBXAHS010000009.1:172-741 GCF_058795355.1 Bacillus sp. GW823-FHT06A11 | reverse complement strand
TCTGGAGTTGTTGGCTTCTCTGGTTCTGTTGGCTTCTCTGGTTCTGTTGGTTTCTCTGGTTCTGTTGGCTTCTCCGGTTCTGTTGGCTTCTCTGGTTCTGTTGGCTTCTCTGGTTCTGTTGGTTTTTCTGGTTCTGTTGGCTTCTCCGGATCTGTTGGCTTCTCTGGTTCTGTTGGCTTCTCTGGTTCTGTTGGCTTCTCCGGTTCTGTTGGTTTCTCCGGATCTGTTGGCTTCTCTGGTTCTGTTGGTTTCTCCGGATCTGTTGGCTTCTCTGGTTCTGTTGGCTTCTCTGGTTCTGTTGGCTTCTCCGGTTCTGTTGGCTTCTCTGGTTCTGTTGGCTTCTCTGGTTCTGTTGGCTTCTCTGGTTCTGTTGGCTTCTCTGGTTCTGTTGGCTTCTCTGGTTCTGTTGTTGGTTTCTCTGGTTCTGTTGGCTTCTCTGGTTCTGTTGGTTTTTCCGGCTCTGTCGGTTTCTCTGGATTTGTTGGTTTTTCTGGCTCTGTCGGTTTCTCTGGATTTGTTGGTTTTTCTGGCTCTGTCGGTTTCTCTGGATTTGTTGGTTTTTCTGGCTC
>NZ_JBXAHS010000009.1:0-72 GCF_058795355.1 Bacillus sp. GW823-FHT06A11 | reverse complement strand
TGTCGGTTTCTCTGGATTTGTTGGTTTTTCCGGCTCTGTCGGTTTCTCTGGATTTGTTGGTTTTTCCGGCTC
>NZ_JBXAHS010000008.1:0-207114 GCF_058795355.1 Bacillus sp. GW823-FHT06A11 | reverse complement strand
TAAAGTTAGTTTGTCTAGCATCTAAAAATAAAAATTGACGTTTCACGTTGTTTGTTTCGTTCAGTTTTCAAAGAACTTGTCCGCCGCTTCAGAAGCGACTTCATCATATTAACATCTTCATTTTTCGATGTCAACTAAGTTTTTAAATTTCTTTTTTGTCGTTTTCTGCGTTTCCGCATCAGCGACGTTTATTAATATACCATCATGATTTTTAAATAACAAGTGTTTTTTATAAAAAACACAAAAAAATTATCTATCCTACTTTCTTCTATAGAAAGAATTATTATCCTTCCTACTAAAAATAGTTATTCTGATTGTATACTACTACACTTCATTCAACCAAATTGCATTTCACAATACCTTCCCAGGTTTTCATTCTCTTCTATATTAAAGTTTATAATAATTATCCTTCTATAGAATAACGATATAACTTAGCCGTAAGAAAAAATCCCATCCACATTAAACAATTTCAATGCAAATATAAACTTAAGAATATTATTAGAATTTTTTTACATTTAATTAATGTAAAATATCCATTTTTTGTTATATAGTAAGAAAGGATGTACTCAACTATAAATAAACCAATGGAGGAATTATTTTATGGATAGGTTAACAAAGTTTTCATTAAAAAACCGAGCTGCCATTATCATCATGATTTTTCTCATTTCCATACTCGGTGTTTATTCCGGCTCTAAATTACCTATGGAATTTTTACCAAGTATCGACAATCCAACAATTACCGTCACAACCTTATCTCAAGGACTCGACGCTGAAACGATGACAAAGGATGTAACTGATCCTCTCGAAAAACAATTTCGCAATTTAGAACACGTCGACACCATTACTTCTTCTACATACGAGGGATTATCACGTATCGACATTGCGTATACATCAAAAGCAAACATGAAAGATGCAGCACGCGAAGTCGAAAAAGCCGTCAATACAATTAAATTACCTAAAGATGTAACCAAGCCCGTAGTTAGTCAACTAAACACTTCTATGATTCCACTCGCCCAAATTACTATCCAGAAACAAAACGGGTTTTCAAAAGCAGATGAAAAACAAATTGAAAAAGAAATCGTACCACAACTCGAAAACATTGATGGTGTTGCTAATGTTATGTTTTTCGGAAAATCCACCTCTGAATTATCTATCGTACTTGATCCGAACCAATTAAAAAACAAAAACGTAACATCACAGCAGGTACTCACTGTTTTACAAGGAAAAGAAACTTCTACTCCAGCTGGGGCAATTACTGTTAATCAGGAAGAATACAACCTCCGCATCATTGGGGACATAAAAAATGTAAATGACATTAAAAACATCACTGTGGTACCCCAAGTGAAATTGCAAGACATTGCTCAAATCGAAATCAAACAACACTACGATACAATCTCACATATAAACGGAGAAGAAGGCACTGGATTAATCATCATGAAAGAACCGAGCAAAAATGCAGTTGCAATTGGAAAAGAGATTGATAAAAAAGTTAAAGAGATAAATAAGGAATATAAAAATCAGTTTTCCATTAAACTTTTGGCCTCAACCCATGAACAAGTTGAAAATGCTGTTACTAGCATGGGAAAAGAAGTAATACTTGGAGCAATCGCTGCAACTCTAATTATCTTAATCTTTTTACGTAACTTCCGAACAACACTCATCGCTGTTGTCAGTATTCCATTATCTATTTTATTAACACTCTTTTTACTACATCAATCTAACATCACACTTAACATTTTAACCCTTGGTGGTTTAGCTGTTGCGGTTGGACGTCTCGTCGATGATAGTATCGTTGTCATCGAGAATATTTTCCGCCGTTTACAAAAAGATTCTTTCTCTAAAAATATTATTCTTGATGCAACAAAAGAAGTCGCCGTCGCAATTACTTCTTCTACTTTAACAACGGTCGCTGTTTTTTTACCTATCGGCCTCGTATCAGGAGCAATCGGAAAATTAATGTTACCTATGGTATTAGCAGTTGTATATTCTATTCTATCATCCTTAATCGTTGCACTCACAGTCGTTCCACTTATGGCTTTTTTACTACTCAAAAAAACAAAGCATCGAAAGCCAAGTTCTTCATCACGATATGTCGCTACGTTAAATTGGTCTCTTTCTCATAAATTCATTATTCTACTTACTGCATTTTTATTATTTGCAGGATCAATTGCAGCCTATATATTACTACCGAAAGCAAACATAAAATCTGAGGACGACACAATGTTATCTATTAACATGACATTTCCAGCCGATTATAATGCTGAAGCTCAAAAACAAAAAGCATTTGATTTCGAAAAGAAATTACTTTCTAATTCAGATGTAACAGACGTTATTTTACGAATGGGATCTAGCGCAGAAGATGCACAATGGGGGCAAACAACTAAAAATAACCTTGCTAGTATATTTGTAGTCTTTAAAAAAGGTTCTGATATTGATCAATATATTAAAGAGTTAAAAAAGGAAAATAAAACTTTTGAGCCTGCTGAACTTGATTATATAAAAACAAGTTATTCAAGCTCTGGCGGCGGCAACAACTTACAATTTAACGTAACAGCTACTAACGAAGCGGATTTAAAAGAGACGGCTACTATCGTCGAAACAAAACTAAAAAGCATGGATGATCTTTCTAAAGTAAAAACGAATTTAGAAGACTCTAAGAAAGAATGGCAAATTCATATTGATCAAACAAAGGCCGAACAACTAGGTTTAACACCAGAAATAGCTGCGCAACAAGTAGCATTCCTTATGAAGAAGTCACCTATTGGCGAAATTACAATTAATAATGAAAAAACTACTATTATGATAGAACATAAAAAGGAAAACATTACCAAAAAAGAAGATATTTTAAATACAAACATACTATCACCTACTAATGGACCAATTCCTTTAAAAGACATCGCAACTATTTCAGAAAAACAAACGCAAACAGAAATTTTCCATAAAGACGGAAAAGAAACAATTCAAATTACCGCCGAAGCTTCAAATGAAGATTTGAGTAAAGTAAACACAGCAGTAAATAAAGCGATAACTGACTTAGATTTACCTAGCGGTTCAAAAGTAAATATCGCAGGAGCTACTGAATCTATGCAAGAGAATTTTACAGATTTATTCAAAATTATGGGGATTGCAATCGGGATTGTATATTTAATTATGGTTATCACCTTCGGGCAAGCACGCGCTCCTTTTGCAATCCTATTCTCCTTACCGTTAGCTGCTGTCGGTGGTATTTTAGGATTAATCATCTCAAGAACACCTGTTGATATAAATTCCTTGATTGGCGCATTAATGTTAATCGGGATTGTTGTTACAAACGCTATTGTATTAATAGAAAGAGTCCAACAAAATCGGGAACACGGAATGGAAACTAGAGAAGCCTTACTTGAAGCAGGTTCTACTAGACTACGCCCAATTATTATGACAGCTATTACAACAATCGTCGCTATGCTCCCACTCCTATTTGGCCAATCCCAAGCAGGAAGTATGGTATCAAAAAGTTTAGCCGTCGTTGTCATCGGCGGTTTGGCAGTCTCGACTGTTCTTACATTAGTAGTCGTTCCAGTTATGTATGAACTATTAGATAAAGTCGGGAGAAAAAGACGCTCCCGTAGGAAAATAAGCACTTCTACAGAAACACCTGATATTTAAAAACAAAAGACGTTATCTTCACAAATGAAGATAACGTCTTTTCTCTACTTAGTCATATAATCCATCATTTTTTCCACATATTGCTCTATAGGTTTACTAGAATCCACAATAAGGTATTCATTATTTAAAGGTCTTTGACTACCATTTAACCACTTTTCAAAACCTACTTCCGACTCCACCTTTTCAATTTGACTGATCATACGCTTACGTATTTGCAGTCTCCTATTAATCTCTTCCATATCATTAAGATAACACTCAATATATTTATATTTCACACCATGTTTAGTTGATAATTTAATTCCTTTTTCAACCATTCCCTCATATAAACACGGACTATCCAATATAACACTATGCCCTTGTTCTAAATAAGAATCAATCAATACCCATTCGGCATCATACGCAAGCCCACCAACAATCGTTGATTCAATTCCTTTTACTTTTAATGATTTTAACAACGCGGATTTCAAAACATCATGATCTATAATTACAGCACCTGTTAATTTCGCTATATACTTAGAAACTGTCGATTTTCCTGACCCAGGAAAACCTGACATTTGCAGAAAAAACAAATTAAAACTCCTCTCTAAATTACATCTGTTCTTCTTTATAATTAATCACAAATTCAACAATCATTACATCCATTCCTTCTATATTAAAATACAAAAGAACCCCCTACTTATAAAATAGCGAGTTCTTCTTTATAATTTATGCCGCTTTTACCTTTTTCGTTGCTTTACTTTTTCTTTTCGTTCCTGTAAAGCGCTTGTGTAATATAGATGCTATCAAGCGTGAAATAACATTGAATAGTAATACCATAATAATTAATACAGCTGCAGATTTTGTCGCAATCAACTTCGCATCTGGAATAACTCCTTCAGAATTTAATTTCCAAATGTGAACCGCTAATGTTTCAGCTGGTCTAAACGGATTTAAAGGATGCGCAGGACTTGAGAAATCCGCTGCTGAATTTAAAATCGGGGATGTTAAACCCGCTGTGTAAATTAATGCTGCCGCTTCCCCAAATATACGACCCGCCGCTAAAATAATCCCTGTAATAATTTGTGGTAATGACGATGGGATAATAATACGAGCGATTGTTTGCCACTTCGTTGCACCTAATCCAAGACTTGCCTCTTTTACATTATGAGGAACTTCTGAAATCGCATTTTCACAAACACGCGTTAAACCTGGTAAATTTAAAATAGTTAAAGCAAGAGCACCACCCATTACTGTGTATCCCCAACCTGTCATTGTAACGAACACTAACAAACCAAATAAACCAACAACAATAGAAGGTAAAGACGCCATCGTCTCTATACATAGACGAACAAAATTTAAAAAACGTCCTTGTTTTGCGTACTCTGCTAAATATATTCCAGCACCTAATCCAAGAGGAATAGATATAATAAGCGTTATAACAAGCATGTAGAAGGAATTGAATAACTGCGGACCAATCCCACCACCAGCTCTTGTATTGCTTGGTTCTCCAAACAAGAAATTAGGATCCCAAAATCCCCATCCCTTTTGTAAAATCTCAAATACTAAGAACACTAGCAAAGCTACAACTAAAGCCGCAACCGCATAAAAGATACCCGTCCAAACTTTATTTACCGTTCTTGCATTCATTATTATCGCTCACCTCTTTGCCCAATCGCTCGAATTACTAAAATAAACAGGAATGAAATAACAAGTAAAATCATCGCTAAAGTCCATAGCGCATTGTTCCAAGCAGTTCCGTTCAATGTATTCGTCATGTCCATTGTTAAAATACCAGTTAACGTCGCTGTCGGACTATATATTCCTTCTGGTAATTTAATCGTATTCCCGATTACCATCTGAACCGCTAACGCTTCACCGAAAGCACGCGCTAAGCCTAAAACAACACCTGTTAAAATCCCTTTTTTCGCAGCAGGAACAATCACTCGGCTAATCGCTTGCCATTTTGTTGATCCTAGACCATAAGAAGCTTCTAAATAATCAAATGGAACAGAACGTATTGCATCAGAAGCGATACTAGCAATAGTAGGTAAAATCATAATACTTAATACAACAATACCCGCAATTAAACTAAAGCCTACTCCCCCAAACGAATCACGTAATAGTGGTACTAAAATCGTAACCCCTAATAATCCGTATACAACCGAAGGAATACCAACTAACAATTCTAGAACAGGCTTCAATACTTTATTTCCAAACTTTGGCGAAATTAAATTCATGAATATAGCAAGAGCTATAGCAATTGGTGCACTAATAATAACCGCACCTAACGAAACCACCGTTGAACCTACAATGAAAATTAAAGCCCCGAAGGATCCTTGATCAGCATTTGGATTCCATTTTGTCGATGTTAACATCTCAGTAAATGAGATACCACTTTGTGTAAAAGATTGAATACCTTTACCACAAATAAACGCAATAATAGCTAATGTAATTAAAACAATAAAAATACCACAAAACGTAACAAGTGATCTTCCTATATATTCACTTTTCACGTAATTAATTTGTTTTTTCCCCTTCATCACAGGACAGACCCCACTTCACAGATTGAAATGAACAGGACTGGCCTTGCAGCCAGCCCCATAAAACTTTATTACTTATTTAATTTAGACATTGGAATGTAGCCCATATCTTCTACTTGCTTTTCAAAGTCTTTACCTTTTACATAATCGATGTAAGCTTTTGTTGCTTCTTTCGCTTCACCTTTTGTTACCATATACTCGTAAGACCAGAATGGATATTTACCAGACGCAATGTTTTCAACTTTCGGTTCAGCACCATCAATTTTCACTGTTTGTAGTGCACCTTTTTTATCTCCAACCATGTAAGACATCGCTAAATAGCTTACTGAACCTGGAGTAGAATTGATAGCTTGCTCTACTGCACCGTTAGAATCTTGTGTTGTACCAGTTCCATCATTAATTTTCGCGTCTTTCATAATCGTTTTTTCAAATGTAGCACGTGTACCAGATGAAGCCGGACGATTAATTACGTTGATTTTTTCATCTTTTCCGCCTACTTCTTTCCAGTTTGTTACTTTTCCAGTGAAGATATCTTGTACTTGTTGCACTGTTAAGTTATCAACTTTTACATCTTTATTTACGACAAGAGCGAATGCAATACCCGCTACCTTGTTATCTACTAATTCTTTCGCCTTTTCAGCATCTTTTATTTTATCTCCAGACGGAACATCTGAATTACCAATTTGTACTGCACCAGATGCTACTTGGTTAATCCCAGTTCCACTACCGCCACCTTGAACTTGAATAGAAACTTTTGAATTTTTCTCCATGAATTTCTTTCCAGCTTCCTCCGCAAGAGGTAGAAGAGCTGTAGAACCAGCTGCTGCAATCGTACCTGATAATTCTTGTTTTGTATTATCGCTTCCTTTAGCAGTTTCTT
Source organism: Bacillus sp. GW823-FHT06A11 (assembly GCF_058795355.1). NCBI lineage: Bacteria > Bacillati > Bacillota > Bacilli > Caryophanales > Bacillaceae > Bacillus > Bacillus sp. GW823-FHT06A11. The sequence goes on along the minus strand of NZ_JBXAHS010000008.1, from coordinate 200,070 downwards.
TACTAGTTGTATCTTCTGCTTTCCCACACCCAACTAATGCTCCTGCTACCACTAAAGCTGCTAAAGAAAATTTAATACCTTTTTTCATAACCATGTCTTGTACCCCCATTTGGATTATCACTTTTCGAATTCATTTTCTTTCGAACACAAATTCATTGTAGGACAACAATATTATGTGAGTGTTAAGCAATTTTTAATTTTAAGTAAATGACGATAATCATCCTCAAAAGCTAGGAATCCCAACATTTGTAGTTAAAGAAGCAAACAAAAACCACACTAACTATGCTGTAATGTAAATTTATTCTTAACAATGTAAATTCAATGTAAATGTTTTTCTCTCTTTTTCCCTTTTAGTTAAAGTTACATTTACAATTCCGCTGTATTTTGTAACTTTTTCACGCCTAATTTATGCACATTAAAAAGAATTTCAGTAATATTTTTTAGTACAACTAAATAAATTGGAACAATTCTAAAATTAAATGAATATTTTTAAAGTACTAATTGACAGCATCATCCAATGTAGTCTACTATATTACTAACAAAAAGTTTACCTAAGGAAACTTTTTAAACTAACACTAAAAATATAGAGAAGAGGTAACTTTTATGGTATCGGCTAATACTAAACCCCTTTCCGAGTTTAAAACAGGGGAGTTTGTACAAATTGAGAAGATACAATTAGAAGGAACTATGAAACGACGTTTATTAGATTTGGGATTTATCCCAGGGGCAACGATTAAAGTATTGCAACGCAGTCCACTTGGAGATCCGGTCGCTTATCAAGTGAGCAACACAACTATTGCACTGCGCAAAGAAGAAAGCTCCCTTATTTTCGGGGTATTAATAGGAGATGATTTCAGATGAGCAAACATCGTATTGCTTTAGCTGGTAACCCGAATACCGGGAAAAGTACATTATTTAATACTTTAACAGGTTTAAAACAACATACTGGAAACTGGACGGGAAAAACTGTTTTAAAAGCTGAAGGAGAATATGAACATAACGGAAGTAATTATACATTAATAGATTTACCTGGAACTTACTCACTATACTCAAATTCCGCAGACGAAGAAGTAGCGAGGGATTATATTATATTTGAAAAACCAGAAGTAACTGTAGTTGTCATAGACGCAACTGCTATGGAAAGAAATTTAAATTTAGCACTCCAGGTGATGGAGATGACAAATAATGTAGTCATTTGCATTAACTTAATTGATGAAGCCGAGAAAAAAGGGATTGTTATCGATGAAAAGAAATTAGCAAAATCACTTGGTGTACCTGTCGTTAAAATTTCAGCACGTAACCGAGTAGGCATTGGTCATTTGCTAAATGTTATTGCAAAAGTAGCAAATAAAAAACTAATTCCAACACCAATTAAAATTACTTACAGCGAAAAAATCGAAAATATGATTCAGGAATTAGAACCACAAATTTATAAAGTGTTCGGTGATACGTATCCAGCACGTTGGATTGCGTTACGTATATTAGATGGAGATAAAAATTTCTTAACTACACTTCAAAAACACCATAATGAACCACTTGTAAGGGAGGTCGTAATTAATGGAATCTCACTCAGCCAGTAAAGCTCTTCCATTAGACTATATTATTCAACATGCACAAACACTTTCAAAAGAAGATATACGAGATGATATAGTCGGAGATATTTACCGAACATCTGCAAGCATATGTAAAGAATCTGTCCAATATACAAATACTGATAAATTATATCGTTCCGAAAAACTAGATAAAATTTTCACATCTCCAATCTGGGGATTTCCAATTATGCTCGGTATTTTATCTATTATTTTTTATCTTACAATTGCAGGCGCTAACGTACCATCTGATATGATTGCCGAATTCTTCGGATGGGCCGAAGGATATTTAACATCTTGGTTCCAAGCAGCGCATGCACCTGAATGGTTACATGGCATTTTAATACTTGGTTTGTTCCGTGGTATCGGTGCTGTTATTAGCGTTATGTTACCACCTATGGCAATCTTTTTCCCTATGTTCGCGCTATTAGAAAACTACGGATACTTACCACGTGTCGCGTTTAATATGGACCGCTTATTCAAACGATCCGGCGCACACGGGAAACAATCTTTAACAATGGCAATGGGATTTGGTTGTAATGCAGCAGCCATTATGTCAACACGTATCATTGAATCACCACGTGAACGTATGCTAGCAATTTTAACGAACAACTTCGTTCCTTGTAACGGTCGCTGGCCTATGTTAATTTTAATGGCTTCACTATTTATGGCTGCTGGTTATACAGGCAGTATGCAAACATTGGTTACTGCTGGCGTTGTAGTTGGAATGGTTGTAATTGGTGTTATTATGACATTAACTGTTTCTTGGGTACTATCAAAAACAGCCTTAAAAGGGGTTCCAACTCACTACACACTGGAGTTACCTCCGTACCGCAAGCCAAAAGTTTGGAATACAATTGTTCGCGCAACACTCGATAAATCAATCTACGTTTTAAAACGAGCTATAGTTGTTGCTGCCCCTGCAGCTGCATTAACTTGGTTACTTGCTAATATTTTTATTGGTGACACAAGCTTACTTATGTATTTTGTAAACTTTCTAGATCCATTTGCTAAAATGTTAGGACTTGACGGCTTTATTCTAGCTGCATTCATTCTTGGACTACCCGCTAATGAAATTGTAATCCCAATTTTATTAATGTCTTACTTATCAACTGGGGCTTTAACTGAAATAGATGATTTTAATCAAATTAAAAATCTATTCCTAGAAAATGGTTGGACTTGGTTAACAGCGTTAAACACAATGTTGTTCTCACTTCTTCATTTCCCGTGCGGAACAACACTTGTTAATATATACAAAGAAACAAAAAGTGCAAAATGGACATTCTTATCGTTTGCAATCCCTACCGTTATCGCCATTGTTGTTACATTCCTCTCTACACAATTGGTACATTGGTTAGGGCTTGTATAAAGCAAAGCATACATAGAAGGCATCCCCCTTCACATATGCTTTGCACGAAAGAAACCTGAAAATTATTCAGGTTTCTTTTTTTGTACATCAGTATTCCACGGCTGTGCTCCATACGTTGTGAGTTTTTTATGAATGAAATAAATAGCCCCCGGCAGCACCGCCATTAATATCGTGCAACTAATTCCTAATCCAGTAAACAACTTTCATCACCTTATTTCACTCTTTTCGGTAAAGCTGAACCTGAATGTTCAATTGTTGGATGAACGTGAACAGTAATTTCAGCATTACTAAAGTAATTTTCGCCTTGATCCCAATTCTTACTTACCTTTTTCCACTCTTTATAATTATGTCGCTTATACACTTCCCCTAACTCTAGTACATCTACCTTATATTTTTTTTGAACAAGTTTAATTGATTTTTGAATACGCTTCTCCATTTCTTCCGATATATCCTTCTCTAAACGCTTTTCATTCAAAACCTTTTTATGATCACTGAAATGCAACTCAGCCAATGTGCCTTCCAGAGATAAATGAATATCAAACTTTGGTTTTGTAGCATTCGTTGTGGATACTTTAATTTTTCGACGTAACTTATGAATTTCATATGTAATAAGTTGATTCTTTTTACGGATGGTAAAAAAACCTCCAATTTTTTTGCCTATTATATAATTCATCCCTACTGTTTCTTCCCCACTCAAATTGCCTACACATTTATTATCCTTTCCACGAAACAATGCTGCACCGTTCATTTGTACTCCTTGTTTTGTTAGTTCCAGAATAGGTAATACAAAACTTCGGTTAGAGATCATCTTTTCCTGCACCTCACCAATTCTTGCAGCCTCAATCATTTGGGCATTTTTCGGAGGGTGTTCAGCTAACATATCAATATACTGCGCCGGTAAATTTTCAGGCTTGGCACTTTGTTTTAAAATAGCTTCGGCATTTTTATTAGAAACGAACAAACGAATATTTCTTCTCATCTCATGATCGCGAATATATACATCTAACGTATTTTGTAAAATGTATGGATGTGAAAGTAATTCTTCAGAGAAAATAATCACCTGTATATGAGGGAAAAATAATGTACGACTAATTTTTTTGGCGATTATTCTTATTTGTTCAAATACACTATCTGCTTTTGCACTAACATTAATATAATTTTCGCTATCCCCACCCCCTTGTCCACCCTGTTGAGACAATTTACTGGGGAGTACCATCTGATAGGTCCCTTTCATAATTGGATTCGCTTTCTTCTCCTTCACAATATCGTAAGCCGCTCCTACTACAAATCCTCTTTCTTCTATCTCTTCTAACTCAGAACACCCACTCATAAATCCAGTTAAAGCCATAACCATTATAATTTTAAGAAGGTGTTTCATTTCCACCATTCCTTCTTTTTATTTTATATACAATTAAAACGAGCAAAGGAGCTAACACAACAAACCCCATATCTATCCAAGCTAAATAAGTCCCATAACTTGATAAAGTATTTAAACTACTAGGTATCATATTCACCATAAAAATAATAGGGGCACTTATGAAAATAAAAATTTGTTTCTTCACTTTCGGAAACATAGCACAAAACAATAAAGATGCGACGTCATAATACATTGCTGTAGTGTTATAAATAGTAATAATCCAAGTCGTAAAAAAAATCGCATCAAACCTTTCTAAAAATCCTCCACCAATTTCAATTTCTTTCCCTAATTCAATTGTTGGATATGTCAATCCACGTGTTGTCATATACGTAAAAACGCTAATACAAGTTACATAAATTAAAATGTATGACAGCACGTTTACCATCACCGCTTTCGCGACTGCCATTGGCGCTTTTTTCGCTGTCTTATCATTCAGCAACACCGCATAAAATAAAGCTACTTCAAATCCAATAAACGTAAAAATAGAATTTTTAACTCCAACAGCATATTGACTTACTTTCGTTTGAAAAGCTGGTAGTAAATTATTTATTTCCATTAAATTTATATTCAATAAAGAAAGAAGTACTATCGCAATTAAAACAATAGGCAAGAATAAAACATTTAACCTTAATAAGGCTGCTCTTGATCCTGCTATTCCATAAATAACAACTAATAAGAAGAAAAAAGACAGTAGTTGTATTGGTGTATCACTAAATAAATACGTTTGAGAAATAACTGAAATCATTCGCGATTCATACGCTGTCAAAGCAGCAAACGTTAATACTAAAATACTACTAATTGTGTATGCAACAGGCTTCGTCAAATGCGCACTCGTATATTGAACAAAATTTTGTTTTGGAAATAAGATAGCCACTCTCGTCACAAACCAGCCTAAAACTGCGCAAATCAGTCCACCCAAAAGCAAGATAATCCAACCGTCCGAAAATAAAGTTTGGTTAGCGATATCTCTTGGCATAGACAATGCCCCTATACCAATAATGGTCGATGATACCGCAAACCCAATTTCCCGAGATCCAATCTCTTCATCGCCATACTCAAATGGTTTCAATTATTTTCGCTCCTTTGGACGTATTGTAGAATCTTTTGTTTGTAAGTACTCCGGTCTATCTTTCAACATCGCTTTTGGTATGCGAATAAATTCTTCTTTCCAATCTTTATAAAATGCAGGAGCAATTGGAGTTGTATACGGTATACCAACACTTGTTAAATTTGTAATATGAACAGCAAGTGCAATCAGAGCTAGAATGATCCCATACAACCCAAAAGCAGTTGCAGCTAATACAAAGACGAAAAGTAAAATCCGGAACGTAATCGTAATACTATATACAGGAAGCGAGAACGTAGCAATCGCAGTAACTGCAATAATAATAACTAAAAACGGATTTACAATCCCTGCATTTACCGCAGCTTCTCCAATTACAAGACCTCCTACAATCCCTATCGTTTGTCCCATCGGTTTCGGCAATCGGATTCCAGCTTCTCGTATTAATTCCATAGTCAAGGCCATCATTAACGTTTCAATATATGCTGGGAACGGAACACCTTCCCTCGCACCTGCAATTGAATAAGCCAGTTTAGAAGGAATAAGTCCTTGATGATAAGATACAAGTGCTACATACATAGCTGGTAACAAAACCGCGATTATACCTGAACCCATACGTAAAAATCTTAGTAACGTTCCAATCACCCAGCGCTCGTAATGATCTTCTACAGATTGAAAAATATCAACAAACACAAGCGGTGCAATAAGAGCAAACGGAGATCCGTCTACTAAAATGGCCGCTTTTCCCTTCGCTAATGACGCTATAATATTATCTGGCCTCTCTGTATTCAAAAACTGTGGAAATGGAGATAAATTATTATCCTGAATTAATTGTTCAATCGTACCTGTTTCCAAAATAATATCTGTCACTATTGATTGAAGACGGCGATCTAACTCTTTTACAATGTGAGGATTAATAATATCTTCTATATATACTAGGGTTACTTCTTTCTGCGATCGCTTCCCCATAATATAAGATTGGAACCTCAACTTTGGATCGCGTAAACTGCGTCGGATTAACATTTTATTCACATTAATATCTTCATTTAATCCAACTCTCGGTCCGCGTATTAAATCTTCTGTCACTGGTGGCTCTAAACTTCTCTTCTCCCAAGCCCTACTATTAATAACGATAGCAGTTTGAATATTATCAATTAATATAACTGTATCTCCCGCTAAAATCGCATTTATAATATCCGGAAACGTTGTCTTCTTACCCACTTCCGCAATAGAAATAAAACGATCCAATAACGTCTGAACGACAGCCGCTTCATTTTGCACTTCTTCATATTGAAGAGTACGAACTACATATTTATAAACATTATCCTTGTCTGTTAACCCACATAAAAACACAACCGCACAACGTGTAAAACTCCCAGCAAGAACAACTTCTCTAATTGTTAAATCATTAGGTGAACCTAACTCATCCCTAATTTCTTTCATAACTTCAAATAAGTTACCTTCAAGCTCTAACAATTTCCCCACCTAACTTCCTTTTCAACAAGTTTTTAGTTAGATTCCGCTAATAGAAGAAAATATATACAAAAAAGAGCTATCTCTTTGCAAAGATAGCTCCAATAAACGAATTACTTTTCTACTATTGTAGTGTTTTTCTTTATAAATACACCTTTTGTAAATCCACTAACTACAAACATCACAATCATATTAATTAACAATGCGACTATGCCCACATTCAAATCTTTTATATACTGCGGAAAACTCGGAAACATCGTAGCTATAGTTGAGCCAGATAAGGTAATATATGCGACCACTAACAGCCCAACTCCCATTCCTGCAATCGCTCCTTGCTTCGTAACAATTTGGCGCGGAAACAAGCTACATACAAGTGCAGGGAAAAGTTGCGTAACGATACTGTACCCCATTAAGAGAAGTGCTCCTATTGTTTCCCCTCCTTTAAATGTAAATAAAACTGCCACGAGCGTTACTACAGGCACAAATAATTTTGCCATCTTAGCAACTTGTCTATCTGAAGCAGACGGAACGATCGTTCGATAAATATTTTTTGCTAACAGTGTAGAAGCCGCCATAACAAGCATAGAGCCTGGAACCAATGCCGTTAATACTCCCGCACTACCAATAATCCCAATAAACCAAGGATCAAAAGTTTGTAAAGCAAGACGGACTAACGAAAGATCTACATCCGCTCCCTTTAACCCAGGAACTTGCAATATAGCAGCAAACCCTGCGAAAAATACGAAAAGTAACACTAAAGAATACAATGGCATAATTGTTGCATTTTTACGAAATACTTTTTCATTTTTTGCAGAAAAAGCAGAAGCAAATGTATGAGGCCACATATAGAAACCGAGGGCCGTTAATATAATAGTAGAAACAAACCAAGAAATACTCATTCCTTCTTCAGGTAAAGATAAAAATCCTGGTTTCGCTGCTTCTACAGCTTCAAACATCGGCTGAAATCCTCCATAATAATGATACGGTAAATATATACCTAAAAACATAACGATAAACAGTATCATAATATCCTTCAAAGCAGCCGTCCAAGCTGAACCGTGTATACCTGAAACCATTACATATATAGTTATAACAATAGCACCAATCCAAACCGCAACAACAGGTGATACCCTTCCGTAAGACGCTTCTGAAACGATAATTCCCAGTCCCTTTAACTGTAAAACAAGATATGGGATGATGGAAATAACACCAACAATTGAAACAATAAGTCCAAGCGCCTTACTTCTGTATTTCTTCGCAAAAAAATCCGACTGCGAAACAAGGTTATGCTCTTTTGCATACTTCCAAATCGGTGGCAATAAAAAATACGATAAAAGATAAGCTAGAGCACCATAACCTAAAATATAAAAGGTAGGTGCGCCTTTACTATATGCCCAGCCGCTTCCTCCTAAAAATGTAAACGTCGTATAAATTTCACCTGCCATAAGGAGAAAAACAAAAATAGTGCCAAACCCTCTTCCTCCAACTGACCATTGCTCTAAATTCATATCTTTTCCATGTTGTGCCCGAATCCCTAAAAATAGTGCGAGAAACAAAAATAAAATAATGATAAGTAATGCAGTCATTTTACATCCTCCTTATTAGCAGGATCAAACACGTACACAAGCCCCATACAAAGAGATGTAATAAACACTGATAATAATACCCAAAATAATAAAAAGGGCATCCCTAATACGTAAGGAGTAACTGAATTCGCAAATATTGGCCCAACTACTAAACAAAGAACTGGAATAAGCGCTAGGATGTGTATTTTCTTCATCTCATTCTCCTTTACTTATAAAGTTCATAATGGCTGATACAAAGACTTCCACTCCAATCGGTAATGCATCTTCGTCAATCGTAAAACGAGGGTGATGGTGAGGATATATAATACCTTTCTCTTTATTTCCTGCTCCGATAAAAAAGAATGTCCCCGGTGCCTTTTGTAAAAACGCTGAAAAATCTTCTCCAGCCATCGTTGGCTGTAAACGAACAACTCTATCCCTTCCATAAAGTTGTAATGCCGTTTGTTCAATAAGCTCTGTAGCTTCATAGTCATTTACAACTGGTCGATATCCATATTCATATGAAAATGTATATTTCGCTCCGTAAGATTCCGTAATATACTTCACAATCCGCTCAATCTTCTTCTCTGTTTCACCTCGTAATTCATGTCTTAAACTTCTCACTGTCCCTTCAATCTCGGCTTGCTCTGGTATTACATTATGAGTTGTCCCCGCATGAAATTGCGTAACAGATATTACGAGCGAATCTAATGGATTCGTGAGGCGAGATACAATTTGCTGAAGTTGCGAAACGACTTGTGTTCCGATTACGATACTATCCACCGTTTCATGAGGGATTCCAGCATGTCCACCTTTTCCCTCTATCTTAATTTTAAAAACATCCGGTGCAGCCATTGCAGGACCATAAATAACACCTATTTTCCCAACCTCTAACGACGCCCAAAGGTGAGCACCAATAATATAATCCACACCTTCCATTACACCTGCAGCAACCATCTCCTCTGCACCACCAGGAAAATTTTCTTCAGCATGTTGGAATAGAAAACGAATCTCCCCTTTAATCTTCTCTCTTTCTTCTACTAACTTATGTACAACCCCAAGTAATATCGCTATATGTCCATCATGACCACATGCATGCATTACACCTTTATATGTAGAAATAAAATCAAACTCATTTTCTTCATGAATAGGAAGAGCATCCATATCGGCTCGAACCGCAACTGTTTTGCCCGGATGTTTACCTACTAACTTTGCCATCACACTATATTTAGTCGGCCGTGACACTTCTAAATATGGGAATTTCCGAAGTATATCGAACACAAACTGCGATGTTTTTTCTTCTTGAAAAGATAACTCTGGATACTTATGAAAATGCCTTCTCCACTCAACTAACTGATTTTTTGACAAAACAAATTCCTTTGCAACATCCATACTCCTTCACTCCTTCTTCACCAAGTTAAATGTTATTATAACGTGAATTGTTAACTTTTAAAAGAATCTTCTAAATTTTCTGTAATAATAACTCAAAAAGAAAAAGCCACCCAAAAGATGACTTTTTCATTATTATAAAATAGTAATTGCTTGTTTTCCCATTTGCTCCCAAGCTTTCTCAAATTCTGCTCGCGGAACAGCCAAACGCGGATTATTTTTAAGAGGATCATTTACATATACAAAGTTTTGATCATATCCAATTACTACTGCACTATGCTCATAATATGTAATTTTCACTTCACCTGAACTCGTATTCCATGTTTCAAAACTACTTTCAGCTAGCGGCTTAAACGTCGTATTAATAATGACCCATACCGGTGAACCAGAACTAATTACTTTATATATATCTTGCATGTCTCTACCTGTTAAATTAATTACTTTTTCAGGAACATATTTTTCTGCCAAATTAAAAATTGGTTGATTATATACACCATATCCAGGCTCTGCCTTTGTATAAATATTTCCAACAAACCCTTCGTAAGGATTTCCCCGTACGCCATTTTGTTCAAATGGAACACGATGAATTTCGCTAGCAAGTTGCATCTTATCTACTTGTACACCTTTATATTGCAACAACATAGCTAAACTTGTCACTTCACATCCTCGAGGTAATTCTGGTAATTGTTTAATAAACGGAACATCCTCAATCATAGCTGCTTCTTTCATTTCAGATAGAAACTCTAAGCGTAGAACTTGCGCCTTTTGCATAATTTTATCTTTTCCTATAAAAAATGCAGCAGCAAGTATAATCCCAAAAACAAAAAGATATTTTAACTTTTTCATTATAAACAAAACTCCATTAATTATTATTTTACAGACACAACTCTTATCATTGTACCCTTCTTCTTACTAGTTTGCTAGAAAGATCATGTGAATTATCGCTCATAGAATTAATTATAAAAATTCTAATTATTTTTAATAAAAAGAAAAATAAATATACATTTCCAGAATATTTTGCTAAAATCAAAATTGTTAACATGGTGAAGATATCACCATGTTAACAAACATTCTTAGAGTATTTAGTCATAGTTCGTTTTTTTACATACTCCATTCATTTCATAGTAAATAAACCGAGTGTGTGTTGCATCCCCCACTAATGATTAAAAACTCAGAATAAAACGAAGTTCACACATTCAAGAAAATACGGGGTGAGGGGCATATGAATCAACAAATTGAACAAACAGATTTAAAACGAACAATGAAAAGTAGACACCTATTTATGATTGCACTCGGCGGTGTTATCGGAACCGGGCTATTTATGGGATCTGGTCAAATTGTCCATAATGCCGGACCTGGTGGTGCTATTCTTGCATTTTTAGTCGGTGGATTTGTTATGTATTTAACGATGTTATGTCTTGGTGAATTATCCGTTGCTATGCCAGAAGCAGGTTCATTCCAAAGCTATGCAAGCAAATTCATTTCACCTGGTTTTGGATTTGTTGTCGGTTGGATGTATTGGCTAAATTGGGCTGTTACAGTTGGCGTAGAGTTAACAACTGTAAGTATTTTAATGAAACGCTGGTTTCCAGACGTTTCTTCATGGATTTGGTGCGTTACATTTGCAGCAGCGCTATTTCTCGTAAACGCTTTATCAGCAAAAGCATATGCAGAAGCAGAGTTTTGGTTCGCAAGTGTAAAAGTTGCAACAATTGTTATTTTCATCGTACTTGGTGGCGCTGTTATGTTCGGTCTACTAGACTTTAATGGAAAGCCAGCTCCGATGCTTCATAATTTCACTGAAAATGGCGGGCTATTTCCAAACGGTGCATTAGCTGTTCTTCTTACGATGATTACAGTAAATTACTCCTTCCAAGGAACAGAATTAATTGGAATCGCTTCAGGAGAAAGTGAAAATCCTGAAAAAACAATTCCAAAAGCAATCAAAAATACAATTTGGCGAACTCTCTTCTTCTTCGTCTTAGCGATATCAGTTGTTGTAGGTTTACTCCCGTGGCAAGAGGCTAATCTAGTCGAAAGTCCCTTTGTACTTGTATTTGATGTAGCCGGTGTCCCATATGCAGCAGACATTATGAACTTCGTTATTATTACAGCTGTATTATCCGTTGCTAACTCTGGTCTATACGCAAATTCTCGTATGCTGTGGGCGATGGCAAAACAAGGAATGGCAAGTCCAGCGTTTACTAAATTAACTAAAAGAGGTGTACCGCTAAACGCATTAATTTTCAGTCTGATTTTTGCAAGTCTTTCTTTATTAACAAGTGTATTTGCGGCAGATACTGTCTTTCTAGTTTTAACATCTATTGCAGCGATGGCTGCTGTTGTCGTGTGGATGTCAATCGCCGCTTCACAGTTTTTCTTCCGTAGAAATTTCGTGAAAAATGGTGGCGACATAAATGATTTAAAATATCGTACACCGCTCTATCCACTAGTTCCAATCGTAGCGTTCTCGCTCAATTTCATTACATTTGTTAGTTTGGCTTTCATTCCAGATCAAAGAATTGCTCTTTATTGTGGCATTCCATTTATGATTACTTGTTACATTTTATACCAAGTTAAATATAAAAAAATTGTCAAACTTGAACAGCCACGAACTGTCACACAAGAAATAAACTAAATATACAAAATATTCAGCTATCTTTCTTATGATAAGATAGCTTTTTTCTATTTCTTGGATATCCTGGTATAACTTTATTTATCTTAAAATTTTCACAATCACGTTTTTCTCTGGAAAATAGTTTACAATGTAATCAAGTTACAAATGATATTCACCTTAAAAAGTGTGCATTTGTGTCTATTTTTTAACAATATATCAAAAACTATTGCCTTCTATAAATTAATAGGTTTATATTGTTTTATTGGCATAGTTTCAATCCAAGGAGAAAGGAGATTTTCAATCGTGCAACTAAAGAAAGCGTTTTGGAAGTTGGCTTCGCTTCTTCCGTTATCATTACTTCTGTTCCTCGGTGGCTGTGATAAAAAACTCGCAGTATTAAATCCGCAAGGACCTGTTGCAAAAGCACAGTATGATTTAATTGTTTGGTCATTCTTGCTTATGTCATTAATTATCGCAATTGTATTCATTCTGTTTACAGTCATCTTGATTCGTTATCGTGAAAAACCAGAGAATATGGACTATGAGCCACCTGAACAACACGGTAACACATTACTAGAAATTATTTGGACGCTTGTTCCTGTTATTATCGTTATCGCATTATCGATTCCAACAGTAAAAGCAACTTATGCTTCGGAAGAGGTTCCGAAAGAGTCCAAACATATTAAACCAGTTGAAATTTATGTTACATCTGCAAACTGGAAATGGTTATTCAGTTACCCAGAGGAAAAAATTGAAACCGTTAACTATTTAAACATCCCAGCTGGTGTACCAATTCAATTCAAACTGACTTCTGTCGGCCCAATGAATGCTTTCTGGGTACCAGAACTTGGTGGTATGAAGTACACAATGGATGGCATGATTATGGATCTTTATTTACAAGCTGATAAACCAGGTTCTTACCTAGGTCGTAGTGCGAACTTCTCTGGTGAAGGATTCACTCACATGGAGTTCGAAGTTGAAGCGAAAACTAAAGAGAAATATGACAAGTGGGTTAAAGAAGTACAACAAACTGCTGATAAGTTAACAGAACAGAAATACAACGAAATTATTAAACCTGGTGTAGTTGGACGCATGACGTTCTCTAGTCACCACTTAAGTTATGTAGATCCAAAATCACTTGAATATTGTGATTACAACTACTACAAAAACAAAAAATAATAGCTATTATTCCAACAGATTGGAGTGAACACAGTGAAGCTTGATGAATTCTTTGTCACAGGTGACCCGATTATTTACGGTGCAGACGCTTCTATCGTTCTTGTGACATTAGCAATCATTTTCGTACTAACAAAGTATAAAAAATGGAAATGGCTTTGGGACGAATGGTTGACAACTGTTGACCATAAAAAAATCGGAGCCATGTATATTATTTCTGCGGTTATCATGTTATTCCGTGGTGGTATGGATGGTTTAATGATCCGTGCACAGTTAACATTCCCAGAAACAACTTATTTAAACGCTGAACACTATAACGGAATCTTTACAACGCATGGTACAGTAATGATTCTTTTCATGGCAATGCCATTCGTTATGGGATTAATGAACCTTGTAGTACCATTACAAATTGGTGCTCGTGATGTTGCATATCCGTTCTTAAATGCTTTAAGTTTCTGGTTATTCTTTGTCGGAGCAATGTTATTCAACATCGCTTTCGTAATCGGTGGTTCTCCAGACGCTGGGTGGACTTCTTACTTCCCAATGGCAGGTACAGAGTTTACTTCAGGCGTAGGAAATAACTACTACGCAATTGCATTACAGATTTCAGGTCTCGGTACGCTAATGACCGGTATTAACTTCCTTGTTACTATCTTAAAAATGCGTACACCTGGTATGACTTTAATGAGAATGCCAATGTTTACTTGGTCAATCTTAATTACAACAATTATCATTATTTTCGCTTTCCCAGTATTAACAGTTGCTCTTGCATTAATGACATTTGACCGTCTATTCGATGCTCACTTCTTTACGATGGCGAGCGGCGGTATGCCGATGTTATGGGCCAACCTGTTCTGGGTATGGGGTCATCCTGAAGTATATATCGTTATTTTACCGGCATTCGGTATTTTCTCTGAAATCATTAGTACATTCTCACGTAAGCGTCTATTCGGTTACAGTGCGATGGTATACTCAATGGTTGCAATTTCTTTACTAAGTTTCGTCGTATGGCTTCACCACTTCTTCACGATGGGTGCAGGTCCAGCGGTTAACTCATTCTTCTCGATTTCGACAATGGCGATTTCGATTCCAACCGGTGTTAAGATCTTTAACTGGTTGTTTACACTGTATAAAGGACGTATCCGTTTTACAGTTCCAATGCTTTGGTCATTGGCATTTATTCCAAACTTCGTAGTCGGTGGGGTTACAGGGGTTATGCTTGGAATGGCAGCAGCTGATTATCAATACCATAACAGCTACTTCCTAATCGCTCACTTCCACTACGTATTAATTGCAGGTACAGTATTCGCTATGCTTGCTGGATTCACATTCTGGTATCCAAAAATGACTGGTCATATGTTAAATGAACGCCTAGGTAAATGGACATTCTGGATCTTTATGAGCGGATTCAACATCTGTTTCTTCCCAATGTACTTCTTAGGTTTAGACGGTATGACTCGTCGTATGTACACTTACTCTGAAAGTCTTGGATGGGGATGGCTAAACCAAATCGCATCTGTTGGTGCGGTAATGATGGGTATTGGCTTCCTACTTCTTTGCTACAACGTAATTTGGAGTGCACGTCACGGTGAACGTGACACAACTGGAGATCCATGGGATGGCCGTACACTTGAATGGGCAACTCAATCTCCTGTACAACATTACAACTTCGCGAAACTTCCTGAAATCAAAGAAGCTGATGCTTTCTGGTACATGAAAAAACGCGGAGAAACAGTTACACCAGCAGCAGAAGATATCAAACCAATTCACATGCCAAGTAACTCTGGTGTGCCTATTATTGCGTCTTTATTCTTCGGTCTTGCAGGTTTCGCATTAGTATTTAGCTGGTTCTGGCTTGCAGCAATCGGCGGCGTTGGTATTTTAGCTTGCTTAATCTATCGTTCATTCGATTATGATGATGGCTACTACGTAAGTGTTGATGAAATTAAAGAAACAGAACATATAGCATGAGAGGTGAAATGACATGGCGGCTTTAGATAAAAGCTTACCTTTGGAATATCAATCCGAACAAAGCAGATTGAATATCCTAGGATTCTGGATTTTTCTTGGGGCTGAAATTATGCTGTTCGCAACACTTTTCGCCTCTTATCTAGTCCTTGCTGGTCGTACGGCAGATGGCCCAACTCCAGCGCAACTGTTTGAACTTAAAACGCTTTTAATTCAAACATTACTACTTTTAACAAGTAGTTTCACATGTGGTATCGTAATTCACGAAATGCGTAAGCACAACCAAAAAGCAATGCTTGGATGGTTCATCCTTACATTACTTTTAGGTGCAGGTTTCCTATTCTTTGAAATCGAAGAGTTCATTATGTACATCGGTGAAGGCGCAACAATTCAAACAAGTGCTTTCCTATCTGCATTCTTCGTTCTTCTTGGAACGCATGGAGCCCACGTAACAGGCGGTATCATTTGGGCAATTTGTGTTATTATCCAAATTTTAAAACGAGGTTTAACACCAGTTACAGCTCGTAAAGTATTCATTATCAGCTTATACTGGCATTTCCTTGATCTTGTTTGGGTCTTTATTTACACACTAGTTTACTTGAACGGGATGGTGGCGTAGATGGCTCAAAACAACAATCAAGCAAACGGGCATGCGCATAGCGGATTCCCTTGGTCACACGTTTTCGGATTTATTTTATCGCTTGCATTAACGTTTCTAGCGTTATACGTGGCACTTTACACAACATTGCCACTCTCAACAGTCTTAACAACTATTATCATAATGGCTGTTGCGCAAGCATTGTTACAATTAATTATGTTCATGCATTTAAAAGAAGGAGAAGGAAGAGTTCAAATTCTTACAATGATATACAGTTTCTTCGTTGCAACTGCAACAGTTGGTTTAACTGTATGGATCTTCTTCTCAATGTAATGTACATGAAAAAGACTGCTGAGGAATCTCAGCAGTCTTTTTTTATTCTCCTCCCCCATTACATCCACATTACGGAATTAACAGCAGAATCATGAAGAATATACTTATTATGACAAATGTTAAGAAAAGTCTTTCTTTATGAAATCGAATCCATATGCGTTGCTTTTCTACCTATTATATGGCTAAATAGGTACTATATTTATTTGAAGGGAGAGAACGCAATGGAACATCATACTTCTGTTCTATCACTTATGGTTGTCGTTGCAATCGCGTTTTTCGTTCCCCTTTTGTTACAACGCTTTAAATTAAAAGCACTTCCTGTTGTCGTTGCAGAAATTATTGCAGGAATCTTTGTAGGTAAAAGTGGGTTTAATATTATTGAGCCAGATATGTGGCTTCAAGTTTTATCAACATTAGGATTTATCTTCCTCATGTTCTTAAGCGGTTTAGAAATTGATTTTTCTATCTTTAAACAAAAAGGGAAAAAAAATACGACAAACGAACCAAATACATTTCAAGCAGCAAGCATTATCTTCTTATTTATTTTCATCTTATCTTATGCCCTATCATTACTATTCGTATGGCTAGGATTTGTAGATAATGCAATGTTCATGACTTTAATTATTTCAACTATTTCTTTAGGTGTTGTTGTACCAACACTAAAAGAGAACAACCTAGGAAAAACTGCCATCGGACAAATCATTTTATTAGTTGCTGTTATTGCAGACTTAGTTACAATGATTTTACTCGCTGTTTTCGTCGGATTAAATTCCGAAAGCGGCCAAAGTATGTGGCTCTTACTTCTTCTATTCGGTGCCGGTATTGTCATTTACTTTATTGCAAAACGCTTTAAAAACATTCCATACTTAGATAGTTTAAAAGCTGGTAGTGTACAAATTGATACACGGGCTGTTTTTGCACTCATTTTAATCTTAGTTGGGTTATCGGAATCTGTTGGAGCAGAAAATATTTTAGGCGCCTTCTTAGCAGGTGTACTTGTATCGTTATTATCACCCAATGAAGATATGGTGGAAAAACTTGATTCCATCGGCTATGGTTTCTTCATCCCTATTTTCTTCGTAATGGTTGGTGTAAATCTAGAGGTATGGTCTATTTTTAAAGAGCCTTCTAGCATGCTAATGATCCCAATCTTAATTGTAGGACTCTTTATTTCAAAACTCTTACCATCACTCGTCTTACGAAAATGGTATCCACGTAATATCGTACTTGGAAGTGCAATCTTATTAACATCGACACTTTCTTTAGTTATCGCAGCTGCACAAATTGGTGAAAAACTAGGGATCATCAGTCCAAGTTTATCTGCCTCTCTTATTTTAAGCGCAGTTATTACTTGTATTTTTGCACCTATATTGTTTAAAAAAATGTTCCCAAAAGTAGAAACACCAAAACCAAAAGTAGCTATTATTGGCGCGAGCAGAATTACCCTTCCGTTATCACTAGATTTAAAACGAGAAGATTATGACGTAACGCTATATATGATGCGTCAAAACAAAATAAATGATGAGGAAGCGAAATCGCATGACTTCCCTATCGTGAAATTAGATGACATCACAATCGCATCATTAACTGAACAAACAGCATTTGATGCAGATCGCGTCGTTGTTGCAACAAGCGATGATGAACAAAACTTATTATTAGCAGAACATGCAAAAGAGCTAGGTGTTGAACATGTTATTGCAAGTGTAGAAGATCCACTTCTACAAGAAAAAGCAACGCAAGAACATATCGCTGTATTCTCAACAATTAACTCTACACGTATTTTATTACGTGCACTTATTGATAAACCTAGTCTCGTTCGCTTAATTACAACAGCAAACGAAACAGTACGCGAAGTTGAACTACGCAGCAATAAATATAACGGCATTGCGCTTCGCCGCCTTCCGTTTTTAGGTGATGTACTTGTCATTCAAATCTACCGCGGTAATAAAGCATTAATACCACATGGTGATACAAGACTACAACACGGCGATACATTACTTGTAACAGGTTCAAAAGAGCATATCGATACACTAAAAAACATATTAGAGTAAAAAAATGCCCCTCACATAATTGAGGGGCATTTTTTTAATTTCATATGGTAAAATGTTACTATCACATATTATGAGGATGGATTACATTATGTCTATTGTAACTTTAGCTCTCTTATTATTAGCGGAAGTACTCGTCGCCATTATTCTCATCGGTGTTAGCATTGAAATTTGCAGCTATGGTTGGAAAAAATCAAATGGAGTTAAATACTCATTCCTTTTTCTTTCACTCCTTCTCGGAACCGCTAGTATACTCGGCCTTCTCGCTGCACCTGCATACTTCTTTATACAACTTATAGAAAAAGGTTTATAAGAAAGGATGATAACATGATTACTGTGCAGTATATTGATGCATCCGAGACACACTTATTACGCCAAGCGGTGTTGCGTCCCAATCAGTCCCTAGGAGACTGTAAATACTCTTCTGATTACGAAAAAGACACATTCCACTTAGGTGCCTTTATAAACGATGAGTTGATTAGCATCGCTTCCTTCTCAAAAGAAATATATCCTGATTTGCAAAAAAGTATCCATTATAGACTACGAGGAATGGCAACATTACCTAACTTTCGGAACAAAAGAGCTGGAAGCTCCTTAATTCAGAAGGCAGAACAAATTTTAAAAGAACGGAAAGCAAACATCCTATGGTGTAATGGCCGAATTACTGTAACTGACTATTACAAGCGATTAGGCTTTCAGGAGCATGGTGAAATTTTTGAAATTGAACCAATTGGCCTTCATAACGTACTGTATAAAAAGATATAAGAAAAGCTTTCCTCAATACGGGAAAGCCTTTCTTATATTTCAATCTTCTCTTTTTGTTTTTTCATATATATGTATATAAACAAACTAGGAACTAAAAAACAAGCAAAAATAATAAGTGCTGTTATACTTATTTCTTTTATCGAGATATCTGGTGTTACAATGATACAAACAGCTAATATCCCCATAATAATACCTACTGGAATTAATAATAATTTCATGAAATATCTACGTGACACTCCGCCTGTGTGCTCATATACCTTTACAGAATGTTTTAAATTTAAGAAGTTAATAACTACGATACCGCCAATAAATATCATTAATAAATCCGAAACACTTTCATATCCTGCCTCTTGCAAGACATAGCGGTAAAAGATGATAGCTAGTATGACGATATTTTGTAAGATGAAAGCCAATCTAATATGTTTTAACCCTTCAATCATTAAACGTTCATCTTTCACGATTTTCACCCTATCACTCCTTTTCCTCCCAAAACAAATCATTCAATGTTTTATCTACCGCATAACAAATTTTCAAACATAAATCTAAAGATGGGTTGTATTTCCCCTTCTCAATTAAACTAATCGTTTGCCTTGTAACGCCTACTTTTTCTGCTAATTGTTGCTGTGTTAAATCTAACTGAACACGCGCGACTTTTATTTTACTTACAGCCATTCATGTTCCTCCTCCACCTTTATTGTAATGTATATATTCCATTATGTAATTTATATTTTACTAAATTAATTTAATTTCCCCATTATCCCGACTGATGCGGGCTAATACACAGTGGGGATAAATCCCCACTACTGCCTATAGTTTTACTTTATTATACACAAAAAAGGAGCCTCTCATAAGAAGCTCACTCTCCTATATCTATATTATAAGAATAAATGACATCCAAATAAAATTGTAAATAAGTATAGTAATGGATGTACTTCCTTTCCTTTACCCTTCACAATTTTCAAAACTGGATATACTAAAAATCCAATTGCAATTCCATTTGCAATACTAGACGTTAACGGAATACCTATAAAAATCAAAAATGCTGGTAACGCATCTTCAAATTCATTCCAATTAATATCTCGAATGCTTTGTGCCATTAAACTACCTACTATAATTAATGAAGGAGCTGTAATAGCGGCTACACTTGATAAAGAAGCAATAACAGGACTGAAAAATGCCGTTATAATTGTTAGACCAACAACTACAATCCCTGTTAATCCAGTTTTCCCACCTGCAGCAATACCTGCTGACGATTCAATCGTCGCTGCTGTTGGGCTTGTTCCAAAGATAGAACCTGTAGTCCCGCCAATTGCATCTGCAATAAACGCTTTACCAAAACGCTTCTCTGTATTGTCTGTAATTAAACCTGCTTGTTTAATTAAACCAAGTAATGCACCTGTTGTATCGAATAAAAGTACAAGTAAAAATGAAAATACAACACCATATAATCCGTATTCAATTACATCTGAAAATGCATTGATTGGGTTTGAAACGATAATACCCTCTGGCAAATGAGGCATCGCCACAATTTTATCAGCAAACTTCAATTGCCCTGTAAAGAAGGCGATAACTCCTGTCACAATCATACTAATAAATAATGCACCACTCACACGTAATGCCATTAATACCGCCGCTAATATTAAACCAATTAAAGTTAAAATAACAGCTGGAGAATGAAAATCACCAATCGTAACTAAATTAGAAGGATGATCCACGATAATTCCAGAAAGGCGCAATCCAATAAAAGCAATAAATAGTCCAATTCCACCTGCAATTGCATGCTTTAAACTATCAGGAATTGCTAAAATTAACTTTTGCCTAAACGAAGTAAAAGATAATAAAAGAAAAATAATCCCCGTTACAAATACAGCTGAAAAGGCAACTACATATGTAATCCCTTCTGCCTTCTGTACAACAGAATAAGCAAAATATGCATTCATTCCCATAGCTGGAGCAATAACAATCGGGTAATTCGCGAAAATCGCCATACCTACTGTTCCAACAACGGTTGCAATAATTGTTGCTGTAAACGCTTGGTCAAATGGTACACCTGCATCAGATAATATTTTTGGATTGATGACAAGAATATACGCAAATGTAAAAAAAGTTGTGATGCCAGCTAAAAACTCTTGCTTCACAGAAGTGTTATATTTTTGTAATTGAAACATGCTTATGTACCCTTCCTACACCTGAATTATTATCACACATTCTTTTCTTACTAGTATGTGAGAAAATATAATACTTAATCTTAACAATCAATAAAAAGAAGAGTCAATATATTCCCTAATAGTTCGAATTTTAAGTTTAAGTCTGACAAGTACAGATGTAGTACAGTTCATTATGATTATTTTTGTAGCATAACAGATAGAAATGTTTTATAATTTGAAATAGTTAAATATTTAGTAAACGCATTCAAATATTGTTCACTCTACAAGGGGGATTCTTCTTATGCAGCACACAAACAAATCTGGAACTTTAAATCGTGGTTTAAAAGAACGACATATTACTTTAATGTCACTTGGCTCAGCTATTGGCGTTGGGCTATTTTTAGGATCTGCTTCCGCTATTAAACTAGCCGGTCCTTCTATTTTACTAGGCTATATGATTGCCGGACTCGTTATTTTTTTCATCATGCGAGCTCTCGGGGAAATGGCAATTGAACAACCTGTTGCCGGTTCTTTTAGTAAATATGCATATGATTATATCGGCCCACTCGCTGGTTATATTACTGGCTGGAATTACTGGTTCTTATGGGTTGTTACTTGTATGGCTGAAATTACAGCAGCTGGCATTTACATGCAGTACTGGTTTCCAGATATCCCGCGCTGGACTTGGGCGTTACTTGCTCTATTGTTAATGAGCGCTTTTAACTTCTTATCGGTAAAAGTATTTGGAGAACTTGAGTTTTGGTTTGCTCTCATTAAAATTGTCGCAATTATCTGTATGATAGTTGTCGGCGCTGGTATTATTTTATTCGGATTCGGAAACGGTGGTATCGCTACTGGTATTTCAAATCTTTGGTCACATGGTGGCTGGTTCCCAAATGGTTTTTCTGGATTACTACTCTCCATGCAGATGGTACTATTCGCTTATTTAGGCGTTGAATTAATCGGTGTTACAGCTGGTGAAGCTCAAAATCCGAAGAAAACACTCGCAAAAGCAATTGATAACGTGTTTTGGAGAATATTACTGTTCTACGTAGGAGCTCTATTCGTTATGATGGCAATTTATCCATGGAACGAACTTGGTGAGAAAGGAAGCCCATTCGTATTAACATTCCAGCAAATTGGTATCGCAAAAGCAGCAGGTATTATTAACTTTGTCGTATTAACAGCAGCTCTTTCTTCTTGTAACGGTGGTTTATTTAGTACAGGCCGTATGCTATTTACATTAGCTCAGCAGAAAAAAGCTCCTGAAAGATTTGGTCGTTTAAATAAAAATGGCATTCCAAGCCAAGGAATTGTAGCAACTGCTATCGTTTTACTCATTGGTGTTATATTAAACTATCTCGTACCTGCAAAGGTATTTACATGGCTTACTAGCATTTCAACTTTCGGCGCAATTTGGACTTGGGGCATTATATTAGTTGCTCAAATTAAATTCCGTAAAAGCTTACCTACTCAAAATAAACAAAAGTTATCGTATAAAATGCCTTTATACCCATTAAGCTCATATTTCTCACTCGTTTTCCTTGTATTAGTACTAGGTATAATGGCGTATTCAGAAGATACACGAATTGCATTGATTGTCGGCCCAATTTGGCTTATCGGCTTAGCAATCGTATATTACATGAAAGGGTTTCATAAGATTGATGAAACACCTAACTCAAAAATTAGTTAAGCAAAGCATCCCTTCCTTATTACTTGGAAGGGGTGCTTTTATATCTATATAAATATTTCTCAACAAAATTCACGGTATTTTTACAATCTTTTAATATTTTTTATGTTTTCCGTCTTTATTTTTACAGAAAAATAAATTACATTATTAAAGCACATATATTTATTATTAGGGGGATTCTTCTATGAAGAATAAAAAATGGATTACATTTTCTTTAGCAACAGCAATTACACTAAGTATAGGGACCTCGTTCATACCGTCTACTTATGCCGAAAGCTCTGTAGACCCAGCTCCTGAAATTGCTGCAAAAGTTGTAAATCAAAACAATGGGAAGAAAGTATTATTCGATAATACACACGGTCAAACTGCTGGGACAGCTGACTGGGTTATTGACGGCGGCTTTTCTGACTTCGGAAATGGCATTGCAAAAAACGGTTATCACGTAAAAGAACTTCGTAAATCAACACCTATTACGTACGAAGACTTAAAAGGTTACAATGTATTTATCGTTCCAGAAGCTAATATTCCTTACAAAAAATCTGAGCAGGACGCTATGTTACAATATGTAAAAAATGGCGGTAGTATCTTCTTTATTGCCGATCATTACAATGCGGATCGTAATAAAAATCGCTGGGACTCTTCTGAAGTATTTAATGGATATAGACGCGGTGCTTGGGATAATCCAGCAAAAGGAATGTCTAATGAAGAAGCAAATTCACAAGCTATGCAAGGAGTAGAAAGCTCTGATTGGCTATCTGACAACTTCGGTATTCGCTTCCGCTACAATGCACTTGGTGATGTTTCAGCGAAAACAATTGTATCGCCTGAACAATCTTTCGGAATTACAAAAGGTGTTTCTTCTGTAGCAATGCATGCTGGTTCTACTCTAGCAATTACAAAACCAAAACTAGCAAAAGGACTTGTTTACCTTCCAGAAAATCCATCAAAATGGAATAACGCTGTTGATAGTGGCGTTTATAATGGCGGTGGTATTGCAGAAGGCCCATATGCTGCAATTGCAAAAGTAGGACTTGGAAAAGCTGCCTTTATTGGTGACTCTTCTCCTGTTGAAGATGCTACGCCAAAGTACGTTCGTGAAGATTCTGGCCAAACAAAGAAAACTTACGATGGTTATAAAGAAGAAAACGATGCGATTTTATTAGAAAACATCGTAAATTGGTTATCGAATAAAGAGACATTTACAAGTTTAGATCAAGTAAATGGTTTACAACTTGATTCACCTACAGCTCTACAAACATTTGAACAGCCAAGCTTATCAACAGAACCACAACCTGAACCTTGGAGTGCACCAAATGCGGGTTATCAATGGTTTAATACAAATACTTTTAAACCAGGTTCATACGGTTATAACGGTGCGGTAACAACAAGCGACTACGTCGTTACACATCCTAGCATTCTACCAAACAATGAAATTTTCCAAATGAAGATTCAAGTAAACAACTTACTACCTAATACAACTTATAACAACTATTCTTTAGGTATATTCACTACTGGTGGAACACAAGTAGCAAAAATTCAAAATACAAACGGCACTTGGCCATCTGCTTTTGGATATAGTAGTGCCTTCTCTTTCACAACAAACAGCTTAGGCTCTGCTGAGAAAGTTGTAAATGTACAGATTGATTCAAATACAACTGGACAAGCAACTCTTCGTCTACGCCAAAATACAACAACGAAATATAATGAAACTGTAACGATTAATAAGAAATAATGAAAAAGGCAATCCATACATGGATTGCCTTCTTCTCACTTCTCTTCCTTCGAGAAAAACATTCTTGAAATAACGATACCTATACTACCGACGATTAGGAATAACACTGCCCTAATCATCATCGATACCTCTGGTAAGTCAAGTAGGAATAACTTCCCTACCGTTACTACTAATACGATTAATCCAGCATATAATATTTCATTCATCTGTCTATAACGGCCAAACCAAACTGCAAATAACGCATATATCATCCATAATAACGATACAGATACGCTAATTATACTTCCATCTGTAGAAAGAACTTCACCAATTCTAGTGATTGTAATAAATACAATGACCATTAACCAGTAGAGCACTATAGAGTACACATACTTACCCATACTCGCTAACACTTCTTTCGCTTGTCTCATGCAATAATAGAACGTTCCTATTAAAATAAGATGAGCAACAAAACCTGCCGAAATAAATTCATCAAACGGGCTAAAAATCGTCTGTATCATTCCAATTGCGTAAACCGTCGCACTAACATACAATTTTATCTGTTGTTTTGCTTTAATAGAAGTGACCATGCCGAGGAAACCTTGTAATAATAGTACAATCGCTGCATTCACTAAACTATACTCGTATAAAATCGCTAAACTAAATGCTCCCATTGCGAAACCAAATAAGAGATTTGTAAATGTAGAATGTCTATTCTTCCTATACTCAAGCACAAACATAGCAGCGTGCACAATTGCACTAATAATCAATCCCCATGTTGTAAAATCAGGTATTTTGGCAATAGCTAGTATAAAGAAAACTGCATTCGCACTAAATATCGCCAAACGTGGTTCTGGTATAAAACTTCTCTCCGTAAACATATGCCAAAATAATAGTAAATGAATCAAACCATATACAATCGTTAACTGTATTTGCAAGTTCTCTACTAATATTGACATAACAGCAAAGAAGACAAAAAGAACAATGGCCGCGACAGCGTAAGAAATCATATATAAGTATTTATAACGATTTTTCAATCCATACCATAATAAACTAAGTGTTAATATCGTCTCGTATCCAAAGAAAATATAAGGATTAGGAGTCGTACTATTTAACAAGAATGGCACGAAGAACGCTCCTACCGCTACGAAGATAGTAAGGTATTCCGAGTTATATCTTTTCGCTAAATAAATCCCTAAAATAACCCATGCAATATTAAAGAGAAACGCGATACTTGCCGGAATAAATGCATACAAATAATGTGCCGCAAACGTCGTTAAAACAATCCCCGAAATACTTCCTCCAACCAATACTAATCCTAACGCCTGCCGCTCTCTTTTAATTTGAATATCTCCTATATAATACAAACCGATAGATAATGCGATACCAAACATAATTCGTATTGCTGGTGTTAATAAACCAGCATCTACTCCTGCTTTAAATAACCAGATCACTCCAAGCAACATAATACCGACAAATACACGCGGTAACCACGTTTGACAAAACTTAATAATATTAAATGGCTCTGGTTTAAAAACAGATATATCTACTTGTTTTACCTCATATTCTTGCACAGGCTCTTTTATCGTAACTATTTCTTCTTTTGGCTTTTCCTCCATTACCGTTTCAATATATTCTTTCTTTTCCTTACTAACATGTTGCTGAGCGTTTTCTACTTCTATTTCCCTTTGCTTCACTTTTAATTCAGCAAGTGCCTCTTGAATTGTTTCAATTGCCGTTTCGAGTGCTTCTATTTTCTTATCCAAATCCTTCTTCATACGCTACCCCCTTATTCGTAACTCTCATTAAACCTATATATTACCAATTATCTTTATCATACTCTTAGTCTATTCATTTTCAATAGTATTTTTTCCAAAAAAAGAAAGATGCCTTCCCAAAATAGGAAAACACCTTTTTACTCATTTATTCTTATTTAGAACAATGCTAACGATGACACCAACACACACGCCTATAATAGCTGGAACTATCCACCCAACACCTTCTGTATAAAATGGAATGTATTTTAATACTGACGTCCACTGATTCATCATTACATTTTTATTTAAAATATCAATTGCACTAAATATCCCTACAACCCAAACAGTTACTGCATATACGTATGCATACCTCTCAATATACTTATGGAATAACCCTAGAATAATAAGCGTTAATGCAATTGGATAAATAAATCCAAGAATTGGTACTGATACTTTTAAAATTTGCGTTAATCCTAAATTAGCTAAGATCATACTAACAACGCTTACTATAAATGCCCACACTTTATAAGATACTTTCGGAAATGCAATCGCAAAAAATTGACTACAAGACGTAACAAGTCCAATTGAAACACATAAACAAGCGATAGTAAAAATAAGACCTAATAAAACGACTCCGCCCTGTCCAAATAATGTAATCATAACTTGTGCTAACACTTTCGCACCGTTATCAAATGTTCCTAATGAGCCACTAATTGCCCCCACATATCCAAGGATGACATAAATAATAGATAATAATAGTCCTGCCCCAATTCCAGCAATACTCATATATTTCGCCAAACCTTTATCATCTTCAATACCCTTTGCACGTAATGCATTTGCAATAACAATTCCAAAGATTAAAGCAGCTAACGCATCCATTGTTAAATATCCATCTAAAAACCCTTGAAACATAGGAGCTTGGCCATAGTTCCCTATTGGTTCTTTCATATCTCCTACTGTTGTAAACATACTCTTTATAAAAATAAGTGCAATCATACATAATAATAACGGCGTCAAGACTTTTCCAAACAACCCCATTAGTTTAGATGGTGATAAACTTAACCAGTAAACAATACTAAAGAAAATAACTGTATAAAACAATAATACTCCGCTTCCTGCTTCAGGGAATAACTGACCTGGCCCCATTTCAAAGGCTAAACTTCCCGCACGTGGTATACCAAGCCCAGGTCCAATAAATACGTACACGATACATGGAAAAATAATTGCAAATGAAGAATGAACTCTACACGCTAACGTTTGAAAACTTCCTGCTTTTGCAATAGAGATAACACCTAATATAGGAAGACCTGTTGCTGATATAATAAATCCTACTAATGAAATCCACACATGTTCTCCTGCTTCATATCCAAGAAAAGGTGGGAATATAAGATTCCCTGCTCCAAAGAACATCGAAAATAACATAAGACTAATAAGTAAAATTTCTTTTTTCTGTAACAATTTCATTTCTTTCTCCTTCTTTAATTTCATCTCTTATGAAATCAATTCCACATATAAAAAAAGTAAAATAACCCGCTTCCTTACAAAGAAAACATAGTCCATAGTCTATCACAAAAGAAACACCCCTTCTATAGCTATTCCCTTTTTCCAATTTCTTCTGAAAAATCAACCTTTATTGACTTATAATAGTTAATAAGGTAAAATATTAAATGTACAAAATTATTAACTTTGTTTTTGTTTGTGTCAGGAGGAAAATAACATGGAATCAGCGATACAACTAGAAAGAGAACAACAAAGAAAAAAGAAACATCCTCCAGGTTTATACTTACTCTTCTTTACAGAAATGTGGGAAAGATTTAGTTACTATGGATTACGAGGATTATTAACATTATATTTAACGACAGCTTTAGTAAGCGGTGGTCTTGGGTTTAGTCCCGCATGGGCACTCTCTATTTACGGATTTTACACTGGAGCCTGTTATTTCACACCAATGATTGGTGGATACTTAACAGATCGTTTTCTAGGTAGACGAAAAGCGATCACAATTGGTGGTATAACAATGGCAATCGGTAACCTTACACTATTTGCCTTGCAAAACCAATTAGGCCTATACCTCGGATTAGCGCTTATTATTATCGGTAACGGATTCTTCAAACCGAACATCTCTACACTGGTTGGGGAATTATACGAAGAGAACGATCCAAAACGTGATAGTGCATTTACCATTTTCTATATGGGTATTAACGTCGGGTCATTTTTAGCTCCACTCGTTTGCGGATTTTTATCAGAAAATTTATTCAAAACAACAGTTGATGGCGTTGTACATTACGGATTCCGTTACGGTTTCTTAGCCGCTTCAATCGGAATGATTATTGGACAAATTTTATTTACAACACTATCAAATCGCTTCCTTGGTAATATCGGTAAAAAACCAACTCGCGATTTACAAACAGCTGCTGGACAACCATCAGTAGGAGATACACCATTAACAAAAAAAGAAAAACAACGTACCGCAGTTATCGTCATTTTAACATGCTTCGTTGTCTTCTTCTGGGCTGGCTTTGAACAAGCTGGTAGCTCATTAACATTATATACAAACAAATTTGTAGACCGCTCTGTGTTCGGATGGGAAGTTCCAACATCTTGGTTCCAATCGGTCAATCCATTATTTATTATTTTGCTTGCTCCAGTCATTTCTGCATTATGGGCAAAACTTGCAACTCGCAAGCGCGGTGATTTAAAAATCCCAACTAAAATGGGACTTGGGATGATCTTGCTCGGTATCGGTTATATCATTCTCGTTATCGCTACATTAAAAACAGGTAGTGATGAACATAACATTACAGAAAAAGCAAACTTACTATTTATCGTCTTTACGTATCTTTTCCATACGTTAGGTGAGCTATTCTTATCACCTGTCGGACTATCAATGGTTAGTGCGCTTGCTCCGGTAAAATTAGCATCTTTACTAATGGGTGTATGGCTAGCAAGTTCAGGTATCGCCAACATTTTAGGCGGACAACTTGCAAGCTTCACAACTTCACTTGGATACGCTGAAGTATTCACAGTTATTGGCGCTGTGGCAATTGTATTAGGTTGTGTTTTATTATTAATTTCTAAGAAATTAGTGAAATGGATGGATTAAAAAAGATGAGGAATTTCTCCTCATCTTTTTTTATGCTGTTTTACCTTTTTCGATTGCTTGTTCGTACAGCTCTTTATGTTCTTTATATTCACTTGGTACGAAACTCTTATAGAAGAATGAGAACCAGCTGTCTCCCTTTTTATACCCTTCTTCTCGAATTTCCGCTGCTTTTTTATTCGATTTAAATCCTTCAGTAAACCATTTCTTTAACAATTCATTTCTTTCATACTTAGCAGGAACTTTTAAATCATAGTTTTCAAATGCATACTTATAGCCAGCTTTTTCTACTGCCTTTTTTGTAGATTTATAGCCTTTTTCATACGCTATTTCATATGCCTTCACGTATACTTCTTTCTCTCTATTTCCAGGATTCTTTTCAGCTAATTCTTTCCCTGTCTTTTCCCCTAATTCAGCTTGCTCTTTTTCAATTTTTTCTACTCTTTCTTTATTCCCTACTTTGAACCCGTCTGCAAAGTTTACCTTAAACTCTGGAGCAACTTGACTATCGTCCATCGTCTCTTGCGCTAAACCTTGTTCTTTTCCTTTTTCAAAATGCGTTTTCTTCTGCTCTTCTAAAGACCATGCGGCTGCATAAGTCGCTTTAAACGCTTGTTTATATGCATCAGATTTTCCAGCTACATGCACTTCTGCATCATTTTTTCCTGCTTTAAAATCAGTTTCTCCATTCTTTTGACCTTCAAGTTGACCTTTTTCAATATCAGCTTGGCGCTGCGCTTCCTCTTGTTTACGTGCCTCTTCAGCTTTTCTTTGTTCCTCGGCTACACGTTGTCTCTCTTCTTCAGCTTTACGCTGTGCTTCTGCAGCACGTTGTTTTTCAACCTCAGTATTGTGCTGGGCTTCTGCTTGTCTCTCAGCTTCTACAGCACTATTATTATTCTGGCTAGGAGCTGGGCTCGTTGCACCACTACTAGAAGCTGGTTTATTGTGATAATGATATTCCCCGTACTGTAATCCCCATTTCTCACAATTTGTACGACACGTATGTCCGCCATTAGCATCTGTACGCCCTGGATGCGCATAAGCTGAAATTGGGGCTACCAATAACGCTATACTCGTTGTTAAAAGAAGTTTCTTCACCTGTTGTCTCACTCTTGTTCCTCCCAAAATATAGAATTCTAACTTTATTATACATAAATAGAAGAATACTTAAATACCAATCAAAATATTCTATTATTTCTCAACATTAGTAAAAAAGAAGGTGAACTCTTTAAAGAGTTCACCTTCTTTTTTACTTCTTCGCCTTCGTTCCTACTAAATCACCAGCAACAACATAACGCTTAGAATTATCCTTTACAGATACACATGTAATAAGCGTTATCTCATCTTTCCCATGATCCTCTACAACTTCCCACTTATCAGGAGTTACTTCAGATACACCAGTAACCGCATACTCATATTCATTTTCATTGTCATACAAATAAATTTTATCGCCTCTTTTCAAAGAAGCTATATCACTAAATAAAACACCTTTTTTAGACATGTTATGTCCTGCTAGTGCGTAATTTCCTTTTCCCATAACTTGATTCTCTTTTACTGTCGCTGCACCTGATAATAAGTTTTTTTCAGTAGAAGCTTTCAAAACAGGCAGTTCTACTGAAACACTTGGAATCGAAATACGACCGATTACTTGTTTCTTATCTAATGATGCATTCGCTACTTCCGCCAAGTCTGGTTGATTAATTTTGGAAGCATCTACAAATTCCGTCTCATGCTTTTCATAATCCATCTTTTGAACAGCCTGCACATTTTCAGTCTGTTTCTTTTCAGCCTGATATCCATCATAAAATGGCTTTCCAATTAACACGCCACCTACAACAAATAGAAGGATTGCTACTATACTATAAATTCTTTGCTTATTCATATACAATTCCTTTCCCTTACAAAATCTTACTCTATATAAAATGATAAAATAATATCGCCATATGTACAAGTATTAGCTTAAAAAGAAACCTTCTTGCCGGTGCAAGAAGGTTTCTTTTTAAGCTAATTTATTTCTGTATAGTGATACGTGAAATACTGTCATTTGAATAAAGAAAATCGAAAATATAATATATAATGGGTATCCAGGAAGATATTCATTAATAATAGGCGAAAAAGTTAAAAATCCAACTGCACAAGGTAACACAAACCATAACGATACAAATGTTGTTCGGCAAGCTTTATCCGTAATCGCTTTTTCACGTTCATCTTCTAGTGGAAATAATAATGGATACATCCAAAAAGATAAATTCTTATATTTTTTCTTTTGAATTCTATAAAAAATTGTAACTATAATTGCTCCAATAAATAATAAAATGAATGGTACTCCATTAAACCATACTTCAAATGGGAATTTCTCGTTTTTAATTATATCTGCTAACTCTGTAATGACACTATAAAATTCAACAAATGTCCAGCATGCTAAAGCAGTATAAAGCACGTTTATGATATAAGAAAAAACAATTCTATTCATCCTCTTCCCCCTCCTTATTTAAAACAAACACATCTTCCATCTTTAACTGAAACACATCACAAATCGTAAGTGCTAATAACAACGAAGGAACGTAATCCCCTTTTTCAATTGCTGCAATTGTTTGTCTCGTTACTCCAACCTTTTCTGCTAATACGCTTTGTGTAAAGTTAAAACGAGCTCTTAATTCTTTTACTCTGTTTAAAATGGTCAAATTTACCACCTCTCACCATTATTGTATGCTATCCTTAACAAAATGTAAACTCGACTTAACATTATTCTTACAAAAAAATCCAACTTTACGTATTGTAAAGTTGGATTACGTTTTAGTTTAAAATTGTAAGCTTAACATTTTTTCTGCCCCACTTACTAGACGAAGCTTTATCTGGCATTAAAACATCAATTTTGTGACCTTTAATCGCGCCACCAGTATCTGCTGCAATTGCTTCTCCGTATCCTTCAACATATACACGAGAACCTAATGGGATAACAGATGGATCCACCGCAATCAATTTCATTCCTGGGTTTGCAGTTAGATTATAGCCTCCCCATGCAGAATATACTTGTTGACCTGGTGCATAGCCATTTTCACCTGGATCTGCTGTATAAGCTGTTGCATGTACATAAAGTTCTTTCCCGCCAGCAGTTGGCTTAGAAGACGGTTCAGGTTGTGCAGGTTTTGCAGGTTCTACCTTCGAATTATTATTAGCAACTGGTTCAGCCGGTTTACTAGCTTTTTCTTGCTTTTGCTTTTCAGCAATTTCTGCTTGTGCTTTCGCTAAAGCTTCTTGCTCTGCTTTTGCAGCCGCTTCTGCTTTTGCACGCTCTTCCGCCGCAATTCTTGCTGCTTCTTGTTCACGAGCAATTGTTTCTTGTACTGCCTTCATATTTGATTCAATTTTAGCTTTTTCTTCCGCTGCTAAATTAAGTTGACTTGCAACCTCATTATATTTAGCTTGAACTGTTTGTAAGTTATCTTGACGTTTTTTCAAGTTATCTTGCAGTTCAGCTTGTGCTTTTGCTAATTTTTGTTTATCTACTACTAAAGATGCTTCTTTTTCGTCAATTGTTTTCTTATCTTCTTCAATTTGACGAAGATCTTGTTCTTGTAGACGTAAAATTTCTTTATCAGCTTCTAGAATAGTAGAAACTGCGTTCATACGTTGTAAGAAGTCTGCAAAGTTTTTTGACTCTACTACAACTTCTACTACTAAACTTGTATTTGAGCTGTTTTGAACAGAAACCATACGTTTTCTCATAATATCTTTACGAGCAAGGACTTTATCCTCTAAAACGACAATTTCTTCCTTTTTTTGTTCAATCTGCTTATGTGTTTCATCGATTTTACGTTGAATAGCAGCTTGATCCTCTTTATTTTTTGCAATTGTATTATTTAAATTATGTAGTTCGTTTTCGATACCTTTAATTTCTTTACTAACAGCTTGCTTCTCTTGCTCTTTCTTTTGCATTTCTGCATCGTTTTGTTGCAATTGCTGTTGCATGTTGTTAAGTTTCTCGTCGTTTGACTCTGCTTTTACAGCGACTGTACTAGAAAGACCGATAATTCCTGCTAATACTAGACTACTGATTCGCTTAAAATAGTTCATAATCCGACTCCCTTCTTATACAGTTATACATGATTTATTTTACAGTTTGTTTACAAAACGATTAAATACAGTTTATTTTTCGTGACAAAAAAAAGAGAATTATGAATAAAATGTAATAGATTCTTAAATATTTAACAATTCCTATATTTAAAAAATACAAAAGATGCTAAAATCCAAATATAGAGAAAATATAACTTTCGAAGGCGGTTGAAATAAATACATGTTTACTCAAAAGAAATCACTCCAACATACAATTGCTCAATTAGAAGAGCGTATACAAGAATTAGAAGCAGAATTAAAACAAAAAGATATTGAAAAACAAGAGACTATTTCTACTATCCACGATCGTGTACAAAGCGTTGTCCAAGAGCACCAACTTGTAAATAACCAACACAATACACTCCAAAATTTAGTTCAACAATTAAGTTCATGTTTCGAAAATGTTTCAATACGTACGACACATTCCAATGAGTTAAATAATGAAATGTTACAAAAGGAACAAAGCTTAATTCAGTCTATTGCAGAAATTATTGACTGCTCTAATGAAGGAAAAGAATCCGTTCACCGCTTACTTATTGTAATTAATAAATTAGGTGAACAATCCCAACGCACGTCTAATAGTATGAATCATCTAAGCGAACGCTCAAAGGAAATCGAGCAAATTGTAGAAGTCATTCAAAACATTGCAGCACAAACAAATTTACTTGCTTTAAATGCGAGTATTGAAGCCGCACGTGCTGGAGAACACGGTAAAGGATTCGCTGTCGTTGCCAATGAAGTAAGAAAACTAGCAGAAAGTACAGCAGAAAGTACAAAAAACATAGGCAACTTAACGAAAAAAATTCAAGAAGAAATTGAAAAAGCATACGATAACACAAAAGATAATTTACATTTAGTCGATGAAGGTGTAGAAATGAGCGCCGATACAAACGCTAGAATTGAAAATATTTTAGTTATGATTCAAACGTTACAAAATGGTGCTACAAATGTTATTAAGGCTATTGAAAACCAAAAATCTTGTAATGATGACATATTACGAGAATTCGCTAACACACAACAAATGTTCCAAAAATTAAATACTACTATTATGAATCATATTCATGATGCTGAAAAAGTCGATGTTCAATTGTCTAAAAGTCTTCAAGGAACAGTAAATTCTTAATTAAAAATAAAAATCCCTTATACTGCTATAAGGGATTTTTATTTTATTTCGAATATTTATTTCTTTTCAATATTCATCCATATCTTTGTTATAATGGAAAAGTTGTTTCTTTCAACTAATAAACAAGGAGGTTATTATGGAACAATTTTACTACGTTTTAAAATATTTAATTCTCGGTCTGTTCCAAGGACTAACAGAACCAATTCCAATTTCTTCAAGTGGTCATCTCGTTTTAGCACAACATTTGCTAGGACTAAAAATAGAAGGGTTTAGCTTCGAACTACTTGTTAATTCAGCTTCATTATTAGCTGTATTACTTATTTATAGAAATGATTTAATTCGTCTAACGAAGAATGGTCTCTCTTATATATTTACAAGAGCAGAAGACGCAAAATCAGATTTCTTCTTTATTATTTATCTTGTTATTGCAACCATTCCAGCAGGTGTTATTGGTGTTTTATTTAAAGATTACATCGATCAGTACTTAAAAGGTGTGAAGATGGTTGGGATTTCCCTTCTTATTACTGCTGTCGGCCTTTGGATTATTAGAAATTTACGCGGTCGTAAAAATGATGGCGACCTTTCTATGAAAGATGCAATCATCGTCGGATTAGCACAAGCTTGCGCACTGATTCCCGGAATAAGCCGATCTGGTGCCACAATCGTAGCAGCAATGTTACTTGGTATGAAGCAAGAAACAGCTCTTCGCTTTTCATTCTTACTATACATTCCTGTTAGCTTAGGTGGCTTATTGTTAAGCATTACAGACATTGCAAATGATCCAAATCTAGACACATTATTCGTGCCATATGTTGTTGCATTCATCGCAACATTTATCATGACGTATATTTCACTAAAATGGTTTATGAACATTATGGCAAAAGGAAATTTAAAATATTTCTCTTTCTATTGTATTATCGTAGGTGTACTTACTCTTATTTTCTTATAAAATGAAACTTACAAATTGAAAGCGAGTCATTCTATTACACTAGATGACTCGCTTTTTTATACCTGTATTAAGTTAAAATCTATCATTTACTTTGAATTTTCTGAATAGTATGATATCATTTAAGTTCACTATTATAGTAAAGCTATCTTTCCTACTATTATCGTAAAAGAGGTGTTTATATGTTTATTGTTACTAAACTCATTCATATTAAGTACGGATATGAAAGTGAGCTTCTTTATGGGCTTAAACAATATTATCCTTCTCCCGGAACGAACGGTTGTATTAACATAGAGTTTTCACATGTTCATCCTACAAATGATAAGGCAGAATATATGATTCGTATGTTATGGAAAACACAACAAGATTACCATACATGGCTTTCTCAAAGAGAAAGAAATGTAACTTTGAAGCACAAAATACAAGGCTATATCCTTTCTTCCAAATCAAATGCTAGCTATGTACATTAACCCTTCTCTTTTTATTCCTTACGAGGGGAAAAATGATAAAGTGGAACTTTAATCAGCTCTCATCAATCGGGCTGTTCACAAATAACGAAATAAGGCCCCTCTTACTTTTCATACTGTAAGAGGGCTTCTCTTATGCATACACTTTCTTCTCTTGACAATACAAACGAATAACATGTTTATTTTGTTGAAATACATCATGCGTCAGACGAATAATAATAAAGTTTCTTTTTGTTTGATCATCATGAACAAAAATCTGTTCTCCCTCCTGAAAACGCCATGCACTTTCAAAAGTCGTAATATGATCCCCACTTACAGAAAAAAGTTCATATCGCATCTCTTGTACCCTCTCTCAACTTATATAATCATAATATCCTTATATTAAATTTATTATAACTTAATTCCTATAAAATTAGTAATTATTTCTATTTCGAAAGATTTTAACTTTGTATTTAAATATTTTTGGCGCTATAATGATAAACGAATTTTCATTGAAAGGAGTTTTACTTTGACTGCATATTTATTTCCAGTAAAAACAGCATTTATTTTATTTCCCTTTTTAGCAATGTTTCTTTTAATCCCTTTTTTAATATTTAATTATCGAAAATACGGTTATTTAAATAAATGGCGCTCATTTATTTTATACTCATTATTACTTTACTTATTAAATGCCTATTTTCTTGTTATTTTGCCGTTACCACAAACGTTTGATACTTGTAGCCTACAACCAGCTAATACACAACACATGCAACTCTCACCATTTTATTTCATACAAGAGATTAGTAGTCATACATCGGCAGTTTTAACGAAACCAGCTACTTATTTCTACTTATTAAAAGAGTCTGCGTTTTTACAAGTTGCATTTAATGTTCTATTAACTATTCCATTCGGTATTTACTTACGTTATTATTTTCGACGTAGTTTCTTACAAACAATTTGCATTTCCTTTTTCCTTTCACTATTTTTCGAGCTAACACAAGTGACTGGATTATACGGTATATACAATTGTGCATACCGATTATTTGATATCGATGATTTGTTTTTAAATACATTAGGTGGCGTAATTGGTTTTATCATTGCCCCAATATTTACGTACTTCCTTCCGAAGACAAATGAGTTAGATAGTCATATTGATTTGGAAACGAAACCAGTCGGATTCATTCGTCGCCTTATCGCGATGCAAATTGATTGGATTTTCTTATCTATCGTCGTACCTGTCGTTAAAAACAAAGGAAATTCTTTCTTCGTTTCTAATATGCAATCTTACACGAATATGTATGAACTCATTTTCATTACGTGTTCAATCCTTATTTATTTTATTCTTATTCCATACTTTACAAATGGAAAAACAATTGGGAAAGCATTGCTCCGCATTCATCTGAAAGGAAAATCAGATCGTATTACATTAAAAGAACTATTTATTCGCTACGGTATATTTTATTTTGCGTTAGGCGGAATCAATTATATTCTTTCTAGTAGCTCTATGTTAAATCATACAGAGCCTTTAGTATTACTCGTTACATTGTTATTCCTATTTATCATTAACGGCCTATTTATTATTCATGTTTTACTGCATGTATTTAGCCGTGATAAACTACTATTTTATGAACATATTAGTCATACAAGAAATGCAATTACGCTAAAAAAAGCTGACAAATAATTATTTATCAGCTTTTTCATATACATAATTTGAAACTTTAATCAGTGGGGGTCTTACTGCCCGGCAAATAGCGGGATAAATAACTTTTCTGCATAAGGATTAAAAAACATTCCAAGTTCATCTAGAGACTTCCTCGCCTGTAAAAACGAATGAAACTCTGGATATATATCTTGTAATTGCTCATACGATAATGTATGCATTTTCCCCCAATGCGGACGCCCTTCATACTTCAGAAAAATTTTTTCCACTTCGCCAAAGTAAGCAGCATATTTCATACCTTTATACATATGAACAGCGATATACGCTGAATCTCTTCCATAGGCTGGACTAAGCCATATATCATCACCCTTCACATAGCGGCATTCGATCGGGAAGTGCACCTTATACTTTTTCTTTTCAATAAGATTTGAGATTTCTTCTACCACAGTCCTCATATACTTTGAAGGAATGCTATACTCCATTTCATAAAATGGTACCGTACGTGATGTAGCAAATACTTCATAGCTCGGGCCAATTATTTTTGTGTTTGGTACAGCCTTAGCTGATAATCGACTCACTCCTTTACTTATAGAAGGAAACCATTTACACCCTTTAGATAGCAAAGAGAACATCCTATTTTCAAGTAACTCCACCTTTAGTTTATGCCATTTCAAATCACTGCCTGTATTCGTTGTTTCGTTCGTAAGTTTTACTTGTACTTCATCAGAATAAGGAAAAACGAAAAATTCAAAGTGACGATGCTTCTTATACTCTTCTAGTTTGTTCATTACAGTAGATAATGACTGTTTTTCACTTTCATAAACGAGTGAATACGCTGGAATAACCTTCAATTTTATCTTTACAATGATACCTAACATTCCAAGTGACAACTGAAACGCTCTCCAATATTCTACGTTCTCAGCTTCCGAACAAACTATACTCTCACCATTAGATAAAACGGCCGTAATCTCTATAACTTGTGTTGATAAACTCCCAAAGGTAATACCCGTTCCATGAGTCCCCGTACTAATCGCTCCTGCAATAGATTGTGAATCAATATCCCCTAAATTTTCTTGCGCATAACCTTTTTCCTCAAGTAACTTCCCTAAATCATATAACTTTGTTCCTGCCCACACTTCAGCGACCATCTTCTCTTCATCAATATTCACAATGCCCTTCAATTCATCTAAAGAAACTAAAACTTCTTCGGTTTGCACAAGGGGTGTAAACGAGTGTCCTGAACCAACAACACGAATTTTCCGCCCCTTTTTTAGTGCAAGCCCCACTACTTCTACTACATCTTGTATACTTTCTGGATACATCGTATAATGCGGCGTTCCTTCTACATTCCCTGTCCAATTCCTCCACTTTTGTCCCTTTATAGAAAGCATTGGCCATCCCCCCGATATGTTGAATACTCCCCAACAATCTCTCCTTTTTTAACACGATACAAAAAAGGAAAGCGCTCACATAATTCACCAGCCTTACTATGACGAAACAAAATGGACTCTCCTATATCCACTCGTTCCTCGCCGCTATAAAAAATTGGCGTTTGTACCTCGCCAGCACCTTCTAAAGCTAATAGTTTTGCACCCTTCGGTCTCCAAACTTCAGGCTCTTTATCTTTTCCAACTGCTCCTGAAGCAATATATCCACCACCTAGGCAAGTATAAATAAACGGGACTGGTTTACGCACAACTGGTAAAGCAAATCCGACCGCTGGATGAAATTTCACCTCTTTATAATAATCAAACAGCTTCGGAGAATAAAAAGCAGAACCTATTGTAATCTCTGAAACTGAATTATCTTTCTCAGTTGTTTTTATGCTTCCTGTTCCGCCTCCATTTACAAACCTTAGCTCAATACCAAGTTTTTGTATTGCTTTTACAATATATTCTCTTCTTTCTTTCACTTCTAGCACTGATTTCTGCTTTAAATACGAAATCACTTTACTCTTCAGCCATTGATTCGGTATATGGTCTCCCACCCCAGCAATTTGAGCTTCATAACCCATCACACCATCTAACATTAAATATGATGACCTTCTCACCTTTTCTACTACTTTCAACGCATCCTGCACATTTTTTACTGGGGATCTTTGTACACCAAAATGAAATTGAAAGAAACGACTACTCATATCAATATCCAAACAAACACGAAAACATCCTCTAGATTTCTCAGCAATTTTTTCTAAATACACAATATGCTCTTCACAATCCACCATACAAGTTATAATGAAACCTTTCTTTGTTAGCAAACTAATTTCACACAAAGCTCTTTCATCATAAGCAGGATATCCGAGCAATAAATCATTAAATCCTTGTTCTATTAAAAATAAAACCTCTCTAGGTGAAAAGCACATAATACCTTGAAATCGATCATTTGCAGCTAAAATCTTTTGCATAATCGGAACAGAACGTAACGATTTACTCGCTATACGAATCTTCTTATTTCCACTTAACTCTATAATCGATTGAATATTTCTATCTAAAGCCACTTCATCCAAAAATGCACACGGTAATGGAACTTCTTTAAAAATTCCTCGATCCACATTTTTCTCTCCTCTTTTCAATATGTCTTATACATATTGGAAAGAAAGTATGATTTTCCTGTTTGCAAATAAAAAAAGTTTCTTCTTTACGAAGAAACTTTTTGAAACTACTTCATAGAAATAGTCGCCTCTACTGGATAATGATCAGAGTAATCATTATACGTATATTTTTGGAACCACGATGTAACAGTCCATTGTGGAGATTTCGGCTGTAACACCTTATTCTCTATATACGATGGGTTCGCATGGTCTTTGCTTGCAATAATATAATCTAAATATTCGGCAGGACTATCAGGGAAATTATATTTTGCAATACTGTTTGTCGTTGCATCCCAAGTCGCTGTATGTCCAGTATAAGATGGTACAGAAGCGTTCAATGTTTTAAACATAGATGCATACTCTGAATCATTATTGTTCTCTGCATTTATCTTATTTACGTTCATATCACCACCAATTAACACATACTCATTATTTGGTATATTTTTATTTTTAATAAAATCTTGAATTTCTTTTAATTGGTTCGTACGTACAGATGCTGGTGAAGTTTTTCCGCACATACTATCTTCAGCCTGCAAATGCGTCCCAATCACGTGAACGAAACGATCATTTTTCTTAATTTTCGTGTATACAAATCCTTTATTCGATAAATTATCTGGCCCGCATCCTTTTGCAAATACATATTGAATCTTTTCAGCGATTGGCCATTTGCTCACAATCGCAACGCCACCATCTTCAGGAGTTGAAGATGAATAGTTTCCTAACGTTTTATCCCATTCGCTTCCACTACTACGACCTAATACTGCTGTTTGATTTGGATATTCTTTCTTCAAATTGCCTAATAAACGATCTGAAGCACTATTATCAAACACTTCATTTAATATAACAACATCTTGATTCTTTATATAATCTGCCGCCCCGATTAAATCAGCACGCTCAGTTTGTCCCCAGTTCGGATATAAGTTTGTTGATAGCATATATACATTATGCGTCATCACTTTTAATGTATCATTTTGATTTGTAGATGCTTCTGCTTGAGCTGAAGTTCCGCTATATAAAGCTCCTAAACCAACCCCTAAGCTAAGTACACCTTTTAGCAATTTACCTTTCACGTTTCATACCTCCATGTATTGTATAGTAATAAAAAGGCCAAATACTCTATTCTGAGATTTGACCTTTTTCAAATACTTAACGATTTCCGTACGTATCAAACCAAAGCTGAATGTATCCAGCAGTAACACGTTGTGCATCCATTAAACGCTTACCTGTCATTGGTGTAACTTCAGCGCGCCATTTATCTGCATATTCTTGTGATACAGCTGCTCTTACGAACCAATCTTTCGTATTATCATTTACAATGCCAGCGTAATCTTGTTTCGCAACTACTGCCGCTCCATGAATCCAATCTTCTGGATTCGTACCTTTCCAGTTCCAATACCCATTTCCATCCGTTACTTTATAATTATCTTTTATCGTATCTACAAAGTTTTCATATTTAGAATGGAATCCTTGTGGATACGAAAGGTTCGTAAAGTTTGCCGCATGCATTGGTTGGTTTACATCCCCTAAATAATGAAGAGATAATCCTAAATAGAAGAATGCTTGTTTCATATCTTTATTTTTGTAAGACTCACCAGCTAATTTAAAATATTTAGCTCCAGTTTCCTTTGC
Organism: Bacillus sp. GW823-FHT06A11; assembly: GCF_058795355.1. NCBI lineage: Bacteria > Bacillati > Bacillota > Bacilli > Caryophanales > Bacillaceae > Bacillus > Bacillus sp. GW823-FHT06A11. Next base: position 157,782 of record NZ_JBXAHS010000008.1, on the reverse strand, counting down.
CTGCTTTGCATACGGAATATAAGTTTTCCCATTGTCAGGGTCATAGAAATGTGAAGCAAATGTGCTATTATCATAATAAGGATTTTCATAGTCAGCAGCATAAATACCGTTCTCTAACTCAGTACGCCATTCATTTAATAGTGCAACTCGATCTTGTTTTACAAGTGTTGTATTACGAGACATAATATCAATTGCACGGTTTACAATCCATAAATGAGAATTCACGCCTTCTTTATGTTTATCTTCAGCAGACCAGCGCGGAATAACTCCAAATCTCTGTCCCCCATCATTTTCATGAGCAAATGCAACACTTTGTAATGGAGCAACTAATGTAATAGCTGCCGCTAAAGCAAGTACTTTCTTTTTCATATAAAATCCTCCATTTTATAATTGAATTATTGTAAACATTTTGTTAGGATCCTATGATGTCGTCCGGTTAACCTATGACTAGAATATCCCACCTTTCACGAAATTTCTATCACTAAATTAAAATATGCAAATGTTCATATCATTATAACTTTATACATAGTGAATATAATGAATGAATACACTTTCATTTTAATAAACTATTATTAAGGCTTGTCTAAACTAATGTAAAAAAAGAGTAAAGCACCCACATGCTTTACTCTTTTTTTCTATTCGATAATATACTTGGCAATTGTACATTAACTGCCAACTTATGTATAAATCCAAACACTAATCCGATCCCTATAAATATGTATAATATCGTAAATATCTTTCCGAAGTCAGTTTGGGGACTAAATTGCCCATCACCGACAGTAGTCAGCGTCACAACGCTAAAATATAAAGCATCCAAAGGACGTAACCCCTCCACTGTACTATAAAAGATTGTGCCAGATATTAATGTCAAAATTGTTAATACGAATAACACTTGAAATTCTTTATCTTTCCATGCTCGCAAACAAGCTTTTAGCATCCGTTTCAATGTCAATATAAATGAAAGCATTAGACTTCCCCTTCCAAACAAAATACCTTTAGTTACAGGAAAGTCTATCACCTTTCTGTACAGAAAAAAAGTAGCCCTCTTCTATTTCTAGAAAAGGGCTACTTTTTTCGATTCTATCTTATTTAGGTGAAACAAGAATTTTCACTTGGGTTTTATCTTTTACAAGTGCTTCAAATCCTTCTTCAACAACTTGATCCACTGTAATTTTTTTCGTAATTAATTTCTCTGCTTGAATTTGTCCAGAGCTAATCAATTTAATAACAGCTGGGAAGATGTGACGGTATCCTAAAATACCAATAACTTCTTTTTCTTTTAATACTAAGTTATTTGGAGTAATTGTTGCGTCTTTTTCCCATACACTAACAATTACAGTTTGTCCTTCGAAGCTTGTACTTTCAATCGCTTGGCGTAGTACAACTTCAACACCTGTTACTTCAAAGCTAACATTTACACCTAAACCATTTGTTAAGTTACGAATTTCAGCTAACACATCTTGAGTTGCTGGGTTTAATACATAATCTGCACCTGCTAATTTCGCTAACTCTTGACGTTCTTTAGAAAGTTCAACTGCAATAACAGGAGTTGCTCCTGCTGCTTTAGCTGCTTGGATAACAAGAAGTCCAATTGGACCGCAACCAAATACCGCTACAGCTTCTCCTTCTTTTAATTTACTTTGACGTACTGCATGAACTGCTACTGCTGCTGGTTCTACAAGCGCACCTTGTTCATACGTCATTTCATCTGGAATGTGATGAACCATATCTTCTGGTACTACTGTATATTCAGAGAAACCGCCGCCTTCTCCGCCAAGACCGTGGAAAACAAGTTGTTCACAAACATTGTAATGTCCATGTTTACAAGCTTCACATTTACCACAAGAATAAATTGGCTCTACAACAACGCGGTCTCCCACTTTATGAGATGTAACTCCTTCACCAATCTCTATTACCTCACCACTAAACTCATGACCTAAAATAACAGGTGCTTTCACATGTGTTAATGGATGTTCTTCTGTTGGAATAAAAATAGGCCCTGCTAAATATTCATGCAAGTCTGTCCCACAAATACCACACCATTTAACTTTGATTTTCACTGTTCCTGGTTTTACTGTTGGTTCTGGTACTTCTTCTACTCGTACATCACGTTGATTATGCCAAAGTAGTGCTTTCATTTTATACATCCCTCTCTATGTATATACTTAACCTGGTGAAGTTTACAACTCTATTATAATACTTCTATCCATATATTTCAAAAAAACAATCACGTTCCCACTAATTTTTTACAAATAACGTTCAATATTTTGTCACTTTGTACTTTTTTCCACATCTGTTAATTCAATTTCATTGCAGGTGAAATTAGCATTGTGCCATAATAGCATAGGAGAGGTGAATATCGCTTGAAATATTTTATTTACTTTATCGTTATCGTGGCATTTTTAGATACATTTTCACAATTACCTATTATGAGTACTTTCGCTCAAAGCCTTGGAGGAACTCCTCTTATTATCGGTCTAGTTGTCGGTATGTACTCATTCGCTAATATGATTGGTAATATTATTGCTGGAGCCGCTGTCGATAAATTTGGTGCAAAAAAAATCCTTTATATAAGCATGGGAATTACGAGTTTCATAGTCTTGTTATACACCGTTGTTCAAAGTGGTGAACAACTATTAGTTGTGCGCTTTATGCATGGATTTAGTGATGGCTTTTTAATTCCTGCTGCCTTTACATTTTTATCAAAACAAACAAATGCAAAAAGACAAGGAAAAGCAATGGCTCTATCTGGTGCTGCTGTTGGAACAGCCGCAATCGTAGGACCTGCTTTCAGCGGTATTATGAAAGCAACAGCTGGCGTAGAGTGGGTCTTCATTACTATTTCTATTTTAATGGCTCTTGGTACGATCGTATCTCTATTCTTCTTACCAAATAACGTATCAAGAAAAGATACATCAAGAATGCAAATGATGAACAAAGAAGATATGGTTGAACTTTTAAAATCAGAACCGTTATTACAAGCATATATTGGTGCTTTCACATTAATGTTTTCACAAGGAATTGTCACTTATATGTTACCAGTAAAAGTTGAGGCATTAGCGCTTAAAGCATCCACAACAGGCATGATGTTAAGTGTATTCGGTATAACTGCTATCCTCTTCTTCTTGCTTCCAACAAATCGTATTTACGATCGATTTAATCGTTCGAAACTAATGCTAATCGGAATTGCAGTTATGGCATTCGCATTATCTTTACTCGGATTATTTGCTACAAAAGGTATGCTCTTTATCGTAATGATGATTTATGGAATTGGATTCGCAATCCTCTTTCCGTCTATTAACGCTTTACTCGTTGAAAATACTACAGACGATAATCGTGGAAAGGCATTCGGATTATTTTATGCCTTCTTCTCATTAGGAGTTGTTGCTGGCTCCTTTACAGTCGGCGCAATCGGAGCATCACCTAGCATCAGCTTCATTATCGGGACAGCATTTTTATTAACATTTGCTGGGATGATTTATGTAAGAAGCAAAGTAAAAAAGACAATGATGGGATAATCCATCGTTGTCTTTTTTAAAATGCATATTGATATAATCCGTAATATAATGGAAGCGTTGGAATAATGCCAATTAATTTAAATATAAAAGGTAATGGCTCATCTCGCTCTTCATATAAACGAAAAACAAAAACTGCAGTTAAAGTCCAAATGACACTAAACAAGAAGATACATTTCCAAACAATTGAGGTTAATATTTGTATATCAAATACAAAACCAAAAAGCCCTATCCACGTAATAATAGATACTACAAAGTCAAACTTTTGAATTGGTGTTTGAAACATACCCCTTACTAACGAAATAATAGCTAACATTGCTACAATAACTAAATATATTTTCCAAAGCATAATGATAATCTCCTATTCAATTTAACTTTTAACTTTCAGCAAACCATATTTAATAAACAATATAGCATTATATTTTTCATAGAAATAATACAATGGATAACAAAATAAAAAGAAAATAAGTACAGTTGGTACATTGTCTACAATAGAAAAATATTTTACTAGTAATTCCTTAATACTCTCTCCAATAATAATAAACAATGGAATTATACAAATCATCGCTAATATTAAACATGGTGTTACCCTGATTTCTTTCAACTTCACCTTACAATGTGGACACCTTAATGAAAAAGGATGCGGGAGATCAATAATATGCTGTACAGTAATATCCCCTTCACACTGTGGACATTCAATAACTTCTTTCATTTATCGCTTACTCCTTTCTATCTATAAAAAGAGCCCTATTGAATAGAACTCTTTTTTGCCCAATATATTACTTTTGTGTATAACCAAATAACAATGTAAATAAATTGAGCCGTAAAGGCAATAATACATCGCTTCTTTTAAAAAGAAAGTTTATAAATACCGACGATACTTCGACAATTTCCTCGGAAATATTTCCTTTCCCCACATAATTTGATACACTACACATGAATAAACACTTGTATTACATAAACTAAAATAATAACTTACTGTACAAATTAAAAAGCACACTCTTCATATGAAGAATGTGCTTTTATGTTATTAACGTTTAATCCAAACAGCGCCTGCCGATTTATCTTCTGCCTGTCCAACAACTTGGAATTTAAGTCCAAGGTTTGGAACTTTTCTTCCTGCATCTGCAATTTGCTTGTTACTATATACTTTTGAATCATCAAAAGTTGTAACACCTTGTAATCCAGAATAGTTAAACTGACCACGTGTTAATGAATTTACACTCCATGCTGGTGTTTTATCAAATGAAAATGCAGCATCTGCAATTTGCATGCCCGTATTACCATATGCTGGTTTTCCGTTTAAATTACCAACTAGCGCTTCTGGATGAGAATCTACAACACCAAGGAATCCTTCACCTGGATGCACCCCAACCCAGTTATCTTTGAAACTATCATCTGCATACCAAACGACAAGACCTGTATTATACACTGGACCTTTTCCTGCTTTTAAACCATTATCTGATCCCGCATAGTTTCTCCACTCTAAGTAGTAATAATGAGCTTTCTTCTCTGTCCCATCAGAAACAACAAAACCATTTAAATTCATTTTAGACTGTCCTTCTGCATCATCAGAAAATACAACTTGTCCATCAACAGTTACATTTACATTGTCCATCGCAAAACCTTTATATGTTACAGCCGGATCTGTAATATAGTCTAATTGTAGTTTCACTTTTTTGCCTTTAAATTGACTTAAATCATATGATTTATCAATCCATTTCCCATCTGTTGTATCTTTATCTCCTTGGACTACTTTTTCTCCAAGTCTATCAATTAACGTCTTCGTTCCATCTTCTGTTACTGCATGTACTTCGACGAAATCGCACTCTGCTTCTAACTCATAATTTGCTTTATAATCGAATTTTGCATTTGTTCCTTTTGTTAAATCAAAGAAAGGTGTCTCTAACGTTGTATGCATATCATCGCCTCTTGTACTATAATATGCATGCTTTCCAAACTCCGGTTTAATCGTTTCAACACTTTTACCTGGTAAGTTAACACGTACAACGCCTGGACGATTTGATTTCGTAACACTTTGATCAATATAGGTAGGAACTCCCACACCACTCTTAATTTTATCGTAATCTACTTCTAATATTTTTGCCCAGTTGCCACCCATATTCTTTTGTAAGAAGTCTTTATTTTGTGGTGAAAAACTTGTCGGCTCCGTTCCTGCGATTTTTCCTGTCCAACTACCTCCACTCATTAACGACCAAGCTTCGACAGGTGAACCATTTCCAGTATATTTCGTGTCATATTCATCTGGTAATCCAAGATCATGTCCAAATTCATGCGCAAACACACCTACAGCTCCATCTTCTGGTTCAATTGTGTAATCATGTGCTGCTACTTTTCCACCAAAGTAATCTACTTTTGATTTTGTACCTTCAATCGCTACTGGATCTACTGCTAATTTTGAACGATGTGACCAGATCGCATCATCACCTAATTTACCACCACCTGCTTCTTGACCAACACCAGCATGGATTACCATTAAATGATCAATTACACCGTCAGGTTCATTTTGATTCCCATCCCCGTTTGTATCATATCTATCAAACTGATCAAACTGAGATAAATCTAGTCCTTTCTCAGCAGCTGCATGCAAAGCTTCTTTCACTAAATCACGTGCACCTTTCGGACCTTTATTATCGTGACCACTGCTACCATCAGCTCCATAATCAGATGCTTTTCCTGGAACTGTTAGCCACTCCGTTACATATCCGTCTGTCGTATAACTACCACCAGACTGCTCTTCATAGTATTGTTTAAACGTTTTTACTTTTGAACCATCAAATAATGTATAAGGCTCCTTACCGAACAACATCTTTTGATAATGTTCTCTACTAAAGTCTTTCGAATACATATAACCTGGTGTTTGATCAATATTATTATGTTTATAATCACTAAATTCAACGAGTAGCACTAATACTTTATCCGATCGAACAGATCCTTTATATGGAGCTTGCTTTGCTTTTGAAGTTGGAACTTGCCCATTTAATTGCTTTTTATTTGGTTCTGGCTTTTGCTCAAGGTTAATATTTTTTTCAGTCTTTTTTACATTTTCCTTTTCTTCCATCTTTTTCTCTTTTACTTTTTTTGTGAAATCAGACGTTTCTTGTGAGTGAGCATCTGGAAGAATTTCTTTGTTCGCCTGATCTCCTTGTTTCTTTTCAATATATTGCTCGACAGCCTTTTTCGTCTCTTCTTTAGAAGATGCTGGATTAATTGTTCCTCTTTCTTTCAAAGCTTCCGCTAAACGATCTTCTTGAATTAAATTGTAATCAATTGGCGTTGTAGACACATTCTCTTTCTCTTTTGCTGGCGTTTCTGCATATGCTAACGGCGCACTCATTACAGATGTGCATCCGATAATTGCTGCAATTGCTAATGATGACAACACTTTAAATGGGGCTTTTCTTCTCATTCCATTTCTCTCCTTTTATAAAACTTAAAATTCAGATAAATCGGTGCGTTTTGTCGAAATCTCTGTTTACTACCCTCCCTATATAAAAAGACATAATTCTATAAACATTAAACTTTCTGTTATAGAATCATGCCCTCCAGTTTTCTGGTCAGACCCTCTATCTGTTTATCCCTTGGTTCAACTAATAATCAGTGTGCTGATGAACAAAGCCCCCACTGATTAAAGTTTCACTTTATATCGAAATATGAAAAATAAAGAGTTATGTGATATATATTAAATATCTTATATAACAAATTTAAAAGACAATATGCAAAATTGCATGAAAATTCTTTTAAATAAAAAAGAATCCTAGTCAATTAAACTAGGATTCTTGATTTTCTATTATTTCTCTTGTGTTTTTTCCCAATCAGCTAAGAATTTCTCAATTCCTTGATCTGTTAATGGGTGCTTCACTAATGAAGCAATTACGTTTGCTGGGATTGTTGCAATATGTGCACCGTTTAATGCTGCGTCAGTTACGTGAACGCTGTGACGTACAGATGCTGCAATGATTTCTGTTTCGATGCCATGAATTGCAAAGATTTCTGCGATTTGACGAATTAAATCCATACCGTTATGACCGATATCATCTAAACGACCTAAGAATGGTGAAACATATGTTGCACCAGCGCGAGCTGCAAGTAATGCTTGAACTGCTGAGAATACTAATGTAACGTTTGTACGAATTCCTAAATCTGAGAATGCTTTTACTGCTTTTAAACCTTCTGTTGTCATTGGAACTTTTACAACAACGTTTGGAGCAATCTTCGCTAATTCTTTTCCTTCTTCAATCATTTTATCAGCTTCTAAGCTAATTACTTCTGCACTTACAGGTCCTTCTATAAAGCTGCAAATTTCACGAATACGCTCATGGAAATCTACGCCTTCTTTTGCTACAAGTGATGGGTTTGTCGTTACTCCAGCTACTACGCCTAATGCATTTGCCTCTTTAATTTCGTTAATGTTTGCTGTATCAATAAAAAATTTCATTTGTTATTCTTCCTTCCTAATTTTCATTTTATATTTATTTATTTTTCTTAATAAGCTCTAATTCAATCGGAATAGATTTGTCCACTTTTTTACCTTGTGTTATCTCTTTTGCTGTTTGCATCGCCTTCTCTCCGATTAATTCCGGTTTTTGAGCGACTGTTGCAGCCATACGCCCATCGTTAACCGCTTTCACAGCATCTTCTGTTGCATCAAATCCAACAACTACTACATCTGTTTTTCCAGCAGACTTCAATGCTTCAAGTGCACCTAATGCCATCTCGTCGTTATGCGCAAACACGGCTTTAATATCACCATTTGCTTGCAAAATGTTTTCCATAACAGATAATCCTTTCGCTCTATCAAAATCAGCCGCTTGTTTGGCAACTACTTTTAAAGACTTATCGGCTACGTTATGGAATCCTTTCCCACGTTCACGAGCAGCAGACGATCCAGGGATTCCTTCTAACTCAGCAACGTTTGCTCCTTCGCCGACTAATTCACGAATGTAATCACTAGCCATTTGACCACCTTCGATATTATTAGATGCAATGTGAGAAACAACCTTACCTGAATTCGCAACGCGGTCTACTGTAATAACAGGAACATTTGCTGCATTTGCCGCACTTACCGCTGAAGCAACAGCATCTGAATCGGTCGGATTAATAACAACTACATCGACACCCTTTTGAATTAAATCTTCAACATCGTTCGTTTGCTTCGCTGCATCATTTTGCGCATCAACAGCAATCAATTCGATGCCGCTATCTTTCGCTTTCTTTTCTGCACCCTTTTTCAAAGTTACAAAGAAGGGATTATTTAAAGTTGAAACAGAGAATCCAACTTTAATAGTTTTATTTCGACCTTTATCGCTAGAATCCTTTGCCCATTCTGGTGGTTCCATTGAACAACCAGCAGTAATGACCATAATACATGCAACGAGTATAAGTAACCATTTTTTCATGAACTGTCCCTCCATTACGCTTCTTTTCGGCGATCAATTAATACAGCTAGTAAGATTACAAGTCCTTTTACAACTTGTTGGAAGAAAGAAGATACACCTAATAAATTTAAACCGTTATTTAGTACACCGATAATTAGTACACCGATGAATGTACCAACAATCCATCCTCTTCCCCCAGAAAGACTTGTTCCACCTAATACAACTGCTGCAATTGCATCTAATTCGTAAGAAGTACCTGCAGTCGGCTGTGCAGAATCTAGTCGTGATGTTAAGACAATACCTGCAAGCGCTGCCAAAATTCCGGAAAGACCGTAAATCATTACTTTAATTCTCGTAACATTAATACCTGATAGTGCTGCTGCTTCTTCATTTCCACCAATTGCAAATGTACGACGGCCAAATGTCGTTTTCTTCAAAATGAAGTACAGTACTGCGAAAGCGATCATCATTGTAACAGCTGGTACCGGAATACCAAGAAAATAACCGCGGCCAAACATTTGGAACATTAAATGATCACCAAGACCAGTGATCGGACGTCCGTCCATATAAACAAGCGTCAACCCACGAAAAATAGTCATTGTTGCTAAAGTTGCAATAAATGGAGCTACTTTTCCTTTCGCAATGATGATACCGTTTACAATCCCCATTACAAGACCTGCTAATAGTCCAACTGCCATTGCAAGGAACGGATCCATGCCACTTGCCATCATTCCAGCAACAAGTGCACTTGATAATGCTAAAATAGAACCTACCGATAAGTCAATACCCCCTGTTAAAATTACGAAGGTCATTCCGAATGCAATAAGCGCATTAATCGATACTTGACGCAGTATATTAAATAAATTTGGAATTTCAATGAACGCTGGATTTAAAACTGTAATTACGACGATAATTAATACTAAACCGATTAAAGAACCGAGTTGTTGTAATACATTCCCCTTCTTAGCCATCCTTACTCTCCCCCTGTAGCTAGTGCCATAATAGACTCTTGTGATGCCTCATCTTTCCCTAAAATGCCGCCGACTTTTCCTTCATGAATAACAAGAACTCGATCACTCATTCCTAAAACTTCCGGAAGCTCAGATGATACCATAATAACGGCATCGCCTTGCTCAGTAAGCTTATTCATGATAGAGTAAATTTCTTTTTTCGCTCCAACATCGACACCTCTTGTTGGCTCATCTAAAATGAGTAATTGCGGATGAATGCCTAGCCATTTTGCGATTACAATCTTTTGCTGATTTCCACCAGAAAGAGATTTCACTGCCTGCTCTCCGCTAGATGCTTTCACATTAAGAAGCTTCATCATATCCTCTGTAAACTGTTGTTCTAGCTCGTTGCTTAGAACACTTCCCTTTGAAAGACTTTCTAAATTCGGTAAAGCTAAATTTTCTCGAATTGAAAAATCTAACACTAATCCTTCAGACTTTCTATCTTCTGTAATGAAAGCAATTCTTTGTCTAATTGCATCTATCGGACTATCAATCTTTACTTCTTGTCCATTTATAAAAATTTGTCCAGAATCTAAAGGTTCATAACCAAATATCGCTTTCATAATATCAGTGCGACCAGCCCCCATCAAACCAGCTACACCAAGGATTTCACCTTTCCTCACTTGAAACGAAACATTTTCAAATTTCCCTTTCTTCGTTCCGTTACGCATTTCAAAAATGACATCACCAATTTGACTATTTCGCTCTGGGTAACGTTCACCAATGCTGCGCCCCACCATCATACTCACTACTTCATCAAATGATGTTTCTGGAATTAATCTCTTTCCAACGTATTCTCCATCACGCAAAATCGTAATGGCATCACATATTGAGAAAATCTCTTCCATACGATGCGAAATGTACACGAATGAAACACCTTCTTTACGTAACTTATTGATTACTGTAAAGAGCGTTTCGATTTCACGATCCGTCAGTGCCGCAGTAGGTTCATCCATAATAATAACGCTCGCGTTTGTCATTAACGCTTTCGCAATTTCGATAATTTGCTGTTGTCCAACCGATAGTTCCTCTGCTAACATAGCACCTCTTACATGCAATCCTAGCTCTGCTAGTTGCTGCTGCGCAATCGCGTTCATTTGTCGAGTGCGTAAAATACCTGTTTTCCCATACATTAACTCTTTACCAAGAAACATATTTTCAGCTACTGTTAAATTCGGCAATATGTTTAGTTCTTGATGTATAAATGCGATGCCGTACTCTTCAGCTTCTTTCGCATTTTTAAAGGTGCGCTCTTGCCTATCAATCGTGATTGTCCCATCATCTTTTTTGTATACACCTGTTAAAATCTTCATGAGCGTTGATTTACCCGCTCCATTTTCCCCCATCAATGCATGGACTTCTCCTGTTTCAATCATAAACTGTGCATTCTTCAAAACAGGATTGCCATTGAACGCCTTTGAAATGTTTTTCATTTCAATATGCATTCCCATCACTTCCCTTTATTAAAAAATCACGCCTGCATGTAAAATTACATTTGCATAAGGCGTAGCCTCGCCTGTACGAATAATCGCCTTCGCTTTCTTTGTATGCTCTTTAAATTGTTCATGAGATACATACTCAAATGCTGGCTCTATTAATTTTTGCTCGATCTCTTTATTTACTTCCGCATTATTTATAATGACTTCTTCTGCTAACGTCACTTTTTCGATTGCCATATCATCAGCTACAACTTGTAACACCTCTAAAAAACTCGGTTTTCCAATCTCAACAGCTAAATCAATTCGTTTTACTCCATCCGGAATCGGTAACCCGCAATCAGCAATTACAACCGTATCTGTATGCCCAAGTGAAGCAAGGACTGCCGCGATTTCACTGTTTAATACACCATGCTTTTTCATCCAACAATCACCTGCACTTCACGTACTCGATCTCTCGTTGGCATACCGCCCTGTGCTCCAAGTTTCGTTACAGAAAGACCACCGGCAATATTCGCGAAACGAATTGCTTTTTGAAGTGTCTCTCCTTCAGAAAGTGCAACTGCTAACGCACCATTAAATGTATCACCAGCTCCAGTTGTATCCACTACATCAACAGCAATGCTAGGAACATGTACAATCTCTGTGCCATTATGGAAACGAACACCGTTAGAACCTTCTGTCATCAATAATTTATTTGGATACTTCGCCAATAAATCTTCAATTGGTGATGTAAAATCATCTAATACAATGCGGCACTCATGTTCATTTGGCGTAATATAAGTTGCTTTTTCTAAAATTTCTTCTGATAAAACTTGTGCTGGCGCTGGATTCAACATAACAGGAATATTATGTTCCTCACAAATAGCCAATACATATTTTACTGTTTCAAGTGGAATTTCTAGTTGAAGAACAACCATATCCGCTTTTACAAGAAGGTCTTTGGAGCGATCTACAACTGACTTATTTACAAGAGCATTTGCCCCTTGTACGACAACAATACTGTTATCTTCTTCTGCTAAAACGATATGAGCAATTCCTGTCGTTCTATCTGTAACCGGTACCACATAATCGATAAAAATGCGTTCGTTCTCTAAATTTTTTCTAACTACTGTTCCATAATCATCATTTCCTACCGCTCCAACCATTGCTACATTTGCTCCTAACCTAGCTGCAGCAACTGCTTGGTTTGCCCCTTTCCCTCCTGGGATTGTATGAAACGCTTCACCAATTACTGTTTCTCCTGCTTTCGGCCGTTTTTTTGAAACAGCCACTAAGTCCATTGAAATGCTTCCTACTACTGCAATATTTGGCATCTGTTTCATCTCCTTACTTCGTTGTATTTCGTTCTATAATTTCAATCGGCAAACGATAGTGTTTCTCTTCTAATGTATTTCCTTCCATTTGCTCTAACAACAACTCTGTTGCAATTTTCCCCATTTCATATATCGGTTGTGCAACTGTTGTAATAGATGGATACATCATTTCTGTTAAAGAAATTCCATCAAATCCGATAATTTGTAAATCATCTGGAATGGCAATCCCCTTTTGAAGTGCAGCCTTTACAATACCAATCGCAATTAAATCATTCCCAGCAACAATACCATCAATATGCGGGTATTCTTCTAATAATTCCATCGCTACACGCTCACTATTTGCTGGCTCAAACGTACTCTCCGCAATCATATACGGAAGGTTATTTTGCGTAATAACGTCTACAAAACCTTCAAAACGTTCATTTGCAGTACTCACATCACGTGGACCGCGAATATGTGCAATATGTTTACATCCTTTATCTAGTAACAGCTTTGTCGCAGCCTGACTTCCTGTATAGTTATCTGCATATACAGTAGGAATACGCTCATTAAACATACGGTCAATCGCAACAACCGGGACAGATAAATTCATGTAATTAACACTATTTTGTGGATTTGTTGCTACAATAAATCCATCTACATTATTTTGTCTAAGTACATCAATGTATTGTTTCTCTTTTTCTAAACTTTCATCAGAGTTACAAAGGACAACTGTGTAACCTTGTTTATGTGCTACATCTTCTACGGCACGTGCAACTTCTGGAAAGAACGGATTCACGATATTTGGAACAACTAAGCCAATTAAACGAGACTTTTTATTATACAGTGAACGCGCTACTGTACTAGGCTTATAATCTAACATCTCAATTGCACGCTCTACCTTTTTTAATGTATCTTCGTGAACATATCCATTTTTATTTAAAACTCTGGAAACGGTCGCAACAGATACTCCCGCTAATTTCGCAACGTCTTTAATCGTACTCATTCTCTTTTCTCCTCATTTCATGTAACCGTTTACAGAAAATAATATAACGTATTTCTAAAAATACGTCAATCATTTCTCACTAAAAAGCTTTTAAGGTTATACTCAAAAAAGCACCGCCATAAGGCGATGCTTCTTCATTACGAGTATGATACAGTTTTTTCTTTTTCTTCTACAGCAGGCTCTTCAGCATCTTTTTTACGATCTGATAGTTTAATTTTTTGTAAGAAAATCGTAAAGATGGCACCTACTACGATAAATACTAATCCTGTTAAGAATACAGTATGAAGCGAGTCTACTAAAGAGTTTTTCAAAATAGGTACAATGCTGTTAGCAAACGCTTCTGGCATTTGTTTTAATGCCTCTGGGCTAAATAGCATCGAATATAAACCTTGTGGATCTGTGTGAATCATATCTTTAAATTTCGTTACCATTTGTCCCGCTTCTTTCGGGAATGTATCTAATACAGGTACTAATTTATTTGTTAACGTTGTACCTGAAGTGTTATTCATAATTGATCCTAAAATTGTAATACCAAATGTTCCACCAATTTGACGGAAGAACTGACTTGATGACGTTACGACACCAAGGTCTTTTTTCGGGAAGCTTTCTTGTAACGCTAATGTTAATGTCGGCATTACAAGACCCATTCCTAAACCGATAACCATCATATAAGAAGTAGCTGTAAGCTTCGTTGTGTGCATATCCATCGTTGTTAATAACCAGAAACCACCGGCCATAATAAGCATACCTGCGATAATTTGTGGTTTTACACCAACTTTTAATACAAGTTGCCCACCGATAATACTCATTACAATCATTGTAATCATCATTGGAGTCATAATTGTTCCTGATTCAGCAGCACTTACTCCTACAATACCTTGCATGAAGAATGGTACGAACATAATCGCGCCGAACATTCCAATACTCATAAAGAATCCAATCGCATTCAGTATTGTAAATGTGCGATTTTTAAAGAAATGCATTGGTAAAATCGGCTCTTCAGCTTTCGTTTCAACAATAACAAAGCTAACGATACCAATTACAGCTAGTGCGAATAAACCGATAATTTGCCAAGAATCCCATGCATAATCTTTTCCACCAAACGTTAGCGCAAGTAATAAACTTACAACACCTAGAATCATCGTAAAGATTCCAGCGATATCAATTTTAATTGGTCCTGTTTGTTTATGTGATTTTAATCCCATTGCAATAAAGATTGTTGCTAGAATACCAACCGGTAAGTTAATGTAGAATACCCATCTCCAGTTCACTGCATCTACAATCCAACCACCAACTTGCGGTCCAATTACAGAAGCAAGACCGTATAACGCACCAAAAATACCTTGCCATTTCGCACGTTCTTTTCCCGTGAACATATCTCCAATAATAATCATAGCCATTGGCATCATAATACCGCCACCAAGACCTTGAATACCACGAAAAATAATTAATTCTGTCATACCATTCGCCATACCACATAACGCCGAACCAATCATGAAAATAACTAGCCCTGTTATATATACGTTACGACGACCAAGTAAATCCGCTAATTTACCTGCAATTGGTACAACTGTCGTTGATGTTAACATATAAGCTGTCGTTAACCATGTCATTAAACTTAATCCGCCTAGGTCACCGACGATACGTGGCATTGCTGTACCAACAATTGTTCCATCTAATGCAGCAAATAGCATCGCGATTACTAAACCGATTAACAACAACTTTCTATTTTGATTTTCTTGTTGCTCCATGTAATCTCCTCAATTCCTCTTAGTTATTCTCTTTTTTCTCTTGTGTCCCGCAAATAATGGTTTCTAACTTCTCAAAGAGACGTAATAAATCTTCTCTTTCTTGCAACTCTAAATGTGAAAAGTATTTTGCAATATGCTCGTTGCGAGCTGTCATTGCCTCTTCTACTCTAGCTTTCCCCTTTTTCGTTAACTCGATGATGACAACACGACGGTCATCTTTGTCGTGATAGCGTTCTACAAGTTCTTGATCGATTAGACGATCAATCATCACTGTAATCGCGCTAGGCTTCACATACATCTTTTTTGCTAATGTTGTCGCTCTTGAAGCCCCATAATGATCTAAAATCTTTAAAATATAAAACTGCGGTGGTGTAAGTCCTGTTGCTTGCATTTGTTTTAATAACTCCGTCTGCATTTTCTTTCCAATCGAAAAGGCAAGAGCTTGAATTTTATCGATATGCGTCATATCATTTGGCATGTTATCCACCTCTTATTTAAACAATAAAATATTTAACGTATTTAAATATTAATCCCGCGAACAAAATCCGTCAATACTTTTATTCATAAAAACGTTTACATTTTTGTCACAAAGTTGTATAATTTTCGACGAAGTTAATATTGACAGTCACGGAGAAACGGAGTACACGGCTATGAATCATAAAAAAGGAAACTTTTTTATATTTCATGGCCTTTTTATATTCTCTGTCTTAAAACGCTTCGAATTAATTAGGGGAGGATTTTCATTTTATGTTTTTCACACAATTATTTAAACCTGCGCCCCACGCGGAACGCTTACCAGCTGATCGCGTTGATAGCGAATACCGTAAATTACGTTTACAAGTATTCTTAGGTATCTTCATCGGTTATGCAGGTTACTACTTTGTTCGAAAAAACTTTTCACTAGCAATGCCATACTTAATCGAACAAGGCTTTAGTAAAGGGGAACTTGGTGTTATCCTTTCAGCAGTATCTATCGCTTACGGATTAAGTAAATTCTTGATGGGTATCGTATCCGATCGTTGTAATCCTCGCTACTTTTTAGCAGCTGGGCTATTTTTATCAGGTATCATTAATATTATTTTCGGCTCATTTTCTTTCATTACAACGAGCATTATACTTATGTTTGTACTTCAGTTTTTAAATGGATGGGTACAAGGTATGGGCTGGCCTCCTTGTGGTCGTACGATGGTTCACTGGTTCTCTATTAGCGAACGTGGTACAAAAATGTCTATTTGGAACGTCGCTCATAATGTCGGCGGCGCGCTTATGCCTTCTCTTGTAACATTAGGCTTATACTTCTTTGCAAATGACTGGAAAAGTATTTTTTACTTCCCAGGTATTCTTTCAATTTTAGTTGGTATTTATGTATTAATTACGATGAAAGATACGCCTCAATCTTGTGGACTACCTTCTATTGAAGAGCATACTGGAGAATATCCACCAGATGAGAAAATAAAAGATCGCGAACGCGAACTTTCGGCAAAAGAAATTTTATTTAAATACGTACTAAACAATAAGTTTTTATGGTACATCGCTATTGCGAACGTTTTCGTATATTTCGTACGTTACGGCGTTGTAGACTGGGCTCCTACTTATTTAGTAGAAGAAAAAAGCTTTACTCATAGTAGCTCACGTACTGCTTACGCTCTATATGAATGGGCTGGTATTCCAGGTACACTTCTTTGCGGATGGATGAGTGATAAACTATTTAAAGGACGTCGTGCACCTGCTGGTATTTTATTTATGGTTGGTGTATTTATCGCAGTTCTTGTTTACTGGTTAAACCCTCCTGGTAATCCAATGGTTGATAGTATCGCACTTGTCGCAATTGGATTTTTAATTTACGGACCGGTTATGTTAATTGGTCTACACGCTCTAGACTTAGCACCAAAGAAAGCTGCTGGAACTGCAGCAGGCTTAACTGGATTCTTCGGTTACTTAGGCGGAGCTGCTTTCGCTAGTGCCGCTATGGGCTTTATCGTAGATGCATTCGGATGGGATGGCGGATTCATCTTATTACTTGCATCTTGCATACTTGCAATGTTCTTCCTTGCCCTTACTTTAAATACAGGGTCAACAAAACAAAAGCAAGCTTAAGTACAAATATTATACTTATCAAAAAAAGAGAGACCATTCTTTCCAGAATGCCTCTCTTTTTTCTACATATAAATCTTTTTTCTTACAAAAGATTCATTTTCCTCTCATATATATGTTAGCGCTTCCAAATAACTTCAACACCTAATACAACTGCATTCCACTTTTATATAAAAAGATTTTTGAATATTTTTTCAACTTATCCTTGTCAAACATTGTCAATTTATATTAAAATAACAACATACAAAATATTTAGTCTTTTCAGAAAAGATGGAGGGATAGCCATGAAGAATCCACTTCTTCGTATTGAAAACTTGCAAACTTCCTTTCGTATACAAGATCAGTATCATGCAGCAGTTGATGATGTATCCTTAACTGTTCATGAAAATGAAATTGTTGCTATCGTTGGTGAGTCAGGATGCGGAAAAAGTGCACTTGCCCTTTCCATTATGCGACTGCATAATGAAGCAAACACAAAATTACAAGGGCAGCTTTACTATAGAGATAAGGACTTACTTAGCATGTCAACCGCCGAAATAAATAAAGTACGCGGTTCAAATATCGGAATGATTTTCCAAGAACCTCTTACAGCACTCGATCCTCTTATGACAGTTGGAAAACAAATCGAAGAAAACTTAGACTACCACACAAGCCTTTCAAAAGTTGAAAAGAAAGAACGCACCTTAGAACTACTCCATCAAGTTGGTATTCCAAAACCAGAACTTACATATAAACAATACCCACACGAATTATCTGGCGGAATGAGACAAAGAATTGTTATCGCAATTGCAATTGCTTGTAAGCCAGGGCTCATTATTGCAGATGAGCCAACAACTGCACTTGACGTAACCATTCAAGCGCAAATTTTAGATTTATTACGTTCCATTCAAGAACAAACGAAAATGGGCATCATCTTAATTACACACGATTTAAGCGTCGTGGCCGAAACCGCTGATCGTATCGTCGTTATGTATGCAGGACAAGTTGTAGAAACAGGAACAGTCGAAGAAATTTTTAATAACCCTCTTCATCCATATACTCGTTCCTTATTAAATTCAATCCCGTCTGCATCTGCTGAAAAAGAAAAATTACATGTTATTCAAGGCGTTGTACCGACATTAGCTAAGTTACCTCGCACAGGTTGTCGATTCCAAGCACGGATTCCATGGATTAGACCTGATCAACATGAAGAAAATCCCGTTTTACATGAAGTAAAACAAGACCATTGGGTACGTTGCACTTGCTACAAACATTTCAACTTCCAACATAAGAAAGGAGATGACGTAACTCATGGCACTGCTTAAAGTAGAAGATTTAAAAGTACACTTTCCAATTAAAGGTGGTGTTTTCGGCCGTACATTAGATTACGTTCGTGCTGTTGATGGCGTAAGCTTCGAACTACAACCTGGCGAAACATACGGAATCGTTGGGGAATCTGGGAGCGGCAAATCAACAACTGGAAAAGCAATTATGCACTTAACAAAAGCGACAGGCGGTAGCATTCATTTTAATAATAGAGATTTAACAAAATTAAGTCGCTCAGAACTAAGAGAACAACGAAAAGATATTCAGATGATTTTTCAAGATCCTTATTCATCCTTAAACCCGAAGAAACGTGTTATGGATATTATCGCTGAACCACTTCGAAATTTTGAGAAACTCTCACCTGATGAAGAGCGTAGAGCTGTTCAAGATTATCTTGATAAAGTTGGATTAAATCCTGAGTCTATGTATAAATACCCACATGAATTTTCCGGTGGACAAAGACAGCGGATTGGTATTGCACGCGCACTTACACTAAAACCGAAGCTTATTATCGCAGATGAACCTGTATCCGCGCTTGACGTGTCGGTACAAGCTCAAGTTTTAAACTTCTTGCAAGATTTACAATCTGAACTCGGACTAACATACCTATTTATTAGTCATGATTTAGGTGTAGTTCGCCATATGTGTGACCGTATCGGTGTTATGTATCGCGGACGCATTGTGGAAGAAGCAACTAGTGCTGAAATTTATAATAATCCACAGCACATCTATACGAAGCGCCTAATATCAGCTATTCCTGATATTCGTCCAGAAAACCGCGAGCAACAACGTAAATTGCGTCGTGAGGTAAGCGTTGAGTATGAGAAATCATACGAAAGTTATTTCAATGAAAATGGTCGTGCTTACGATTTAAAACCAATCTCGCCAACACACCGGGTGGCATTACCTTAAGGGAGTGATAAAATATGTGGAAATTTATATTACGCCGGGTTTTAGTTATGATACCGCAATTATTCATATTAAGCGTACTCGTCTTTACACTGGCTAAGGCAATGCCAGGTGATGCATTAAGTGGCGCTGAACTAGCAAACCCAAAAGCCGATCCAAAAGTGCTCGAAGAACAACGTGAAAAACTAGGTTTAAACGATCCTATTCCCACTCAATATGTAAGGTGGATTTCAAATGCTGTACAAGGGGATTTCGGTATTTCTTACGCACATAAAATAAAAGTAACAGATATTATCGGGGAACGTCTTGGCAATACCATACTGTTAGCTCTTCTTATTCTTATTCTTACTTACTTAATTGCTATTCCACTTGGAGTTATAAGTGGACGTTGGAATGATACGTGGGCTGATCGACTCATTACGCTCTATAACTTTTTAGGATTCGGTACACCACTATTTATTTTCGGGTTAGTAATGTTATTCTTATTCGGCTTTTTATATCCAATTTTCCCTACGAGTGGTAGCGTTGATCCACAAGTTGCAACAGGATCATTTGATTACTATTTAAGTAAATTCAATCATATGATTTTACCAGCTTTATCTGGGGCATTAATTGGGACTGTAGGAACTGTACAATATTTACGAAGTGAAATTATCGATACGAAACATAAAGATTTTGTACGCACAGTAAAAGCAAAAGGTGTACCAGAATCTAAAGTATATTCCAGACATATTTTAAGAAATTCATTTTTACCAATTGCAGCATTTTTAGGATATGAAATTACAGGTTTAGTTGGAGGCTCTATTATTCTAGAAAATATTTTCGGCTATCCAGGAATTGGACAACTATTTTTCCAATCTATCACTCAACGTGATTTCAGTGTCGTAACTGCTCTTGTATTATTTACTGGATTCGCAACGCTACTCGGGACTCTTCTTTCCGATATTATTCTAAGCATCGTTGATCCACGTATTCGTATTGATTAATGGAGGTGAAGAAACGTTATGTTAGCAAATCCTGAAAAACAAACTGAAGTCATTCATTACGAAAAGAGCCCCTCTGGTTTCTCCATTATGTGGCGAGAATTTCGTAAAGATAAACTAGCAATGTTTTCTCTATTCTTTTTAGCTTTAATATTAATAGCCGTTTACGCAACTTCATTTATTATGAAGCAAGAAGATATCGTCCGAGTCGATTTGTTCGCTATTTATGACCCTCCTTCTGCTGAACATTGGTTAGGAACTGATTATGGAGGCCGTGATATTTTCGGACAATTAATTATTGGTACACGTAACTCCTTTACAGTTGGTTTAGCCATCACTCTTTTAGCAACCCTTATCGGTCTTACGACGGGACTAATTGCTGGCTATTTTGGAGGAGTTGTCGATAACATCATTATGCGTTTTATCGACTTTATGATGATTTTACCATTCTTAATGATTGTTATCGTGTTTATCTCACTCGTTCCAACTTTCAATATTACGACATTTATTCTCATAATGACCGCTTTCTTATGGGTCGGAAAAGCAAGGCTTATACGCTCTAAAGTATTGACTGAGAAAGAACTTGATTACGTATCTGCATCAAAAACATTAGGAACACCAAATTGGAAAATAATCTTCCAGCAAATATTACCTAATTTAAGTTCTATTATTATCGTAAATATCACATTAAATCTTGCTGGTAACATCGGAATTGAATCTAGTTTAACTTACTTAGGCTTCGGTCTACCAGAGAGCACACCAAGTCTTGGTACACTTGTAAGTTACGCAACTAACCCAGATGTATTACAAGAAAAGTGGTGGATTTGGTTACCCGCATCAATCATGATTTTAGTGTTGATGCTGTGTATAAATTTTATTGGTCAAGCGTTAAAGCGTGCGGCTGATGCAAGACAAAGAAAAGGATAAGGGGTGGAGAAGTTATGAACAAACCAAAACTGTACAAAGTATTAAGTACACTTGCTGCTTCAACATTATTACTATCTGCATGTGGGGGTGCTGATAGCGGTAGTAAAAAGGCAAACACAAAAAAAGTAGAAACAAATAAATTTAGTGCTGCTGTAAAAAATGACGGTAAAGAAATTAAAGACGGATCATTAACTTATGGACTCGTTTCAAATTCACCTTTCGCTGGTGTTTTAAGTAGGGTATTGTATGAAGTTGCTCCAGATTCAGAGATTATGGATTTCTTTGATGAACAATTATTAGCTACAGATAAAAACTGGGAAATTACAAATGACGGTGCTGCAACTTATACAATTTCTGAAGATAAAAAAACAATTACAATTAAAATTAAAGATAATGTAAAATGGCACGATGGTAATCCTGTAACAGCTGAGGATTTAGAATATTCTTACTTAATAATCGGTAATAGCAAATATACAGGTATCCGTTACGATACACAAATGCAAATGATTGAAGGTATGGAAGAATATCACACTGGAAAAGCTGACAAAATTTCTGGTATTAAAGTAGTCGATCCAAAAACAATTTCCATTACTTATAAAGAAGTAAACCCTTCACTAAAAACTGGTATTTGGACATATCCTACACCTAAAAAATATTTAGGTGATGTACCAATTGAAAAACTAGCTGAATCAGATAAAATCCGTCAAAATCCAATTGGATTCGGTCCATTTAAAGTGAAGAAAATCGTTCCTGGTGAATCAGTTGAGTATGAGCGTTTTGATGATTACTGGGGCGGCAAACCTAAGCTAAAAAATGTAACATTAAAAGTTGTAAATCCATCTATTGTTAGTGCATCTCTGAAAAAAGGTGATATTGATATTGCAGCAATTACTGCTGATCAATATCCGAACGTAAGTAAATTAAAAAACACACAACTAATTGGTAAAACTGACCTTGCTTACACTTATATCGGATTTAAGTTCGGACATATGGACAAAGCAAAGAATGAAGCTGTAATGGATAACGATAAGTTCAAAGACGTTCGTTTACGTCAAGCGATGGCACATGCAATTGATAGAGAAAAATTAGGAGAGAAAGTATATCACGGACTTCGCGTTCCAGCTAACTCTCCAATTCCACCATCTATGCCAAAGTACCATAATAATGATGTTGGTGCGTATAATTTCGATGTAAATAAAGCGAAAAAACTATTAGATGAAGCTGGGTATAAAGATAAAAATGGTGATGGATTCCGTGAAGATCCAAAAGGTAATGAATTGAAGATTAACTTCTTAACTAGTAGTGGTAGTGAAACAAGTGAACCGCTGGCTAAATTCTACATTCAATCTTGGAAAGATATCGGCTTAAAAGTAGAACTTGTTGATGGACGCTTACACGAATTTAATGCTATGCGTGACATGATTAAAAAAGATGATCCGAAGGTTGATATTTTTGCCGGTGCTTGGAACACTGGCTCTGACCCTGACCTTTCTGGCCTATGGGGCAAAAATGCCGGATTCAACTATCAACGCTGGGTAAATGATGAAAATACGAAGTTATTAGAAGCAGGATTATCAGAAAAAGCTACTGATGAAAAATATCGTAAAGAAGTATACGATAAATGGCAAAAATTAATTCATGACGAAGCACCGATGATTCCAATTCATTACACATTTGATTTAACAGGTGTTAATAAGCGCGTAAAAAATTATGATGTCAACACTGAAGTGAATCAAATAACTTCACATTGGAAAGACGTTACTGTAACAAGTGAGAAGCCAGAAGTAGAAAAATAAACATAAAAATAGCTCTTAGCATTTACATACATGCTAAGAGCTATTTTTTATTTTCATTGCTTTTCCTACTAATGATAACAACCAATTCCTTCCCTACTCTAATATTAAAAGATTTGATGAAATACCTTTATTAAAACAGCTAACGTAACAGATCCAGCAAATCCCCCTAAACAAATTAAGCTTACCCCTTGACTATATGACAAATTTTGAAATGATTTCATTGCTTCCATCCTCCCTATCTCCCCTTTGATACTTTTATTTTACCAATGGGAAAAATTTCATAACATCGATTTCTCTAACAACTAACTTACAAATTTGTAAGTTAACATCTTTTCAACTTATATATCTAGTATTTCCACAAATGAGAGTTCTTTATACATAAAAAAGACCTCAGCTATACTAAGGTCTTTAGTTACATTTTATTTTATAATCATCACCGGACATTTCACTCGTTTTGCTATTTTATGACTTACACTACCAAGTACCATTTCTTGCAGTGTATTTAGCCCTCTGCTTCCGGCGATAACAAGATCTATATCTCCTGTATTTACATATTGAACAATTGTATCTCCAGGATCACCATGTAATATCGTAATTGTATAAGATATGTTCTCTTTCTTTAATAAAACTTCAATCTCTTTTAATTTATCTTTTCGACTAGCCGATATTGTTTCTAAATCTGTTTGACCTTGTATAATATCTGATTTTGCCGTTCTATTATCTACTACGTACACAACTTCAACATTTGTTTCTGCGCTACATTTCGCAATATATGTTGCATGTTCCGCTGCTCGAAGTGCATGTTCAGAACCGTCACATGCTAATATAATTTGTTTGTACATATGCTGAATCCCCTTTTCGTTATCCTACTCGTATTATATAATAAAGCCTCCTAAAAAGGAGGCTTTTAACTAGCAATTCTTTTATTATAAGTAGCTAAATTTGCAACAAGTTTTGAGCTACGTTCATTTAATCCTGTTATACTTACTTTCACACCACTTTGCTCATACTTTATGATAACTTTATCAATTGATGCCACCGCTGAATCATCCCATACGTGCGCATGAGTAAAATTCATTTCAATTTCTTTTACATCTTCATTAAATGAAAAATTATTTATGAAATCGGCTGTGGATGCAAAGAAAAGTTGACCGTGAATTTCGTATATTTTCTTATTTTCAATATATAAATGTTTCACGTGAATCTTTGCCATATTGAATGCAAATAACACCGCACTAATTACTGTTCCGATAATTACACCTAATGCTAAGTTATGTGTAATTAGGACAATCACAACTGTTACGATCATAACAAATGCGTTTCCTTTTGGTACTTTATGAATCGTTGTTACAGAGTTCCAATCAAACGTTCCGATTGAAACCATAATCATAACCGCAACTAAAGCTGCCATCGGAATATGAACGACATAATCTCCTAAAACGAATAATAATACGATTAAAAATCCGCCCGCTACAAATGTTGATAGGCGACCTCGTCCACCTGATTTAATATTAATAACAGATTGGCCGATCATTGCACATCCTGCCATTCCTCCGAAAAATCCAGCAACGATGTTTGCGATCCCTTGTCCGCGTGCCTCTTTATGCTTATTACTTTCTGTATGCGTCATATCATCTAAAACTGAAGCTGTTAATAAAGACTCTAGTAAACCAATGATTGCAAGCATAACTGCATAAGGTAAAATAATCCCTAATGTTTCTAATGTAAATGGCACATCAGGAATACTAAAGAACGGTAATTCTTTCGGCAGGCTTCCCATATCCCCTACTGTTTTCAACTGTAATCCGCTCATAAGTGCAATACTCGTCACAATAATAATTGAAATAAGCGTAGAAGGTACAACCGTTGTAATACGTGGAAATAAATATATAATTGCAAGTCCTAATACAACGAGTGCATACATTTGCCAAGTTGCATTTTTAAAATGCGGTAATTGCGCTGTAAAAACTAAAATTCCAAGTGAATTTAAAAAACCACTCATAACAGATTTCGGAACAAACTTCATAAATGAGCTCAGTTTGAACACGCCAAAAATAATTTGGACGATACCTGTTAATATTGTTGTAGCAAATAAATATTGCAAACCATGATCTTTAACGAGCGTTACCATTAATAATGACATTGCACCTGTTGCAGCTGAAATCATTCCAGTTCTTCCGCCAACAAATGAAATGGTAACCGCAATACAAAAGGCTGCGTATAGTCCAACTGTCGGATCTACGCCTGCAATAACAGAGAAGGCTATCGCTTCAGGGATCAATGCTAAAGCAACGACAATTCCTGATAACACGTCCCCTCTCACATTAGAAAACCAGTCATTTTTTATCGTTTGAAACAAAATACCACTCCTCTACTCCTTTATAATTTGATTTTCTCCATAAGAAAATCTAGCCGACTGCACGAAAGCTATTATATAACGAGTAGAAGATTTTTTACTATGTAAAAGTTTCCTAAAGAAAAAGACGCTACCTTAGTAGCGTCTTTTCTCATTTCATTAATGTCCACCGTGTCCTTGACCACTTTCCTGAACAATTTCTAACCTCTCATCTAGTATTCCTTGTGTTTCAAATGAAATATCACTCGTACTTCCTAATAAGAAGCCATGATTATATGGTCCAAGTGTTGGATCATCTTTAAACTTCGGCTGAATGCTTGCAAGGAAGTCATACACTGGTTGTGAAGCTTTACCTTCTTCTAATAATACAACAGGTGCGTGTTTACCCATATGTGAAAAAGGTGCCCCAGCAACTGCTAAATCTGGTGTTTTGCTTGAAACAAATGATAAACCGTGACCAGGTTTTGTGAATCCCCAGCCAAATTTTGTTTTTTCATCTTTAAATTTAGCGAACGCAATCGAGTTTTCTGTAGGGGTCTCTCCACTAATACGCGTTACTTTCCCGTATTTGCTTAACTCCTTTTCTACTTCTTTTGAAACAATTTTTTCTGGCCCTAATATATATATATTTGCTTTATCTTTTCTCATCTTTAATGCCTCTATTGTCGCTTCTGGCACTTTATTCTTTTCTGTATAGAGTAGTGGTTCCGGCATATGAGAAATCCAATTTACAGCGGGTGTTGTATATAAACGTCCTTCTTCTGCAGATGAACCGATAATAACACTATTTGGGTAGCTTCCTGTTATATCGGCATACTCCTTATCAACATCTTTCGCAAATATAGCTGGGTCCGTTTCTTTTATTTGTTTTACTTTATAACCTTTTAATTGTTCAAGCGCGCTAGTACCTACATCCCCCATCACCATAATTTGTGTTCCATCTTTCGTTCCGATTGGATTTAATCGTTTTATTTCTTTTAACGTCATTTCCGGTATCTTTTCTTTTTCTATAAATAAAATCGGCCCGTTATTCGGATGATGAATAAGGTCTGCACTCGCAATACCTAATTGCCACTCGCTTGCTGGTACTAAAATAACAGCACCCGGCTGGTTCTCTTTATGGGTTGCTGGCCATATCGTTTGCGAAGTTAACACTGCCATTTGCAGGGGATCATTTGTATTTAACCTCGTCACATTTTTTAAACTTGTCGTTAATAAATCATACGATGCCCCTTGGTTCATTTCTTTTGGCGCCGTTACCTCCTGATTCATTTTCATTTCCTTTTGCTCTGTTTTTTTCTCTTTTGTAGATTCATGGTTTTTATGGTCTGTATTCGTTTGTCCGCATGCAGCAAGACCAACTGCTGTAATTATTGTTATCCCAAAAATTCGGGTCATTTTTTTCATTATACCGCCTCCGTATTAATCATTTTTGAGCCAATATGATTACCTAAAATGTAATTTCAACTCCACAATAACAAGCAATTCTGAAGAAATTATGCAGACACATCATAATCTGCACCATTTCTTCATGATTTTGCATTACACTTTAAGTAACGATTATAAATATGGAGGGCTCTCTATGATTGATATACTGCTCGTAGACGATGAACCGAGAATGCTTGAATTATTAACGCTTTATCTTACCCCAATTGGATATAACTGCGTATGTGCGACTTCAGGAGAAGAAGCTATTTTACATATAGAAAATCGAAACTTTAAATTTGTTTTACTCGATATTATGATGCCAAAGATGGACGGATGGGAAACGTGCAAAAAAATCCGATCTTTTAGTAACATTCCTATTATTATGGTTACAGCTCGTGATCAAACAGTAGATGTCGTTCAAGGATTAAAACTTGGAGCCGATGATTATGTAACGAAACCTTTCCATGAAGAAGAACTTTTCGCAAGAATTGAAGCCGTTTTAAGACGTACAAATGAACATAAACAAATCCAATATCACGGTATTGTATGGGATGAAACAAAACACTTCGTTTCTGTCCATAATGAAGAACTCCTTCTCACACCAATTGAATTTTCTTTACTCGGATTATTTTTACGCCATGTGAACTACGTATTAAGCCGTGATCAGCTCATCGAGCGAATTTGGGGGTTAAACACAAATACAGAAGATCGCACAGTCGATTCACATATTCGTAATTTACGTGATAAATTGCGAAAAGTAAATTTCCCTATTGATCACCATTTAAAAACTGTTTACGGAGTCGGATATCGATGGGTTGATACTCTAGATTAAGGAGCAAAGCAATGAAGCGAATTTCTATTCAGCTCGGATTTTATTTTTTGATTGTTACACTTTTAATCGAAAGTGTTCTATTTGTCTCGCTTTATTATAGCCTTGTCAACAATAGAGTAAATGAAGAAATGACAGCTTTATTAAAGCGCGGAAATAGTCACAGAGATGTCCTTGAAAAGTATTTTGATAAGCAAACAATCTCCCATGTTGCACTAATGGAATCCGAAGCCGAAACTACTGTTGTTATTACAAATGCAAATAAGGAGGTACTAGCTAAATCCAATGAAATAAATACTACTATAAAAAAGCATATTGAAAAGATGCAAACACGGACAGATCATGACGGAGCAATTATAGAGAATCATTGGAAAACATCTAATTATATATGTACAGTTAGCCCCATTGTAGTGGCTGGAAAAACGGAAGGATACGTATATATGTTTCTCGGGACGGAATCAATCGAGGAAATGGTTAACGGGCTAACAAGACAATTCATTATTGCCGGAGTCATTACGTTTCTACTAACAGCCATCACCATCTTTCTATTATCACGTTTGTTAACAAAACCATTGTTACACATGAAACATGCAACTGAAAAAATGAGTAAAGGCGATTTGTCCGTTTCGTTAACAACTACTCGAAATGATGAAATTGGTGAACTAGCATCATCTATTCAAACGCTCGCAAATGATTTACATTATATGAAAACAGAGCGAAGTGAATTCCTAGCAAGTGTTGCTCACGAATTACGAACACCGTTAACATACGTAAGAGGTTATGCTGACATTGCTTTAAAAGAAAGCACCTCTCCTGAACAACGTTTACGATATTTATCGATTATAAAAGATGAGTCTGATTACATTACAAACTTAGTTCAAGATTTATTTTCACTTGCACAAATGGAACAACATAACTTTTCTATTCAAGTAAAGGAAGTGCATTTACACACCTTCCTTACTCGCATAGCTGAAAAAGTAAACGCCATGTATAAAGAAAGATACATTAAAGTTTCTTTCTCTTGTTCTCCTACACTGCTAGTAAACTTAGATGAACAGCGATTTGAACAAGTTATAGTAAACATTTTAAATAACGCTTATAGACATTCAAAAGAACATTCTCATATAAACATTTCTATTACAGAAGAACATAAACGTATCTCCATTACAATTGAAGATGAAGGCGAAGGTATCCCGCCTGAAGACCTCCCTCACATTTTCGACCGCTTTTATCGTGTTGATAAAGCTAGATCACGAGCTACAGGTGGAACTGGTTTAGGACTATCTATCGTGAAGGAAATTGTAGAGCTACACGGCGGAAATATTACAGTAACGAGTGAAGTCAATCACGGGTCTTGCTTTATAATTTCATTACCATCTATAAAGAAACACGACTATCATCAGTAGTCGTGTTTCTTTATCATCTTACTTTATAATATAAATTTACAAATTGCCCAAAACGTTTCGTATCCGTTAAAGTTAAATTAATTTCTGGATTCTTTTCTTTAAATAATGGAACACCCGAGCCTAATATATGCGGTGTAATCGTAACAATATATTCATCAATTAGATTATTTTTAAAGAATTCTCTCAGTAGCTCTCCTCCACCAACCATCCATATTTTAGATCCTTCTTGTACTTTTAACCTTTTTGTAAACTCCACTACATCTTCATTTACAAACTCTACATGTCCGTTCGTGCCTTTTTCTGAATTAGAAAACACATAACATTTTTTATCTAAATACGGGAATGTCTCTGTATGCTCTACTACATAATCGTACGTTCTCTTTCCCATTATTATTGTATCAATTGTTTCATACATTTCTGTATAACCGTTATCTCCCTCTCCTTCCGTTTCCATTAACCACTCTAAATCATCATTTTCTTTCGCAATATACCCATCTAAGCTCGCCGCTATAAATAAAACTATTTCACGTGACATATCTTTTCCTCCTTGCATCTCATCTTGATAACATATGATGTAAACAATATACTAACAATAAAACATGACAATTTATGTCATGTTAAAAAGAAAAAAGGTGATACATTTGTCAAAAGCTAAACGCTTATTAGATATTCTTATATTTGCTTCTGCAAAAAAAGCATTTACAGCTCAAGAAATAGCCGATGAATTTAATATTTCCGTTCGTACTGTCCATAGATATATTTTAGATTTAAGTGATATGGGATTACCCATTTACGCTGAACAAGGTCGCAACGGAGGATATAAAGTATTAACAACTAGGGTCATTCCACCTATCTTATTTACCGAAGAAGAAGCAGTCTCCATCTTTTTTGCCTTTCAATCTTTAAGCTACTACAGAGACTTACCTTTTAATACAGAAATCAATTCTGTCACTCATAAACTATATAGCTCTCTACAACATGAGGCGAAAGTGAAAGTTGATAAAATACGTTCTTATATCGCCTTTTGGAATCCGAAGAGAACAATTGAGACCCCACTTTTAAACGAAGTGTTAACAGCGGCTATTGAAAATAAAAATTTACACTTTCAATACGAATCTAAATCAGGGATAAAAACAAAACATGTTCATCCGATTGGTGTATATGCTCACGACGGGTTATGGTACTTACCGTCCTATGACTTCGGTAGAAAAAAAGTATTACTGTATCGCGTTGATCGTATTCTCTCAATATTATCGATGGAAGAAAATACAGATACATTCATGAATTTAGAAGAGTGGTTTGCCTCTAACTCTAACGTAGTACACAATCCTACTCAGTTACATGTTTTACTGACAACAGAAGGCGTACGCCAATGTAAAAGCGTTCCTTATCTTGAGGAATTCGTTATAGTAAACGAGGATGGGACAGGATATATAAATTCAACAATTGATAAAGGTGAGATTAACTTTATTACTCCTTTATTTTATAGACTTGGAAAAGATGCAAAAGTTTTAGAACCGAAAGAATTGATAGATGGTTTACGTATACGTGCGAAAGAAGTTTTACATATGTATGAAGACGAAAAAAGCTGCTAAATATAAGCAGCTTTTTGTGTATTTGTTCCTATTGTTTTGACTGTTGACGAATATCAATCCACCAACGATATGACGCATTCATATTTTCAGTACTTCCATTCCCTCTGTAATGGAAAGCATCCAAAAAGATTGAATCTAGTTTATCTTCATCTACAAAGTAACCTAAGTTAACTTTTACCGTTTCTCCTGGTCGGATACTGCCAATATTGTAGAAGCTTTTCCCATCTCCGTGAGGCTCTAAATAATCAACTTCTCCCGTCATAATACGCGTTGCATCCATTCCCTCTTCTTTAGCGTATTTCCATGCATTCCCTTCAAATTTAAGCTGCTTTATGGATGGATGCATATAGATTTCTTCTGTTGCCTGTTTACCAATATTTCTCACTGTTGTTGTCAAGTAGACAAATTTAACATTAACTAATTGCGAATCTACTAATGTATCAATTGAATCTTTACCATTCCCTAATTTATATACATCCCGTCTGTACGATAGCAGTTTTCCCGTCTGATCTAAAGCCTTCTTCTTGCTTAATATCCCTAGGCCAAGTTCATTAAAGTTCTCTTGTTTAAAATCTTTAATCGAATCAAAAACTTCAACTTTTTCTATCACATATTCAATTTGGCTGTTATCCATAGATATCGTTACTGGAACCTTTTGCCCTATATGAAATAGTCGTTTGCTATCTTTTTTCAAAGGAATCACTTTAGATTTTTTAGGTTCATCTGCTTGGCTAAAATACTTTTTATCATAATTTGATATATGTGATGCCTTTTCTTTTGACGTGGGCTCAAGTGAAATATTCCCTAAGACATCTATCATTTGTTCTTCATTTATATCTGATCCAATAAAACTTTCTAACATAATCCCTTCTTTCTCAAAAAAGAGAAAGACCTTCCTATCAAACATTACATTGTTGTTTCCAGTTTCTTTATGAACAATTACTGCTTTCTTGCCACCTATCTCTTTTTCTTCGTAGCTTTTTGAATATAAAGTTTGAAAGTCCGCATTTTCCCCTACTCTCCAAAGACTAAATGAAAAGCCTCCATTTGCGTCGTTATCTTTAAATGAATATTTCATAGCAGAGTCATCAATTGCTTCCATATTTTCTGGTAATTTATCAATTTTCAGCTTATACCACTTATCAGCCTTTTTCGTGTCCTTATTTGTTACCGACACATTTACTTCATAATTTTGTTTTTGAACAATCATATTATAGACTTTTACTGCACCAAAAACGGTTGTCGGCATACCAATCAATAAGCAGGCAGCAGCGATTAACATACGATGTCTTTTACTCTTTTTCTGTGGTCGCTCGCCCTTCAGCTTCATTTCCTCCATAAACAGTTTCTTTTTGCGCGTATATGTATGTGAAAATTCATGTTGTTCTTCGGATCTATCAAAATCATCTAAAGCAATTTTTTCAGCAAGTTCATATATTTCTTTGGAGTTCTTTGAATTCGTCATGTTGTATACCTCCTATCATATTTTGGACTCGTTTTCGAGCGCGTTCAAACTGCTTGCGGACATTAGCCTCCGTAATCCCCATTACACTTGAAATTTCTTGATACGTTAAGTTATAGAAGACTTTGTACTTAAACACCTGTCTGTTAGATTCATTTAACTCTTTTAGCAATGTATCAATTTGAACCTCAGACATTTTACGTTTTTCCCACTCTTCAATATTTTCATCTACTGCTTCTATTGATTCTCTTTCATATTCTTCTAAAAATGTTTCATGTCGTTTATTTTTCCGGTAACTATCAATCGCCTTGTTTTTCGCGATCCTCAAAATATAGCGTTTAAGCTCTTCAGTGCTCAAGCTATGGAGCTTTTCCAAGTTCTTATAAAGAGTAATAAACGTCTCTTGAACCGCATCTTCAGCCTGTTGAATATTATTTAAAATAGAATAAGCTACATAATAAATTTTTTGTTCATACAACTCATATAGCTCTTCCATCTTTTCATAATCTTTGTTTGTAACTTTCATATAATTCCTCCTCTCACTCTATATAACGAATGAGCACTGTAACTTTGTGACACTGCAAAATCTTTTTATAGATAAAATTTAATAATAGAATAAACAAAAGCCCAATTTCTCTATTGTAACTGAGAAATTGGGCTTTTTAATATTAGAATTTTCCTGACTGTATCTCTAAGAAAAATTCTTTTACACCTTTTCAATATACAGTATTTGCTCTATCGCTTCTTTTAACAAATTCTTTGTCTCTTCAAAGTTATGATTCTTCTTTTCCTCCGGTTGCACCGTATAAAACTCAGCAAACGAACGCTCTTTATATCTTGGTACGACATGCATATGGTAATGTGTTAACTCGTTAAATACTCCACCATTTTGACAAACTGTAATTCCATCTGGTTTATATAATGCCTTAATCGCTTTTGCAATCAGCTTAGAAGCATCCATAATTGATCTTGCTACAACGTCATCTAATTCGTCTACTTCTACAACATGCTGCTTTGGCACAATTAAAGTATGTCCTGGGTAGAAAGGCGCATGATCTAAAAAGCAAGTTACATAATCATCTTCATATACTTTATATATTTTTTCCTCTTCGTTTGCTAATTTACAACCTAAACAGTCCACTACACTTTCCCCTCTTTCTAAAAACATAAAAACGTGAGAATACGGCTCTCACGTTTTTATGTTTCATTTTATTAGTTCAATTGTTTCCGTAACCTTTATACTATCTTTTACAGATTGAACAATCGTACAATTTTTCACTGCAAGCTGCAATGCTTTGTCCAACTGCTCTTCTGTAATGTTTTCCGCTTTAATTTTATATTGCAAATGAACACTTTCAACTGGTTTGGATAAAGCTTCACTTCTACCAATTTCAGTTTCGATCGTAAACGTATCGTATGTAATACGTTTCTTTTCTAAAATTGTTCGAAAGACAATTGCACTACATCCTGCGATAGAAGAAACGAGTAATTGTAACGGTGAATACCCGTTTTCTTTTCCAATCGCTAATTGAGCGTACGATAAATCTGCCTTTATATCATCGTGTTTGATTGTTAGTTTCATTTGTTTTGTCCATCTCCACTTTCATCGGTTTCTGCTGTTTCTTACTCATATAATAATAATATATATAGCAGAAAATGATAAATGGAATACCGCAGTATAACGCCATTCTTTGTTCAGGAATAAACGCTAAACTAATAACAACGATGCTATTTGTAATTAAAGCTAAAATTGGAACAATCGGATATAGTGGTGTTCTATACTTTAAGTCCTCTAACTTTCCTCCGCCTTTTATATACTGACTTCTAAAGCGAAGTTGCGATAGAGCAATAATGATCCAACTTGAAACAGCCGATAAACCAGCTATCGATAATAAGTACATGTATACTGTATCTTCTGCAAGGAAACTTGTGAATAGGGATAATCCAGCTACCGCAATCGTTACGACTAGCGCTGTAATTGGAATACCACGTTTATTTACTTTCTTGAAAGAAGTTGGTGCCATTCCTTCATTTGCAAGTGACCATAATATACGTGTCGCTGCATATAATCCAGAGTTCGCTACAGATAATAACGCAGTAATAATAACGAAGTTCATAATATCAGCTGCATATGGAATACCGATTTTATCAAATACAACTACGAATGGACTTTCAATTACGCCTGCTTCCTTCCAAGAAATTAATCCTACTAAAATTGTCATTGTTAAAATGAAGAATAACATAATACGCCATACTGTATTACGGATCGCACGTGGAATTGTTTTTTCTGGATTTTCACTTTCTCCCGCTGCAATTCCGATTAACTCTGTTCCTTGGAACGAGAAGTTAACTGTAATCATTGTAAGTAATACGGCAGCTAGTCCATTCGGGAAAAGTCCACCATCGCTTACAAAGTTAGAGAAAAGAGGTGCTGCTTCTTTTCCGTCATATGATATAAATCCTAATAATGCACTACCACCAAGAACAACAAATGCAAGGATTGTAATTACTTTAATACTAGAAAACCAAAATTCTAATTCAGCGTAGCTTTTCGCTGAGATAGCATTTGACGCATATAGAATAACGCCGAATACAAGGCACCATACCCAAACATCAACATTTGGAAACCATCTTTTCATCATTAAACCGATTGACGTTAATTCTAGTCCTACTGTTACTGCCCAGCCAAGCCAGTATAGCCAGCCGATCATAAAGCCCGTTCCTGGTCCAATAAACTTCGTCGCATACTTTTGGAAAGAACCTGAAACTGGCATTGCTACCGTTAACTCTCCAAGACAAAGCATTGTTAAATACATAATAAATCCGCCTACTAAATATGAAAGGATGGCCCCCCCTGGTCCAGCCTGATTAATAGTGTAACCTGAACCTAAGAAAAAACCAGTTCCGATTACACCACCAAGTGCGATCATAAATAAATGTCTACTCTTCATCGTACGATGTAATTTCTCATTCGTTGGTTGCTGCATCTAAATCCTCCCCCTACCATACCCCTATGTCTTGTTAAAATTTTCTGATAATAAAAATATACACGAAAGCGATTACATTTTCTATATAAAATTAAAACTTTTCTGATAAAATAATATAAAAAATCTAATTATTGCAAGATTTAGATTCTATTTAGAGGAAAATAAGGATAAACAAGGAAAAACCCTTACATATATTGTAAGAGTCAACGAAGTTCTAACCTTCTCGATAAAATTGATAAACTATAATTTACGATAAAATACATACAAGCTACTACTATAAACGTTGGAATCATATAATTTACATTCTGCCCGCTAATAATTTGAGCATTATGCATAAGCTCTGGGAGTGATATAACAACCGCTAGCGACGTATCCTTCAGCAATGAAATAAACTGACTGACAAGCGGCGGGACCATTCTCCTTAATGCTTGTGGCAAAATAATATGCCAAAGCGCTTGCACATACGTTAATCCTGAAGATCTTGCGGCCTCAATCTGTCCTTTTTCAATAGATAACAGACCACTTCGAACAATTTCAGATATCATTGCTGCCTCAAATATTGTTAAAGCAACAATTGCAGCTGTTATAATTTCTAATTTCAAGCCTGCTTCTGGAAGTGCAAAATACGTGAAAAATATAATTAACAGTAGTGGTAAGTTTCGAATCACTTCAACGATAATTCCTAATACTTGTGAGACGACAGGTATTTTCGTGTAGCGCAATATACCGATTACACTTCCAATAATAAAACTAAGTACAATTGCTACGAGCGCTACCTCTAATGTAATGAGCAATCCTTTTAATAAAAAGAGGATATGATCACCTGTTATAGCTCCCTTAAAATCCATTTACACCGCCTCCTTTGCTAAGCGTTTTTCTAAATAACGCACTAGCATACTGAGCGGAATTGTTAATATTAAATAAAACATCCCGACAAATATATAAACATCAAACGTAACAAACGTCTTCGTTGAAATTAAATCTCCTTGATACATTAAATCAGCACCAGCAATAATTCCAAGTATTGAGGAGTTTTTAACTAAATTGAGAAACTGGTTTCCTAAAGGGGGAATTACAATTTTCACTGCTTGGGGTAAGACAACATAATACATCGCCTGCACATACGTTAGCCCTGAAGAGCGAGCAGCTTCCATCTGCCCTTTCGCAACTGATAAAATACCAGCGCGAATTACTTCTGCAATAAAAGCTGCCGTATATACCGTAAGCGTAACTGTTCCTGCTACAAAACCATTTAAAGTAATTCCTATTACAGGTAAAGCAAAATAAAATATAAATGCAATTAATACGAGTGGAATATTTCTTACAAACTCCACAAAAGCTGATCCTATCCAATTTAAAATACGAATAGGTGCAATACGCATTACTGCCAAAATTACTCCTAAAATAAAACTACCTATCAATGCAATTACACTAGACATAACTGTATATTTAAACCCTTCTAAATACATATCAATGTTATTCGTTAATATAGAAAAATCAGGCACATATTCTCCCCTCTTTCTTTACAAGAAGAGGATGAGTACTCTCATCCTCTCACTTTTACTATCTACTTTTCTGGTTTTTGTCCAATCCATTTCTCATATAATTTGTCATACTCTCCGCTTGCTTTCATGTCTTTAATTAAAGTATTAATCTCTTTCGTTAAATCATCTGCCCCTTTTTGCACTGCAATTCCATACGGTTCATCTGTGAAAATTTTTCCTACTACTTCATAATTAGAATCTTGTTTTGCCATTCCGTAAAGGATCGCATTATCTGTCGTTAACACATCACCTTTACCTGCCTTTAACGCTGTAAATGCCTCACTATAATTTTCAAACTCTAATACAGTCGCTTCTGGTGACTTTTGACGAATGTTATTTGTAGATGTTGACCCTTTTACAGCTAATACTTTAACGCCTTGTTTTATATCATCGACGCTCTTAATATTGCTTCCTTTTTTCACAAGTAACGATTGTCCTGCTTTAAAATATACATCTGAAAAATCCACTTCTTTTTTGCGTTCTTCCGTAATTGTCATTGTTGCAATAATTGCATCAATATCACCATTTTTCAGCATTGGAATACGTGTTTTAGACGTTACTTCTTTCAGCTCCAGCTTCTTTTCATCTCCGAGAATCTTTTTCGCAAGTGCCTTCGCGACATCAACATCGAATCCTTCTACCTGCCCTGTTGAAGGATTTTTTAATCCAAATAAATTCGTATCATTCTTCACCCCAACTACTAATTTCCCTCGTTTCTTAATTTGCTCAACAGCCCCGCCTTGCTTCGTATTTGTTTCCTTTGCCTCATCTTTTTTACTTCCGCATCCAGCAACAACAAGCACGAATAAACATGAAAATACGATTAAAGTAAATAACTTTTTCATTTTAAGCATGAAATTCCTCCTCTAATGATTTAGCACCCGACTTAAAAATAAACGAGCTCTTTCTTGTTCAGGATTTGCAAAAAATTGTGCCGGTGTTGTATCTTCAATAATTTGACCATCATCCATAAATAAAATCCGATCTGCTACCTCTCTAGCAAATCCCATCTCATGTGTAACGACAACCATCGTCATCCCTTCTTTAGCCAGCGCCTTCATAACATCAAGTACCTCTCCAATCATCTCTGGATCAAGAGCAGACGTAGGCTCATCAAACAGCATAATTTCCGGCTGCATCGCAAGTCCTCTAGCAATTGCTACCCTTTGCTGTTGTCCTCCGGATAATTGATGCGGATATACATTAGCCTTCTCTGGGATTCCTACTTTCTCTAAATAAAGCATTGCTGTTTTCTCTGCTTCTTCTTTGGAAACTTTATTTACTTTAATCGGTGCTAATGTAATATTTTGCAGAACTGTTTTATGTGGGTATAAATAAAAATGTTGAAAGACCATCCCAATATTTCGCCGCAATTCATTCATGTCCGTTTTTTTATTGTGTACCTCTGTATTTTGTACAATTAATTCTCCATCTGTAATTGCCTCTAATTGATTTATACATCGAAGCAATGTACTTTTTCCTGATCCTGAAGGCCCGACAACTACTACTACTTCGCCTTTTTTCACTTGCACATTAATATTTTTCAAAACTTGAAAGTTACCATAATATTTATTTACATTACGAAATTCTATCAACATACTCCCCCCTTCCCCTAACAACGCATGTACATTCTTTTTATATTCAAAAATAGTCCCAAAAATAACTTTTAGCTTCAATTTGTCCATAAAAAAAAGCAAAGGGTTTCCCCTTTGCTTCTTCATTTCTATTCTATTAAGATACTTCTTCTTTCTTATCTTTCCCGTATTCATGCTCCCAAAAATCAGCATTTTTAATTCCTAATGGCCCTGGATCGAATACTGGATC
The DNA here is from genome assembly GCF_058795355.1 of Bacillus sp. GW823-FHT06A11. NCBI lineage: Bacteria > Bacillati > Bacillota > Bacilli > Caryophanales > Bacillaceae > Bacillus > Bacillus sp. GW823-FHT06A11. The sequence goes on along the minus strand of NZ_JBXAHS010000008.1, from coordinate 118,922 downwards.
TTTTCCTTCTTTTTTCTGTTTTTCATAATCCTTTAATGCGACTAATGCAGGTTTTTGTAATAGTAAAATCGCAATGATATTTACCCATGCCATAATTCCTACCCCAATGTCGCCTAAAGCCCAAGCCGTTGCTGCTGTTTTTATACAGCCATAGAATACTGCTCCTAAAAATACAAACTTTAGTATCATGGACAGCCAAGGACGATCCTTATCACGATTTAAGTACGCTATATTCGTTTCTGCAATGTAGTAATACGCCATAATTGTTGTAAACGCGAAGAATAATAGCGAGATTGCAACGAAACCGTTTCCAAATCCAGGGAAAACAGATTCTACCGCTGCCTGTGTATATCCTGGTCCTGGCTGAGCACCATTTAATTTATTAACGATAAAGTTTTTTCCGCTTGCATCAAATACGTTATACATGCCTGTAATAATCATCATAAATGCTGTTGCTGAACAAACAAATAATGTATCAATGTAAACGGAAAATGCTTGCACTAAACCTTGTTTAGCTGGATGTGATACTTCAGCTGCTGCTGCTGCATGTGGCCCAGTTCCTTGCCCTGCTTCATTAGAATAAATACCACGTTTTACTCCCCAAGAAATTGCTAAACCGATAATACCACCAAATGCAGCTTCTAATGCAAATGCACTTCTTATAATTAACATAAATGCTTCTGGCAATTTTTCAATATTCATAGCAACAATGACGCAAGCTACTAAAATATAGCCTATTGCCATAAACGGTACGACAACTTGTGCTACGTTAACAATCCGCTTTACTCCACCGAAAATGATAAGAGCTAATACGACAACTAATATAGCCCCTGATACGGTAGTATTAATACCAAAAGCTGTTTCTAAACTTACAGCAATACTATTTGCTTGTACACCTGGTAATAAAAGTCCTGTTGCAAGAATTGTCGCTGCAACGAATACTAAAGCATACCATTTAACTCCTAGACCTTTTTCGATGTAGTAAGCAGGCCCACCACGAAACTGCCCTTGATGTTTCGTCTTATATATTTGCGCGAGTGTTGATTCTACATAAGCTGATCCTGCCCCTAAAAAGGCTACTGCCCACATCCAAAATACAGCTCCTGGTCCACCGAATGCAACCGCTGTTGCTACTCCAGCAATATTTCCTGTTCCAACGCGTCCTGATAATGAAAGTGCTAACGCTTGGAATGAAGAAACACCAGCTTCTGATTTTTCTCCTTGAAATGTTAGCTTCACCATTTCTCCTACGTGCCTTACTTGTAAAAACTTCGTTCGAATGGAAAAATATAAACCTACTCCTAAACATAAATAAACAAGTGCTGGACTCCAAACAATATTATTTAACCAATTTACGAAAGCTTCCAACATTCCCCCTCCTTCTTTATAAAGAATATTCAGAATATATATAAAATTATAAGTGTATACCGAATCCAGGACAATATTATTTTAATAAAGTAAACATATTTTTGTATAAAAAAACAAAGTATATATTTGTTTTATATACTTTGTTTTGAACTAAATGTATTATATATTCACAATTGCTTCTCTTTTAATAATTCTTTCGTATAGCTCTTCTGATAATTTCAAGAAGTTATCAGGCATATCTTTCCCTTTAAACTTCTTCTGAAGCGTTCCATATAAACCTATATCACGTAAACGTAAAAATAGTGGTATCGATTCATACCAACTATCCGCCAGCCTGTGCTCATACTCATATCCTTTTCGTAACACTTGTAACTGTTTACGAGCAAAATCTGTCTTCTCTTCTGCTGTCCACGGTGTAAATAGAACAGAGTAGTATAGAACCATCGCTAAATCATGTATAAAGTAATTATAAGCTGCATCGTCAAAATCAAAGATTGTAAGCTCTTTTCCATCATAATGGAAATTACCTTGATGGATATCACCGTGCATAAGACCGAACGTTTCTCTTTCAACTGGAAGAGCCTTAATTTCATCCATTAATACCGCTGCAATCTCTTTCACTTGACCATCTTCTAATTCATTAACAATTCCACTTTCGTCTTCTTCCCACGTTTCACGGTAGTCTGTTTTAGGATAATCCATTGTAAGGCGATGCAGTTGCCCAATCGCTTTTCCCCACGCTTCAAAATAAGCATCTCCCCAATAAGGCGATTCTGCTCCTTTTACTGGCTCACCTTTTGCATATGTAAATAAAGAAGCGAAAAAGAAAGTCCCATCCTCTGCTACGATTTCTTCTACGAGATTTCGAGACGTTGAATAAAGAGGTCCTGCTACCTTTGCCCCATTCTCCGCAACATATCGTAAAAAATCTAGTTCAGCCTCTACCTCTTGTTTAGAACGATGAGAAGAATGTGTTAAACGTAATACGTAATCTTCATCATTATCACCCTTCGCCTTAAAAATATAATTCTCAAAATCTCCAAGTGGCTTTTCTTCTACTGTTACATGAAACAAATTCGCTGCTCTTTTTAAAATCTCTTTCGTAAAAACACGTTCTACAGCTATTTCCATATATATCCCTCCTATATATCTTCTTAATTCGACACAAATGTTAGAAGTACTGCTATGAAATTGAATAATGCACAAAAGACAATGTAACGTAACCTTCAATCCTCTTTTTTTTTAAAATAATTCAAGCATAAATTTCTCACAAACAACAAAAATTAACAGAAACAATTGCACTTTAAGAGAGGTGGAAATTATGACAGAGCAAAAAGAACAACAAGAGAGTAAAAACCAAAAGCATATGTTTCCATCACTTCCGGAGAACATTAATTACATTGAAAATAAACTTTCTCATTCTGATGATATAAAAAAATTAGATCTCCCTTTTCAAAACGGAAAAGGAACAATCTTATGTATCGAATCTTTAGCAGATCCAAATCTAATTCATCAGTTAGTCCTTGAGCCATTATTAACGCGATCAGATTTATCTTTAGATAAATCTTTTTCTACGTTAAATATGAAAAAAGAAACGAATTTAAATTATGGGATACAACTTTTATTACAAGGTAAATCCTTATATTTTCATGAACAGGTCGACAGTTTTTGTATTTTCGAAACAGCCTTATCTTTAAAGAGAGATATAGCAGAGCCTGATAATGAAGGAGTTGTGCGCGGTCCACATACTGGTTTTGTAGAGGATCTAGCAACTAATTTAACCTCTATTCGTAAACTCATTAAGAGTCCAAATTTAGTTGTTAAGTATTTTACACTCGGTGAAGAAATGCACACGAAAGTGGCAATTACTTATATGCAAAATATAGCGAATGACGATTTAGTTATAGAAGTGAAAAGAAGATTGGAAACCATTAAAACGGATGCACTTATGCCACCAGGATACATACAAGAATTTATAGAGGATACGTCTTTCTCCCCATTTCCGCAGCAATTAAATACAGAGCGTCCAGATAGAACTGTTGCTAATTTAATGGAAGGGCGTGTTGCTATTTTATCTGACGGAGATCCAACAGCACTCATCGTACCGGTTACGTTATTCGCTTTTTATCAATCACCAGATGATTATAATAACCGTTGGATTGTCGGTTCTTTCGTCCGAATGATTCGCTTAGTAAGTTTTTTAATTGCCTTTCTCTTACCAGCTTTATATATTGCAACTGTCGCTTTTCATCCTGATGTGTTACCGCTCGAACTTGTGTATACGATTAAAGCTTCATTAGAGAAAGTACCGCTTCCTCCTATTTTTGAAGCTCTCTTAATGGAGTTAATTTTCGAGTTATTACGAGAAGCTGGTATTCGCTTGCCGAGCCGCGTTGGACAAACAATCGGTATTGTAGGTGGTTTAGTAATTGGGGATGCAATTGTAAAAGCTGGACTCGTTTCTTACACAATGATCATCGTTGTAGCTTTAACTGCAATCTCATCTTTTCTCGTTCCATCAAACGATATGAGTTCAGCAGTTCGGATTCTTCGTTTTCCATTAATGCTCCTTGCTGCCATATTCGGATATGTAGGAATATCATTCGGTCTCATTATAACTTTCGTTCACTTATGTCAGCTTCATTCATTTCATACACCATATCTTTCTCCTGTTGCCCCGATGCGGATTAAAGATATGAAAGATTCTTTCATAAGACTACCAATTTGGTCATTTTGGGAAAGACCACATGATCCAAAACCGAAAAAAATGCAGCGCCAACCTGTAACGAGAGAGGATGAGGACGGTGACAAACACGCAAAGTAAAATTTCACTTGTTCAATTTACCTTTTTCGTTATTCAATGCCAAATTGGGGTCGGTATACTATCTCTACCTAACCGGCTTCATCCGATAGCAAAAGGTGGTGGTTGGATTTCTGCGCTCATCGCGGGGCTTGCCATTCAACTTATTATTTTACTTATGTGGCTTTTCTTAAAACGATTTCCTGATGCAGATATGTATAAAAGTGTTTGTATGCTATTTGGTAATAAGTTAGGAAAACTATTGGGCTTTTCTTATGTTTTTTATTTTACCCTTATCGGTATGACGGTTATGTTGAATGCTTGTAACGTCATTAAAGTATGGGTTTTACACGCAACTCCGTGGTCTGCAATTCTCATATTATGTACAGTAGCTTGTTGTTATGTAGCTTATAACACATTTAAAGTCATCGTACGATTTTATGTCATGGCCTCTATTCTCATTATTCCAATGGCCCTTTTAATTGCCCTAGGGCTTTCACGAGCTGATTTCTCTTATATTTTTCCTATTACAGAAGCCGGATGGTGGAATATAATTCAAGCATCCAAGGAAACAATTACAGCCATGTATGGTTTTGAAATTATTCTTATCGCTTTCCCAAAAGTAAATGGGAGTTCTATTGCAAAACTGAAGGCCATTTCTATCGCCAATGGATTTGTAACTCTTTTTTATACTTTTACCGTTTGGATTTGCTTTATCGTATTTAGTCCAAAGCAAATTGAGCTTATTCCAGAGCCAGTTGCTTACTTATTACGCTCCTTGCATATTGGAATTATAGATCGAACGGACCTAATCTTCATCCCAATTTGGATGATAACAGTTGTCGCTTCTATTGCTAGTTATTACTGCGCTGCTTCAATCGGAATTGGACATATATTCAACCTTGCTAATCATAAAAAGGCTGTTCCAATCGTTGGTATTATTGCTTTTAGTGTAGCCTTATTTATAGATACACCTGAAGAATTAAAAGTAATTTCAACTTTCACTGATAAGTTCACCTATATTTTCATAGTTGTCCTTCCTCTTTTATTTCTACTTTATTCTGTGATACGAAATAAGAAAGGAGAACAGTATGTTCAAAAAAAGAGTTAAATTACTTTTAATATTATGTGCTAGTTCCCTCCTTTCTGGCTGTTGGGATCAAGAACCATTAAGGGAGGCAAGTTTAGCTTATAGCGTTGGAGCTGATATTACGGAAGAGAATAAACTCCAGCAAACAATCGAGCTCGTAAAAAGTTCAAGCGGAGAGCAATCTTCATTTGAGAATGAAATATATTCAGCAACCGGGCATAACATAATGGATACAGGCGATGCCCTAAAAAAAAATGTGACTGGGAATATTCGCTATTTTAAATATGGTGTTCAATTACTCGGAACCAAAATTCTAAAAAAGGGTATACTCCCCTATTTAGATGTCAGCTTTCGAGATCCAACAAACCCAACTGCTTTAGTAAAACTTATTGCAGTAGATGGTGAAACATCGGAGATACTCGAAAAAAAGAAAATAGGAAATTTACTAATTGGAGATTTTCTAAAGAAAAAAGTGAAAAGCTTAGAAGATATGAGTGTATTTCCAAAAGAAACTTTAGAAACAGCTGCTACAAAAATGTTAGATCCCGGTAAAGACTTTACCCTTCCTTCTATAAAAATAAAAGGAAAAGAAGTAGTTACAAACGGGTTAGCTTTATTTAACAATGATAAATTAACTGGGCATTTACCTTTGAAACAATCTGTTTTATTCGTGTTATTAACCGGAAAAATGGGAACAAGTGCCCGTATAACCCAAAAACTGACTAGTGATGAATCTGAGAAGACATCTGATTATTTAACAATGGAAATTAGTAATCGAAAATTAAAACGCGACTTAAAAATAACAACAGATAAAAAAGGAAATGTTTATGCTCACATTAAGCTCCAATTAAAAGTTATAGCACTTGAATCTCCAAGAGATAATATGTATACAATGGACGATAGAGAAAAACTAAATAAAGAACTTTCTAAACAACTCACGAAAGAAGCGAAAAAAATAACACGAAAACTACAAAAAGCAAATTGTGATGCTTTCGGTATTGGAAGACATCTTATCGCTTATCATCCTAACTTATGGAAGAAAAAAAATTGGAATAAAGATTATGCAAAAGTAAAATTCAAACCTGAAGTAGAAGTAAGCATTTTGTATAGTGGTGTCTTAAAATAAAAAGGTTGTATGCCGCTCGGGCATACAACCTTTTTATTTCGTATATCGATACACAATTGATTCATATGGTCTTAAGTTAAGTTTTGCAATATCCTTGCTGGCATCTTTATAATTCGAAAGTAGTACTTCTTGTTTCATTCCATCTAACTGAACGTGCGCTGGTACTGAATACGTTATTTCTTCTCCATAGAAGTTATTTATAACAAGTAGTACTTCACTTTCTGTAGTACGAGTATATGCCCAAATTTTAGGATCATTTTTATCCAAAATAGCATATTCTCCTTCTGTAATTACATCATACGTTTTTCTAAGCTCTATTAACTTTTTATAATGATAAAATACGGACTCTTTATCTTCTAATGCTTTCTCTACGTTTATTTCTTTAAAATTTTCAGCCGCTGAAATCCAAGGTGTACTTGTTGTAAAACCACTGTTCATCTCTTCATTCCACTGCATCGGAGTGCGAGAGTTGTCACGAGATTTTTGCTTTAAAATCCCTATAATCTCTTCTTTTGATAGCCCTTCTTTTAGCTTTATATCGTATATATTTAACGATTCTACATCACGATATTGCTCGATGGACTCAAATTTAGGATTCGTCATACCGATTTCTTCCCCTTGATAAATATAAGGCGTTCCTTGCAGCATGTGCATGGCTGTCGCTAACATTTTTGCAGATTCGTTTCGGTACTTTCCATCATCACCAAAGCGTGACACGATGCGAGGCTGGTCATGATTACACCAAAATAACGCATTCCATCCTCCGCCCTTTTGCATTTCAATTTGCCAGTTAGACATAATCTCTTTTAATTTAATAAAATCAAACTCTGCTTTCGTCCACTTATCACCATTCGGATAATCTACTTTTAAATGATGGAAACTAAACGTCATGCTTAATTCATTACGCTCAGGATTAGAATATTTAATACAATTATCAATTGTCGTAGATGACATTTCTCCAACTGTAATGACATCTTTTCCTGCAAAAACATTTCGGTTCATCTCTTGTAAATATTCATGAACACGCGGACCATCTGTATAATACTTGCGTCCATCACTTGTCGCAGTACTACCTTCATCGTTTAAAAAGCATTGGTCTTTTGAAATTAAGTTAATGACATCTAATCGGAATCCTGTTACCCCTTTATCCAGCCAAAAACGCATCATATCATATACTTCTTCACGAAGTTTTTCATTTTCCCAATTTAAATCTGCTTGTGTTTCATCAAATAAATGTAAATAATATTGCTCCGTCTTCTCCTCATATTTCCAAGCAGATCCACCAAACTTAGACTGCCAATTATTTTTTTCATCACGCCAAATATAGTAATTACGATATGGACTATTTTTATCTTCCTTCGCTTCTTTAAACCACTTATGTTCAGTCGAACTATGATTTACAACAATATCAAGCATAATCTCAATGTTACGTACTTTCGCTTCTGCTAAAAGTTCTTCAAACTCTTCCATCGTTCCGTAAGATGGATCAATGCTGTAGTAATCACTTACATCATATCCATTATCATTTTGTGGTGATTGGTATATCGGTGTTAACCATATATAATCCACTCCGAGTTCTTTTAAATAATCTAGTTTCTCTGTAACCCCTTTTATATCACCGGTTTCTCTATTGTAATAACTATTAAAGCTCTTCGGATAAATTTGATAGACTACACTTTTATGCCAATCCTTCATGTTTAACTTCCTCCTACTTCTGTTTGACTCTTTTTGCAAATAACCATGTTAAAGTAAATGGGATTACAACTGCAATAATCATTCCTACAATAAACATTGGAATCGATTTCGGAATGATAGAAATAAATGCTGGCAATCCGCCAATTCCGATAGCAGGTGCTAATACACCATTTAATGTAATGAATATCGCTGCCACAGCAGACCCTATAATCGCTGCATAGAACGGGAACTTATTTCGTAAATTCACACCAAACATCGCTGGTTCTGTAATACCGAAGTATGCTGAAATGGCTGATGTTGATGCCATACTTTTATCATTTTGATTTTTAGAAATCCAGAACATCGCAAGTGCCGCACTACCTTGCGCAATGTTAGAAAGAGCGATCATCGGCCAAATAAATGTACCGCCATGTTGTGCAATCAATTGTAAATCAATTGCAATAAACATATGATGCATACCTGTAATTACAAGGGGTGCATATAACGCTCCAAATAATACTGCTCCAACTACTGGTACTGTTTCATATACACCTACTAATCCTACTGTTAATAAATCTCCAATATGACGTGTAACCGGACCGATAATTCCTAGTGCTAACACACCTGTCACAACGATTGTTGTAATTGGTACAACTAATAATTGAATTGCATTTGGTACATGTTTCTTTAAGAAAATTTCCACTTTACTTAATACAAATGCTGCTACTAAAACAGGTAAAATTTGTCCTTGATATCCTACCTTCTCAATTTGGAATAGTCCTAAAATATTGAAGTACTCAATCTTTTGACCCTCTAAACCAGTCGCTGCTTTTCCATAGTCCCAAGCGTTTAATAAGGCCGGGTGCACAAGCATTAATCCCATAACAATCCCTAGTATTGGACTACCACCAAAACGCTTCGTTGCTGACCACCCGACAAGTGCTGGTAAGAATACGAATGCTGTATTGGCCATCATATTAATTAAATCCCAAAGCCCACCTAAGTTCGGATAAACATCTAATAAATTTTTCCCATCAAAAAATAAGTCCTTTGCCCCTAATAGATTGTTAATACCCATTAGTAAACCAGCCGTTACGATCGCTGGTAATATAGGCATAAATACATCCGAAAATATTTTTACAAACTTTTGAGCTGGATTTAACTTCTGATTTCCAGAGTCTTTTACGTCAGCTACAGTCGATTCTTTCATACCTGCAAGCGTTATCAATTCAGCGTAAACACGATCTACATCCCCTGGACCAATTACAACTTGAAATATACCAGCGTTATGAAACGCTCCTTTCACTAATGAAACAGACTGTAATTTATCATTATCTATTTTACTTTCATCTTTTAAAGCGATACGGAGCCTCGTCACACAATGTGCAGCTTGTTCAATATTGTCTTTCCCACCAATATACTGCAACACTTCCTCTGCTGTTTTACGATAGTCTTTCCCCATATTCCCGTCCCTCTTTTCTTTTTTTGATACCGTTTACAATTACATATTAACTCGTATATATAAGTTAGTCAACACTCGTATATACGAGTTCGTGTTTTTTTTTTATAAAAAAAGAGATGAAACAATATTTTGTTCCACCTCTTTACTTCCTGCGTGCCACATCCGAAAAATGAAAAATATCTAAACGGTGGCGTGATTCTGTATATTCGAACTGACTTCCATCATACAAATGTGTAAAGTTTTTCACAACGACAACATAGTCTGTTCCATTTAAATCTAAATACTTTCTGTCATCCTCTGTACATGGCTGTACTTCTATTACCCTCTGCGAATAACTAATATGTAGCCCAAGCTCTTTCTCGATGTATTTATAAATCGATGCTGTTGCAATTTCTTTCGTTAATCCTGGAATAAATTCAGATACAAAATGATTTATATCTAAAATTACTTTTTCTCCATCAATATTTCGTACACGTTTAATATGGTCAATCTCTGTTTTTTCTTTTACATTTAATAATTTCGCAATTTCTTTTGTGGCTTTTTCTTTGTCCATTTCCACAACTTCCGTAATACAATGACGTCCTAAACGTTCATTTTCTTCTTGGAAACTTACAATACCGCCAAAATTAAATTCAATATTTTTTCGCTTTAAAACAAAAACACCTTTTCCATGAATTTTTTGCACATATCCACGCTCTTGCAGTAAATCTACAGCTTTTCTTACCGTGCCTCGGCTTGCCTCATACTGCTTCATTAATTCTGTTTCTGATGGAATTTTGCATCCCTCTTTTAATTGTTTATTATCAATAGATTTACTGATTTCTGTATAAATTTGTTCATACTTACTCATCATCTACAATAGCCCCTTGTCACCTTCTAATTCTATATGTATTATAACATGCTTCACTCTTCTGCCAATCTCTCACTTATTTTCCAGTACAAGAAAAATATAGGTAAATATTTAATCTTTAAAACGTATTTTTATAAAAATTTTTATATTTTTCTTTTCATTCAAAAAAACATGTAGTATACTAACTTCAAAATCAGAGGAGAAAGGGAGCAAAGAACTATGCTTACTTATACAACAACTGTAGTTACATTTGCACAAAAACATCATCATCATACGTAACCCTTGAAACCTAGCGGAAAAATTACGCGTAGGTACAAGGGTTATTCCCGTTGTACCTACGTTAGGCAAAGAGCCATGTAGGTATTTTTTATCTACATGGCTCTTTTTTTATTGTCAAAAAGCTAGTAAAAAATGATGTTTAAGCAAAACTTACTACAAAGGAGTTAACAAAAATGGAAACGAAAAAATGGGGATTATGGGTTTTAACAGCATTTGTTATCGGGAATATGGTTGGCGGTGGCGTATTTATGCTTCCAGCAAATTTAGCACAAGTATCAGGTCCGATGGGTTCTACACTCGCATGGAGTATTACAGGACTTGGCGTATTTATGATTGCACTTGTATTTGGAAATTTAGCGATTCGGAAACCAGAATTAAAAGCTGGACCACAAAGCTATGCTCAAGCTATGTTTCCTTCAAAAAAAGCTGGTAAAGTTGCAGGATATAGTATGGCATGGGGATATTGGGCTGCTAACTGGGCTGCAACAGCATCTGTTATTATTTCCTTTGCTGGATATTTATCAACATTCTTTCCAGTTTTACAAAGTAAGCAAATTCTTTTTTCAATAAATGGATTTTCACTGGAACTCGGAAAAGGATTAACTTTCCTCGTATGTAGCCTTATGCTGTGGGGAATTCAATATATTCTTTCTCAAAATATTGATCGAGCTGGAAACATGAATCTACTTGCTACCATTGCAAAAATTATCGGATTTACAATGTTTATTGTAATTACATTATTCATTTTCAATGCCTCTAATTTCGGAGACGGTCAAACCTTTATGAATGAAGCAGGACAATCCATCTCGTTAGGGGGACAAATCAATTCAGCTGCTATTGCAACACTCTGGGCATTTATCGGTATTGAATCAGCAGTTATGCTTTCTAATCGTGCAAAATCACAGCGCGATGTAAAAAAAGCTACGATTTTCGGATTAATTATCGCTCTTCTTATTTACATGTCAATTACTTTACTTACAATGGGAGCTCTTCCGCAAGATGCTTTAAAAGAGTCTCAAAAACCATTAGTAGACGCATTAAATTTAGCAATTGGAAATAAAGGCGCATATATCATGGCTTTACTCGCTCTTATATCTTTATTTGGATCTACAGTTGGCTGGATTGTTGTTAGTTCAGAAGTACCTTACCAGGCAGCAAAGAATGGACTTTTCCCTAAGTTTTTCGGGAAAACAAATAAAAAAGGTAGTCCTTCAAAATCATTATTGATTACAAATGTAATGACGCAAATCTTCTTATTTTCAACGATTTCTGGTACTGTTTCAGAAGCGTATAGTTTCGCTATCGTCGTAGCAACATTAGCCTATTTAATTCCATACCTTGTTTCTACTCTGTACCAATTCAAACTGGTTATTACAGGAGAAACGTATGATATAATGCCTGGTTCTCGAATAAAGGACGGAATCATCACTACATTAGCATTTATATACTCAATTTGGGTTATCAAAACAGGAACTGCTGACTTAAAAACGTTCTTCTTAGGAATTGGATTGTTCGTATTAGGTCTTATTCTTTATCCTGTACTAATGAAAGACTCACAAAAAACGGATTAAATAAAGAGAAGCTGCTGGCTTCTCTTTTTTATTAAAAATCTGTAATTAACTTTTCTTTTAGCTCTCCTACAGATAAAGGTTTCGCATAATAAAATCCCTGTACATAATCACAGCTCATTGATTGTAACAAACTCTCTTGCTCTACTGTTTCTACCCCTTCAGCAACTACTGCTAAATTTAAACTATGAGCAATTTCAATAACGGATTTTACAATCGTTCGTTCTGGTTGTGCATGATCATAATGAAATTCACGAATAAAATTACGATCAATTTTTACAATATCCAGTGGTAGTTGTTTTAAATAATATAAGGAAGAATAGCCAGTTCCGAAATCATCCAAAGCAATTAAAACACCCATATTTCTTAATTCTTGTAATGTAGCAATAATATAATCAAAATGGCGAACTGCAATGCTTTCCGTTATTTCTAATATTAAACGGTTCGGAGGAAAACCAGTTCTCTTTAAAATGCTACGTACAGACAAAATAAAACGTTTCTGCATTAATTGTTGTATAGATAAATTCACAGATAACTTTAGTCCTTCTTGATAATTTGGCAAAGTTTTAAACAATCGGCATGACTTTTCTAATACCCAGTCTCCTAGCTTTATAATAAGTCCAGACTCTTCAGCAACAGGGATAAATTCGCTTGGTGAAATAGGTCCGTCTTCTGTCATACAACGTACTAGAGCTTCTATACCAGAATATCTCTTCGTTTTCAAATCAATAATAGGCTGCAATGCTACATCTAACTCTTCATCACGAATTGCCTTTTGCAAAGCAAACTCAACTTTCATTCTACGATTTATTTTCGCGCGTAGCTCATCTGTAAAGAAACACGCAGCGTTTCTCCCCTGTTCTTTTGCACTATACATAGCTAAGTCAGAGTTTTTCAATAAAGTTTCCACATCTTGTCCGTCTTGTGGATAAGAACAAAGTCCTAGACTAGCTGAAATGTATACTTCATGGCCTTCCAGCATAAATGGTGCCTGAAAACATGACAACACAGATGTCGCTAACTGACTCATATCATCTTGTCTATGATTTTTTGTTAACAGCACAAATTCGTCGCCACCTAGCCTAGCCAGAACATCTTTCTCTCCTAGTACATAATGCAACCGTGAAGCAACTTCGCTTAAAAGTAAATCCCCTATCATATGACCTAACGTATCATTTACTAATTTAAAACGGTCCAAATCAAAGTAAATCATACCAAATTCTTTTTTATCTGCAATCAATTTATTAACGGTCGTTATTAATTGTAAACGGTTAGGCAAACTCGTTAAAGCATCATGATAGGCAAGTTCCCTATAACGACTTTCACTTAGCCGCAATCTATGTTCCGCTTCTTTTCTACTACTAATATCATTTCGAATTGCGATAAACTGGTATGGCTCTCCTTTTTCATTTAAAAATGGAACAATTGTTGTTTTGACCCAATAATATGTACCATCTTTTGCTCGATTCCGAATCTCACCTGTCCATACTTTCCCATTCAAAATACGTTTCCATAAGTCTTGAAAAAAGGTTTTTGGATGATGTCCTGAATTTAAAATACGGTGATCTTTTCCAATTAATTCTTCTCTTTTGTATTTAGAGATTTCACAAAATTTATCATTTACATATGTAATAAGACCTTTTCGATCTGTAATTGCAACAATTGAAGACTCATCTAATGCTAACTTTAAATCTCGCAATGAAGAGTCATATAATGCATGACCTCTCTGTTCTAGCATGCGCATCTCTCCTTGCTTCTATCTGACTAAAACACAACCTGTTTCTCTTCATAGAAATAGAGATATTTCATTTTCTAACACTAGCCCATTACATAAATTATCTTTTTAAATAGACCGATTAAAATAACATAATATTATTTGTAATAAAAAGCAATATTATACCGTTCCAATTATAACTAGTAGCTTCTCATCTCCCTAATTATTTCGCGCCTTATTATACTGCAATCCCTTTAAGTGGCTCTATGCAAGCCTTATTTCCAACTAATACCACTCACATCTGATCTCTTTGTTTTTAATAACGAAATAGAAATTAGAACATACTACATAACTATTCACGAATAATAATATAAAACTCTACATCAATGTATATGTTTTTGAATTACAATAACAAAATATTAACATATTTTCACCTTAATTTTGGAAGTATTTTATAAATAAATACCGTATTAAACTAAAAAAGAGGATAGCCTCTTTTTTAGTTTAATACGAATATGGTATTTGCTGATAACCTGGGTATGGCATTGGATACGTTACAGGGTATGGTGATGGATAAGCTACTGGATATGGAGCCGGATAATATCCTCCACTTGTTGCACCTGTTAACGCACCCGCTGTCAGTCCGCCTAACACTCCTCCTGCAAAGCTTCCAGGGAAAAATCCGCCTCCCCATGAACTACCACCACCCCAGCCCCATCCGCCTCCGTGATGATGATGGTGATCATAGTGATTGTGTCCTCCATGGTGATGATGTCCGCCGTTATGATTATGCCCACCATGATTGTGTCCTCCATGATGATTCCGATAGTACAATCCATTATTTTCTATATAATTCATGTTTCTCCGCTCCTTTTCGATTTTTTCATTTTCATATGCGTTAAGAGTGAGATAAAAAATGGGATAGTACACTGTATGTAGGACAAATGCGGAAAGTATAGGTGAAATGTCTATATTTTGTAAAAAAAGCAAAACACCTTATAATAAAGATGTCATATTACATCTTCTATTTAAGAAGTCTATATTGAAAAAAGATTAGGGGAATTATATAGAAATGAAGAAGCCTATCGTTCAATTACTATTAATATTTACAATTGTATCTATCGTTCTGTTCCTATTAAATACATCGTATATCTCGTTATATACATTTGTCGGTGCTCTATGGTCCATCACAATCGTAGGAATTTCATTCGTTATTTTTATAGAAAATAGATCTCCACAAAGTACATTAGCATGGTTTTTAGTATTAGCACTTCTTCCTATTATAGGTGTGCTTTTATACGCTATTTTTGGACGCAGCCGCTGGAGAAGAAAAAAACATCTCCATCGTTCAGAAGAACAAAGAAAATTATTCCGTGAAATATTAGAAGGAAGAAGACTAGAGTTATTACTCACAGTCCCACTAAATGAACGTTCCTTACATTTAACAGAAGTCATACAAAAATTTGGAGGCGGTCCTGCCGCAGATAAAACAACTACAAAACTTTTAACAAACGGAGATCAAACATTTTCAGAAATTTTGCGAGCTATAGAGCAGGCAAAACATCATATACATATTCAATACTACATTTATAAATCTGATGAAATTGGTACAAAAGTTCGAGATGCTTTAATACAAAAAGCAAAAGATGGTGTTATTGTACGCTTCCTTTATGATGGCCTTGGAAGTAATACGTTAAGAAGACGATTTTTACAACCTATGAAAGAAGCTGGGATTGAAATTGTAGAATTTGACCCTATTTTTTCAGCTTGGTTACTTGAAACTGTCAATTATCGTAACCATCGAAAAATTGTTATTGTAGATGGAGAAATTGGTTTTACCGGAGGACTCAATGTCGGTGATGAATATCTTGGCCGTTCAAAGAAATTTCCTGTTTGGCGTGATAGTCATTTAAAAATAGAAGGAAAAGCATTATATAAATTACAAGCAATCTTTCTAGAAGACTGGCTCTATGCCTCTAGTGGTTTAAATACTTATTCCTGGGATCAATTCATGAATAGACAATACTTCCCAGGTAAAGAGATTTCAAATGCAGAAGGTGCTGTTCAAATCGTAGCCAGCGGACCAAGCTCCGATGATAAAAGTATTCGTAATACATTATTAGCTGTTATGGGCTCTGCAAAAAAATCAATTTGGATTGCTACACCCTACTTTATTCCAGATCAAGAAACTTTAACATTATTACGCTTAAGTGCAATTGCCGGAATAGATGTACGGATTTTATATCCAGGTAAAAGTGATAGCATCATTAGTGATCAAGCATCTCAATCCTATTTCACTCCGCTTTTAAAGGCTGGTGCTTCTATTTACAGTTATAAAGATGGTTTTATGCATGCAAAAATTGTACTCGTTGATGATACAATTGCAACTATTGGAACAGCAAACATGGATGTACGTAGCTTTGAATTGAATTACGAAATTATTAGCGTACTTTATGAATCAAAAACAGTTCACGATATTAAACATGATTTTGAAGAAGACTTTAAACATTCAACTGAAATTAAATGGAACTCTTTCCAAAAAAGAAGTATAAAAAAACGCATATTGGAGTCTTTCATGAGGCTCATTTCTCCTTTACTGTAAGCAATCAACTTCATCTTGATTGCTTTTTCTTTTCCCTTTATCCTCCTTCCTTTTCTTTGCATACCATATTAAAACAAGTTATCATAAGATGTATTACTTTATGAAAATAATGTTAGGTGGGAAATACATGTTAGAACAATTTCATATACATTCTGATTTAAAACAACAGCTTTCTACGATTCATGAAAAGAATAAACAAGAAGCTGGTGAAAATGCACATTTAATCGGAACGAAAATATATAAAGCGTCTGATAATAGCATTATTGAAGATGCGATTACAGCACTTCTTCTTGGCAAGAACATTCTATTAAAAGGACCGACTGGTAGTGGTAAAACAGTACTAGCGGAAACTCTTTCTTCTTTATTCCAAAAACCAATGCATAGCATTAACTGCTCTGTCGACTTAGATGTAGAAGGTATTTTAGGATACAACACACTACAAACGAACGATGGTGCATCTGAAGTTTCATTCGTTAACGGTCCTCTTATGAAAGCAATGAAGAACGGTCACTTCCTATATATTGACGAAATCAATATGGCAAAACCTGAAACTTTACCGCTACTTCACGGCGCATTAGATTACCGTAAAATGATCACAAACCCATTTACACAAGAGGTTGTATACGGTGATGACGAATACCGTGTAATTGCTGCGATTAACGAAGGTTACGTTGGAACAAGTGAACTAAATGAAGCATTAAAAAACCGTTTCGTTATTATTGAAGTTCCTTACATTCAAGGTGACACATTAAAAGAACTATTATTAGCAGAATCAAAATTAAATGATGTTGCAACAATTGAAAAGTTTGTTGCATTTGCAAGCGACCTTATGCCTTTAGCTCGCGATGGACGTGTAAGTGAAGAAGCAGCAAGTATTCGTGGTATTATCGACGCATGTGATTTAGGTGTATATATTCCTGTTATGCGAGCGATTGAACGAAGCATAATTGCAAAACTTAATGATGAAACAGAACAAATGACTGTCCGTGAATTAGCAGAAAGTTATTTCTTTGAGGGATAATTTATGAGACAAATTTTTAGTGACAAAAAAATTGATGCGTCGCTGTTTCTACAAATGGAAAACTTAATGTATGCCCTTCTAAAAGAAGACGATGCCTATCTTGAATATGGCTATAAAGCATACTACGACGAAATTGAAAAGAAAGTTGTCATTAGTCACTTTTGGGATGATCGAAAAGAAGAAGATACAGTAATCGGATTAAAAAGCGAAGTGTTCTTAAAAGCACTTGGTAATAAACATTACTCGGACATGACTTTAATTCGTTCTTATGCAATTGAATTGCAAGAATCGCCCCTAAGAAAGTTTTTAACACAATTATTTGTTCTATTAGAAGATTTACGCGTTGAGGAAATCGTAAAGAACTTACGTCCTGGCACAAAGCATGTTTTTAAACGCCGAAAAGAAATGTACCGCAATTACTTCGGCTCCCAAAATGAAATAAACCGTGTTCGTAATTATCACGCTGATCGTCTATTTTGCCTATGCTATCTTTCATTAACGAGCGATAAATATGAAATGTTTAATAATGAATATTTCGAGCAAATTGAAGCGATTTTACATGAAACATTCCAAGCACGTAATACAGAAGATATTATGTATATCGTTGAGAAAATTCGCTATCGCTTAGAGGCGCTTCTTGAAAGTGATATGCTTAACAACTATTTCGGACATGCTCCACTTTACTTATCTGTTCTTGCAGACGAAAAGAACTGTCGCGTCGAAGATTTAGCAAATGATGATACGCAGCTTATAGATGACGATGAAAATAAAAACAAAATGGATGAAAGTTTCTCCACATGGCATCGTGAAAATAAAAATAACGAAAACGAGAACTTTTTACGCTTTGAATTAGAAAGCGGAACAAAAACAAACATGATGGGCGATACTGCTCGTGAATCAGAAGATGGCGACCAAGCACTTGGTTCTGTACAAGGTACTTCTCAAAAAAGTACACAATCCAACTTTGATGGCGCTGATACAGAAGAAGCAAGGGCTTCACACGCTTCTAGCCAGCACGACGGTGCATATGGGAAGTATAATGTAGGTGCTTCTCATACATTTAAAGAAGCTCGCAAAGTAAATATTGATGAGAAAAAAGATTACCAAGCTATCAAATCAGTCGTCAATAAAGATGTAAAAGAATTAAAGAAAATTATCGAAAAAACGATTGAAAATAAAACGAATGCGAATAGTGATAAATATTACGGAAGACTTCGTAAGAAATTCCTCCGTATTTATACCGAAAAACAACCGCGGATGTTTTATAAAAAAGGACAAGAGTCACAAGAACTCGATGTTGCATTCCAACTGTTAGTTGACTGTTCTGGTTCTATGTATAACAAAATGGAAGAAACGAAGAAGAGTGTTGTACTATTCCATGAAGCTTTAAAATCTTTAAAAATCCCGCACGCTATTAGCGGATTTTGGGAAGATGCCTCTAGCGCTAAACCTGAAGATAAGCCGAACGTTATCCATGAAGTTGTAAATTATAAAAACTCAACGTTACCAAACGTTGGTCCAGAAATTATGCAACTTCGTGAAGAAGAAGATAACCGCGACGGATATATTATTCGTATCGTTTCTGAAAAGCTTGCCAAAAGACCTGAGAAACATAAATTCTTACTAGTCTTCACAGACGGTGAGCCTTCTGCGCTAGACTATCAACAAGACGGAATTTTAGATACGCATGAAGCTGTTAAACTCGCGCGTAAAAGTGGTATGGAAGTAATCGGTATCTTCATCGAAGAAGGCGAAGCGAAAGAAGCAACTTATCAATTGATGAAAAACATTTATAACCATCACTTCTTAGTTGCAAATCACGCTGAAGATTTACGTCTAAAGATTAAACCACTATTGAAAAAGTTATTACTGAAGACGATTGAATAGAAAATAGGAGCCTTGTGGCTCCTGTTTTTTCGTTCAATTACTTTGTTTCTGGTTGAAACTTGTATGGAATGGCTACTTCTAACAAAGATTCAAATCCTCCGTCATAGTATGGGAAGCGCTCATTCGCAATTGTTCGACCCACCCACTCTATTGCAGAAATTTCACCTTCATCTTCCGCAATAAGTTCACCTTTTACTACATTCGCTCGGAATGTAAAAAATAGTGCATGATTCCCTGATTCTTCAAAGAATTTTTCATTGATCGCAACAAGTCCACCTAACGCAGCAGTTAAACCTGTCTCTTCTTTCACTTCTCTTATTAGTGCTTCCTCTAATATTTCACCTTTTTCCACAGCCCCGCCTGGCAATGACCAAACGTTTTGTTCTACATTATGTACCATTAATATTTTATCTGTCTCTTCGTCATGTATTAGTGCATATACGACATCAACTCTTTGCATGTTGCATTTCCCCTTCAATTAACTCATCCATTGTAAATAAGGAGTGCAACTGCAATCCATCTTCTAATAAGTTATCTCTTCCTTCTTTTGTTCGTTCAATCACACCTAGAACATGATTAACTTTCGCACCTAGTTCTCTTAAATCTTTCGTGCTTAATAATATTTGACCGCCTGTCGTAATGACATCTTCAACAACACAAACATTTTTCCCAGCAATATCAACACCCTCTGCCAACTTACATGTGCCGTACTTCTTCGCTTCTTTTCTTACAAATACGACTGGTATACCTGTTTGTAAAGATAATGCCGTTGCTACTGGAATTCCTCCCATCTCTAAACCAGCGAGTGCTTCTGTATCAGGAGGAATGAGCTCTTTCAACTGTTTAGTAATTTCTAATAACAGTACTGGATTAGATTCAAATAAGTACTTATCAAAGTATTGATTTGATACTTGTCCTGATCGAAGTTTAAATGTTCCCGTTAAACGTGACGTATTGTAAATTTCCTTTGCTAACTCCCATTTCTCCATTCCTTGTCTCCCCTTTACACACAAATTAACTCATTCTATCACATTTGTAATTATTTGCATATTCCCAAAATACAAATAAAAAGAGTCGATTCCTAAGAATCGACCCTTCCTATTAATTCATCACTAACTCAGCTGCAAGCTTTTTTTTTAACTTAGCCAGCATGTCAGTTGTCATTTTATCTAAATCGTATTCTGCTTTGAAGCCCCACTCTTTCATTGCTGCTGTTGCGTCAATAGAGTTTGGCCAGCTATCAGCGATTGTTTGACGAGCTGGATCTACTGCATAATCCATTGTAAACGTCGGAATGTGTTTACGAATTGACGCTGCAATTTGCTCTGGCTCAAAGCTCATTGCTGTAATGTTAAATGCATTTCTATGCACTAGCTTACTTGGATCAGCTTCCATTAATGAAATGATCGCTTGTAAAGCATCAGGCATATACATCATGTCCATGTACGTTCCTTCAGCAATGTATGAGGTGTATGCACCTTTTTTAATCGCCTCATAATAAATTTCAACTGCATAATCAGTTGTTCCGCCTCCTGGAGGAGCTACGTAAGAAATTAAACCTGGGAAACGGACACCGCGCGTATCTACGCCAAATTTTTGATGATAATAATCACACAGTAATTCTCCCGCTACTTTGTTTACCCCATACATCGTAGTAGGACGTTGAATTGTATCTTGCGGTGTATTATCTTTTGGCGTTGATGGACCGAATGCACCGATAGAACTTGGCGTGAAGAACTTACAGTTTAATTCACGAGCTGCTTCTAGAGCATTTACAAGTCCACCCATATTTAGGTTCCATGCAAATAGCGGATTTTTTTCTGCTGTTGCTGAAAGTAAAGCTGCTAAATGAATAATTGTATCTACTTCATTACGCTTTGCGATATCATGTAGTTTTTGTCCATCTGTTACATCTAACGTTTCAAATGGACCAGACGTTACTACTTCACTATCTGTTTCACGAATATCTGTTGCAATAACATTTGATGCGCCGTATACATCACGAAGTTTCATTACTAGTTCAGAACCAATTTGCCCTAAAGAACCGGTTACTAGAATTTTTTTCATTTTCCCCACTCCTCATTTGCAAGCTATTCAAAAGATGTCGTTACTTAAATGATGCCCATTTCTTTCCCTACTTTTTCATACTTACAAATTGCTTCATCTAACATTTCTTTCGTATGAGCTGCTGTAGGCATATTACGAACACGACCTGTTCCTTTTGCTACAGTTGGGAACACGATAGATTTTGCGTATACGCCTTCTTCATTTAGACGTTTACTAAATTCTTGTGTTAATACTTCGTCCCCAATAATACAAGGTGTAATTGGCGTTTCACTTTCCCCAATGTTAAAGCCAAGTTCTTTTAACCCTTGTTTTAAATAGCGACCGTTTTCCCATAGACGATCATGTAACTCTGTGCTTTCCATTAAGATTTCAATTGATCTCATGCAAGCTGCCGCATCAGCTGGTGTTAATGCTGTAGAGAATAAGAATGGACGTGAACGAACTTTTAACCAGTCAATTAAGTTTTGTTTCCCTGCTACATATCCACCAATTACCCCAATTGCTTTTGATAATGTACCAATTTGGAAATCAACTTTATCAGAAAGACCGAAGTGCTTTACAGTTCCTGCACCTTTTCCAAGTACACCTGAACCGTGTGCATCATCTACGTATGTCATTAAATCTAACTCTTCTGCAATCTCAACAATTTCTGGTAGTTTTGCAACATCTCCATCCATTGAGAAAACACCGTCTGTAATTACCATTAATTTATTGTAAAGACCTGATTCTTTCGCCGCGATTGCTTTTTGGCGTAAATCTTCCATATCAGAATGTTTATAAACAATAATTTTTGCTTTTGATAGACGACTACCGTCAATAATAGATGCATGATTTAATTCGTCTGAAAGAATCGCATCATTTTTATCCATAACAGCTGAAATCGCTGCCATATTACAGTTAAATCCTGATTGATAAGCAATTGCTGCTTCTGTATGTTTAAACTTTGCAATTGTTTCTTCTAACTTAATATGCAAATCTAAAGTACCGTTAATTGTACGAACAGCCCCTGCTCCAACACCGTACTTATGAATAGCACCAATTGCTGCTTCTTGCAAACGGCTATCTGTTGCTAATCCAAGATAGTTGTTTGAAGATAAGTTAATATATTCTTTTCCGCCAATTGTAATGATTGGTCCATTCGAACTCTCAAGCGGATCAATTACGTTATAAAGCCCCTTTGATTTTAAATCCTCTAAATTTTCTTCTAAAAATTTCGCAAGTGTTTTACTAGACATTGTGAAGCCTCCCATCGTTCATGTAAGCGGATTATTGTCTTAATAGTTCTAATAATCCCTCTACTAGCTTAACACGTTTTCAGAATTTATTATAGAAAAATAGTTTAAAGTAACCGCTTACAATTCTAGATTATATATGATTCATTACAATAAATCTATCATTTACTTTTCATATTTGATAGAATTAAAAAAATATTTAGGGAGGCTTCAAACATGGCATTTACAGAATCTGATGTATACAATAACACAGCATTTTTCGAACAATATATGAAACGAAAATACCGAGAAAATAGCCCAAATGAATCCATTGAAAAACCAGTATTCTTTCAGCTCATTGGTCATGTGCAAGGAAAACAAATTCTCGATTTAGGCTGTGGTGATGCTAAGTTTGGTGCGGAATTATTAGAAAAGGGATGCTACTCTTACACCGGCATTGAAGGCTCCGAGCTTATGTATGGAAAAGCTAAAAAACAACTAGAAAATAAAAATGGATCTGTTCATTTTTTAAACCTCAAAGATTATACCTATCCCTCTTCCACTTTTGATTTAGTAACCTCTAGACTCGCCTTACATTATATTGAACATCTTGATATCATTTTTCAAAATGTGTTTCAAACTTTAAAAACAAATGGCACCTTTATCTTTAGCGTTCAACATCCCGTTATTACTTCTTCATTTGAAAGCTTACAAACAAGTGGTAAAAGAACGAGTTGGCTCGTCGATGATTATTTTAAACTAGGCAAACGGGTTGAACCATGGATTGACCAAGAAGTTATTAAATATCATCGTACAACGGAAGAGTATTTCACATTATTACAGCAAGCTGGATTTACCATTACATCATTAAAAGAAGCTACACCAAATCCAACCTATTTTCAAGATGAAGAAGAGTATAAACGTCGCTTACGTATTCCTCTCTTCCTCTTATTTTCTTGTACCAAATAAAAAAAACGATGACTCACTCATCGTTTTTTTATCTCATTGCCTGAGCAACTTCTTTAACTACACGTCTTCCTCTTCCGTGAGGGATACAAAGCGGTGTTCCAAACAACGGATCCGTACTAATTTGACACTCCATTCGGAATACATCACGTACTAGTTTCTCATCTACCACTTCTTCAGGTTTACCTTGTGCATATATTTGTTTATCTTGAATTGCTACAATGTTATCTGCATAGCGGCATGCTAAATTCAGATCATGTAATACCATAACAATTGTTCTTTGTTCTGTTTCATTTAATTCGAATAATAAATCTAGCACTTCAATTTGGTGAGTCATATCTAAGTATGTAGTTGGCTCATCCAGTAAAATGATATCTGTATCTTGTGCAAGTGTCATTGCGATCCAAGCACGTTGACGCTGCCCACCTGAAAGAGCATGCACATCACGCTCAGCAAATTCTGTCATACCTGTTGCTGCAAGTGCCTTCTGTACCATTTCCTCGTCTTTTTCTGACCATTGCTTCAGCCATGTTTGATATGGATAGCGTCCTTGCTTTACAAGTTGTAATACTGTAAGTCCTTCTGGTGCTTGTGGTCCTTGCGGTAAAATCGCCATTTGACGAGCAATTTGCTTCGTTTGCATACTTTGAATTGCTTGATTATCTAACAAAATATCACCATTTGTTGGCTTTAATAATCTGGCTAGTGAACGTAATAAAGTTGATTTCCCGCAACCGTTAGAACCGATAAAAATTGTAATTTCTCCTTTTGGAATTTCTAAGTTCAGCTCATCAATAATAATTGTTTCACCATAAGACAACGTCAAGCGTTTCGTCTCCAATGCTTTTTGCATATTCATCTCCCTTTATGAATTCCGACTTTTATAAAGTAAATAAATGAAATAAGGTGCACCAATTGCTGATGTAAATACCCCTGCTGGAATTTCAAGTGGTGTAAAAATTGTACGCCCTATTAAATCTGCAGCAAGTACTAGAATTGCACCGACAATAGCTGCAACTGGGAGTAATGCACCGTATAAAGAACCAACTAATCTTCGTGAAATATGAGGTGCCATTAAACCGACAAATCCAATCCCTCCGGCAAAAGCTACCGCACCACCAATTAAAGCTGTACTAAGTAATAACATAAATACACGCGACTTCGTTAAAGGAACCCCAAGTCCTACCGCTATATCATCCCCTAGCTCTTGTGCATTTAAATGCCTAGCTGCGATAAATGATATTACTGTTAAAATGAGAACCCAAGGCGCAAGTACCATAACATTTTGCCAAGAAGAGCCGTAAACGGTACCCGTAATCCATACATTCGCTTGGCTCGCTTGATAAATTGGTGCTAGCAACATAAATAATGTTGTCGCCGCCTTCGTTAATGCCCAAAATCCAACACCAATTAAAACGAGACTAATTGGTGATAATCCATCATTTTGCCATGCAAATAAGTATACAAAAACCGCTACAATCGTTGCTCCTGCAAAAGCTGCGAGCGGCATATAATGAATACTTACCGTTAGTGCATTATTTTTATCACTAAATAACGCTAAAAATAATACAACTGCGACACTTGCCCCGCCCGTAATCCCGATGATATCAGGAGAAGCAAGTGGATTTCGAACGAGCCCTTGTAAAATACAGCCCGCTACCGCAAGCGCAATTCCTACGAGGATAGCAATTAAAATACGTGGCATACGAAACTTATTTACAACCATATTTGACATTGCATCGCCATTTCCGGTAATTGCTTGCCATACGTCATAAGGAGCAATTTTCATGTCTCCCATACCTGCGCTCGCAAAGAATAATCCTATTAAAACAACTAGTAAACTTAACAAGACGAGACAAGCTCGTTTATACATTAAAAACGAGAGCTCGCCTTTTCCTATACGAAACGGAATATATTTCTTCATTTGCTAAGCCCTCTCTTACGTGCAATATAAATAAAGAACGGTGCTCCAATAAATGCTGTCATAACTCCTACTGGTACTTCTTGTGGCATAATGACATATCTTGCTGCTATATCAGCCAATATTAGTAGTATTGCACCTAACAATCCGCTATAAGGCACTCTCCATCTGTGGTCAACTCCAACAAGAAATCTAGCAAAATGCGGAGTAATAATTCCAATAAATCCAATTGGGCCAGCAACCGCAACTGAACCACCAGACAATAGTACAATAATAAGTAACACGAATGATTTCATTAAAATTGTTCGTTGTCCAAGTCCTTTCGCGACGTCTTCTCCCATCATCAATGTATTTACTTTCCCTGCCATCATAAGAGATGCAATCCATCCTATTAATAAATATGGGAATACAGATTGTAAAATTTCTAACTTTCTCCCTTGCACAGATCCGGCAAGCCAAAATAATACCTCTTCAAGCGCTTTTTCATTTAACACAAGTAATCCTTGTGTTAATGATGAAAATAACGCACTAATTGCGACCCCTGCTAACGTTAACTTAAGAGGAGTAGTCCCTTCTTTTCCTAAAGAACTAGAAGCAAATACAAGTACAGCGGCAACCGCCGCTCCTAAAAAGGCAATCCATGTGAAAGCTGATAATGATGTTACTGAAAAGATTACAATTGCTACAACTATGAAGAACGCAGCACCTGAATTTAATCCAATAAAATCTGGAGAAGCAAGTGGATTCTTAGTTAAAGTTTGCATAAGACAACCCGCGATGGCTAAACTAGCACCAACACTTGCTGCTATAAGTGCCCTTGGAAGGCGCACATTTTGAATAATAATATGTTCATTAGAACCATTAAAATGGAAAAAAGCATCTAGCGCTAATTTCCAGCTCGTATTTGTATATCCGAAAATAATACTTCCCCAAATACAAATAACGACTGCAATGATTCCAACAAATAATCCAATCCATTTTGCTTGATTTGTTTTTAATAACATGCAGCGTTTCCCCTTCAATGTATAATGATACGTTGTAAGTGTATTTCAACTTAATTCTTATTGTCAACGGAAATGAGAATTATTTTCAACCATATGTATTGACAATCAAAAGATAAAGGCTTAATATCATGCTTGCTATTGAAAAATATTCTCAACATGTAGGGGGTACATAATGAATTTCATGCGGAAAAAATCGTTTACAGTATTTGTATTTTTACTAGCATTTTCAATGCTTTTAAGCGCTTGTGGAAAATCAAATAACAAAGAAGAATCTACAAAAGAAGATAATAAAAAAGAAGTGGTTACTGTAGAACATGCAATGGGTAAAACAGAAGTTCCTGCTAATCCAAAACGTGTAGTTATCTTAACAAATGAAGGAACTGAAGCTTTACTTGAATTAGGTGTGAAACCAGTTGGTGCTGTAAAGTCTTGGACTGGTGATCCATGGTATCCACATATTAAGGATAAAATGAAAGATGTAAAAGTTGTTGGTGATGAAGGACAAGTTAACGTTGAAACAATTGCTTCTTTAAAACCAGACTTAATTATCGGTAACAAAATGCGTCACGAAAAAGTGTACGAACAACTAAAAGCAATTGCACCTACTGTGTTCTCAGAAACATTACGTGGGGAATGGAAAGATAACTTCAAATTTTATGCAAAAGCATTAAATAAAGAAAAAGAAGGTCAAAAAGTTGTAGCTGATTACGAATCACGTATGAAAGATTTAAAAGGCAAACTTGGCGATAAAGTAAATCAAGAAATCTCTATGGTTCGTTTCATGCCTGGTGATGTTCGTATTTATCATGGCGATACATTCTCTGGTGTTATTTTAAAAGAACTTGGATTTAAACGTCCTGGAGATCAAAACAAAGATGATTTTGCAGAGCGTAACGTATCTAAAGAGCGTATTTCTGCTATGGATGGTGACGTATTATTCTACTTCACATTCGATAAAGGAAATGAGAAAAAAGGATCTGAACTAGAAAAAGAATATATAAACGATCCTCTATTTAAAAATTTAAATGCCGTAAAAAATGGTAAAGCATACAAAGTCGACGATGTTATTTGGAATACAGCTGGCGGTGTAATGGCTGCTAACCTATTACTAGATGATATCGAAAAGCGCTTTGTTAAATAATTTCATTCTAACCAGCTCTCTCTTTGATGGAGCTGGTTTTTTCATTTCACTGAAGTGTCACATTATTTCATTTTGTATTTTTATTCCCAATATGTTATATTATAAAAGTAAATAAAATATTTTTTCTCTATATCAGAATAAATATTTTAATCTAAATTTTCTGATTAATCACTATTTTATTTTCTTTTAGAATTCAATTATTACATTTGAAAACGCTTATCATCTCGTTTTCAGGGCAAAATACAGTAACGGTTGAAGAAAAATAGAACTTTTTTAGAAATTTTCTTTCTATTTCCATATAATTCTATTGACTTCTAAATATTTTGTAAATTAAAATGATTACATAAATATCCGTTATACAGGATTAGGGGGAAACAAACATGGATGCAGCTTTAAAATTAGACAAAGCTGGAGAGCAACAATCACCAAAAAAACATCCACCAGGGTTATACTTGTTGTTCTTTACAGAGGCATGGGAAAGATTTAGTTATTACGGAATGCGTGGCTTATTAGTTCTTTATTTAACAACGAGCTTAGTAAGCGGCGGTTTAGGATTTGATAAAGCAGTTGCAGTTCAAATTTACGGTATTTTCACAATGCTTGTATATTTCACACCTATTATTGGTGGTTGGTTAACTGACCATTTCATTACGAAGCGACATGCCATTACTATTGGTGGTATCATTATGGCGCTTGGTAACTTCGTACTATTTTCAATGAATACGAAAACTGGACTATTTTTAGGATTAGGATTATTAGTTATCGGTAACGGATTCTTCAAACCGAATATTTCGACTTTATTAGGTCAATTATATAGCGACAACGATTCTCGTCGTGATAGTGCCTTCACTATCTTCTACATGGGGATTAACTTAGGAGCTCTTATCGCTCCATTCATTTGCGGGTACTTCGCAGATTATAGATACGGTTTCTTAACAGCTTGTATCGGTATGATTATTGGACAGATTGCATTTAACTTATTAGCACCTCGTTACTTAGGATCAGCTGGAACAACAGTTGTGGGTAAAAAATCTAAAGAACAAAATGCAAAAGCTGTTGAGAAAAAACCTTTAACACCACAAGAGAAAAAACGTACTGTTGCAATTTTAATTTTAACTTGTTTCGTTGTATTCTTCTGGGCAGGCTTTGAACAAGCTGGTAGTTCTTTAACACTTTACACAGATAAGTTCGTAGATCGTACAATTGGTGGATTTACAATTCCAACACCTTGGTTCCAATCTGTAAACCCACTATTCATTATCTTACTAGCATTACCTGTTTCTGCGTTATGGATTAAGCTTTCAAAAACAAAAAATGGTGATTTAAAAATCCCAACAAAAATGGCATTAGGTATGATTTTACTAGGGATTGGATATTTAGTTCTAACTTTAGCTGTTTTAAAAACTGGTAGCGATGAAGGTAACATTACAATGAAAGCAAACTTACTATTCATTGTATTCACTTACATGTTCCACACAATCGGTGAGTTATTCTTATCACCAATCGGATTATCTATGGTAAGTGCAATCGCTCCTGTTAAATTAGCATCATTATTAATGGGTGTATGGTTAGCTGGTACTGGCTTCGCAAACTTATTAGCAGGACAATTAGCCGCTTTCACTCAATCTTTAGGATATTTAGAAGTATTCGCAAGCATCGGTATTATCGTAATTGTACTGGGATTAGTACTTCTTATGTTCTCTAAGAAAATTGCACATATGATGGAATAACAAAAAGACGCTTCTAAAATTAGAAGCGTCTTTTTTATTATTTCTCCTCTAAAGCTGTCACGTCCACATGAACGCTCTCACCAGGATTAGATACATCATACACTTGAGCACTCCCCTTCTGCTCATCACAGCTCTCAATCCATACTGGTACGCCCTCATATGTAACGTCAATTCTACTTGAAGAAGATAAGATTTGTTTCACACGTTTCACATCCATACTAATATCCCTCCTTTTGCTTACTACACTCCTTTCTATTTTTTCTTTTCCTTTTAGAATATATTCCGTAAAGCAGCATGTTGATTGATAGTCATTTCTTCCTCACATGCTAATATTTACTCTCTCGCTACCTTTCCGACAAATAAAAAAAGACGTATATTCTACACGTCTTTTTCCATAATATTCAAATTTTAAGAAAATAATGTTTTTACTACCGCACTTACTTTATCATTATGGATTTGGTAATACACTTCTAATCCTCGTCTTTCAAAGCGCACTACTTTATTTTGCTTTAACTTCGTTAAATGTTGTGAAACCGTTGATTGCGGAATTTCTAATACTTCCTGTAGTTGTGTTACATTACATGTTCCTCTTTGCATAAGTTCCATTACTAGACGTAGACGAAGTGGGTGAGCTAACGCTCTTAACATTTGTACATCTTCTTCTGAAATACGACATTCGAATTGATTTTGGCTCATAAAGTTCCCCTCATTTTCGTTTTTATTTGCGTTTTTATGTTCTTTTTATTTATTTATATATCTGTTCTTATATTTCCTGTTACGACATAACTTTATCAACCTATAAAGCCGAAAAATTTTTCCATTTTCATCAACAAAAATTCAGGAAAAAATCCTTGTTGATTTTGAATATTATACTATATGATATAACGAAAAAGCAAAATAATGGCCTACGAATACTTTGCTTGCAAACGTTGTTTTATCAGGCTTTTTGTTATATTTTCACCTCATTGAAATGCACAGTAACGGTATTGTAAAATACCGTCTATAATTGATAACCTATCGTAATGTAGCTGAACTATACTTAACCTCTTTGTTACGCTAAAAGGAATTTTCAGTAAAAAGAGATGATGTGGTATTAAAAATTTGTTTCTAATTTTTTATTCGTATTGCAAGCGGTTGGACTGTTGTGCCAAACTTCCTATTAAATCTACTCACCATTCCTCCCTCACTAGATCAAACAGGACAGATCAGTTCATATATCAAACTTTATACTCGATATAAAAGATGCATCTAATATACGCCTATAAGGAACATGCCATCTGAATAAGCAAAATAATATGCAAATAACTTATACAGCACACTTAAATTCATTTGAGTGTGTTTTTTGTCTACTTTATGAACAAAGCTTTTCTTTTAACACTATTATGGAATAATTATACTTTTTTACGTTGACAATAGTGTTGAAGGAGAATATACTAAGCATGTAAGTTGATTGTGAATAGTTTCACAAATAATGTGAATTTCTTCACATATAATAGATAGGAGTTGTCATTATTATGAGTACTTGGACACAAATTTATGACCCATTAAACAATATTTGGCTATCTGCACTAATCGCAGCACTTCCAATCTTTTGTTTCATCATTTGTTTAATGGGATTCAAAATGAAAAGTTACATGGCTGGTCTTTATAGTGTGATTGTCGCTATTATCCTTGCAATATTTGTTTATAAAATGCCAGCAACAGTAGCTGTAGCATCTGCCGGATTCGGTGTTTTATCTGGATTTTATCCAATTTGTACTATCGTTATCGCCGCAATTTTCCTTTACAAATTAACTGTTAAAACAGAGCAATTCAATATTATTCGCGATAGTATTTCAAGCATTACAAATGATCAACGTTTACAAGTATTATTAATCGCTTATTCTTTCGGTGCTTTCTTAGAAGGCGCAGCTGGTCTAGGGGTTCCAGTTGCTATTACAGCTGCACTACTTGTAGGTATGGGATTTAACCCATTAAAAGCAGCAGGTATTTGTTTAGTAGCTAATATCGCTGGTGGTGCTATGGGTGCTATGGGTATTCCAGTTACAGTACCAGCACAATTAACTGAACTTGACGCATTAACTATCGGTCGTCAAACTGTTCTTATTTTACCTTTCATTAGTATCATCTTACCTTTCTTACTTGTTTCAATGGTCGATGGAATTAAAGGTATTAAAGAAACTTGGCAAGGTATTCTTGTAAGTGGTGTTTCTTTCGCAATTACTCAATTCGCTGTAACTTACTTCTTAGGTGCAGAACTTACTAATATTTTCGCAGCCGTTGTAAGTATGATTGCTCTTGCATTATTCTTACGTGTTTGGCAACCAAAATCTTCTACTAAAGAAGAAAAACAAGAAACTAAAGTATCACATACATTCAATCAAATTTTATATGCTTGGTCTCCATTCGTATTCTTAACTGCATTTGTAACAATCTTTAACTTAAAACCGATTAAAGCTTTATTTGCTCCAGATGGTGCGTTAGCGAACTTAGTATTTAACATTCAGTTCCCTGGTCTTCATAATGCTGTTATGAAAACTACACCAATTACAAAAGCTGATACACCTTTCGCAGCTGTTTTCAAATTCGATGTATTCTCTTCTACAACTACTGCGATTGTACTAGCAATTATCGTTTCACTTATCGTTTACCGCGTAAAAGGTAAAATGGTTAAAGAATTAATGATTGAAACAATGAAAGAATTAAAAGCTCCAGTATATACAATTTGTAGCGTTATCGCTTTAGCTTACGTAGAGAACTACTCTGGTATGTCATCTACACTTGGACTTGCATTCTCTTCTACTGGTAATGCATTCCCAGTTCTTTCTCCAATCTTAGGATGGATTGGCGTATTCATTACAGGTTCAGTAGTTTCAAGTGGTTCTTTATTCGCACCACTTCAAGCAGTAACAGCAGACCAGTTAAACATCGTTCCTTCTACACTCGTTGCCTTAAACGTAGTAGGTGGTACAATGGCAAAAATGGTTTCACCACAATCTGTAGCAGTTGCTTGTGCCGCAGTTGGACTAGTTGGGAAAGAATCTGCTCTATTTAAAACAGCAATGAAATACAGTTTAATCTTCTTAGCTGTTATTAGCTTACTTCAATTAAACGCTGTATTTAATATCTTTTAAAAATAAAACACCGATCCAAATGGATCGGTGTTTTTCACATTACATTTTTTTATTTTTTAATAAAGAAGCTCCAGCAATTTCAGGGTGAGTCATTTCGAATGGATCTAAAATAATATCCAATTCCTCTTCTGTCAGTACACCATGTTCTAAACATAACTCCCTAACAGATTTTCCTGTTTCAATTGCTTCACGTGCAATACGAGATGCTGCTTCATAACCAATATGAGGATTAACTGCTGTAATAATTCCAACACTTTTCTCAACATATTGCTTCAGCAATTCTTCATTTGCTGTAATTCCTTCAATACAATATTCACGGAATACACGGAATCCATTATTCATAATACTTATAGATTGAATTAAATTAAATACAAGCACAGGCTCCATTACGTTTAACTCTAATTGTCCTGCTTCTGATGCTAAGCAAATTGTATGATCGTTTCCGATTACTTGGAATGCGACTTGGTTAATCACTTCTGCCATAACTGGATTTACTTTACCTGGCATAATCGATGAACCCGGCTGACGTGCTGGCAATTGAATTTCAGCTAACCCAACACGTGGACCAGACGCCATAATACGAAGATCGTTTGCAATTTTAGACATGTTCATCATACATACTTTAAGTGCTGCAGATACTTCTGTGTATGCATCTGTATTTTGCGTTGCATCAACTAAATGCTCTGCACCAACAAGTGGGAATCCACTAAACGTTCTTAAATGTTTTACCACTTGTTCAATATACGTAGGATTTGCATTTAATCCTGTACCAACAGCTGTCGCCCCCATATTCACTTCATATAAATGTTGACGAGACTGTTTAATTCTTTTTATATCACGCTCAAGCACTCGGCTATACGCTTCAAATTCTTGTCCAAGGCGAATTGGAACTGCATCTTGTAAATGTGTGCGTCCCATTTTAATAACGTGATCAAACTCTTTTGCTTTTTTACGAAAAGCAGAATGAAGTGCTTCCATTGTAATAAGAAGCTCTTCTAACATCATAAGAGTTGCAATATGAATCCCTGTTGGAAACGCATCGTTCGTTGATTGGGCCATGTTCACATGAGTGTTTGGACTAATTTTCGCATACGCACCTTTTTCATACCCCATACGTTCTAACGCTCTATTCGCAATTACTTCATTTGTATTCATATTAATAGAAGTTCCGGCTCCGCCTTGAATAGGATCCACGATAAATTGATCATGAAACTTTCCATCAACAATTTCTTGCGCTGCTTCTGCAATTTCATGTCCAATGTCTTTAGCTAAATAACCAGTATCTATATTCGCAAGTGCCGCCGCTTTTTTCACGATTGCCATTGCTGTAATGAGTGATGGATGAATGCGATATCCTGTAATTGGGAAGTTTTCTACGGCACGTAATGTTTGTACACCATAATAAGCTGCATTTGGTACTTCTTTTTCACCTAAAAAATCTTTTTCTATACGTATATCCTTCGTTGCTATCATTTTTATCACCTATACTTTTTCATTCTAAATCCTTATCCAAAAAATCCGCCCTCTAAAAACACGAGTATCATTCAGAAGAATTTTTCAGTATCCACCTTCACTATATAGCACCTTTTTTGAAAGCGCAAACATTTATTTTTCTGTATATCCTTTTTATTAAAGTTTATAGAAAATCATTCTTCTACTTTCCTTATTTCCACTCGTTTAATTTGATGCATATCCTTTTCAAGGACTTTAAAATAAAAACCGTGTTTCTCAATAACATCTCCTTCAGCAACGATTTGTTTTTGTACCATAATCCAGCCACCAATTGTATCTACATCATCAGCAATTAAATGTATGCCAAGCAAATCATTTACTTCACTAATAAGCACTTTTCCCTCTACGATTTTATAACCTTCACTTACATGCTCTATAGGTGGATTCTCATCTTCATCGTATTCATCTCGAATTTCTCCAACAATTTCTTCTAAAATATCTTCTAGTGTAACAATCCCTGCTGTACCACCATATTCATCATACAATACAGCTAATGGAATGTGTTTTCTTTGCATTTGTAATAGTAAATCATGAATTGGAATATTTTCTAGCACTTCAATAACTGGCCTTGTATATGGCATAATCGAGCACTCCTCGTCCCGATTCCCATCCATATAACGAATAAATAAATCTTTTACATTAACCATCCCAATAATTTCATCTTTATCTTCACCAAATACAGGATATCTCGTGTACTTTTCTTGTGCGATTACTTTAATATGTGTTTCAAATGGTTCGTCCTCATATAAGCCTACAACTTCCGTACGAGGTACCATAATTTCTTTTGCTACTCTATTATCAAATTCAAAAATATTATTTACATATTTAAATTCCCTTTGGTTAATCTCTCCGCTCTCATAGCTCTCAGATAAGATTAACCTTAATTCTTCTTCTGAATGAGCTACTTCATGTTCAGAAGCTGGATGTAATCCGAATAAACCAGTTACAACCCTCGCTGAACCATTCAAAGCCCAAATAAACGGATACATAACTCGGTAAAAATAAATAAGTGGTTTCGATAACAATAAGCTAACTTGTTCTGCTTTTTGTATAGCAAATGTCTTTGGAGCAAGTTCCCCAATGACAACATGTAAAAATGTAATTACTGCAAAGGCAATAATAAATGAAACTGTACTGGAAATTGCAGGTGAGAATTGTAATTTTAAAAACAACGGCTCGAGTAAATGTTTAATAGTTGGTTCCCCTAACCACCCGAGCCCTAAAGCAGTAATTGTAATACCTAGCTGACAGGCCGATAAATACTCATCTAAATTTGAAGTTACCTTTTTAGCTGACAGTGCACCTCGTCTTTTTTCACTAACGAGTTGATCAATACGACTGCTACGTACCTTAATAATTGCAAACTCAACAGCCACAAAAAATGCTGTTAACCCAATAAGAATGACTACCATCAATAATTTTAAAATATCCACATATGTCCTTTAGCTTTCTTAGCTAAAGTTACACCTCCTTTTAAAAAGAAGTTTCACTTTAGTTTCTTCAATTATTGGAAAGCAACTCTATATAAAATCCACCAATTTTCAAACCTCATACAATTCTAAAGGTAAACCATCGGGATCTTGGAAAAAGACGAATTTCTTCTCCGTTATTTCATCAATACGGATCGATTCTGTCTCAACACCACATTGATTTAAATGCTTCACAGCTTCTTCTATATTTGTAACAGCAAATGCTAAATGTCTAAGACCTGCTGCTTCTGGAAAACTTTTGCGCTCAGGCGGATTTGGAAATGAAAATAATTCGATTTGATACTCTTCTCCTACACATAAATCTAATTTATAAGAATCTCGTTCCTTTCTATATACTTCATTCAGTTCTTTAAATCCTAATATTCTAGTATAAAAATACTTTGACGTCTCATAATTCGAACAAATAATTGCAACGTGATGCACTCTACATATATTCATACTCTCTCTATTCCTTTCTTTACCAAAGATGCATATTCTCTCTTGAAATGAAAAACATATATAGCAGAATATCTCTTTTAGGGGGCTTATCATGAAATTCATTACTTTTTTCGTCGGACTAATTGTTGTTTTCTTGCTCGCTTATATTGCTAGCAATAATAAGAAGCATATTAAATTTAAACCAATTTTTATCATGCTTATTATACAGTTAATTTTAACCTATTTACTACTAAATACAGAAGTCGGCCTCATACTAATTAGAATCATTTCCAGTTTGTTTACCAAGCTACTCGAGTATGCTGCTAATGGAATAAATTTCGTATTTGGTGGTCTTGCAAATAAAGGTGAAATGCCATTTTTCCTTAATGTATTATTACCAATCGTCTTTATTTCTGTTTTAATTGGCATATTACAACATTTCAAAATACTACCATTTTTTATTCATTGGATCGGGTACTTTCTTAGTAAAATAAATGGTCTTGGGAAATTAGAATCTTACAACGCTATTGCCTCTGCCATTGTCGGCCAATCAGAAGTTTTTATTACAGTGAAAAAGCAATTAGCTCAAATTCCAAAACACCGTCTTTATACACTTTGTGCCTCTGCTATGTCAACCGTATCTATGTCTATCGTAGGTGCCTATATGACAATGATTGAACCTAAATATGTAGTAACTGCACTCGTTCTCAATTTATTTAGCGGTTTTATTATCGTACTCATCATTAACCCTTACGACGTTAAAGATGACGAAGATATTTTAGAAATCAAAGGTGAAAAACAGAGCTTTTTTGAAATGCTTGGAGAATACATTCTTGATGGT
Organism: Bacillus sp. GW823-FHT06A11; assembly: GCF_058795355.1. Lineage (NCBI taxonomy): Bacteria > Bacillati > Bacillota > Bacilli > Caryophanales > Bacillaceae > Bacillus > Bacillus sp. GW823-FHT06A11. The sequence goes on along the minus strand of NZ_JBXAHS010000008.1, from coordinate 82,047 downwards.
TTTCGTGTAGCCATTGTTGTCGGCGCTATGCTCATCGGATTCGTCGCATTAATTAGTTGTATTAATGACCTGTTCCTCATTATATTCGGTATTACGTTCCAACAATTAATCGGCTATATATTTGCACCTATCGCATTCCTTATCGGTGTACCAAGTTCTGAAATTGTCGCAGCTGGCAGCATTATGGCAACGAAGCTTGTAACAAATGAATTTGTTGCAATGATGGACCTCAGTAAAATTTCTAATAGCCTTTCCCCCCGTACAGTTGGTATTATTTCTGTTTTCCTTGTGTCTTTTGCCAATTTCTCTTCCATTGGTATTATTTCAGGTGCGGTAAAAGGACTAAACGAGGAACAAGGAAACGTTGTTGCGAGGTTTGGCCTTAAATTACTATATGGAGCTACTCTCGTTAGCATTTTATCTGCAATTATCGTAAGCATTATGTTGTAATTAGGTAAAATTTTATCATTTTCTTATCCCTATCTTTTGTATACAATAACGAATAGGTGTCTTATAAATAATCAAGACATCTATTTTTTATACATGTACAATCGCTTTTATTTAGCGTAAAATATTTTTTATGTGTTTGAATACACTTCTAAATGTATACACTTTGATAGTTTTAAAGGAGAAAAAATGATGAAATCCGACACGAACAACAATACGCGAGCCAAAAAAGGACGCTCAAAGAAAAAACGCCTACTTTGGTTCCTTCTTATTCCATTACTAATTGTAGCACTTGGAGCAGGAGGCTACTCCTTCCATATATACAGTAAAGCAAAGTCCGTCTTAAATAATGCTTATGCTGAACTAGGTCGAGGAGATAAGTCCAGTAAACGTGAAAAAGCTGTTAAACCTATGACCGACAACATTTCCGTACTTATTATGGGTGTTGATGAAAGTGAAATTAGGGAAAAAGGTTATGGAAAAGCGACTCGAACAGATGCGTTATTACTTGCAACAATTAATAAAAACGATAAATCCGTTAAACTTGTAAGCATTCCACGTGACTCACGCGTCTACATTAAATCACGTGATAAATACGATAAAATTACACATGCGCACGTATTCGGTGGTGTAGACAGCACAATTGATACGGTAGAGAACTTTTTAGATGTTCCAGTTGATTACTATGTAAAATTCAACTTTAAATCCTTTATTAAAATTGTTGATTCTCTTGGTGGTATTACTGTAGACGTTCCAGTTGAGTTCACAGAGCAAAATAGTAAAGATGAAGCAGATGCAATTCATCTTAAAAAAGGACGTCAACATTTAAATGGAGAAGAAGCATTGGCGCTAGCTAGAACTCGTCATATCGATAGTGATTATATGCGTGGCCAACGACAACAGCTTGTATTAGAGGCCATTGCTGAAAAGGCACTATCTCTTAATTCCATTAATAAAATCGGTGGCCTACTAGACGCTGTCGATAAGGATTTAAAAACCAATTTAACGTTTGATGATATGATGACAATTACAAAAAATTCAATGGATTCAAATTTAAAGATGGAAAAAATGCAAGTAGAAGGTACAGATAAATATATAGGTGGTATTTATTATTACGTTCCAAATGAAAAAAGCGTCGACACTATTTCAACTACCCTTCAAAAACATCTCGGTGTTACGAATAAAAATGAACATAAAAAATTATAATAAAAAGGCTGCTAGATCTTTCTAGACAGCCTTTTTATTATATTTTTCAACATATTTTTCATACACATTGTGACAAGAAGTGACAATTATTACAGCTATGTAACATTTTTTATGAAAACATTACACACACAGTGAAAATAATAGTATACTAGTACGTACATAATGTTATTTTCATCATTTTTATACAAAAAATGTAATACATATATTTATACATAAATTTCTGGGGGGAAATAAATGAAGCTAAGTAAAATACTGATTGGTTCTGCAATTGCTGGGGGCATATTACTTTGTGTAGGCGGTGTTGGGGGATATCAATATGTATCCAAATTAAATAATCAATTAAATACTACTGCATTACCAAATACTACATTTGAAGGTATTTCTCTCGAAGGAAAAAATAGGAAAGATATTCAAGCAATTATTAATCAAAAGGTAACTGAGTTAGATCAAAAATCCCTTACCTACATATTCCAAAACGATAAACAAACTTACACATGGAAAGATTTAGGGATAAATTATAAAGAGAAAGATATTATTGACAAAATCTTCAAAGAACAAGAAGGAAACGTAATGAATCGTTACAAAATGCGTAAGCAAGCTGAAAACGGTGAATTAAAACGTGACTATAAATTAACACCACAATTAAATGCAACAGCTTATGAAACCTTTATAAAAGATAAATATAATGAAACATTAAAAAATCCTGTTAATGCAGAATTGAGTATTGAAGGCTCAACAGTAAATGTTAGTCAAAGCCAAAACGGAGAAAAAATTGATAAAGGGAAACTAAACGATTTAACAAACGAAGCTATTACTACTGGTAAATCAGATGTTACATTGCCAGTTACATTTATAAAACCAGAACGTTCTACAGAAGACATACAGAAAATGGGTATTAAAGAAGTCATCGCTGAATATTCTACTCCAATGGCCGGCCGTAACGGAAATCAATCATTTAACGTAAATAAGTCAGCCAATACTTTAAGTGGGGTTATTGTCGCACCTGATGAAACATTTAGTTTTAATGGCCGCGTTGGCGTAACTGATGCTGCACATGGTTATAAATCTGCAGCAGTATATTCACAAGGTAAAGTAATACAAAGTGCAGGCGGAGGAGTTTGCCAAGTCAGTAGTACTTTATACAGCGCAGCTTTAAGGGCAGATTTAGGCATTGTTTCTCGAAGCAATCATTCTATGCCGGTAAATTATTTACCACTTGGGCAAGATGCAGCAGTAGCAGATTATGGTCCAGATTTAAAATTTAAAAATAATACGGGCAATCATATTTATATTCAAGCATTTTCAAATGGAGGTAGTATTACTACACGCATTTTCGGTACAAATACTGGTAAAAATGTTGAAGTTTCTTCCCAAGTAATTAGTAGGACTAGTGATAAAATCACAGCGGTTACGTATAAAAAAGTAACACAAAACGGGGCAGTAATATCAAATGGACAAATTTCAAAAAGCGTATATAAAAGCGCTCCAAAAGAATAGATAATATCAACCGAATAGCATAAAGAAAAAGGCGTGATTTAATCACGCCTTTTTCTTTTGCAGTAATAGTAAAAAAGTTTCAAGATGGTCTTTCGTTTCTTCTAAAGACCACATACGATTCCCTTCCTTCGCAGCTAATACACACGCCTCTTCCCACACGTTCTTTTTCTTCATATTTATTAATTCATCACGTAATTTCAAAACGATTTCTTCGTCTTCTTGTTCAATAAACTCTTCCATCACGCTTACTATTTCATCCTCATGAATACTTAACGTACAGTACGATTTAAGAAAGTATTGTAATGTCGTATACATAATGTACTCCCCCTTCTTATTTATCAGATGGATAAGAAGTAATAATCTTAAACCCTAATTCTCCTGACTTATCTCTTGCTAAAACAGTAACAGTTTTTACCAACTTGTCTTTTACACTCATATTTTTCTTTATTACCGTTTTTCCAACCGGGAATGAATGTGTTGTATTTAATACGAGACGAGCCTCTTTAGAATTTTTTAACCAGTCTTGAATTTCCTTATCATGCTGCTTCAAACTATCTTTTACAGCTTTCGTTGCTGTTTCCTTGTCATAGTATGTACTTGCTGCTGATACTTTATCTGTCTTCAAGCGATTCTTCAAATCTTCTTCTGATTTGCCTACATGTCTTTCAATCGTATGACCATTTTTAGGTGGCCCTTCCATTTCATCTAAAATATTATCACTAATTTTTTCTACTGATGTCGATTGATTCCCTGTTTGTTTCTCTGTTTTTTGTTCTTTTCCTGCACATCCACTTAAGATCAGCATTAGTGCCAATAAACCACTCAAGAAAAGACTACTTATTCGTTTCATCATATCACCTCTTTCATGATTATTATCGCAACTTCACTAAAAGTCAATTTCACAACGAAAAAATCTATCAGTTTTCATTTTTTTCATCTATTTTTCCATATTTACCCGCGCAATTTCATCAATCCTCTATTTTTCGACTTTTATAATATATACCCCCTATATTTTATGATTATTTCCCATATAAAAACAGTGATAATATAACTATAAAACTCTTTTATACAAAGGTTTTTATAGTGTTTTTCAAAACATTTTAAAATACCCCTGTTTTTATATACCCAATACCCACATAAGGTATAAAGACCCCTTCTTATCAACGTTTTTCTACATTATGTAAATTTACCCTTGCCTATACAAACGAAATATGGTGTAATGCAAAAAAAGATAAAGGATTTTAAACAATGGCTGAAACGATTCAAAATTTCTTAACAGAATACTATTCAATCGCAATTCCACTTAGTATCTTAATTAACATCATCATTAGTCTTTTAGGCGTTATTCCTAGCATCTTTTTAACCGCCATTAATATACAGCTCTTCGGTGTAACAAATGGCACAATCATTTCAATCGCAGGTGAGGCCTTAGGGGCTATTATCTCGTTTTATATTTACCGCATAGGCCTTCAAAAGTTCACTCACGATAAAGTAAATAAGTACCCAAAGGTAGAGCGTCTTCTTTATGTACAAGGTAGAGAGGCCTTTCTACTCGTTCTATCGTTTCGATTGATACCTTTCATCCCATCAAGTATCGTGACTTTATTTGCAGCTCTAGGGAAAATGTCATTACTCTCCTTCAGTATTGCCAGTACAATAGGTAAAATACCGGCATTATTGATTGAAGTATATTCGGCATACCAAGTCATGAACGGAACAAATGAAGCGAAGTGGATTGTGACAATCGCAGGTTGTATCGGATTATATTATTTGTGGAAAAAATGGAGAAAAAAATAAAGAAGGAGCCTATGCTCCTTCTTTATTTTTGAGGTATTTTATTAATAGCTATCCTTTAAATCCTTAGTTAATACCAACAGCACTAAACGATTGCTTAACTGCCGCTACTTCCGCAGAAGTCGCACCATATAAATCAGCTGCAGCTTGTACTGCACCAGCACGAGCTTGGCTAAATGTAGTAGATTGCGTGAAATATTGTGTGTTTGCACGGTAATAAATTGCACCTAACTTATCTTTACCAATGCCCGTTACAGTTACACCCGAATGCGTACCACCATTTGCTAATAAATAAGCTTGTTTATTAATGATACCACTGTTTGTATGAACCCCACCGTTATCACTAGTACCAGTGTAACGCTTAGAATAATGGTCTGGGTCACCATATTTCGCTGGATCACTCATAGAGCGAAGCGCATCTCCCGCTTTACCAGGCGTGTAAATATCTTCACCAATCTCCCAATCTGGGTTACGGTTATCATAGAATTCTACTAAAGTACCAAAGATATCAGAAATCGCTTCATTTAACGCTCCTGATTCATTTTGATAAATTAAGTCCGAGCTATTTTCCGTAACAGCATGCGTTAATTCGTGACCAATTACGTCAATTCCACCAGATAATGAAGTGAATGTTACACCATCTCCATCTCCGTATACCATTTGTGAGCCGTTCCAGAATGCATTATTATACTTACTTCCGTAATGAACTGTTGATTTTAACGGTGCCCCTGCATCATTAATAGAGTTTCTATTAAATGTAGCTTTATAATAATCATATGTTTTACCTGCATAGTAATGAGCATCTACTGCCGCTGCATCATACGCTGCATTGAAAACATTATCTGCATCTACCCATAAAGTTCCTGGCAATGTAGTACGATTTTTCGCATCATATGTGAAAATCGTTGCTCCGCGCGTATTATCTTGTAAGTAGTAAGATGAGCCAGATAATGTTGTATTGAGTGATTTCGTATCTCCTAATACACCTTTACCAGTTCCTACTTTATTTGTTCCTGTTACAGGTTTTACTACTGCTTTCGCATCCTGTTTAGGAGCCTCTTGCTTAATTGGTGATTTATCTTCATTTGCTACATGATCCAATTTATTATATTTATTTAATACTTTACCGCTGTCTGCTTCAATGAAATAGTAGTAGTTTCCTGGACTTGGATCTAAGAAATTTAGATTTACAACATATGCATATGTTGTTTCTTCACCATTTTGATATACATATAAGTCCGCTTTTGGTTCTACCTCATATTTCGGTGTTACCCCTAAATCTTGCTGCGCGATTTCAATTGCTTTTGCGCCTTCAATCTTATTTTTATTTTTTAACTTTTCCTTTTTGTCTAAATCAGGTGCAACTGTTCCAGACAATACTTTTAAAGAACCGTCTTTACTTACGTGAGCTACTTGAGTAGAACCCCATACAGGTACTCCTTCGTAAACTTGTTGCATACGTACTACTGTTGAATCAGTTACAGCATCTTTCTTCACTTGTTTCACTTTGAAAGAATCTTGCGCACTCTTTTCCCCTAGCTTGTAATCACCTTTTGCTGCGTTTAAGTAATCAAACACAACAGATTCTGCTTTCTTACCAGTCGCTCCAGTTAGATCACCAGAAATAAACTCAGGTGACTGTACTGTCTCATTGTACTTCTTCGTAGAGAGTACATTTTTAGAATCCGCAAATGCAGAGCCTGTCCCTCCAAACGTTGTAACTGCCATTCCTGTCGCTAACACTAACGCTAAACTTTTCTTTTTCATGAACCTTCCCCCTAATAAAAAATTTTTTTGAAAAAGAGTAGTTTCATATTAGCATTATGTTTCCACTATTAATATACTAAAAATTCAAATAATTATTTTCTCAAGTTTTGTAGAATTTTGAGGAACAAATATTGAAAAAACCCTTTCCGATTGGAAAGGGTGGAGATTATAAATTAACTTGTTCAACAGTTTTAGCTTGTTGACCAACAATATCAGGTTTACTGCTATATTGATGTATTCCTCCAGCAACTGTAAGAGTCAATATAAACGCCAATACTCCAAATACCATCTTTTTCATGTTTATTCCTCCTTATTATCATTCATTAAATCAATAACTAACCTATAATATCGATTACTTTCTTCAAATCTCGATAAACTGGAAAAATGTTCTGCTAGTTCAACGTATACTTTCTTTAATTCTATTTTATTTCCTGCAGATTTATACAACGGGATAGCCTCATTTTCCAAAAATGCTTTATAATCTTTTGCTTCTTCAAAATATTTATATCTAAGCATTAAAAGCAAATATAATTTTGCATTAAATCTCTCTTCCTGTTTTGCTGCATCAATTCCCTTATCAATTAATGTCCTTGCCTCTTCCAATTCTTCTAATTTAATGCATACTAGTGCCATTTCGTATATTGTATCTAAATAGTTTAAATCTATTTGTTTTTGAAGTTGTAGACTATCTAAATAATATTTTTTCGCTTGCTGATATTTGCCTTTTTTATAATAGATACTTCCCATATTACTTAAAGTAATAGCTAATAGTACATCCTTATCAGCAAAAGATGTGGCCTCTCTCAATATACTCTCATACATTTTTAAAGCTTCTTCATACTGACCTTTTTCTGTATAACTTACCGCAATAAGGATTTGGCAATTAATTATGTTTCTAAACTTATATTCACTACGAAATCCTTCTAATGCCATATTTACAAAATGAATTGCAAGATGATGAATATCTAAATGAGTATATGCAAGCGCTATATTATAATACAAACCTGTTTCATGATACCCTTGTTCTTTGGCCATTACTTCTGTTTTTAATAAGTAATCTAGCCCATCCTTCCATCTATACTGTAAACAGCACAATAATCCTCTACTATACATATATAACAACTTCTGAAATGGAGAATATTTTTTATATACCTTCTTCAACTTATCTAATTCTTCTTCGAGTGCAGAAATATCCCTTTTCATAATTAAATAACGTGTATACAGCAGTTTATAATAATTTATAATTTCAAAATCCAACACATGCTTCATTTCACCTTGCAACTCTTCATATATACGTTCTACTTGTTGCTTGTCTAAATGAACTAGTGCATTTAACCATTCATCTAGCTTCCCCTTCACATCTTCTTCTACATCTCTCAAATCCGTCACAGCAATTTCTAGTCTTGCGCAGAGCAATTGTAGAATTTCTTCTGATGCTTCGATCTTTCCATTTTCGATCTTACTTAAGTATGAGACAGAACAAATGCCCTGACATAATTCTTCTTGTGTCATTTTTTGCTGAAGCCGTTTGTAAAAGACTTGTTTGCCTATTTTTTCTAATGTTTGTTGCATTGTCCTCCTCCATTCTCATTACCCCATTACTCTAATAATACATAAAATCTGGAGAAATATAAATTGATAAATATAAATTTTCTAAAAAATATGCATAATTTCATTTTTTTCTCTCTTGACTTCACTTCAATATCTCTTCTTTGCTACGAATGGTGAAAAATTGGTATACTATAACCAAATTATGGAGGTGTTCTCGCGATGACTCATTATAAAGACGATAGTTATGCCTTACATACAGACCTATATCAAATCAACATGGCTTATACATATTGGAAAGATGGTATTCATAATCGCCGTTCTGTTTTTGATTTATATTTTCGAAAGCTTCCATTTGAGAACGGCTACGCTGTTTTTGCTGGCCTTGAGAAAATTGTAGAGTACATAGAAAATTTCAGTTTTACTGAAAGCGATATCGCTTATTTAGCAGAATTAAAATTTGAAGAAGAATTCCTTCATTATTTACAAAATATGAAATTCACTGGGACGATTCGCAGTATGCAAGAAGGTGAAGTTGTATTTAATAACGAGCCTTTATTACGTGTTGATGCACCACTGGGTGAAGCACAAATTATTGAAACCGCCCTCTTAAATATTGTGAATTACCAAACATTAATTGCAACAAAAGCTGCTCGTATGAAACATGCTGCAAGTAATGATGAGCTTTTAGAGTTCGGCACAAGACGTGCCCATGAGTTCGATGCCGCCCTTTGGGGGACACGCGCTGCCTTTATTGGTGGTTTCTCCTCTACAAGCAACGTTCGTGCTGGGAAACGCTTCGGGATCCCTGTAGCTGGCACACACGCTCACTCTTTCGTTCAAGCATATCGCGATGAATACGTTGCGTTTAAGAAATACGCTGAAACTCATAAGAAGTGCGTCTTTCTCGTTGATACATATGACACATTGAAATCTGGTGTTCCAAATGCAATTCGTGTTGCAAAAGAATTTGGGGATCGTATTGATTTCTATGGTATACGTCTTGATAGTGGTGATATGGCTTATTTATCGAAAAAGGCACGAAAACTACTAGATGAATCAGGGTTTACAAATACAAAAATTATCGCTTCTAGCGATTTAGATGAATACACAATTATGCACCTTAAATCTCAAGGGGCAAAAATTGACGTATGGGGTGTTGGGACGAAATTAATTACGTCCTTTGAGCAACCTGCATTAGGGGCTGTTTACAAACTAGTTGCAATTGAAGATACTGACGGAAAATTAAATGATACGATTAAAATTTCATCTAATCCTGAAAAAATTACCACTCCAGGACTGAAACGAATTTATCGTATTATCAATCGGGTTAACGATCATGCAGAAGGCGATTATATTGCGTTAGATTCTGAAGAACCTGGAAAAGAAGAGCGCTTAAAAATGTTCCATCCAGTTCACACATATATAAGTAAATTTGTAACAAACTTTGAAGCCCGTGAACTCCATAAAGACATTTTCGTTAACGGTGAAAGAACATATGAACTACCAAGTATATTAGATATTCAACAATATAATGAACAGAGTCTCGCTCTATTTTGGGAAGAATACATGCGAACTTTAAATCCCGAAGAGTATCCTGTCGATTTAAGCCAAGAATGTTGGGATCATAAAATGAATTACATTCAAACTGTTCGAGAACAAGTTGAAAAAAACATACAAAAGTAAACAGAGAAGTTTCTCCTTCTCTGTTTTTTCAATACTATATGGATATTTGTAAAAAATATATTAAAATAATACGACGAATGTTTTTTATTTGTAAATTTTAATATTATATTATTTTATTAAATCAATTTCAACAAAATAACCAATAAAAAAGAGGACGCAGGTTGCGTCCTCTTTTTTATAAACCTTTCACTCGTAATACACGCATTGCATTTAACACTGCAAGTAGTGTCACACCAACATCTGAGAAAACAGCTTCCCACATTGTTGCAATACCAAAGGCACCAAGTAATAGAACGATCCCTTTTACACCTAAAGCAAAGATGATATTTTGCCACACTATACTTCTTGTGCGTTTTGCAATTTTTACAGCTGTCGCAATTTTTGAAGGCTCATCAGTCATAATAACGATGTCTGCCGCTTCAATTGCTGCATCTGATCCTAAACCACCCATCGCAATACCAACGTCTGCACGGGCTAATACTGGTGTATCGTTAATACCGTCACCAACGAAGGCAATTTTTTCTTTTCCATGCTTCGCTGCATCAATTTTTTCAATCTCTTCTACTTTTTGTTGCGGTAGTAATTCCGCATGAACTTCATCTAAGCCTAATTCTTTACCGACAGCTTCACCAACTGTTTTTGCATCACCAGTTAACATTACTGTCTTTTTAATACCTAGTTCTTTTAACTTTTGAATCGCTTGTTTCGAATCCTCTTTTACCTCATCAGAAATAACAATATAACCTGCATATTTTCCATCTACAGCAACGTGAACTAATGTTCCTACTGTTTCTGGTTGTTTAAATTCAATATTTTCTTTTCTCATTAATTTTGCATTACCTGCAAAAATTTCTTTTCCTTGTACTTTTACGACTGTACCGTGACCAGAAATTTCGTTATAATCATCGATTATTTTTTCATCAATTGATTTTCCATATGCCTTTCGAATAGATTGGGCAATTGGATGGTTAGAATACACTTCAGCAAATGCCGCATACTCTAATAACTCTTCGCTTGTAGTACCTTCGCTCGGTTCCATTTTTGTAACTTTGAAAACACCTTTTGTTAATGTTCCTGTTTTGTCAAAAACAATATATTTTACATCATTTAAAGCTTCTAAATAGTTACTACCTTTTACTAACACACCACTTTTAGATGCACCACCGATACCTCCAAAGAATCCAAGAGGAATGGATACAACTAACGCACATGGACAAGAGATTACTAAGAACACTAAAGCTCTATAAATCCACTCAGAGAATGTAGCCCCTTCTAAAATAAGCGGTGGAATAAACGCCATGATCGCCGCTGTAATAACTACAACTGGAGTGTAGTAACGCGCAAACTTCGTAATAAAGTTTTCTGTTGGTGCTTTTTTACTGCTTGCATTTTGAACTAAATCTAAAATTTTCGATACAGTTGATTCACCAAACTCTTTTGTAACTTCAATTGTTAATACACCGCTTTGGTTCACAAAGCCACTTAATACATCATTTCCAACTTCAACTTCACGTGGTACAGATTCACCAGTTAATGCTGAAGTATCTACCATTGATGTTCCTTCAATTACTTTTCCGTCTAATGGTACTTTCTCACCTGGCTTAACGATAATATAATCGCCAATTTGTACATCTTCTGGTGATACTTGTTTCGTTTCATTCCCAATCTTTACATTCGCATAATCAGGACGAATATCCATTAATGAAGTAATTGATTTTCGAGAGCGGTTTACCGCAATGCTTTGGAATAGTTCTCCTACTTGATAAAATAGCATTACTGCTACGGCTTCTGAATATTGCTGAATTGCAAAGGCTCCTACAGTTGCAATTGCCATTAAGAAGTTTTCATCAAATACTTGGCCGCGAGTCATGTTTCTTACCGCTCTCCAAACGATATCTCCACCTATTAATAAATAAGCAAGGACGAATAACGGAATTGTTACCATTTGTGGTAAGCTCGCTAATGCAGCAATTGCTGTCAAAATTCCGCCGACCACTAATCTCCCTACCATCTTTTTCACGTTTGCTTCACCATGATCGTGACTATGTCCGTGGTCATGACCGTTCTTCTCTTCACGAACAACTTTCACATCTGGCTCTAACTTTTGAACGACATTTGTTATATTTGCTACAGTTGCTTCTAGTTCTCTTTTATTCGCAACTTCTACTCGTAGTTTCTTCGATACGAAATCAACAGTTGCTTCTGAGACAGCTGGCATTTCCTTCACTTTATTTTCAATTTTCATTGCACAGTTCGCGCAATCTAAACCTTCTAATATAAATACTTCTTTAGCAATTTTATTTTTTTGCTCTTCTTGCACTTTAATATGCGGTTCTAATTTTGTAACGAGTTGTTTTGCTTCCGTAACAACTTCGTTTTCTTTATTTTGTGCTGTTTCTAAGATCATTGTCTTTGTTGCGAAGTTTACAGAGCAAGAATTTACTCCTTCTATATTCCCAACACCTTTTTCAATTTTCATTGCACAATTCGCACAATCTAAACCTTCTAACATCAGTTTCTTTTTCACTAACGCTTCAGCCATCGTTCTCCCTCCTCGCGTTCTTTTTATTCTTCTTCGTTTACGTGTTCAAATGCTTGCTCGAAGATATGAATTACGTGCTGGTCAGCTAACGAATAATAAACAACCTTTCCTTCTTTACGATTCTTCACAAGTTTCGCTTGCTTTAACACACGAAGCTGATGCGAAATAGATGATTGTGTCATTCCTAATAAATAAGCTAAATCACAAACGCACATTTCAGCTTCAAATAGCGCATGTAATATTCTCGTACGTGTACGGTCACCTAATACTTTAAATAGTTCTGCTACTTTACTTAAACTTTCATCAGTTGGAATTGTTTGTTTTACTTGCTCTACAACTTCTTCATGAATTATCGTTTGAGAACATGTCTCTTGTGGTGTTTCTACTTTATTTCCAGCCATAATAGCTCACCTCTTTAATTGAACATATGAACAATCATTCATATATCTTATACTCTTATTATATGAGCGCCTACTCATATGTGTCAATGAAATCTGAATTTTTTTTATGAACATTCCGTTCACATTTTAGTAAGGCATATACATATTTTCCGCATCCTCTATATTCTCATACAAAAAAGGATGTACAATTCGCACACCCTTTTTTCATATTCCGACATAAAAATTCAACAAAGTAATATATGTTCCCTTTATTTCAACAAAAGAAAAAGCCTTGCGCGCTCCCTAGACGCACAAGGCTTACTGTGTTTATATCCCTTTAATTAGCTTGATTTAAATTATCCTGCGAACTTCCATCGTCTTTTAAATGACTATGCTTTTTCGAATAAACAAAGTATACAACTACTCCAATCGCTAACCAAATACCAAAGTATATCCATGTTGTTAACGGTAAATTTACCATTAAGAATAGACAACATGCAATTGAAATAATCGGTAAGATCGGTACAAGTGGTACCATAAAACCACGTTGTAATTTCGGATGCGTTTTACGAAGAATGATAACAGTTACACCAACCATGGCGAATGTTAATAACGCTCCAATATTCGCTAAATTCGACAATTCTTTTAAATCGATAAATCCAGCAATTAAAGCACTACCAATTCCTGTTAACCAAACTGAAAATGTTGGCGCTTCAGTCTTCTTGTTAATTTTCGCAAAAGATTTTGGTAATAAACCGTCACGACTCATTGCGAAGAATACACGTGTTGTCGCATAAATGTAAGCGAAAATTACAGCCATAATACCGATTACAGCTCCAATAGCAATTACACCAGCCACTTTATCTTGTCCTACAACCTCTAACACATATGCCATCGCTTCCGGTACATCTAGCTCTTTATAAGAAACCATACCCGTCATAACGAGACAAACTACAACATAAATGATTGTACAAATAACTAACGAAGCAATAATACCAATTGGTAGATCACGTTGCGGATTTTTTACTTCTTCAGCAGAAGTTGCTAATGCATCAAATCCTAAGAAAGCAAAGAATACTGCTGCTCCCCCTGCGAACACTCCACTTAAACCGTAAGGTGCAAATGGTATCCAGTTTTCTGGTTTCACGTAGAATACACCAACTGCAATGAATAAAACAACAATACCAATTTTAATTAATACCATTATGTTATTCACACGCTTACTTTCTTTCGTACCTCGTGATAATAACCAAGTTATCACTAACGTAACGATAACTGCTGGTAAGTTTACCATACCACCTTGCGCTGGAATTGTTAGCAACGCTTTCGGAATTTCAAGTCCCAGTCCACTCACTAAATTATTGAAATAACCCGTCCATCCGCCAGCTACTGCGGCAGTCGTTACGACATATACGGATAACAATGTCCATCCCATTAAATGAGCAACAAACTCACCAATTGTTGCATACGAATATGTGTACACACTACCTGAAACAGGAAGTGTAGATGCAACTTCTGCATAACATAATGCTGCAAATCCACAAACAATTGCTGCAATCATAAATGAAAAAATAACTGCTGGACCAGCATCTCTTGCTGCTACTAATCCAGTTAATACTAGAACTCCTGTACCAATTATCGCACCAATCCCTAGCATTGTTAGGTCAAATGCCCCTAGCGTTTTCGTCAAAGTTTTACTTTTACTTTCCCCTAACAATTGCGTAACGGATTTCTTTTTAAATAGGTTGGCCACGATGTATGCCCCCTTTTACTAAGAAGAGCTAAGAGGTATTATCTCTTAGCTCTTATCATGTTGTATTATATATTGTTCGATTTTGTTTTGTATAATGCTTCTATTAGCAAGATACTGTTTCTGCTTCTAATAATTCTTTAGCACCTTTGTACTCTACACCGTGAGCTTCTGCAACTGCTTCAAATGTTACATAGCCATCTAATGTGTTAATACCTTTTAGTAATGCAGAGTTGCCTAGGCAAGCTTCTTTGTAGCCTTTGTTAGCAATTTGTACTGCATATGGTACTGTTACGTTTGTTAATGCAAGAGTTGATGTACGTGGAACCGCACCTGGCATGTTTGCAACTGCATAATGAACAACGCCGTGTTTTTCGTAAGTTGGGTTATCATGAGTTGTAATACGGTCAGTTGTTTCGAAAATACCACCTTGGTCAATCGCGATATCTACAACAACAGAACCTGGTTCCATTGATTTAATCATTTCTTCTGTTACAAGTTTTGGAGCTTTTGCACCTGGGATTAATACTGCACCGATTACAAGATCAGACTCTTTTACAGCTTCTGCAATATTGTAAGGATTAGACATTAAAGTTTTTACTTGGTTTCCGAAAATGTCATCTAATTGACGAAGACGTTCTGCGCTTAAGTCGATGATTGTTACATCCGCACCTAGTCCAACTGCAATTTTAGCAGCATTTGTACCAGCTTGTCCACCACCGATGATTGTTACTTTACCACGTTTAACTCCTGGAACACCTGCAAGTAAGATACCTTTACCGCCTTTGTTTTTCTCAAGGAATTGCGCACCAATTTGTGCAGCCATACGACCAGCTACTTCACTCATAGGTGCAAGTAATGGTAGAGAACGGTTTTCTAATTGTACTGTTTCATATGCAATCGCAACAACTTTCTTCTCAATTAACGCTTTTGTTAATTCTGGCTCTGGAGCTAAGTGTAAGTATGTGAATAAGATTAAGCCTTCACTGAAGTGTTTGTATTCGCTTTCAATTGGTTCTTTAACTTTCATAACCATTTCCATGTTCCAAGCTTCTTCAGCTGTATCAACAATTTTTGCTCCCGCTTCAACATACTGAGCGTCTGTGAAACCAGATCCTAAACCTGCACCCTTTTGAATGAATACTTCGTGATTGTTACGAATTAAATGTACAACACCTGCTGGTGTCATTGCCACACGGTTTTCGTTGTTTTTAATTTCTGCTGGTACCCCAATACGCATAATGAAATGCCCCCTTATAATTAACAGAAAAAAGAGATTCTTTTTTCTTTTTGTAATAATTAATAACTTATGTCCTTATTCTAGCATAACTTAAAAGTTATGAAAACGCTAACATATCATTTTTCTAAAGTTTATATATTTAGAATAGTGTAAATATATAAAACATTGATTCTATTAGGGGTTTCGTGACATTCCATTATCTTTCACTCAATTTTTATTATACTTCTTCAAAATAAACAGTAATCATTTATTATTTGACAATAATGTAACAATGTAAAAAACTAAGCGATAACGTATACATATACAGTTATTACTTTACTTAATACTTTAGAGATATATTCTTTTCACAAAAAAATAGCTGCTAGCATTTAGCTAGCAGCTGGGTAACTTATAAATAATTTTAAAAACAAATCATCTGTCGTTTCAGTAATTTTATCAAACAGATCACTTTCTTCCGCTTCTTGCTCTTTTAACATCTTAATTGTTTCACGTGCATCTTCAGGGTAATCAGTTATGATACCATCTACGTTTAACTTATAATATGCCTTTAAATTTTCCATATCATTTACTGTCCATACGTAAATTGGTTTGTTTAACTTCCTTGCTTCTTTTACTAATTTCTTATTTAACATATATTCTTCTGCTACGTAAAAGTCAGCCTTCACATTCTTTAAGTTAGCTCTACTTGCATACAATATATACCCTACTTTTATATCTGGATTTGCACGCTTAAACTCTTTAATAAGCGGATAGTGTAACGTTTGAATTACACATTGCTTCTCAAATTCATTATCTTTAATCGTTTTTAAGACTTTGTTTACAAAGTCTTTTTCGCCCCCATGAAGCTTCACTTCTATATTAAGTTTGATTTTGCCATTTGCTAGCTTAATGATTTCATCAAGTGTACTTATTTGTCCTGAAAGTCCATCTTGACTAAGGGTAAGCTGCCTTAACTCAACCATCGTTAAATCTGACACATGCACATTTGCATTTGCGAGACGTTTCAGCTTCAAATCATGTATAACCGCTAGTTCACCGTCTTTCGTTTGTAATACATCTATTTCAGCGTAGTCTGCTTTTGCATCAATAGCACCTTGCACAGCTTCTTTCGTATTTTCTACGCCTTTTGATATATACCCGCGGTGCGCCATAATAATCGGTTCTTTATACGAATTTGAAATAAACGTTACAATGAAGGCAACGACCATTCCCGCAGTAATAATCCCTACAATGTATACGCCAATGAATTTCCAACGATGTTTTTGGAAGAAACATTTATCTGCTTTCGTTTTCGAATAATCTAATCCTTCTTCTAATAAAACATCTTCAACCGGTACCTTTTGTAAGTATAATCGCGTAATCGCCATAATATAAAATGGCGTCACGATAAAGCTGAATAAATACAATGTGCTCGTTAAAAATACAGAAATCGTTGATTCAGCTAATAATGCAAATGTTCCTTTCGGGTTTGTAAATTCATAAACACCCCATAGGCACAATAAATATATTCCCAAAAATACGACATATACAATTCCAATTGAAATAAAAAATCCTACTAAAAAGAGTAGTACTTTAAAAAAGCTTTCCTTTACTAAATTTGCACTTTTACGTGCTGCCACGCGAAATGATTTTTGCTCTAAAACAACAATAGGTAGAACGAAAATCCATCGAAGATTCAAATACGCGACTACAGCAAAGAACGTGTAATAACCAACTTGCCCCATCGTTGTCTTAAACAGTTCTCCTGTAATAAAGTTAGGAATTTGAATTTGCGGGATTAATGCCGTTTCATATCCCATATTTAAAAGAGGCAACAATACGACAGCATATAAAATAAATCCTGGTAAGCAATATGTGAAAAGAGTAGGTAAATACGTTACCGTTTTATATAAAATCGGACGTAATTTCACCTTCTGTCTTTTATGAGCGAAATACGAAATAATAATAAGCACCGCAAATTCCGTAAAGATAAGAAACAGTGCTAACAATGATAAAATTACGATTGCTAAGATGCCATAAGGCGTCTTTAAAAACGCTAATAATTCATCATTTGTCGCATTTGCATAACCACCAAAATACAATAACTTATTAAAAATAATTCCAAATAGCGGAACAAACACAATCGCTGCTAATAATTTATAAGCAAGTTGAAAAGTTAATACATTCCAAAAAGCAAATTTAACTGTTTGAAAGGAATGTCTCATTACTCCTGGTATAGATAGTTTTTTACGGTGTTGCATATATTCCTCCAAATTCTAAAACGGTATTTGAGATGGATTCCATATTTCCAGTTCTAATCCATCTTTTTAATAATAATATATTCCGCTTAACATGAACACTCTTATACATATAATGAAAAAAGTGATGGCTACTTCCCATCACTTTTTCATTTATTCTATTTTTTCTCTAGCCCTTGTCCAAATGCTTTCAAGAAGCTAAAACCGAATGTAATAGCTCTATTGATATCTGGATCTTTTAATACTTTAAAGAAATCCATCACTTTTGTTTTTTTGCCACTATTTAATTCATCTGTTGCAAATTGCAATCCTGTAACTAAACTTGACGTAATTTGCTTCGTTATTTCTGGGTCAACTGAAGATAACGCTTCTCCTGCCCCCATCATATTATTTAACGCATTTTTAACGGGTTCACGATTTAATTGCTCCACAGCGATTTTTGAAACATCTTCCTTCGCAGCAAGCAAACTAATTGCCGCATCTAATATACCAGCCTTCTGCAACTGTGCTAAAAGCTGCATCGTTTCTTCTACTGCTTCACGATTATTAGATAGCTCATTTAGAAGTTCATCTGCTACTTGCTGTTTCTGTTCTTCCTCTGTTACAACTTTCTTTTTAATTACAGTAATTTCTTTCGCCACTCTCTCCGCCCCCTAGTCCACAATTGATACGTATTGTTTTCTTTGCCATTTTTGCTGGATTTCAACACCGTTTTGCGGATTACGCTTTTTATCTCTCGGGTTTGAAGATGGTAACGGACGATTCCCTTTTTCACGTAGTACACGCATCTTTACCATCGTTTGTTTGTACGCTGGTGTACACGTATAAAGATCTGTCGCCGTTCCAGTTAAAATATTGATTGCCTCTTCATTTACCGTTGCATGCATCGGTAAATATAGCTCTTTCCCCGTTACACGATCTGTAACAAGTGCCTGTACTTTAATTTTCCCAAATGGTGATGCTAATTCTACAAGACCACCATCTTTCACATTGCGCTCTAGGGCAAGTTCAGGCGAGATTTCAACGAACACTTCAGATACTTTAGATAAAATACCAGCCGATTTATTCGTCATATTCCCTTCATGGAAATGTTCTAACATACGACCATTATTTAAAAGTAAATCATACTCATCTGGCGCTACAACTGGTGGTACCCATTCATCTAATGATAGACGAGCTAGTTTATCTGGGAAGTTAAATCCGTCCACATATAATAGTGGTGTATCGCTGCCATCATGGCTACCCCAACATAAACTATTCCATCCTTCTAAACGATCGTATGTTGCCTGAGAATATAAAGGTGCAAGCGATGCAATTTCATCCATGATTTCACTTGGATTTTCATAATTCCAGTCCCCGCCAAGTGCACGAGCTACTTTTTGTAAAATCCACCAGTCTGGCTTTGAATCACCAAGCGGCTTCAATACTTCATATAATCTTTGAATACGGCGCTCTGTATTCGTAAATGTTCCCTCTTTTTCTAAGCTTGGTGCTGCCGGTAAAATAACATCAGCAAAACGAGCTGTTTTCGATAAGAACATATCTTGAACAACAAGGAAATCTAAATTCGCTAAAATATGTTGTACATGGTTGGCATTCGAATCTACTAAAGCCATTTCTTCACCCATAACATACATACCACGCAGTTTTCCTTCATCTGCCGCAAGTAACATTGCAATATTATTTAAGCCTGGTGCTTTCGGAATTGTAGTACCGTATGCTTTTTCAAATTTCGCACGGAGCGCATCATCTGAAACTGCTTGGTAACCTGGAAGCCAGTTTGGTAATGTTGCCATATCACAAGCGCCTTGTACGTTATTATGTCCGCGTAATGGATATGCTCCTGCACCAGGACGACGATAATTACCCGTAACAAGCAATAGATTTGAAATTGCTGCTGAAGTTGTACTTCCTCCAGTATTTTGCGTTACACCCATTCCCCAAAGTACACAAGTACCATCTGCTTCATATACCATACGAGCCATTTCTTTCAGATTTTCTTTCGAAATCCCCGTAATTTCTTCTGTATAATCAAGCGTATACTTTTCTACCATTTTGCTATATTCATCAAAATTCTTCACATTTTCAGCTATGAACTTTTTATCGTGCCAATCTTGATCAATAATATATTTCGTAATACCAGCGAGCCATACATAATCAGTTCCTTGGCGCGGATGAATGAATAAATCCGCACGCTCTGCCATTTCATGTTTACGAAGGTCCGCCACAATTAATTTTTGGTCATGTAATTTATGAGCACGTTTTACACGCGTTGCAAGTACAGGATGTCCTTCTGTTGGATTTGCTCCAACGATAATGACAAGGCCAGCTTCCGCAATATCTTTCACTGTTCCAGCGTCCCCGCCCATACCGACAGTTTTAAATAAACCGTCTGTTGCTGGAGATTGACAATAACGGGAACAGTTGTCTACATTATTCGTTCCATATATTTGACGGGCTAGTTTTTGCATAAGATAATTTTCTTCATTCGTTACTTTCGAAGAAGAAATAAACCCAAATGCATCACTTCCATATTCTGATTTAATATGCTGCATATTGGATGCAACAACTTCAAGAGCCTCTTCCCATGAAGCTTCAACAAACATATCTCCTTGGCGAATTAATGGCTTTGTAATTCGATCTTCACTGTTTACAAAATCCCATCCAAATTTGCCTTTTACGCATGTGGAAATACCGTTAACCGGCGCATCTGAAACAGGCTGTACTTTCAAAATGTGGCGGTCTTTCGTCCATACTTCAAATGAACAACCTACACCACAAAATGTACAAACTGTTTTTGTTCTATTCACTTTCGTCTTACGCATCGCAGCCTCTACTTCTGAAACTGCTAAAATACTACTATATCCAGGCTCTACATCCTTTACAAAATCGATCATCGGATCTAACACATCTGGTTTCAATCCAGTCATGAATCCAGCTTCACCTAACATTGATTTCTCCATCAACGCATTACATGGACATACTGTTACACATTGCCCGCAACTTACACAAGATGAGTCATTTATACTTACACCATTGTCCCATATAACACGTGGACGGTCTAAGCTCCAATCAATCGATATAGTTTCATTCACTTGTAAGTTTTGACATACTTCTACACACTGCCCACAAGCAATACATTGATTTGGATCATATCGATAAAATGGATGTGACATATCCACTTCACACGCACTTACTTTTGGCTCATACGGATATTTCTGTTCCTCAATTCCCATCATATGTACTGTATTATGGACTTTACAGTTACCATTATTGTTATCACAAACGGTACAATACAGTAGGTGATTCTCTAATATTCGATCCATTGCCTCAGTCTGTGCCTCTTTTGCACGCTGGGACTGTCTTTCGATATGCATACCGTTCTCTAATTTCGTTGAACAAGCACGCAATAACTTTCCATTTACTTCTACAATACACGTATCACAAGTTTGAATTGGATCTACTTCTGGTACATGACAAATTTGAGGATGTTCCAAATTACTCTCGTTAAATAATTGTAGTATCGTCTTTTCACCTGATGCAGAAAATTCTTTACCATCGACGGTTACACGGACTGTCTGTTCTGCCATAGTTTCCCCTCTCCTTACAACCAACTGTACAACACAATTATGAATCCGTTTTCAAAATCGCATTACTGTACATATTTTTGAAACGCTCTACCCAAATACTTTCTTATGAAGTCGATTCTAGATGTTATAAGGTATAACTACGAAAGCTTGAAAATATCACTATTCTACAGTTCTATTATATCGTACATATACAATAATAACCAAAATAATCTGTGATCTTCTTGTTAATAGGTGTTTTTATTTTCCCATTGTTTTATGATAAATGTGGGAGAGAAATACATATAAAAGGGGAATTAAATATGGGGCCTACGCAAGAGACTTATACAATTGTACGTTATCAATCTGGTACATTTTCAAAACAACTTGACGAGATTGTTACAGAATCTCCTATTACTATTAAATTGAATGGTGAAGAATATGTAACAGTCGTATGCACACCAAATTATATTGAAGATATGGTAATTGGTTTTTTAATTTCTGAGGGGATTATTTCTTCCTATAACGATGTTGAAGAACTATGGGTTCAAAAAGATAACGGAATTGTCCATGTAAAATCATCAAAAGTGAATCTGCTCTATCAAACTTTATATAATAAACGATACATCACTTCTTGCTGCGGAAAAGGTAGACAAGGTTTTATTTTCGTAAACGATGCGGCAAAAGCAAAAGACTTACATGATATACATGTAAAAATTACTCCTGAAGAATGTTTTTACTTAATGAATACTTTACAACAATCTTCCACTACCTTTCGCCAAACTGGTGGTGTTCACAATACCGCGCTATGTGATCGAAATAATATCCTTCTATCAAGAATGGATATCGGAAGACATAATGCATTAGACAAAATATACGGTCATTGTTTACGCAATGATATATCTGTTAAAGGAAAAATTATCGCATTTAGCGGACGTATTTCATCCGAAATTTTACTCAAAGTTTCAAAAATCGGATGTGAAATTGTTCTATCTAAATCTGCCCCAACAAAACTAGCATTGCAACTTGCTCACGATTTAGGCATTACAGTCGTAGGATTTATTAGAAATGAATCTTGTAATATTTACACACATCCACATCGAATTGATGGTTATCAATCGAATAACTAAAATAGCTCCTCAATTGAGGAGTTATTTTAGTTATGAAAATGTAATATATTAAATACTTGAATAGTTAATAAAGTTAATATATAATTTCATTACATATTAAAAAACAAAGCATTGTAGCATATATCTTTTCATTCTTTTACAAATTAAAAGAGACTGCTAACAAAACACATACACAATCTTATAAAAGTAATGGATTTATTTTATTTGAAATCGACCAAGGAGGTTACAACTATGGAAATTCGCTTATTAACGACAGAGGACGCAGAAATATATTTAAAAGTTTGTATGGAAGGTTTAACGAAGAACCCGGAAGCTTTTAGCTCTTCCTATGAAGATGTTTTGAAACATGAGGATCCTGTAGCTGCTATGGCAAAACGATTAAGCAATCCGGATAAGTATACTCTAGGGGTCTTCAAAGATGATGATTTAATCGGCATTGCTACTTTAGAAACAAAGCCTTTTATTAAACAAGAACATAAAGCAAAAATCGGTTCCGTTTTCGTTTCCCCAAAAGCGCGTGGCCTTGGAGCAGGACGAGCTCTTATTAAAGCAATTATTGAAAATGCCGATAAATTACATGTAGAACAACTTATGCTCGATGTTGTAGTTGGTAACGCCGGTGCCAAAAAATTATATGAATCATTAGGTTTCCAAACTTACGGCGTACAAGAGCGTTCATTAAAACATAACGGTCAATATTGGGACGAGGAACATATGGTTCTGTTCTTAAATGATTAATACTTCAATATAGTTTTCCAAAAGCATCTTTTTATTAAGAAAGATGCTTTTTTCATTACAACAATGTAATCTTCATGTCACCTTTATCGATCGTACCAATCCTTACCATTCATTATACTAAAAATATAAAGTGACACTTTACTCAGTGGGGAACCACATCTCACACTGATCGCATGTACTTGATATGTAAAGGAGAATGTGACATGAAACAAAACAAACGAGCTATGCTTTTAATATTTACTACAGCAATTATAACTTCTGGATTAGCAATTTTACCTTGGTTTATTATATAGAAATACTCCCCCTAACAACGAAAAAAGCTGATTGCTTCTTAAGAAGCAATCAGCTTTTTTTATATTATAAAATCCCCAAAATTTTATTTACGCAACTTATAATAATAACCATAGATACGGCAACGCACATGACAACCGTATTACGATCTTGCTTTTCTTTTTTTGAAATTTCTTCTTTTGAATTCATGTGTATGATCTCCTTTTAAAAAAAGTGTGAGATAGGAAATTTTTCTTATCCGATGCGAGGTGAATACGAAAACCCTCTCTATCTCACATACACAATAGAATGGAATTGTCATTTTATAAATAAAATGACATGACGTTATGTCGCAACATAGGGTATTTTGTGTCGCTACGTTTTCTATTATAAAAAATAGTTGTGCAAAACTAGTGCATTTTTTATGTCAATTACTCTGAGCGAAAAAATCAGCCCTCCATTCAATCACATAAAAAGAGTTTTTTATTATTTTCATGTAAACTATACAAGTAGAATGAACAGTTTGGGGTGCACAAGATTATGGTAAAAATTTTATTAGTAGACGATGAAGAACGTATGTTACGATTATTAGATCTGTTCTTAAGCCCTCGCGGCTATTTTTGTATGAAAGCTACCTCTGGCCTTGAAGCACTAAAATTAATCGAACAAAAAGAATTCGATATTATTTTATTAGATGTTATGATGCCAAATATGGATGGATGGGATACTTGCTATCAAATTCGTCAAATTTCCAACGTTCCTATCATTATGTTAACAGCTCGCAACCAAAACTACGATATGGTGAAAGGCCTCACGATGGGCGCAGATGATTATATTACAAAACCATTTGATGAGCATGTATTAGTCGCACGAATCGAGGCTATATTACGCCGTACAAAAAAAGATGGCTTTGTTAGTTTCAATGGTATTGAGTGGGATAAAACGAAACATACTGTCACAGTTTATGATGAAAAAATCTCGCTAACTCCTATCGAATTTTCGTTACTCGGGCTATTTTTGCAAAATACAAACCGTGCTTATAGCCGAGATGATTTAATCGAAAAAATTTGGGGCTATGAAACAGATATCGAATATAGAACAATTGACTCACACATTCGTAATATCCGTGATAAACTACGCAAAAAAGGATTTCCGATTGAAGATTACCTAGAAACGGTCTATAAAGTCGGATATAAATGGAAAAGTGAATAATTACTTCGGTCAGTGGGAAATCGTATACCACTGACTCTTTATTATGAATAAGGTATGGTGAAAAAATGAGTAAACTTTCCCTTAAAATTGGGACATACTTTTTAATATTAGCTTTATGTATTGAAACAATTGCTTTCGTATCTTTTTATAAAAGCCTTTCAAAAATGCGTATTGTAGAGGAAACAGATGCTCTTTTAGAGAAAGGTAATCGCTATAGTAAAAAAATTAAAAGCCGCGAGAGACGGGATGAATATTATAAAGAAATGAAACACGCTGAACATAATAAAAATCCTAAACGTCCTGTGTACCCTGAGTTCGATATTACGAATGAGGCTGCACACTTAGTTGAATCGGAATCAATTTCTAACTCCGATATAGCTATCATTATTACTGACCATAACGGCAAAATTATTTCCACCTCAGAACCCGTAACAAAAGATATGCAAAAACAACTTACTTGTAAAACAGAAACTGTCCCAGACGGCGGCTTAGTCGTTGAAAGGAACTGGAAAAAATCAAAGTTCATCACAACAGTAAGCCCACTTAACACAACAAAGTTTCAAGGAAAGCTATATATGTTATTAAAAACATCTTTCCTAGAAAATATGTTGCTTAAACTCATGAACCAATTTCTTATCATTAGCGTTTTAACAATTATTTTAACAACAATTTCTGTCTTTGTTTTTTCACGCGTTATTACAGAACCACTTGTAAAAATGAAGAGAGCGACAGAAAAAATGTCAAAATTAAACAAGCCAATTCAATTAGGTATTAAACGAAATGATGAACTCGGAAGTTTAGCAAAAACAATTGAAGATTTATCGAGTGAACTTACGTATATGAAAAAAGAGCGCAATGAATTTCTCGCTAGTGTCGCTCATGAACTATTAACTCCATTGACCTATATGAAAGGTTATGCGAAGGTAGCAAAGAGAGACTCTTTAACAAAAGAGGAGCGAGAAGAATACTTACAAATCATTGAGGATGAAACGGATAGTGTAACCGATCTCGTCCAAGATTTATTTATGCTTGTACAATTAGAACAACACCAATTTGTTATAAAAAAACAAAAAGTGCTTCTTCAGCCATTTTTAGAACGAATGGTAGAAAAAACAAAAACAACATTAACAAATAAGCAAATGCAACTTCATGTATATTGCAAAGATGTTTTAGAAGTTTGTATAGACGAAAGACGTATGGAACAAGTTATGTTAAATTTATTACACAACGCTTATCAACATTCGCCAGAAAACACAGCCATTACGATACGTGTACTTACAAAAACAGATTCTTTTACAATAAGTGTACAAGATGAAGGTGAAGGTATTCCTGAAGAAGATATCCCGCATATATTTGACCGTTTTTATCGTGTCGATAAATCTAGAACACGAGCTACAGGCGGAAAAGGTATCGGGCTAGCTGTTGCAAAGGAAATTGTAGAATTGCATAACGGTTCTATTCTAGTAACAAGCCAATTAGGAGCGGGAACAAACTTTATAATCGAGCTACCTTTTGAATAATATGCGTGTGAAAACACCAGTAGTAGTAAACACTACTGGTGTTATTTTGTTCATAAAAACAGTTCATATAAGCTAAGCTTTTGAAATTATTCTTATTTCAATATAAAATAAAGGTACATTTGCAAAGATTTGGAGGGTGATATAATTGGATATCCATGTATTAACAAAAGACGAAGCAGAAATTTACTTAGAACTTCGCGTAGAAGGATTAAAGCAAAACCCTGAAGCATTCAGCTCTTCTTATGAAGATATTATTAATAAAGAGTGTGCGATTGAATATAAAGCACAAAAATTAGCACAAGATGAAAACTATACGCTAGGTGCATTTAAAGATGGAAAATTAATCGGGGTTGCAACACTGGAAACGAAACCATATGTAAAACAAGAACATAAAGCTAAAATCGGTTCTGTATATGTATCTCCAAAAGCACGCGGACTTGGAGCAGGAAAAGCACTTATTAAAGAATGTCTTGAGCTTGCTAAATCTTTAGAAGTAGAACAAGTTATGCTTGATGTTGTTGTTGGAAACGATGGAGCGAAAAAACTTTATGAATCATTAGGTTTTAAAACATTCGGTGTACAAGAACGTTCATTAAAATATAACGGACAATATTGGGACGAAGAGCATATGGTCTTATTCTTAGATGAAAATAAATAATAAAAAACATCCTCATGTTTGGAGGATGTTTTTTACTTTCTTGTAAACCATGCCGTGTGTAATAATTGAATCGCTTTCGCAATTTCTTCCTCTGATAATATCGCAAACCCAAGTAAAACTACACTCTCAGGCGCCGTACCGTCTTTATAGTACGTAGACACAGGATATATTTTGATACTATGTTTCGCAGCTTCTTGAATTAATTCTTCTTCCCGCATTCCATTATGCACTTTTAATAAAATGTGTAATCCCGAATCTTCTCCTATCACTTCAACACGATTAGAGAAATACTTCTCTATTTCAAAAACAAGTCGATCTCTCTTCTTTCGGTAGACGACACGCATTTTATGAATATGTTTTTCCCAATAGCCTTCATTTAAAAATCTTCTAATCACTTCTTGGTCCATTCTTGAAACACTTTGTGTATAAAATAAATATTGCTGTTGATACTTTTTAATTAATTTCTTCGGCAACACCATATAGCTCATCCGTAGCGATGGCAATAATGCTTTAGATAGCGTCCCCATATAAATAACTTTCCCCTCTGTATCTAACCCTTGCAGCGCCGGTATAGGCTTTCCAGAATAGCGAAATTCACTATCGTAATCATCTTCAATAATATACCTGCTCTCTTCTTTCTTTGCCCATTGTAAAAGCTGCATCCTTCTCGTAATAGGCATAATCATTCCATATGGAAACTGATGGGAAGGTGTAACAAATACAACATTCGCATTGCTATTTTCTAAATCTGCAATACAAATTCCATCTCTATCTAAAGATAACATTTGGACTCTTGCTTCCCCCTTTTCAAAAACAACCATCTTTCTATGATACCCTGGGTTTTCAACTGCATAATTGCTTCCCTTTAACAATTGAAACAATAGTTTCACTAATATTTGTGTTCCCGCTCCTAATATAATTTGACTAGCTGAACAACGTACACCTCTAGATTCATACAAATAATTCGTAATCTCTTCTCTTAAGCTCGCTTCCCCTTGAGGGTGTCCTAGAAAGAGAAGTTCGTTATTATGCGGCTGCCATATTTCATTTACAATTTTCCGATACATATTGAATGGAAAAGCATTTGTATCAATTCCTGTTTGTGTAAAGTCAAATTTATAACTCTTCTCCTGAAACGGTACTTCTTCTATTCTCTCTCCGCTATCCTCTATATGAACCATTTGCTCAATCTTGCATACAAAATAACCTTTTCTCGATATCGACTCAATATAACCTTCTGCAAGTAATTGTTCGTACGCTGCCTCTACTGTATTTTTACTTACTTGTAAATGTATCGCTAACTTTCGCTTAGCCGGTAATTTCGTAAAAGGGACAATCGATCCATCTTTAATTTCTTTTTTTATATACTCATACAATTGCACATACAATGCCTTTTTACTATTCATATTTAAATTAGGCGTTAATTCTAACATAATATCTGACCCCTTAATAAAAATAAAATCTGATACTTTTTACAGTACCAGAAGTTATATATAATTCCTTTTATCATGTCACACATAAAAAATCAAATACTGGAGAGGAGAAACATGATAATGAACAATGGTAGACGTATCGGACTCATTATGATTATTACAGGGGCTACATTATGGGGATTATCTGGTCCAATGATTCAGTGGCTATTTCAACATACTAATGTATCCTCAATTGATTTTTTAACAATTCGATTGTTGCTCGCAGGAATATTTATTTTGTCTTTCTTACTTATAAAGAAACAAAACATATTTCAAATTTGGAAACACCCTAGATATTTTATACAACTTATTATTTTCTCTATTCTCGGCATGCTTGGTGCGCAATACGCCTTTATCGAAACAGTTCATATTAGTAACGCGGTCACAGCAACACTATTTCAATTTCTAGGTCCTGTTCTTATAACCATGTATGTTGCATTTGAACAAAGAAAATTCCCTGCTTCCATGCAACTATTCGCAATTATAGCCGCGCTAATAGGAACATACTTTATTATTACAAATGGCTCAATTGAAAATGTTGTTTTATCTAAAGAAGCTATTATTTTTGGACTATTAACAGCAATTGGATTTGCATTTTATACCCTTCATCCGGCTTCTCTCATTAAAGAATGTGGGACAACTGTAGTAATTGGTTGGGGGATGTTAATCGGAGGAATTGCACTACTTATTTATAATCGTTCATTCGGGTGGAATCACTTTTCACAAACCCTTACACTAAAAACTTTTTCTATGCTTATCCTTATCATTATTAGTGGTACCCTTTCTTTCCTTCTATATATCGGTAGTCTTAAATATTTAGCAGCAACAGAAACAAGCATTTTATCTAGCATTGAACCCCTTGTAGCTGCCATCGTTTCAATTACTTGGCTAAATGAATCTTTTGGAACATATCAATTATTAGGCGGCGTATGTATCGTTCTGTCCGTTATTTTTTTGACGATGCCTCAAAAAGAAACCGAACCAACCTATACAACTGAACAAGTATAAAGTGAAACTTTAATTAGTGGGGCTATCTCCCACTGATTATTAACCTACACCAATCGGGCTTTTACGGGATAAAAAATGTCAAAAGAGGTCGTACAAAACTTATGACCTCTTTTTATACTTTAAAGGAATTGTCCCGCCTTCTAGCAAATACAATTACACTAACAATAAAAACTAGGAGTGTGGCACCATGAAAAAAATCGGAACTATGCTACTTCTCTCCTTCCTCATCACTGGATGCACACCAGCACAACCTGATTCAAAAGCATCTAAAACTGAAGCTGTCGCAACGTCATCCAATCAAGTGAACGCACCTTCCTTCTTTCATCTTAGTGTTTTAAAAGATGTAAATTGGGAAGAAGCCCCCTCATTCATAGACGGAAAAATACCTTTAAAAGGCATCGAAGGAAAAATCGCAATGGCTGATAGTCCTATTATCGCGAATGAACAAAATGAAATAATGTGGTACTTTCTAGATTCTGAAATACCAACTGGAAAATTGTCTATTATTGCGCTAAAACAAGGATCTGTAACTCCGACACCAGTACTCTTTCAAAAAGAAACTTCCAAACAAACTTGGACCACTTCAAATACAATCGATTCTACTGCAAACGAACTCCCTCTCACTATGTCACTACCTTCATCTGGATTATGGTTATTAAATATATATGTGAATGAAAAATATTATGATCAGTTTGTAATCACCGCTGAGTAAAGTGACAAAAATAAACCACTTTCTTACAACAATGTAATTTCTACGGCATGTACTTCGATAGTTGAATTATCTCTCTTCTCTTATACTTAAAGTAAGAAATGAAACGAGGAGAGATGAGAGATGAAAAAAATGATAGAAGTAATCGTAGCAGTAACTGAGGTTTTAGTGAATGGTAAACAAGTTGCAATGGAATTAAATAAATAGTGAAGAAATATAAATAATTCTACACTTCTTCATTATTTTGATTTCTTATCTCAAAAAAGCAGTGCCTTTTAGGCACTGCTTTTAGCTATTAATAACTTGGTATTTTCGTAATTTGCGCCACGCCCGAATCAATAGCTGCTTTCGCTACTGCTTCTGCAACACTTGGAACAACTCTTTTATCTAATGGATTCGGGATTACATAATTCGCATTACGTTCTTCGTCAGTAATGATGTTAGCGATCCCATATGCTGCCGCTAATTTCATCTCTTCTGTAATATCAGTTGCGCGCACATCTAACGCACCGCGGAATATTCCGGGAAACGCCAATACATTATTTACTTGATTCGCATAATCCGAGCGCCCAGTTCCTACTACAGCTGCCCCAGCCTCTAATGCATCCTCAGGGAAGATTTCTGGAATTGGATTCGCCATTGCAAACACAATTGCTTTCTCATTCATCGTCTGTACAAGTTCTTTCGTTAATACGTTAGGAGCAGATACGCCAATAAAAATATCAGCTTGGTGAATCGCTTCTTTTAACGTTCCACGCACATGTTCACGATTTGTCTTTTTTGAAACTTCAATTTGTGCTTCGTTCATCCATGTTTCACCTTCACAAACAATACCTTCTAGGCTAACTAGCGTAATGTGCTTTGTACCAGCCTTTAATAATAATTTTCCAATTGCAATTCCTGCCGAACCCGCACCGTTAATAACGATTTTCACATTATCCATTTGTTTGCTAACAACTTTTAATGCATTAATAACAGCTGCTAAAACGACAATAGCTGTTCCATGTTGATCATCATGGAATACAGGAATATTCGTCTCTTCTTTTAATCGTTTTTCAATTTCAAAACAACGTGGTGCTGCAATATCTTCTAAATTAATCCCTGCAAATGTAGGCTCTAAATTTTTTACAAGGGTAACGATTTCATCTACATCCGTTGTGCCTAAACATAATGGGAAAGCATCTACATTCGCAAATTTCTTAAATAAAATACTTTTTCCTTCCATAACAGGCATAGCCGCTTTCGGTCCAATGTTTCCTAAACCAAGTACCGCTGTTCCATCTGAAACAACTGCCACCATATTACCACGTGCTGTATAGTCATACACCGTTTCTTCATCTGCCGCAATTGCTTTACAAGACTCCGCTACACCTGGTGTATACGTCAGGCTTAAATCATCCGCTGAATTTACTTCCACTTTACTTGTAATTTCAATTTTCCCTACTAATTCTTTATGCAATAACAATGATCTTTCATTAATTTGATTTGCTAACATACTTATAATCTCCCCTTAATTTGACAAGCTAGCTATATGAATATAGCTAGCTTGTTTGATCATGAAAACATTTTTAATAATATTGTCGCCGTTACAACCATTGCCGCCCCGCCTAAACGAGTTGAAATTTGCGCGAACGGCATTAATTCCATACGATTTGAAGCAGATAAAATAGCAACATCTCCAGTTCCGCCTAAACCGCTATGACATCCAGTTACAATCGCCGATTCAACTGGATACATCTTCATCACTTTCCCTACAAGAAAACCTGATGCTACCATTGTAAGAACAACCGATGCGCACACAACAACATATCCTACTGAAAGAACTGCTGCTACGTCTTTTAACGGAATATATAGCAATCCTAATCCAACCATTAAAGGCCAAGTTAAATTCTTCGAAATAAATTTATATAAATGGAATGCTCCTTGCTCCATTTTTGCTGGCATTAATTTAAAGTATTTCACAAGTGCTGCTGAAAAAATCATAATGATTGCCCCAGGAATACCGATGAACTTAGAAGCAAATCCTCCGAAGATGAAGAACGTACACGCAATTAATAAACCTGCTCCCATTAATGAGAAGTCAATTGGCTTCTCTGTATTTTGTTCTTTTAATAATTCTGCTTGATTGTCTGTTTTCACTAATACACCGTTACCACTAAGCTCCGGTTTCTTCTCACCTAAACGCTTCATATACCCTGCACTTACAATTGCGAACATATTTCCAATAATAGCTGCTGGAATAAGCTGTGATACAAACGTTGCTGACGATTCATTTAAAATATCACTATAAGCTAGCGACAATGGTAAAATCCCTTCCCCGATACCACCACTTACAATTGGTACGATGATAAAGAAGAATGTGTGCTTCATTTCAAATCCAAATAATGAACCGACCAATAACCCTACTGCTACAGAAGCTAACGTCCCTACTACTAAAGGAATAAACATGCGAACGAAACCTTGTACTAACACTTTACGGTTCATTCCTAAAATACTTCCGACTACTAAACAAGAAATATATAAATATAAAAAGTTCGATTTTTTCATTAACATAG
This sequence comes from Bacillus sp. GW823-FHT06A11, assembly GCF_058795355.1. Classification (NCBI taxonomy): domain Bacteria; kingdom Bacillati; phylum Bacillota; class Bacilli; order Caryophanales; family Bacillaceae; genus Bacillus; species Bacillus sp. GW823-FHT06A11. The sequence continues at coordinate 49,115 of NZ_JBXAHS010000008.1, read as the reverse complement.
TCGCAGCTTCCATTGAAGCTGGATTCATCCAGTTAAAAAATACAAGTAATGATGGAATAAATAACGAAAGTATTGCTGGACCGCCGATATTTTTTAAAATTGGAATTCTCATCCCAATATCGCCTAAGAAAATCCCCATGATCATAATAACTGCAAATCCACCAATCATATCTGCTGGCAATTTATTATATACAGATGCCCCATAAATAATAGCAGCCAATACTACATATAACGGTAAAGGTATAACACCGATTTTTACATTCATAATTTTAGAAGCGAAAGATTCTCTTTGTACTTCATTTCCGTCAGAAAATGATACCGCTTCCACATTCTTTTGATTTCCCATATGGCACCCCCTCGTTTTCTTAATAACAATATTAAAACGCTTTCAATAGTAAAAATAGTTTTTGTAAGTTTTGTAATTGATTTTGTAATTAAAAAAAGTATAAGCGACTTATACTAAGTCGCTTATACGTAAAACTCTATTTTCTTTTGATTAACACATCTTAATTTACTTACAGGTCTTCCCACATGTTGGTACATCATTTCGTTTTCTAACACCCCAATGTCAGTCAGAAACATTACATATTTCCGAATAGAAACTCTTGAAATTCCAACTAATTGTGCCATTTCATCTGTTGTAAACGCTCGTCCATTCAACGACTCGATCTTCTGCCAAATTAATTGCAACGTTTGCTTCGTTAATCCTTTCGGAAGCTCTTTAGTGACAGTAGGCTCTCTTTTTTCTTTTTGTAAAATTAACGAATCTAATTCCGATTGACTAAGCTTTTGTTGTTCTTTCATGAAAGTAAGTTTTTCTCGATATATAGTTAATGCCTCTTTAAATCGTTCGAATGTAAATGGTTTAATTAAATAATCTACAACTCCGTATTGTAATGCTTTTTTAATACTCCCCATATCATGTACAGCTGAAATCATTATAATATCGATTTCTTTTTCTTGATTCCGAATATACATTAAAAGCTCAAACCCAGTCTCTTCAGGCATAAAAATATCAAGTAATACTAAATCCACTCGTGATTTCTCTAATACTTCTATCGCCGACTTTACTGAGTTAACTGCTTGAACAAGTTCAAACCCTCCTACTTGCTCTAAATAATGCGTATTTAACATTGCTACCATCGGGTCATCTTCTACAATTAAAACTTTAATCATATTTGCCTCTCATCCCTACCTTTAGGTATTTCAATTGTTATCGTTGTTCCCTTTCCTACTAATGAATGTATATCAATTTCCCCATTTATTCGCTGTATACTTTCTTTTACAAGATACAAACCATAACCGCGGTTATCTCCCTTTGTGGAATAACCTTTCGTAAATAATTCCTCTATTTCTTTTTCTTGTATACCTTTTCCCGTATCTTGCACTGTAATAGTTAATATATCCCCTTGTTGTATCTCAACTTCAACTTGCTTCTTTTCACAATTCGTCACTGCCTCTAACGCATTATCAATTAAATTTCCCACAATCGTAATAAGTTCATGAGTAATACTTTCATCATCTATTTCCGGCATATGAGAATCTTCACTTATAATTAATTTGATATTCTTCTCTCTAGCATAGCTGAGCTTACCTAGTAAAAAACCAGCAAATACTGGATTTTTTATTCTTTTCATAACTCCACCAATTTCATATTGATGCTCTGATACCATACCGCTTATATACTTCTGTAATTCTTCATACTGTTTCATATGTGTAAGCCCTAATACGACATGCATCTTATTCATAAACTCATGAGATTGTGCCCGTAATGCTTCTGCATATAGTCTAATACCAGTTAGTTCCTCTGCTAGTTTTCGAATCTCTGTTTTATCACGAAATGTTGCAATTGCGCCAACTATTTCTCCTTTTACATATAAAGGAACTCGATTCGTCACAATCGTAATTCCATAAATATTTTGTTCTTCGTTTAATTGTACTTCTCCCGTTTGCAATACTTCTTTTATACGTGAATTCGGCATATACAACTCAACATCTTTACCGATAAAATCTTCTTCAAGTCCGCTTTTTTTAAATAGACGTTTCGCTTCATTATTAATTAGCGTTACTCTAGCCTCTTTATCTACAGCAATAATACCTTCCTTTACAGATTGTAGCATCGTATTTCTTTCTTCAAGAATTTTTGCTATCCTGTGAGGTTCAAGACCGAATAAGCTTTTCTTTATATGTCTAGCTAGCAATATCGCTCCTATAATTCCGACTAATACTCCAACTCCAACTCCAATATAAATGATATATCTACTTTCCTTAACTCTCTCTTTTACATTATCTGCTGAAATACCGACCGCCACCGCTCCAAGCTGTTCACCCGTTTCAGAAAATACAGGTACAAACACTCGCATTGAAATACCTAAAGTTCCTTCTGCCAGTGATACATGTTCCTTTCCTTTCAATGCAGGCCCTTCATCTCCCCCAATAAAATGATGACCTATTTTTTGAGGATTTGGATGTGATTTTCTTATTCCATTCATGTCCATAACTACAATAAATTGAACACCTGTGTTTTTTAATATCCTATTTGTATACGTTTGGATTGCAGAAGTATCTGCTTTCCCAATCAAGCCATCGATTACAATCGAATCATTCGCCACAATGTGTGCAATTGTTTTTGCTTTCTCTGCTTGGTTATCCTCCGTTGTCCGTTCTACATTGTGACTAATTAATATATCTGTCACAAGTAAAGAAAAAATCACAACTGTACAAACTAACAATGTAATCGTTTTCCATAAATTCCATAGTCTTTTTCTTTTTTTCATCCCGTTAATGACTCCCCTAATTGCTGAATAGAAAAATAAGTAAGGTGATATTATTTTCACCTTACTTATCTGCTGTTATTATACTTTAAATTTACTAGTCATCGCTTGTAATTCTTCTGCCATCCCAGCTAAGTTTTGCGAAGCAGAACTAATTTCTTCCATTGAATTAACTTGTTCTTCTGTTGAAGCTGCAACACTTTGCATACTAGCTGTATTTTCTTCTGCAGCCGCTGCAATTTCATCAATAGCATTTGTCACTTCATTTGCATCTCCCGCAATTCTCTTCGTTGTTTCTACCATTTGATTAACTTGAGAAACAATATGTGTAGTAGAACTTAAAATTTCCGTAAAACTTACTTTCGTTTTTGTTACAACATCAAGGCCTTGTTGAACTTCTCCATTCACATTATCCATTGCCTTAACAGTATGTTCAATATCCGCCTTAATTTCTGCAATTAAATTTGCAATCTCTCCAGATGACTCTCCTGATTGCTCTGCTAATTTTCTAACCTCATCTGCTACAATAGCAAATCCTCGTCCCTGTTCACCTGCTCTTGCTGCTTCAATAGCCGCATTTAAAGCTAATAAGTTCGTTTGAGTAGCGATATTTTGAATTGCTTCAGAAATAGCTCCTACCTGCTTTGATTTCTCATCAAGAAGTTTAATAATAGCATCTGACTCGGATACCGACCTAGAAATAGACTGCATTTGTTTTGCGGTTTGTTCAACTAAATCTTCTCCCTCTTCAGCTCTTTCTCGCGCATGTAATGAGGAAATAGAAATTGACTCTGCGCTTCCAGTTACATCTTGAATTGCTGTATTTACTTGTTGTAATGTAGCCGCACCTTCTTCAACACCTTGGCTTTGTGATTCAGCCCCACCTGATACTTGCTCCATTGCAATTGTAATTTGATCTGTCGCATCATTCGCTTGCTGTACGCTCGCTGTTAACTCTTCTGCCGATGCTGCAACATGTTCTGCTGAAAAGCTAATTTGGGTAATAACATCTTGTAAAGACGTAGACATTTCATTAAATGAATTCCCTAGTTTCCCTATATCATCTTTGGAATGGATTGTAATTTTCTCTGTTAAATCTCCCTTACTAATTTTATGTGCCGATTCAGCTATTTTTCGTAATGGCCTTGTAATAGACTTTGTAATGAAATAAATTAATACACTACCAAATACAATAGCGATAGCAATAACAATTAAAGTCTTATAAAACACTGGATTTGCAGCTTGGGTAATTTCTTCATCGAACATAACTCCAACTACTTTCCAGCCTGTTTTCTCATTTGTTGCAAAGATTAAATTCTTTTTATCATCTTGTTCTGTATAAGACACATTTCCTTGTTTATCTTCATAAATTGGTTTAATCCAAGGATCAGTAACTTTTGTACCTGGTTTTCTAGATGGATGACTAACAATTTGCTTATTTTGATCTAAAATAACTGCATAACCTTTTTCACCAATGTTAATCATTTTGGAAATTTTTAAGATGTTATCTAAGTTTAAATTAATTCCTATAACACCTTTACCATCTTTTACTTCTTTCGCAATTGTCACTACCATATTTTTTGTAGATGCTGACTGATATGGCGCAGTAACAATTACTTTCCCTTTATTTTCATGTGCTTCTTTATACCAAGATCTATCTGTTGGATTATACCCATCAGCCATTTGAATAAATGGTTCTCTTATAAACTTTCCCGTCTCTGTTCCAATATAAATACCTTCTACTTCTGGATGAAGCTTTATATATTGTGCTAACTTCGTTCTTACTATTTCTTCTTGTCCATTTGGATATGTATCCTCTGTTAAGATGTCTGCAAAGTACGTCGCATCAACAAATTTCTCTTCTATATTTTGAGAAATAACAGTATTTAAAATCGAAATATTCTCCTTTGCCTTATCTGTCATTTGATGTTCAAAATTTGTTTTGGCAGTTTGATATGAAACACCACCGATAATAATTCCTGGTATAGTTAAAATAATAAAAAATGAAATGATTAATTTTTTATTGATACTCATACATTTAACCCCGTTAAATATTTTTTGCATAATAAGCCTCCTTTATGTAATGTGGATACTTGTGTCATTTTATACAATTTACATATATAAAACAATATATAATGATAACATGTAAATTTTTCGTCAATTATGCATTTTTTCATATTCACTCCTTCTAAAGATTTAATCATAAAAAAATAAGAGAACTTCAGCTTATATAATAAGTTCAAGTTCTCTTATTTCGTAACAAAAAACCCCCACAAAAACTCCTCTTACAATTCCTTACATCTCTTTCCTTACTCATTCATTTAGAGCTTTTCACATAACTAATCGCCTGACTCCCCATTTGCATCCATGCCTTTTCAAAACTTTCTCTCGGTATTTTTACATCTAAACTTTCATTAAGAGGATCTCGAATATATACAAATTCCTTATCATATCCAATAAGCACTACACAATGTTCATTATACGTAATTGAAACATCTCCACTATTTGTTTCCCATGTAGTAAATTCATCTGCATCTAATGGTGCAAATGTTGCATTTGTGATCATGACTACAGGTTGCCCTGCTTTTACCCTCTTATAAATTTCTTCTATATTCTTCCCTGTTAAGTCTACAGCTTTATTAGGTAAATATTTTTCCGCTAACTGAAAAAGTGGCCCATGATATACACCGTATCCTGATTCAGAGAATGTATAAATATTACCTACAAATCCTTCATTTGGATTCCCGCGCACACCATCGTCTATAAAATCAACTTTTTTTATTTCATTTGCTAATGTCATCTTATCCACTGAAACACCAGCGTATTGTAACATCATCGCTAAGCTTGTCACTTCACAGCCTCTATCCAATTCTGGTAACTGCTGAATTAATGGAACATTTGATAAGATGACTTTTTCATCGTTATTACTAAACTCCGTTTCTTTTCCTCTTTGTATATTTGAGAATGTTAACTTCTCTACATACTTTGGAATTCCATTTGTATATACACTCCATATTGCTGTACCTAGTAAAGCTGTACATATATACCACTTCAATTTTCTTATCCCTTTCACGCCCTTATTAATTCGTTAAATAAGAATAAAATGCGTCAGCATCCGTTCGTATCATCGGTACAAAATTTAGTTCTTTTCCTTTTTCAGGCTGATCTTTTTTTATCTTTTCCGCTAACTCTTGAATATTCATATTCATTTTATCCATATTAAGCTCATCTGCCATTTGTAGCACCATTTGTTCATTAATTTCTCTTAATATTTGATATATATCTTTACCATACAAATCAATATGATATTTTTTTGCTTCTTCCTGTACTTTTTGTTCGTACACTTCTTGTGCTAACTCTTCAATTTCTTTTCCTTTTTGAGAAATATCTAACTTTCCTGCTTCTTCTCTTACTTTCTTTCCGTAGATTTCTTCCGCGATGTCTTCGATTTCTTGTCCATCTGTCGAAATACCTAATTTATCTGCTTCATCTTTAATTTTAATCGCATTAATTTGAGTAATTAAATCTACAATTGATGTATTCTCTATAGATATACCTAGCTTTAACGCTTCTTGCTTTACTTTTGTTTCATAGATTTCTTCTGACAGCGTCCCAACATCTTTTCCTTCAATCGATATGCCTAACTGCTCTGCTTCCCTTCCTACTTCTGTTTCATGAATTTCTTTTTCTAGTGTAATTTGTTCTTTTCCTTCCGTTTCAATACCTAGTTTCTCTGCTTTTTCTTCTGTATGCACTGCATGTATCTTACCATTGTTCAATTGTTCTTTACTGCGCTGTGTGTAATCTGTCTTTCCTTTTTGTGTTTCAGAAGGAGAGGCACCCCCTAATATACTTAAACTCATTACTCCAATAGTGAATACCGTCATCATTTTCTTTTTCAAAATTAATTCCTCCCTCTTATACTTTCTTTCCCATCATTCCCCTAGTTTTTTTAATACTATACATACATCTCATCGCTGCTTGAGATAACATTATGATTGATAAAACTCACTCACATACACCTAGTCTCTTCTTCATGTAACGAACTTTCTTTATGCCATACATAATATAAATAGTTTCTTAACTTTCCCTTAAAAAAGACGACCTTGTAAAAACAAGATCGTCTTCTTACTTATATTTTTTGATTTTTAGGGAAAATCACTTCAAAGCAAGTTCCATCTCCCCATTTGCTCTCTACTGATATTTTTCCATAATGCTTTTCTACAATCCAATTTGCGATTGAAAGACCTAATCCAGCTCCTTCTGACGTACTTCTTGCTTTATCCCCTTGATAAAAACGATCAAATAATTTCGGAATATCTTCTTCTTTCACTCCTATCCCGTCATCTTTCACATGTATACGAATTGAACTACTCGTTTGCGTGCAATCGATTTGAATATGCCCACCTTCGTTTGTATACTTCATCGCATTATCTAACAGTATGACCATCATTTGATGAATCCGCTCTCTATCCCCCATAAAAGATACACCACGTTCTACTTTTAGCATCATTTCTTTTTCTTGATAAGAAGCAATCTCCTTATATGGAGCTACTATTTCTTCTAACAATTTATCAAGTTCAAATGTTTTCTTATCCATCTCAATTTGATTAGAATCAGAACGTGCTAGCAATAATAAATTACTAACGAGTTTCGATAACCGCCTACATTCTTTTGAAATTGTAGAAATATCCATCGCTTTTTCTTCTATCGTAGCGGATGGTGACTGGAATAAAACATCCGTTTTTGATTGAATAACTGCAAGTGGTGTCCTGAGTTCATGTGATGCATCAGAAACGAATTGCTGCTGTTTCTCCCATGAATTTTGAATAGGTACGAGTGCCCTACCAGCTAAGAAAAAGCCGATTCCTATTGCACATAAACTTCCTATGCTACAACCTATAATAAGAATTAAAAATAAAGTATTTAACATTCCTTCTTCCGCTGTTATATCTCGCACGATTTGAACTATTTCTCCATCTTTTTGAAGCGAAAATGCTCTAAAATATCGTCCTTGTACTTTGATATCTTGTAACTCCCCTATTTTTTCCGGAGAAAACTTTTCCAAATTCTCTTCAAAAATAGAACGGAATTTACGGTTATCGCCCTCTATTTTCACTATTTTCCCATTCCAAGTTATTCTAGTTACTCGCGGATCTCCAATTTGGATATTCTCCATACGTTTTCTTGGTGGTATTTTAACATCTAATTTTTCTCTATACTGAGCCATCATTTTTATAGATTGATCCACTTCATTATAAATACGCTTATATGTGTATGAATAAATAATACTACCTAATATACCTATTAATAGGATAAATACTAATGAATTCACTATAGTCAAACGAATGCGTGTCTTTTGAAACATACTTCCCTTTTTCATTGTTCTTTTAATATATATCCAATACCTCGAACGGTTTGAATATCTTTCTGATAACCGAATGGTTCTAATTTTTTACGCAAATGATGCACATACACTTCCACAATGGCTACTGTCGTATCTGAATCAAATCCCCAAACACGATCAAAAATTTGTTCACGCATTAAAATCTTCCCGCTATTTTGAATGAGATACTCTAGTAGCTCATATTGTTTCAATGTCAACTTAATATTTTGTCCATCTACTTGAACGTCTTTATCTTTTCCGAACAATTCAATCCCTTTATAACGAATCGTTTGCTGGGTTGTTAAACTACCACTTCTGCGTAGTAAAGCGCGAATTCTCGCTTTTAATTCAGGGGCCTGGAATGGCTTAACTATATAGTCATCTCCACCAAAATCCAATCCCTTCACCCGATCTTCTAAAGAATCTCTCGCTGTCAAAAACAGGACTGGTGTTTCAATCTTTTCATCACGTATTTTTTGAATTACTTCAAATCCGTCCATCCCTGGCATCATCACATCCAGCAAAATTGCATCATATATATTTTGAAGCGCTAAAAACAATCCATCTTCTCCATTTATTGCCGTATCTACTTCAAATTCATCACGCAAAATTTGTACGATAGACTCTAATAACGAGGCATTATCTTCTACTACAAGTAATCGCATGCTCTCACCTTCCATCAAATAGTTCAATTCTATTTATTATTACATTTCTTCTCTTCATAACAAAAGAATGTAGTTACATTACGTATTTTCATTTTTAACTATTTCCTTCTAAAATTTTGAAGTTTTATTATAAAAACTTTGTCTTAAATTTAGCTTAATAAAAAATTGAAAGAAATAAGATTCCTCTTATCTCTTTCAATTTTTTATTACATATACCTTTTTACTCGGCAACTCCAAACAATTTAGCTGACCACCATACACAGCCCCGCCATCAATTCCAATAATACGATTACTCCCAAAATACACTCCGCAATCCTCACTACCATGAAGCGTTTTTGTTTCCGTATGCCCAAATACAACAACCTTTTCACCACTATATCCATTATGAAATTCATTACGGATCCACATTAACGTATATGGTTCAGATTCAGAAACTCGTTTCATCGGTTCAACCCCAGCATGTACAAATATATACTCTTCTGTTTCAATGTAATGATCTAATTCTTGAATAAACTTTATATGTTCCTCTAATACACGAGATTGTAACATCGGTTTTTGGAAGTCTTTCTCATTAACCGCAATATCCTCTTCTACAAATCCATAGCTATATAATGTCTTATCTCCACCATTTCTTTTTACCCAATGGTTCCATGAACGTTCCTCATTTGTCGTTAACGCCTTAATCATCATATCTTCATGATTTCCTTTTAAAATGAGTGCTCCCTCTTCTTTCAATTCTCTTACCTTTTCAATTACAGCACGCGCATTTGGACCACGATCTACATAATCTCCCAGTAAGATTAATTGATCCTGTTTCGCATCATATTGAGCTTCTTCCAATAACTGTTCGAACTTTTCTATCTCTCCATGAATATCACTAATAACAAGAATTCTTTTCATATTATCCCCCCTCTTTCTAATTATAGTTCAAAACGACAGAAAGTTCAGAATTGAAATCCCGCATTAACGGGCAGTAAGTCCCCCACTGATTACAGTTTCACTTTATTACAAACTAAACTATTATCCTTACAACAATGTAAGTCTCTTGTCATCCAATTCGATAGTTGTAATTACTGTATTTCCTTATACTGAGAGTAAGAAATGAAACAAAAAATAAGGAGAGATGAGAGATGAAAAAAGTAATGGAAGTTGTAGTAGCGGTAGTAGAGGTTTTCGTAAATGGTAAACAAGTCGCAATGGAGTTAAATAAATAATGAAAAGGACAACATTCACTCTAGACCCTTTACTCATATAAAAGAGATAAGACTTCATCATTTCTTTGATCCCTTATCTCCCTATAGAGAAAGCCGTATCCCTTTTAAGGATACGGCTTTCTCTTATTTTTGACTCGTACGAGCTGAAATGCTAATTGCTCTATCTGTTGCTTTGGCAGCTTCATCTAACGCTTCTTTACTATTCTTCCCGTCATACATTGCTTCTAATGCTTTTACAACTGCATCTCTTGATTCTGGGAATACACTAATTAAAGCACCTTGTGTTGCCGGAGTTTGCTTCGTCGCTTGCAGTTGATCTACTGTTACTTTCAACTGCGGATATTTTTCATATTGCTCTTTTACTAATGGCTCATTATATGCATCTGGATTAATTGAGAAATAACCTGTTGCAGTATGCCATTTTGCTTGTACGTCTGGCTTCGTTAAATATTTCATAAAGTCCCAAGCACCTTGTTGCGTTTCTTCTGAAACCATATTCGTCATCCATAATGATGCTCCACCAATAACAACACCATTTTGTTTCGAATCCTCTGGATACGGAATATATGAAACACCTACATTAAACTTAGATGCATCAATTAAATCACGAACACCTGCTGAAGAATCTAAATACATAGCAACTTGTCCAGACTGGAACGCGGCACGAATATCATCCCAACTTGCTCCATACTTTCCAAGTGCGCCAGCTTTATTTAAATCATCTAACATTCCAAATACTTTCTGTCCTTCTTTACCGTTAAATACCGCCTTCTTTGCAGCATCTTTACGGCCGTTTTCGTTATCTACATATAAAGCACCTTGTGTCGCTAACAATTCTTCAAAGAACCAACCGTAGTTAAGCATGGAGAATCCATATTGTTTTACATTTCCGCCTTCTTTAATCGTTAACTTTTTCGCTGCTTCTTGTAATTCCGCATATGTTTTCGGAGCTTTCTCTGGATCTAAGCCCGCCTTTGCAAAAGCATCTTTATTATAAATTAATACTGGTGTAGATGAATTAAATGGCATAGAATACATTTTTCCATCAACTGAATAATAATTTGTAATTGCTTTTTCTAATTTTGACGTATCGTACTTATCTTTTTTTATCCAGCTATCAATTGGTGTGATTTTTTTGCTATCAATCATATATTTCGTTGTAATTTCACTCGATTGAACAAGAGCTGGCGCTTCTTTCGTTGCAGACATCGTTCTAAATTTTGTTAAAGACTCTTCATATGTCCCTTGGAACTCTGCCTTTATCTCGTATTTATTTTGTGACTTATTATAGTCTGCAACAAGACCATCTAGTACACCTTGTGTTTTTCCACCCATCGCATGCCAGAAGCGAATTACAGTTTTATCACCATTTTTTTCAACTGGTGCTACTTTTGCCTGCGCTTCAGGTTTTCCCTCTGTTTTACTATTTGAACAAGCGGCACTAGATAATGCCATTGTTGCTGCCATTAATAGAGCAGCACCTTTTTTTACTAAACTCATTTTAAGCTCACCTTCTCTTAGTTATTTAATTGCACCTTTTGTTAATCCTTGTTGTAATTGTTTTTGTCCTAAAAATAGTAAAATCAATGTTGGAATAACGATAACCGTAACACCGGCCATTACACTCCCCCAATCAGTTGCAACTTCTTGAGACTGAAGCTGCTTTACACCGATTTGCACTGTTCTTACTTTTTCATCAGTGGTCACTAAAAGTGGCCATAAATACATATTCCATGTTGTTAAAAAGCTATATACTCCAAGCGTAATAAAACTCGTTTTACAATACGGTATTACAACGCTGAATAAAAATCTTATATTTCCAATCCCTTCAATAAAAGCAGCTTCTTTCAGTTCATTCGGGAGTGTCATAAAATGTTGGCGTAACAAGAAAATACCGAAAGCTGTTGCAAAAAACGGCACTGTCATCCCAGCGAAACTATTGATCCAGCCAAAGTTTTGAATCGTTAAAAAGTTAGGTACCATCGTTGCTTCCCACGGAATAAGCATCGTTGAAATAAACAGGAAGAAAATTAAGTTTCTCCCTTTAAATTGAAGAAAAACAAAAGCATACGCCGCTAAGCTTGATACGATAAGTTGTCCAATCATAACGACTGTCGATACAATTAAACTGTTATATAAGTATGTAAAAAGTGGTACTTTTTGAAAAATATTAATGAAATTATCAAAAGTAAATTGAGTTGGAAATAACCTTCTCATTTGAATATCGTCTGGTGTCATAAAGCTTATTAAAAACGCATACAGTACAGGAAAAAATACCATTACTGCACTAATTATGAGCAGCATGTATAATAGGAAATTTTGCTTCCACTGTTTAACAATCATTTATAATGCACCTTTCTCTCAGCAAACTTAAATTGAAGTAATGTAGCAATGAAAATGAAAACAAATAATACCATCGCTTGTGCACTTGCTGTTCCAAATTGATGATTCACAAACGCCTCTTTGTAAATCGAGTACACAATTAAATTCGTTGCATCATTTGGTCCACCGTGCGTTAAAATATCAATTTGTCCAAAGCTTTGGAACGCACTAATTAATGTTACTGTTACAATAAAGAATAAAGTTGGCGATAGCATCGGTAATGTAACACGGCGAAGCTTATATAAATAACTAGCACCATCTATAGATGCACTCTCATATAAAGACGTATCAATATTTTGTAAACCACCTAATATAACTAAAAATGCAAAACCTGTATTCACCCAAACTGTTGTAACTGATACAGAGAATAGTGCCCAGTCCGGACTCGTTAACCATGCGATTGCAGGAAGGTTCATAGAGGCTAATATATTATTAAATAATCCTACACTTGGATGAAATAAAAATAGCCAAATCACTGCACTAGCAGCTACTGATATTCCCATCGTCGAAGAAAACAGAACTCGGAATAACCCAATACCTCTTACCTTTCCATTTGCAATCAATGCAAGAAACAAAGCAAATATAATACTCGTAGGAACTGTATATAAAACAAATAATAAAGTTGATTTTATACTTTTGTAGAAGGCTGGATCAGAGAATAAATATTGATAATTTTCTAAGCCAACGAAGAGATTAGCTTCTCCATGTATATCGGTTAAATAAAAACTATAATAAATCGTCCTAAACAATGGATAGAACAGAAAAATCGAAAATAGCAAAATAGATGGCGCCAAAAACAATAATCCTATTCTTAAATCTTTCGTTCTCTCCCATAATTTTTTCTTTTTTGACACCTTTGTTTGAACTGGTAACTTACTTACTTCGATCATTATTTCGCCACCACTTTCAACTCTTCTTCAGCTACCACTTTTAAGCGTTCATTCGTGTTTTCGTTAAAGAAGCATAACTTTTCTTGCGAGAATAATAATTTTACTTTGTCACCTTTGTTCAGGAGTAACTGTCCGATAACTTTCGCACTCCAAGTTGTTCCATTTACCGCAAAGTTCAATATAGATTCATTCCCTAATACTTCTACAGATTGCAACGTCACTTCTTGTCCCTCCTCAGACAGTGCAATATGCTCAGGGCGCATGCCTATGCGAATTGTTCCTTCTGGTAATTGCTTTAACTGTCTAATAGATAATGGAATTTGCAATTTCCCTATATGTAATACACCTTTTTCTTTATCCACTTCTCCATCATTTATATTCATAGAAGGAGAACCTATAAAGCTTGCAACAAATTCGTTTGCTGGTTCGTTATATATGTCAAGTGGTGTTCCAACTTGCTGTATACTTCCTTTATTTAAAACCATGATACGATCTCCCATAGTCATCGCTTCTATTTGATCGTGGGTAACGTAAATCATCGTAATTCCTAATCGCTGCTGAATTTCTCTAATTTCAATTCTCATTTGCGCACGTAATTTCGCATCTAAATTCGAAAGTGGTTCATCCATTAAACAGATTGGTGCTTGACTCACGATCGCCCTAGCAAGCGCAACACGCTGTCTTTGTCCGCCTGATAATTGACCTGGTTTCATTTTCACATACTCTTTCAGTCCTACCATTTCAATAGCTTCCATTAGTCGCTTTTGTCGCTCTTCTTTTTGTACTTTTCTTACCTTAAGTCCAAATAAAATATTTTCTTCTACAGATAAGTGTGGATATAATGCATAATTTTGAAATACCATTGATAGATTACGGTCTTTCGGCTCTAGATCATTTGCAACACGTTCATTAATAATTAAATCTCCCGAAGAAATCTCTTCTAAGCCAGCGATCATTCGTAATAATGTGCTTTTCCCGCATCCCGAAGGCCCAACTAAAACAAAAAATTCGCCCTTCTTAATATGAACCGATACGCCTTTAACCGCTGTCTCTTCTGCATTTTTATATACCTTTGAAACATTTTTCAATTCAATCACAAAGTTGCACTCCTTTTTTCTTCATGTATCCATACTTCATAATGACTTGTTGAAATCGCACTTGCTCCTGCACGAATTGCAATTTCCGCATCTTCTCGCGTTTGAATCAACCCGCCTGCAATAATAGGAAACTCTATTTCCTCTACTAGCTGTTTAATTATAGAAGGCATAATCCCCGGCATAATCTCTACTGCATTTGGTTTAGTCGTTTTACAATTTTCAATTGATTTAGTAAGAGATAAAGTATCTACAATAAAAATACGTTGAATTGTTTTCAATCCAATTTTATTAGCATTTCGAATTGTCGAACCCTTTGTTGAAATAATACCTTGTGCCCCGATAACATCTTGAATATACAAAAGCGCTTCCTCTGTATTCGTATTTAAACCTTGTATAAAATCACAATGAAGAAATACATCATGTCCATGTTTCTGCAATTCATATACACGCTCTGGTAATTCCAGCATTGAACCAGTCATAAGAAAAACTGTTTTCGGCAATTTTTTGTATGCTTTGTATCCTTTCCAATCCTTTATCATCGTAATATAAGGTTCTTTAAACATTCATTCCACCTAACTGTTCTATTTTTATCCAAACTAAAAACACCTACTTACATAGAACGCCTTTCTCCTTATTTGAACTCTAGGGAATAGAGCACACCTAAGAAAGTGGCACATTATATGTAAGTGGGTGTTCTCAAATATTCTCTACCCTAGTTATTTTGTTACTTTTACTATATTACGCATTTATTAAGTCAGTTTTGATAGATTGTTAATTAGGTGTTAATCGAATGTTAATATTCACCACATCATTTTTTACATTAATCTAGATATTAAAATATAAATAAATAGAACGAAACAATACTTAAAATTCAATCAATATGTAAATTCATTCCATAGTTAATGATTTTTAGTTTGCTTGCCACTGCTTGCAAACTAAAGTTATCCCAAGCGGTGCTATAAAGTGGAATGCGCCTTTTCTCTTGTATTGATATGGCCCAGGCTGTAACAACATCAGTACCATATCCGTTCCCTTGAAACTCCGCTAAAGTTTCCACACTTGCCTCAGCAGCTACGGGCGTACTTCTGGCACTGCAACAAACAGAAACTACTTTTTCATTTTTTACAATTGCCAAATAAGGTTGCCTCCTTATTTACTCCATATACCATCCATTCATAATCTATTTTTCATGTTCAAAATAAAAATCCCATTCAAATACACATTACTGAATCCATCATACTAACTGATTTCTTCATTCTGTCTATCTAAATGGGATTATTTTTCGTTTTTTACTCTACTGGTTGTTGTGGCTGTACTACTTCATTCGCTCCAGCTACCCTCAACATATTTACAATATCTTTAAAACCTCTTTTTTCAGCGTATTGCAGTGGCGTCAGATGTTCCTTGTTAGCCATGTTTACATCTGCACCGTGATCAATAAGCAATTGAATTACTTTCTTATGGTTTTCACTACCATTTCCTAATACAATTGCTTCTAATAGCGCTGTTCCACCACGTTCATTTTTATAATTCACATCAATATCTGTATGCTCTAATAATTCTTTAACAACCTCTACATGGCCACGTTCAGATGCAGAAATAAGTGCTGTCCCACCTGACCTAGTCGTTTCTTTCGTATTAACTCCTGCATTAATTAATACTTTTACAATATCCGTATATCCTTCTCTACTTGCATAAAGAAGTGGATTACTTTTTTTCTCATCTTTAATTTCAATATTAGCACCTGCACCAATTAATGCTTTAACTGTCTCTACATGATTTTGGTACGTCGCTGCAAGGACAGGCGTTTCTCCGTTGTCACCTTCTACGTTTATATTCGCTCCATCCTGAATCAACTTCATAGCTGTCTCTGTGTCTCCAAGAGTAGCTGAAAGTAACAACTGTTTGTCCATTAAATTTATACTTTTCTCTTCTTTAGATTCTTCCTGTTCTTTATGCTTCTCTTTTTTCTTTTCATTTTTCACATGAACCGGTTTCGATTCTGGTTCTTCTTGCTTATCGCAAGCCACTACCGTCATTAAAAGTCCTAATAAAATACATAATAAAATTTTTTGTTTTCTCACAACTACAGCTCCTATGAAAGATAATGTTTTCTTAACCATTCCTCCATCACATACAATAACTCTTCTTGAGTACATTTATCCATAAGCCCTTTAGATTCCTTCTTTAATCGGATTATCTTAAGCTTATACTATGTTTCTCAACCTATTGAAATGATACGCCTGATGGCCCCATCATTAACATTATGAAGCAATTAGTTTAGCACGTTTTTACCGCATTTGTATACATTTCTAAAAAGTACATAAATGATTGCTTTAGGTTACTATATTCCATTGTAACCGTTCTGCTAAAAATTTTACACCTTTTCTATATTTGCACCTGAGTAATAATAGAAAAAGACAACTACATAGTTGTCTTTTTCTATTAATGATGTCCACCATGATTTCCTGCTTTCGGTTTCCCCATCATCTCTTTATTCATTTCCCATTTATGCTCTGCTAGCTCTTTATACGAAAGAACTTTCCCCTTATAGTTAGATACAAAGCTCTCTGCATCTTTTTTATTTTTAAATGAAATGACATTATAAGCCATCGGTGTCGTTATTGTTTTATCATATACGTAAGTAGCGTCTTCTAACGAAATCCAATCTTTCGAATCATAATCTCGGACAAATTTCTCTTTCGTCTTTTCATCTGAGTTGATCTCCATCCATTTATACATACAACCGATATCATCAAACTTTAACGCTTTTCCATTTTCTAAAATAATTTCTGTTGCAAATTGATTATCTGTTACCCCAATTTGGCAAATATCACATTTATCATGTTTCTCATCAATGGCAACAGCTGCTGTTTCCTTTTTCCCACACCCGACTACTGTAAATACGAAACATAAACATATAGCAAGTACGACATATTTTACTTTCATCAATATTCCTCCCTAGAAACCGTATACTCCACGAAAAGAATACCAAAAGGTTGTGTGAGATTTGTGAAAAAACAATGTGCTTTTTGTAATATAGGAAACAAAAAAAGATGTGTAGTTATTTCTACACATCTCTCATCACTCACAACCTGTAATTAATAAATCATCTTCTAATTTAACTAATAATGTATCCGCACTAATTTCCTGTCCAACTTCTACATTTACCAATCTTATATTTCCACTAATCCCGACTGCAATTTTTTTTAGCTCACCGTCATTTTTTCGGATCATCAGTAATTTTTCCCATTCATATACGTAAGAAGATTCATTAATAAAAATCTCCTCTACTTTTCCTTCATAAGAGCTATAAATCTCTTCTATTCTCGTTTTCATATAACATCTACTCCCTATTTCACACTTCACTATTTTCATCTTATTCTACCATTCTTACGAGGAGTGGCTTACTTTTTAAAAATTCAAATTAACTACCGTGAACAAAATGAACAAAATAAAAATTATGCTTCTAATGATGTTATTTTTCAAATTATTTACCATTTGAATAGATGCTTTTATTATAAATAAAAAACCTTTTTCTGAATTTTTATTCTATTTTGAAAGCGCAATCATTCTTTTGAGGGGGAAATTAC
Organism: Bacillus sp. GW823-FHT06A11; assembly: GCF_058795355.1. Taxonomy (NCBI): domain Bacteria; kingdom Bacillati; phylum Bacillota; class Bacilli; order Caryophanales; family Bacillaceae; genus Bacillus; species Bacillus sp. GW823-FHT06A11. Next base: position 31,114 of record NZ_JBXAHS010000008.1, on the reverse strand, counting down.
ATGTTAGCACTACTTGGATTTGTGATGGTATTTGTCTTTATGTTTTTAATTATGACGAAACGTATGTCAGCACTAGTAGCCTTAATATTAATTCCGAGTGTTTTTGCAGTAATTGGCGGATTCTATGCCAATATGGGGCCTATGATGTTAGAGGGGATTCAAAAATTAGCACCTACTGGTATTATGCTTATGTTCGCTATTTTATATTTTGGGATTATGATTGATAGCGGTTTATTTGATCCTGTCATTAGTAAGATTTTAAAATTTGTAAAAGGAGATCCTTTAAAAATCGTTGTCGGAACGGCTATATTGACTATTATCGTTTCTCTAGATGGTGATGGTACAACAACATACATGATTACAGTTTCTGCAATGTATCCACTATATAAGCGCCTTGGAATGAACCCCCTCATATTGGCTGGAGTTGTTATGTTAGGGGCGGGGGTAACAAATCTTACACCTTGGGGTGGACCCACAGCTCGTGTTATGAGCGCACTTGGACTTGAGGCTTCCGAATTATTTACACCTCTTATTCCAGGAATGATTGCTGGTGCAATTTGGGTTGTTTTCGTTGCCTACTATCTTGGAAAAAAAGAAAGAAAACGTTTAGGAATTATGGATGTACAGTATTTAAAACAAATGCAAACAATGGATGAGCAAGCTGCAACTGTTGAAGCTGCAGCGCATAAACGCCCTAAACTTCTATGGATTAACTTTTTATTAACCGCTGCATTACTTGTTTGTCTCATACTAGAAGTTATGCCGTTACCTGTTTTATTTACAGTCGCTTTTGCTATTGCTGTTATGATTAACTATCCAAACCTAGAGCAACAGAAAGAACGTATTGCTTCTCATGCAGGGAATGTATTAGCAGTTGTTTCTCTCGTATTTGCTGCCGGTATTTTCACTGGTATTTTATCTGGAACAAAAATGGTAGATGCAATGGCTAACAGTGTAGTAACTCTTATACCAGATGCACTTGGACCACAACTACCAATTATTACAGCACTTCTCAGTATGCCATTCACATTTTTCATGTCTAATGATGCATTTTACTTCGGGGTATTACCTATTTTGACGAAAGCTGCTGCTACTTACGGAATTAGTGCAGCTGAAATGGGACGCGCTTCCTTACTTGGGCAACCCGTTCACTTATTAAGTCCTCTTGTCGCTTCCACTTATTTATTGGTCGGAATGGCCAAAGTTGATTTCGGTGAACATCAACGCTTCACTTTATTGTGGGCCGTTGGAACGACAATGGTTATGTTAATTACCGGAATTGTAATTGGGATTATTCCAATATAAGATGCAAAAAAACAGTAGAAGAAATAAAATCCTCTACTGTTTTTTATTATGAAGAAGCAAGAAAATACCGTCTCTCCGGTCTCCCAACACTTCCATATATTAGCTCTGCGTGGACTTTCTTCCCAGATATCAAATACTCTAAATAGCGCCTTGCCGTTGATCGGCTTACTCCAATCATTGAGCTTAACATTTCTGCTGTAATCCCTTCTTCATTAACTGTTAACATATGCTTTTTTACTTTCGCTAAAGTATAAGGATCTATCCCTTTCGGGGCATATTCTATTTGATCTCCCTTCACGCCTCTTTGAGACCATAAATATTCAATTTGTTCCGTAGATAATTGATTGTTCTTCTTTAACTGTATAATCTTTTTTTGATAGCCTTCTAGACTTGCTTTAAATCGATCAAACATTAGTGGCTTTACGATATAATCTGTTACTCCGCCCCGTAGGGCGTGCCTCACTACATCTGTTTCCGATGCCGCTGTAATCATAATAATATCTGTATCGTGCAAATGATTCCTAATATATGTGACAAGTTCCGTTCCTTGCATATCAGGTAAGTACACATCTAATAACACGAGCTGTGGCTTCACAAGCTCTAGCCATTCTTTCGCTTGTTCTCCAGTCGTTGCCGTTCCAATTACTTTAAATCCCTCAATTTTTTCAGTAAAACGACGATGAATGTCAGCAATCCGAATATCATCTTCTACAATTAATACTTCAATCTCCTCACCCATTACTATTCGCCTCTCTCTTTCGGTAGTGCAATAATAAATAACGCACCACCTAAATCCCCTTTTTCAATCGCAATACTTCCATTTAAATCTTCTACTAACTCTTTCACTTTTGCTAATCCATACCCTCGCTCTCCTCCTTCTTTCGTCGAAAAGCCTTTATAGAATATGCTAGTAATTATTTCATCATGAATCCCTTGCCCTGAATCTTCCACTTCAATTAATATTTCTTCTCCAATATCAGTTACAAACATCCTTACTTTCTTATCATTCTCTTCATTTTTTTCAATTGCTTCAAATGCATTCGTAATTAAATTTCCTAAAATAGAAACGACATAATTACTCTCAATATGTGGACTTAATTTGTCTAAACCACTTTCTCTATCTAGCATAAAATCAATCTTCAACTCTCGTGCTCTATTATAAAATCCAATTAAAATTCCACCTAGCCATGGATTTTGAATCCGCTTCATAATAAATTGAACAAAATCTTGATATACCGCTGTTTCCTTATGAATAAGCTCTAAAGCATCTTCGTATGATTCTAATTGGATAAGACCTGAAAGCGTATACAATAAATTGTTATATTCGTGCGTTTGCGCTCGTAATGCCTCTGTATATTGCTTCGTCTGAGATAATTCTGCTGTTAACTGATCCATTTCAGATTTCAAACGTAAGCTCGATACAACGCCAGTTACTTTATTCTTTACTTTAATAGGTAGACGGTTCGCAATAACAGCCTGTCCTTTTATATTTAATTGACGATCAAACTGTTCTTCACCAGTTTGAAGTACATCTAGTATCGTTGAATTAGGAATTACATTTAAAATAAATTCCCCAATAATATTTTGTTGCTTATCTAGCGAAAGAATATCATAAGCTGCTTGATTGACTAAACTAATCATGCCATTTTTATCGATTACAATAATCCCTTCACGTACAGATTGAATCACTGTACTATGCTCTTCATATAAAGATGAAATTTCTTCTGGTTCCATCCCGAACATCATTCTTTTTATACTTGCCGCTAAATATATAGAGCCGATTATTCCAATTAAAAGACCTATTATTGTAATCCAAAATACACGCTTTCCATACACTTCTACCGCTCCATGAATATCAGCCATTGAAAACCCAACAGACACCACACCAATAATTTCATTTTCCTGGTTACGGACTGGGACTTTCCCACGCAACGAAGGGCCTAATGATCCATTAGCTTTAGAAACATAAGATTTCCCTTCTAATAAAACGCCTTTATTATCTCCGCCAACCATTTTTTCTCCTATTTTATCTCGCTCAGGATGCGCATAACGAATCCCCTCTTTGTTTCCAACTACAATAAAGTCAGCCTCTGTATCAATTCGAATTTTTTCTGCGATTGGCTGAATAATAGAAGCTGGATTTTCTTTTTGAAAAGCTTCCTGAATTTCTGGTATCGCGGCAACTGTTTTCGCAACATGCAAAGCCCGTTTACCAATTTGCTCTTCTACCGTTTCAGATAATATGTAATAAAACAAATAACTCGTTAGCATAAGTACAACTAAAATAAGTGTACTAATAGTTAATGTAATTCTCGGTTGGAGTTTTAATTTTTTAAATTTCAAAACCATTCCCCTAACATGATTAAAGATAGAATTTAAAGAAAATACAGTTTTTTATTATCATAACACGGTTACTATATATTTCTTTCTTTTTTATCTTCATAAAAAAAGAAACGAAGCATAAGTACTACTTCGTTTCTTAACAGTTTATTATTATATTTTAAACTTACCAATCATCTCTTGTAATTCTTCTGCCATTTGTGATAAATGGACTGCTGCTGCATTTATTTCATCTACTGAAGCTAATTGTTCCTCAGAGGAACCAGCAATATTTTGAACACTTGCGGCATTTTCTTCAATCGTAGCTGCAATTTCATTAATAGATGCACTTACTTGTTTTGCATCTACCGTCATTTGTTTTGCTACATCTACCATGCTATCAATTTGTACAACTGTATCATTTGTAGACTTCAATATTTCGACAAAGCTTTGCTTCGTTTCATTTGCAACTACAAGTCCTGATTGTACTTCTGCTCCAACTTGATTCATAGAGCTTACTGTTTCTTTTATATCAAATTGAATCTCTTTCACTAGTTTCCCAATTTCCGTAGAAGACTGTCCTGATTGTTCCGCTAGCTTTCGCACTTCATCTGCTACAATTGCAAATCCTCTACCTTGCTCTCCAGCTCTCGCAGCCTCAATTGCCGCATTTAACGCTAATAAATTTGTCTGTTCTGCAATATGTTGAATTACTTCAAGGATTGCTCCAATTTGTTTCGACTTATCGTCTAACAAACCAATGATTTTGTCTGACTGTGAAACAGACTCATGAATTAATTGCATTTGATTCACAGTTTGTTCAACTAACTTCCCACCATTTTCAGCTTTTTTCTTCGTATACATAGAGGCTGTAGATACTAATGAAGAACTATCTGCAACACGCTGAATTCCTTCTGTAACTTCTTCTAACAATGTTGCTCCTTCTTCAACTTCTTTCGTTTGTATTTCTGCACCACTTGATACTTGCTCTATAGCCTGTGTAATTTGTTCCGTTGCTTCGCTTGTCTGCTTCATACTAGCTGTTAATTCTTCTGAAGATGCCGCTACATGACTTGCTGAAGTGTTTATATTAGAAATGACACTTTGTAACGATGCAGCCATCTCGTTAAAACTTTCTCCTAGCTGTCCAATTTCATCTTTAGAATGAACTGTAATTGATTCTGTTAAATCACCTTCACTAATCTTCTTCGATGATATGACAAGTTGTTTTAACGGTTTAATAATAGACGCAATTATGAAGTAAATTACAATCCCACCGATTATTAGTGAAATTCCAAGAACAGTTATTGTTTTATAGAAAATAGGTTCAGCCGCTTCGATAATTTCTTTGGAAGGCATAATTCCTGCTATTTTCCATCCAGTTTTCTTATTCGTTTTAAAAGTGATATTGCGATCTTCACCATCTAATGAATAATGAAAATCCCCAGCTTCCTGTTTATACAATTCTTTACTAAGTTTCTCTTCTAATTTCTCTCCTGGCTTCATTTTCGGGTGCGCTACTACATTTTTATCTTGATCAAATATCGCTACATATCCTTCCTTACCGATATTAACCATCTTAGAAGTAGTAACGATATCATTAATGATTAAGTCAATCCCAAGAACTCCACTTTTATCCTCGTTTTGTTTTGCTAGTGTAATAACAATATTTCCTGTCGTTTTTGACTTATATGGAGCAGTTACAATTACTTCTCCGCTTTTCTTCACTGCCTCTTTATACCAATCTCTTTCTGTAGGATTATATCCATCTGGCATCTGAATAGCTGGTGATTGAATGAACTGTCCATTACTAGATCCTGTATAGATTGCTTCCATTTCTGGATGCAGTTTATTGTATTCTTCTAGTTTATTTTGTATGTTTTGAATTTGATCTGCTTGGTAACTTGATTGTGTAAATAATTTCGTAAAATAAGTTGCATCTATTTTTTTACTATCCAATTCCTTATTAATTACATTATCCAAAATTTTTATATTATCTTTCGCCGAGTTTAAAATTGTTTCATTAAAATTCGTCTTCGCCTGTTGATAAGACGTCCAACCAATTACAATACTTGGAAGAATTAAAATAATAATAAATGATACAAGTAACTTTGTTTTTAAACTACTACTCCTTAATTTCCCTTGAAACATACTTCTACCCCTCCATACCGTTTTAAATGTAATTAATTAACATTTAATCTTTCTATAAAAATAATACGATTTAAATGTATCAATGAGACTCTCTATCTTTTTATACATCTAAAGAATTGATACATATCTTTTTCATTCTATATAAATTAAATAATTAAAACAATGTATAAAAATGTATATTATTCGAAATATTATAATTCATAGGAGAACCTCTAGTATTTCACTTACTAGAGGTTCTTTTCACCTTACTATTCTTTTTCTACTTCTTTTTTCTCATCTTCTACTACAGATACAACAGGTTTATCGCTTGATAATTGTTGTACCGCTCCTTTTCCTGCAAATCCTTCTAATAGCTCTTTTAAGTCAATGCCAGAAGAAGCTTTTAACGTTTCTTGCATCGTTGCCATTAAATCAGTCGCATAACCCGCAACTTTTCCGGCCCCGCTATTTTTACCACCGCCGCCTGTATCGACAACTGTGATTTTATCAATATTACTAAGCGGACTTGCAAGTTCCTTCGCATAACTTGGAAGCATTTTAAGAACCATATCCATAATTGCCGCTTGACCATATAATTCAAATGCTTCTGCGATTTTTTGTTTCGCTTCTGCTTCTGCTAAACCTTTTAATCTAATAACATCTGCCTCTGCTGTACCTTGCGCTTTTTGTACTTCCGCTTTCGCTTGACCTTGTGCTTTTTCAATTTCCGCCTTCGCTAAACCTTCTACACGTACTTCTTCTGCACGTGCTCTCGCTTCTGCTTCAATCTTATATTGATCCGCATCGGCTTTTTTAATTTGTTTTACTTTTTCTGCTTCCGCTGATTGCTCAACAGCATAGCGATCTGCATCGGCTTTTTTCTTAACTTCTGCATCATATTGCTTTTCACGACGCGCAATTTCTTTTTCTTCTAACTCAATTTGCTTTTCACGCTCAATGATTTTAACGCGCATTTGCTCTTCTGTAACACCTTGTTGTGCTTTCGCTTGTTGTAATTCGTAAGAAAGATCCGCATCTGCACGCGCTTGTTCTTGTTCTCTCTTATAAGACTGTACTTTTAATTCTTTATGTTTTTCAGCTTCAGCGATTTGTGCATCACGTTGATATTCTGCTTCTTTTGCCTCTTTTTCAGCACGGGCTTTTTCAATACGTGCTTCTTTTTCACGCTCTGCATTCGCAATTGTTGCATCACGCTTAACTGTCGCAATTTGGGGCTGACCAAGCGCATCTAAGTATCCGTTTTTATCCATTATTTCTTTAATTGTGAAAGAAACAATGCGAAGTCCCATCTTCTTTAAATCTGTAGAAGCTACTTCATGTACCTTTTGAGCAAATTGCTCTCTATTACTATACGCATCTTCTACTGTCATAGAAGATAAGATAGCACGGAGATGCCCTTCTAAAACTTCTTTTGCTTCTATTTTTAACTCTTCTGTTTCTTTTCCTAAATATTGTTCAGCTGCTGTGGAAACTTCTTCAATTGTTGATCCCACTTTAATAATAGAAACACCGTTTACTGTGATCGGTACACCTTGTTTCGTATACGTATCACGTGTACCAACTTCTAATTTATAGTTTAATAAGCTTAAAGGCTCTGCTCTTTGCATAATTGGAACTACGAAAGTACCGCCCCCGCGAATAATCTTAATCTTCTTTCCATCATCAGTGGTAACTACATTCTTTCCTCCACCAAGCCAGTTCCCTGTAACAATTAACGCTTCATCCGGACCAACCGTACGATACTTCGTAATAAATACTAAAATGAGTAGAATTAAAATTGCGAGTAAAACTCCACCGATAATTAATGGAATCGTCATGTAAATTCCCCCTTATAATTTTGGTTTCTTTAAAGAATAAGCGATGTTTTGTACAAGTAAAACACCATCTTGGACTCCCTCGATAATAACCTCTGTTCCTTGCGAAATATCTTTTTTTCCAACAGTTTTAGCTGGGATTGCATTACTTCCAAATTGGGATGAAATTAATACTTCACCAAATCCTTCTGTAGGAATTGTCGTAATGACTTCTCCTTTACAACCGATAAATTCATCCATACGTTGTACGGTATTTTGTTCTGCTTCTGCAATCGGTTTTAAAATTAGTATTTTCATGATGAAAACACCGATAAAAGATATAGCAAATGCAGCCCCAAAAATAAGAATGCTATTAAAGGAAAATAAATATTCTCCTATATAACTAAGTCCACATAACATGGCGAAAAAACTAAGTAATAAAGTAACAACGGATACAGATCCGCCCCCAAAACTAAATATCGATTCAAATATATCTCCAAAAAAGATATAAATAACAGTGAGTATAGTAGCAATAATAAATCCATATAAATAAATTGTTTCAAGTGGATAACCAAACAAAGCCATTTCTTATCCCCCTCTCTTAAACAATCCCTTTTTTGTTATGTGTATGCCCCACCTCTTTCAAAGATTATCATTCTTAATTTTCAGTCATTTCCCTTTTAAATAAAAGCCTGTAAGACAGGCCTCTAAAAAAGAACAGGAGAAACCTATTGTGACAGGCTCCTCCTAGAAAATAACCGATATATTATATATCTATATAATATACTATTTTCCACAAAAAGTAAAGTTAAACATACATTGGAAAAGCGCTTATTTTACTGACAATTCGTATGTTCCATCGCCATTATCATATTTATATACATACAAGTAATACTTACCTGGTTTTGCATTAAATTTTGCTTCTATATGATTCCCATTAGCTTGACCGTAAGCCGCATAATTTTGCATATCTGATTCATGGTGAAGTACCCATGTCATCCCAATTCCATACTCATTTAAAACAGAAATGTCGATATCTTTCGCTGATGCTACATTAAATGTATAAACATCAGTGTGGTCCCCACCAATAAGACTACCTTTTATAGTACTATTTAGCCCGATACGATTTGCTTCCTCTGGACGATTATTTGGTTCTGATTCTGTTAAACTTCCATCTTTAATCGTAACAGTTGTTTCGCTTCTGCTCTCTTTTCCCTTATCATCTTTTACTCTTAACGATACTTTATAAGAACCTTCTCTTTCATATACATGTACTGGATTCACTTCTGCACTTGTGCTTCCATCTCCAAATTCCCATAAATAAGAAGCAATTTTTCCATCTTCATCGCTTGAGCCATCACTTTTAAATTGAATTCCCTCTTTTACAAGACCATTATAAGGGCCATTTATATTAACCGTTGGAGCTTTATTTTCTCCATCATCTTTTGCGATTCCATGGAAGACTACATCATATTCAAATTCATTTGAGCTATTCACACGATAATTGACAAAGTATGCTGTAACAGTTTTGTAGCCACTCCATTCTTTTTGCGCCAATTGTTCTAAAGATTCATTTACTCTTTTACTCATTTCTTTCCAATCTTCTGATTCACCTTTTGTGACACTACCTGTATACGTACCTTCTAATGTAAATGTATTAAAGAATTGAGAATTATGTTTTGTCATTTTTGTATCTTTCATAGGCAACGTATCACTAATTTCTTTCTTCACCGCTCCTAATGACTTCGTTGCATGTTCAGCTAAATAATCATCAGCTACTTCTGGTACAGTGTATGTATCTTGATTATCAATTAACTGCTGCATATACTCTTGATACTCTTTATTTAACTTAGGATCTTTACTTAGATTTTCACGATATGCATCATAATTTTTCACGTCATTCGCACGAATCAAATCTTGAATTTTATCAAATGTTTCAAACTGATGCGTATATAAATAAGACTGCAATGCGAACGAGTAATTATAGAAATCCCAAGAACCGTATTTAGCAAATAGTGTACGCTCTGCTGTATAACGGCTTGCAGGATCAGATGATAATCCGCTAATTATACTCTTTCTTGGTACAACGTTATTCGTACGAGTAGATCCTGCGAAAAACTCTGCATTTCCTTCTTGGAACCAAGTTAGCCTTTCATTTTGATACATATCTCCTCTTCCAAATAAACCAGGAACTTCATATCTCCCTTGCAGATAATGAGTAAATTCATGACGGAATAACTCTTCTAAACTATAAATACTTTGCTCTGGCGTACGCTCATATGTAAAGAATGTTCCTGTCTCTTCAATATAAATTCCACCGTTGTTTGTTTCATATCCATACAATTGTCTATTTAACTGATATTCATCTGGACTATTATAAATTACGATCGTTAATACATCATCCGCATTTCCTGGCTCTAACGCTTTGTCATTTCCAATTACACGGTGATACTGTGCCTTTACTTCCTTCGCAGCCCAATATAGTCTCTTAATTTTTTCTTCTGATACTTTATCTCCTGTTTTGAACACAATTGATCCATCGTCGAATGTATACGTTTTTGGTAAGTATTGCTCTTTTCCTTCTTTACGTATTTTCTCTAAATCTACTGTATTCCCACTATAATCTTTACCATTATAATTTGTTGTAATTTGTTCTACCGCAACAAAATAAGGTTCACTTAAGCGCGGGTACATATGCATCGCTTGTGTAACAACCTCTAATCCTTTATTTGGATTGCTATGAAACTTCCCTAAACGGCTAGCAAAATAAATGCCATTATTAACGAGCCATTTATTTTCTGACGTTACTTCATTTAGAAGAGCAATACGATTTATTTCATTAATAAACCCATCTACTTTTCCATACCACATCGTTTCATTCGCTTCTTTACGAGCCTCAGTTAAGTACGACTGTATATCATAGTCAATACCTTGCATAATATCGTATATTGCTTGTCCCTTCATTCGATCATTTACATAAGTAGTATAATTATCATTGTATTGCTTTAAAATATTCGATGCGTATTGAACCGTTTCAACATCGCTTGAAGCATTACTAATTAATTTACCGTATGCAGATACGACTGTATCTTGTTCAACTGTACCAAGCTTAAAGTTTGGATTTTTTGCGATTGCTTTTAAAGCAGGTAAACATTTATCCTGGAAGCTTCTTTCATTTAAGTCGCTTAATTCACTATTATAAAATGCAAGATAAAAAGCTGAACGCAACACTTCAGTAAACGTTTGAATTCCTTTTGAATCATCTTTTGTAAATGTACTACCTCTATGAGCTAATTCATCTATAATGACTTGCATTTTTCCTTTATCTTTATAAAAAGCCTTTGCATCTTCATTAAACTGAAATAAGTCTGTAATTTGGTGCCACTTAATACTGCCTAACGTTTCAACCAATTCTTGATCATTCATTTTGTTTAAATCAGCCATTGAATAGCTTTCTTTAACTTGCTTTACTGCAGTTTTCTTCGTAATAGATGCTGGTCGCTGTGAAAAATCTCCTACTTTTAAACGTTCTTGAAATGATAAAGTTTCATCAACTTTTGAAATATGTCCAACTTCATCTACCGACTTTTCAATTCCAACCGGTTTCGTTTTCAACACGTTATACGGTACTTTTTCTTCCGCTGCTGCATGAGTTTGAAGTGCGCCTAACGATAAAGCCATTGTACTAATGCTAAGCATCACTTTATTGATCTTTGATTTCTTGTTCATATCCTTGCCCCCTATTTTAATATTCCATTCAAGAATTTAACATAAAATCCGGATGTAACAATATAAAATGCAATATTTCATATTATTTCTTCCTATAATTTGTACATATCGTGAACACATTGCTCTTTACCTACCTAAAACAAATTGCATCCTTTCACATTATAAAAAGGAAATTTTTTGACAATTAAAAACTTAATTGTTATGATTATTATAATTGTTAACTTTATTAAATAAGGGTGGGATTCTATGATAAAAAAAGAAAACAGTGTATTTTATATCTCCTTCTTGCTAACAACATTATTCATTATATGGGGAATTACCCCAGCAAGTTGGATACAAGGCTACGATTTACAAAGTGTTACATCTTCTTTAAACTCATTTATCCTCAATAAATTTGGGTGGTTTTACTCTCTACTTATGACTACAATGATTATTTTGGCTGCTTATTTAGCATTTTCTAAGTACGGTTCTATTCGTCTTGGTAAAGATGGAGAAAAGCCAAAATATAATTATCCATCTTGGCTATCCATGTTGTTTGGGGCAGGAATGGGAATTGGACTCCTCTTTTATGGAATCGCTGAACCGATTTCACATTTTACAGATCCATTAACAGGAAAAGCAGGTACAGAAGAAAGCGCCAAACTCGCTATGCAATATTCATTTTTCCACTGGGGACTCTTTCCGTGGTCACTATACGCAATGGTCGCTTTAACAATTGCATATTTCACATTCCGCAAACAAAAAGGTAGCACTATCGGGGCTACAGTTACTCCATTATTTAATCGATCGAAAAATTCTCGTATCGGAAAAACAGTTGATATTTTAGCTGTTTTAGCCACAGTGTTTGGCATTGTACCATCTGTTGGGATTGGTGCTCAACAAATTGCTGGAGGATTAAGCTATTTATTCCCTTCCATTTATAACACTTTACTTACCCAGCTCGTACTTATAGCTATCTTCGCTGTTTTATATTTAACAAGTGCACAAACTGGCTTAGATCGTGGGATTAAATATTTGAGTAACTTGAATTTCTCTCTTGCAGGTATTTTACTCATCTCTTTCTTACTTTTAGGGCCAACCGTATTTATTATGAAATATTTCACATCTACACTCGGTTCTTATATTGGAGCTTTGCCTAGTATGGGATTAAATTTAGGAGCATTTAATGAAAAATCTTCTTCTTGGATTGAAAACTGGACTATTTTCTATTGGGGATGGTGGATTTCTTGGTCTCCATTCGTCGGCACATTTATCGCACGTATTTCTAAAGGGCGTACAATAAAAGAATTTATTTTTGGAGTTGTATTAGTCCCAACTCTTATCTGTACATTTTGGTTTGCAGTATTTGGTGGTACCGCAATTCATATGGAAATGTTCCAATTGCTTGGAATAGCTGATGAAATTGCAAAAAATGGTACAGAGATTGGATTATTTGCTGTTATTTCACATCTACCATTCTCTACATTTTTAACGATTATCGGGTTAATTTTAGTAGCCACATTTTTCGTTACTTCTGCTGATTCAGCAACATTTGTTGTTTCCATGCAAACGAGTAACGGAAGCTTATCACCGAAAAATAGTTTAAAACTTATATGGGGATTAACAATCGCGATCATTGCAGCTCTTTTATTACAAGCTGGAGGATTAAATGCACTACAAATTGCAGCTATAATCGCAGCACTACCATTTTCTATCGTAGTCGTTCTTATGGTTACTTCGCTCTTTAAAGAGCTGCGAAAAGAAGATGTTAATTCGCAAACGAAAGAAGTATCTCAAAAAATAAAAAAAGTTATGTAACAATTGGCACCTCAAATTACTTTTAAATCCGTAATAAAACCCATTCATATGAAATATCATTTTCATATGAATGGGTTTTTCACTCTATTATATAGTGTTGTAAACATGCTTTTTCCTCAAAACCTACTTTCTTGTACAATTTCATCGCACGATCATTATTCGTATTCAAACATAGTACTGTCTCTCTCATCCCTTGGAAGGAGAAAATATACTGAATTGCCCCTTGTAATATCCGCTCTCCGACACCTTTTCTTCTACTATTTTCAGCGGTTGCAATAAATTCAATATTCGCTTCTTGAAACTCTGGATTTACTTCCACATATACATAACCTTCTAACTTATCATTCTTCATACTTACAAATAATTTATTCGTATTACTTAAACGTTCAATAATTTCGTTTCCGTCATAATACGTATTAGAAAATACATGATTGTGTAAAGCGATAAACTGCTCAAACACTTGTGGTAAAGCCTCTTCTACATTACATATAATACGGTGCTCCACAATATTATTTAAAACGAGAATACTATGTCGACCTTGTTCTTTTGCATGTAAATTCCTCATTAAACGGGCACAATTATTATTTTCCACATGATAAAAACCATAAAATCTCTCAATATGAAAAGGCACCTTTTCTATAAGTTCCTTCCACATATGTAAAGCAACTTCTTCCCAATTCTCTGCGATAATAAACGGTCCCCATATCTCTGCACATTTCTTTACTTCATCCACATCAAATCCTAATAAACCTATTAAATTATTATTCTCATAAGTAGCAACAAAAGATTGTTCCCAGCCTATATCTGAAAAATCATGAATAATTGTCTGTAACAACTCCTCTTTCTCATCTCCACAATAGCCAACATGATGAGTAGCATCTTTATTCATATTCGCAATAAATGCTGCCACCTCTTCAATTTTCAAAATAGAACTGACATACATAACCTCTCCTCCTTCACTAATATATTCACACCTTTTCCATTTATATCCTTCTAAAAAAGACATCACCATAAGCATATTTCAAAATGAAATCGCCATGATAATGTCTTCTCAAAAACTCATATAATCATCTTACGTTATAATAAGATAAAACGTTTTTTATTTCTTAAATAATCTCTTTCTAAATACAAACATACTCAGTGCTGAAAGAACTAACGCTATGCCTGAAAGTAATGTTGATGTATTCTCTTGTCCACCTGTTGCTCCTAATGATTTCTTACTTTCTTCTTGCTTATTAACAGCTTGTTTATTTTCTTTCACAACTTGATTATTCACGTTTTGTTCTTGGACTACTGCTGATTGATTTACCGCGTCTTTTGAACCTTCAATTTCTTTTCCTGTTTCTTTTACCTCCGCTTTCGATCCTTCAACTCCTGTTGTTGGCTCGTCCACTTCCTCTTTCGCTTCTTCAACTTCTTTCGTTGGCTCTTTTACTTCTTCTTTCGCTTCTTCAACTTCTTTTGTTGGTTCTTTCACTTCTTCTTTTGTTTCTTCAACTTCTTTTACCGGCTCTTTTACTTCTTCTTTCGCTTCTTCAACTTCTTTTACCGGTTCTTTCACTTCTTCTTTTGTTTCTTCAACTTCTTTTGTTGGCTCTTTTACTTCTTCTTTCGCTTCTTTTACCGGTTCTTTCACTTCTTCTTGTGTACCTTCAACTTCTTTTACCGGTTCTTTTACTTCTTCTTTCGCTTCTTCAACTTCTTTTACCGGTTCTTTTACTTCTTCTTTCGCTTCTTCAACTTCTTTTACCGGTTCTTTCACTTCTTCTTTTGTTTCTTCAATTTCTTTTACCGGCTCTTTTTCTTCTTCTTTTTCCACTATATTCTGTATTACTGTTCCGTTAAACCTTATGCTAATTTCATCAGAATCTAAATCAAATTTATACACCTTTTCACCTGGGGTACTCCATTTTATTACTCCGTTATTAAACGTCCCTCCCTCACTTACCAATTGAATATTTTCAATACTTTCTCCTTCTAAATCATATACAGGAACTTGAATTTCTTCGTTTATTTTTGCATCATTTAAAATGATATTTTGTCTTCCAACATCAATTGTAAACCACTGACCTAATTGTATTAACGGCCTTACATCACGAATCTCATTTCCAGCTAAATTTAAGCTAAATAAGTTTAGCATGGAACCAATAACCGTTACATCTTTAATATGATTGTCCGCAAGATTTAACCACTGTAAATTTTCCAATGAAGATAGTGGTGTTATATCTTCAATTTGATTATGAGATACATTCACATTATTCAATTGTTTCAAGTTTGAGATGAACTCAATATTTTTCAGGCCTACTCCTTCTAAAGTGAGTTTTTCTAAGTTCGTCATGTACTCTAAACCTGTTATATTTTTTATCTCATTTCCATTTTCTTTAAGTATCTCTAATTTTTTAATCTGTAATAAATCTTTTTTTGTAATAGAAGCGTTTAAATTCTCTCTACCTAAATTCTCTTTATTAATATGTTGTTGTAAAGTTTTATCGAGAATTACATTTTCCTTTTGTTCATTATCCTCTTTTATTGTTTCCTTGATTTCGTCTAATCTTTCAACAACATTTTGAATTACTGTTCCATTAAACTTAATACGATTCTCTTCTGGCTTTATATCCAACGTAAATTCGTATGTTTTTTCACCAGTAGTCCCCCATTTAACAGAACCATTATTAACTATCCCATCTTCACTCTTCAATTGAATAGTATCAAGTGGCTCTCCTTGTAAATTATAGATAGGTATTTTAACTTCCTTATCTTTTTCTACATTATCTAAAAAGATTTTTTGTCTTTGAATATCGATATATATTCTTTTTCCTAGCTCTTGAACAGGTCTAACATCACGAATTTCATTTGAACCTAGCTTTAAATCATATAAGTCTGTTAAGTGACTAAGTGGCGTTATATCTGAAATATAGTTTTCTTCTAAATTAAGTGATTGTACAGTAGATAATCTTGATAAAGGTTCGATGTTTTCTAATTCATTTTTAGCAAGATCTAACTCTACTAATTTTTTCATTGATGTAATATGTTCAATATTCGTAAGTCCATTGTTACTTAAAGATAAGTTTTTTACATTTTTCAATTGCTCAATTCCAGCAAGGTTATCATTACTAATTTGATTATTTGCCACAGTCAAAGTCCTTAAAGATTTCACTGTAAATAATGGTTTAATATCTTTTATATAATTACTATTTAAATCTAGCATTTTAATCTTCTTCATTTGGCTTAATGGGCTTAAATCTGAGATTTTATTGTTTCTCAAAGTTAAAAACTCAATATGCTCTAACTCAGCCAAAGGTCCAATATCTTCAAGTTCACCATAGGTTATACTTAATGATTTTAATTGTCTCAATTCCGAGATAAATTTTATATTTTTTAACTTAACTTCTTCCAACTTTAAGTTTTCTAAGTTCGTCATATATTCTAGACCGCTTACGTCTTGTATTCCTTTATTTTTAGCTTCAACGACTATTAAAGATTTAACTTTTAATAAATCTTCCTTAGTTATTGGGGTATCTAGATTTTCTCTATTCAAATTATATTTATTAATATGCCTTTGTAGTTGCTTATCTACTATTACATTTCCAATTTCATCTTGTTGATCCACTTTATCCTCTTTATTTTCCTTTTGTTTTTCTGGAACATTGTTCTCTAAATTCAATGTATTTACTTCAAACTGTACTTGGTACTTATTGTCATAGGCCATTGTTGGAATATAAATATGCATTCGCATATTATACCTTTTTCCTAATTCCCCTACTTCAAATTGAATCACTTTCGTTCCATTTTTCTTTTTATCTTCTGATATTACTTTCACATCATGAAACACACCTGGAGTATGAATATCCTCTGTTTTCAAGTATTGAAAGAAATCACTATCACTTAACGTTGCTGTTACAATTTTCTTTCCATTCTCAATTGTTAGTTTCGGATCCTTTATATAAACAGCTGCCATAGACTCTTCATTCGTTTTATCTTTATACGCCTTAATAACAGCGTCATATGTACCATCTTCTAAACCTTGTCCCGTTTTATTCGTCTCAATTGCTACTGCCGCTAAAGCAGGTGTTGAATAAACAGCAAACGGAAGTGATAACGTCGCCACTATAATCATTGCATTTATACGTTTTCTTTTATTTTGTTTCAACTTTACATCTCCTCTGAAATATATAATTCGAAATGTAATCATTTCTCGAATAAATGATAATGATTTTCATTATCATTGTCAACTGAAAAAATAAAAAGTTTACAAAAAAAGAACCTCTTTAAAAGAGGTTATGCCATTTTCTCACCTGATTCTTCTCTAAAAAAGCTTTTCATCGCATGAAATACGTCTGCTTTTTGCTTTAAAATATAGTATCTAAAGTTTTCATCTTTAATATTTTTATAGGCTGACATGAGTGTACTGTGGCGGTTATACTGGTTCACTTCCCCATATCCAAACATATTACATTTCTTCATTAATTCTTCCACAAGCTTTACACATCTAGCATTATCTGATGTTAAATTATCACCATCTGAAAAATGGAATGGATAAATATTATAGCGGTCTGGTGAATATTTATTATCGATTAGCTCGAGTGCTTTTTTGTATACGGAGGAGCAGATTGTTCCACCGCTTTCTCCTTTTGAAAAAAATTCTTCTTCTGTAACGACTTTCGCTTCTGTATGATGAGCAATAAATTCAATATCAACTGTTTCATACTTTGTGCGTAAAAATCTTGTCATCCAGAAAAAGAAACTACGTGCCATATACTTCTCCCACATTCCCATCGATCCACTCGTATCCATCATCGCTAACACAACAGCCTTTGAATCTGGCTTTAATACTTCATTCCAAGTACGGAACTTTAAATCTTCTTGATGAATTGGATGGAAAGATGCTTTACCACGCATCGCATTTCGTTTATATGCGGATATCATTGTTCGTTTCTTATCGATATTTCCCCATAATCCTGTTTTTCTAATGTCATTAAATTCAACATGTTCAATCCGGTTTTCATCTATTTCTTTTCTCTTTAAATTAGGCAGCTCTAACTCTCTGAAAAACGCTTGCTCTAATTCTAAAATAGAGACTTCAGCTTCATAGTAATCTTCCCCAGCTGCATCTCCTGCTCCTTGCCCTTTTCCTGGCCCTTTTTGTTTTTGACCACCTGATCCATCTCTCGCAACGACATCACCAACTTTGCTGTCACCGTTTCCTTGCCCAACATGTTTATTTTTATCATAATTGTATCTAATCTTATATTCATCTAGAGAACGAATTGGTATTTTTACAACATCCTTGCCATTAGACATAACTATACTTTCTTCTGTTACAAGATCGGGTAAATTATTCTTAATTGCCTCTTGTACTTTTTCTTGATGGCGCTGTTGGTCGTCATATCCTTTGCGATGGAGGGACCAGTTTTCCTGTGAAATCGTATAATTTGGTTGATTTTCTTCGCCCATTCCTTTCCCTCCTTACTGTAATTGTCTTCCTGTATGAACAGCAAGCTACAAATTTTGTTCTGTAATGTGCAAGCTAGAATATTTGAAAGGTAACTGCCCATAGAAAATCATCCCATAAACATTTATAACGTTTTTCATACAATACCCCGAGCATCCTAAACAAAATTTTGCCACTCACATAATAGAAAGAAATATTCAGCCACTGATAAGAAAGAAACACAATGCATTGTTGCACACATTTTTACTTTGCAACATATTGTATTGTGTTGGCTTTTTTCGTATGAATGGTTGGTTACTCTATCATATGCATATTGTAAAAATAATTGACAATAAATTCATGAAATTGCATCTTAATTTATTACATTTGGACAAGGTATGACACTTTACACACATATGAACGGATAATAAAACGCTGTCCCGCAAAATACAAGAGACAGCGTTTTGTTATCAAACTATCGGTTTAACAAGCTACCTACATAGCGTAGTAATTCATTTGCTGAAGAAGAATTATAGCCATGCTCATCAATTAAACGTGCAACAACATCATTGATTTTCTTAAGCTGATTTTCGTCCGGTGTTTTCGTTGATGTTGTAATTTTCACTATATCTTTTAAATCAGCAAATAGTTTTTTCTGAATCGCTTCACGAAGACGTTCATGTGAATTATAATCAAAGCGTTTTCCTTTACGGGCATAAGCAGAAATGCGAATTAAAATCTCTTCACGGAATGCTTTCTTAGCATTTTCTGAAATTCCAATTTGCTCTTCAATTGAGCGCATTAGTTTTTCATCTGGACTCATTTCTTCCCCTGTTAACGGATCACGTAATTTCGATTTATTGCAGTACGCCTCGACGTTATCTAAGTAATTATCCATAAGCGTCTTAGCTGATTCTTCATATGAATAAACAAACGCTTTTTGTACTTCTTTCTTCGCGATTTCATCGTATTCTTTTCTCGCTAATGAGATGAAATTCATATAACGTTCACGGTCTTCATTACTAATCGATGGATGCTGATCCAGCCCATCTTTTAAAGATCTAAGTACATCTAACGCGTTAATAGATGGTACCTCTTTTCGAATGATTGTAGACGAAATTCGGTTAATGACATAACGAGGATCAATACCCTTCATACCTTCATCTTGATATTCGCGTTGTAATTCTTCTACATCAATCGCATTATAACCTTCTACCGTTTCTCCATCATACAAACGCATCTTTTTAATTAAATCAATATCCGGACGCTTCGGATCTTTTAAACGAGTTAAAATAGTGAACATTGCTGCAACGCGAAGTGTATGTGGTGCAATGTGAACATTCGACACATCACTTTCACGAATCATTTTTTCATAAATATGTTCTTCTTCACTTACTCGTAAATTATAAGGAACTGGCATTACAATAATTCTTGAGTGTAATGCTTCATTTTTCTTATTTGCTATAAATGAGCGATACTCTGTTTCATTCGTATGTGCTACAATTAATTCATCTGCTGAAATAAGCGCAAATCTTCCCGCTTTGAAATTCCCTTCTTGCGTAAGCGATAATAAGTGCCATAAAAACTTCTCATCGCATTTTAACATCTCTTGGAACTCCATCATTCCTCGGTTTGCCTTATTTAATTCTCCATCAAATCGATACGCACGGGGATCTGATTCTGAACCATATTCTGCAATCGTAGAAAAGTCCAGACTACCTGTTAAATCTGCAATATCCTGTGATTTTGGATCAGACGGGCTA
Source organism: Bacillus sp. GW823-FHT06A11 (assembly GCF_058795355.1). NCBI lineage: Bacteria > Bacillati > Bacillota > Bacilli > Caryophanales > Bacillaceae > Bacillus > Bacillus sp. GW823-FHT06A11. The sequence goes on along the minus strand of NZ_JBXAHS010000008.1, from coordinate 10,826 downwards.
AATGTACCAATCCCTGTACGGCGATCTTCAGAGAAGAAAATACGCTCTACAACTACATCCTCAATTCTTGATCCGTATTCTTGCTCTAAACGCATGACATTTAGTGGTGATAAATTCCCTTCAATTCTAACTCCATACTCATCAAAGAAATCATCTCGTAAATGATGTGGAATTAAATGCAGTGGATCCTCATGCATTGGGCATCCTTTAATTGCAAAAATTGCTCCGCGATCTGTTCTTGAATATGTTTCTAATCCTCGTTTCAACATCGTAACTAACGTTGATTTCCCTCCACTAACAGGACCCATTAATAATAAAATTCTTTTTCTAACATCTAATCGTTTTGCAGATGGATGAAAATATTCCTCTACAAGACGTTCTAGAGCATCCTCTAATCCAAAGAGCTGATTACTAAAGAAGTTATACTTTCTTCTACCATCAACTTCTTCAATTCCGGCATCTTTTATCATATTGTAAATGCGAGAGTGTGCTGTTTGAGCCACCCATGGTCTTTCTTTCACAAGCTCCAAATACTCCGCAAACGTACCTTCCCATTGTAAACGTTCTTCTGCTGCTCGATGCTGTTCAATCTTTTTTAGAATATCCATTATAGCTCCTCCCCCATCTCCTTGTTCAATCGGATTATTATAAAAGGTATGCTAGGATGTCCTTAAACATTCTTTAAATCAAAACGAAATATATAATAGCACGCTAAAATTCTCTCCAAAATTCAAAGAAAATTCTGTATAATATAGGTATTAACGTTTTTACACTGCTATTCATTATAAATAAATTCTTTTCTTCTAAGAACCTTACATACATTTTGGGTAATAAATAAAACTCGTGAACCGAAAAAAGTAAGGAGGATATTAGTATGAAATTATTATTAATTTTAGGTGTATCACTCACATTTCTTACAGCGATTTTTACATCCGGTTACAATGACAAACCAGGTACACATAAAAAATGATGTGCTTTTAGCACATCATTTTTTATGCATTATTTATAATACATATTTTCCATATCATATTTGGATAGTGGTCGGCTATAATAATAACCTTGTACAAGCTTCACATTCTTTTCTTTCAAAAACTGTATTTGCTCCTTTTTTTCTACTCCCTCTGCAATTACATTCAATTCTAAAGTATGAGCTAAATGAATAATTGCAGCTGTAATATTCGTATCACGTTCATCTATATGTATACCTTCCATAAAAGAACGATCAATTTTTAAAGTATCAATTGGATATGTTTTTAAGTAACTTAAAGATGAATAACCTGTTCCAAAATCATCTAAATGAATCTTTAAATTTTCTTCTTTTAATTGTAGTAACACTCTCTTCGATATATCTTTATGTATAAGAGCTCCTTCTGTAACCTCTATCGCTAATAAATGAGCTGGTACATTGTACTTATTTAAAGCCCGTGTAATCATCTCTATTAATGTAATAGAGCGAAAGTGTCTAGCTGAAATATTAACTGCAATTGGGACCACTTCATATCCTTTATTTAACCATTCGCGCAGTTGCTGACACACTTGATTTACTACCCATTCATCGAGCTTAATAATAAATCCTGTTCTTTCTGCCAACGGAATAAATTGGTTTGGAGAAACAAATCCTAATTCCTTATTCTCCCACCTTATTAAAGCTTCCATACTAGCTATTTTTTTCGTCTCAATATTAATTTGTGGCTGATAATATAAGAAAAATTCATTTTTTTCTATAGCACGATGTAACTGGTTTTCTATTATAAACCTTTGTTCACGCTCACAGTCTAATCCACTACAATAAAAATGATAATGTCCTTTTCCTTTGTCTTTTGCTTTTTCTAAGGCAGCATCGACTCTCTGAAATAGTATTTTTTCATCTTCTCCATCTGCTGGAGCCATTACAATTCCAATTGACGCACTTAAATATACATCTTCTTTCTCAATTACAAAATATTCACTAATATTTTTCAGTATGCTTTTTGCAACTTCCTCTACACATTCTTTCGTTATATTTTCTATCAACATAACAAATTGATCATCGTGTTCTCTAAATAAGTGCATACCTTCTATTTTTAGATTGCTTAAACATTCTGTCACTTTTTGTAATACTTTATCTCCCTCTTTATGACCAAATGTATCATTAATACGATGAAACTCATCTAAATCTATAAATACAAGCGCAAAATTTATACTCTCTTTTAAAAAAGTATTTAACTTATTTGTACATGAAATTCTATTCATTAATCCTGTTAACTGGTCATAGTAAGCTAAATATTCTGTTCGCATTTCGTTTAATACTTGCCTTGTAACATCTCTCGTGACAATATACACTCCAACAATTTCACCGTTCACAATAATCGGGATAGTTCTCAAAGAAATATATAGCTCGTACCCTTCTTTATGAACATATTTCTTTGAAACAATTTGTTTTGCTTTTCCTTGCATCGATCCCTTAAATATAATTTGAAAATCTTTTTCATATTCTTTATTAATAAATTCAAAAATAAATTTATTATTTAATTCCTCATACCGGTATCCAAATATTTCATACGTTGCCGGATTTGCATATGTAACTCTCCCTATAGAATCTATAGATATAATTGAGTCATTATTATATTCCAGTAACGACTTAAATAACATTTGTTTTTCCTCTATCTCTGTCTTCTCCTCAATTTGAGCTGTAATATCTCTTGTAATACAAATAACAAATTGACATATTCCTTCTTCATCGCAGACAGGATTAAGTGAAGATTCATAATGTATCTCACCTTTTGGTAATTTGACTACATCACAAAAAGTGTGTGCTTTCGCTTCTCTCACTACTTTTTCATATTGCCTTTGCAATATCCCCGCTATATCTTTCGGTAATACTTCTGCAAAAGTTTTTCCATAGCACTCTTCGCTTAACCTAGCATAATCCATTCCTATTTTATTCACATACATATATTTAAACGTTTCATCATCAATAACTTTCAATATAAATACTAAATCTTGAATAGCATGTAATAACCCTTGTCTAATTAAATCCATATCTATCATACTTAAAAAGGTATTTTGATTACTATATTCTTCCTTCATATTTATCTCAACCCGTCTTATCTATTTTTAATCATATATCCCATTCTATATGATTATGTCCTCTCTTTTAAACGTATGATCACATATTATTTTTATTTTATAAAAAAAAGTCGCCATATGGCGACTTTTAATAAACGATTTCTAAATCTAATCCAGGGTAATTTTGTTGACGGAATGCTTCATAAATTAAAATTGCTGCTGTATTAGATAAATTTAATGAACGTACTTTATCTGTCATTGGAATACGTAAACAATGATCAAAGTTTTCTTCGATTACATTAGCTGGTAAGCCGTTTGTTTCTCTTCCAAATACAAAATAGTAATCCTTCTCGCGCTTGCTATAGTCAAACGCTGTATGAGCTTTCTCGCCATACTTCGTTAAATAGAAGAATTCACCATCTTTATTTTTTTCATAAAATTCTTCAATTGAATCATAATACGTAATTTTCACGTGCTGCCAATAATCTAATCCGGCACGCTTTAACATTTTATCATCCGTTGAAAATCCAAGCGGTCTAATCAAATGTAATTCTGTTCCAGTTGCTGCACAAGTACGAGCAATATTTCCTGTATTTGCTGGAATTTCTGGCTGATATAAAACAACATGTACTCCCACGCGATATTCACCTCTGTTTTTTGTCTACTACGTATTATACCACTTGAGCGAAAAATCTCTACCCATTAATAATATGAAAGAATTTATATTTCATTTGTGGTGTATATTTACTAGAGTCTTCATAGTTCCAATAACGTCGACGGCTATTTGCTGAATGTGCATTTACAAGCGGCATACCATCTGCATCTTTTGCTACTACAATCGTCGTATGATTCCATCTTCCGTCATCCTCGAAATCATAAGCAATTACATCTCCAAGAATAAGTTCTTCTGGCCTCTCTACCGCCTCTGCTCGAAGTCCTGTTGTAGCACCTGACAAATACCAATAAAAAGAATGTGCAACAGCCCAGCTCCAACTCCACTGATTCTCCCTTTGCCACCATCCTTTACGAATATTAGGATATCCGTTCATAGGTACTTCTCCAGTATGAAGACATTGAGAAATGAAATTCGTACAATTATCAGGGAAATTACGATACATAGGATTTCGGTCATCCCACCAACGCTCTGCATATTTCACTGCCTCTAAACGATTATACTGATAAGAACCGTACTTCTCTTTCGTAATTTCCCTTTCTAATGTCTCACCCATTCTAATTTCTTCTGACACTTCAATATCATAATCGCCTATAATCCGACTATTATTTAAACAAACTCTTCGTTTTAATTGTTCCTCTTCAATATAAAATAATTCTTTATGCTTAATTAAATATTTAAAATGTATTTGATAATCAATTTCTTGATGGTCATTACTATTTAATTGTCTAATGAAAGAAACATCCGCAATTGCTTTCACTATATGTGCACTACGCCTTTGAAACAATTGTTTCTTTCTCTGTGCCATTTGTAGTAAATCCTCAGCAATACCATCCACGTCTGTTCGTTTCTCTGTGATATATGCTAAAAACTGTTGTACTTGCTTTTCAATATTCATTTTTACAGCCATTTCGTTTCCCTCCCATATTACAATATGAAAAAGGGAAATATTATCTACTCTTTTTTCTGTGCTAACAATTCAAGCCCGCGATTCATTTCATGAAGTACTTCTTCATCTTTCTCACGTTCCATCGCTTTCTCAATCGCTTCGCCTACTCCATCTCCCCCAATTTTCCCAAGTGCCCATGCTGCCGTTCCGCGCAATACCGGTCTTGGGTCATCTTTCATAACACCAATTAAATCAGGAATTGCCGATGCTTCTTTAAAATGTGCTAATGCTAAAATCGCATTTCTTTGCAGTGGCTTTTTCCCTCTCCATGACCCTGACATAATCCCATATTTCTCTTTAAAATCACGATTACTAATTGTTAAAAGTGGCGTTAATAATGGTTTAACTAGCTCAGGATCCGGCTCCATCTCAGGATGATTATGAAAATCCATTCCTTTGTTTTTCGGGCAAACAGTCTGACACGTATCACATCCATATATACGATTTCCTATTTTATCGCGATATTCTTCAGGTAGGAATCCTTTCGTCTGTGTTAAAAACGCAATACACTTCTTCGAATCTAACTGTCCCCCCTGTATTAAAGCACCTGTAGGACAAATATCGATACATTTCGTACAGCCCCCGCATTGATCTTCTATCGGCTTATCTGGCGGGAATGGAACATTTGTAATCATTTCCCCTAAGTATACGTACGAACCGAATTCAGGTGTAATAATAGCACAGTTTTTCCCACTCCAGCCAATGCCTGCACGCTCTGATACAGCTCGATCACTTAATTCACCTGTATCAACCATGGACTTCACTTCTATATCTGGAAGTTTTTCAATTAAATATGCTTCTAATTTTTGCAAACGATCTCGTAAAACAAGATGATAATCTTGTCCCCAAGAAGCACGGCAAAAAATTCCACGGCGTTCTCCACGCTTACTTAATGGTGCATTTTTTAATTTTGAAGGATATGCTAAAGCAATCGCAATAATTGATTTAGCACCCGGTAATAAAAGTTGCGGATTCGTTCTCTTCTCTATATCAGGCTCTTCAAATCCAGATTGATAATTTAATTGTTGTTGCTGGATTAAGCGCTGCTTTAATTCCTCAAAAGGAGAAGCACTCGCAAAGCCTATTTTATCTATGCCAATTGTTTTACTATACGCAATTACATCTTGCTTTAATTGTTCAAAATCCACTCTTAATCGCCTCCTCAGATGAATCCATCATCCCTTATGTAACGACTTTATTGGTTAGTAATTCACTTTTGGAATACTATTATTTACTTCTATTTTCGCATGTAATTATATTTTTCAAACATTAAAAAACGCAATGCCTCGTTTATCTCGGAAACGAAACACTGCGTTGATCACAATTTATAGAAAAACATTTAATAAAATTTGGAGCGGGTGAAGAGAATCGAACTCTCGACCAGAGCTTGGAAGGCTCTTGTTTTACCACTAAACTACACCCGCAAATATGAATTACATATAAGATATTAGAATAACTTATGTAAAGTAGTATAGCATGTTAAAAAATTAGAGGCAAGAATTTTATCGAAAAAAGTCGAAAAAGTGATGAGAGACCTCATCACTTTTTCAATTCTTTATCAATGGCCTTCTTCATACTATCGAAATCAGGGTTTGCAAGATTTCCGTTTACATATACTGAAGGAGCACCTTGAACTTTTAATTTTTGAGCACGATCTGAATCTTTACGTACTTTTTCTGTAATTTCTTTACTGTGTAAATCTTTCTTAAATTGCTCTACATCAACTTTTGGAAGTTTCTCTTTCACAATGCTAAGAAGCAAATCTTCTGTAATCCATTCTTCCGTATCTTTCTTTTGATTTTGATAAATCTCATCATAGAAAATCCAGAATGAATCTTTATCTTGTTTATAAATTGCTTCACCAGCTGCTGCACCTAAATCCGAGTCTTTTCCGATAAATGGGAAGTTAATAAAATATAACTGCACTTTGCCTTTATCAATATACTCTTCTTTTAATCGAGGTAATACTGTTACATCCCAAGTACGACAAGCAGGACATTTAAAGTCTCCAAATTCAACTACCTTAACTGGAGCATCATCTTTCCCTAAAGATTGTTGCGTGGAATAAGCAAACATCTCATTCCCTTTATCTTTCTTGTCATTTATGATGCTATACGCAATTGTTCCAATTACAATCAATACTGCGATAGAAAAAACTATACCAAGAGCCATGAGTTTATTTGATTTCATATACATTCCTCTTTAAATTCATATTCTGTATACAGCATTGTACACAATACACATAATATCAACACTTATATACGTCACGCAATGAACACGCTCACATAAATTACAAAAACACAATAATTGTGACGATATTGTGTCACAATTTGTCACAATTTATTCAAAAAAAGAAGCTCCTCTGTAGGAACTTCTCTTAACTTACTGCTTTTTTACGCGCACTATTTAACATCGACTGCTCTATTTTTATATCATGACGAATTACTAATTTCTCACTAACTGCTTGAACATACTCATCATGGCTTATATAGCCTTCTTTCTCCATTAGTCTCAACACAACATTTCGTCTCTCTACTGCTTTATCATAATTTTGGGCAGGTGAGTAATAAGCAGGTGCTTTTACTACAGCAGCCATCATTGCACTTTCAGCCAACGTTAATTGGTTCACCTTTTTACCGAAGTAAAGGTTTGCTGCTTTTTCAATTCCCCATGCTCCTTCACCATAATAAATGTTACTTACATATAATTTTAAAATTTCATCCTTCGTAAATGTGCGTTCAATTTTTTTCGTATAAAAAATCTCTTTCCACTTACGAGAAAATGTACGCTCATTAGTTAAAAAAGCATTTTTAGATAGCTGCTGTGTAATCGTGCTTCCTCCTTGCACGACACCACCAGCCTTTATATTCTCAACAGAGGCCCTAATAATTGCTATATAATCTAAACCGTTATGATGATAAAATCTTTTATCTTCTGTCGCAATAAATGCATGTGTTAATGATTCTGGCACCTCTAAATTAGCCGGTACATGTAATTTACTAATGTCACTTTTCTCAATCATTACATTTCCAATGAATAATAACGTACAACTTAACAATAATAATAATATAATGGCTTTATAAAAAAGTTTAGTCATTGGATTTAATGCAACTTTTTGATGATAGTTCACCCTAGATAATACTCGTTCTTTCATCTTGAACACCTCTTTTCCACACAGCATATAACTCTTACTTTAAGAATACATTGTTGTAAAAAAATATCCCATCGATTTCTCTTACACGTACCTTACATCATTGTAAGGTATAAAGTGAAACTTTAATCAGCCCTCACCAATCACGTTCCCGGCAAATAGCGGGGTAAAAAAGTATTGTATCACAGACCTTTTTTATCTACTATTCATCTGAAATATTGAATATAGATTATATTCAATCACGAATAACCAATAACAGAGTAAGCCTTAAGGCTATTATATTTTCACTTTATACTTTAATTATATCATCTACAAATATATGTACTTTTGAGTATCTAGTAATCTTAATGTATATAACATATACATTATACAGAACAAACGTTCTATAAATCAATACTAACACTATTATTATTTTGACCTTTTTCTTAAACAGTATACAAAAAAGAGTAGTGATTTGAATGTATCTCAAATCAGCTACTCTTTTCTTTACAATCTTCCTATTAAATTATATGGCTGTACTTCCCACGTTTCATACGGAATACAATGTGTTGCTCTCATTGCATCAAGCGTTCTGGATTTCATATGAGGACGAGTTATATACTCATCTATGTTCTCTTCATTTAAATCAACAAATTTAGCCTCTTGTATTTCTTCAGGTTGAATTTTTATTTCGCCACTCACATATGCTACTTTAAAAACAACAGCTAGAATGTGCATAGAGGCATTATAATAAACCCCGGTAATTCCGATAGGCTTCACCGTTAACCCTGTTTCCTCTTTTATTTCCCTACAGACAGCTTGATCGAGTGCTTCTCCTTCTTCTACCTGTCCTCCTGGCATTTCCCACGTATCAGCTCGCCAGTGTACCTTTGTTAATAACACTTCATTTTTCTCATTTGTTAAATAACCTGCTACGGCAACTATATGCTTTGGTGTCTTATGTTCCATACTAAGCCTCCTAGAAATAATGGTTATTTCATATATCCCTATAAGCATATTCCCTATCTACACCAAAATACCTTTAATAATTCATCACCTTAATTAACTTCATAAAAAAAGCCCCTATTCGTTAAACGAAAAGGGGCTTTCATCGTATTACTCTCCTAAGTCTACGTTGTGGTAAACTTGTTGTACATCTTCTAAATCTTCTAATGCATCAACCATTTTCTCAAATTGTACTTGAGCATCTTCAGGAAGTGTAACATCACTTTGTGCAAGCATTGTTAATTCTGCAACTGTAAATTCTTCAACACCAGCACCTTTAAGTGCAGATTGTACTGAATGGAATTGATCTGGTTCAGCATACACGATAACAGCATCTTCTTCTTCTAGAATGTCACGTGCATCTACATCTGCTTCCATTAAAATTTCAAGAACTTCATCTGATGTTTTACCTTCAAGGCCGATAACAGCTGTCGCATCAAACATGTAAGCTACAGAACCGTTTACACCCATGTTACCACTGTTTTTGCTAAATGCAGCTCGTACATCTGCTGCAGTACGGTTTACGTTATTTGTAAGTGTATCTACAATAACCATAGCTCCATTTGGTCCAAATCCTTCATAACGAAGCTCGTCATAATTTTCCTCTGAACCGCCTTTTGCTTTTTCAACTGCACGATCAATAATTGTTCTTGGTACATTGTATGTTTTCGCACGTTCTAATACGACTCTAAGCGCTTGATTTGATTCTGGATCTGGCTCGCCTTGTTTTGCCGCCACATAAATTTCACGTCCAAATTTCGCGTATATACGGCTTGTATTTGCATCTTTTGATGCTTTTTTGTCTTTAATATTGTTCCATTTACGGCCCATACTTTCCACTCTCTTTCTCGTTTTAAATCTACATAAAAATATTAATATGAAATATAATGTGTGTTCAACACATTTTTAAAAGAAATATAAAAAGTTCATTTTTGATTCATATTACAGACATAATATAAATCACTATCATTTTGTTCTTTCGACAAGTTATATTATACATGAATTCCTAAGTTTATTACGAATTTTAGCATCACATAATATAATTTAACAAAAAAGACTCTAACATTTCTATTAGAGTCTTTTTATATTGCAGATACCGATTTCCATAATATCCCCATAATTACTTTCTATTGTTGTACAATAAAAATAGGGAAAAATTTGAAGAAAAGGTAAAGGGGGAATTATGACACATTCAAATGAGAAAAAATTACATGCTTTTAAAGGAATAGGAGAGGAGTTAAACCCAACTATCTATCAAGTAAGATTCATGAAATTAGATGAACCAATCCAATTTGAGGCGTTTCCTGAATTGAAGGAATTAAGGGACTGGTTGAGTACTTCAACGCACATGTGGTCGTGCCACTCAACTATGTACAAATACAACAGAGAAAAGTTTGAAAAGAAGTTTTTAGAAATTACGAAATTAACAGCTGATCATGTACTAATATCTACTGGTGGTGTCGGATTTAACTTCATGTCACCCGGGTGGAGAAATTCTCTCTAGAGTGCTCGAAGGGCATATTATAGAATACCGCAATTAAAAGGATAAAATTGAATGTTTGTTTTTATCCTTTTAATGTTTCGCAGTTTACTCACCGTACACTTTTTGTGCTTATTTTGTCATGTAATGAAAAGAAAACACAAAAAAACTCTATACTAATTGTATAGAGTTTTTTTACGACGTTCATGATACCGATGGTCGGGGTCGAACCGACACTCCAGAAGGAACACGATTTTGAGTCGTGCGCGTCTGCCAATTCCGCCACATCGGCACAAAAGAAAAGGCGGCAACCGGATTTGAACCGGTGATAAAGGTTTTGCAGACCTCTGCCTTACCACTTGGCTATGCCGCCATATTAAATTTTATTGGAGCGGAAGACGGGATTCGAACCCGCGACCCCAACCTTGGCAAGGTTGTATTCTACCACTGAACTACTTCCGCAAAAATGGCTGGGCTAGCTGGATTCGAACCAGCGCATGACGGAGTCAAAGTCCGTTGCCTTACCGCTTGGCTATAGCCC
>NZ_JBXAHS010000007.1:0-215882 GCF_058795355.1 Bacillus sp. GW823-FHT06A11 | reverse complement strand
AAAGTTAGTTTGTCTAGCATCTAAAAATAAAAATTGACGTTTCACGTTGTTTGTTTCGTTCAGTTTTCAAAGAACTAATTGGTCGCTCATTTGCGACTTCCTTATGTTAACATCTTCATTTTTCAATGTCAACTAAGTTTTTCAATTTCTTTTTTGTCGTTTTCTGCGTTTCCGCATCAGCGACGGTTATTAATATATCATGCAGTATATACAGGGTCAATACTTTTTACAAAAAAATTTCACATCCCGTTAAAAACTTAAAATTCATTATAGCACCCATTCATTCTTCATGGCTCCTCTCCTATCCATTTCATATCTTATCTCTTTATCAATTTACACGAGAGTGAAAATTCTAAATTTTATGTTATATTATTATTATAGGAGTGTGGTGAGAATGAGCATTAAGTATTCAAACAAAATCAATAAAATCCGGACCTTTGCATTAAGTTTAGTATTTATCGGCCTCTTCATTGCATACTTAGGTGTCTTTTTCCGCGAAAACATTATTATCATGACAACTTTTATGATGGTTGGCTTTTTAGCTGTTATCGCTAGCACTGTCGTTTACTTTTGGATTGGTATGTTATCTACTAAGACTATCCAAATTATTTGTCCAAGCTGTGATAAGCCAACAAAAATACTCGGCCGTGTCGATGCATGTATGCACTGCAATCAACCTTTAACACTAGATCGAGATCTAGAAGGAAAAGAATTTGATGAAAAGTATAATAAGAAGAGTTATAAATCATAAGTATCAAGGGAAATACGAGTTTGCAACACTACAAACGTTTCAACTCATTAAAAAGTTGATTTCTTAAGAAATCAACTTTTTAATTGTTTTATTAAATTTATTACACCTATTTTTTCGAAATAACAGTAAACATCCCTGTCATGTTAGGCGAATAATCTTTAAAATCATATTTTTCGTAGAATGACGTTTTCCCTTGCGACGCAAACAAACCAATGAATGCTTTATCTGGAGCATTCTGATTTAAGTATTCTACTAAAGTATTCATTATTTTCTTTCCAATACCATTCTTTTGATACTCTGGATGAACCACTATATCTTGAATATAGAAATAGATAGCCCCATCACCAACAATTCTGCCCATGCCGATGATTTGATTATTATCCTTGACTGTTATACAGTAAATCGAATTTTGAAGTGATATTTCCACCACCTCAAAGTTCATATAATTAGTCCATCCCACAGAATCACATAAATATTTATATTCTTCCAATGTTGGAATGTCACTTTTAATCTCATATTTCTTCAAAATGTCCCCTCCAAGAATTCATTTCCACCAATACAAAGTAAATTCGACAAACTTTTATCTAACCCTTCTTACTAACTTAGCACTGTAAATCCCGATTAACCTCACGCTAATCCTTATATAATAAAGAAAGAGGCTGACGTATAGCCGTCAGCCTCTTTCTTTATTATATATTACGCCTTATGACACTCTGGACAAACGCCATAAATTTCTAAGCGATGACTATTGATAACGAAGCCTGTCGTTTTCGCAGCTTCCTCTTCCAGCTTTTCCAAGCCTCCATAAGGAAAATCAACAATCTTACCACATTTTTCGCAAATCACATGATAATGTTGACTTGTAACATAATCAAATCTACTTGAAGCGTCTCCATAAGTTAATTCCTTTACAAGTCCAACCTCTTTAAACACACGTAAGTTATTATAGACAGTTGCAACACTCATATTTGGAAACTTACCTTCTAATGCTTTATAAATATCATCCGCTGTTGGGTGCGTCATTGATTCCACAAGGTACTCTAAAATAGCATGACGCTGTGGAGTAATGCGTACACCCGTATTTTTCAGCATTTCTAGCGCTTCTTTTAATTCTTCTTTGACCACCGTCATGCACCCCGATTCTATACGGATTATTATTTTATAATTCTTATAAAGAGTGTACTCCTTTTCTTATAAATCGTCAATATTTCTACTATAAGTATGTGGTTTATTTTTATATTCAGGACTTGTTTTTATGTATCTTTCCCTTTTTCTTCATATATTACATAGAAAAAAGTGCGACATAATCGCACTTGGAATACTATCATCTGAGGAGGTATGCCCTACACTTCCACTTTATGTAAGGCAGTAAAATATGTATAGACACTTGCCTTGTTTCTGCATATTTTATCTCCAACGTAGATTTATTTTATATAAGAAAGAACATCCTCAATATGTCCTTTCACTTTCACTTTACGCCACTCTTTTACAAGTTCACCGTCTTTATTAATAAGGAATGTAGAACGCTCGATTCCCATATACTCTTTCCCAAAGTTCTTTTTTAACTTCCAAACATCGTATAACTCTGCTACTTTATGATCTTCATCTACTAAAAGTGTAAATGGCAATTCATGTTTCTCAATGAATTTCAAATGTCTATTCGCTGAATCAGGACTTACTCCAAGAATAACCGTATCCTTCTCTTGAAATACTCCATACGCATCACGAAAATCACATGCTTCAGTTGTACATCCTGGCGTCATATCTTTCGGGTAAAAATAGAGAACTACATTTTTACCGCGAAAATCAGCTAGGCTAACTTCTTCTCCGTTACTTCCCTCTAATGTGAATTCTGGTGCCATTTCTCCTACTGTAATCATTGTTATCACTCCTACTCTTTTCCTTTACTATAACAAATGCTTCCTTATTTTTCATTGTCTATTACAGACCTCATCACAAAAGCAAAAGGGAGTGTATATCCAATTAGCGCTTCTGCAATTGCAATCCATCGCCCAATTCCAATCGGAGATATGTCACCATATCCAACAGACAATAAAGTAACTGCGCTAAAATATAAACAAACTTCAACGAGTTGAAAAGAATGAGCGTTCAAACTTTCTCCGTCCTCTTTCAAAACTGCGAAACCCATTTCCTCTAATACAACGTAACTTAATCCAAACGCGATCAGTACTGTTGTATAGATCAAAAATAATGTGGCCAAATTATACAGCGAAAAAAAACGCGTTGAATCTGAATAGGAACTCCATAATAATTGGACACTTTTCAAAATAGCGATTGCTGCAATTAATAGAATAAATCCCCATAACATGTCCTCCACCTCATTTTATATGTATGAGGTGGAGGACTGATTTATCCCTTAGAAACGAACAAGCTTCTATAATTAATTACCCGCGCCACGGTATCTTTTTACTCCTTGGTTCCAGAGGTTGATTGCAATCGTAAAACAGATAACACCAACAAGTGGCGTCGCGAATGCATAACTATTCCATTCTGTTTTTCTTAAAAAGTACGCTGCTGGATATACTCCAACAAACGCGAACGGTAAAACAAACGTTAAAATGAAACGAATTACACGATTATAAATATTAACAGGATAGCGCCCGTAATTACCTATGTTATACATAAGGGGCATAATTGAACTTTTCGCATCCGACCAAAAACCAAGGCTCGCAAGCGTAACAAATATCCCTCCATATACAAGTGCTCCTCCTCCTACCATCAATATAAATAAGAAGAAATCATACCAGTAAAAAGATAATTGTAACTCCACAGCTGCATATCCCATTACAACAATCCCTGTAATGGCTCCAATTAAAGATTCAAGTTCCATTCTCTCTAATATAATTTGAAATAGGCTATGGATCGGTCGCGTTAATACACGATCCATCTCCCCTTTAATAATGTATCGATCATTAAAATCCCATATATTAAAGAAAGCTGAAAAGATGGCAAATGGTACTAAAAAGAAACCATAAATAAAGATTACCTCTTCTCGACTCCATCCCTTCAATGCTTGTGTATGCCCAAATACAACGAGAATAAATATTAAATTAACTGCTTGAAGCGATAAATCAGAAAGTAAACCAACGATAAAATCGCCTCGATACTCCAATTTCGTTTTTATATATTGACTTGCATATTGTAAAAATAAGTTTATATATAGCATCTCATCATCCCCCTTGTACAATTAGACGTTTTCTCGCCGTTCTCCACATGAGTACAATTGGAATAATAAGTACAATTGCCCAAATCACTTGAAATACTAAAGCCTCATACAACTTACTCCCCTGTATACCTTCAGAAAAAATCATACTTGGAATATAACTAATAGCCTGAAACGGTAAAAACATCATTGCTTTTTGGGCCCATAACGGATAAAAACTAATTGGTAATAATAGACCTGAAAATAAATCAATAACAACGCGTTTTGCATACATAATTCCACTATTATTAAATAGGAAAAACGTAAGCATTCCCGTCATTAAATTAATTTGTGTATTAATAATAAAACTAAATATTAAAGATAAGAAGAAATATAACCACGTTTGAAAATTCGTTGTAATTTGCAATGAAAATAATAGCGTAACGATCACCATGCCCGGGATGGAAAAGAATGCAAAACGGAATATCCCCTCGCCAAGACCTTGCATAACTTTCATACCTAAATAGTTGTAAGGACGAATTAATTCTACAGCCACACGACCTTCTTGAATTTCCATCGCAATTTCTCTATCTATATTATTAAAATAAAACGCACGTGCCATCCACGCGATTGCGATATACGTAGTCATTTGCGAAATAGATAAACTTTCAATATTCTCTTTTCCGCTATAAATTGCTTGCCACAAAAAATAATATGCGCCGATATTAATTGTATAAATTAAAATCCCGCTATAATAGTTTGTGCGATACGCAAGCATCATTAAAAAGCGAATTCGAATCATTTCAATATACTTACCCATGCGTAATACCTTCTTCATAAATGTTACGAATAATTTCCTCTGTAGACACTTCGTTAATTTTTAAATCTTTAATTTGAAATGCTTGTACTACTTTAGAAATAAGCATTGAAATAACAACTTCTTCATTCGGAATTTTTGCAACCCATGCGTTTTCCTCTTTCGCTTTCGACCAAACGACATGATTATCTGGCATAACCATTGATAAAGCCTGATAGGAAACTGGTGCAACAAACTGAAAGTGTATTTCCTTCTCTGCTCCCCACTGCGTACGAAGATTTTTTAAAGAACCGTCATACATAATATTTCCTTCATCCAGCATGATAACACGCTCACATAAAGCTTCAATATCCGTAATATCATGAGTAGTTAATAAAATTGTTGTTTTATAACGTTCGTTCATTTCTTTTAAAAATTCACGTATTTTCAATTTCACAAGTACATCTAACCCAATTGTTGGCTCATCTAAAAATAATAACGGTGGATTATGAATTAAGGCTGCTGCTAATTCACAACGCATTCTTTGACCAAGAGATAATTTTCGAACTGGTTTATCTAATAAAGGCCCTATATCTAACGTTTCAATTACGTGCTCCATATGCTCCTTATACTGAGCGTCTGATACACCATACACTTTCTTTAATAAACGAAACGATTCTTGTACTGCAATATCCCACCAAAGTTGCGAGCGCTGTCCAAAGACAACACCAATTGTTCTTACAAATTCTTCTCTTTGTTTATGTGGATTCATTCCATTTACTGTGATTTGCCCTGATGTCGGAGTTAAAATCCCCGTAAGCATTTTAATTGTTGTTGATTTACCAGCACCGTTCTCACCGATATAACCAACCATTTCACCTTGCTTTACAGTAAAAGATACATCATTTACTGCTGGTACTATTTTATAATTACGATTTAATAAATCGCGAAATGCACCCTTTAAGCCCGGACGACTTGAATAGGCTGTAAACTCTTTACGTAACCCTTGTACCTCAATTACCGATTTCATAATCGGACCCCCCTCCTAAATGTCACAACGAATAGTTTACCCAACTGCCTTCGCTATCACAAACAATACGTCTTTTCGAAAAACATGTTAGAATAATACATAGATTTTTGTAAGGAGATGAATTGTAGTGAAATTCACAAAGTCAGAAGCATTACATAAAGAAGCTTTAGAGCATATCGTTGGCGGTGTTAACAGTCCTTCTCGTTCTTTTAAAGCAGTTGGCGGCGGCGCTCCTGTTGCTATGGAACGCGGGAAAGGCGCTTATTTCTGGGATGTAGACGGAAATAAATATATCGATTATTTAGCAGCATACGGTCCTATTATTACTGGACATGCTCATCCGCATATAACAAAAGCAATTACAACAGCTGCTGAAAATGGGGTACTTTACGGAACACCAACAGCGCTAGAGGTAAAATTCGCAAAAATGTTAAAAGAAGCAATGCCTGCATTAGATAAAGTCCGTTTTGTAAACTCTGGTACAGAAGCAGTGATGACAACGATTCGTGTTGCTCGTGCTTATACAGGTCGCACAAAAATCATGAAATTTGCTGGTTGTTACCACGGTCATTCTGATTTAGTACTTGTGGCAGCTGGATCTGGTCCTTCTACTTTAGGAACTCCTGACTCAGCTGGCGTACCACAAAGTATCGCACAAGAAGTTATTACCGTTCCATTTAATAATGTAGAAACTTTAAAAGAGGCGTTAGATAAATGGGGTCATGAAGTAGCAGCTATCCTTGTAGAACCGATTGTTGGAAACTTCGGTATTGTAGAACCTAAACCAGGATTCCTTGAAAAAGTGAATGAACTTGTTCACGAAGCTGGCGCACTAGTAATTTACGATGAAGTTATTACTGCTTTCCGCTTTATGTACGGTGGTGCTCAAGACTTACTTCGTGTGACACCTGACTTAACAGCGCTTGGTAAAGTTATTGGCGGCGGTTTACCGATCGGTGCTTACGGTGGTAAGAAAGAAATTATGGAACAAGTTGCTCCGCTTGGACCTGCATACCAAGCTGGTACAATGGCAGGAAACCCTGCTTCTATGGCATCAGGTATCGCTTGTCTAGAAGTGCTTCAACAAGAAGGACTTTATGAGAAATTAGATGAACTTGGTGCAATGCTTGAAAAAGGAATTTTAGAGCAAGCAACGAAACATAATATCGACATTACATTAAACCGTCTAAAAGGAGCTTTAACTGTATACTTCACAACAAATACAATTGAAGATTACGATGCCGCACAAGATACAGACGGTGAAATGTTCGGTAAATTCTTCAAGCTTATGCTTCAAGAAGGAGTTAACTTAGCACCTTCTAAATACGAGGCATGGTTCTTAACGACAGAACATACAAAAGAAGATATTGAATATACAATCGAAGCTGTCGGCAGAGCATTTGCTGCCCTAGCAGACAATAAATAATCCCGTCATTAAAAGGAAAAAAGAAAGCTCACCTTTCTTTTTTCCTTTTTTCTATTTCATAAACCCCGTATTAATAGTATAATTATTCATAATTATCTGTTTTATATTCTTTTACAGCATTACTATCTCTGTGTACAAGGTGATTTGCACCTTAAATAGTAAGATTATTCTAACTTTTACAAGAGGGGGGATTGACGGATGCTCAATACAAAAAATACATGGACACCGTCTTTATTTCGAGATTATAGAAATGCAGAACACGATGCGTGTGGAATCGTTTCCGTTATGGAGAAACGAAAAATTGCTACAAAAGAAAACATTGACCTTTGTATTCAATCACTCGTCAAAATGAATCATAGAGCTGGTTTCATTAATGGTGAGGGCGATGGCATCGGCATTCACATTGATGTACCAAAAGCGCTTTGGAATGAAAAACTAAAAAGTAGCGGATATAATCCAACGATTGTGGATCATCCCCACTTTATCGTTGGACATTTTTTTCTAAATAAAAAAGAAAACATTACTATCTTAAAAGATTATATTCGTACGCAATTAAACAACAAAAATTTTACAATCATTTTTGAAAGTGATGATGTAACAAACTCCGATGCACTCGGTCCACTTGGTAAACAAGAAGAACCTTTATTTTGGCAAGTTGCCCTTATCGCAGAAAACGAAATTACAAATATTGAGCAAACATTATTTTCTGTCACAATAAAAATAGAGGAAAACGAAGCAATTCATGTTGCTTCATTAAGTCGTGATCATGTTGTATATAAAGTTCTAGGTGCTGGTGATACACTTGTTGCCTACTATAATGATTTACAACATCCACTTATCGCTTCAACTATGACATTAGGACATAACCGCTACTCTACTAATACATTATCTAATTTTTTTCGTGTACAACCATTTAGCATTCTCGGACATAATGGTGAAATTAACACAATTGCAAAATTACGCGAGCAGGCTGAAATGATTGATGTACCACTTACTGCTGGAGGCAGTGACTCGCAAGATTTAAACCGCACCTTAGAAACCCTACTTGTTCAATACGACTACAGCTTATTTGAAGCAATGGAAATATTGTTCCCTCCAATTATTAATGAAATTAAACTTTATGAAACACCTTTAAAAGATTTATATACGTATATACGTGAAGCATGGGGACATTTTGCACAAGGACCAGCTGGCATCATTTCCCGTTTTAAAGATGAAGCTGTTTTCAGTGTTGATTCCCTTGGATTACGCCCAGTATGGAAAGTAGAGACAGAGAGCTCTTATATTTTCTCTTCTGAACCTGGAGTTGTATCACCAACTAAATATGTAGCAGAACCAAAACCACTCGCCCCTGGAGAAAAGGTTGGATTAAAATGGAATGAACAAGATGAACTTGTTCTTTATGAATATGACAAATATCAAATCCAAGTATATAACCGTTTTAAAAAGCGAATTGATACTACCAATTACCATTTAAATTTATCTATCCCTGAAACGAAAAAAATCCAAGGGCTATGTGATTCTGTTCAAGTTGAAACGAAACAATATGTCGCTTTCGGATGGGACCGAGAACATATTCAGCTCCTTGAACAGATGGCAACAAAAGGCGTTGAGCCAATACGCTCACTTGGGCATGACTCACCACTTGCCGCACTCGATACTGATAGACGAAATATCGCTGACTTTATTAAAGAAAGTGTAGCTGTTGTTACAAACCCTGCAATTGACCGTGACCGTGAAATTGAACACTTCTCTACACGTACTGTACTTGGAGAGCGTCCAAGTTTATTAAGCGGCGCAAAACGGCCATTTGTAGTTGAAATGCTTTCACCAATTATTTTAGAAGGCAGCGTGGCACAACCTATTGCAGAGGAATTACACACAATTACGTACGAACAACTCATAGAGCTATTTAAGACTCATAACTCTATCGCCACAATCTCTGCTACATTCAGCTCGTCAGAAACTCTGCAATGTGCATTAAGCCGCATTAGTTTTGAAGCGATAGCTGCTGTTAACAATGGCGCTTCCCTACTAGTATTAGATGACGCAAAAGCCCATCTAAATGAACGATTGTGGATTGATCCACATTTAGTTACTGCTAAAGTACATCAAGCATTAAGTGAAAATAAATTACGCCGCAATTGTTCTCTCGTTATACGTTCTGGTGCTCTTCGCTCCTTACATGACATTGTCACGCTATATGGATTAGGAGCAGATGGTATTAATCCATATTTATTATTCGCCACTGTAAATGATGGAACAAAAACACCAATTACGAATCTGTATAATGCACTTAATAAAGGATTAGAAAAAGTCATTTCAACAATTGGAATTCATGAGTTACGTGGTTACGGACGTCTCTATTCATCTATTGGGTTACATGAAGAAATCACAAATATATTACAGATTACAAATTTCTTCGGTTCAAATGATTTAGCCTTTTCACTTGAATCACTTACTGAAGATGCAAAAATACGAGCAGAGGATTATAACAATCCTAAAATTAGAATGCGAAAATCATTTCATATATTCCCGCGAATTTGGAAAGCAATTGGCGATGTCGCAAAAGGAAATTCTTATGATGATTACCGTGACAAGTTAAGTGAACTAGAAGAGAATAATCCAATCGCAATCAGACACCTTGTTCAAACGAAACAAACAAAACATGTCGTTCCAACTGAAGAAGTATCTATCGGCATTCAAAATCATAATTTACCATTTATTATTAGTTCTATGTCATTTGGTTCTCAAAACGAAATCGCCTTTCGCGCATATGCAGAAGCGGCCGATCAGCTAAATATGATTAGCTTGAACGGTGAAGGCGGCGAAATTAAAGATATGATTGGGAAATACCCACATACACGTGGACAACAAGTGGCATCTGGACGATTTGGAGTAAATGCCGAACTACTAAACTCATCAAACTTAATTGAAATCAAGATCGGTCAAGGCGCAAAGCCTGGGGAAGGTGGACATTTACCTGGTTCAAAAGTGACAGCCAAAATAGCTGAAGCACGTAATGCGACAATCGGCTCAGATTTAATTTCACCTTCTAATAACCATGATATTTATTCAATTGAAGATTTAGCTCAAATGATTACAGAAATTAAAACAGCTAATCAACTTGCCAAAGTAGCCGTGAAAGTCCCTGTCGTTCCTAATATCGGAACAATTGCTGTCGGTATCGCCAAAGCTGGCGCTGATTTTATTAACATTAGCGGATTCGATGGCGGAACAGGTGCTGCACGTATTCACGCATTGCAGCATGTAGGTCTCCCTGTAGAAATTGGTGTTAAAGCCGCTCACAACGCTTTATTAGAAGCAAGCATGAGACATAAAGTAGAGATTTGGGCAGATGGTGGTATTCGAAGTGTAAATGATGCCTTGAAAATCATGCTCCTCGGAGCAAACCGTATTGGATTTGGCACACTATCAATGATTGCAATCGGCTGTACTACTTGCCGTGGGTGCCATCTAGATACTTGCCATGTTGGAATTGCGACACAAATCGAGTCTGAAGCACAAGCAAAAGAACACGGATTACGCCGCTTCGTCCCGCGCGAATTAGAAAGCGCAGTTGCCGGCCTGTTAAATTTATTCACCTCTTTCGGTGTAGAACTACAACGATTAACAGGACAGCTTGGGTATACAAATTTACAAACAATTGTTGGGCGTTCTGATTTATTAGAGCAAGTTCGAGGCGAAAATTTATTAAACTTATGTAATTTACTACAAATAATAGAACATCCATCTGTTACAACAACAGAAGACGTGCCGGAAAAACAATTTAAAACCGTTCATTCCGCTGACTCAAAAGAATTAGTAGGCGTTGGTGTAGAGCAACGCGTTATGGGTGGTCTAGAATCATGTTATCGCGTTCGCAGTAAACTATATGAAGCTACTCAACTTGAACCACTTACATTAAAGTATACGAATGGTTCTATTCCCGGAAATGGGTTAGGTGCTTACAATAGTGAAAATTTATTTATACACGTAAATGGCGGCGCACAAGATGGCATTGGTAAAACTTCCTTTGGTGGTGGTATTTATATAACGAAATCAAAAGGAGAAGATGGAGTATATTATAACGGTTCTGTCGGAAAAGGATTTGGATATGGTGCACAAAAAGGGGCACTATACGTGCAAGGGAACGCTGATGCTCGCGCTGGCATTCGCCTTTCTGGGGCAGACATGATAATTGGAGGTAGAATAACAAAACCACTCCGTGAAAAAGAGCACGGGAATATAGGGGCATACTCCAATATTAAAGGGTTTGCTTTTGAATATATGACAAATGGGCGAGCGCTTGTTTTAGGTGACCCTGGTCCATGGATTTGCGCCGGCATGACTGGCGGTGTTGTTTATTTACGTCATGATTCAAACTTAGGCTTAACAGAACAAGCCTTAAAAAGAAGAATCGCAAAAGGAGCAAATGTTACATTACAACCAATTAGTAAAAACGGTTTGAAAGATGTAACTGAATTATTGTTAGACTATATTCGTGTACTAAACGAGCATGAGCAATATGAGGAAGTTGCTTTGTTAACCCCGTTATTAGATGATATACAGAACCAGTTTTTTGAAATTATCCCGAAAAAAGAACAGGCAGATCCATCTATCTCAACAGAGTAACATGAGTAATTTTCATTATTAAGAAAAAATTGACGAAGTACACTTCTCATAGTAATCTATAGTAACAATTTGAGACCTGCTGAAATTCAGCAGGTCTTTTTACTAAAAACTGATGTTTAAAAGAAATTAGGAAAAATTATAAAGTGAAACTTTAATTAGCCTACAGCAATTGAGCGTTTACCGGCATCCAGCTACTGAATTTAGAGGCGGGAATCTTACTGTTCACAATTAGCGCGATAAAATGAATACTAATTTCTTTTAACGTCACTAAAATATCACTTGCTAACATATTGTAATGAATGTATAGTATCATGTTGTACATTCATTATGACAAGAGAAAGGATCTTATTAAGGGTATGAAACTTGGTGCTCGCATTTTAAAAACGGGTATTGCCATCACGTTAGCTTTATTTGCTTGTATTTTACTTCAATTACCGAGTCCGGTATTTGCGGGAATTTCAGCTATCTTTGCTGTTCAACCGTCTGTATACCGTTCTTATTTAACCGCACTTGAACAAATTCAAGCAAATGTAATCGGTGCGATATTTGCTATCGCATTTGCTACTGCTTTTGGACATAATCCTTTTATTATTGGATTAACATGTATATTAGTAATTGCTCTTACACTGCAATTACGATTAGAAAACACAATATCAATTGCTTTAGTAACAGTTATCGCCATTATGGAGTATCAAGGCGAAGATTTCTTTAGTTTTGCCTTACTTCGCTTTGCGACGATTATGATTGGTATTATTGCGGCTTCACTTGTAAATTTAGTATTTATGCCGCCGAAATATGAAACAAAACTTTATCATCGTATCGTTGATAATACAGAAGAAATTGTAAAATGGATTCGAATGAATAGCAGGCAAGCTTCTGATTTTACAACGCTAAAAACTGATATTGATCGTATGAAAGAAAAAATGATCAAATTAAACCATTACTATTTGCTGTATAAAGAAGAAAGAAGCTACACGAAAAAAGTAAAGTTCGCAAAAATTCGTAAGCTCGTTTTATTCAGACAAATGTTAGCGACAACAAGCCGTGCTTTAAGTACGTTAAAATCATTACACCGTACTGAAAACGAACTGCGTTACATGCCGGAAGAGTTTCAGGAATCTATACAAAACGAACTTGACTCATTAACGCATTATCATGAACAAGTTTTATTAAAATTTATTGGTAAAGCAAAAAAACAACAATCTGTTGAGATGCTTGATGAAGTTGAAACAGGTAAACAAGAATTAATTGATATCTTTATGGAATATCAAAATAAGGACGATGAAGAAGCATATAAAACATGGCTACATCTCTTCCCTCTTATTTCTTCCATTATTAACTATAGTGAAGAAGTAGAGCATTTAGATTTACTTGTAGATAGCTTCTACACATACCATAAACCAGAAAAAGAACTCCAAATCGATGATAAAAAAGAAGACGAATAAAAAAACAGCTCCTTTTATGCTAAAGGAGCTGTTTCTGTTATATGTTGAAGTTGATATAAATTGTAATAAAATCCTTTTTTTCGCATTAACTCTTCATGAGAACCAGTCTCTTTAATCTCACCGTCTTCAATGTAAATAATCGTATCAACATGCGTAATCGTCGCTAATCGATGTGCGATTATAATCGTCGTCCTGTCAGCAGCTAACGTCTGAAGCGCCTCTTGAATATACCTTTCATTTTCTAAATCCAATGCCGAAGTTGCTTCATCTAATATAAGTACCGACGGATTCTTTAGAAACACTCGTGCAATTGCCACACGTTGTCTTTGCCCGCCCGATAGCTTTACACCACGTTCTCCAACGACAGTATTATAACCATCTGGTAAGTCTATAATAAAATCATGAATTTGCGCAGCTTTGGCAGCTGCAATCACTTCTTGCTCTGTAGCTTTCGGATTTCCATATAATATATTTGCTCCAATTGTATCGCTAAACAATAAATTATCTTGCAGTACAATTCCAATATTACTACGTAAATTTCTCATATTATACTTTCTTACATCTATCCCATCTACATAAACCGCTCCCTCAGAAACATCATAGAAACGCGGGATCAAACTAGCAAGAGATGACTTTCCTCCCCCACTCGCTCCTACAAGCGCTACTTTCTCTCCAGGCTGCATAGTTAATGACAAGTTGTGTAATATCTCTTTTTCATCTGCATTATAACGAAAAGAAACATTATCAAATACAATTTCTCCATTTAATTTTTTCGTTTGTACCGCATTTGGCACATTAACAATATCGTATTTTTCATCTAACAGTTCAAACACACGGTCCATCGATGCAAAAGATTGTGTTAATGTTGTAGATGAATTAACAAGGCGGCGAAGCGGACTATATAAACTATCCATATATCCAACAAAAGCTACCATCGTCCCTAGCGTTAACTGCCCTTGAATTACTTCATATGCTGCAAAACCAATCACAAGTAATGGACCTAAATCTGTTAACGTATTTACTGCCGAGAATGTTCTCGCCGTCCAACTTGTATGGGTTAATGCTTTCGTTAAAAATTCATTATTTCTTTTTTCAAACTGCTTCCCCTCATACTCTTCTAACGCAAAGCTACGTGTCACTTGCATTCCTTGAATACGTTCATGCAAATATCCTTGCATCGTCGCTAACGCTTGTGAACGCTCTTTCGTCAATTTCCGAAGACGTCCGAAAAAATATTTCACTGCAATTACATAAATAGGTAAAATCAATAACGCAACAAATGTTAATTTTATATTCATAGAAAACATAACAATGATGGCAATAGCAATTGTTGCAGTATCTAACCAGACGTTCATCAAACCAGTAATTACAAAATCCTTCGTTTGTTCTACATCATGGATGACACGCGAAATAATCTCTCCTGTTTTTGTATTGGAGTAATAACGTAAACTTAATTTTTGTAAGTGACCAAAAATATACTTCCGCAAATCATACAGTATTGTATTTGCGATACGCTGCGCGAAATATTGACGATAATATTCAATCGGTGGTCTTAATACCGCAAAAATAAAAAAAGCAATTCCAATCGCTGTTATTAATTGAGATGTTTTATCTTGAAGTGAACCTCCGCCTTGAATTACATCATCGATAATATACTTTAATAACCACGGCATAATAAGTGGGATACCAAACTTAACTAGTCCAATAATAATTGTAATAGCGATAAGCCATCGATATGGTTTAACAAATTGTAAATATCTTTTTATGCCCTGCACATAATCCCCCCTCTAATAGGACAAACCTGCCGGGAAGCCCCCTGCAGGTTTGTTTTAATTTCTGTACATTAAATATCGTTCATACCACATATCTACGAAGTCTGGTGCGAACGGACCTTTTCTTTGATGAATCCACTGTGTTAAATGTGCTACATTTCGTTTTAAAATTGTATCGATAACAGGTGGATACTGCATAATTTGACTATGTTTTTCATACTCATCTTCATCTAGAAGCGTATATGTCATATCTGGATACACTTTAATATCTAAATCATAATCAATATACTTTAATGCTTCAGAATCATACGCAAAAGGGGAGCTTAAATTACAATAATAATATACGCCCTCTTCCCTAAGCATCCCAATCACATTAAACCAATAGTTGGCATGAAAATAACAAATTGCTGGTTCACGCGTAATCCATGTTCGGCCATCCGATTCTGTAACTACTGTACGATCATTCGCTCCGATCACAAGACTCTGTGTCCCTTTTAAAATTGTTGTTTCTTCCCACATTCTATGAATGGAGCCATTATGTTTATAACTATGTATTTGTACTTTTTCTCCTTCTTTGGGAAATCCCATATATGCTCCCTTCTTTCAACTGCAAATGCCCTTTGAACGGCATTCACTTTTCTTCTATTATAACTTTTTTGTCAAAATTTTAAAACTAAAGGGATAAGACTCTATTTTCCACACTGAATATGCAGGAGGTTTATCGTTGAATACAATAATACCCAATCTTCTCAGAACACAAGGATTGTACTGTATTATTTATAAACGAGGACATGTAATAGAAAAAGCCCCTCTCTATTTGAAGGACTTTTCACCTGAAGGCAATAATATATCTTATCCTAAATTTGAAATCATTTTTTCAGTTGTAAAAGATTGGATTACACTATTCGTTTGTTCTTCAAATTTCTCATGTAACATCTTCAACGCTACTTCTGTTCTATATATTTCCTGACGGATAAAATGCAGTTCTTTTTTATCGCACGTATCTTTTTCATTCATTTCAATTTGTTGATACTTCTCTAAGTGTGATTGCAATTTTAACAGCTCATCCATCGTTTCCAATTGTTCTCCCACCAACTTATCAAAATCGTTCATTACTTACCCCCTTTTGGATTTCTTCATCAGTTATTATTCCTAATTACATATTTCTAATCTTTAACTTCCTTCTCCTTTGACAACATTTGTTGACTTATTAGAAGTTATGTCGTTCACTTTCTTTTCATTACAATGACCCGCACACAAAGAAAACACTTCTCTCGAATTGGAGAAGTGTTTTTCTTTCATTACTCGTTTGAACTAGAAGATTGTGATTGTTTTGCAGCTGACTTAGCATTTTGTTTTTTCACAGCATGCACGTCTGTTTCAGTTGCAAATTCTGTACCATAACTAGCGTTTGCACTTTGTGCACCAGAAGCTTGTGCTTTCTTTGCTTCTGATTGTGCGTTTGCTTGTTTTACTGCTTGTACATTTGTTTCAGTTGCAAACTCTGTACCATAACTAGCATTTGTACTTTGAATGCTAGCACCAGAAGTTGCCTTGTTATAACCTTGTTGTTTTTTACTCATCTTTCTCACCTCCACAATCAATAATGTAACCAATTCAACTAGAAGCTATCCGTAATTTTCTTTTAAAAAAATTCCGCATATATCTCTTGTTACTCATTCAAACTATAGAAAATGGAGGTGGAAATATGTATATAGGACGCGATATGACTGAACTAACGATGCTTTCAAAAAACGAATGGAAAGAAGATGAATTAGCTTATTTTCATCATTCATTACAACAGATTTTGCCCTATTTAAATGCGGAAGGGCAAAGTATTTATAAAGAAATTGTAATAGAGATCGAATCAAGGGGCGGCTTACAAGAAGGTGATGCCAGTTGGACTCATGGGACAAAAATTTCTTACGATTAAAAAAGTGTTCCCAATTTAGGGAACACTTTTTTGTTTATTGCATTGTAATTTTCTCAACACAACTCTCATAAATCGTACGATGCGATTTAGAGAAAGGTAACTGCTCAAATGCTTCTTTCGATACAAGTTTCAATGTATCTGTTTCAACAATATCACCGGTTACTTTTCCGTAAAATACAAATATATCCCAAGTACGATGAGTAAATGTATGTTGTACATTCATTGCGTACTCATCAATAGAAATCGAAAGCTCAAACTTTTCTTTCATATAATCTATAAGCTGTTCTTTCTGACTTCGAATCCCTTCGCCAAGTTCAATATTCGGAAACTCCCACATATTAGCTAATAATCCGCTACTTGGACGTTTATTAATAACGTAACGACCATCTTCAGTTTGAAGTACTCCTGCAACAAGCGGTACCATTGTAGGAGCTTTCGCTTTACTTTTTACTGGTAGTTCTTTTTGAACACCTTCAGCATATCCTCTGCAATGCTCACGTACAGGACAAAGTAAGCAAGATGGATTTTTTGGAATGCAAATCAATGCACCTAACTCCATCAAACCTTGATTAAAATAAGATGGATTTTCTTTCGAAATAATTTCACGCACAATCTCTTCAAACACTTTTCTAGTCTTTGGTTTTGCAATGTCATCCCATACTGATAAAATGCGAGATAATACACGCATAACATTTCCGTCAACTGCTGGCTCTGGTATACCATATGCGATACTTAAAATAGCACCTTTTGTATATGGTCCTACTCCTTTTAACTTTTCAATTTTCTTTACATCACTCGGTACTATTCCGCCATATACTTCTTTTACCTCTTTTACAGCCGCGTGTAAATTACGTGCTCTAGAATAATACCCTAAACCTTCCCATGCTTTTAATACTTCTTCATCATCTGCGTTCGCTAACGCTTCAAGTGTAGGAAACTTCCCCATAAAATTTGCGTAATATGGTTTTACAGCTTCTACTCTTGTTTGCTGTAACATAATTTCAGAAACCCAAACGCGGTATGGATCTTTATTCTTTCTCCACGGTAAGTCGCGCTGTTCTTCTTCAAACCAACCAATTAAATCATTTTGAAACTGCTCTATATTAAAATTTTTTAGTATTTCAAGTGTCAAACTTGATCCCCCTCATTTTTTTGCATATAAGTACTATTATAAAGATTTTAGGAAAAAATTTAAGTAAGATGACATAGGAAATTGAAGGCAAAGGACTTGAGGTATCGAATAAAAAGAGTTACATTAATAAAAAACGGAGGTGGATTTCTATGGACACAGCCACTCACCTTGTTATGGGTATCACTTTAGGTAGCTTAGCAACATTAGACCCAGCCATAGCACAAAGTGATATTGGCCCACAAGCTGTTATGCTTGCTACAATTGCTGGTTCCAACATTCCTGACATTGACACAGTTTTAAAATTGCGTAATAACGCTAAATATATAAGAAATCATCGCGGAGTTACTCATTCCATTCCCGCGGTAATTCTTTGGTCATTCCTTATAAGTGGCATCTCTTTCGCCTTCTTTTCAGACGCTCCATATCTTCATCTACTACTTTGGTCATTTATTGCAGTCTTCCTTCACGTCTTTGTAGATATTTTCAACGCCTATGGTACACAAGCATTACGGCCTTTCACAAAAAAATGGGTCGCACTCGGCGTGATTAATACATTCGATACCGTAATTTTCTTTATCCATATACTTGCAATTGCTTGCATGCTCGTCGGTTCTCATAAAGGATACACTGCCTTAGCAGCATATATATTAATGATTGTTTACTATATCGGACGAATTATGATGCACAGAAATATAAGAAGCGTTGTACACAAACGTTTCAAAAATGTCGAAAAGATTATCATTTCTCCTTCTTACCGATTTTATCATTATCATTTAGCAGTCGTTACAGCTGATTATTACTACGTTGCGAGATGGCACCGTGGTAACATCATGATATATGACAAGTTCGATCGGGTACCGTTCCCAGACAATGATATTATGCGAGCAGCTAAACAAGATGAAAACATCTCAGCCTTCCTATCTTTCTCTCCTGTATATCGCTGGGATATTTTTGATCATGATCATTATTACGAAGTACGATTCATTGATTTACGGTATCGAAGTAAAGATTATTATCCATTTGTCGCGATTGTTCAGCTCGACCATAATTTAAATATTATTAGTTCCTATACAGGATGGATTTTTAGTGAAGAAAAACTTCGAAAAAAACTGGAATTACTTCCACATTAAAAAAAGCGACTCAAGTCGCTTTTTTTAATGTTTCAAATGATCTTCTTGATTAATTAAATGACTATACTTCGGATTGTTTGTACGCATTTCATGAAGGCGTACACCATGATTATTAATCCATGATCGTACCACTTGCTCAGTCATTTCCTCACCTTGATAACGCCCTGATTTTGCATAAGTTGTTTGAAAATCTTCCCAAAGTAATTCAACCCATGCACGAGCTTGTCCGTAAGAAAGCTTGTCATTCTTGTCTAATAATTCTTTCGTTAATGCTTCATAAATATCATTCATGTTCTAATCTCCTTTTACCTATTTATCCCTTCATTTCTAAAGGATAGTTTCTTCTGTTTTGCACATTCTATAAGTGATACTTCTTAAAGAGGTATCAACTGATGAGGAGGAGGGCGTTCGCAATGGGTAAACAAGCCGAATTTTGGTCTGAGTCAAAAAACAACAGCAAAATCGACGGTCAGCCGAAAGCGAAATCACGCTTCGCTTCAAAGCGACCTAACGGCACAATTAACACGCACCCACAAGAACGTATGCGTGCTGCAAATCAGCAGGAAGAGTAGTACAAATTAAATTAACTTCCTACACGAGGTGATAAAGATGAGCTACCGTGATCGCTTAGATAGTCGTTCTGAATTATTTAACCATACGTGGACTCGTCCAAAACATGCGAAAGCGCAAGTTAACGGACAGACGCAACAAACCCAGTCTCTCATTATATTGGCAAATGAATGTAAAAAACGCCAATTTTAGAATCTCCTATCTCCTTTAACGCCTACCAAAGATGAAAACCAGAGAGATATGTGCTCTCTGGTTTTTATTTTTCTTGCAATAAGGAAATTGGTATGCCAATCTCTTCATTATCATTTTGCTTATATCCCCAAGCAAATACCCCATTGAAATACGTAATTTTAAATAATACACCAGGTTCTTCTACTAATTCATATATTTCACCAATACGGAACTTGTTTATATCCGTCATATAAGCACGAGCCATTGCCATTTTTCTCATTAATACATCAAATTCATTGACAATCCCAAGCTGCTCAGCTTTTACTGCTTGCTCCTTCAAAGCGCCAATTTCTTCCCTTAGCTCATGCGGTGTCATTTCACTGTAGCGTTTTGGCATATTCATCTTATTCTCCTCATTCCTCTTCGCGTTTCATTTGCAAAAATATCTCAATTTCATCAATAGAGAATCCTTTTCTATATAACGCTTGCTTCATCTTGTTTTCAAATGTCCATCCATCATGCTTCTTATATTTCTCATAATATTTATTCCCATGATAGTGTAACGCTTCTTGTTGCTTTTCGTCATCTCTTTCGTCTTTCAATTCTTCCAAACAAATTTGAATTACTTCTCTAGAATATCCTTTTCGAACAAGCATCTCATCTAACTTTAGCTTCATTTGTAAAAAAGAATGCTTTTGATAAGATTTTTTCTTCTTTTCTATGAGAAACAAGGCATTCTCAATTTGCTTTTCCTTCGGATATTCTTGTAAACTGTGCATAATAAGTAAATCTTGAACACCTTTATTTAACAACTCTCTTTTAATAACAGTTGGACCTTTTCGATTCACATTACTTTGCGTTCGCGTATATAAAACAGCGTACTCTTTATCATTAATATATCGGTCATGTAATAATTTCGAAACGACTTCAGAGATGATGGCCTGTCCCACTTCTTTTTTTCGTAAAAAATCTTCTATTTCTTGTTTTGTTCTCATTTGATAGGATAAATAGGAGATTGCTTGTAAATATGCTTTTTGTACCTCTTCATTGTACAAAATATTTCCTAACTCTATTTCATCAATTTCTAAGCCTTTTTGTAATCCATGTTTCATTAAGATTACTTGATCCACACTAAACCCGTACTCTTCACCTTGGCCTTTATCAATATAAATATTAAATCGTTCTTTCGATCGTTTTTGTACTTCTATTTTTGTAATGACAGCCATACTCTCACCTCTCTATTATTTTAACATAGTCGAGGAACATTTTTTCTTTTCAAGAATATATATAATGAGGAGGAAATACTTGTGAAAATCGCAATTTCTGGTGGTACAGGCTTTATCGGTAAATATCTTTCTACTTTTTTTGTTCAAAAAGGATATACTGTTTACATCCTCACACGAAAAAAAACTACTGAAACTTCCGACCCTAAACTTCAGTATGTTCAATGGACACCAGATTTACAAACCTTCCCCCTCTCTTCTATTGATGTAGTTATTAATCTAGCCGGAGAGTCTATTAATAGTAGATGGACAAAGAAACAAAAGAAAGCCATTTTAAACAGTAGAATTCAAACAACAAAAGGACTCATTAAACAATTGCAGGCACTCCATAAAAAACCACATACATTTATTAATGCAAGTGCTATTGGATACTACGGAACATCTGAAGTAAAGTCTTTTACTGAGCAACAAGAAACGCCTGGAAATGACTTTTTAGCAGAAACAGTATTTTTATGGGAACAAGAAGCAGCTAAAGCATGTTCTCTCGGAATAAGAACAATTTACACAAGATTTGGCGTTGTATTAGGTGCAGATGGCGGAGCCTTGCCAAAAATGTTACTTCCCTATCAATTCTATATCGGCGGCACCATTGGTTCTGGGAAACAATGGTTATCATGGATTCATATAGACGATGTCGTTCGTATGATGGATTTCATCATACACAAAAAAGAAATTGATGGTCCTCTTAATATGACAGCACCAACACCTATAAGAATGAAGGAATTTGGAAAGACCATCGCTGCTGCAACGAGAAAACCACATTGGCTGCCTGTCCCTTCATTTATGCTTCACGCCTTATTAGGTGAGATGAGCATACTTGTACTAGAAGGGCAACATGTATTACCTAGTAAAGCAATTAAACATGGATACCAATACACATTTCCGGCAATAGACCATGCATTACAAAATATACTTTCGCATACAATGTAGTACTTCTAAAACACAATTTTACATGGGCCCTTTTAAAACTTTCATTTTCTAGGATCCGAAGCATTACCATACAAATAACCTTTCAGTTACTTTCCCTTAACTTCCATTAGCATTATAAAGTAACAGAAATGAGGTACCTATGAAAATATTGCTCAAACAAGCCATTGTATACCCTATTACATCTCCAAAGTTTCAAGGTGATGTACTCGTTACAGGAGAGCGAATTACCGAGGTCAAACCTTTTATTCAACCTACTCAAGATATGACCGTTATAGATGCACGAGCACTCCATCTCTTACCTGGCTTTATTGATGTCCATACTCACCTTGGTCTCTATGATGAAGGTACTGGTTGGGCTGGAAATGATGCCAATGAAACATCTGAAGTTTCAACACCACATATTCGTTCTTTAGATGGAATCCATCCTCTCGATATCGCCTTTCAAGACGCTGTACAAAATGGAATTACAACCGTTCACGTTATGCCTGGCAGTCAAAATATTATCGGGGGTACTACTTGTGTAATAAAAACAGCTGGAACTTGTATTGATCATATGATTATTCAAGAACCTGCTGGTTTAAAGATTGCCTTTGGAGAAAACCCTAAAAAAGTCCATAGTAATGGAACAAAAGAATCCATAACACGTATGGGGATTATGGGGTTACTTCGGGAATCATTCTATGAAGCACAACACTACGGGCACGAAGCTGATTTTCGAATGCTTCCTATTTTAAAAGCATTACGTCGTGAAATACCCGTACGTATCCACGCCCATCGAGCAGATGATATTAGTTCTGCGCTACGCTTTGCAACGGAATTCAACCTCGATCTACGTATTGAACATTGTACAGAAGGACACTTTCTTGTTGAAGAGCTTTCGAAACACAATTTGAAAGTTTCAGTTGGTCCCACTCTGACACGCCGTTCTAAAATCGAACTAAAAAACAAGACATGGGATACTTACCATATATTATCCAAAAATGGTGTGGAAGTTTCTATAACAACAGACCATCCTTATACACCCATTCAGTATTTAAATATTTGTGCTGCTGTCGCAGTAAGAGAAGGGTTAGACGAGAAAACAGCACTAGAAGGAATCACCATATTCCCAGCGCGAAATTTGCGGTTAGAGGATAGAATTGGAAGCATCGAGGTTGGAAAAGACGCCGATCTCGTGTTATGGACTCATCATCCTTTCCATTATTTAGCCAAGCCTGTACTAACTATGATTGATGGAAAAATAATTTACAAAAAAAATAAAAAAAACTAGTTTATTTTTTTGACTAGATAAAGTATTATACGATTATAAACTGAATGAAACCATAATCAATTTGTGTCGTGATTATCATTTTCAAATTGATGAATGGGGAAGGCAAATGGTGCGCCACCAGCGTTAGAAACTGGTTCTAGTGGGTTCGATTCCCACCCCGAAATTTTTTAAAGATTGATATAAAAATTTCGAGGGTGGGGTGTTTTTTCGTCATGCTAC
Organism: Bacillus sp. GW823-FHT06A11; assembly: GCF_058795355.1. Taxonomy (NCBI): domain Bacteria; kingdom Bacillati; phylum Bacillota; class Bacilli; order Caryophanales; family Bacillaceae; genus Bacillus; species Bacillus sp. GW823-FHT06A11. The sequence continues at coordinate 192,226 of NZ_JBXAHS010000007.1, read as the reverse complement.
CCTCGTGTGAGGAGGAGTTAGTATGTTGAAAAAACGCGACTTACACGACAGCCACGTTCTATACGAGTTAATGGTGGATCCAGCTGTCTTCCCTTTTGTGCGTCAAAAGGCTTATTCTTATGAAGAATATTTATTCTTAACGAAACAAACGATTGAAGCTGAAGAGCGTGGTGAATTAATTTCACGCACAATTTTAGATGAATGGGGTAACCCTATCGGAACAATTACTTTATTTGATGTGCAAGAAAAAGCTGGATTTCTCGGGACATGGCTTGGCAAACCATATCATGGAAAAGGCTATAATAAATTGGCAAAAGATTCATTTTTTAGTGAACTTTTCTACGAATTAGATATTGAAACAATTTTCATGCGTATTCGTAAAATAAATATTCGTTCTATTAAAGCTGCAGAAAAACTGCAATATGTGAATCTAGCAAACGAAACAAGAAAAGCCGTATATGATGAAATTAACGCAAACGAAGAAGTATATAACTTATATGAAATTCCAAAAGATCAATACACACTTGCTACAATGCGAGATACAACCTTCCAAGATGCTCATCAATTAAAAGAAGCATAATCTAAATTTTCTGAAATGATAATCAATCATTAACATTTTCCATATGCGTATATCCCCTCATGTCTTTGGAAACGATAAATAGTAACTTTAAGACACGAGGTGATTTGTAATGGATAAAAAGAAACGTGATAAAGTAAAAAACACATTATCTAGTACACAAGAAGTTCTCTATCAACGCGAATTTCAAAAAGCAGATCGTGCAGCAGGATATCGCTCGAAAAGCATTTAAAGTGAAAATGAATAATTAGAAGTTTCCCCCCTAATTATTCATTTTCATTACATAATTTTCTCGACTGATAGAAGTAAGCAAAAAGACCCCTTATGCTTATGCATAAGGGGCCTTTTTGCTGTGGACAACTTTATCCACAAAACTGATGCAATTGTTAGTAATTTTCAAAAACACTTAATATTTTTCTATATTAAAGCATATATCAGCTGTTTTAATTGTGGATATTTTTCTAAAAATTGTGGACAATGTGGATATAGTTGTTAATATTCCGACTTTACTGTTTAATGAAAGCGCAATTACTTTGTGGATAACTGGCTAAATTTTCTTTAAAAATAATAAAGAACCCTCTTTACATATACAAAGAGGGTTTCATATTAAGTAAAAGATTGTGCAAGAGCAGGTGATTTAATAGGTATATGACGCGGTTCTGCATGATTTTCTGCCAAAATTGCATCTACAATATGACCAGCTGGCTCTGGAAGATAGATGCTTTTCATTGCTTCTTTCATTTGAAGAAGCTTCACATCATCTTGTAATAATGCCTCTGTTTTTGCGAAAACCTCACTATCATCGCGAATGACAACTGCTGCTCCTTTTTTTTCAAAGTACATCGCATTTTCATTTTCTTGTCCTGGAACAGGCTTATATAAAATGACAGGTACTTGCAACGCTGCTGCTTCACTTAATGTTATTCCGCCTGGCTTCGTAATCATACAAGAAGTAACTCGGAATAATTCATCAATATTTTCAACATACCCAAACACTTTTAATGCATCGGAATTTTGCTTCTGTAAACTTAATAAATCATGTTTTAAAGCTTCATTTTTTCCACAAACGACAACTACTTGTAAATTAGGCACTGACATAAATGATTGGCATAGTTCTTTTACATTTCCTAATACCCCATGAGCACCTGCTACAATTAGTAAAATCTTTTTATTCTTACATAACTGATATTTATTATATATGATGTCTGAATTTACCTTTAACTCAAAACTACTCCGAATTGGAATTCCTGTTTCAACAATTTGTTCCGCAGGTACACCGATATCAACCATCAATTCTTTCACGTGATCCGTTGCAACAAAATAACGATCTACTTCTCGATGAATCCATATTTTGTGCACGCAAAAATCCGTTAATACGTTATAGACAGGAATTGAAATCCCCGTTTGTTTTTTCAATTCTGGTACAGCAATAATTGGAAATGTATTAATTACAATATCAGGTTTCTCCACCTGTAACAGTGTTTTCAAACGTTTTCTTCCAAAGTTCGCATACCAAGATGCTATTTTCTTATCATAAATTTTTTCTACCCCGTAATAAAACAAACGATATAATTCTTTTCCTATTGTATAACTTTTTAAATATAGATATTTTGTAATGTCAGTTATAAATGGATGTGATTCTCCAAACAAGTCGCATACAATAACATCTTCAATTCCTTTTTGGCGAAATGTTTGTTCTAATGTTTTTGCTACTTGCACATGACCATTACCGTAATGTGCAGTTAATATTAAAACCTTGGGGTTTTTTATCAAACAAATCCACTCCTAGCTTTTTGTTTCTCCATATTGCATATACGACAATAGGAAAAACATTTTCCTTAAAAATTACATAAACAGATTCTAATAATTCCCTTTTCAGCTATGTACCTGTCGTGGATATGCAAAGCATATAAGATTGACCCCTTAATCCTATCTGTGCTCATATCTTTACATTATACTTTCCTATAAGAGCTTTCGCAATAACTTACAAATCTTCTCTATTCCATGATACTCACTCTTTTACTTCTTAATTCTTTTTACTATTTTGATTTCCCTTTACAATTATGTAAATTTATCCACTTAGTCCGTACAAAATTATGGATATTCTACTTTCAGTATACTCTTTTATCAATATATACTCTAGATTTTATTGTAAAGAAAGCAAAAAGCCTAATCCAATATTTGGATTAGACCGCTTGTAAAATATGTTTAGCATGTTCTACATTTTTCTCAGTAGGTGGTTCTACATTTGCGAGTGGGTACTTGTGTCCAAGCGCCTCCCATTTATATACACCAAGCTTATGATATGGTAACACTTCAACTTTTTGAACATTAGACAGACTTTGAATAAAGCTAGATAGTTTTTGTAGATCCTCTTCATTATCCGTAACACCAGGAACTAATACGTGTCGTACCCAAATCGCTTTATTCTTATCCGATAAATAACGAGCAAATTGTAAAATATGTTCATTTGGTTTCCCTGTTAATTTACGATGCTTTTTGGAATCGATATGTTTCAAATCCAATAAAACTAAATCTGTATAATCCATTAAAATATCTAGCTTATTTTGGAATTCTGGTTCCTCAGAATAACACCCACCAGAAGAGTCGATTGTTGTATGGATACCAGCCTCTTTACACTTTTTAAACAACTCAATTAAAAAGTCTAGCTGTAATAATGGCTCTCCACCGCTAACTGTTATACCGCCTCCGGAGGCTTCAATAAATGGAAGGTAACATGTCACATCCTGCATCACTTCTTCAACTGTTATTTCTTTACCTTTACCGATTTCCCACGTATCAGCATTATGACAATATTGGCAACGTAATAAACACCCTTGTGTAAATATGACATAACGAATCCCTGGGCCATCAACAGTACCACAAGACTCTACAGAATGTATTCTTCCTTTTACCATGTTACTTCCTCCTTTATTGAAACAGCCTCCCTTCGCTATGTATTAAAAGCGAAGGGACACTTTTTTCATTTACATGCTTTCATGCATTGTACGGTTAATTACATCAATTTGTTGTTCACGAGTTAATTTAATAAAGTTTACAGCGTAACCAGATACGCGAATTGTTAATTGTGGATATTTCTCAGGATGTTCCATTGCATCCATTAATGTTTCACGATTAAATACGTTAATATTTAAGTGATGGCCTTCTTTTACTGCATAGCCATCAAGCATAGATACTAAGTTACGTACTTGTACATCATCTTCTTTACCAAGTGCTTTTGGAATAATAGAGAATGTATTAGAAATACCATCTTGTGCATCTTCATATGGTAATTTAGCTACAGATAATAATGAAGCTAATGCACCTTTTGTATCACGTCCATGCATTGGATTTGCACCTGGTGCAAATGGTTCTCCAGTACGGCGTCCATCTGGAGTGTTACCAGTTTTCTTACCGTATACAACGTTAGATGTAATAGTTAAAATTGACATTGTATGAACGGAATTACGATATGTTTTATGTTTACGCAGTTTATTCATAAATGTTTTCACGAGATTTACAGCGATCTCATCTACACGATCATCATTGTTACCGTATTTAGGGAAGTCCCCTTCAATTTCGAAGTCGACTGCAATACCATTTTCATCACGGATTGGTTTTACTTGTGCGTATTTAATTGCACTTAATGAGTCTGCTACTACAGATAGACCCGCGATACCTGTTGCCATTGTACGAAGAACATTTGTATCATGAAGTGCCATTTCAATACGTTCATAACTATATTTATCATGCATATAATGGATAACATTTAATGTGTTTAAATATAGACCCGCTAACCATTCCATTGTCATATCAAACTTATGCATAACTTCTTCGTAATTTAGTACTTCAGAAGTAATTGGTGCGTACTCCGGACCAACTTGTGCTTTTGATTTTTCATCTTTACCACCGTTAATTGCATATAATAATGCTTTCGCTAAGTTTGCACGAGCTCCGAAGAACTGCATTTGCTTACCGATTCTCATTGCAGATACACAACAAGCAATTCCGTAATCATCGCCGTAATCAGCACGCATAATGTCATCATTTTCATATTGAATTGCTGATGTTTTGATGGACATTTTCGCACAGTAGTTTTTAAAGTTCTCTGGTAATTGTTTAGACCAAAGAACTGTCAAATTCGGTTCTGGAGCTGGTCCTAAATTATCTAATGTATGCAAGAAACGGAATGAGTTCTTTGTTACTAATGGACGACCATCTAATGCCATACCACCGATAGATTCAGTTACCCAAGTTGGGTCACCAGAGAATAATTCATTATAATCAGGTGTTCTTGCGAATTTCACAAGACGTAATTTCATAATGAAGTGATCTACAATTTCTTGTACTTCTTCTTCTGTTAAAGTACCATTTGCTAAATCTCTTTCAATGTAAATATCTAAGAATGTAGAAGTACGTCCAAGACTCATTGCAGCTCCGTTTTGCTCTTTAATCGCTGCAAGATATGCGAAGTATAACCACTGGAATGCTTCTTGTGCATTTGTTGCTGGTTTAGAAATATCGAAACCATGAGAAGCAGCCATTTGTTTTAGTTCTTGAAGTGCACGCATTTGCTCAGATAACTCTTCGCGTAAACGCATTGTATCTTCGCTCATTACACCACCAGTTAAATTCAAATCAGCTTTTTTCGCTTCAATTAAATGATCAATACCATATAATGCTACGCGTCGATAGTCACCGATAATGCGTCCACGACCGTATGCATCTGGAAGACCAGTAATAACACCTGATTTACGTGCATTTCTCATTTCTGGTGTATAAGCATCAAATACACCTTGGTTATGAGTCTTTCTCCAATCTCTAAAAATACGACTAAGTTCTTTGTCCATTTCGTATCCATAAGATTCACAAGCTTGTTCTGCCATACGAATACCACCATATGGTTGTAAAGAACGTTTAAATGGTTTATCAGTTTGGAAACCGACTACTTTTTCAATATCTTTATTTAAGTATCCTGGGTCATGTGATGTAATAGAAGAAACAATTTTTGTATCCATATCAAGAACGCCACCGTTTTCACGTTCTTTTGTTGTTAAATCCATTACTTGATCCCAAAGTTGTTTCGTTGCTTCAGTTGCTTCTGCTAAGAAAGATTCGTCTCCTTCGAAAACGTTTACATTATTTAAAATGAAATCGCGAACATCAATCTCTGCTTTCCATTTTTCACCTTTAAAGTTTTCCCATGCGTTTTTAACATTTTCTAATACTTGAGTCATCCTAATCTCCTCCATTTTTGATTAGTACAGGACTAAGATTTTTTATATAACAGCTTACACACTTAGAATACTACTTTTTTACGAAAGTGAACGAAATAGTTGTGACATGTTTGTGAAATGTTGAGCAAACTACTATATATATAGTGTTAACTTCATTTAAAAGTCTTTAAAATTAACCCTTTCCTTAATTGTATTTTTTTGGTATCCTTATATACGAGTCCTATTTTGTAATATAAGAACAATACCCATTGTAGAGCTGTAATACTCTTATCTCCTAATCTGTTATAGTTTTTATAACAGAACAAAAAAGTGTACACATGTTGTACACTTTTTTTGTTACTTCTATAAAACATCTCTTTTTCTATTGCCATCATAGAATCCGCCACGATTGTCTGTTGATGCAATTATTTGCTCTAGTCCTTCTATATGATCACCTATAATTCGAAGTACAGCTGGAGGATGACCTATTTTTGCAAAATGTTCACTGGGACGAATACGGTTCATCTTATCAACCTCAACACGACATACACATGCAATTTCAAATCCAGAAAGAAGAGCCTTCACCTGTGCTACACAAGGTGACAATAAAGATTTGTATCCAATTGCTTTCAAACACTTGTGGCTAAATGCATTAGGTACCGCAATAAGTGAGCCTACCCCTAAATCCTTTCTATCACAAGCTAAATTTAGTGCATACTTAAATGCAGTTACAAGATGAAGTGGTACTCTTAAATCTAAATAATGATTTAAATCATTTAATGCGACGTCCTTTCCATCTGCAATAGCTTTTGCAAAAGGATATAGTTCACTAGCTGGAATAACAAAATCACCATCTATAAATAACACAATTTCTCCTTTTGCAAAATAAGTTCCAAGTGAACGCCCTACATCGTTTCCAAGGGCTTCTTTATATACAATGGTTGTTGCGCCTTTGTCTTTTGCAATCGTTGCTGTTTTATCTGACGAACCATTTACGACAACGATGATTTCAAAAGGTTCAATTTTACGAAGCTCTTCTATAACCTTTCCAATTGTTTTCTCTTCATTTTGTACAGGAATAACAACCGATAGTTGCTTTTCTCTATACAAATTGGATGTAACGCCCCATCCTTGATAAAAATCTTCGAAATTTAAAGTATGATAGACGCTATCCCTTTTCCTATTTCCATCATAATATCCCCCGCGTATATCACTGCTTACTATTCGTTCTGCAACTGCTTCTATATGATCACCTATCATTCGTCTTTCAGATTGAGAAAGGTTCGTTCCATATGCAGCATGTTCAATCGGTCGAAATTTATTCGGCGTAATAACATCAATAGCACAATGACGGTTAATTCTCCATTTACTTTGTGCTATACGTAAATGAGCTACAATAGGATTAACTAAACATTCATATCCAATACTTTGGACGACTTCTTTCGTCAACGCATGAGGTACAGATAATAAAGAATCTATCTTTAATTCTTCACGCTCTAACATTGCATTTAATATTTGACGCCACACTGTAACGGAATGGGGTTTTTGTTTCTTTAAAAACAATGCGTCCAAATTATTTAAAACGATGTCAGTCTGATCATGTAAAATTGGATTAAGAAACAATTGTAATTTGGAAGTTGGAATAGCAAAGTCCCCATCTATAAATAGTAATACATCACCTATCGCATGTTTTGCGCCAACTGCACGCCCAACATCGTTTCCTAATAGTTCTGTATACCTGATTACTTTACAACCTAACCGATTAGCAACCTCTTCTGTACCATCATTACAACCATTTGCTATGACAATAATCTCTACTGGATTTAACGGTTTGACCGATTGAATAACGTCTGAAATCGTATCTACTTCATTACTTGCAGGAATAATAACTGATAGCGACTTAGCCATTGTTTTCTTCACGAAACCATTTAATAGTTTCTTTCAATCCTTGTTCCCACGTTACTGTCGCTTGAAATTGAACAAGTTCTCTTAACTTCTTTACGTTCGGCCTTCTATTCGGAATTTCTTCAAAGCCATGTGGATATACTTCCTCAAAAGGAACTTGTACAATTTTCGAAGAAGATTTCGTTAGTTTTTTAATTGTTTCTGCTACTTCTTTTATACTCTGTTCGTTCTCAGAACCTATATTAATAATCTCACCATTTACCTTCTCATTCATTGCCCGAATTGTTGCTTCTACCGCATCACTCACATACGTAAAGCAACGTGTCTGCTTTCCATCTCCATATACGAGAATGTCTTCTCCTTGCAAAGCTGCACGGATAAATCGCGGGATTACCCCTGCATATGGACCATCTTTCGCTCTTGGACCATAAATATTAAAATAACGAACAATCGTTACAGGTAAGCCTTCTAATGCGTATCCTAAACATAATGTTTCTTCTAACGTTTTACAAACTGCATAACTCCAACGAATTTTAGAAGTTGCCCCATACAATCGATCTCCTTCTTCAGAGAAAGGCGGTTTGCCTTTACCATACACTTCTGAAGTAGATGCAAAAACTACTTTCTTCTTTCCTTTTAATGCTGCTTGTAAAATATTTCTCGTTCCGTCAAAATTCGTTTCAATGAGCTCTATACTTTTTTCCATTGTCGTTTTAACACCTAAAATTGCTGCTAAATGAAACACTACATCATGTTGATTTACTAATTCATAAATAGAATTTTTATCTAAAACACTTATTGGAATAACTCGAATCTCTCTCATTAGCTCATTATGATACTTATTTTTCCCTTTATAGAAGTTATCCACAATTGTGACTTTATAACCCCTTCTCACCAACTCTTCAGCTAAATGAGATCCAATAAATCCGGCCCCACCTGTAATTAAACATTTCTTACTCATACACTCACCTTCTTTATAATTCCCCTTGTATCTATTACTCGGTTCATTCCTTTAAAAAGCTTCCAATCGATATTAGAGTGGTCAGTTAAAATTAAAATACAACCTGCCTCTTTAACTGTTTGTTCATCCAAAGCAACAGATTGATACACCTTATCTCCAATTTCCGCGGAAGAAATATATGAATCATGGTATTTTATCTCGTATCCTTCTTTTATTAGTAATTGAATAATTGGCAAAGCCGGTGATTCTCTCAAATCATTTACATCTTTCTTATATGCGATTCCTACAATTAAAACTAGTCCGGGTGATTGCACCATACCCTTTACTTTCCGGACTATTTTCTCTGGCATTTCTTCATTAATTACATGTGCCGCCTCAATTAATTGACTAATTGCCCCATTCTTTTTTATTCTCCATTGAAAATATAAGGGGTCTACGGGAATACAGTGCCCCCCTATCCCTGGTCCTGGCCAATACGGAGTAAATCCAAAAGGTTTTGTAGATGCCGCTTCAATGGCCTCATAAAAATCAATCCCTAAACTTTCACATAATGTGTTTAACTCATTTACTAAAGAGATGTTAACTAAGCGCTGAATATTTTCAAATAGCTTACACATCTCTGCTACTTTCGGCGAACTAACAGGTACAACTACGTCAAAAATGGTACTATATAAATCCTGTACTTTTTGTTTACACTTTTCTGTTTGTCCACTAATAACTTTTGGAATAGATTGAACTGAATATTGACTATTTGCTGGATCAATTCTCTCAGGGGAATATCCGATATAGAAATCTTCTCCTACCTTTTGGCCAGCTTGAGAAATAATAGGAATAATAACTTCCTCAAGTGTGCCTGGATATGTGGAACTTTCAAAAATGAAGGTTTGTCCTTTTTGGAGATTTTGTTGTATATAATGCGAAGCTGAAATGAGGGCACTTAAATCTGGTTCTCTTCGTTCATTAATTGGAGTTGGAACAGTAACAATAACATAATCACTACTTTGGAAATCAGTAATACCTTTATCTGGTGTATTTACTATTAATTTATTTTTAGTCAATAAACTTTGCAACACTTTAGAAGAAACATCTGGAATATAACTTTCTCCTTTTATAATCGATTCTATTTTTCTAGTATCTTTATCTAATCCAAGTACGGTATGTCCTCTTTCTGCAAAATGGACTGCCAAAGGAAGACCAACATACCCTAATCCAATAATAGCTACTTTACTACTAGCATTCATCTGTATTCTTTTCTTCCTTTCTCAATTGTTGAATAGTGTCTCTATCGCGATCTCCATCTGTAAAACTCCCACGTTCGTCTGTATATTGTAATAGATAAGCAATCGCCTCAAGTTGATCACCGAAAATACGGTCAAATGCCGGAATACGTCCATTTACAAATCCATGTTGCTCCGGGCGTACCCGATTGGTTTTTATAACATCTACAAATTCTACTGCTGTAATAGAAAAAACCTCCAAAATAGCTTTCATTTGAGCTAATGGCGGAATAACAAGCGAGTCATATCCTATTTTCTCTATTACCCTTTTATGCATAGCATGTGGTACTGCCGTTAATGAGTTATTCCATAAATCCGGTCTTTTCGCTACTAAATTCACAAAATATTTCCCCATACTAATTGGATCTGCAGGATGAAACATATCTAATAAGCATTGTAAATCATTTAAAACCACGTCACTTCCATCTTCAACAGCTTGCAAAAATGGAGTGAGCTTTTTTGCTGGAATAACAAAATCACCATCAACGAATAAACAAATATCTGCCGTAGCATGCATGGCACCTATCGCTCGTGCTACATTATGTCCAAGCGCCTCCCCGAATTCAACAACAATAACATTCTCTAGCTTTGCCTGTTTAACAGTCTCAAAATCTGCTCCATTCGCGACAACAATAATTTCATCTACCCCTGCTTTTTTTACTTCTTGTATAACAAATCTTATCGTCATTTTTTCTTCTGACACTGGTATAATCGCACTATATTTCGCTTTTTCCTTCTTTAATACAACTGGTTTATAGTTCCCTATAAACTCCCTATCCCTGTTTCCCTCCGAAAAACCGCCGCGTTTACCATATGTTTCGATTACATATTGCAAAGCACGTAAATGATCACCCATAATACGGCTAGTCGCTTTCGGATAAGGAGAACCAGGTGATGTTCCTGTATGCACAGGACGAACCTTATTTGTGTGAATTACATCGACCGAAGCCGTATCAACAATATCTACTCCTCTAGACATCGCTATCGCTTGAAATAGTGCTGGATCTGCTAAATTCCACCACCCAAGTTTCTCGATAACTTCCCTGCTCATCGCATGTGGAATTGCAATTAAAGATCCAACAACAAGCTCCTTTTTATTCAAATAACGATTCAACATGAACTTTCCAACTGTCGTATAATGTGGTCTCATCTTTAAATAAACCGACCATGTTAAATTATTCACAACAATTTGATGCCCTTGTCGAATTCCTTTCACGAAACGTTGTAACTCTTTACTATCAATAACAATATCACCATCTAAAAACAAAACAATTTCACCTTTTGCTTCTCTAGCTCCAATAGCCCGTCCAACATCATTGCCAAGAGAATGTTTATAATAAATCACGTGACAATGATGTTGTAACGCTATGTCTTTCGTTCCATCTGTCGAGCCATTATCTACTACAATAATTTCGTAAGGCTTGAGCTTCTCCACTTCTACTAAAACTTGTGATAAAGTACTCGCTTCATTGTGCGCTGGAATAACAACTGATACTCTCATACTTGTATCACGCTTACCCTTCCAAGCGAACATAAGCAATAATAGGAGTACGCACAATTACATCTTCCGGTGGTCCATAAGAAGGAGAAGTACGAACACTTACCGCCCCATCTGTCACAGATAAAAGAATGCCTGTAACAATTTCCACAGCTGTCACAACTTGCACTAATTCACCAACATGGTTACGTAATTCATCAGTAAATAACATATATAGCTCTCCTTTCTTACACTTCTTTAATTGATATAATACTTGTAAATGGTAATAAAACTTCAGTTCCTATACCTTCTTGCAATGTTAAGAAATCATCACCGACTGCTACAATAACGCCTGTTAATTGTCCAACTGTCACCGTAATTTCAACATTTTTACCTAAATACTGCTTTGCAATTTCTTTAAAAGGTGATGTATTGCATTCTTTTAAAATGTTGCAAATAATAGATTGAAATTGGCTTGATTTTATAAATTCTTCCGTAGCTTGCTTAGAGTTTCTTTGAATAAACCTTGCAAAGTTTTGCGAAAATAAAAGTCGTTCCACAGCAGGCAATAATTTATCATCTAAAAAATAGCTTAATTGTCTATTAAACAATCTTGATAATTTATGCCAATATTTTCTGAACAGACACATACACTTCTCCTCCTATTATTTTTAGATTATAAAATTTTACATCCATACATCTTAATGTATACAAAATAGATATTTTTGTGATAGGTAAGGCATACATTTTCTAAAAGAAATATTTGTTTCAGGGCAAAAAAAAACTATCCAAAAGGATAGTTTCTTACACTTCAATATTTCGCAACATCGTATAAATGTCATTATTCACTTTACCAAATGATTTAATGTTGTTTTGAATGTTAGATAATAAAACAACATACACACTACCATTTTTACTAAATCCATTTAAACAATTCCAACCTGGCATTACACCGTGATTCGAATAGCTTCCTGGGTCTACGTACCAGCCAAATCCGTAATCTTTTTTCACGGCTGTAAACATTTGATCATAACTCGCTTTTGAAATTAACTTTCCAGAGTATAACGCTTCGTTAAATAAATATAAATCATGTGCACTCGTATATATATCACCACAACCATATAGTTGTGACATGCTCGGAATATTAGGTGTTGTCATATTATTATTTACTATTTTATAACCCGTTGATGGGAATCTTGTTTGTTCTAACGCTGTGCCAAAACCAGAATGTTTCATACCGGCAGTAGCAAAAATATGTTGTTTAATATATTCTTCAAGCGACTGTCCACTTACCTTCTCGGCAATGTATGCAAGTATAGAGTAGTTCGAATCGGAATACTTCCACTTCTCTCCTGGACCACCAATACGCTTTTGATTTCCTATCCGCTTTATCAGTTCTTCATGGGAAATATCTTCTTTTCCTTGCTCATATTCTGGAATCCCTGATGTATGTGTTAATAGATGTTTTAGCTGAATACTATTACCTTGTGGAAAATCTGGAATATACTTCGCAACAGTATCTTCAACTTGTAATTTATTTTGATCTTTCAATTGCATAATAGCAGTTGCTACAAACGCCTTTGAAATAGAACCAATATAAAAAGTCGTCTCTGAATTATTCGGTACTTGCTGCTCTTTATTTGCCATACCGTACCCTTTATTCAGAAGAACTTTTCCGTTCTTCACAATAACAGCTGTCCCGCTAAATCCTGCGTTTTGTAAATACTGGTCCAATTGAGCGTTTTCATTAATTTCTTGAGGTGGTCCTTCAACAGGCTGTTCCGCAGCTTGCGCTTGCTTCACTTGTTCTTCCTGCTCTTTTTGTTTTTGCTTTTGTACTTCTTGTTTCTTTTTTTCTTCTTTCTTTTTTAGCTCTTCTTGTTTCTTCATTTCTGCTGCCGCTTTTAAAGTTTCTTCTTTCTTATTATGCGCAACAATTTTTGTATACATGAAATATACAAGTGATAATAGTAAGACGAAAATGATTGTCCTTTTTATGTATACAATCGGCCGATTTGCTTTCCCATTCGCATTATTTTTTTCCTGATCCATAATTGCTTTTTTCCCCTTACTCACCAATAATTTAATTCCTCTACTAAAGATTTATTTTAGTAGATTATGGATAATCCATTCTATATCATCCCTACTTTATCACGCACTACACATATTACCAACCCATATGTACAAAAAAGAAAAAGAAAATTTACAAAAGTAAGATTCCCGTTAAATTGTTAACAAAAAAAGAGGATATCCTGTAAAAAATTGATGTTATCAATCTTTTTGGACATCCTCTTATCTCATTATTTATACGTGTTTTTTCATATCATCGGCAACAGATTCAACATTTGTACCTACGATAACTTGTACACTTGTATTACTTAATTTCATAACACCTTTTGCACCAGCACGTTTTAATGCTGCTTCATTTACTTGACCAGCATCTTTTACTTGTAAGCGTAGACGTGTTGCACAGTTATCAATAACTGTTAAGTTTTCTTTTCCACCTAAAGCTGCTACGTAAGTTTCACCAATTGAACCTGCAACTGGAGCTTCTTCACCTTCAGCTACTTCCTCTTCGTCTTCACGACCAGGAGTTTTTAAATCGAACTTCTTAATTAAGAAGTAGAATACAACGAAATAAATTACTGCGTAAATTAAACCGACTCCCGCAAGTAATACTGGTTTTGTTGCAATACCAAAGTTTAAGAAGTAATCGATTGCACCGGCACTAAATGTGAAACCATCGTGAATGCCAAGTGTTGTTGTAATGAATAGAGACAGACCTGTTAATACAGCATGAATACCATATAATACTGGTGATAAGAACATGAATGAGAATTCAATTGGTTCTGTAATACCAGTTAAGAATGAAGTTAATGCTAGACCACCTAACATACCTGTAACCATTTTACGTTTTTCTGGTTTAGCAGCCGCAATCATTGCGAAACATGCTGCTGGTAAACCGAACATCATAACTGGGAAGAAACCAGTCATAAACATACCCGCTGTTTTATCTCCGGCAAGGAAGCGAGCAATATCACCGTTTACAACATTACCTGCTGCATTTGTAAAGTCACCAAGTACGAACCAGAAGTATGTGTTCATTACATGATGTAAACCGATTGGAATTAATAGACGGTTTAATAAACCAAATAGACCTGAACCAACTGCCCCTAAATTAACAATTCCATGAGCTAATGCATCGATAGCATTTTGAATTGCTGGCCAAATTTGTGCGAATAGAATTCCTAATATTAACATCACAACCGATGTAACAATTGGGACGAAACGTTTTCCAGCAAAGAACCCTAACCATTCTGGAAGTTTAATCTTATGGAATTTATTATAAAGAAGTCCCGCTATAACACCAACAATAATACCACCTAAAACTTTCATATCCACTTTAGTCGATAATTCGGCTGCCTTAGATACTTGTGTCATTGTATCTGCAAGCTTAGATGGATCAACATTAGCGCTATTACCTATTAAATCTTGGACTTTGCCTAATTTATCTTGTAATTCTACAGTAGAATATCCCTTACTAAGTGCATCAATACTGTTTTTCATAACTAGATAACCAATTGCACCTGCAAGACCTGCTGCACCACTACCATCAACTGAAAGACCGATTGCAATACCAATTGCAAAAATGAGTGCTAAATTATCAAAAACTGCTGCACCGGCCTGTGCCATAACAGGAATATCAAATACATCTGGTTGCCCTAAACGAAGCAATAATCCTGCTGCTGGTAGTACGGCGATTGGAAGCATTAACGCTTTACCAATACGTTGTAAAAACTGCAACATTTTAATTCCCCCTATCAAATTTATGAAATCGTTATCATTATAAGTACGCCTTAGAAAACGCTTTCTATTTACATAACCATAATAACATATAGTTGTATAGATGTGTAGTTTTTATTTTCGAATTTTTTATGGATAAATCTCCTATTTCCAAACTGTTATATAAAAGGGAAATTCTCCTTTTTTAATACAAAGGACTTGAAAGAACGACCTACTATAGAACATATAACTTTCGTTTTATCATTCCACTTTTTCATGTTATTATTTATTTCCGAGCATATCGGGAAAAGTAAACTTAGTTAATTCGAAATAGGAGCGTTGGTACTATGCAGTGCATTGAAACAAACAACTTACAACAGTTGTTAGAACAAGTAAAACCATATACGAAAAAAGGAAAACTTGCTACTTATATCCCCGAACTAGGAAATGCAAATCCAGACGATTTAGGGATTGCCATTTTCCATAAAGAAACAGAATATATCCATGCAGGCAACTCACAAACACTATTTACTCTTCAAAGTATTTCCAAAGTAATTACACTTGCCCTTGCCCTTTTAGACCGTGGTGAAGAATATGTATTTTCTAAAGTTGGAATGGAACCAACGGGTGACCCATTTAATTCTATTATTAAGTTAGAAACGACAAGTCCATCCAAACCCCTTAATCCAATGATAAATGCAGGAGCATTAGCTATTACAAGCATGTTAGCAGGAAAAGATAACGAGGAAAAAATGGAACGTATTCTTCATTTTGTACGTGAAATAACAGATAACCCTACTATTAATTATTCCTCTAAAGTTGCCGATTCAGAATTAGAGACAGCTTATCTAAATCGTTCGCTTTGCTATTATATGAAACAAAACGGTATTATCGATTGTGATATTGAAGAACTTATGGATTTATATACTCGTCAATGCGCAGTTGAAGTAAACTGCATTGATTTAGCACGTATCGGCTTAATTTTTGCAATGGATGGATATGATCCATATAAAAAGAAACAAATCATCCCTAAACATATTACAAAAATTTGCAAAACATTTATGGTCACATGTGGTATGTATAACGAATCTGGTGAATTTGCAATACGCGTTGGTATCCCTGCAAAAAGTGGTGTAGCGGGTGGTATTTTCGGCTGCGTAAAAGGCGATATGGGAATCGGCATTTTCGGACCAGCTTTAGATGCAAACGGAAATAGTATTGCTGGTTTTAAAATTCTTGAACTTCTTTCTGCTCAAGAAGGCTGGAGTATTTTTTAATCGCAAGTTATCCTGCTATACTAGCAGGATTTTTTATTTCACCAAAACCTCACTTTTGTCAGTTATCAATCCTCTTACAAAAACAGTGCTGAAAGTTTCTCTATATCATGCATATTTGTTCCCCCCTCCTGAATAATATAGTACAACCTAGCGCTATATGTGGAGGTGTGAAAGATGAAACTAATATTTCAAATGGGAAAACAACCTGTTCTTGAAAAAACAATCCTTCTTTTTATATTGAGTATTGTAGAAAGCTTGAAGTTAAAAGTTGTTTCACTCGACGAAGCTCACCGATACATATTCAATTTAGAAGTACTTGAATTATTAATGGATCGGAATATCGATGATCAAGTACTTGAACTTATTCATTTCGGGATGGGACTTGAAGACATTCATCATGTGCTTCCTGAAGAACTTGAGCATACTATCGAGGAATTAAAATGGCTTTGCATCCAAGTGTTAAGTGAATACAGTATGCATGAAGAATCAGAGCAATTAATTGAAGACATACGCTAAAAAGCACCTATGTAGTATGTAGGTGCTTTTTATTTATTAAGAAGTAAATATCCGATGTCGATATATGCAATTTATTCAAGTATTTCCGAGGAAATGCTCGAACATTGCTTTTCTATTTTCACAACAACTGATCAATCCCAATAAGTATTAATAACACTCCTGCAATAACCGTCGCCCATTTCCCTAAGTATGCTGCTAAATATCGTTTCCCTACATATGCAAAACCACTTATGCAAATAAAACTAAACACCCCAGAAATAGTCGCTGTAAGCCAAAGATTTAAATTTGTTACCCCAGCATCAAACCCACCTGCAATATTATTAATAGATAATGCAACTCCTAAAACAAGTGCTTCAGAAAAACTAATTGTTTTAGAGCCATCAAAATCTGCTTTTTCTGGATCACGTAAAATTCCCATAAGTACATTATCACCTTTAGAACCTACAGTATTTTTTTGACTCAAGAAAGGCTGACATAAAATAAACACCCCGATTATCCCTAAAACGATTGCTCCAATCAGGTTTGCTGTAAACTCTGAAATAAATAACGCAATCCAGTTCCCAAAAAATCCAGCTAGTAAAGTAAATAAAAACCCGAAGAATGCGATGATAAAATTGTTAAACCACGAAATACGAATTTTACGAATGCCATACGCAATTCCAACACCTGCATTATCTAAATTAGAAGCGATCCCGATTAAAAGAATTGAAAATAAGCCTGCCGTACTCATAAATAGTCACCCCTTTTTCTCACTTTTCAATGCATATTATGAAAATGTTGAGCAACTGTGCCTGTCTGTTTCATATACTTGTAATAAATGCTCAACATTTTTTCAACACTAAAAAAGGAGTGCCTGCACTATGGCTAATGAAAACCCGAATGATCGGCTTGGTAAATTAATAAAAAAACTTTTAAAAGAACGCGCCTTATCTATGCGCCAACTAGGAATACTTACAAATATTGATCCTGCAACAGTCTCAAGAATTATTAATGGCAAACAACCACCAAAACAAAAACATCTACAAAAATTTGCAGAATGTCTTCAAGTTCCACCCCAATTGTTATTTGATGAAATGTACCCTGATTCTCCTCACATTAATAAAGAAAAAACGGATATGTACACATCTCTTGATACCATTCAACAAACTTTACAATCCTCTAACTTATTCGATTTCGATTACACTACAACTCGCGTAAAACAAGAACTCGAAAATTACGAACGCTATGCCCAGACAACAGAAGGCGAAAAACGTATTCATGACAGTTTTGCAAGCAAATTAGAGCAAATTGATAGTGCTGGTCCTTTTATTGAACAATTAACAGATATGTATCAACAATTTTGTAATGAAACCATTTCAAAAGAAGAACGTGCAGTTCTTGGGAGCGCATTACTTTATTTCATTTTATCGACAGATATTATTCCCGACTATCTCTTTCCAATTGGCTATTTAGATGATGCGATTGCCGTTGAATTAGCAAAAGAGAAATTACTTGAAATGAAACGAAAGACATAGCAAAATAAAGAACTATTTCAGTTGTTTATATTCAACTCTGAAATAGTTCACTAAAAAATCGTACAAGTATACATACTCGTACGATTTTACTATACAAATCTATTTTTTCGTGTGGCACCATTCATATATAAATGTTATTATCACTTTTGTAAATTCAATTAACTGTTCAATTTCAACTTTCTCATTTACAGAATGTGCTTCTTCTAATGTACCTGGTCCATATATAATCGCTGGAATGTGAAACTCACTAAACCAACCACCATCAGTTACCGTTGCAGACATATCTAAAATTACATTTTTTGATAGAATAGACTCGTGTACTGAGCTAAGTTTTTTTACAGCTTTATGTTCACTATCTACTTCTAATGAAGGGAAAATTTCCCCACGATCTACAATCATTGATTCTCCGCCCCACTTAAATTGTGGCGGATTTTCACTTAACCATGGATCGGCAGCTGCCACCTTTCCAATATACTCTTCAATTTCGTTTATTATTTGTTCATGTGTTTCATTCGGATAGAAGTGCACTGTTATCCACAATCGGCACTCATCCGCAATAAACGCCGCATGCCTTCCTCCCTCAATAACAGCTGGATTAATTGTTGTTGTTCCAGATGGATAGCCTTCATATGTTTTCATAACTGCCCAGTGGCGCTCTAATTCTTGTAAGCTTTGTACAATTTTCATCATTTTTTCAATCGCACTCGCTCCAAATAAACGTCCTCCAGCATGGATCATTTGTCTGCGCGTTGCATCATGAAACGTTTGTGGACTTTTCACTGTAATCCATCCAGTAATGACACCGCCTTGTCCTTGCATATGTAAATCGCTCGTATCCACTACTACTGCAAAATCAGCATCGTAACCCCTTTTGCAGCATTGAAGTGTACCTGCTTCTCCAACTTCTTCTCCAATTACCGATTGAAAAGTTAAATCTCCAGGTAATTCAATACCAGCTTCTTGTAAAAGTTGAATGGCAAATAGCGCTCCAGCCAGCCCACCTTTCATATCTGCTGCGCCACGTCCAACTAACCAGCCATCTTTTATAAATGGATCAAATGGATTTGTTTCCCACGCCTCATCTGCTGACACTTCGGCTACATCCATATGTCCATTAATAATAAGACTTTTATATGAGTCACTTTTTATCCCTTTTTTTACCCCAACAACATTCGGATCATTCGGATATACATCCCATTTATCAATACTAAAATTTCGTTTTCTTAAAAACTCTGCAACAAATTCTTGTGCTTCATTTGTATTTCTCGCTGGCGGTGCTGGTGTTTCAAAACGAATTAAAGTTTTTGTAAGTTCTAGTAATTCCTCTTTCCTTGAATCTATTTGTTTTAACAACTGCGAAACTTCTGGATTCATCGCTAATTCCCCTTTGCATACATAGTATGTTTCCAGCTTTATTTTCACAAAAAAAGAGACTGTTTACAATTTTACAGTCTCCTAATTAATCACTATTATAAACTCTCTACTTCCGTTGTATTTGTCTTTTCAATATGCTCTACATTACTTCCCTTATTTCTTGTAGCACGATAAAACAGTAAGCAAACAATCATAAATGGAATACCACAATACAATGCCATTCTTTGTTCTGGAATAAAGGCCATGCCAACGATTACTGTTAAATTTAATACTAACGCAAGAAGTGGTACAAATGGATACAATGGTGTTTTAAATTTCAAGTCCTTAACATCCCCGCCCCGCTTCATGTATGACCTTCTAGCTAATAAATTTGATAAAGCAATAGATGCCCAAACTAGTATCGCTCCGAATCCAGCGATAGAAAGCAGCCATAAATAAACTGTATCTTCCGCATAAATACCTGATAGTAGTGAGAGACACCCTACAATTGTGCTTACGATTAATGCATAAATAGGAACACCGTTTTTAGATAACTTTCCAAAAATTGGACTAATCATTCCTTGATTAGACATAGACCATAGCATACGCGAAGTTGCATATAATCCTGAATTCGCAACGGATAGTACTGCTGTAATAATAACGAAATTTATAATATCTGCTGCATAAGGAATACCAATTTTATCAAATACAACTACGAATGGACTTTCTATTACTCCTGCTTGCTGCCAAGGGAATAGTCCAGCAAGAATAAAAATAGATAGTACAAAGAAAACAAGTATACGCCAAACTGTATTGTTAATTGCCTTCGGGATCGTTTTCTCTGGATTTTCACTCTCACCTGCTGCAATACCAACTAATTCTGTTCCTTGGAAAGAAAAATTAACTGCAATCATTGTAATTAAAATGGCTGATAATCCATTTGGAAACAATCCACCATAATCAGTAAAGCTAGAGAACATTGGCGCTGGTTCATTCCCTTTCATATCTAGAAACCCAAACATTGCTGCCCCGCCCAAAATAATAAATGCAATAATTGTAATTACTTTAATACTTGCAAACCAAAATTCCACTTCCGCAAAACTTCTTGAAGATAACGCATTAATAGCAAAGAGCAGTACCGCGAACACTACACACCAAATCCATGACGGTACATCAGGAAACCAACGTTTCATCAAAATACTAACTGCAATTAATTCAATACCTATCGTAGCAGACCAGTTTAACCACGACATCCATCCCACTACATAACCTGCTGCAGGAGAAATATGCTTTGTCGCATACGTTTGATAAGACCCTGCGTCAGGCATCGCAACCGCTAACTCTCCAAGACAGAGCATCGTTAAATACATTACAAATCCACCGACAAGATACGCTACAATTGCTCCTCCAGGTCCAGCTTCATGAATCGTATAACCTGATCCTAAAAAAAGTCCTGTACCAATAACTCCACCGAGTGCAATCATAAATATGTGCCTGCTTTTCAATTCTCTTTTTAATCCTTGGTTTTGATCCATCATATAAATCCCCCCTTTTCACTTTGCCAATCCATTTAATGTAAGCGTTTTTAAAATTATTCACCGTAAAAATAATGATTTAAAATAGCAAAAATACATATCACTTACATTAATCACTGCCTGTTACTAAAAGGTCATCCCTTACTGTTATTAATAACTTTTGATCAGCAATAGCTTGTCCTTCTACTACTTCTAATGATTCAATATAACCACTGATTCCTATCTTAATTTCTACTTTCTGTTTATCTATTGTTTCAATTAACGCTAATTTCTCCCACTCGTATACGTAAGAACTTTCCGTAACAAATAACTTCTCTACTTTTCCATAACAAGGACTATACACACCTTCTATAACTGTCTTCACTTTATAAACCCCTCCCTCTTATTAATTGACACCGAAACGTTGTATATCCTGTAAAAATTCATATTCTCCCCTCTAGAGATTTCAAATATTATTTATGCAAAATGCGTACCAAGTCTCTAATTCATATATTAAATGAGAGTTTTACACAAAAAAGCGTGCACAACCGCAAAATTTTTCTATCATTTGAAAAGTTTTAAAAGAAAAATAGCAAAAAAATTTTGCGGTTTTATAAGAATTTTAATAAAATTATAAAAAGTCAGTCTTCATAGGGTGAAATGAGGAGAAGATAATCTATGCGTACAGAAGACATTAATTTTAAACAGATCATTGAAATGAACATGCTATATGAAACTTTACTCAATGAACTCGATATCGGGATTCATATTATTAATGAGGAAAGTAAAACGATTATCTATAACCGCAAAATGATGGAAATTGAATCAATGGAACGCTCAGATGTATTATATAAAAGTCCTTTAGAAATATTTGCATTTGAAGAAAATAAAAATAGTACTCTTATAGAGGCATTAAAATTAGGAAAAACAAACAAAAATATAAAACAAACGTATTTTAACAATAAAGGACAAGAAATTACAACGATTAACGATACTTTCCCTATAATAGAAAATGGAAAAATTAAAGGCGCTATTGAAATATCAAAAGAAATTAGTAACTTAAAGCAAACAATAAGAATGGGCCCTTCTCGAAAACAAAGTACTAAATTTACCTTTGATCACATAATTGGTGATTCTGAAGCTATTCAATCAATCATTACTGAAGGAAAAAGAGTAATTCGTACATCTTCCTCCATACTTCTAGTAGGAGAAACAGGCACTGGGAAAGAACTATTTGCACAAAGCATCCATAATGAAAGTCAGCGTTCAACAAAACCCTTTATTTCACAGAACTGTGCCGCTATACCTGATACACTCATGGAAAGCTTATTATTCGGTACAAACCGAGGTGCATTTACAGGAGCTATCGATAAAGCTGGTTTATTTGAAGAAGCGAACGGAGGAACTTTGTTATTAGATGAAATCAACTCATTAAGTCCAGCACTTCAAGCGAAGTTACTACGAGCTATACAAGAAAAAACAATACGAAGAATTGGAGGCACACACGAAAAAGAAATTGATGTTCGTATTATAGCAACTATCAATGAAGATCCTTTCGAAGCCATCGCACATAATCGATTAAGAGAAGACTTATATTACCGATTAAGCGTCGTTACTTTATGTCTTCCGCCTTTACGTGAAAGAAAAGAAGATATTCTAGCTCTTGTTCAGCACTTTATTGAAAAATATAATACTCAATTTGGGCTCAACGTAACCGATGTAGATGTAAATGTAAGAGAATTTTTCTATGCATACGATTGGCCTGGAAACGTACGGGAGTTGGAACATATAATTGAAGGTTCCATGAACTTGATAGAAGATGAAACCATCATTACAGCGTTTCATATGCCTACTCGCTTTCGTGAACGAATAAAAACAGAATTCAATATGCAGCATGCACTAACTAATCACAATACTGATGCACCTAAAACTTTAAAACACACAATAGAAAAAATGGAAAAGAACTACATTAATCAAATTCTTAAAGAGAATCATGGCAACATTTCACAAGCTGCAAAATTTTTAGGATTAAGTAGGCAAAACTTACAATATCGAATTAAAAAACTGCATTTACACATATGAAATGAACATGTCTCCAAGTGCAAAAACAACTTGGTAAAATATGTTATAATAAACGTATAACATGCTAGAAAGGGGCTATATATATGAGTAATGATAAAAAATTAAAGTTATTACAATACTTATACTTTTTCCCTGCCATGCTCTGTATGATGTTATTCATTAATGCCGATGTAAGCAGCTCTCCTTATGCAAAGCTATTAGGAACAATTTTTGGCTCCTTTGCAGCTATTATGCTTGCTGCTTTTTGGAATTTAAAGCTACGTATAAAAAATGAAAAATCTTCGTAATACTAAAAAAATCGAGCTACTTAGCCCGATTTTTTTATTTGCCATTAAAACTCAACATTCTCTAAATACAACCCACTTGCCTCAGCAAGACAATTAATTTGATTGCGCTGCTTTTCTTCTAAAATGTTTGGAATTGCTTCAGCATCTAATTGTCCTAATCCAACTTCAATTAATGCCCCAACAATTTTTCTTACCATATTATGAAGGAAGCCGTTACCACTTACTCTAATTTGTACAAACCCTGCCTCTTCCATCACATCAAGTGTATATACTTCTCGAACCATAGATTTTTTCTTTGATTTCGCATTTGAAAAAGCAGTAAAGTCATGTGAACCAACTAAATGTTTTGCAGCTGCTTTCATGCTTTTCACATTTAATTTTTTATTCACATGCATGCTGTATTTACGCATAAATGGATTTGTATGCTCTTCATTCCAAATTTTATACAGATATGTTTTTGCTTTAGAATTGTAACGAGCATGGAAACGATCATGTACTTCTTCCACATTCGTAATGCTAATATCATTAGGTAAATATTGATTTAAATATTTTTTCACTTTATGTTCCACTAACTTCTCATCACTTTGAAAGTTAGCAACTTGATTCAAAGCATGTACACCAGCGTCTGTTCTACTACAACCGATAATTTCAATTTCTTTTCCGATCATTTCAGATATGACACTTTCGATTTTTCCTTGAATCGTATTATCGTTATTACCGAGACGTTGCCATCCTTTAAAACGTGCACCATCGTACTGAATCGTTAATTTATAATTATGCATAATATTCTCCTTCATAGAAAATATTCCCTCATACCATGAGGGAATATTAATAAACTTTACTTTCTAACAAGCTTCACTACATTTTCTACGTGAGCTGTATGCGGGAACATATCAACTGGTTGCACATACTCCACTTCATAGCTCTTCATTAATGCTTGTACATCACGTGCTAATGAAGAAGGATTACAAGACACATACACAACTTGTTTCGGCTTCACTTTTAAAATTGTTTCCAGTAATTTATCATCGCAACCTGTACGTGGTGGATCGACAACAATTACATCTGGACGCCATCCTTCTTTTACCCATTTCGGTAACCATTGTTCAGCTTTACCTGCTTCATATTTCGTATTTGTAAATCCGTGACGCTTCGCATTTTTTCTTGCATCTGCAATCGCTTCTGGAATTACATCCATACCACGTACTTCCGCTGCATCATTTGCAAGCCAAAGTCCGATTGTACCAACACCACAATACGCATCTACAATTTTCTCATCGCCTGTTAACGCAGCTGCTTTTTTCGCTTCATCATATAAAACAATTGTTTGTTCTGGATTCAACTGGAAGAATGCACGTGCTGATAATTCAAATGATAAATCGCCAAGTGTTTCTTGAATTACTTCTTTTCCAGCTAATTTAAATGTTTTGTCTCCAAAAATAACAGATGTTTTACGCCAGTTTACATTTTGCATAATTGATTTAACCGCTGGCATCTGTTTTTGTACTTCTGCAACAAATTGTTCTTTATTTGGTAATTCTTCTTTTGTTGTAATAAGTGTAACTTGTACTTCCCCTGTTTGAACTGCAGTACGTGTTACAATTGTGCGTACTAAACCTTTTTGTTTTTTCTCATTGTAAATAGAAACATTTAATTTTTCTAAAATACGTCTTACAACTTTTGTCGCTTCATTCGTTGCTTTATGTTGAATCATACAGTGAGCAATATCAATTAACTGATGTGAGTTTTGTTTATATAGCCCTGTAATAACCTTTTCGTCTTTACGCCCCACTTGTAATTGACTCTTATTACGGTAATGCCATGGATTTTCCATGCCAAGCGTTGGACGAATTTTCTCTTCCATACTGTTTTTCATGTACTTCTCAAATGCTTGTACAACGATATCACGCTTTTGATTCAATTGTTCTTTATAATCTAAATGTTGCAGCTGACAACCGCCACACTCCTCATATACTGGACACGGTGCTTTCACACGATGCGGTGAAGCTTTACGAACTTTTTTCACTTTCGCTTCAGCGAAGCCACGCTGAATTTTCGTTGTTTCTGCAACAACTTCTTCTCCTGGTAATGCCCCTGGAATGAAAACAACTTGTCTCTTAAAATAACCAACGCCTTCTCCGTTAATCCCAAGACGTTTAATTGTCACAGGAAACGTTTGACCAACTTCCAACTTACTCTCATGTTGCTTTTGTATCATTATTACACCTCTACTCTATACTTTTCCATAAATATAACGCTGCATAACTGCAGTATGGTTCACACTCTTGTTTCACTTTTTCTAAAAATGCATCATCAGGTTTATCATCTAATTGAAATATACCTTGCACTGCACGCTGAATCCCAATGTCCGCTTTCGGGAACATATTTTTCCGTCCAAGCCCAAACATTAAAAAGTTTTGCACTGTCCATGCACCAATTCCCCTAATTGGCAACAATTGTGCTGAAACTTCTTCTTCCGTCCCATTTTCTATACTCGCTAAATTTAATGTACCACTGACAATACTTCGACCTAATCCTACTATATATTCAGCCTTTCGCTGACTAAACTTCTGCTCTCTCAATTCTTCTATTGAAATATTTGCTACTATTTCCGGAGTGGGGAAAAAGAATACACCGTTCTTCTCTATTCCATACCGTTTCACAAATTGTTCTGTTAACACAGTAGCAAATTTCAAATTTATTTGTTGGTGAATGATACAGCGAAGAAGACAAGCAAAATAATCAAATTCTAAAATAATTGGAGTATAAGCATATGTTTCAAATAGTGGACGTAATGATGTGTTTAAAAAATGATTTTGTATATCTTGAAACGGTTCATTCCAATGAAAAATGGCCCTCATTCGTTTCATGACTTTCTCCGGATTTCCTGTCTGACTAGAAATCCAAAACTGTGGATTTTGAACAGTACCAATCCCTTGTAAGCGAACAATAACCTGTTCCTCGTCTATACAAAGCGGGATATAAATGACTTTCTCATCTAATTGAATGACGTTAAGAGGATCAAAAGATAAACGTTTTAATACTTCTTCAAAATGATACGGATACTCTAACGTAACATGTTCGCTCCACATACGTTTCCCCATCCTTTTTACACATCATTATAGCATGAGAAAACCGTAAGCATACATGCTTACGGTTGATTGCTTTTTACTAAGTCATCTAGACTTTTAAAATGATACCCTTTCTCGCGCAAATCATCAATGATTTTCGCAAGTGCTTCTGCATTATCTTTTGATATTGCATGAAGTAATAAAATAGATCCTGGGTGAATCATCGTCATAACATTATTATGCGCATATTGCCATCCTCTTTGCTGATCCACTTTCCAATCCAAAAATGCAAGTGACCAAAATACATTATAGTAGCCCATTTCTTTCGTAAGAGCTAACGTTCTTTCACTAAATACGCCGCGCGGAGGACGTACATATTTCACTTCTTTTTGCCCAGTTACTTTTTTAATTTCTTCCGTTACACTCGTTAATTCTTCACGAAGCTTCTCATCATTTACCGCTGTAAAATCAGGATGACTCCAAGAATGATTTCCAATAATGTGTCCTTCATCCTTCATTCTTAACAATAAATCTTTTTGTGTTTTAATGTAATGCCCCGTTACAAAGAAAGTTGCTGGTACTTTTTTCTCTTTTAATACATCTAAGATTTTCCCTGTGTATCCATTCTCATATCCATTATCAAATGTTAAATAAATATCTTTTTTCTTCGTATCTCCTAAATAAAACCCGCCATTTTTTTGCAGTAAATCCGTATATAACTTTCCTGCATCTGGTACTGTTTCATTTTTAGGACGCGGGATTCCCCAGTTATGTGGAGTATTTGTATAAGCCAATGCCGAAACTGGAACAAGTGCCATCATAATTGAAAAAATGAGACCGATATATAACCATTTATATTTCATAAATAGTCTCCTTTCCATATATAATCGTACCTGTAGTTTCTGTTTACTTACTTACTTTCATGCTGTGCATGTTTTTCTATATATACCAAAAAATGCATCTCGAAAGATTCGAGATGCATTTTTGTTTATTTAAATACCGGCTCTTTAAAGCTCGCTAATTTTTCAAGTGATGTTTTATCAACATCTGCATGTAAACTATTACCATGAGAGTCCATCGTTACAACTGCTTTAAAACCTTCAATGCGTAAATGCCACATTGCTTCTGGAATACCAAATTGTAAGAAATCAACATCTTTCACTTCTTTAATACATTCAGCATAATATTGCGCCGCACCGCCAATTGCGTTTAAGTACACGCCGCCGTGTTCTTCTAAAGCCGCTAATGTTTTCGCACCCATACCGCCTTTTCCAATAACAGCGCGAATACCAAATTTCTTCATAATATCGCCTTGGTACGGTTCTTCACGAATACTTGTCGTTGGACCTGCCGCTTTAATTTGCCAATTGTCATTGTCATCTTTCACAACAACTGGACCACAGTGGTAAATAATTTGTCCATTTAAATCTACTGGACAATCATTATCCATTAAATGCTTATGGATTGCGTCACGACCTGTATACATCATGCCATTAATTATTACAACATCACCAACGCGAAGTCCACGAATTTGCTCTTCTGTAATTGGTGCTTGTAATACAATCTCACGTTGCTCTGTTTTTTCTTGTGCTTCATGCTGAAGTGTATCTTCACCTTCTTGATATAACCAATCCATAATTTCACCTGTTTCAGGATGGATTGTTACACCTAGGCGGCGATATGCCCAGCAATTATACGCCACAGATACGTAGAAGCTAGCCGGCAGGCGGTTATACACGCCAATTTTACAGCCCAGTAAAGTTGTTTCTCCACCAAATCCCATTGTACCAATGCCAAGCTTATTCGCATTTTCTAATACGTACTCTTCAAGTTGTTGTAACTCTGGTACTGGATTGACGTCATCTAATGTACGGAATAATTGATTTTTTGCTAATTCATAACCTGATGTGCGGTCTCCCCCGATACCAACACCAATTACACCAGCACTACATCCTTGACCTTGTGCTTGGTATACTGCATGAAGAAGGCATTTACGAATTCCTTCTAAATCACGGCCAGCTCGTCCAAGTCCTTCTAGTTCACACGGTAAGCTATATTGAATATTTTTATTCTCACAGCCACCACCTTTTAGGATTAAACGTGCATCAATATAATCTTTTTCCCATTGTTCAAACTTAATAACCGGTGTACCTGGTCCTAAATTATTTCCACTATTGTCTCCAAAAAGAGAGTCAACAGAATTTGGACGAAGTTTACCATCTTTTGTCGCCCGCTCAAGCGCATTATAGATAGCTTCCTTCAACTTTAATTGGTTCACACCAACTGGTGTATAAATTTTAAACGTTGGCATCCCTGTATCTTGGCAAATCGGTGAGATGTTATCATCAGCCATTTTAATATTATTTGTAATTGTGCCAAGTGCCATCGCAGAACGAGTCCCTGCATTTTCTCGCTCTTTCGCTTGTTGAATCGCACGACGAACATCTTTCGGTAAGTTCGTTGACGTTTCAACAATTAGTTGATACATGCTTTCTTGAAGCTTTTCCATTGTTACTTCCCCCTCAATTGTGAACGCTACCAAAACGTTATGAGCTGAAAATTCCATTGTTATGCTCTTTAGCTTTTTATTTGTTTCACGCTATTAAAGCATAAATGAAATTTTTCACAACTTGATTATACCTCTTTTTCTATCGTCCTTCTATTATCCGCACAGAAAAAGGCTACCAAATTGGAATTGGCAGCCTTTTTAATATATTATTCGTCTTTTTTAAATTGCTCACATTTTAATTCTAATTCATCTAACATTGCAAGAAGACGATCTACATCTTCTAATTCTACTTCTTCAGGTTCAATTGTATCAATTACTTCAATGAACATATTTAAACGCTCTTTTAAATATACTAATTGTGTATCTTTATCTTGAATTGCTTTTCCCATGAAGGCACTCTCCTTTTAATTCGAGTTGCTTTTATTATACCGCAAAAATGATTGCTATGGGCATGAAATTTCATCAATTTTGTCACAGTCATCCACTATAATGTAAGCCCTCTCTCTTTTCACGCTAAAAAGTTTCACTTTATAAAAAGCACATATTCTTCTATTATAGAGAATAGACAAATTGTTATTTCAATAGTCAAAGGAGTATTTCATATGACGATATCACAAAAAATGAAGCCGATTACTCCTTCTTACGATCCATGGGAAGCGTATATGGACCTTGAAGAGTACGGCAAACTACTATTAACAAATGTTGAATTTACAACGACGACGTTATGCAATATGCGCTGTGAGCATTGCGCTGTTGGTTACACGTTACAGCCGAAAGACCCAAATCCGCTTCCGATGGATCTTTTATTAAAACGATTAGATGAGATTCCTCATTTACGTTCTTTAAGTATTACTGGCGGAGAACCTATGCTTTCAAAAAAATCCGTCGACAACTATGTAACACCACTCTTAAAATACGCCCATGAACGAGGCGTTCGCACTCAAATCAACTCTAACTTAACTATAGATTTAGCACGTTACGAACAAATTATTCCTTATTTAGACGTGTTGCATATCTCTCATAACTGGGGAACAATTGATGACTTCGTTGAAGGCGGATTTGCAATGATGGAGCGTAAACCTACTTACGAACAACGTGCAAAATTATTCGAAAGAATGATTACAAATAGTAAGGCTCTATCAGATGCAGGTGTACTTGTATCGGCCGAAACAATGTTAAACAAAAGAACTCTACCACATATTGAACATATTCACCGTCAAATCGTCGAAGAGATGGGCTGTAAACGTCATGAAGTTCACCCAATGTATCCAAGTGACTTCGCGAGTAATCTAGAGATTTTAACAAAAGCTGAAATTCGTGATGCTATTGAGCATTTACTAGAAATTCGCGATGAAAATGTATGGATGTTATTTGGAACGTTACCTTTCTATGCTTGTAGCGATGACGAGCGAGACATTGCCACATTTAAAAAATTACAAGAGAGCAAAAATGTCACTGTTCGTAATGATCCAGATGGCCGTTCTCGTTTAAATGTAAATATTTTCGATGGAAATATTATTGTGACGGACTTTGGTGATGTTCCACTTCTAGGAAACATACAAACAAACACATTACAAGAAGCATATGACAAATGGAGTGCTTCAAAAACAGCAAAATCATTAAGCTGTCACTGTCCTGCAGTAAAATGTCTTGGACCAAATGTTCTTGTAAAAAACAGCTACTATCCGACAGAAGATTTCTTATCAAAAACAGCAAACATTACATTATAAAAAACGTCAGCTTATAAGCTGACGTTTTTTTATGTTATTGCGAGTGGGAGGAAGAAATGAATTTAAAAAATAAATGATCATGAATTGGAATCGCCGCTCCAATTCCTTGAGAAGTAATATTTTTCACAACAAGTCTTTTTTGATTTCCCTTTAATACAAGATACACTTCTCCAAATGTTACTTTTCCCTTTTCATTTACTGCTGGTGTATAAGCGTATAAATATC
The DNA here is from genome assembly GCF_058795355.1 of Bacillus sp. GW823-FHT06A11. Lineage (NCBI taxonomy): Bacteria > Bacillati > Bacillota > Bacilli > Caryophanales > Bacillaceae > Bacillus > Bacillus sp. GW823-FHT06A11. The sequence continues at coordinate 160,952 of NZ_JBXAHS010000007.1, read as the reverse complement.
CGAGTTGACTCGGACTAATATTATACACACGCTCATGTCCAGTACCATAACCAATAGTTGTTTTAAACGAAAGGGGCAATTGTACTTTTTCAAGCGCTTTGAGAAGCATCATTTTTTTCACATCTGCAGCATCTTTCATATCTGCTGTTAAATCGCCTTCAACCGTCTTTTGTGTTTCTTGCTTATAGCGAAGTGGATATAAACGGTCTCCTCCGCGATTATCATACACATTTCGATTCACTTGTTTATATTCCCAATTAATCGATGTGTCTACTGATTCATAATGTAAAGCCCATTGACCTAAATAAATTTTTGCCCGGTACCCTACTGCAAGCGGCGCATTTGAAATTGTCGTTTCATTAAACATCCGAATTAAGTCTGGATTTTCAATTTTAATATTAGCTGTTTTCAATAGTTCTTGAGCAAACTTACTTGGCTGTAAACGTGGCAAATCTTGCGCATCATTTGGAAATGTATTGTCTTTTGAAATATTTAAAACAGATGAAGGCATTTTTGTTCCTACTGTTGTCTTTGCAAAACTCATGTTAGGAAATAATAAAATAAACGAGACCATAGTTGAAAGACATATGCTGTATACTCGTTTCACCTGTCTGGCTCCTTCCTATGTAAAGGTATATATACTACTTTGTTTATTGTTTTCTCTGAGCACAATTGTTATGCCTATTTTTCATAATAAATAAAAACCAATTCCCATAATGACATACGCCGCTAGTAAAGTGCCGCCTTCAAACCAGTTTGTATCTCCATCATTTGAAATCGCAATCGTTAAGAAAACGGCTGTAATCATAGATACAAGTTCTGGTATGGTAAATACTAAAGGCATCCTCTGCGCGAAGAACATAGATAGCAATACTAGTACAGGAGCAACAAACATGGCGATTTGTAATGTAGAACCTATTGCAATTTCGACTGCAATATTTACTTTATTTTTATAAGCCATAATAATTGCAGATGCATGTTCCGCTGCATTTCCAACAATTGCAACGATAATAACCCCTATAAATAATTCTGACCAACCAAATGATTTTGCAACAGTTTCAAAAGTATGCACGAGCGCCTCTGATACATAAGCTACCGCCAGTGTTGCTATCGCTAAAATAAGGAGTGCCTTCCCTTTCGACCACTCTGGCTCTTCTTCATGCGCTACTTCGTCACTTTTATGTTGATATACACCACGGTGCGTAACTAACTTAAATAGTAATGCAGCAATGTACATGATAATCATAATAATAGAAACACCTATACTTAATTGATACGTCTTGCCAACGTCCATCTTCATTGAAAAGATCTCTGGAATAACAAAGGCCACGACAACAGCAAATATTAATAAAGCTGAATTATGCCTTGCATCGTAAACGTTAAAGCTTTGCCTTTTATATTTAAGTCCACCTACAAAGAAGGATAGTCCTCCTACTAATAATAAATTTCCAAGTACAGAACCCGTTAAAGAAGCTAACACCACTTCAATTAACCCTGCTTGAAGTGCAAAAATTGAAATGATAAGTTCAACAGCATTACCGAAAGTAGCATTTAATAATCCGCCTATTCTAGGACCAGATACAATTGCTAAACTCTCTGTTGCTCTCCCCATAAAACCAGCTAACGCGATAATCGTAATACAATACACAGCGAACATAATTGTTTCTGGCCAATGAAGTGTTTTTCCAAGTACAGATAGTGGTACACCTATAAGTGCTACTATAAGAAATATTTTATTAAACATGCTTTTCACCCTTCCATCGTATGTATTTCTCCACAATATTATTATTATTCTTCTCCTAACTTGTCCGATTTCATCACAATTACGTTTAAAAAATCGGATTGAAGAAAACAGTATGAAAGATATTTAAATTATCTTGTTTAAACAGACAGAATTATAAATTGTGAAAAGGGGTTAAAATTATGCACTTAAAAGAAAAAATCGCAACTATTATTCAAGGTCAACGTACCGGTGTATTATCTACAGTACGAAATGAGAAACCTCATAGCGCCTTTATGATGTTTTTCCATGAAGATTTTGTACTGTACGTTGCAACAGATCGACAATCAAAAAAGATAACAGATATTGAAAACAATCCTAATGTCCATGTATTACTCGGACGAGAAGGAAAAAAATTAGATGAAGATTATATTGAAGTTGAAGGGTTAGCTTCAATCGAGGAAGACTCGACATTAAAAAACAAGTTTTGGAATAATAGCTTAAAACGTTGGTTACTCGGTCCTGAAGACCCTAATTACGTATTGATAAAAATCAATCCCGACACAATTTATTACATCGATGGTGCCGGTACGACGGAGCCTGAGTTTTTACGACTATAAAATAAAACAAGCCCCCCCCTTAGGTGGGCTTGTTTTGTCGAAAAGTTCTTTTGAAAAAAACAATAAAATAGGTGGAACTTTCTAAAGATTCTGTTATATAATAGAAGTAACTTAAATAAACTGTATTAAAACAGATTGAGAGGAGAAATAAAATTGATGAAGAGAGAAGAACGCAAAAACATGATTGAGTTTATTGAAAAGAAAAAAGGGATTGAGCGTGATGAATTACTGTTTATGACAGACGATGAAGTAGAACATATTTATAATGTAACGTACTTTTTATATGAGGAAATTGCAGAGTAGTATAATAATCCCCACCTTATTAAAAATATAAGGTGGGGATTATTTCGTTATTTAGCCCACTATTTGCGGGCAGTCAAACTCCCACCTTAAAATTCAGGTGGAACAAGAAGTTAAGTTGAAGTCGCGCTTCCTATAAACCTCAATTGCTTCAACTTTATACATGAGAATCATTTTCATGTATAATACTGTAAGATTGGAGGAATTTTACTATGAGTTCGTGGCTCTTATTTGCACTATTATCAGCAATTGCTGCTGCCCTTGTATCGATTTTTGGAAAGTTTGGTTTAGACGGAATCGATGCAAACGTTGCAACAACAATTCGATCTATTATTATGGCATTATTTATGATAGGCGTTATTATCATACAAGGTAAATTTCAAAATATCGGCGACGTACTGCTAAATAAAAAAGCACTGCTATTTATCACATTAAGTGGGATTGCAGGTGCTTCGTCATGGCTATTTTATTTTCTTGCCCTCAAAACAGGAAAGGTTTCACAAGTAGCTCCTGTCGATAAATTAAGCGTCGTATTTTCTATCATTCTCGCTATGATTATACTCGGTGAAAAGTTAAACTTTATGACCGGCGTTGGTGTAGTCTTTATTACAGCTGGTGTATTATTTATTGCTTTCAGCTAAAAAAACCGCTATTAGCGGTTTTTCTTTTTCTTTATATAAAACCATACAACACATGTAACAACTGCTGAAATTAATAAAATCCATATTCCATAATGATGTAAACTATACTCAACGAAGCGCCACTTCTCGCCTAACTTCCAGCCAAGCCCAATAAAAACACTTATCCAAATGAGCGCACCACCGTAAGCGTACAAACAAAAACGCCAAAGTGTCAAATTTGATACCCCAGCAAAATATGCTGTTAAATGACGTACTCCCGGTATAAAATAACCAATCATTAAAAGAAATGGCCCATATTTTTCAAATAAAATATGTGTTTTTTCAATGTGATGTTCTTTAATTCTAATTTTCGGCCCATATTTCTTTAAAACAGGGAGCCCAAGTTTTAAACCTAATATGTAGCTTAACGTGATCCCTAACATCGCACCAGCCATCCCACTTAAAAAAGCAGCAGTTCCTGACATAACTCCTTTTGAAACATTATAACCAACAAAGGTCAATAAAAACTCGTCTGGTATCGGTAATCCGACAATCCCACCAGCCAAAGCTATAACAATTCCAAAATAGCCATAATGCGCGATTAACTCGCCAATATGTTGTTCCATTCGGAAGACACATCCTATGCACGATCGTTATTCCACATTGTACCCTTTCTATCTTTAAGGCAAACATGGTATACATATTCACTATACATTGTTTTTATAATGAACTCTACTTCTATTCTTTCCTTTAACAGAGATAAAGTGAAACTTTAATCAGTGGGAGTTTTGTAATTATTAACCTATGCCAATCTTGCTTCTACAGACATCCCGACTCCCACATAACTCACTTACATTCACTAATTTTGAGATTAGATTCTTACTGCCTGCAAATGTCCTGATAAAAAATAAAAATTCATATGCGTGTTTTTTTGTTACAATAAAGGAAAGTTACTTTTCGCAACGGTTTAATTCTCAAGAAAAATGATATATCTAGCAAAAACATAGTTTGGTCTATATAATCCAACTTCTACCTATTAAAAGAACATGAACCCTTTTACATACAACATCATTTTTCTAAATTATACAGGGGGGAACGAACATGACCATTGAAAATCAATTTATTCAAAAAGTTTACTATAAAACATTTTTAACAGAAGAAACTTCTACTCCTGCATCGGAAGTACTCGGTGAAGCATATATAAATGAATCTAAAAATGAATTCTCCAACATTTCTAATATTCGATTTGCTCAAGGTGAATTTTATTATCAAAATAAAGATTTTGAAGCAGCTATATTTAAATGGGAAAAAGTTAATAATACTCTTGCACTTTGGGCAACAAAAAATATTGCAGATGCTTATTTTGAACTAGGATTCCTACCAAAGGCAGAAGAAATTTATCAATCTATTCAAACAGAAGATACAACTCTTACGATGGAAGTTTCATTACAACTTCTTTCTCTTTATATCGAACAAGATCGTTTAGGACTTGCTTTTAAGACGATTAGTGAAGCTGTTGCATTCCAACCGGATTACCCAAATATTACTGCAATTGCACGTTCTTTCTATGAAAAACAAGAAGATTGGAACAACGCTATCGAACTAGCTGTTCAAGAAGGTATTCGAACACAATCTTTACACTGGTTTGATACATTAATAAATTACATAAACAAAGGATTTACTAAAAATATTAAGCCTGAATATTTCTATGAGTCTTTAAAAGCTCTATATGCTGTTGATCAAGCTCAATTTAAAGAACTTGTTATTGCTCTTTGGAATAGCTACCAACATGAATCCTTATACCTTCCTTGGATTCAAAGTATTAATCATTTATTCTTGCATATTGAAACAGACAATAATGACGATTGGAATGAAATTTCTACTCGCTATCAAGAAACATACTTTGCATTAATTACCGGAAATCATTTTATGCATGAATTAAACGGACTTGTACCAAATCTATTAACAAATTGGTTCAGTTTAACGAAAGCAAAAGATTCTCTAGTTGTCTCTGCAGCAGTATTAGCATGGAATGAAGTCTCACCTACAACCTTAGAATCATTACTCGTAAAAAGTGCTGGATCCTTACTTTCTAATACATCAGCTGAAGCAGATGTAAATATGGAAATAGTTTCTCATTTATTCGAAACAATCGCTGTATGGGCTGAGAAAAATGATGTAGATTTAAGTCATCAATTTACGCTACTCGTCCATGAACTATGTGATTTAAATGTCACACCACTACTAATAGCTGGAACTAGTGACCATGATAAAACATCATTTGTTAATTCAATATTAGGAGAGAACATCTTAACTGAAACTTTAACAACTCCTATTCTATTTAAAGACGCTAGTCAAACTGAAATAACAGAATTTAACGAGTTAGATATTAGAAATATCTCTAACCTTGATGAATTCCATCAAATAGCGGCTACATCTGCTCAGTCAGAACTTGAGAAAAAATGTATAGAAATTAAGCTACCAAGTAGATTTTTAAGAAAAAATAAGTTTACATTTCTTATTACACCATCCATTCAAGGACAATTGGATAAAAACAATGCATACTTTGAATACTTACAAGCAGCAGATAGCCTTGTTTACGTATTAAATTCTTCTTCACCATTGCATAGTGAAGAAATTGATACGTTAATTTATTTACGTGAACAAGTACCAAACTTACAAATTCACTTCGTATTACACACAAATAATACGACTACTAATGAAAAACTAATTAGTAAACTTAAAGTACATTTTCCAGATGCACAATTCTTCCCATACTCTCCTTCGCAAGAGAGTAGTCAGCAACTTGGAGATGTAACAGAATCTATTCTCTCTAATCTTGCAAAACGCGATATAGAAAAAGAACGTATAGAAAAGCTAATATGGTTTACGCAAAAGACAATTGCTTATCTCATAAATGAACGTGTGGAATTAGAAAATACATTAGTAAAATCCGTACGCTGGAATAAACACATCTCAGTGAAACTTACTGGATTTATTAATAACCTTACTGCTCTTGAAAAAGATAAAATTCGCTCTATTACCGAATCCTATCTTTTAACGAAAGAAGAAATTACACGAGATATACATTCTCAAATTCCTGAATTATTACAGAGCTGCTCTGATCTTGTTCAAGAAGATAGTGATTTCAAACTAGTTCATGAAGAATTAAATGCTGCAATGAATGAACGAGTTCAAAAGCATGTGCAACAGGTACTTCTTCCTAAATTTACTGGGTCTATTCAAGAATGGATTGAAACGGCACATAATGAATTTATTCAAGCTCAAGCTTATTTAGATGAAATGAGTGAAACGTTTAATAAATTATATAAAGAAGAACGTATGAAACTTCCTTGCGATTTCAAATTATTAGATGATTGGAATCGAGATGTTGCACGAATGACAAATCGAATTACAGTAACGAACATCAATATTTTATTACGCTTTACACCGACACAGTTTTTCTTAAAAAGTGCCGGAAAATTATTTGGTAATATGCAAAAAAACCAATCTATGCTCGCCAACAAATATAAACAATATATTGAAACAGAAGACTATACAGAAATTGCTCACACAATTTCAAAACAATTCTTCCTTCAATTTGAAGTATTTGAAGGTGCATTAGAACGTGATATCATGATGTTCTTCAAAGATCCACTTAACATATTGAAACAAAATGTAGATGCAGCTCAACTTGAGATACAGGAAGACGAGCAAACATTAGCAACGCTAAGAAGCAATCCAGAAACATATCATGATCCTTTGGCGTTATTTAAACTACAATTGCTACAACATAAATTCGTTTTAAGTACTACAAAGAAACATGAAGATATGTTTGTATCTAACGAATCTCCTACTGTTTAACAAAAAAACCAAGCAAACTAAAATTTGCTTGGTTTTTTACTTTATTATTTTCATATGTTCAAACGGATAATAAATGCCTGCTAACTTTCCTAACACATCTTCTCTATCAATAAAACCTAAACCATTTCTACTATCTTTACTTATTAAGCGATTATCTCCCATAACAAAAATCTTATTTTTAGGAACTGTAATCGGTCCAAAGTCCTCTGTTAAATTCATAAGTTTTTTTTCTGCTTGTTTTTTATTACTATCCAAATACTCTTCATCTTTCACTTCAGAATTTACATATAATTGATCATTTCTCATCTCAATTATATCTCCAGATAATCCAATCACTCTTTTGACATAAAAATTATCTGTTTTCACAACAATAATATCTTCTCTCCCATAGCTTTCAAATTGTTTTGCTAACTTATTAACAATTACCTTATCTCCATCTTGCAACGTTGGCCTCATAGATGCTCCTTTTACAGTCGTAGGGAAAAACACAAAAATTTTCGTCAAAAACACCAATAAACATGCAATTGCAATAGTTCCAAAGAATTCACGCCAACGTTTTTTCTTTTGCATCATTTCACCATCTCATCATCTTTTTATTTTTATTATAAATAATACAACCGATATTTTTCTACAAAATTCTGAATTATAAAATTATAATATTAGAAATTTCAAATGGTAATACTGATCAAATTAAACAAGCAAAAAAGATACTCTCAAAATAGTCTATTCACTATTTTGAGAGTATCTTTTTATAATCCCACATATACAATACACATTTGAGCAGCTACATATGTAAACCAAACCCAAAGTGGCTCATACTTCAATTTACGCCCTCCGATATCTGTCACGCCAATAATAAAATCAGAAATCACAAACAGTAAACCACCAAACGCTGGTATCCACCATATTCCTGTATTTTCATAATATAAGGCGAATGCAAAGCAAGCCATTCCTCCAACCCACAATCCGTAAATTAGAGCTCCTATCGTAAACAATTTATCCTGTTTATCATTTCGGATAAAGAAGAACCATCCTACAATTAGAAAGAGCCCATATACGAGTAAGCCAATCCAAAAACCATTCCACGAAATTCCTGTTTGCAAAAATGCTTTTACATAAAAACAATGAGCAAGAGCGAAAGTAACCATCCCACCAATTAATCGATGACCAATTGGAATCAGCCCAGCCATAAACAAATCTCCCACAGTCGATAAAGTCATACCAAGTGCAACCCACGTACTATACTCTACAGATGGATCTTGTAACCATATCCAAATTGCACTACCTGTTAAAGAAAAACTAAGAATAAGACGGATTGCTAAAGGTAAAGGCATATTATCTTTCGTTCTTTTTGTCTGCCGCATTGCATAAATTGCACCAATTAAAAAAAGAAGTATTTGCCCAATTAACACCACGTAAAGTAGATTCATAATATGTTCTCCTCAATAAATGCTTTTTGTATCTTTTTTCGTTACACTTAGTCTATTATCCTTTTTCTATAAAAAAAGAAGAACAGTACTGTTCTTCCATTGTAATCGCTTTTCTGCTTTCTATGCTACTTGTTTTTCTTGCTCTATTTTTTGCTTAGCTGGCGTCCGATTTACCACAATAATTCCCGCGGCTACACATGCTAAACCGAGTAACACAAATGAATGAATTGCTTCACCTAAAATCATGCTCGATAATAACACACCAAATACGGGTATAAAGAACATATACATAGATACTTTTCCAACCTTGTTGTACTTCATAATTGTATTCCAAATACAAAAACCAGCTGCAGATAAGAAAGATAAATAAATCAGCATAAGTAGTGCATGTAGACTAAATGTAAATGGCATTACTCCAACTTGTAAAGCCCCTATACATAATAATCCTATAGAACCAAACATCATTTGGTATGCTGTCATATAGCCAACATCTAACGTTTTACTACCTTCTTTCGCTAATATGTTTCCATATGAATACAGCATTGCTGCACTAAGAAGTAATAAGCTTCCGATTCCAAAATGAAATGATAAGCTACCATCACTCGGCACATTTACTAAAACGACGCCACAAAAGCCAATCGATACGCCAATTATTTTTCTCATATTGAGGGCATCATCTTTATATAAAAAATGGGCGAGTAAAATTTGAAAGAATGATGATGTCCCTGAAATGATAGCTCCTTCAATTCCCGAACTATAACTCATTCCAATATAAAAACAGATATATTGAAGAAACGTTTGGAATAAACCAATTTGTATTAACTGTTTCCCCGTTCCTTTTTTGAAGCTCATATCTTTTCCTAACACTTTAAAGAATAATAAGAGCATGACTCCAGATAAAAAGAAACGATAACCGGCAAATAATATTTGCTCTCCAACTTCTTGTGGTTGAATTCCAAGTTCAACATAACTTAATTTAATAAAAGGAAATGCGCTTCCCCATAAAAAAGTTGCTACTATTGCAGCAATAAATACGCCAATCGGATGGGTAAAAAATTTCTCTGTCTTCACTTGTTGTCTTCCTTTCCGACCTTTTTATGAACAATATTCATATATACCAAAGGAATTGCGAAAACACAAGTTTTCCGTTTATACTTGAAACAAAACCGTACCATCTCATAAAAACATATGATATACTATAGAATAATTACAACATAAGAACGATTAAAAACAGATTCAACAGAAATGCTGCTATCCATTATGGATGGCAGCTTTCGTCGTTTTATAGGGGTTTCGATTTTGATTATTTTTCTCAATAAGAATTCGGAAGGAGCGAGTAGTAATGAACTCAGAAGTAAAAACGTTACACGCAAAAGAAACAATTTCTCATCCCTCTTTATGGGACACATTAAAAAAACATTATGAACTTGTATTTGCAGTAGCATCTGGTATTTTTATTTTAGCTGGCTGGCTATTCACAAAGAACGATGCAATAAATGTAGGTATTACTTGCTATATCCTTGCTTATATAGTTGGTGGATATGCAAAAGCTAAAGAAGGCATTGAAGATACGATTGAAGAAAAAGAGCTAAATGTTGAAATGCTAATGCTCTTTGCAGCTATCGGTGCTGCAATTATTGGCTACTGGGCAGAAGGGGCTATTTTAATCTTCATCTTTGCACTCAGCGGTGCTATGGAATCTTATACGTTAAGTAAGAGCCAAAAAGAAATTTCCGCTCTTCTTGACTTACAACCCGAAGAAGCATTACGTATTTCCACCGGAACTGAGGAACGTGTTCCTGTTGGAGAGTTACAAATTAACGACATTATTTTAATTAAACCTGGTGAACGTGTTCCTGCTGACGGTACGATTCATAACGGTGAAACAAATATCAATGAGGCAGCAATCACAGGAGAACCTATTCCAAATGAGAAAAGACATGGCGATGAAGTATTTGCCGGTACTGTAAATTTACGTGGTGCTATCGAAGTTAAAATTACGAAGCCGAGCGATCAAACATTATTCCAAAAGATTATCCGTCTCGTCCAAAGTGCACAAAGTGAAAAATCACCATCACAACTATTCATCGAAAAGTTTGAAGGAACATACGTAAAAGGTGTACTACTCGTTGTTGCGCTTATGATGTTCGTTCCTCATTTCTTACTTGACTGGAGCTGGAATGAAACGTTTTATCGCGCTATGATCTTACTTGTAGTCGCATCTCCTTGTGCGCTCGTAGCTGCCATTACACCAGCTACGTTATCAGCCATTTCTAACGGAGCGAGAAACGGTATTCTCTTTAAAGGCGGTATACATTTAGAACGCCTTGCTTCTGTGAAAGCAATCGCGTTTGATAAAACAGGAACATTAACAGAAGGTAAACCTACCGTAACAGATGTATATGTTCGAGAAAATATAACAGAAAAAGAAGTACTTTCTATTACAGCATCAATTGAAAGTCACTCTACACATCCTTTAGCTGAATCCATTGTTAAATATGCACAACATGCGTACGACATTACTTTAAAAAAACCAGAAAAGGTTGAAGATGTAACTGGTTTTGGTCTAAAAGGAATATTGGAAAACAACGCTTATAAAATAGGTAAAGCTGATTTTATCGGTGAAGAAACAAAGACATTTCATAATGGTATTTCTGCCTCACTTGAAAAAGAAGGTAAAACTGTCGTTTATATTAGTGATGAGGGAGGCATTCTTGGACTTATCGCTTTAAAAGATACGCTTCGCCAAGAAACAATAGCTGCTATTCGTGATTTACAAAGCATTGGTGTCGAAGCAATTATGATTACTGGAGATAATGAAGAAACGGCAAAAGCAATTGCCTCTGAAAGTAATATAAAGGAATATTACGCATCATGCTTACCAGAAACAAAAGTTGAAACGATTAAAAAGTTAAAAGAAAAATACGGTACAGTAGCAATGGTCGGAGACGGTATAAATGATGCACCTGCACTAGCTACTGCTAGCATTGGTGTCGCAATGGGAGAAGGAACAGATGTAGCTTTAGAAACTGCAGATGTTGTACTGATGAAGAACGAACTATCTCGCCTTTCCCAAGCAATTCGTTTATCAAAACGAATGAACCGTATTGTGAAGCAAAACGTAATCTTTTCGCTAGCCGTTATTGCCATGCTAATTTGTTCAAACTTCTTGCAATTTTTAGCTCTTCCATTCGGTGTTATTGGCCATGAAGGAAGTACGATTCTTGTCATTTTGAATGGCTTACGATTACTAAAAGGAAGCAAATAAAACGGGTCCCTCATAGAGGACCCGTTTTTTTTAGTGATAGCTATTATGACCGTTCGCACTGCTACTCGTTTTATGCTTTGGATGCGAACTGCTCTTTTGTTTATTATTACTTTTATTATTATGGTTCTTTTTATTATTACTCATGAAATATCCCCCCTGTTCCTTTTTATTATGGAACAAGAACTCATTATTCATTACGGGAATTATTGTCACCGGTTCTATAATGGTGGAGTAAACCATTAATTTCACCGCCAAGTAAAATTACCCATCCAGTTAAATAAAACCATAACATTAAAATAATGATACCACCGAGACCACCATATGTATTGGCGTAATTCGCAAACTTATCTACATAATAAGCAAATGAGTAAGACACCACAATCCATCCTACAGTAGCAAATAACGCCCCTGAAATAACTTCTCTTCTTTTTAACTTTCGATCTGGTGCAAATGTATATAAGAAACTAAACAAAGCAAATAGTACGAAGAAACTCGCTACTAATCGTGTAATGCTCCATACGAAAGAAAAACTATCTGATAAACCGAGTGCTTTAAACACTGCTGCTCCAATAACTTGTCCGAATACCGGAACAATTAACGCAAAGACAATCATAAAAATAATAGCTAATGTAAACACAATTGATAACGCTCTTGTTGTAATAAAAGAACGTGTTTCCTTTACGTCATAAGCGCGGTTAAAAGCATTCATAACCGCATTAACACCATTTGAGGCAAACCATAACATGGATAATAAACCAAATGATAATAAACCACCATTTTGCTGGTTTACAACTTTATCTACATTTACCTCAATTAAGTTCATTGCATCATCTGGTACATAAACCTCTAATAAACTAAGCACATCCTCTGTTTGAATGGGAATAAATCCAAGAAGCGTAATTAAGAAAACGAGCCCAGGAAAAATTGCAAGCAAGAAGAAATAAGCGAGCTGTGCTGCCAAGCCCGCTACATCATCGCGCATCGTCCGGTCATATAAATCTTTACCAAACGAATAAGTACGATTTCTTCTCACCTTTTCTAAAATTTTTCTCATATATGTTTAAACGCTTTTCTTCTCTTCTTTATCTTGCTTTAACTCAATGTACGCTTCAGTTTTTTTTTCCACTGCATTTGAGTCTTTTATAAATAATTCACGCGCTTCTTTCATACCACCATCTTCAGCAACTACTGGCTCTTCTTCTGCTTTCAGCTCATCTACCTTTGGAGATACAGCTTGAATTTCAATCGTTTCTGGCTTTTCTTCTGGCTCAACTTTTTTCTTACTAAAAATTTCTTTCGTTTCTTTTAACGTCTCTACAACAGATGGCGTTAATTTTTTAATTTCTGCTACTTTCGCTTTTACAACATTGAAATCAGCAAGTTCGCGTCCTTTATCTGTAACAGTTTGCACTTTTTCTTTGATCTTTGCATTTTCACCAATTTCAATCATCTTTGTTTTTGCTTTTTCTGCTGTATTTTTTACTTTTTCACGGTTTTCTTTCTTTAACATGGATACCGCTACACCTGCAGCTACACCAATCGCAATGTTTCGAGCAATATTATTTTTCTTTGCCATATTCCTTCACCCTTTCATTTCTTATGTTAGAAAGTATTTCTTTCTAAGCTTCCTCATATTCCTTGTTCATTTCGAATGAAAGCTAATAGCTTTGCACACCCTTCTGTTACAAGGTCATATACTTCTTGGAAATTCCCTGTATAGTAAGGGTCAGGAACGTCTGTCCAGCCACCGTCTGGAACAAAATCGGACAGCCTACCAATATAGCCTCCAGTTTTACCTAAACTTTTTAAATCTGCTATATTCTTGTTGTCCATGGCAATAATATAATCAAACTTTGTTAAGTCTTCTTTTTCTACTTGCCTTGCTTTAATTCCTTCAAAAGTGACTGCATTTTCTTTTAAAATTTTTTGTGTTCCTTTATGTGGCGGATGGCCAACATGCCAATCTCCAGTTCCTGCAGAATCAATGACAATTTTCTCTTCAAGTCCCTCTTTTACGACAAGATTTCGAAAAATCGCTTCTGCCATCGGAGAACGGCAAATGTTCCCAAGACAAACAAACAATACTTGAACCATGTTTTTGTTTCTTCCCTTCTTGGTGCATTTCTTCATATATACTTATAGTATAAACAACCAATTATGAAATATAAAGGAAATCCCTACTAATTTAATAGGATTGAAAAGATCCATTAACGAAAATGATAAAAAATGTTAAGATAGCCTTATGTTATTTTAAAGGGGGACACTTCGGTGGATTTATCCGTAAAGTCAGAAGAAAACGTTGAATACATGGTCGAAGCTATTAAAGAAAAATTACGTATGGTTAATGCTGGAGCGATGAGAGCTGCTAGTTTTAACGAAGAAATGTACGAAGATTTACGTGATATTTATGATCATGTTATGAAACGTGAAACATTCAGCATTAGTGAAATGCAAGCTATTACAGAAGAATTAGGTACATTAATTAAAAAGTAAAAAAGCCTCTCTTATATGAGGCTCTTTTTTATTTCCAACAAATTCATGACAACTCTTCTCTTTCCCTCAACCAACTGTAAAATATTGTACAATAGAAGTAGAACCTCACCTTAGATTTTTTCTCCATACATACTACTCACAAATAATAGCAACACTACCATTGCTAACTGTTTTTACTGGAGGTGCTTACTTATGAGCAATTGGTACAGTAAGACGAAAGATCAAACATTGATTGACCTAGAAACAAACGAACAACACGGTTTAACAGATGAGATTGTAAGTGAACGTTTAAAGCAATACGGTTCTAATGAATTAGCTACAAAACAAAAACGCACTTTATGGCAGCGTATTTTCGCCCAAATTAATGACGTCCTCGTATATGTCCTTATTATTGCTGCCCTTATTTCTGCCTTTGTAGGTGAATGGGCGGATGCCAGTATTATCGCGCTTGTTGTAGTTTTAAATGCTGTTATCGGTGTTGTCCAAGAATCGAAAGCAGAACAAGCTTTAGAGGCATTGAAAAAGATGGCAACACCTAAAGCTATCGTCAAGAGAAATGGTGAACTAAAAGAAATTCCATCTGAGCACGTCGTTCCAGGGGATATCGTTATGCTCGACGCCGGACGATATATCCCATGCGATTTACGCCTTATTGAAACCGCAAATTTAAAAGTTGAAGAATCTGCTCTAACTGGTGAATCTGTCCCTGTTGATAAAGATGCAATCTACCACCCTTCCATGCAAAGTGATGAGCAAGTACCACTCGGCGATCAAAAAAACATGGCATTTATGTCCACTCTTGTAACATACGGAAGAGGCGTCGGTGTTGCTGTTGAAACTGGAATGAACTCACAAATTGGTAAGATTGCTACCCTTTTACATGAAGCAGACGATGATATGACACCACTTCAAAAAAGCTTAGCACAAGTCGGAAAATATTTAGGCTTTGTCGCTGTAGCTATTTGTATCGTTATGTTCCTCATCGGTTTTTTACAAGGCCGGGATACGTTAGAAATGTTTATGACTGCTATTAGTTTAGCCGTTGCAGCTATTCCAGAAGGCTTGCCAGCTATTGTTTCCATCGTTCTTGCAATTGGTGTGCAACGTATGATTAAACAAAACGTTATCATTCGGAAACTACCAGCTGTTGAAGCCCTCGGTTCTGTCACAATTATTTGTTCAGATAAAACAGGTACGTTAACGCAAAATAAAATGACCGTTACTCACTTTTATAGTGATAACACATACGATCGCTTAGAAAGTTTAAATGTAAATAATGATGCGCAACGTCTATTGTTAGAAAATATGGTGCTATGTAATGATGCTTCTTACACTAACGAATCACAAACGGGAGACCCGACTGAAATTGCACTTCTCGTTGCTGGAACCACTTTTAACATGCAAAAAGATCATTTAGAAAAAATACATGAACGTGTTAACGAAGTACCTTTCGATTCAGATCGTAAAATGATGTCAACCGTACATACATACGATGAAAGCTACTATAGCATGACGAAAGGCGCTATTGATAAGCTCTTACCTCGATGTACCCATATTTTTAAAAACGGCAAAATCGAGATTTTAACTGATTCTGATAAAAATCAAATATTAGAAGCTGCCGGAGCAATGTCTCAAGAAGCTTTAAGAGTACTTTCATTCGCATTTAAACAATACAATTCAAACGATGTGGATATAAATCATCTTGAAGAAAATCTTATCTTTATTGGTCTTGTCGGTATGATTGATCCACCACGAACTGAAGTGAAAGATTCAATTACAGAATGTAAAAAAGCCGGTATTCGCACAGTTATGATTACTGGTGACCATAAAGATACCGCCTTTGCAATTGCCAAAGAACTTGGCATTGCTGAAGAAATATCGGAAATTATGATTGGAACTGAATTAGATAACATTTCTGATACAGAACTAGCTAGCAAAATTAATCATTTAAATGTATTCGCTAGAGTCTCTCCAGAGCATAAAGTGAAAATTGTAAAGGCATTACGCGCGAAAGGAAATATCGTTTCTATGACTGGTGATGGCGTCAATGATGCACCATCTTTAAAGCAAGCCGATGTCGGCGTAGCGATGGGCATTACAGGAACAGACGTTGCAAAAGGGGCAGCGGATGTTGTGTTAACAGATGATAATTTTTCATCTATCGTGAAAGCTGTTGAAGAAGGTAGAAATATTTATCGCAACATAAAAAAATCAATTCTCTTCCTACTCTCTTGTAACTTCGGAGAAATTATCGCTTTATTTTTAGCAATTTTACTCGGCTGGGCAACACCACTACGACCTATTCATATTTTATGGGTGAATTTAATTACAGATACACTGCCTGCATTATCACTTGGGGTTGATCCTGAAGATCCAGATGTGATGAAGGAAAAACCACGACATGCAAAAGAAAGCTTATTTAGTGGCAGCGTTCCTTTCCTAATTTTCAATGGAGTTATCATTGGACTTTTAACGCTAATAGCTTTTATCGCCGGAGCAAAATTCTATACTGGAGATACAAATTTATTCCCTCTTTTCCCAGAGCGAATTGATGACGATGCTCTATTACACGCTCAAACGATGGCATTTGTCGTTCTTAGTTTTTCTCAGCTCGTTCATTCATTTAACTTGCGTTCAAGAACGAAATCAATTTTTTCAATTGGGATCTTTACAAATAAATATTTAGTTTTCTCCCTTCTTATCGGTGTTCTTATGCAAGTTTGTATCATCTCCATCCCGCCCCTTGCAAATATATTCGGTGTACATGCATTAACGATGCGAGATTGGGGATTTGTTCTCTTATTGAGTATCATTCCACTTATTGTGAATGAGATTATTAAATTAGTGAAGAGAAACTAAAAAGGCAATGAGGAATATTCCTCATTGCCTTTTCATTTATCCTTGTAATTCTTTTTTGATATTCTCCGTTAATGTAGCCATACGCTTGCGACTTTCTTCACGCTCACGTTTATTTTGTTCTTCAATTTGTTGTGTTTCTTGCATACCTCTTGAAATAATGTTCCAAGTTTCCTCAAGCGTTTCCATCTTAATACTAGAAGAACCTGATAATCTCGCTACTTCTACACTTTGCGTTGCGATATTTTGTGCATTTTTCTTAAGTAATTCATTTGTACGGCGATCCAGTTCAGCCATAGAATCTGCAACAAGCTTTTGACGCTTCGCATTTACCGCTTGAATGATACCATTTTTAAAGATAGGAATCGTTGTAATAAATGCTGTATTAATTTTACCAATTAATTTATTATTACCACGTTGAATCATACGAATTTGTGGTGCTGTAAGTAGCGCAACCATACGCGCTTTTTCTAAATCATCAATACGTTGCTCTAAAATTTCAACCGAGTTTTTAAGCGACTCTAATTCAATACCTGCTAATTGATCATTATTACGCACACGCTCTTCATACATCGGAACTAACTCTGTATTTAAACGCTCTAATAACATTTCTCCTGCTACTACGTACTTCTCTAAGTCTAAATAATATTTTAAGTTTTGCTCATACAAGCCATCTAACGTACCAATTGATTTTTTCATCTCATCTTGGTACTTCGTAATTTCCACATACACTTTATCAATTTCACGGCCCATCGTTTGATACTTGCTAAAGATTTGTTCAATCATTTTATCCGCTTTTTTGAACATACGTGAGAAGAAACCACTTTTCTCTTCCGCAAAGTCTTTGCTATCAAATCTGTCCATAATTTTACCAAGCTGTTTTAATAATTCACCAGAATCTTCTATCTTTGATAATGACATTGTATGTAAAATTTGATCAGCAAAACGTGAAATTTCCATAGAAGGTTCTTTTCCAAGTTCAATTAATTCTAATTGATCTTTAATATCTACCGCATTATAAATACGTTGTACATCCGCATCTTGTCTAAGTTGCAAGCGAACATCTTGTGCTGTTTGCTCATTTAATTCTGTTTTCGGATCTAGTACGACTGGGTTATTCATATGGTATTCTCCCTTTCCTTATAAAAATGGACGAAATAGTCCTTTTATTGTTTGTGATAAATTTTTATAGGCTGATGAACCATGAAACTCAAGATCGAAATTAACCTCTTCAAGCCAATGGGAATCAAATGCCCCCGCTTCAATATACGGTTCAATATCGTTTCTTCCCGTTGGATTGAAATGGAATACATCTACTCCAATTTGATTTAAAAATAGTAATAAAACAGCATCAGAACGAGTTAACTCTCCACTCTTCTCATTATTAAATATAACAATTTTCGGCACATCTTGTGAATAATCAAATTTCTCAAGCTGTTCTAAAATATTCGGTGGTATTTGAGAAAGTTGCGCGAAAACATATAGCGCTACATCTTGTTTCGTCTCTTTCGCAATTGGTTTGCACATTTCACTTTCACACGTATGGATAATCGCTTCTGCAATCCCATGTTGTAAACCTTCCGGTAAACGCTTATGCGGCCACCAATGGCTATTCATAATTAGATCAGGATGTAATTTCCCCCCACGGTCTAATGCATCTCGATAATGATATTGGAAGTTTGCTTTTTGCTCTTTCGTAAATGGGAATGTATTAACTAGTATACTGTTATCAAATGATGTAACAGCCTTTAATCGTTGAAAATACTCTTTATCATTCTTTGAAACGCCTGATATTTTCGCAAATAAAGAAGGGATATAAATATGTTTATTTTCAACAAAGAATGTCGGGCGTACAAACGCCTTTTCTTTCGTAATTAAAAAGAGCTCATCA
The DNA here is from genome assembly GCF_058795355.1 of Bacillus sp. GW823-FHT06A11. Lineage (NCBI taxonomy): Bacteria > Bacillati > Bacillota > Bacilli > Caryophanales > Bacillaceae > Bacillus > Bacillus sp. GW823-FHT06A11. The sequence continues at coordinate 141,890 of NZ_JBXAHS010000007.1, read as the reverse complement.
TATGTTGTTTTTAGTGTACGAGCTACAGGCGTATAGGAACGGAATTGCCACGGCTTGTACAGCAGTGAATTATCGTGGTGAAGTACTTGCTCAATTTCTTTTGAAGCTTGATACGCTACTGTTGCCACACGCTCGCGGCGGCGATCTGGAAATGGTTCAAGAGAAATACGGCCTGGATGAGACACAATAAAGGTCCTTCCCTCTTCATCAACATTCTCAAATCCATCTTTTCCTTCTGGGTGATAATAAAGCACATCACAACCGAGCATAATAAGAAAGTATAAGAAATATATACGGCTTTCCTGTGCATCACCATACCAAACGATACGCGGCATCTGTTTCTTATAATTAATCGTAGAAAACCACTTCGCTACATAATTTTCGCTTAGTTTAATTATGTCGATTAAGAAACGACGGAAGCCTTCTGTCTTTAACGACTGATTATGTTGTTTCTCATATAATTTCAATAGTGAAATAAACGTCGTATGTATGTAATGCTGTAAATCAGGATTGTCTACTTTCGGTAAAAGTTGTTTCCCAGATAAGTGTGCAACTAACCTATTTACTGTCAGACCATTTGGTGCTTCTTGATGTAATCCGAACACTTCTTGAATATGACGAAGCTTTTCCGAATCAATCACTTTGTTTAAATTTTGTTCGTGTAAAACTTCGATTCCTTTCGCTTCACTATAATCAAACAGTTCATTAAAATATTCATCTACATCATTAGGAACGCCAAGGATTCGACATGCTATATAACTAAATTTCATCTCATTCTCTGTCAGTTCATATTGTGGACGTTTTTCTAAAAGCGTTTCAAATTGCTTTAAATCTGATTCATCTTTTAATGCATATGGTTGAAGTGTAAAACGTGAAAACACAACAGTTCACCTCCAAAAACAGTTACGTTTTTTCTAAGTCCTTCTTCTATTATAAACTATTTTTTGTTATAAAAAATGGGCGCTCGCAAAACGAGCAAACCCATTTCAATTATTTATTATCTTCTTTAGTAGCTGCAACTTCTTCTTTAGCTTGTCCAGAATTCTTCATGTAGTGAATTATAAATGTTGCTCCAAATGCTACAACTAAAATAATAAAGAATAGTGTATGACTAATCTCAATCTCGATTAAAGACAGTAACATTTTCGATGCAATAATTAAGATTAAAATGTATGCTGTCGTTTCAAGCTCTGGAATACGCTCTAATAATTTCAAGAATACACCGGCAATACCACGCATCATTAAAATACCTAGCATTCCGCCTAATAATAAAATCCAAACTTCATTAGATACACCAAATGCAGCAAGTACACTATCTACAGAGAATGCGATATCCATTAATTCGACCATTGCAACTGTTCCCCAGAAGACACCGAACATTCTGAAGAAAATACTGTTTTGGTTCATACCATGAGCTTCCTCTTCTTCACCTGCACCTTTACGCTTATCAATAAAGTATTTTACTGATAACCAAGCAAGGTAAAGTGCACCAAGAAGTTTTACCCACCATAATTTAATCAAGAACATTCCGATTCCAATTGCAATAAAGCGGAATATATAAGCTCCAATAAGTCCATAGAATAATGCTTTTTTACGTTTCTCTTCAGGAAGGTGTTTTACCATTACCGCTAACACAAGTGCGTTATCAGCAGATAACAACCCTTCAAGTACAACAAGTGTACCAATTAATCCCCAAGATACTGGATCTTGCAACACTTTAATCCACATGTCCAAGTCGAAAAACTGAGCATACGTATCAAGGATTCCTTGCAAAATACTCATCTTACCTTTATCCCCTATTCTTTGCTAGATTTATAGAAAGGTCAAAAAAAGGAAACGAATATCGTTTCCTTTCTATGCATCCAAGCCATACGCTCTTACAAGCGCACCTAAACCACCTTGGAATCCACTTCCTACTGCATTAAACTTCCACTGTCCATTATGACGGTATAATTCACAAAAGACAACTGCTGTTTCGATGGAGAAATCTTCCCCTAAATCAAAACGAAGAACTTCTTCATTCGTCTCTTCATTTGCTAAACGAACAAACGCATTTCCTACTTGTCCAAAGTTTTGATTACGGCCTTCCGCATCATAAATTGTAACTGTAATAGCAATTTTATGAACATCTGCTGGAACCTTCTTCAAATCTACAACAAGTTGCTCATCGTCGCCTTCGCCTTCGCCTGTACGGTTATCTCCTGTATGTAAAACAGATCCACAAGGAGACTGTAAATTATTATAGAAAATAAAATCAGTTTCCTTCGTACATTTTCCGTTTGCATCTAATAAAAAGGCAGATGCATCTAAATCGAAATCTGATCCACCGTCATAAGATTTAATATCCCATCCAAGACCAATTACTGCTTTTGTTAAACCAGGGCTTGTCTTACCTAAATCGATTTTCTGTCCTTTTTGTAATTGAATAACCATCTATATTCACCTCTATATTTTTATCTTTAAAAATATATCCATCGGTATACACGCATTTCACCGATGGATATATAAATCAAATCTATTACTCTACATCTAAACCAAAATTATTACATAGAGACGCTAATCCACCTTGGAATCCACTTCCGATTGCATTGAATTTCCAGTCACCTGCATGACGATATAATTCACCTACTACTACGGCTGTTTCAATAGAGAAATCTTCTCCTAAATCGTAACGAATTAATTCTGCATTCTTTTCTTCATCTAAAATACGTACGAAAGAGTTAGAAACTTGTCCAAAGTTTTGGCTGCGTCCTTCTCCATCGTAAATCGTGATTGTGAAGCAAATACGTTCGATATGTGCAGGTACATTTTTCAAATCTACTTTAATCGATTCGTCATCGCCTTCACCTTCGCCAGTTCGGTTATCTCCTAAATGCTCTACAGCACCATTCGCACCTTTTGGGTTATTATAGAAGACAAAATCCTCTGCACCTGAAACTTTACCGTTAGCACCTACTAAGAAAATACTAACATCTAAATCGAAATCGTTTTGTCCGTCATAACGATTCGTGTCCCAACCAAGTCCTACAAGAACTTTCGAAAGACCTGGATTCGTTTTTGTTAAGTCTACCTTTTGTCCCTTTTTCAATGAAATTGATGCCATATACAATTCCTCCTCGGTTATTTTATTGATAACGTGATACAATCTCACTTAAGTTTTTATCTTGCGTGCCTTCTCCAACTGCTGAAAACTTCCATTCACTTCCGTGACGATACATTTCACCTGCAATTAGAGTTGTTTTGCCAGCATAATTATCCGATAAATTATAGCGTGCTAATTCTTCACCAGTTTGCGGGTTTTGAATACGAATATATGCATTACGAATCATCCCGAAATCTTGACGACGATTTACACAGTCATAAATATTTACAACGAATACTAAACGATTAATACGGCTCGGAACTTTATGTAATTCTACGAAAATTGTTTCGTCATCACCAGCGCCTTCACCTGTTAAATTATCTCCTGAATGAATAATACTACCACAAGTAGAAAGTTTATTTCCGAAGTAAACTAAATCATTTTTGTTTAAAAAACGATCTTCTTCTAACATAACAACAGATGCATCACAATCTACATTTGGTTTACTTCCAAATAATGAAGACAGAAATCCACCTGATTGCCCAATTGGATCCCAGCCTAAGCCAACCTGTAGTTTTGCTACTTTTGGTTGTCCTTTCGTTAAATCGATCTTTTGACCTTTTTCTAAAATAATAGGCATGAAGTTTCTCCCTTTCTACAAAGCATTTTCCAAATCGGAAAATATTGTATTCTTCTCTTATATTGTAGCATTATTTACCTAGCGATAAAAAGGATAAATTCTCAGTTATATGAAAACATTCATATAATTTACTTATGATGATGTAAGAAGTGGTAAATAGCACCAATCATTCCTGCACAATTACCGTTTTGCGCAAGTTCAATCTCACAATTATTATAAATCTCTTGATTTAAGTATTTACTGATTTCTTCTTTTACTTCTTTTAAAAACTCATTTCCTCTATCGGTAATTCCTCCACCAATAATAATCGTTTCTGGATTAAAAATATAAGCAAGATTACTAATTCCGATTGCCAAATGTTTAAAAAAAATCCCAACTGCTTGAGCAACTTCTCTATCTCCTTTATCATACAACTCAAAAATTGTTCTCCCATTCCACTCGCCTTTGCCTTTATATTTTCTTACAAGCCGAATTAATCCTGAAATCGAAGCAACCTCTTCAAACGTTTTTCCTTCTATTAACATATTCCCCCATTCACCAGCACTAAATGAATGTCCTCGGTACAATTCTCCATCTATAAAAATTGCTCCCCCAATTCCTGTTCCAAGGGTGAGCATAATAAAGTTCTCTTTCTCTCTTCCACTACCATTCCACTTTTCTCCAAACGCTGCACAATTCACATCATTGTCAATCGATACTGGAACTTTTAATATCTCTTGCAATCTATCAATAATAGGAATAGTACTATATCCCGGAATATGATCCGCACCTCCCGTCACAATTCCTTTATTAATATCAACAATTCCCGTAGTGCTAATACCAATTCCTGCAATAGTATGTTCATTCATTATTTTTTTGGATACATATATAAGTTTTTGAATAATTTGTTCTCCGCCTAAATGAATTTCTGTTGCAACTGTTTTACGCTTTAATACTCTCCCTATTTCTGAAACAATGCCATACTTAATTTGCGTACCGCCAATATCAAACGCTATGTACTCTTTCATCTACTGCCACTTCCTCTACCGTTATGAATGTAAATTCCCCGCCTCTACTATTTGTAGGAAATCTACATTAACTCTTTTCTGCTTTGACAAATACACCACCTTTTTCTATATATAGTTTTTTTTGCATAAAACTCTTTTTCCTAAGAAATATTACAAAGGGATGTATTTTAGATGGAATATTAATTTCTTAGGAGGAAAACCATGACGAAAATCTTCATTTTAGCATCAACACTCTCATTATCTTTTTTTAGCGGTTTAAATATCGGTAATGCTGCAACTGAAAACTTCCAACCATTAACAAACGCTATTGTACAAAATAGCGATCATTTTGCCGAAGGAAATTTAAAGGATAATAATAAACCTCCAGGAAATAACGGTTCTCAGGACGATAGTGATTCTGGCGGCAATGGTTCCGGCGGTAACGGTTCTGGTGGCAGTGGCTCTGGCGGCAACGGTTCCGGCGGTAACGGTTCTGGTGGTAGTGGCTCTGACGGCAGTGGTTCTGGTGGTAGTGGCTCTGGCGGCAATGGTTCTGGCGGCAATGGTTCTGGTGGCAGTGGCTCTGGTGACAATGGTTCCGGCGGTAACGGTTCTGGTGGTAGCGGCTCTGACGGCAGTGGTTCCGGTGGCAACGGTTCTGGTGGTAGCGGCTCTGACGGCAGTGGTTCCGGTGGCAATGGTTCTGGCGACAGTGGTTCTGGTGGCAACGGTTCTGGTGGTAACGGTTCTGGTGGCAGTGGCTCTGGCGGCAATGGTTCCGGCAGTAACGGTTCTGGTGGCAGTGGCTCTGGTGACAATGGTTCCGGTGGTAACGGTTCTGGTGGCAGTGGCTCTGGCGGCAATGGTTCTGGCGGCAATGGTTCCGGCAGTAACGGTTCTGGTGGCAGTGGCTCTGGTGACAATGGTTCCGGTGGTAACGGTTCTGGTGGCAGTGGCTCTGGTGACAATGGTTCCGGTGGTAACGGTTCTGGTGGTAACGGTTCTGGTGGCAGTGGCTCTCACAGCGGTAATGGCTCTCACGGCGGCAATCGTGTTAAAGGTGATAGCAGTTCTCAAGGGGGTAATGGCTCTCAAGGTGGCAATCGTGTGAAAGGCGATAGCAATTCTCAGAAGGGCAACGGTTCTCAAGGGGATAATGTAAAAGATAATACAAAAAAACAAGGTGATAAATTACCTAATACTGCAACGCATTACCCTATATCTATTTTAATGGGTCTTTCAACATTCCTAATTGGTATGTTACTGTTTATTCGTCGTAAAAACGTAAAATAAGAACAACATCCTTCCATCTAAAGAATACATGAAATACTGTATAAAACCAAAAAGGGCTTTGGATTGCATTTTATTATGCAGCCCAAAGTCCTTTTTATCACCTATCAAAAGAGTATTAATATGCTTTTCCCCAATACACCATTTGTTTAGCTTCTTTACCACAACAAATACATTCTTCAGCTAAATGCTCTTGCTCAAAAGGCATACAACGTGAAGATACTCCCACCTCTTCTTTTAGTTTCTCTTCACAAGCCAATTCCCCGCACCACATTGCTTTAATAAAGCCTTGCTTTTCGTCAGCTACTTTTTTCATCTCTTCGAAATTTGTCACAGCATACGTATTCTCATCGCGAAATGCTTTTGCTTTATTAAATAAAGCAATATGAATTTCTTCAAGTAATGCTGGAATACGTTCTTCTAATTGATCCATTGTTACAAACTCTTTTTCCTTCGTATCTCTTCTTACAAGTACAACTTGATTCTTTTCAATATCTTTAGGGCCAACTTCTAATCGAATTGGAATACCCTTCATTTCATACTCATTAAATTTCCAACCAGGCGTTTTATTATTAGCATCTATTTTTACTCGTGCAACCTTTTGAATATGTCCTTGTAACTCTGTTGCTTTTGCTAAAACTCCTTCTTTATGCTGAGCAATTGGTACAATAACAACTTGCACTGGAGCGACTTTTGGTGGCATTACAAGTCCATTATTATCGCTATGAACCATTATTAGCCCACCTATCATTCTTGTTGATACACCCCAAGATGTTTGGTGCACATATTGCCATTTACCGTTACGATCTAAAAACTTAATATCAAATGCTTCTGAGAAATTCGTCCCAAAGTTATGAGAGGTTCCTGTTTGAAGCGCTTTTCCATCATGCATTAAACTTTCAATTGTATAAGTTGCCTTTGCTCCAGCAAACTTCTCTTTTTCTGTTTTTTGTCCTTTAATAACTGGTATCGCTAAATAATCCTCACAGAAAGAAGCATATAAGTTTAAAATATTTAATGTTTCAGCCTGCGATTCTTCTGCCGTTTCATGGATTGTATGACCCTCTTGCCATAAAAATTCAGTCGTACGAAGGAATGGTCTAGTTGTCTTCTCCCAACGAACTACTGAACACCACTGATTATATAACTTTGGCAAATCATTATAGGATTGCACAATTTTTGAAAAGTGCTCACAGAATAAAGTTTCAGATGTAGGACGTACACAAAGTCTTTCCGCTAACTTTTCATCCCCGCCATGCGTAACCCATGCTACTTCAGGAGCAAATCCTTCAACATGATCCTTCTCTTTTTGCAATAAACTCTCTGGGATAAACATTGGCATATATACATTTTCATGGCCAGTTTCTTTTAACTTCTCATCCATCACCTTCTGCATATTCTCCCATAAGGCATAACCATACGGACGTAAAATCATGCACCCTTTTACACTTGAATAATCAACAAGTTCGGCTTTTTTTACAATATCGGTATACCACTGCGCAAAGTCCTCTTCCATCTTCGTAATGGCTTGCACTTGTTCTTTTGCCATAGTCAGTCTTCCTCCTTCTAGAAAATACAAAAAAGCCCGCGTCCCTAAATAGGGACCGAGCTTTGCCGGCGTTACCACCCTGATTCATGCACAAAAATTGCGCATGCTCTCTTTTTGATAACGGGAAATTCCCGCTGCATATGCAGAACTCAAAGGCAGGTTCCATATTGCCTTTTTAAGAATCTTTCAGCCTGGCGGATTCTCTCTCTGCTAAAAAGGTTGAATATGTACTAGTCCTTTTTCATCGTTATAACGAAATAAATTTGTTGATTATCATAATACAAATTCTTTTTTAAAACAATAGCTAATTTTCTTATTATTATATATTCTTTTCATTTTTTACAGTTTTATACGTAGCTTTTTCGAGAGATTTTTACAAGTTGATGTGCAATCATACCGATAAGTGTACCTAGTAGAACGAAGAAACCAATAAATCCATATCCCATTCCTTCCCACCCACCAATAACCATCATGGTAACAGGAAATGATGCTAAGCAAAGAAGTATTACAATCAGTGCAAATATAATATCAAACTGTTTGTCTGGAAAACGTTTCTTTAGTAAATATGAAATAGCAAATACAAGGAGAATTGTGATGCCACCAATGATGTAAAATATACCGAATCCATCTAACCAGTCCATACTATTCCCTCCGTCCATAGATTCCCTTATACTTATTATATGTTTAATTTTTCTGAAAATAAACAATAAATTTTATTCAGAAACATATTTTTATTACTAGGTATTAATAGTAATATATAAGAATAGGTTTTATATAATTAGGAGGATTACTTTATGGATAAAGCATTAACGAATCGTGTCATTATTTTATCATTCGACTGTTTATCAGCTTTAGATTTTCCTATACTACAAAAACTACCTCATTTCCAATCTCTAATAAAAAAGGGCACGGTTGTCGAAAAAGTAGAACCAATTTATCCTTCTGTAACATATCCAAGCCACTCAACAATCGTAACCGGTAATTACCCTAACAAGCACGGTGTTGTTAGTAATACGTTACTTCAACCGGGACGTGAATCACCTGATTGGCATTGGTACCGAAAATCGATAAAAGGAACAACATTGTATGATGAAGCGCGTAAAGCAAATTTAACGACAGCTGCCCTTCTATGGCCTGTTACTGGGAGAGCAAACATTGATTACAATTTACCAGAAATTTTCCCCAATAGACCGTGGCAAAATCAAGTGTTAGTTTCCTTATTTAGCGGTAGCCCACTATACCAATTAGATTTAAATCGTCGTTTCGGCCATATAAGAAATGGTTTATCACAACCAGAGCTGGATGATTTCGTCCTCGCCTCTGCTGTACACACCATTCAGACGAAAAAGCCTAATGTTATGTTCGTACATTTCACTGATTTAGACACGCAAAGACATTATCATGGCTTTGAATCTAACGAAACAATTGCTGCAATTCATAGACATGATGAGCGGCTCGGGAAAATTATTCAAACTTTAAAAGACAGTGACCTATACGAAGAGAGTACAATTATCGCTCTTGGTGACCATAGCGCTTTAAGTGAAAACAAAGCAATTCAATTAAATGTGCTATTCCAACAAAAAGGCCTCGTATCTATAAATAAAAAAGGGCTATTAGTAGATTGGAAGGCCTATTGTCAAAGTTGCGACGGGTCTGCCTATGTATATGTGAAAGACAAAAATGATACGGATACAATTCGAGAAGTACAACTACTCCTTGAAGAACTGCTGCAAAATAAACAGAATGGAATTGAATTTATACTTCATGATGAAGCTGCGAAAGACTGCGGTGCAGATGGTAATTGTTTATTTATGTTAGAAGCGCAAGAGGGGTATTATTTCACTGAAAACTATACAGGAGATTTTATAAAAGAAATTACTGAAAAAGATGTTACTCCTAGTAAAAAATATACATTTGGTACGCATGGATACTCTCCAACAAAACCTAACTATGAAACAATTTTTATCGCTGCTGGAAAAGGAATAAAAACCGGCGTTACCGTCCCGTATATGAGACTTATTGATGAAGGTCCAACTATCGCTAGACTACTCGGTTTACACTTAGGCGAAACAGACGGATCAATTGTAGAGGATTTACTCCAATTGTAAAGAACTGTGTATATATGTAAAAGTTCTGTAAAAATCATCACTGTTTCTCTTTTTATAATTTTTATTTTTGTACACTGTTAGTAGAACAAATTTAAGGGGGAACACTATATGAAAAAAATGTCCAGACAAGAAAAAAGCTGGATATTATACGATTGGGCGAACTCGGTATATTCGCTCGTCATTACAACTGCATTATTTCCAATTTACTTTAAAGCAGCTGCAAAAGAAGCCGGGCTATCTGGTGCAACTTCAACAGCATATTGGGGATATGCAAACTCGTTCGCTACACTTTTAATTTCTATACTTGCTCCTATTCTCGGCACAGTTGCTGATTATAAAGGATTTAAAAAACGATTTTTCACATTCTTCTTTGGACTTGGTATCGTATTTACAAGTATGTTAGCAGTCGTTCCAACATCTCAGTGGTACTTATTATTAGGATGCTATATGCTCGCCTTAGTTGGTTTTGCTGGAGCCAACATTTTCTATGATGCATTTTTAGTAGATGTCACTTCTGAAGATAGAATGGATCGAATTTCTACAAGAGGTTTCGCTTTAGGCTATATTGGGAGTACTATTCCTTTTATCGGTTGTATCGCTCTTATTATTCTTGCTCAAAAAGGAACTATCCCTTTATCAGTTGGCATTGCTAGTCAAATTTCATTCGCGATAACTGCTCTTTGGTGGGGGTTATTTACAATTCCAATGCTTAAAAACGTAGAGCAAACACACTATATTGAGCGTCATCCAAGACCTATTAAAATGAGCTTCAAACGTCTTGCTGATACTTTTAAAAATATTAAAGAATATAAAACTGTATTTATGTTTCTAATTGCTTACTTTTTCTATATTGACGGAGTCGATACAATTATTACTATGTCTACAGCTTACGGAACCGACCTCGGTATCAGTGCAACGAATCTATTAATCATATTATTTGTAACACAAATTGTCGCTTGTCCATTTGCGTTACTATACGGAAAACTATCTGAAACATTTACTGGTAAAAAAATGTTATATGTCGGTATCATTATTTATATCATTATTTGCACATATGCTTATTTCTTAAAAACGACACTTGATTTTTGGATTTTAGCAATGTTAGTTGCTACATCTCAAGGTGGTATTCAAGCACTAAGTCGTTCATACTTTGCAAAACTAGTACCAAAAGAATCTGCTAATGAATTCTTCGGATTTTATAATATCTTTGGTAAGTTCGCCGCAATTATGGGTCCGGTATTAGTCGGTGTTACAACGCAATTAACAGGAAAAACAAACGCTGGTGTTCTTAGTATTATTGTTCTGTTTATTATCGGAGGATTCTTACTAACTAGAGTTCCAGAAAATAATACATCCGTTACACCACCTAGTCCAAAGACTAAAACGCTCTAAGAAAAGATCCTCTTCTCATAAGAAGAGGATCTTTTTTATTTTTAAAGGTGCGCCTTATAATGAACGACTCTACTGCTTGTACAAAAATAATTTATCAACAGTTGTTCCTAATACTTCAGCTAAACGGAATGCTAACGCTAAACTTGGATCATATTTATTATTCTCAATTGCATTTATCGTTTGTCTAGAAACCTTACATTTATCAGCTAATGCGCCTTGTGAAATATTATTTTCAGTGCGTAATTCATAGATTTGATTTTTCACACCATTGCTCCTAACCTGTAAAATCGTTTTTACAACATCAGTATATAATTGGCTCATATAGTTGTCAAAAGTTCCTCAAAGAAAAAGGGAGCAATATTGCTCCCTTACAATAGTTATTTTGAAGCTAATGAATTTGTTAGTGCCTCTTTATTAGCGATATCTTCTTTCTTTATTTGCATACGTAGAACTGGCCCTATCGCTAATAAAATAAGTGCCATTGCTATACAAAACACAGTAACTAGTGAAGTTAGTTCCTTTAATCCTCCAGCTAATGAAGTTCCAATTAGCATTGCCCCCATAAACAGTGGTAAAATCGTCCCATTTACTCTTCCAACCATATTTTCTGGTACAAGTTGAATCATAAGCGTACCGACAACAATATTAACACAAGCTAAACAAATACCTGTTCCAAATCTCATGAAACTAGTAATCCAAAATGATGTAGATAGCCCTTCTACTAAAAATGAAATCGCTAATATACCCATACCGAATACAAACATCTTTTTCGGATTCACTTTTGAAGCGAAAACTGCAGCAACAATACCACCAAGTAACATACCTATTCCATCAGCTGCCGCTAAATATTGAACAGCTTCTTTTTCCATGCCTAAACGTTCAATTACAAGGAATACTTCTAATGGATTCGTTAATCCAACAGCTAAACCCATAATTGTAAAAGTAATCGTAATCATACGTAAATTTTTCGTATGAAGAACATACTTCCAACCTTCTTTTATATCATTTTTTAATGAATCTCTCGCCACTTGCTCTTTTTCAACCCATTTTGGTAAAAATGAAAGGGCGATAGCAGATAACAAAAATAAAATGATTAAGCTATATAGTGACGTAAATAAACCAAGTTGTGTATACACAAGCGATCCTACCACTGGCCCAAAAATTAGAAATAATGACTGTAATGTTTGGTTAAATGCAATCGCATTTGCTACCTGTTCTTCTTTTACATAGCGCTTAAATATACGCGAAGATGAGGGCTGAGAAAACTGACCTACAATCGCGGAAATGAGTGTTGCAAAAAATATAGCCTGCCAATAATCCAGCTTTAACAACAGGACAATTCCTATAATAGACAGTACACTCAACACATCTCCAGCGACCATTGTTCTTTTCGGATTCCAGCGATCTGCTAATGCACCACCAATGAACGAGAAAATAAAGATAGGTGCATACTCCATGACAGATAATAGAGACACTGAAACTGGATCATTATTTGTCCGCTCCATTATGAAATATAAAAGAGCCATATTTCTGATCCAAATTGCAAATTGTTGTAAAATATCAGATGCCATAACGAGCATAAATGCTCGGTTTTTAAATAAAGCTTTCACTTTCATTCCCCTTCCATAAACCGACCGTTCGGTCTAATTTGTTTTGTAAGAAAAGCAACTGACTTATTATTCAGCTGCCATTCCTTTTAACAATACATCTATTGCCTTTTTATAAATACGTTTCAGCTCTTTATAATCTAACTCGTAGTAAAGTACTCCAAGCCCTGATAATAATCCGTTCACAATATACATAAGATCACGAGCATTATCTTCACGGAACTCTCCAGACTGTATACCTGCTTCAATTAATTTCTCAAACATAACATATGATTCTCTAGTTAAAGCTAACAGTTCATCCAGAATCTCTTTACTTACAACTTGGCTCATAGAGAATTCCTCTATTGCATTTGAAATTGGTTGCTGTATGTCCTCTACATGATATTCCGCGAGACCATATAGTTTTTCAGTACTAGTACTATACAACTTCTCTTTTTCATTCCATTTTTCAACCCAATCATACGTATGCTGTTTCACTACAAATAAAAATAATTCTTCTTTACTTTTAAAGTGATAATAAATGCTTCCTTTACTTCGCTCTGTAATTTCACAAATCTCTTCCATAGATGTAGCTGCATAGCCCTTCTGTGAAAATAGACTTTCTGCTTTATATGCAATTTCTTTCTTTATCTCTTCTGCGCTTCTTCTCATATTCACACCTCTTTAAACCGACCGTTCAGTCTAATAATAACAAATCAAAAACCTCTATCGCAAGAGGATATATTCCTTATTTAAGAAAACGTACTTTCAAACCAAGTTCGAATCATATGTATCGTTCCAAATTTAAATGCTAATTTAACAAGAAATACGCCTCCCGCAGCTAATAAAAATAACACTACTTTCCCCTTATTTTTCACTTTCGGTTCCCTTTTCATTTCCATTCCCCTTAGTATATTAAAAATATTAATCCAACGTTTGTTTAACTGTGTTTATGCAATATGTAAGCCAACTAATCAAACGTTTGTTTAAAAAGAAATACGCCTATATAAGGCGCATTTTCATCAATCACCACCGCCACCGCAGCTTCCTCCGCTATCTCCCCCAAAAGACCCTCCACAATCATGTGAGCCACCATCATGCGAGCTATCATTATCAGATCCAGCAAAGAAAAATAATGGTGATGAGCTGTTAGATGAATTATGAATGTTATTTTGTTTTGTAAGATTTACCTTCTTTTTGTTCGATCGAACTGCTGTTACGATTATTCCAACTACAACAAATAATAGTATGACGATAATAAATTCCATATAAAATCCTCCCTTATTCCTCGAATAATTGAATGGTTCTCTCTAGATTTTCAAGTGAAATGAAGCGCGATTCTCGAAGGATCTCTTTTCCATTATAAAATAATAAAATTGTCGGTCCTGCAAATACGGCATATCGCCCCGCAATCTCTTGCATGTCTTGTAGTAATATCTCTATTTTCTCTACGTAATCATAATTCTCTAATACGCAATTTACTTTTCTTAGCATAACATCACAAACACCACAATTTTCCGTTTTAATAAACAGAAGTACCAATTGTTGTTCTTCGATATAGGTCGCTATTTCTTCTATCGTTTTAAATGTAGTCATCTTATCCCTCTTAGCGTAATTTACGAAATACTTTGTCTTGATACATACGAAAAGCTGAACTATCTTTAATTTTTCTCTTTTCCATTACCTGCTGAAAACGTAACGTTTTTATTGTTAACTCTTCTCGTAATTTCTTTCTCTCTTCTTCATCATAACAGCAGGCAATTAGATCCTCTATTTTTAATATATCTTTTTGTAGTTCCATCTCTGGTGGAATCATTCCCGCATTTTTTAAAATTTTATAACTCATTCTAAGTTCTGGAGGTACCATTGAAAAATCTTCTAATTGTAGTGGTTTTCCTTTTCCCGGAAGATAATCAAGATCACCATTCCGTATTGCTTGTCGAATTTTTTCTTCAGCAATGTTCAAAAACACATCCACACTATTCCCTCCTTTACATATTTTTACTATTATTTTACATGATATTTCCTTATCTTTCTACGTCTTTAATAATTGGCTCCATACAATTTTTTCTCAAATTTATTTATAATGAGCTATTTCCTCCCATACCGACCTTTCGTTTTCATATATAGTTTGTATTCAAGCCTTTTTGTATTGAGAAAGTCTTTTTCAACTTAATAAAGCGTTTACACTAAATCTTACATTTGTTACGATTTAATCACCCCCCAGCTCCCTTGTATAGACTTCGTGATGTCTGATCATTTTATCTAGACGTTTCATACGTCTAGATTCATTTTGATTTATTGGCGTATGCCTTTAAATATATCTTTTATTTTGAAAGGAGAAATGGCTATGAGGTCTCAAAAATTCAAACTGCTATTACTATCTCTACTACTTTTCTTACCTCTTTTTCTCACAAATTTTATTACTCCAAATCTCGCATTAGCAGATTCACCAAAGCAAAGTCAAAAAATTGTTGGGTACTTTCCTTCGTGGGGCGTTTACGGACGTAATTATCAAGTTGCTGACATTGATGCATCAAAACTTACTCACCTTAACTATGCTTTCGCGGATATTTGTTGGAATGGAAAACATGGAAATCCTTCTACCCATCCGGATAATCCAAATAAACAAACGTGGAACTGTAAAGAATCTGGTGTACCATTGCAAAATAAAGAGGTTCCTAATGGTACTCTCGTACTCGGTGAACCATGGGCTGATGTTACCAAATCGTATCCTGGCTCAGGTACAACTTGGGAAGATTGCGATAAATATGCCCGTTGCGGAAATTTCGGAGAACTAAAACGATTAAAAGCTAAATATCCTCATTTAAAAACAATAATTTCCGTTGGTGGCTGGACTTGGTCTAACCGCTTTTCTGATATGGCCGCTGATGAAAAGACAAGAAAAGTATTTGCCGAATCTACAGTAGCTTTTCTTCGCGCATATGGATTTGATGGCGTAGATTTAGACTGGGAATATCCGGGCGTTGAAACGATTCCTGGTGGTAGTTATCGTCCTGAAGATAAACAAAATTTCACTCTTCTTCTTCAAGACGTCCGAAATGCTTTGAATAAAGCAGGTGCTGAAGATGGCAAACAATATTTACTAACAATCGCGTCAGGTGCAAGTCAACGCTACGCTGATCATACAGAGCTAAAGAAAATTTCTCAAATACTCGATTGGATTAATATTATGACATATGATTTCCACGGTGGATGGGAAGCTACTTCTAATCATAATGCAGCTCTATACAAGGATCCAAATGACCCAGCAGCAAATACGAATTTTTACGTAGATGGTGCTATAAATGTTTATACAAATGAAGGTGTTCCAGTGGATAAACTAGTATTAGGCGTACCTTTTTACGGACGTGGCTGGAAAAGTTGTGGAAAAGAAAATAACGGACAATATCAACCTTGCAAACCAGGTAGTGATGGGAAACTTGCTTCTAAAGGTACTTGGGATGATTATTCTACCGGTGACACAGGTGTGTATGATTACGGTGATTTAGCAGCCAATTACGTTAATAAAAATGGTTTTGTACGCTACTGGAATGACACAGCTAAAGTACCTTACTTATATAATGCGACTACAGGCACATTTATTAGCTACGATGATAATGAATCTATGAAATATAAAACAGACTATATAAAGACGAAGGGTTTAAGTGGAGCAATGTTTTGGGAACTAAGCGGGGATTGCCGTACAAGTCCAAAATATAGTTGTAGTGGTCCAAAATTACTTGATACGCTAGTAAAAGAATTACTTGGTGGACCTATTAGTCAAAAAGATACTGAGCCACCAACAAATGTTAAAAATATTGTAGTTACGAATAAAAATTCAAGCTCAGTTCAATTAAGTTGGACTGCATCCACTGATAACGTAGGCGTTACTGAATACGAAATTACTGCCGGAGAAGAAAAATGGAGTTCAACAACAAATAGCATTACAATTAAAAACTTAAAACCTAATACGGAATACACATTTTCAGTAATTGCCAAAGATGCTTCTGGAAATAAATCACAACCTACCGCTCTTACTGTCAAAACAGATGAAGCTAATACGACACCTCCTGATGGAAATGGCACTGCTACATTTTCAGTCACTTCGAATTGGGGCAGCGGTTATAACTTCTCGATTATAATCAAAAATAATGGAACGACCCCTATTAAAAATTGGAAATTAGAATTTGATTATAGCGGCAATTTAACACAAGTTTGGGATTCTAAAATTAATAGTAAAACAAATAATCATTATGTAATTACGAACGCAGGATGGAATGGCGAAATTCCTCCTGGCGGATCTATTACAATTGGTGGTGCAGGAACAGGTAATCCTGCCGAACTTTTAAATGCCGTCATTAGCGAAAACTAGACGTAATATCCATTAATTATTTCACTAAAGTTTGAATTTAGGTTCGAGCAATACCTCCTAAATTCAAACTTTTAATTTTACGAAAAATCAAATACATTACAATAACTTATTATAATTATATTTAGTTTCTAATATGAAGTTTATATGAAGTTCATTTGAATTTTACATGAATTTCCTTTAATTTCTATTGTCTTCCTATAATATCCACATTATCCTTTACATATAGGAATTATTTTCATTCCATTTTGAACTATCTATATATATAAAGAAAGATAGTCACCTGTTAGGGAAAGGCTTTCGTATTATTATAAATATAACAAAAGAAAAAGCACGCTTATAAGCGCACCATAAGAGTGCTTCTTCATACAATTCTCATGTAAGAGTTCTCGAAAATCATGTTAATCACAAAGAAAAGGCATTAGCTCATAAAAGCTAATGCCTTTTCTTTATTCATATTGTTCAGCATTCCAATCTTCTATATTCCACACTTTTGTTATCCACGATTCATAGAAAGAAGGTTCATGTGAGACAATTAAAACTGTTCCTTTGTATTGTTGTAACGCTTCCTGTAAAGCCATCTTAGTTTCTACATCCAAATGATTAGTCGGTTCGTCTAAAATTAAAACATTGCTTTTCGTTACGATAAGTTCACATAAACGCACTTTCGTTTGCTCTCCACCGCTTAATAAACGAATAGGTTTTAATACGTGTTCTTCTTTCAATCCACACTTCGCTAATGCTTGGCGCACTTCTTTCTTTGTCATATCTGGTCGTTCTGTCCAAACTTTCTCTAACGGTGTTATTTCTGAAGCAAACTCTTCCTGTGCAAAATAAGCAGGATTTACTCGTTCCCCAACAAAAATTGAACCGCTTAGCGGCTTTATTTGACCTAATAACGTCTTTAACATTGTCGTTTTTCCAATACCATTATGACCAACAACAGCTATCTTTTCTCCTTTTTTCACTTGTAAATTCAAGTCTGGAAATAACGGCTCACTATAACCCACTCTTAGTTTCTCAGCCTGTAATATACGACTTACTGGTTCATTATAAACAGTAAAAGCAAAACGGGACCGAGGTACATTATTAACCTTTTCAACCCTTTGCATTTTCTCCAATACTTTCTCTCGACTTTTTGCCTGTTTTGCTTTTCGAATTTTATTTTTTTGAATAAATGTTTCTAACTGAGCAATTTCTTTTTGTTGTTTCGCATACGCCGATTGTAATTGTTTCCTTTGCAATTGATAACTTTGTAAAAACTTTTCATAATCCCCTACATATCGCTTAACTTTTCGTTCTTCTAGATGGTAAATGACATTCGTAATATTGTTCAAAAATACTTCGTCATGCGAAATGATAATATAAGCTTTTTCATACAACTTCAAGTACGATTGCAACCATTCTATATGTGCTGTATCTAAATAGTTCGTTGGTTCATCTAGCAATAAAACATCAGCTTTTTCTAGAAGAAGCTTTCCTAGTAATAACTTTGTCCGCTGTCCTCCACTTAACTTTGAAACATCCTTTTCCAATCCTATTTCAAACAGCCCTAAACCAATTGCCACTTCTTCAATTTCTGTATGAATTTGATAGAAATTAGAGTTTTCCAATATAGTTTGTAACTCTCCATACCTTACTAACAATTTTTCTACTTCTACTGCTTCAGCCATCTCTTCTGCAATTTTTAACATTTCGTATTCAATCGCATACAAGTTAGAAAATGCACTTTGCAAGTATCCTTCAATTGTTATTCCTTCTTGTAAATCTATATGCTGCTGCAAAAATCCAACCTTCACATGTGGAAACCATTCAATGTTCCCATCATCATGTATAAGTTCTCCTGTTAAAATTCTTAGCAGTGTTGATTTTCCAATCCCATTTTTCCCTACTAACCCAACATGCTCCCCCTTTAATAATCGAAAGCATGCATTATATAAGATGGTTTTCTCACCATACGAATGACTTAAATTTTCTACTGTTAATATACTCATTGTTTTCTCTCCTTTACTTATCGTCCATAAGCTAAATAGAGAGACCAACAGTATGAAGCCTTATTTAATTATGCATATAAAAATGGGTAAGGTGAATACACCTTACCCATTACATATTATCGTAAAAAAGGATTAAGGTTCTTTACCTGCTGTCTTCAATTTAGCTTAATCTTAAAAAATGGGCAGACTTCTCCCCTATCAAGCTAAAACCATTTGAAGAACAGTTGATAAAGTCATTTTATCCTTTCACTCCTTTAACATTTGTTATATTAAGAGTATAAACTACTCTGTTATATTCTATTCTCTATTTTCCCTTTTGTTCCTTCTCCATCTTTTCATATTATAAAAAAGCCTCTTAACAGTAATTATACTAAAAACTGTTAAAAGGCTTTTTCTATTTTTTCATATAAGGAGCTAACACACTTAAAATCTCTTCTTTATCCTTTTTTAATTCGAGTGATGTTAACATATCCATCGTTCTCGGTCTAGGTAATTTCACTTGTACCTCGCCAACTATTGATGCTGGTCTTTGAGATAAAATAAATACGCGATCTGAAAGCAAGATTGCCTCATCTAAGTCATGTGTCACCATAACGATTGTTTGCTTCTCTTGATGCCAAGAGTTTAAAAGCCAGCTATGTACTTCCATTTTTGTAAATGCATCTAACTTTCCAAAAGGCTCATCAAGCAGCATAATTGGCTTTTCACATAAATATGTGCGCAGAAAACTAATTCTTTGACGCATACCACCAGACAATTCATCTGGATAATGGTCTGCATATTCATCTAGTTCGAACTGCTTTAATGCTTCCATTCCTTCTGTCAGCCTTTGTTTTTTCGGCTTTCCTTCAATTTCTAACGGAAGAACGATATTTTGCAAAGCTGATCGCCACGGTAGTAATAAATCTTGTTGTGGCATATAACTAACAACATCTTGCTCTTGTACTTGCTTATCTTTATACATTACGTTCCCGCTTGTTGGTTTTTCAACATTTGCAATCATGTTTAATAATGTGCTTTTCCCGCAACCACTCGGTCCTACAAAAGAAACAAACTCTCCCTCTTGTATAGAGGCACTAATATTCTCTAATACATTCTTTCCGTCGAAAGATTTCACTATATTTTTTATTTGTAATCCGCTCATTTTTCACTTGGAAGGAATTCATTTGTAAAAGCATCTTTTACATCGATTTTCTTTTTAATAACTTTGTTGTCATATAAGAAATTCATGTAATTCGTCCAAATTTCTTCCTTCTGTACTCCCCATGCTTTCGCATCATCTTGATACTTCGTACTTAACCATTTCTGGCTTTCTTGAACTAAATCTTTATTTACATCTGGAACAGCTTTAATTAGAATATCAGCAGCTTCTTTCGGTTCCTTAATTGCAAAATTATAACCTTCTGTTGTTGCACTCATAAACTTTTTCACAAAGTCTTTATCTTGCTTCGTATGTTTTTCACTCGTAATAATAACAGGACTATAGAAATCAAGCGCTGGATCTAAGTCTTTCACCATAATCGTATTTAACTCTTTTCCTTGGCGCTTCGCTTCAATACCATCCCAACCGTAATAAATCCATTCGAAATCTGCATCACGGCCGATTGATTTAAAGAAATCTGTTTGTCCTAAGATGATTTTTTCAACTTTATTAAAATCAGCTTGATGCTTATCCATAATCGTCTTTAATGTCGCTTCTTCCGCTGGTCCTCCCCAGCCGCCATAACGTTTACCTTCAAAATCTTTCGGTGACGTCATATTATCTTTCTTAAGCGATGCAAACGCTGAAGTGTTGTGCTGAATAATCGCTCCTACAGATACAACAGGAATTCCTTCCACACGAGCTAATGTTACATTTTCTTGTGCGCTTATTGCGAAGTCTGCTTTTCCTGATGCTATCATTTGCTCTGCTGTTACATTGTCACCTGGTTGAATAATTTCTACATCTAATCCTTGCTTTTTGTAATAATCTTTCGTTTGCGCTACATACAAGCCAGTATGATTCGTATTTGGAAACCAATCTAATACTACTTTTACTTTTTGATCTTTACTTGCACTTTCTTCTTTCTTCGCCGGATTACATCCAGCCACACCTACCGCTACTAAGGCAGCTAACATAACTTTCAAACCTTTTTTCATTTTCTGCCGTCCTTTCTATATATCCATGGTGCTGTTATTCTTGCCATAAACTCTACGATAAAATACAGGCATAATGTCACTATAACGATGATTGCTGCAACACCAAATACTCGGGCAGTCAAAAAGGATTTTGTAGCCCTCGTAAGCATAACGCCTAATCCTTCACTTGCACCGAGCCATTCTCCGATAATTGCCCCCATTACGCTATATGTAACTGCAATTTTTAAACCGGAGAAAAAGTATGGAAGCACTGCTGGAAATTTTACTTTCTGGTAAACTTGCCATTTTGTCGCCTTCATTGTTTGTAACAGCTTCAACATGTTTTTATCTACTGTTTGAAAACCTTCTAAAATACTAAGCGCAATTGGGAAGAAACAAACGAGTATTACGACCATTACTTTCGGCAACATCCCATATCCAAACCAAATAATAAATAGCGGTGCAAGTACAACAATTGGAATTGTTTGCGAAATAACGAGCAATGGATTTATTAAAATACGAAATAACGGTATAACGTCCATAATAATTGCGATGCTCGTCCCCAATAAAATTGCAAAGAATAGTCCAATTATAACTTCCTGCAGTGTTTGCATCGTATTTGGTAATAGTAAATCTTTCATCCCAATTAATTCTTGAACAATGGCAGAAGGCTTTGGTAAAATCCACGGTTCGATTTTAAATAATGAAACAGATCCTTCCCATATCGCAATGAGAAGGATAAGCCAAATAGTTGTAATAAGTTTAGATTGCTTCTGGTTTTGCATATTCATCACGGTACTTCCAAACCTTTTCATCTATCGTTACACCAGTGCTTGGACGATAATGGATTTTAATAGAAGTAATCACTTCTTCTGCTCCAGCATCGACGCAAGCTTGTTGTGCACGTTTAACGACATCAAGAAGTACATCTAATTCTCCTTCCAAAGTTGTTTCCATTGCCCCTACTTCATAACGAACTCCCGATTGTTGCACAACTTCAATTGCTTTATCGACAACAGAATATACATCTTTCGTTTTCGCTTGTGGTACTACTGAAAATGACATTGTAACTTGTTGTGACATAATAAAATCCCCCTTATAAAATTAGATTTCAAAAATAAGAAAAGGCTTTCCTACTGCGTAGGAAAGCCTTGTATGCAAGTTATTATAGAATAACATATGCTACATCACTTTAAGTAACTCCCTACGCTGGCATTATCCAGATCAGGTTGAGGGTCGATGTTTACTTACATCCTCTCAGCCAATTGGCTCCCCGGTCCTTAATTCGTTTTCATTGTAGCATGATTTATTTTATTGAACAAACAAAAGCATGCATAATCATTTCATTATTTTTGGAAAATATCCAACTTTTTCACCATGAGCTAATAACTGCTGTATAAATTCTTTATTGATTGCTGGTACTATCAATTCTTTTTTCTTAATCCATTCATTCGTTCTACGCGTACCCATTACAATTTCAGATTGCTGCGCTCCATCTCCTGCAACTTGAGAAGCAATTAACTCTGCTATTACTTCATTTTCCTTCGCTAATTCAAGTCCGGTATTTACATATTCTGAAAGTGGAACCATTTTAAGATTGTATCCACACTCTCCAATTAACTGTATAAATTGTTCAAACTCAATTTGCTGTGGATGACAAATATGTAACGTCTCTCCTACAATTTGCGAATCTTTTAAATACGATACAATTGATTTACTAGCAAAATCAATTGGTGTGAAATCAACTTTCCACTTCACATTTGGTGCTTTCCCAATTAATAGCATTGTTTTAATAAGACGATAAAATGCGTTTCCTTCAATATTTTGTTGGAACGAACCTGTTTCTGAATGACATGCTAAATTACCTGCACGATAAATATTTCCGCGCAAACCATTTTTCATTGCTTCACGAACAATGTTTTCCGCTTGTAGTTTACTATTTGAATATACATTCTCTAAGTCTACACTGTAATTAAAATCACCAGTTTTCATGTATGTATCCCATTGATCTACCGCTAATTCTAACGGGATACCAATTGTAGAAATAAAATGGAATGTAGCACCTTTCTCCGCTAATGCTAGCATACGGCTAGTTCCTTGGACATTTATATTTTCAAATTGTTTTACATCTCCAAAATGTCTTACATCTGCACCGCAATGAATTATCGTATCCATCTTAGAACTGATGAACATAAATTCTTCTTCGCTCATCCCAAGATACTCTTCCCCCAGATCACCAGCTACGGCCTGTATACGCTGTAACCATTCTTCACATATATCACTAAAGTAGCCTGTTAATGTATCTATAATTCTTTGTTGCACATCTTTGGTTGGTCTTACTAAACAATAAATAGTAGCAGATGTATCTCTCAACAATTCATATAATATGTGTGATCCTAAATAACCAGTAGCTCCTGTTAAAAAGACATTTAAAATCTGGGTTTCTTCCAAAACGTTTGCATACGTAATAGTATCTGGTTCGTGAATCACTTTATATTCACGAAATACTTCTTCTTTCTCTACTTTTACTTCTCGCTCAATTCGAGCTAATCCATATATCGTTCTTTCTTTAAAGAAATCTTGAATTGTTAAATGTGAAAAATCTTCTTTTAACAATGTTAAGACTCGTAATACTTTTAATGAATGTCCACCAATTGTAAAGAAATCATCATGTACTCCAACTTTTGAAATTCCTAATACTTCCGCCCAAGCGCGCGCTATTTGTTTCTCTGCTTTATTAGAAGGTGCAACATATTCTTGTAGACGAACCGGTTCATACTTTTCTTCTAGCTGAGCTAACTTCTTAACATCAATCTTTTTATTAGGTGTAAGTGGCAATTCATTAATATAAATTAGTTTAGATGGCACCATATAATCTGGTAATTGCTCTTGTAACTGATAAACTAATTCTGGTATTTCTTTTTTATTTAAAGTTGTATAGAACGCGATTAAATATTGGCTACCTTCCTTACTCTTCTTAGCAAAAACAGCATTTTCTTTTATATTATGATTTTGAGAAATTTTACTTTGGATTTCTCCTAGTTCAATACGATGTCCTCTAATCTTTACTTGATCATCTTTCCGATGTAAAAATTCTATATTTCCATCCTCTAACAACTTAACAATATCACCTGTTTTATATATATTAACTATAGGATTGAAAGGGTTCTGAATAAAAGCTTCAATTGTTTTATTAGGCTTATTAAAATACCCTTTTGCTAATCCTACTGAATCTATATATAATTCACCAGGTACACCAATTGGACAAAGATTCATATTCTCATCCAAAATCATAACTTGATAATTAGCACATGGTTTACCAATGGGAATACTCGCAACATCCTCATTTAACTGACTAGGTATTTTATAGGTTGTCGTCACTACAGTACATTCTGTCGGTCCGTATACATTATGAATTTCAACATTTGTACCTATTCTTTCTCTCCACAATTTAATAACCTCTACAGGCAACATTTCACCGCCAATCGCAATTCTTTTTAGGGAAGCTAGCTTATATATATCTTCTTCTGCTAAATAAGTTGCTACTTGTCGAACAAAAATTGTTGCTAATGCCAAGATCGAAGTTGCTTTCACTTTATAGATTGCATTTGCAAATGCTTCTACAGACAATCGCTCTTCCTCTAATAATACATACAAATTTCCTCCGCAGAATAAAGAAGCAAATGACTCCCATACAGAAGCATCGAAACTAAAGGAAGGAAATTGGGCAAATACATCCTCTTCTGTCAATTCATATTGCTTTTGCATCCAAGTGTACAGATTAACAACGCCTCTATGTGTTAACATCGTTCCCTTTGGATTCCCTGTTGAACCAGATGTATAAATCATATAAGCTACATCATCACAATGAATAGACAACTTTACATCTATATCTTCACAAGTTTCACTATCATACATTGAAACTGTTTGAACCCCATCACATGTTATAGGCGTCTCTTTCATCAATATAACTTTCGCTTGGCTATCTTGAATAATGTACTGTATTCTACTTTCCGGATAATCTGGATCAATCGGAACATACGCTGCACCAGCTTTTAATATAGCTACCATACTTACTACTGTGTCTATGCTACGTTTCATAAATATTCCAACATAGTCTCCTAATTGGACGCCATTTTTAATTAACATATGAGCTATTTGATTACTTTTTTTATTTAGCTCCTCATAAGTTAAAGTACCTTCCCTTGAAGATAAAGCTATACGATTTGGAAATTGAGTAACAGTATTATAGAACATATCGACGATACTTTTCTCAGGATATACTGCTGTCGTATCATTCACTTGACTATAAAGTGCCATCTCGGCCTCTGTAATAATATTAAAATTTTTTATATAATTATTCTTATTTTGTGATGTACCAATTAAAACACCTTGTATTTGTTGTGCATAACGAGTAATCGTTGTTTCCTTCCAATTAACACTATTAAATATTATTTCTACACTTTGCATATTTTTACTAAATACAAATTGTAATGTATTCGTGTCTTGTAGCTCATAATATGTTTCACCAATAATAATAGGTGACATTTCATATAATGTATTACCGTTTTGAAACTCTTCTATTTCTTCCTCATTCATTTCTTTAATTTGTTCCAGTTGCTCTTCAATCTGTAAATTCAAACTTTCATAGGAGAGAAAATTAGAAACTTCAATAGTAATCGGAAATAAACTTCCTCTTACATGATAAAGCACGACAATATGTTTTTCTTTAGAAATATGATATAACCACGTTGCAGTCGCTCCTATTAAATCTACAATGTGAGTCAAATTTGGAAATAGTTCAGTTTTCCTTTTTATCCTAAGTTCCGTTCCTTGCACATCTTTAGGTATTTTAATACTTCCTTCTACTTTCCCTAAAAATTCTTTTACCATCTCATTATAAGAAATTGCTAATTTCATATTTATGTAAATTCCTCTCTTAAATATAATAAAGGTGTGAAAATTCACACCTTTTTCATCCCTTATTAACGGGCAGATTCGTTCAATTCATAATCAATAGCGGAGATATCCCCTTTGATTAGAATTGAACTTTCTCCTTATTCGCTTTTAAACTCACCAATAAGCTCTTGTAATTCCTGAGAAAGCCAACTTAAAGAAGTCGCTAATTCTGCAATAACTTGTACTGATATTTCTTGCTCTTTCATGCTTTCTTCAACATTACTACTGCTGTTGGCATAAGTGTTTGCAATATGTGATAATTCATTTACGACTTGAACGATATTCTGGCTATTTTGTAAAATGTCACTCGAATTACCCGAAACAGCTTTTACTTGATCTGTAACAGATTGCGCTGATTTGGAGATTTTTTCAAAGAAATCTCCACTACTTTGAACAAGTGAAATTCCAGTTTCTACTTCTTTTGAACCTTTTTGCATTGAAACTACAGCATCTTCTGTCTCAGCTTGTGTTTCACCAATTAATTTCGCTATATCTTTAGCAGACGCTTCCGTTTGTTCTGCTAATTTTCGTACTTCATCAGCAACAACTGCAAACCCTCTCCCAGCTGCTCCAGCACGTGAAGCCTCAATAGAAGCATTTAAAGCTAATAAATTGGTTTGATTTGAAATACCTGTAATTACAGTTACGATATCACTAATTTCTTTTGACCTTGTTTCTAACGAATAAATGATGGAAGATAAATCTTGTACTGCATTTTGAATTAAACTCATTTGATTAATAATTTGTCCAATCACTTCATTACCTTCAATTGAATGTTGCTCCATACCTTCAGAAGCAACCGCAACTTGTTTTGCAGCCCCAGTTATTTCTTCTACCTTATCTTCCATTCCATGTACAATTCCTAAACATTGTTGTACTGAAGTTTTTTGAGACTGTGCCCCTACTCTTAAACCTTCAATAGAACTTGCAATCTCTTGAACTGCCATGCTGTTTTCCTCTGTACTCGCCGACAATTCTTGTGAAGAAGAAGAAACTTGCTCAGCAGTTTGCCTTACTTTATCTATAATCCCTTTAAATTTTTCAATCGTGTTATTGAAATAAACATTAATAATTCCAATATCATCTGGTCTTTCTTTTAATTTAATACTCAAGTCACCTTCACCAATTTTACGTAACCCTTCTCGTAAATCTTTTAATGGCGCTAACGAGTGACGCACGATAAAGAATTGAGTAATAGTCGCAATCGCTAATGAAATAATGATAAAGAGTAAGCCCTGTATCATAAACTTCTCTTTTGTAATAGGAACAATGGAAGCATCTAAGTCAGCCGCAATAATTGCAACAATATTGTTTTCTCCATCTGTAATTGGTTCTAATATTGTTACCCACGAACCTATTTCATCTTCATATACTTCTGTCATTTGGGCCTTTTTCGTATCAATGACTTTATCGTATGCCTTCATCCAATGAGCGGGTTGTTCATAATAATCTCCCGGCTTTATAGGGAACGCATTTGTTAACTCTGTAGTCAAACCAACGAGTTGTAATTCTCGCTTTTCATTCGGCTTTGCTCCTGTAACATACGTTTGTCCAACACTTTTCAATTCTTTTGACACTTCATCTAATTTCTCTGTTAACTTTTCTTTTTTCACTTTTTCGGCTGTAGGATCTTTCGCCATGTCTCTAACTAATTCTACATCCAATTTTTTCAATACTATTTCTCCTGTTTCAATAGACTGCCTTTCAAATAAAGACATCATACTATTTTGAAACATGTTGAAACTTAACGCACCCATACTTCCAACAAGTGTCAAAATAACTAATACGGTTAATAAGACGTTCTTTTGAAGGAACGATAACTTATGCCAATATTTTTTCATTAATATCCACCTTCCTTAATTAACATAACAAAAAAACAAAATATACGAATATTTTGTTTGAAAATGATTCTCAATATATTCGAGAATAAAAAAAAGCCAATGTAAAAGCATTGGCCAAGACCAACCCTATCCGTCCGGTAACTGGCTAGCATAGCCTTTCGACCTTAGCTCCTGTAGTTTTGCGTCCTCATGTTTCCATCAGTTTGCCTTTCTCGCTGAACGAGTTGAACGATATGGGAGTTCTATGAGAATTAATTTATTCTCTTTCAAAGATTACAACATATAAATCAAAATGTCTACTTATTTAGAGATATAAATACAAATTTTTAATGCATTGCTTTTTCGAAATAATTTCAAAAAGTACGTGAATGTTACTTTTTTTGTGTTATATAATAAAAAATGTATAAATAACAAGGATTTCTTCGGGTATTTATTTAATTTTCATTCAAATTAAACTATTCGAATATATCTTAACTAATGAATTTCGGAGGTAGTTTATCATGTTTTGGCTACAATTTCTTACCTTGTTACTCTGTATTTTTATTGGTGCACGCCTAGGCGGAGTTGGTTTAGGAGTAATGGGTGGAGTTGGTATGGCAATACTCGTTTTTGTCTTCCACTTACAACCAACCGCGCCTCCTATCGATGTAATGCTTATGATTTTGGCAGTAATTACAGCCGCTGGTGCTTTGCAAGCTGCTGGAGGAATGGACTATCTTGTTCATCTAGCTGAAAAAGCATTGCGAAAAAATCCAAAGCGTATTACTTTTTTTGCTCCAATTGTTACTTATTTATTCACACTATGTGCAGGTACTGGTCACGTTGCCTATTCTGTACTTCCTGTTATTGCAGAAGTCTCTCGTGAATCAGGGATTAGACCGGAACGCCCAATGTCGATTGCCGTAATCGCTTCTCAGCAAGCAATTACAGCTAGTCCAATTTCAGCTGCCACAGTTGCTCTTTTAGCAATGTTAGCTGACTATAAAATCACTTTATTAGATATTTTAAAAGTGAGTATTCCTTCTACTTTCATTGCTTGTATGTTAGCAGCATTCGTTGCTAGTAAGATGGGAAAAGAATTAAATGAAGACCCTGAATACTTGAAACGATTAAAAGAAGGAATGATTCCTAAGCTTGAAGAGAAAAAAGAATTTGTAGGTATAAAGGGCGCTAAATTATCAGTTATCCTTTTCCTAGTAGGAACCTTCCTTGTTGTACTTCTTGGTTCATTTGAAACACTTCGCCCAGGATGGATAGTTGATGGAAAGTTAGCTCGTCTTTCCATGCCGAACACAATTGAGATGGTTATGTTAACTATCGCGGCTCTTATTATTATTTTCTGTAAACCAAATGTAGAAAGCATTGTGTCTGGTAACGTCTTTAAAGCAGGAGCAACAGCAGTTGTTGCTATTTTCGGTATCGCTTGGATGGGAGATACTTTCTTTAATGGAAACTTAAATATGATTCAAGGATCTATTCAGCATTTAGTAACAAGTGCACCTTGGCTATTTGCCATCGCACTATTCATTCTATCTATTTTACTGTACAGCCAAGCAGCAACAGTACGTGCCTTAATGCCACTTGGACTATCCCTTGGTATTCCACCAGCGCTACTGATTGCGATGTTCCCTGCAGTAAATGGATATTTCTTCATTCCGAACTATGGAACAATCGTTGCTGCCATTAACTTTGACCGTACTGGTACAACAGGTATCGGTAAATACGTATTAAATCATAGCTTTATGATTCCAGGCTTAATTGCAACATTTACTTCTATCGGCATTGGAATGCTTTTAATTTCTATTATGTTTTAAAGAAAAAGCACAAACCCTTATTTAAAAAGGTTTGTGCTTTTTTAATCAAATGTTTGTTTAAATTTTTTGGGCAGTCTACTTCTCGATGTAGCACTTAAAATACTACATGTCCTTTTCTACAAACTTCTCTTTACTTCTTCAGCTAATTTTCTCGTACTTTCATACGCAGATTCAGCTAAACTAATTGCTGAAATAACTGAAACACCGTCCGCACCCGCTTCTATAACTGCCGCTGTATTTTCAATTGTAATCCCACCAATACCAACGATTGGCACTGTAATTCCTTGTTCTCTAAAATAAGCTAATCCTTTCGTTCCTTGAACCGCTTTCGTATCTTTTTTCGTACTCGTTGGAAAAATAGGTCCAACGCCTAAATAATCTGCTCCATTTTCGATTGCAAAGCGTGCTTCTTCAATTGTATGAGCAGATACGCCGATAATTTTATCTCCCATTTTTTCACGAACAGATGTAATCCCTTCATCATCTTGTCCTACATGAACACCATCTGCATCTAATTCAATGGCTAATTCTACATCATCATTTACAATGAAAGGAACACTATATTCCTTACAAAGCGTCTGCAATTCTTTTGCAAAGCGCACTCTATCTCCTCCGATTAAAGAACCTTCCCCCTTCTCGCGAAACTGAAAAAGTGTCACTCCACCATCTAACGCTTCTTTCAATACAGCTAAAGGATCCCTCGTGCAGTTATTACTTCCCATAATAAAATACACTTGCAATAGGTTAGACATTTTCTTTGTTTCAATGCGCATCATGTGTTTCATCCCCCTTACTCTAACTCCTCAATCTTCCCATATTTCTCTATATCAGCTGAAGTTGTATTCGCTAATTGATTTAAAAATTCAATTTGGAAACTACCTGGCCCTTTTTCTACTGTTTTAGCAGCTGCCAGTTCCGAAGCTACACCATAAAACGTTAATGCTGCTACAGTTGCCTTTACATAATCTTTTTCAACTGCTACAAATGCTCCTATTACTGAAGTTAGTAAACACCCTGTTCCCGTAACTTTCGTTAAAATAGGGTGACCGTTTCGAATAAGAACAGTTCGCTCTCCATCTGTAACAACATCTTCTTTTCCAGTAATGACCGCAACTGTATTCAATTCGTCTGCTGCCTGCCTTGCAATGCTTACAACATTGCCCTTTCCAGTACCAGCGTCTACCCCTTTAATTTCCCATTTTTCATTAATAACATTTGCTATTTCAGCTGCATTTCCGCGGATAATCGCTAAATCGATTTCAGCCGGAATATGTCTCGCAACTTCTGTTCGATACGAAGTTGCTCCTGCACCAACTGGATCAAACAGTACTGGCACATTGTTCGCATTTGCTGATTTACTCGCGAGTAACATCGCTTCTACTTCTTCAGAACGAAGTGTCCCCATATTTAATACTAACGCTCCAGCAATGCTCGCCATTTCTGCTACTTCTTCTTTTGCATACGCCATTACAGGCGATGCCCCAAGTGCCAACAAACCGTTAGCAGTAAAATTTGTTACAACAACATTTGTAATATTATGAACGAGTGGATTAGATTCTCTCACCAAATCCACTACTTTACTAATTTCTTTCATATTCATCCTTTTCATCTCCTAACTATAATGATGGGAGATACACAAAAAGACACTTTGCGCGTACGCAAAGTGCCTGAACATGTGCTTTTACACTCTCCCTACGCTGGCATTATCCAACAGGTTCAAATGGTCAATGACGGACTAGTAGCCATACTCTCAGTTTGTATCCACAAACTCCCATGTGTTTCTTATTCATCTACTTCAAAGTCTACTCTTATTCTAGTAAAATAACAAGTTCTTTACTTTTCTATTTAATATAGAAGCAACTGATAAAGTGAAACTTTAATCAGTTGGGATTTTGTTCACTCCATTAAAAACAGCTCAAATATGGAGCGAAACTGAATCTCAAGAAGATGTATGCTATATTTAACTTATGGAAATTTGAAAGGATGTTTTTAATATGTCAAAAAGCGTTGTAATCGCTGAAAAACCTTCCGTTGCACGAGATATCGCTCGTGTACTGAAGTGTGATAAAAAAGGAAACGGCTATCTTGAGGGTAATAAATATATTGTAACTTGGGCTTTAGGTCATCTCGTTACATTAGCAGATCCAGAAAGTTATGATGTGAAATATAAAAAGTGGAATTTAGAAGATTTACCGATGCTACCTGAGCGTTTGAAATTAACGGTTATTAAACAAACTGGTAAACAATTTAATGCTGTAAAAAGTCAGCTACTTAGAAAAGATGTAAATGAAATTATTGTAGCAACAGACGCTGGACGTGAAGGGGAATTAGTCGCACGCTGGATTATCGATAAAGTTAAGCTAAATAAACCAATCAAACGTTTATGGATTTCTTCTGTAACCGATAAAGCAATTAAAGATGGTTTTGCAAATTTAAAACCAGGTAAGGCATATGACAATTTATATGCTTCAGCAGTTGCGCGTTCAGAAGCTGACTGGTATATCGGTCTTAATGCAACTCGTGCTTTAACAACTCGCTTTAATGCTCAGTTAAATTGTGGCCGTGTACAAACGCCTACTGTCGCTATGATTGCTAGTCGTGAGGATGAAATAAAGAACTTCAAAGCTCAAACTTACTACGGCATCGAAGCTCAAACAATGGAGAAGCTCAAACTTACTTGGCAAGATGCAAATGGCAATAGCCGTAGTTTTAATAAAGAAAAAATCGATGGTATTGTAAAAAGTTTAGATAAACATAATGCTACTGTTGTGGAAATTGATAAGAAACAGAAGAAGTCATTCTCTCCTGGTCTTTACGATTTAACTGAATTGCAACGTGATGCAAATAAAAAGTTCGGTTACTCTGCTAAAGAAACATTAAATATTATGCAAAAATTGTATGAACAGCATAAAGTACTAACGTACCCTCGTACAGATTCACGCTACATTTCATCTGATATCGTTGGAACACTTCCAGAACGTCTAAAAGCATGTGGTGTTGGAGAATACCGTCCCTTCGCACATAAAGTATTACAAAAGCCTATCAAACCTAACAAATCATTTGTTGATGATAGTAAAGTAAGCGATCATCATGCGATTATTCCAACAGAAGGATACGTTAACTTCTCAGCATTCACAGATAAAGAACGCAAAATTTATGATTTAGTTGTAAAGCGTTTCTTAGCTGTTTTATTCCCAGCATTCGAATACGAGCAACTAACATTACGTACCAAAGTTGGTAGTGAAACGTTCATTGCACGTGGAAAAACGATTTTACATGCTGGTTGGAAGGAAGTATACGAAAATCGATTTGAAGACGATGATGTAACTGATGACGTAAAAGAGCAGCTTCTGCCTCACATTGAAAAGGGCGATACATTAACTGTAAAGTTACTTATGCAAACATCAGGCCAAACGAAAGCACCTGCACGCTTTAATGAAGCAACTTTACTTTCAGCAATGGAGAATCCTACAAAATATATGGATACGCAAAATAAACAACTTGCTGATACGTTAAAATCGACTGGTGGATTAGGTACTGTAGCGACACGTGCTGATATTATCGACAAGCTATTCAATTCGTTCTTAATTGAAAAACGTGGCAAAGATATTCATATTACTTCAAAAGGCCGTCAGTTACTTGATTTAGTACCAGAAGAGTTAAAATCCCCTACACTAACTGGTGAATGGGAACAAAAACTTGAGGCTATCGCAAAAGGTAAGCTGAAAAAAGAAGTATTCATTTCTGAAATGAAGAACTATACGAAAGAAATTGTTTCTGAAATTAAATCGAGTGATAAAAAATATAAACATGACAACATTTCAACGAAGTCTTGTCCAGATTGCGGTAAACCAATGCTAGAAGTAAACGGCAAAAAGGGAAAAATGCTCGTATGCCAAGATCGTGAATGTGGTCATCGTAAAAATGTATCTCGTACAACAAACGCTCGCTGTCCACAATGTAAGAAGAAACTAGAATTACGTGGTGAAGGTGCAGGCCAAATTTTCGCATGTAAATGTGGCTATCGTGAGAAATTATCAACATTCCAAGAGCGACGTAAAAAAGAATCTGGAAACAAAGCCGATAAACGCGACGTTCAAAAATATATGAAACAACAGAAAAAAGAAGAAGAACCATTAAATAACCCGTTCGCAGACGCATTAAAAAAATTAAAATTTGATTAAACAAAAAGGTTCCTACCTCTATCGGTAGGAACCTTTTATTTTAGTGAATAATTTTACTTCCTTTTGCATTCTCAACAAATTTTTCACTTGATTTGTTAATTGGTGTTTTCAGTAATAACGCAGCAACAATCATAACTACTACGAAAGCACTTAACACAAGTAAATCTCGCGTTACGATATCCCATAGCATTCCGCCTACTGTTTCACGAATTGCACTAATTGCATATGTGAACGGTAAGAACGGATAAATTGCTTGGAAGAACGCTGGTGTCATTTGGATTGGGAATGTTCCGCCCGATCCTGCTACTTGTAGTACAAGTAAAATGATCGCCATCGATTTCCCAACGTTTCCGAAAATAGAAACGAGTGAGTATACGATACAAACGAAGACTCCACCAATAAATAAACTAAATAACACAAACCAGAACTTATCGACTACGTACGTACCGAGTAAGAATATATCTCCCATCGATACGATAAACGCTTGTGAAAGACCTATCGTTAAGAACGTTAATAAACGTCCGAAGTAAATTTCATGGCTCTTATAATTCGCGCCCTCTTCGTGTACTTCTACTGTTAATAATGAAACCATTAATAATGCGCCTACCCATAATGCAAGCACTGTATAGAATGGTGACATTGCTGAACCGTAGTTCGGCATCGCAAATAATTTATTCTCTTTTAAATTTACTGGATTCGCAAAGTAATCACTTTGCTTCTCAACATCGTTTTTCAATAAGCGTATAATGTCTTTTAAATCCTCTTCAGATTCAAAATCACGAATTTTATCTGCTAATTCTTTAATCTTTTTCTCAGTAGCTGGCATTTCAGCTTTAATATCTGCTAATTTCTTTTTCCCGTCTACTAAGCCTTTTGATGAATCTTCTAGTAATTTTTTAACATCTGGAAGCTTTTTGTCTGCTTCTTTTAAAATTTGAGATGTGTTTTTAGACATCTCTTTTGTGCGAGCAATTGCTGCATTGAAATTTGGAGTGATTTCTGAGTCATATTTAGCTAAAATGTCACCAATTTGGCCCGAAACACTTTTAGACACTTGATTAATACTTTCAATAACATCTGCTGCTGGTTTTTGACCTTTATTAATAGCGTCAATTCCTTTATCAGTTAAATCCATTCCTTTTTGCAAACCATCTTTTGCTTTATTTAACTTAGAAATTGTACCATTAAGGTTTTTATCACTATTCACATCAGCTAACACTTTATTTGTACTTTCCAGAACTGGAATCATGTCATTAACTAAATTCCAACTTGCTTTGAACTGCCCATTCAAATCATTTAAGGCTACTTTTGTAGAATCTAATCCATTAACACCTTTGTTACTTAAGTCTTCTCTGGCTTTTTCAAGCTCTGTTTTTAATCTGCTGTAATCATTTACAGCCTTATCATATTTTTCTCTACCATTGTCTAACGCTTCATTTGTTTGATTTACTAACTCATTTGCTTTTTTTATATCTTGATTTAAATTACCTCTTAGTTGCTGAGCATCTTCTTTTACATTCTCAGCTTTGTTTTTCAATTGTTCAGCTGTGCTTACTGCTTTTTCGAAATCTGCTACAAAATTTGTATTATAATCTTTTTCTGCTTGATTTACTAAATTATTTACTGCATCTAACTTTTGATTTACAGCATCTCGCACATCTTGTTTAACTTCTTGGCCAGAACTAATTAAATCTCCTACATGCTTAACTCTATTGTTAGCATCCACCATAGAATTTTTAAGCACTGTTAAACTTTCCACTCTGTTTCCAAAGAACTGTTTACCGAAGTCCGTTGAAGCTGCTTCCTTAAACGTTGTAAAGAAATCAATCAAATATGAAACGCTATCGATACGCTCTTGGAGCAATTTCGAAGCATCTTGCACATTTTTCTGTGCTACAGCTGGATCCACACCTTTATTTTGAAGACCATCCATAACACTTTTTACATATGCGGTTCCAACACGAGTAGAATTGAAAACATTATTTACAGTTTGATCAATATTTTTAGCAACATTTTTATACCCCTCACCATTCACCTGCGGTAACGCTGGAATCTCTGGTATTTGCGGTATTTGTGGAAGAGTTATATTAGGTAACACTGGGAATTTAGCCGGATCTGGAAGTGCCAGATTGAAATCCAATGATGGATTCTTTAAGAAATCCGTAATTGCCGCGGCACCATCTAAACCTTTTTGCATTACCATTAAATTATTCTTAATAGTTCCTGGAGCACGTTGCAATGTTTCATCATTTCTCGCAAAGAATTTATCTAAATTCCCTAACGCTTCTTGCCCATCATTCATAACACTCTCTACAACCGGCAACTCTTTTTGCGCTACTTTTACAACATCTTCTGCTCGAGTTGCATCATCTAATGCCTTATCCATGAGTGTATTCATTTCTGGGAACTGCGCTTCTAACTTAAATACAAGATCTTTTACTTTTTCGATACTTGGTAAATTTGTTTCTAAATCGATTCCAAGATCATTGAAAATTTTAAAAATCTCACCGTTTGCTGTTTTAACAAAGTTTTTACTAATTTCTTCTGTAATACCTGATGCACCTTTTGCTGTAATCTTCGGTGCAATTGCGTTTACTTTTTCATTCACATAGTAATCCAGTTCTGGTTTTTTAGGATTTTCATCCAGAACAGTTGCAATTTTTTCAGAGAAGTCTTTTGGAATCGTAATACTTGCATAATAATCCCCACGCTCAACTCCGTAAATTGCTTGTTTCTCATCTACAAATTTCCAGCCAAGATTTTTGTTTTTCTTAAGGGAGTCTACAATCTCTTTCCCGATATTAATATCTTTCCCTCTTAAATTAGAACCTGCATCTTGGTTAGAAACTGCAATGGGAACCTCTTTTGTATTTCCATACGGATCCCAAGAAGCTTTAATGTTAAACCATGCATATAACGATGGTAAAATCATTAATCCTAAAACAATAACAATTGCAGCCCAATGTTTGGCTACATTCCGTAAATCTGTCTTATAAATACGCCAAATCTGTTTCATAGAAGTTATCACCTAATTATATATTTTTCCTTCTTTAGAAAATGATACATACATTTTGCAATTATATCACTTTCTACATCGTGTATTAACCAAAAACGTACTATTTTTTCCCATTAACTTTCACTTACTTCATTATATAACGAAGTGAGTGAAAGTATGAATACAAAATGACCAAATCGGTTTTACATTCAATAATAACAAATATATATGAAATGTCATAAAAAATACAAGTATTTTCTCTTGGAAATACTTGTATTCCTAAAAAAAATCCTCACAGCTTTTATTCTCTGTGAGGATTTCTTCTATTATATATCCAATTGAACCTCTACACCGAAATGATCTGAAATTACATTTCTGTTTGTACCATTAAAAATAACTTTTGAAGAATGAACTTTTTTACTTTGGTTACACAATATTAGATCGATTCGCAAATTATGTTTATTTTCATCCCAACCAGCAATCTCGCCTTGGACAGTCGTTCCTTCATCCTTCTCTATTGCTAATTCATATGTGTCATACAACCCTTTTTGCATCATATACTCATAACCTTCGCCTTCCAAGCGAGCATTGTTATTAAAATCTCCCATTAAGAAGGCGAGCTTATTACTATCTACACGCCCCATCAAACGATCAACTTGACCTTTGAATGACTCTTCTTCATCATTCCACCAACCGAGATGGCAAGAGTAAAACGTTATATCTTTACCATTATAAGCAATTGTTGTACTTACAATTTTACGCGTTTTCCAATACGTTGTATCCTCGTTTTCTGAAATAAAGAACGTATCTTCTTTTATAATATTATGCTTCGTTATAATCGCTAACCCTTCTTCATACACGTCATAACCAATATGAGAGAAATCCCAAGTAATATTGTAATCTTTTACATGTAGCGCTTTTAACTCTTCTAATAGTAAAAGTCCAAAATTATCTTCTTTCTTGTTACCGCATACATTTTCAGCTTGTATGGACTGACTTACTTCTTGCAATGCGATGACATCGTACTCTTCTTCTTGAATTACTTTAGCAAGGTATTGTATCTTTTCTATTTGATTCTCTTCTTGCCAAGAATGACAGTTTAAAGTTAGCAATTTCATATTATTACGCACCTAACATATCTTGAATGTCTGACTTTAATACGTCAGCTTTCGGACCATATACCGCTTGTACACCTTTATCTTTTACAATAAGCCCTAAAGCACCATTTTGTTTCCACTGTGCTTCTGGTGCAACAACATCTAAGTCTTTTACTGTTACACGTAAGCGTGTCATACAAGCATCTACGTCAGCAATATTTTCTTTTCCACCTAATAAATCGATAACTTTTGTTGCTAATGAACCATCTTGTACATTTTCTGTTCCTTCTGATGCCTCATCTTCATTATCAATATAGTTACCTGCACGCCCTGGTGTTGGTAAGTTGAATTTTTTAATTAAGAAATTAAATAGTGTAAAGTTAAGACCGAAGAACACTAATGAAACAATAACAAAGTTGATTAAGTCTCTTGTTAAACCCGCGTTAACCATCATTGGTGTACGAGTAATTAACTCAATAAATCCAAATGCATGAACACGTAAGTTAATTAAATCAGCTAACGCGAATGCAAGTCCTGTTGTAATAGCATATACAACATATAATACTGGAGCAATAAACATGAACATGAATTCAATTGGTTCTGTTACACCTGTTAAGAATACTGCTAATGCTGCTGATAAAAACATTGGTTTATATTTTGCACGCTTTTCTTTATCAACGTTACGGAACATTGCAAATGCAATCCCCATTAACGCTGCTGTTGAGCCGATAACTTGTCCAGCTTTGAAACGAGCTGGTACAACGTTATTTAATAAATCGTTATATGCCTTCGTATCTCCATTTGCCAATAAATTATTTAAATCTGTAATCCATGCAAGCCATAATGGATCTTGTCCTGCTACAACTTGTCCAACTTTTGAACCAGTTAGCATCGTATATGTTCCGCCTAGCTCTGTATAGTTCATCGGAATCGTTAACATATGGTGTAAACCAAATGGTAATAATAAACGCTCTAACGTTCCATATACAAACGGTGCAACAACTGGTGCACTATCTTTTGAAGCTGCAATCCAGCGACCAAATTCATTTAACCCACTTTGGATGAATGGCCATAGAAGTGATAATACAATCGCAGTAACTGTAGACCAAAGAATTACAACGAATGGTACAAATCGTTTTCCATTAAAGAATGCTAATGCCTGTGGCAGTTTATTATAGTTATAATATTTGTTATATAGATTAGCTCCTAAGAAACCTGTGATAATCCCAACGAAAACTCCCATGTTTAATGCTGGTGCACCAAGTACAGAAGTAAAGTAATCTTTTACAAGTAAATCTCCTGCTATTACTGAAGAAACTGTCGCTTTTGAATCCGCTAACATTTGAGCGTTTACGCCAAATATAGCTCCTGTAATTCGGTTTGTTAAGACGAATGCTAATAGCGCTGCAAATGCACCACCTGCACGATCCTTCGCCCAAGATCCCCCAATTGCTACTGCGAATAAGATGTGTAGATTTGTAATGATTGCCCAACCGATGTCTTCCATTACGCGAGCGATTGTATGAACTGCGTTAACATCCCCAGCAGACATACCAATTAACTTACCGATGGAAATCATTAAACCAGCTGCTGGCATTACGGCTACAACAACTAATAACGCTTTCCCGAACTTTTGCCAAAAATCAAAAGACGTAATTTTCATCTGTTCTTCCTCCCCTTTATTTATAACAACATAATGATTTAAATTATAATTTCTGTTCCCTTTATGAAAACGATTCCTTTTGTTACTTTATTTTTATCTTTACGCAACCGTTTTCATAAATCTATTTTAATAAAAGCGTTTTCACTTTGCAATAGAAATTTATTTTTTTTCATAAAAAAAGATGCTCAAAGAGCATCCTTTTTTATTATGAAATGCGATAAACCCTTGTTTCATAAGGTTTTAAAGCAATTGTTGTTACTTCTTCATGTTCCGCAACTTCATAGTTATTTAAAAGCAAACGTTTGCGTTCTAGTGCAAATAAATCCTCATTATACACTGCTTCCTCTTTTGAGATATTACTAATTACAATGACTTTTTCATCCTGTAACGTACGTGTATATGCATAAATTTGTGGATCGTCTTCTAAAAGTAAATCGTACGTACCATAGTTCAGTACATCGTGCTCTTTTTTCAGGGCAATCATTTTCTTATAGAAATTGAAAATAGACTTTTCTTCATTTTTTTGCTTTTCAACATTAATTTCTTTGTAATTTGGATTCATGCTAAACCAAGGTGTACTTGTTGTGAAACCAGCATTCATCTCATCATTCCACTGCATAGGTGTACGTGAATTATCGCGGCAAGAAGCCCATATAATCTCCATCATATCTTGATGTGGTACGCCCTCTGCGATTTTCTCGCGATATAAATTTTTAATTGCAACATCATCGTAATCTTCAATATTTGGTAACTGAACATTTGTCATACCAATTTCTTGTCCTTGATAAATAAACGGTGTACCGTGCATAAAGAAATACATCGCTCCTAGAGCTGTTGCACTTTCACGCCAATATTGTTTATCATCTCCCCATGTTGAAACGATACGTGGTTTATCGTGATTTTCAATATATAAAGCGTTCCATCCTTTATTCTCTAATCCTTTTTGCCATTTCGTTAATACTTTTTTCAATCCTACAACATCAAGGTCTTTCTTCTTCTCTGCATCCCATAAACTTAAATGTTCAAACTGGAATACCATATTGAACTTACCTTGCTCTTCTCCAACCCAAAGCTCAGCATCTTCAATCTTAACGCCATTTGCTTCACCAACAGTCATAATATCGTACTTAGAGAATGTATTTTCTTTTAGCTCTTCTAATAAAGGTTGAATACCTTTCACATTCATATGTTTATCAAAAGATGGCACATATTTTAACTCTTTTGGATTTGGCATATCCTTAAGGCCTTCTTCTTTTTTAATATGACTGATCGCATCAACGCGGAAACCATCAATACCTTTATCAAGCCACCAATTAACCGTATCATATAGTACTTCGCGAACTTCTTTATTCTCCCAGTTCAAATCTGGTTGTTTACGTGAGAATAGATGTAAATAATATTGTTCTGTTTCTTCATCATATTCCCATGCCGAACCATTAAAAATACTTTCCCAGTTGTTTGGCTCCGCACCATCTTTACCATCATGCCAAATATACCAATCACGCTTCGGATTATCTTTAGATGAACGTGATTCAATAAACCATGGATGTTCATCACTCGTATGATTAATAACTAAATCAATAATAAGCTTCATATCACGCTTATGAACTTCATCTAGTAAAGCATCAAAGTCTGCCATTGTACCAAACTCATCCATAATATCTTGATAATCACTAATATCATAACCATTATCATCATTAGGCGACTTATACATTGGACAAATCCAAATTACATCTATACCTAAGTCTTTTAAATAATCCAGTTTTGCAATAATACCTTGTAAATCTCCAATACCATCACCATTTGAATCCATAAAGCTTCGTGGATAAATTTGATAAGCAACTGCTTCTTTCCACCATGTCTTATTCATAGTCCTTCTCTCCTTTTGCATCCCATCAGAATTTTATGCAAACGTTTTCGTAACACTATCATAACAAAATATGAACAGTTTGCAACTGTTTTCATTGAACTCTATGTAGATTCTTTATTCTTATGCTTTATTTATTTCTCACAAAGGTAAATCTCATTCTCCACCTCTCCTTGTCCACGCGTATTACAGACATTTTTCATATATTAATAAAAAGCTCTGATTATTTTGGAAAGGAGTAAGAAATTGAAGCAAACAAAATTAACAGGTCGTATCGTTGTTCCCACAGATCCTGACTACAATGTAGCCCGAATGAATTTAAATTTAAGTATTCCAAAACTCCCTTGTATTATTGTTTTTTGTCAAAATAACAAGGATATCTGTAACGCCTTAAAATGGGCACGTGAACGTCATATACCATTTCGGTTAAGAAGTGGACGTCATAGCTATGAAAATTTTTCTCTTTTAAATAGAGGACTTATTATTGATGTGAGTGAAATGCATCGCATTACTGTTAATACAGAGAAATTAACAGCAACAATTGAGGCTGGTGCAAATCTTGGCACTGTTTATAAAGAACTTTGGAATTACGGTGTTACAATTCCTGCTGGTACAAGTGCAAGCGTTGGAATTGTTGGATTAGCACTTGGCGGTGGTATTGGTATGCTTTCACGCTTATTTGGATTAACATGTGATCAATTAATGGAAGTGGAAATGGTACAAGCGTGTGGAAAATTTGGTGCAAAACTCATTCGTGCAAATGAACAAGAAAACTCTAACCTTTTTTGGGCATGCCGTGGTGGCGGTGGTGGAAACTTCGGAATTATCACTTCCTTAACTTTTCGAGTCCACCCCGTAAAAAATGTATCAATTTTCTCAATTACATGGGAATGGGAAGACTTTATTGCTGCATTTCAAGCGTGGCAAAACTGGGCACCTTATATAGATGAACGTCTCACTTCATCGATCGAATTATTCGCCAAGCAACGAAATAAAATCGAAGCACAAGGCGAGTTTGTCGGTTCTCCCTCTGAACTCCATTCCCTATTATCCCCTCTTCTTGAAACTGGCAGCCCCTCTCTCTTTATAGAAGAAGTTCCTTATATAAAGGCTGTCGAATTTTTTAATGGCGGTAACATCCCTGAAAATTTCAAGCGCTCTGGTTCCTATGTCTATAAACCTATTCCCCTTAAAGGCATTCAACTCATGCAATACTTTCTTTCTCATGCCCCAAATAAAGATGCTAGTATTTGGCATCAATCGCTCATAGGTGCTGTTGAAAATATTTCGCCGAATGAAACGGCTTATTTTCATCGTAAAGCAATTATTGCCCAAGAATACATTACCTCTTGGAAATGCGATGATGAAGAAAATCGAAATATACGCTGGGTTAAAGATTTACGAGAAAGCTTAGATCCTTATACACTAGGTGACTATGTGAACTGGCCCGATATCGACATTAAAAATTGGCAAACTAGTTATTATGGCTCTAACTTTCACAGATTGCGTAAAGTAAAAACTATGTATGATCCTTGTGATGTTTTTCATTTCCAACAAAGTATTCCTCCTTTTCATACGTGAAAAAGAGGATAACATAAAAAAATCATCCAATATACCGTTACCTCACAGTATGTTGGATGATTCAAGTTGATTTTCTATATCGTTTCAAATTCTTGCTCCTACTCATAAACTTTTACTTACAGATTAATTGTATTTCGTATCATTTTCATGCAATGAATGTAATTTAATATTTGGTACTTTATCTTTTTCCATACCTCTATTATAAGAAACAGGAACTTGAAATTCGAATTGCTTTGTCTCATGTTTTTGTAAATAGACTGGTTTCGGTACTGGATAGCTTTTTGAATTCTCGTTTGCATTATCATATAAAACAACTTTTAATGCTTGTGAATGATTACGATAATTTTTTAAAGTAACAATGCACTTCGGTTGGATATTATCTCCATTTTTCTCCATTCTACACTGGCTATCTTCTTTTTTATATTCTATTGCTTCTACCCCTGTTTTTCCTGCATAGTACCATGTTTTATTCAATGTCTGGAGGATTGTATTTAAAATAAACGGCATCATTACAATCAAAATACTAATGCCTACTACTTTTATCTTATTCATTTTTCTAAATGTACTAGACTCCTTTTTTCCTAGCCATTTTAAAAATAATATAAATGCAATTACATGTAGTATGAAAGAAACAATCAATATATTTGAGACTTTATAATCCATATAAACATACGTATGTATCGGAACCTTATAGACATTGAATAGTTTTTCCCCAATTAATTCATTATCATTTGGAATTTTTAATAATAACAAAACCCCTATACTGTAACAAATAGCTACTAATCGATCATACTCAATACGAATCATTCTTTCTCCCCTTCACTTTGTTTTTTATTATCGATTTTAGCTATTATTACCATACTATACAATCTTTTTATAGAGGATAACGTAAAAAAGTTCCTTATAAATATATAAAGAACCTTATTAATATACATTATGAATTAAAAAATCAATATACAATTTTCACATTGAGATTTCTTCAAAATATGTTGGATTGTGTATTGTAATTTTTTTATCTAAAATTGTAACAATGCTATCATTTTTTAATTGTTTTAATACGCTGCTAACTGTCTCTCGAGATGTTCCAGATATTTTGGATATTTCAATTGTTGTAAGTGGACATGAAATTACAATCTTTTCCCCACTCTGTTCTCCTAAATCCTGCATTAAATAATTTAACGTTTGGATAACACGATCTTGTGCATTAGGAATTGTAATATTTTGCACTCGATTTTCATTCAATTTTAATATAGATGATAATTGCTGAACAACGTACATCAATTGCGTTCTGCTGGATTT
Organism: Bacillus sp. GW823-FHT06A11; assembly: GCF_058795355.1. Taxonomy (NCBI): domain Bacteria; kingdom Bacillati; phylum Bacillota; class Bacilli; order Caryophanales; family Bacillaceae; genus Bacillus; species Bacillus sp. GW823-FHT06A11. The sequence continues at coordinate 97,473 of NZ_JBXAHS010000007.1, read as the reverse complement.
TACCATATCTTCAAAGATTACCGTTGGAATATAATATACCTCCACATCCGTCATTGCTTCTGCTGTATAGTTATATCCTCTGTCTGTAAACATACCACCATAAGGAAAAATAGAATACCGCTTTACATAGTCATCGTATAATAAGTTCCCATTTTGATTAACCCGCTCTAACTTTACAAAACCATCTAACATGAAGTAAATTCTTTCCCTTGAATCCCCTTCTAAAAATAAAAATTGACCTTTTTTATAAGTTCGCCAATAAACAAACTCTGTTAAGCCTTTCAATTTTTTTTCTGTTAAATGAGCAAATAATTCGAACTGCTTTAAGTCTTTCACTACGTTCCGTCTATTCATAAAATTCCCTCTCTCTTGCTGTATGTTGGAGCGAAAAATCAAGAAAGCGTATTCAATTTGAATTTTATCATAATTAACTTATATATTCAGATTTCATCATGAAAACTTTATGAACAATGAGTACAAAAAATATTAATAAATAAAAAGAATGAAGTTATTAACCTCATTCTTTTTTTACTACTAAGTAGCGTACATAATAATTTAAACATACATGCATACATTCTGTTTTGAAATAATAGTACCAGCTTTTTCTTCTAGTGCTTCATATACTTTTTCTAAAGACGTAATAATTGTTTTTCTTTTTGGATTTGTATTAACAAAATTAATAGCAGCTTCAATTTTTGGAAGCATGCTTCCCGCAGCAAATTGTTGTTCTTCAATATATTCTTCTAATTGATTCACTGTGACATGCTCTAATTTTTTTTGATTCGGTTGATTATAATTTACATACACATGATCAACTGCAGTTAAAATAACGAGCGTATCGGCATCTACTAATTCTGCTAATTTCTGCGCAGCGAAATCTTTATCGATAACCGCTTCAGTTCCTTTTAACCCTTCTTCGGAATCAATTACTGGAATTCCACCCCCGCCAACAGCTATCACTATGTTTCCATCTTCCACCAAAGAATTAATCACTTTATGTTCATGAATACTTACAGGCTTCGGTGATGGAACAACACGTCTCCATCCTCTACCAGCATCTTCTTTAAACACTGCTTTTGTTTCATCCATTAATCTTCTGGCCTCTTCTTCTGTATAAAAAGGACCAATTGGTTTAGTTGGATTTTTAAATGCCTCATCTTTTTTGTCCACAACAACGCGCGTTATAACCGTTGCTACATCTTTTTGTATATTCCGTTTTTTTAATGCCTTTTCAATCGCATTTTCCATCCAATATCCAATCATCCCTTGGCTCATTGCCCCACAAGTATCTAATGGCATTGCAGGTGTCTTTTCCGTTTCTGCAGCTTTTTGCTGTAATAAAATATTCCCCACTTGTGGGCCATTTCCATGCGCAATTACTATATCCACATCATTTTCCATTATTTTCACAAGTTGTTCCGCCGTTTTTTCCAACGCTTCTTGCTGCGCTCCCGCAGTAGCTTCTCCAGACTGTATCGCATTTCCCCCTAGTGCAACTACAATTTTTCTTCGTGCCATATTTCAGCCCTCCAGTTCATTTCGCTTTCACAGCGCTTTATAAAGTAATACTGCCTGTAATTAATCCATAAATCGCAAAGAATGCTAAAGCACCAATTGCTACGGATGATGCTAATTCCACTCGAGTAAATATTTGCTTCGAACTCTTTTGCTTTTGAACATTGTAAAAAATAAAAATACCTGGCGCATATAAAGTCATTGTTAATAATAAATACTCTAAACCAGCTGCATAAACTAACCACACACCATAAATACTTGCTATCAAACCAATTATTATATTTTTATTTCGATCTACTTCTTCAGATTTTAAGCTATGCTTCAGTTGATAAAATGCTGAAAAAGCATATGGAATTAAAATGGCTGAAGATGCTAAAGAGAATGCAAAGTTATACGCCTGATCAGAAACGACGAATGTTAACAAGAATATTTGAATTAAACCATTTGTTATCCATAATGAATTTACTGGAGCCTTATTTTTATTTTCTTTTGCGAACCATTTTGGAAATACTCCATCTTTAGCCGCTAAATATGGAATTTCAGAAGCGAGCAAAGTCCAACCTAACCAAGCACCTAATACAGAGATGACCAAACCTAAATTTATAAAGATAGCACCCCATTTTCCAACAACACTTTCAAATAAATAAGCCATAGCTGGATTTTTCAAACCAGCAATATCTGCTTGCTGCATAAGTCCAAGAGACAATAATGTGATTAAAATGTAAATGATGAGTGTACCAATTAAGCCAATAACCGTTGCTTTCCCTACATCACTTCTATTTTTTGCTCGACTGGATAAAACAACCGCCCCTTCTACCCCAATAAATACCCATAGAGTTACAAGCATTGTACTTTTAACTTGGCTGCCAACTGCTCCCCATGAAAAAGAACCAGTTTGCCCCCAAAATCCATCTAAGAATGTATCAATATGAAACGCGAAGATTCCTATGACAATAAATACAAATACAGGTACTAATTTTGCGATTGTAGTTACTAAATTCACAAGTGCTGCTGATTGAACTCCACGTAAAATTAACATGTGAACACACCACAATAATACGCTTGCACCAATAATGGATTCTACATTTTGACCGCCTTCAAAGATCGGGAAGAAATATCCTAATGAAGAAAATAATAATGTACCGTAAGCTACATTCCCAAGCCAAGCAGATAGCCAGTATCCCCACGCACTATTAAATCCCATAAAATTACCAAATCCTGCTTTTGCATAGCTAAAAATACCACCATCTAAATCTGGCCGTTTTACAGTTAGATTTTGAAAAGATAATCCAAGTGCAATCATCCCAATTCCTGTTATAACCCAGCCAATAATAATGGCTCCAGCACCAGCACCTTTTGCCATATCACTCGCTAAATTAAAGGCTCCACCGCCAATCATAGACCCAACTACAAGAGCCGTTAGTGTAAACAACCCTAATTTCTTATCTTCACCCATTCCACTCACCTCTCTTTAATTGCAATAACAATACAAAAGCAATAGTGAATGATAGTGTCTAAAGGAGGAGAAAGAAGAAAGGAAGACTCCCTTTCTTCTTTACTCCATGTTTCCTAAAGTAGCTGCCATAACCGCTTTAATTGTATGCATTCTATTTTCAGCTTGATCAAATACTTTTGAATGTTTACTGCGGAATACTTCGTCAGTTACCTCCATTTCTTTCAACCCATATTTCTCGTAAACTTCTTCGCCATACATCGTTTCAACATCATGAAATGCAGGTAAACAATGTAAGAAAATCACGTTTTCATTCCCTGTTTCTTTAATCATTTTCATATTTACTTGATAAGGTCTCAATAACTCGACACGTTCAGCAAATTTTTCTTCTTCCCCCATAGACACCCATACATCTGTATAAATTACATCTGCATTCGCAACAGCTTCTTCCACATTACTTGTTATCATTACCTGTTCATTATATTTTTTTGCTAAATCAATTACTTCTTGTGCAGGCCATAAAGATTCTGGTGTGCAAATACGTACATCCATTCCAACGATTGCTCCACCAACTAGTAAGCTATTAGCAACATTATTTCGTCCATCTCCAACGTAAACGAGCTTCACATTTTTCAACTTCCCTACATGTTCTCTAATTGTTAATAAATCTGCTAGTGTTTGTGTTGGATGCCACATGTCTGTTAATCCATTCCAAACTGGCACACCAGAATTTTGTGCTAAAGATTCTACAGTCTCATGATTAAATCCACGAAACTCAATTCCGTCAAACATACGCCCTAACACTTTTGCTGTATCCTCTACGGATTCTTTTTTCCCAAGCTGAATATCACCTTTCCCTAAATATTCAGGATTCGCCCCTAAATCTGTACATGCTACTGTAAATGCACAGCGCGTACGAGTGGAGGTTTTTTCAAATAAGAGCGCTACATTCTTATCTTCTAAATAATGATGCGGGATACCATTTTTCTTTTTCTCTTTTAATTCTGCTGCCAAATCTAGAAAATATAACAATTCTTCTTGTGTAAAATCTTTTTCTGCTAGAAAGCTTCTTCCTTTTAAATTTGGTCTAGTCATTAACATACTTCATCCCTACTTTCTCCGTTATTTATACTAAATATCTTTACGAACAATTGGCATACTCATGCAACGTGGACCCCCACGACCACGAGATAATTCCGAACTTAGCACTTCAATTACTTCTATACCGTGCTCCCGTAATAACGTATTGGATACATAGTTGCGATCATATGTAACAACTACACCTGGTGCGATTGCTAATGTGTTCGAGCCATCATTCCATTGTTCACGAGCAGAAGCAATTACATCTCCTCCTCCACATGGAATAAGAACTAATTCACTTAAGCCTAATACCTCTTTTAATGCTTCCATTAAAGAAGTACGATGTGTAATTTTAAGAGTTTCCTCATCTGATCCTTTTTCTAAAATATAAATATTCATATTCCCTTTTGGCCCTTGAATGGCTGGATGAATTGTAAACTTGTCATAATCAACCATTGTAAATACTGTATCTAAATGCATAAATGCTCGGCATTTTGGAATTTCTATTGCTAACACTTTCTTAATTTTATTTTGTCGGCTAAAGAGATTTTTAGCTAAACGTTCAATTGCTTTAGCTGAAGTACGAGCAGACACTCCAATCGCAATTGTTTCTTCATTTAAAATTAGCTCGTCGCCACCTTCAATTGGAAATTTATAATCACGATCTAACCAGATTGGTACATTATGTTTTGCAAATCTTGGGTGATATTTAATGATGTACTCCATGAATAATGATTCACGTCTACGCGCTGGTTCTCTCATCTTATTTATCGTTAAGCCATCGCCCACGCTAGCTGCTGGATCACGAGTAAAATATAAATTAGGCATTGGATCTAAGTAAAACGGATAATGATCTTCCATTAATTCATATAAATGTGTCTTCTTACTTGTTTCAATTTCGTTTTTCCGTACACCGCCCATAATTTTTTGAATTAATTCTTCATTTGAAAAGGAAAGTAAATATTCTTTTAAAGTTTGATGTGCAACATTTACGTCAGCCTGTCCTTCTTTTAAAATACGATCAACAAATTCTTCTCGAAGTTTTTTATCTACTAACGCCTCAGCGGCTAGTTTTTCTAAATAAAGAACTTCAACACCCCGATTGCGTAACGTTTGTGCAAAATAATCATGCTCTTTTTGAATAATTGGTAAGTATGGAATATCATCAAATAATAATTGCTGCAAATAATCTGGCGTCAAGTTTTCCACTTCTTTACCCGGTCGTTTTAATAAAACCGTTTGTAATTCCCCAATTTCTGAAGTAACATGTATCGGATGTTTCATTTGTTGTACCTCCTTTTAAATATGTTTGATGTCTTACAAGTACATAATAAATGCTCTGCACTTTCATCTTTGTGAAAGCATCCACATTATCATTGTGAAATATTAAACAAGTTATTTTTTTAAAATCATACGAATTTGTATTTTTATAACAAACTCTCTCGCTTTTTCAATAAAAAACACATATATTACGCATATATGTTGAATATTCAACTTCCGTATTTAAACAAAAATCCTGTTTTTAATTTTATTAAAAACAGGATTTTTACATCTAAATAATTAAATTTAATCTTTCTTCTATAATCTCCCTATCTGATTTCGACTGTGAAATTATAAGGCATGTATCATTTCCACATATACATCCTATTTTTTCTTTCCAATCTAACTCATCAAATAAAACACCAATAACATGTGCATTACCAGGTAATGTTTTAATAACCATTAATTGATCTACACAATCAATTTTCACAACAACTTCTCGTAATTTTTTCTTTAACTTTATATCAGTTTGTAAATGCTCTTCTGAGAAAACTTTATATATCATTAATCCTTCTTGAGAAGGTACCTTCGTTAAGTTTAACTCACGAATATCGCGAGAAACCGTAGCTTGTGTTACTAATACATCTTTTTTTGCTAACAATTCTACTAATCTTTCTTGCTTATCTATTTCATACTCCTTTACAAATTGTTTAATTAACCGTTGTCTTTTTTCTTTTTTCATAAAAGACACCCCTTTTAATATTATAGCTCGCTATAATTTTCATCCGAAAGGGAGAGAAAAGAATGTTGCGGAAACGTTCATAGTTTAACTGTAAATATTAAATCAAACTAAATAAAAAAGAGAAGAACAGCATTCTGTTCTTCCTTTTACATTGAAAATCGTTCAATTGTTTGTTTCAAATCAGTTGCTTGCTTCTCTAAATCTTTTAATAATTGATCGATTACTATCATATTTTTAGACTGTTGTAGCGTCACACGCGCCACTTCTTGCGAACCAGCTGACGTTTCTTCAGCAATTGCTGCTACAGCTTTTGTTTGTGCTCCTGTTTGATGAATGTGGCTCACTTGTTCATTCATATAACTACTAATTTGCTGAGTTGCATCGGCTACTTCCATAACACTTGATGACATTTCTTTTAAAATTAATTCCGTAGCTTCCCCACGTTTCGCCTCTTCTTTAGCTATTTTCACTTGTTCTGTCATTTTCATTGCAACTTGTTGTACTTCATCTTGCATATTCCGTAATAACTGAGATATGTTTCTTGCAGAATGATCACTTTCATCAGCAAGTTTACGTACTTCTTCCGCAACAACCGCAAAACCTCTTCCATGCTCTCCTGCGCGAGCTGCCTCAATAGAAGCATTTAGTGCTAATAAATTCGTTTGGCTAGCAATCGCACTCACAACAGACACAATATGTTCTACTTGTTTCATTCGTTCTTCTAACTTCTGTACATTTTGCATTGAATCTTCATTTTCTTTTGCCAATGTTTGAATACCTTGAATTAAAGACGTAAAGACACGAGTACTATGCCCTAAAGCTTGAACCATTTCTGAAGACAACGTATCAGACTGCTTCGCTTTTTCTTCTACTTCACTTGCAATAGACGTCGTTGTATCAACAGCAGAAACAATTGCTTGAATTGATGCTGCTGATTGCTCAGCGCCTGAAGAAATCTCTGCAAGAGTCTCAGATACACCTTGCGCTTGTCTCGTTGCTTCTCCTGTTTGTTTTCTAATCTGCTGTACTTGATTGTTTGTATAAGAAAATGTTGTATCAATATTTTTTACCATGCCCCTTAAGTTTCCTAACATCATATTAAATGCAACACTTAAAGATTTAATTTCATCATCTGTCTTCGGTAATGGAACATCTTCACGAATATCACCATCAGCTGCTTTTCTTGCCGCCTCCTCTAACTTTCGAAGCGGTTTAATTAAAAATACGGCTGCTCCATATGCTAAAATCCCAGACCATACTACCCCTAATAACATAACAAGAATATTATATACAGTTTGACTTACATAACTTTGAAAATAATCGTATATCACGTAAATAAAAAATATACTTGTTGAATATGTAATGAAAGCTAAAACTGTAGTGAATAGCATAAGTTGTGTACGTAATCCAAAAGAAAATGTTTTCCTTTCTTTTTCCATCTTCCCTTTCCCCCTTTTTATAAGCAATATAAATACTACCTATATATTATTATCCATATTTTCATTATAGAAGGATATAGGGATTTTAAAAATTATTATTTCTTTGAATATCAAATTGCACGAAAAAATAAAGGATTCTGACAATTTATGACTAATAACAGAAATAAGGGGCAACATTTGTAAAATATATTTTTAACTGGGGGTTTTGTATGATTCAAGTTCGAAATCTAGTAAAATCATTCGGTTCACTTGATGTGTTAAAAGGAATTGATTTAGAAGTAAAAGAAAAAGAAGTTGTTGTTTTAATTGGTGCCAGTGGTTCTGGTAAAAGTACATTACTTCGCTGTCTTAACTTTTTAGAAATGTACGATGAAGGCGAAATTCACTTACAAGGTGAGCGAATTGATCCAAAGCATTCAAATTTAAATAAAGTCCGTGAAAATGTCGGTATGGTTTTTCAGCACTTTAACCTCTTTCCTCATATGACCTCACTAGAAAACATCATAGAAGCACCTATTCACGTAAAAAAATTAGAGAAAGCAAATGCAAAGGATATTGGAAATCAACTTCTCCAAAAAGTCGGCCTTCAAGATAAAGCGGATGTAACTCCTCATCTTCTTTCAGGTGGTCAAAAACAGCGCATTGCCATTGCACGAGCTCTTGCAATGAGCCCTAAGATTATGCTATTTGATGAGCCTACCTCAGCTTTAGACCCTGAACTTGTTGGAGAAGTATTGCAAGTTATGAAAGAACTTGCTGAAGAAGGGATGACAATGGTTATTGTTACTCATGAAATGAATTTCGCAAGAGATGTAGCTGATCGCGTCATCTTTATGGATGATGGAAAGATTGTAGAAGATGCTCCGCCAGCACAATTCTTTTCAGCTCCATCACATGAACGGGCAAAACAATTTTTACGCAACGTTTTATAATGTAACTTCTGTTTCAAACGAAAAGGAATACATTCATACGGTGCACAACTAATCATCCAAATAAAATATTTCAATAACATACTAAAAAACCATCCGTATGATCAATATATAGGAGGGGTTTTATGAAAAGGAAACTATTAACCATTGTTGCTAGCATTACACTATGTACATTTTTCATACTAGGAGCTTGTAGCAAAGAAAGCTCTACTACTTCATCAAATGGTGAAAAAGAATTTCGCTATGCGATGAGTGGATTATACAAACCTTTTAACTATAAAGAAAATGACGGCAAACTTGTCGGCTTTGATGTAGAAATCGGTGAAGCTCTTGCTAAAAAGATGAACATGAAGGCTACGCCAGTTACAAACCCATGGGAAACGCTAATTCAAGGTCTTCAAGCGAAGAAATATGATGTAATACTGGGTAGTATGGCAATTACAGAGGAGCGCTTAAAAGCTGTTAGTTTCTCAAATCCGTACTATCGGTCTGGCGCACAAATTTTTGTGGCTAAAAAGAATACCGCTATCTCTTCTCCAGAAGATTTAAAAGGTAAGAAAATTGGTGTTGTAAAAGCTAGTACCTTTAAAAATCTTGTTGCAAAATATACAGATCAAATCACAGAATATGACAGTGATATTACTGCTCTTATGGATTTAGAGCCTGGGCGTGTTGATGCAGTAATTACGGATCAAATGGTTGGTCTACGTATGATAAAAGAAGGAAAATCGAATATAAAAGAAGCCGGAAAACCATTAAATCTTGATGAAATGGGAATTGCTATTCGCAAAGATGATAAAGAAATGGTTGAGAAAGTAAATAAAGCGTTAGATGAAATCATTAAAGATGGTACGTATGAAAAGATCAGTAAAAAATGGTTCGGGCGTAATATTCTTGGTGAAGAGGAAAAAACGAAGTAAGTAAGTTAGTAAGTTAGCCATTCAAAAGATTCATAAACAGTGCCCCACTGATTAAGTATTCATTTTATGTGGGGCATTTCATTCTCTACTAAAATCTATACAATATGAGGTGAAACGCATGTTTGAAATTTTTATCTCTTCCTATCCCACACTCTTAAAAGCTACTATTGTCACATTACAATTAACATTAACTTCCCTAGTACTCGGTTCATTAATTGGATTATTATTCGCTTTCTTTCGAATCTCTAACAATAAAGTTTTAAATAGTATCGCTCATGTCTACATTGCTATTATTCGTGGTACACCTTTAATTGTTCAAATTGCCATTCTCTATTTTGGAATTACATCCGTTGTTGTTTTCACCCCTTTTTGGGCAGGAGCAATCGCTTTAGCAATTCATAACGGTGCATATATTACGGAAATTTTCCGTGGATCTATTCAATCCGTTGACCGGGGACAATTAGAAGCAGCTCGCTCTTTAGGCATGCCTTATCCTTTAGCTATGCGACGAATTATATTACCACAAGCATTTCGTCTGTCTCTTCCTCCTCTAGGAAACCAATTTATTATCGGATTAAAAGATTCTTCACTTGTTGCTTATGTAGGAATGTCCGAATTATGGGGATCAGGTTTATCAATTGCAGCAGGTAACTTCCAACAATTAGATACTTACATAATCGTTGGTGCATACTATCTCGTACTTGTTCTTCTATTTACTTATTTTGTTAATCTTTTAGAAAAACGATTACAACGAAAAGAAACTAACTCCGTCCAAGTCCATAAAAAGAACAAAAAGGAAGTTTCTTTATAAGAAAAAGCAAGCCTGAGATGGCTTGCTTTTTCACTGCAAAAATATATTAATTTTTACTGATTTACTTTTTTAATACTCTCGTCTTCCTCTATATGTTCCTCACGATATGAAATATTATGAGGATCTAGTCCATTTCCTAAAGAACCATAGAAATGCTCTCTATGCGGATCCACTAATTCACTTCCGTGATAATACACACGTGGTGTATTCCATAGGGCTGCTAATGCTTTTGTCATCGGCATTTCGTGATAACGTTCCGGCCACATTTCTTTAATCTTCTCTTTTACTAACGGATAGTATTTAGAGCTCATAGCAGGAAACAGATGGTGTTCTGTATGATATGAGAAATTGAAATGTAAAACGTCTACCCAGCGCGGCACTGTTACTGATAAACAGTTTGCTAACGGATCATTTACTGGAACAATTGGATTTAAGCGGTGATTTGTTGCGATATATGCCATTACAATAAAGTTAGCAATTAACAACGGAATGACATATGCAAATAACCATTTTCCAGGTCCCATAATAAACAATAAACTAATCCAAACTGTCCAAGGCAAAAGAAGTTGAAGCCATACAGATTTTTGATTGGATGACTTGAACTCTTTTATAAAATGAAAGAACATTCGAGTCGAATGCAATGTAAATTGAATTGTTAGTGACAGAAAACTAAAGAATGAACGTACATGTAGAGGCATACGATATACCCAACTCAAAAACTTACTCTTCTTAAGTTTCTCAAGTGTCGGCCATGCATCCGGATCATTTTCTTCATGCTGTGTATGAACATGATGCGTTGCATTATGCCACTTTCTCCAAAGCTTTGGCCCTGTTGATAATGGCATAAATGCAATCGCGCCTAAGAAGTCACGAAGCCATGCCTTTCTTACAACAGTTCCATGTAAAATTTCATGCCCTAAAAATCCTAGTGAAGCAAAACATAATCCAAGAACAATCGCAATTCCTAGATTCGCCCACACATTCAATTCAAATACACCAATCGATATTAATCCCGCCAATGCCACAAGCAAATAAGCCAGTCCACCAAATAAACGAGTAGGCACTGGTTTAAATGCTTTTTTCGGCAAATGTGGTGATACACGTGCTGCATACCACCCAAACGTATGAAGCTCCTTCATCCTTTTGCCCCTTTCTTATGCCGCGCCTTGCGCAACTTACATATATCAATTCTTGCTTCCAGATTGATTTTACTAGATGATCCAAAAAGCATCTATTATAAGGAAAATATACTCACTCTATCGTCACTTATTTTTCGCTTTTATTATCAATGAAAAACATTTCTCTTTTTACCCTCTATCAACCTTTCCACATGATGAATCATAACAATAGAATTTCTATATTGTCAACAACTTTTATGACCTAGTAATAAAAGTTGGTTATATTTTTATAATCATACTTTATTTCACTAAAGAAAATGTATAGATTTCATAAGGATTTACCCACTATATTTAGACATTTTCTTAAACGGCATAGACTCTATCTCATTCAATAACTCTCTATGTAATCAACAAACAGAATCATTTGAATTTAGTTTTATATAAATCCTACTTCTTCATAATGCCCCACCTCATTAATTATATTAAAATAATTTATACCCTCTTTTAATAAAAATAGACTTCCTCTAAAACAACACACATGAATTTCATATAATATGGAAATATTAAAAGGAAAATTGTTCTAAAATCAGGAGGTTTCCGCAATGACAAGTGATACATTTCCACAACTGCCACTATCTTATTGGATTGAATCTACTCAGTTTCCTACTTTCCCTCGTTTATCCGAAAATATAAAGACGAAAGTTGCTATTATCGGTGCTGGTATTACAGGTATTACTACTGCCTATTTACTTGCAAAAGAAGGCATCGATGTTGTTTTAATTGATTCTGGTCGTATTTTAAACGGAACGACTGGGCATACAACAGCGAAAGTAACAGCACAACATGATCTTATTTATGATGAATTAATAAATCATTTCGGTGTAGAAAAGGCCCGGCTTTACTATGAATCAAATAATAAGGCTCTACAATTCATAAATAAAACTGTTCAAACATATAAAATCGACTGTAATTTCTCAAATGAAGATTCATATTTATATACAACTACTGATAACGGATTAAGAAATTTATCGAAAGAATATGAAGCTTATCAAAAATTAAATATACCTTGTGACTATGTTCAATCTCTATCGATTCCTATTCCAGTACAATCTGCGCTTGTAATGAAAAATCAAGCACAATTCCATCCCCTTCTTTATTTAAAAACACTTTTAGAAAAGTTTGTGGAGATGGGCGGAAAGGTCTACGAACAAACAACAGCTATGGATGTGGAAAAGGGCGATTATCCACAAATAATTACAAAAGAGGGCCATCATATCACTTGTGAATATGTCGTCTCTTGTTCACATTTCCCTTTTTATGATGCGAATAGCTTTTTCTTTACGCGAATGTACGCAGAACGCTCCTACGCTCTTGCAATAAAAGCAAAAACGGAGTATCCAGGTGGCATGTATTTAAGTATTGATGATCCAAAGCGCTCCTTACGCTATATAACAAACAATGGAGAAAAATTAATTTTGATTGGCGGAGAGAGTCATAAAACAGGTCAGGGAATAAATACGATGCTTCATTATGAAGCACTCTATTCTTTTGCTGAAGCCACTTTTGGAATAGATGAAGTTCCTTATAGATGGTCAGCACAAGATTTAATTACTCTAGATAAGCTTCCTTATATCGGACATATTAACGAAAGAAATCCAAATATATTTGTTGCAACTGGATATCGCAAATGGGGAATGACAACTGGAACTGCTGCCGCTCACCTACTGAAGGACTCCATCCTAAAAGTTCACAGTCCCTATAAAGAACTGTATGCACCATCACGCTTCCATGCAAATCCAGATATAAAAACGTTCCTCTCCCAAAACATTGATGTTGCGAAACATTTAATTGCAGGAAAGATTGAAACCGCATTACGTAAGCCAGAAGATCTCGAAGTTGGTGAAGGATCTGTCGTACATGTTAACGGTAAACGAGCAGGTGCTTATAAGGACAAAGAAGGAAAATTACATATCGTCGATACAACTTGTACACATCTAGGCTGTGAAGTTGAATGGAATAATGGTGATTGTACTTGGGATTGCCCTTGCCATGGTTCTCGTTTTTCAATTGAGGGAGACGTTCTTGAAGGCCCAGCAGATCAACCGTTAAAACGAGTTGATAATGAGTAAACAAATAAAGAAGTTCAACAGAATTACTGTTGAACTTCTTTATTTGCTATAAACCCTTTTCAGATAAAATTCGACACAAGGAGGAAAATATTAACATTAAATAAAATAATATATTCATCTACAAATTAAAAGGGGTGAATATTATGCAACCTTCAGCTCCACCTCATCTAGAATCTACAGAAACTATCTTTCCAAGCTCTATTACAAAACTTGTTGTTTTTATTTGTTGGCTAGCCATTTTAGCTGATGGATATGATTTAGGTATTTACGGTGCCGTTCTACCAAAGCTCCTAGAAGACAAAAGCTGGGCGCTATCACCAGCGCACGCTGGTACAATTGCAAGCTATGCTTTATTTGGAATGTTTATTGGGGCTATTCTAGTTGGAACGATTACAGATCTAATTGGGCGTAAATGGACGCTTATATGCTGTTTAGCACTTTTTTCTATCACAATGGGTTTAGCGGCTATCGCTCCTTCTCCTGAGTTATTTGGATTACCTCGATTTATAGGCGGAATCGGATTAGGCGGTGTTATCCCTACAGCTTCAGCACTCACTGTTGAATATTCACCCCCAAAAAGGCAATCTTTTATTTATGCTCTTATGTTTACTGGCTATCCTTTAGGTATCGTGTTAGGTGCTATTTTGTCCATGCTTATGTTAGAAGATTTCGGATGGAGAATTATGTTTGGTATCGGAATGATTCCACTACTCTTCATTCCTTTCATTATTCGCTATTTACCTGAGTCCATTCAATTTTTATTATCACGTAATCGCCAAGAAGAAGTGAACCAAATTCTTAATCGTTTTCAAATTGAATTTCATGTAAAAGATAAAACTCATCAAGACCCATCTACTATACGAAAGAAAAATGGATTTTTTACTTTATTCTCAAAAGAATACATAAAAGCAACGCTACTTTTTTGGATCACTTATATAATGGGAATGTTTTTAATATACGGTTTAAACACTTGGTTACCACAGATGATGCGCCAGGCAGGATATCCTCTTGGGTCTAGTCTGTCATTTCTACTTATGCTAAATATTACCGCAGCTATCGGCGCATTATTCGCTGGAGCAATTGCTGATCGTATAGGAGCAAAAATTGTTATTAGCATCTCTTATCTTATGGCAGCCATATGTATCGGACTATTAACAATCAAACCATCTGTTACAATCATTTATCTTTTAATTGGCCTTGCTGGTATTGGATCAGTCGGTATTACTCAAATATTAAATGCATATGTAACACAATACTTCCCATCACATATCCGAGCTACCTCCTTAGGCTGGGGACTGGGGCTTGGCCGAGTTGGTGCAATTGCTGGCCCAATTCTCGTCGGTATTATTATGACAATGCAATATGACTTAGCATGGAATTTTTACTTATTCTCCTTTGCAGGTCTTATCGCAGCTATATCTGTTTTCTTCATTCCTACAAAATAAAAAGGGCACAAACTTACTTGTGCTCTTTTTCATATGCTTCAAACAACATATCTCGAAACAATGTATTTAAACTCTCAATATCGATTCCTGATCCCTTTTCAATTCCTTTTACATATTCCTGATAGTAATGAATTTGTTCTTCTAAAAATTGATTTAGCACCTTAATTTTCAATCCAACATCTAATTCAGTACCTGCTTTTTTCTTTATTAACAACTTTTCAATTTCATCTAATACGCTACGTTCTAATGATAATTCTGTAATCAATCGGTCAAATTCTACAGGAGGTAAAGTCGTTTTCTCTTCTAGCCACTTACAAGCTAAAATGGGACGTAATACATAAAAGTACTTTTTCAGCTTTACATTCTCACCTTGCAAAAATTCACGATAATTTTTCGACGCCATATGTAAATAATGATATATCGTTGCTTTTGGATCAAAATTCTTCTCACTCATCTGTTGAAGTAGTTCTGGAAAATTAGAGTTTTTCGAATAAAAAATTGGTGATCGAATCCACTCAAGTAAAGCAGGATTCGACTTCGCGAATAGTTGCAACGCCTTTTTAATATCCCAACCACTTATATCTAAATCATCACTAATTGGATATTCAATTACATCTCGTTTGTCATGAATTGATAAATACCATTCTACCGGATGTATATAAACAAACCTAACATCATAATCGCTATCTTTCGATGGAAAACCCCAAGCACGACTCCCTGATTCTACCGCAAATAAAATTTTCACATCATTCTCTTTTTCAATTCTTTCTAACTCCAACTCGATTTTCTCTCTCATTGCATAACACCTCCATTTTTTGATTATTTCCTTGGAAATTCGACAAATACAATACTAATTTTACTACATACCAAAAAAACTGTCAGAAATTACTGACAGCCTAATGAAACGTCTATTGTTGCTTTTCGATTACAGTAGTAGCAATTCGTTCAAACTCTTTTTGAATCTCCTCTTTATATGCATCTACTATTGAAAAATCCATAGCAGCAATATAAATTCGTTCTAATTTATCACGAACCGATTTTGCTTTCGCTAAGAAAGACATCGCCTCATTCATTTTTGCTTTATATTGAATGGAGACATCACGAATTTCCTTCGCATATTTCTCATCCGTCCCTGGCGTAACAATAAGGGCATACATATCAATAATTTCATCACCCTCGCGACTTGGAAAATATTCATGTGGTGCGGTGCTATCAAAAATTGCAAATCCTAATTCTCTTACGATAACCATATCAAGACTATTCGGGTCAAATCCGCAATGATATACTTCAACTTCAAACCCTTTTTCTTCAGCTGCCTTAGCTAACTTTTTGAGCATCGTTGATTTTCCAGAGCCTGGGCGCCCTTTTATAAAATAACGATGTGGTAACCCTTCTGTTAAATTAGGAACAAAATCAACTGCTCCTTTCGGTGTAGCAGCTCCTAAAAAACGATGTTTTACAAGCGATTGTCTCCCGCTTTTATCTGCAAATAATTTCTGGATTAGCTGATTGGTTAGTTCATTTGCTTTATTAAAATCTATATTATCAATATATATCTTCTCCCACTCATCATGTATAACCAATGCCTCTTTAAAACGTACGTAAGCAGACTGAAAAGCTTTGCTTGCTTCTGAAACAAATCTTTCAATTTCTAACTTCTGCTTTCTTAGTTTATCTGAGTCCCAAGCAATTCCTAAATTTATATACTCTTCAACAACTCCTGGCATTTTTGGCTCAATAACATGCGGCGATGTCCCATCAACAATTCCTACTTTTAATTTTGGGATAATTACACCATCAACCGATTTATTATCAGAAGAACAATGTAAAAATTCAATATCATATCCTTTTTCAATCCATTCACGACCTATTGCCTTTATTAAAGAAGATTTTCCCGTTCCTGGGCCACCCTTTAAGATAAATAATCTGTCTAATCCTTTTAAATTCTCTTCGTATAAATTGTGAAATCCCCTAGCTGTATTACCACCAGCATAATAATTTAATACATTTCCTGTCACTGCACTCACTCCTTCGCAGCATTCTATTTACATAAGCTACAATATGCGAGCAGCTTTATTTGGGTGAATACCTATTTTGTATTGCACGAAAAAAGGAAATGAATTACAATTTAACTATCGGAAAATTCCGATTTTAAAAACTGAATACTTCTTTATCAAGAGAGGCAGAGGGACCGGCCCTTTGAAGCCCAGCAACCTCAGTTTATACAAACTGAATAGGTGCTAATTCCTGCAAAATGCATTGCATTTTGGAAGATAAAACTCAACTAGCATGTAAAGCTCATCTTTCTTGATACTGAAGGATGAGCTTTTTATTATTTGAAAAACATATATTGGAGGTATGTAAAATGAAAGTAATTGATCTATCGCAAACATTTGAAAATAATATGTCTCAATTTCCTGGAACACCTAAAATACAACTAGAAGCTGTTACAAGTGTTGAAGAATCAGGCTATCAAGTTACAGATTTTCATTCTGTCGTTCATGTTGGCACGCATTGTGATGCTCCTGCGCATTTTATTTCAGGCGCAACGACCATCGATCAATTACCGCTGGATCAATTTGTAGGTGAAGCTGTTCTTATAGATGTAACACATATTCAAGAGCGAAAATTACCTAAGGCAGTATTGCATAATACTGACATAAAAGAAGGTGATATTGTTATTTTTCATTCTAATCTATCCACAAAATGGAATACAGAGGCTTATGAGAAGGAAGCATTTTATCTTTCTGAAGAATTAGCTAAAGAACTAGTGCGATTAAAAGTAAAATCTATCGGTTTAGATTTCATTTCTCCTGATGAAGTCACAACAGAAACATCACCGATTCATCACATATTACTAGGGAATAATATTTACTTAATTGAAAACTTAACAAATCTAGATGCTATCGAAACAAAACGTTTCTTTTTCTCAGCAGCACCTTTAAAAATTAAAAATAGTGACGGTGCTTTCGCAAGAGCATTTGCTGTTATTTTTTAAACACAGCCTATAAAAAAAGCAAAGGCCACTATTGGTCTTTGCTTCTATATTTTCTATTTAAATTAAGAAAGAATTGTTCCACACGAGGACGCACCCAAGCTAAACAATCTATCTCTTTCTTCTTTGTGCAAGCTATCTCTTCTCCATCTACCATTTCAACAAGTTCTAGTTCTAACAGTTGCCTCGTGAATGCTAACATATTCACTTCTTCGGATGGATACTCTTCTTTTAATTTCTCCTCAATTTCTCCCAATAAAAAACCGTCACGCATCATTGCCAATGCATCAATCCAAAGTGGCGGCATTTCATATTTTTCTCCTGTAATTGTATCTTTTACAATATAATTCTTTTGCTCTTTTCGAAATTGAATCGTGTGTAAACATACAGTCGAATTTAATGTTAATTCCATCATACCACCTCTTTCATAATATCTGCATAGAAAAAAGGATGCGCGTGCACCCCTTCTTATCTTTTCATAACACTACTGAACCGTTACATGAGCAATCAATCTCATGTCGATATTTTCCTCCATTATAAACGAAGTATTTTATAAAAAAAACCCTTCTTGAAACATTTTATAAAATGTTTATATTTACACAACAAGAACACTTTTCTGAAAAATCTTTTCTCCCAATACATTAAACGGTCGGCAGAAAAATTTCTACTTTCGTTCCTACTCCTAGACTACTTTGGATCGTGATACTCCCTTGATGTTCCTTAATAATTTTATATGTAATCATTAACCCAAGTCCTGTGCCAGTCTCCTTTGTTGTGTAAAACGCCTTGCCGATTTTTTCTAACTTCTCATTCTCTATACCAAATCCTTGGTCTTCAACAGAAATACACAAATGTCCTTGCGTTTTTTGATATGCACGAATATGAATTTCTCCACCCTCTGGCATTGATTCTATTCCATTTTTAATGATATTTAATAACACTTGTTTTAATTGCTTGTCATCACCGTTTATAGCCGGTAAATTCCCATCTACTTGTAAATGACATTTAACTCTATATTGCGTTGCATAACTTTCCATTAGATGCACAACATATAGAAGGATGTCTCGTATATTACACCTTTCATAATTTGTTGGCTTTGGTTTTCCTAACAACATCAATTCACTAACAAATCCATTAACCCTTTCAATTTCTTGTAGCATAATGTCGTAGCTCATCGTATCAGTTGGATTTCTTTCTTTTTGCATTTGCGTAAACCCTTTTAACGCTGTTAGCGGATTTCGAATTTCATGGGCAATTGTTGTAGACATAGTCCCAATCACAGCTAAATTTTCCGTCTCTTTCATATTGTTCATCATTTCAACCACTGTTCTTACATAAGATTGAAATCGTTTTAATAAAGAATGTGAAATAATGAAATAGAATATACATAAAACAAGTGGAATTACCACTTTTAAATCTTGTAATAGCAATGTGAAAAATACGTACTTTCCAATTACACTAAAGGACACTAAATAAAAGTATTTTCTATTCACGAAAACTGGGGCAAATAAAATTAATAACATTTCTACCATACTACCATGTTCAAAAGGTCTATCCGTTCGCAAATAAATCATTAAATTATTCACAAGATTGATAAACATGTACCCAAATAAAAATAAATATTTTACAGAATATACATACCCTCTTTTTTGAAGATATATAGAAATAGGAAATAATGCTATTACAAATATAGGCACACCTATCCCAAGACTACCTTCTGGCCAACCTACCGCTGTTCCACTAATATTCATAGCAGGATATACAAAATAATATATAGCGTCATATAAAAAGAATATAATATAAAATAATAATATAAATACCTTTAAGGCTCTTCTTTCTTCATAAATCAAGCTCTTGTATTTATTCATATAAAAACTCCCCTTGATCGATACAAAAAACTTTCATTGTTATCTCCTTAAAGTATAAGTATGAAATTGCTTTCAGGGCAATATTTAACCTTATAATAATGAAAGGAAGGAGATCTCTCCTTCCTTTTGGTAACAACTTACATCCATCTTACCCTGTCATGTAACAATCCATCCGTAAAATTATTATGCCCTATTACAAAATCCTTCATATATAAATTTAAATACTCACCGTACTTACTTTCTGTATTTAATAACAACTCCTCAACATAATAAGCACCTTGTTCAAATTGATCTAAAAGTAAACTGGACAAGCCCGCATAAATCCCGCACCCTACTTGAAAATACGTTGCATTCGTTTTATATTTACGAAAAACTTGGCTACTATTCATCACATTATACATATATGTCTCACTATTTTCATAAACGAGTAACACACCGACCAAGTCCTCTCCAGCAACCTCTTCTTCCGCTGGATTAAACACTTTACGATTCCAGTTCCATAAATCTTCTACTTGATCTAAGTTCTGTCTAATTATATTTGTTGTATACTCATTAATTCGGTAAAGAAAACCAACTTCCATATTAAAGTTTTTCCCTAAAATTAATACTTCCTCATGTGGCATTAAACAACCATAGAATTCTTTTTCTCCTAACTTCACTTTATACTCTGAAGCATATACATCTTCATAAAAGTAAAGAGGACGATGATGACTCATATACATCGGATAACTCCAGATTGCTTCATCTAAAAATCGCTCTACTGCCCATGAAGCATAAAGTGTATGTGGCTTTATAAGTGCTGTATCATTCAAAAACGATGTGTCATGTTCTACAATATAACATGCTCTTGGCCTTTCACTTGGTCGTTCCTTCATAAGCTCAACAACCATCCATTGAACAACACCTGGATTCATACCTGAACCTATAATCGCTTTTGTATTTGTAAATTTCTCTTTCTCCTTCTCAAACCTTGTATATCTTTCCGTAAGCTGAAAGCCGATTAAGCTATCGTCCTGATCTACTGCCTCATTTTCCAAGGCTGAGTTAATATAACAAATTCCTAGTTCATTACAGCAGCTTAATACTCTAATTGTATCTGCCCCTGAAACATCAATCACAACACTCGTTCTTTTTTCTTTTAAATGTTGTTTAAATTCCACTACATTTTGAAGGTTTATTTCATATAAATATAATTGACTTTTCAAATTCGAAAACAACTCATCATAATAAGTCCTATCTTTTTGTTTTATATCCACCAAATGAAATTTGGCATTCTTTAATACTTCATAAATTGGATCTTTTTCATTTGCTATCGCTTGATTTAAAATTGCTAAAACTGCTTTTGCTGCTCCACCAGCACTACCAAGCAATGTAATTGATAACGAATTCGGAAACTGCTCCACAAACAAAACCCCTTTAATAAATTAGTTGAGCAGCTCCTCCTCAAAAAATAAATTGAATACATAAAAAGATAGCTCGTACACAATTTTTATAAGTTAGTGTAAAGTTACCTTTTAAAAAATCACACTATACTATGTTTATATTCAATTCATTTTTCCCCTCATCTTCAAATTAAACTAAAACAAATAGGCTCGACCTTTTCTTCTGCATATAAAAGAAAAAGTCAGCCCTTCCAACTAATCTACGGACAATGGACGGATTTTACATGTTGAATATTCACATACATTTTTGCATCACGTGCTTTTGATATTTCAATATGACCTTCATCAATTTTCGCCATTTTTCCAATTTTATTGGACTCCTCACCTAAATCAAACACCATAATTTTCCCAGTCATTTTAATAAGCTGTTCTTCAAATGTTCTAGCTAATGTAATATTTAACGGATTTACGGGGAGTTCATTTTTATTGAGGGCATACGGTACTTGGTTTTCTTTATACGGAATTAACCATTTTAAATGTTTTAAAGATATATATACCGTTTTATAAACCGGACTATAAAAAACAATATAGTCGTTCATCACACTTGTAACATAACCATGTATTGGAGCATTTCCTGCTACATAAACTTCTGTAAAAATCCCTTTAGAAGTACTTAATACTTTTCTCAAAGAAATTGAAGGGGATTCCCTCTTAATTACAGAATCAACATCTGGTTTTAGTATGTCTTCGTCATGTGGTCTTAAAAATTTATAGTATTGTACATGATATAAAGATATATATACATAGTCTTGTCCATTGTAAAGAACAATAATGTCATTTCCTACGTCTATTAATATACCTTTAAACCTTTTTTCACCGATTAATTTAACATATATATTTTCCCCAATACTTTTGTTTAACTCATTCATCTATATCCTCCTTCCTATGAATTTCAGCTTCCCTATCTTCCTTTTCAAAAAAATAATCAGGGCAATGTTCTGTCTTAATAGTAAGTAATTCCTTTTCATACTATCGAAATAAGAAATTGTTCTTCTCTTTCCCTCATAATGCCCCTCTTATTTATTAAACATTATTCATCTTCATTCTTTTTACATTTCACTACTTGACTCACACTCTTAATATGATAATTAATGATATAAATAACTTCATCACCGTTTACTAGCGTAATACATTCTTCATGCACTTCACTTAATAGGCCTTCTACACACTCTGGGCCGCCACGGTTAATCTTTACCCACTTATACTTCAAGTCACGTAATACATCGACGAAAGTATCATCATCAGAGCAGAAACATGAAACATAGCCATCGCCACATTTACTTTCTTTCACTTTCTTAACTAGACTCTTCACATGTTTCAATTGGTAATATACTAATTCACCAAGAGGAAGTTGTAATGTAAGGTAATCTCTTCCTAACGATACAAGTACCCCCACTCGACTCTCTGGTCCACGAAGATTTACTTTTACAGTCTCACCGACTAAGCCTTTAATTTGTTCACAGCATAATATACTTTCCAAATTTGTATCCTCCTTTCTTATTATCTTCCTCTTCTTGACTGTCTTTGTGCGCGAGCTCGACCTGAATCATTACTTTCACTTTCGCTTTCACTTTCGCTTTCTTCGCTCTCTCTACAAGGTACTGTTACACTCTTAATATGAGATACTGCAACTAATATAACTTCTTCTTTTACAATTAGTGTCACAAATTCACAAGAAACATCTTGTAAAATACCTTCAACTTTCTCTGGGCCACCACGATTAATTTTCACCCAGCAATATTTGAAGCTTTGAAGTAACTTTTCAAAGTCATCTTCACATTCACATTCCAACCATCTGCAATCATCTGCTTTACAATCTTTCGCATTTTTTGTAATACTTTTCAGATGACGAATCTGATAGTAATAGAGCTCTCCTTTTTCATTCTTTAATACAAAGTAATCCGAACATACAGCGACTATTGTCCCTTTTTGAGATTCTGGACCACCCCTGTTTACTCTCACAAAAGATCCAATTAAGTCTTTCAGAAAATCACAATGAAATAAACTCACGAGAAAACCCCTTCCATTAATTTATAAGCTTTTGCACTGATAGTATATGTATCTGTACAGGTTACGTTCTCTATGTTTGTCCTAGCTAGAAAAAAATATGCTTTTAACATGGTAGACTACTACCTATCAAAATTTGAAGAAAGGCTAAGAACTCCTTATGTTTTTGATATCTTCAAACAAAAAATCCCTTATGAATATACATTTCTGCATATCTTCATAAGGGATTTTCCATAGTTTAATCTTCGTCTTTAACATCCATATCTTCTGGAATTGGTTCGTTCAATATTTCTTCCACTAATTGCTTATATTTCTCCATTTGTTCTAAATGTGTATTAAATTGTTCTTTATTTACTAAATATTGCTCTCCATCGAATAGCGCACGAATTTTCTTTTGCTGAATTAACTCTTCAATATACGATTTTGGTAAATTCAAATACTCCGCAGTCTCTTCTATTGTTATATACAATGCCTTCATTCCTTTATTATTTTTTCATCTATACTGTATCTTACTTTACTTTATTTTTGTAAACAAATAAAAAAGATTTTGTAAATGCAGTTCAAAAAGCAGGTAGATGCATTCCATATATTGTATAGTATTATATAGTAAGAATTTTTTAAATATAGAATGGTATTACCCATTTACACAAAGGAGAGTTAACATATGGCTACTCGTCACATCATTACAATGTTAGAAAAAACACTACAAGTTGAAACAGAAAACACAATTTCTCATTTGAATGTATCTTTATCTGATCGTTTTCTTTCTCAAAGCACAGCAATACATGAAAACAATTGTTATCATACAATTGGTGAATGGTACAAAAATCATTTCTTATTCCAACAAGATGATTTCCTTTGGGCTAAATATGCCTTCTATGACGCATATTGTGAAGCCATCCAAAAACAAGGTCATCTTACAAAACGCGTCCGTCAAATATTAGAATCATTGGCTCGAAAACACGGAAAACAGTATATTGCTTCTATACTAAATATGCCATTTCCTAATAAACGCGCTAAAGGGACAGCGTAATTTAGCCATGTTCTGTGTAAGCAAAACATAGCTAAATTGTTTTCTAGGATGCTTTACCAATAAAATGTTCATATCATATGAACTGATGAAACCGGTGTCATTATAATGATAGAAAATATAGTAAACAGGAAAACCCCCACGTACATCTCTCATTCACTTGAATAGAGAAATACGTGGGGGGATACTTGTTCCTTATTATTTCATCATCTGCTTAATCAGTTCGCGATTTCTCTTCTTAAATACTTCATTATGAGAAGAAACCATTCCGTACTCACTTGCATCTGGTTGGATAAATTGTTTTGCTTTATTCACAGCATTTCCAGCATCTTGAAATGCACCTGCAATTAAGTGTAGTTTCCCTTCGTGCTTTAAAATATCTCCAGCAGCATATAATCCATCTACTGAAGACTCACTATTTGCATTACCTGCAATATAATAATTATCTATAATTGCAACGTCTAACTCACTATTTTCTAATAATGTAATGTCGCGTTCATATCCATGATTAATAATAACTTCATCAATAGGTAAATGAGAAACCTCACCTGTTTCATGATTTGTTAATTCTACATATTCGATCGCTTCATGATTATCACCAGCAATTAATTTTGTAATCGATGTATTAAAGAAACACTCCGCTGAGCTGTTCATAAGTTGTTTTACTTGTGCTTCATGACCAGATAATTCTTCTTTTCTATAGGTTACATACACTTTTTTCGCAATTGGTTCCAATTCATTTGCCCAATCAACAGCAGAATTGCCTCCACCGGAAATAATAACTGTTTTACCTTTGAAACGCTTTAAAGATTTAACTGTATAATTTAAATTCGATACTTCAAATCGCTCAGCACCTTCAATAGATAACTTTTGCGGTTTCAATATACCACTTCCTGTTGCGACGATAACTGTTTTTGAAAAGTGTTCTTCGCCAGTACTTGTTTTTAATGTAAAAGTACCATCTTGATTACGAATAATCGATTCTACTTTTGTATCTAATACAACTTCCGGCTTAAATGTTAACCCTTGCTGTACAAGTTGTTCAATTAACTTATCACCTGTAACTGGCAATAGTCCTCCTACATCCCAAATCATTTTTTCCGGATACACATGTATTTTTCCACCTAAATGTGGTTGAAATTCTATTATTTTTGTTTTCATTTCTCTGAGTCCACTATAAAAAGCTGAATAAAGCCCTGCAGGTCCTCCGCCTATCACGGTTACATCAAACAATTCTTCTCGATTCATTCGTGCTCACTCCTCAGCTATTAATCATTGATTATCATTCTCAATAAAATATAACCTGTTTCCGCAAAATTTACAATCAAAATTACTATTGACAATACACCTATATAAAATTATATTATTTAAAGAATCAATAGTGATAATCATTATCATTTTGTTAATAATTAGCAAATTTGAGATTACATCTTCTTTCATTAATATGGTTAATACTATATTATAAAATCTCATATTCAAGATTTTTAATAAATCATTTTGCTTTACCACTACTCTTTCAAAAAGATTGCAGTTAAACAAATTATTGTATACACATATCATCTATGTTAAAGGAGAAAGACGATGAAAAAGTTATTTATTTCACTAACAGTTCTTTTCGTTCTTGTTATGAGTGCTTGTAGCAATGGCTCTACAGACAAAAAGAACGATGCAAAAGGTAGCAAATCAGAAACAATTACATACCAATCTGAAGATGGTAAAAAAGTAGAAGTTCCTGCAAATCCAAAACGCGTTGTTGTACTATCGTCATTCGCTGGTAACGTAATGTCATTAGGTGTAAATCTTGTTGGGGTAGATTCATGGTCTAAACAAAACCCACGTTTTGATAGTAAACTTAAAGATGTTGCTGAAGTATCAGATGAAAATGTTGAAAAAATCGCTGAACTAAATCCAGATTTAATCATTGGTTTATCAAATGTTAAAAATGTCGATAAGTTAAAGAAAATCGCTCCTACTGTAACATACACTTACGGAAAAGTTGATTACTTAACACAGCATTTAGAAATTGGTAAGTTATTAAACAAAGAAAAAGAAGCAAAAACTTGGGTTGATGACTTCAAGAAACGTGCACAAGAAGCTGGTAAAGAAATTAAAGCAAAAATCGGTGAAGATGCAACAGTTTCTGTTGTAGAAAACTTCAACAAACAGCTTTATGTATACGGCGAGAACTGGGGCCGCGGAACAGAAATTCTGTACCAAGAAATGAAATTAAAAATGCCTGAAAAAGTAAAAGAAAAAGCATTAAAAGAAGGTTATTACGCATTATCTACTGAGGTATTACCTGAATTTGCTGGTGATTACTTAATCGTAAGTAAAAACAAAGATACTGATAACTCATTCCAAGAGACAGAATCATATAAAAACATCCCAGCAGTAAAAAATAATCGTGTATATGAAGCAAACATGATGGAATTCTATTTCAATGATCCACTTACATTAGATTTCCAACTAGACTTCTTCAAGAAGAGCTTTCTTGGTAAATAATACAAACATGAGGAATTCTTAATTTAAGAATTCCTCTTCCTTTATTCTATGAACAGAAAAGATGTGAAACGAATGACAAAAGATCATGAAAATCCACGTTCTATAGCTTTTACATACAAACTAATTTTAAGCTTAATTGCATTCTTTCTTATTTTTATGGTTGCAATGGTATTAGGTGCTGCAGATACTTCGATAAAAGATGTATGGTTAGCACTCACTTCCTCCGCTAAAGGAGACAAAATATCTATTATTCGAGAAATACGTTTACCACGTGAAGTTGCTGCTATTTTTGTAGGAGCTGGATTAGCCGTTTCTGGAGCAATTATGCAAGGATTAACACGAAATCCACTTGCGGACCCTGGATTATTAGGGCTATCTGGTGGCGCAAATGCTGCGCTTGCACTAACACTTGCTTTCAATCCTTCCATCAGCTATCTTTACTTAACGTTAGCTTGCTTTATCGGTGCTGCAATTGGCGCAATTATGGTATTTGGAATTGGTATGGTGAAAAAAGGCGGCCTTTCTCCTCTTCGAATTGTATTAGCGGGCGCTGCAGTTTCAGCATTTCTACTCGCAATTTCAGAAGGAATTGGCATTTACTTTAAAATTTCACAAGATGTATCACTTTGGACTGCTGGGGGCGTAATTGGAACAACTTGGAGCCAATTAAAAATTATTATTCCAGTCATTTCAATTAGTATCTTTATCGCTATCTTACTAGCAAAAAAATTGACAGTTCTTAGTTTCAGTGAGGAAGTGGCTATTGGACTAGGTCAAAAAATTATTGTTATTAAAACTATTTTATTTATCATTATTATCTTACTTGCAGGTGCATCTGTAGCGCTTGTTGGAAATATGGCATTTATCGGTTTAATGGTACCTCACATGGTACGCCCAATTGTCGGTCCAGATTACCGATTTGTTATACCGATGTCAGCAATTGCTGGAGCTTCCTTTATGCTACTTGCAGATACAATTGGACGTACTATTAACGCTCCGTACGAAACACCAGTTGCGGCAATTGTCGCGATTGTAGGATTACCATTCTTCCTATTCATTGTACGTAAAGGAGGAAAAACATTCTCATGATGCAATCTATTTTAAGAAAACAGCGTCTCATTATACTCGCTTTACTTATAGTAATCATCACAACCATTGTAATTGGAATGGGACTTGGTTCAGCATCTTTATCTTATGATCGACTACTCCCAACATTAATGGGGCAAGGGACTTTTAAAGAGGAGTTCGTTTTATACTCTTTAAGACTACCTAGAATTGTCATTACATTATTAGCTGGTATGGCTCTCGCTTTATCAGGGGCTATTCTGCAAGGAATTACCCGAAATGATTTAGCTGAACCTGGTATTCTTGGTATTAACTCTGGAGCTGGTGTTGCTGTTGCTATTTTCTTTTTATACTTTCCAATAGACGTAGGTTCATTTCTTTACTTACTACCTGTCGTTGGATTTATTGGGGCATTTCTGACAGCTGTTCTAATTTACGTATTTTCATATAGTAAATCAACTGGACTTCAGCCGGTGCGATTAACATTAACCGGTATCGGTTTTGCATTTGCACTATCTGGAACGATGATTGTCCTTATTTCATCCGCGGATCGTATGAAAGTAGACTTTATTTCAAAATGGATTGCCGGAAATATTTGGGGAGATGACTGGATCTTCGTTTTAGCAATGCTCCCATGGTTAATCGTATTCATTCCATTTATTTTCTATAAAGCAAATCGATTAAACATCTTAGCATTAAACGAACCAGTCGCAATCGGCGTTGGAATTGAAATTGAAAAAGAACGTAGGTACTTATTAGTTGCAGCCGTTGCACTTGCAGCTGCAGCTGTTTCCGTAACAGGAGGAATTAGCTTTATCGGATTAATGGCTCCTCATATCGCGAAATCTTTAGTAGGTCCAAGACATCAAATCTTCATGCCTATCGCCCTTTTAATCGGCGGATGGCTATTATTATTAGCAGATACAATTGGACGAAATATCGTTGATCCTAATGGCATTCCAGCAGGTATTGTCGTTGCTTTAATTGGGGCTCCTTACTTTATGTATTTGTTGCTTAAGAAAGCGTAAAAACATCCTCAATTTTGAGGACGTTTTTTCCTTTCGTTTCCTTCTCCTAACCCTTTATTCACCATTCATATTTCCTACCTCAATACAATTCCTGAACAAAATATTTTTGATTATAAACTCTATTAATGTTATATTATCACATATAACTTTTACGTTTTAAGGAGTATCGTATAATGAAAGCTATTTCTATTATTCTTATCTTAATTGGAATTTTTGGTATCTTAATGGGCGGAATGATGTTCGGAGATATCGGTATTGCTGCAATTATTGGTTCATTAGCAGCACTATTCTCAGGAATCGGTTTTTGGAAATTAGATTCGCAACTCAAAAATATATCTAAATAATTAAAATCCTAAAATGGCCATGGAAGAATATATATTCTTTCACGGCCATTTTAATACACATTGAATAACATTTCCGTTAGATTTCTACTGTTGCCCATACCCTTCAAACTTCTTCGCCAAATTCTCCATCTCATCTTCTGGCAAAAGCTTCGGTTCTCCGACGCTTTTCGTTTGATAATAAATTTGAGCACAAAACTCAATCTCTTCTGCAACAGTAAACGCCATTTTTATATTATTTGCACCAGCAATTAAACCGTGATTTGCAAGTAGCACAGCACGACGATCAATCATGCCTTCAAAAGCAGCATCCGCTAATTGCTTCGTACCAAATGTTTCATACGGCGCACAGCGTACATTCGGGCCTGCAAAAGCAATTAAATATGACACAGCAGGAAGCTCCCATCCTAATGATGCAATCGTCTTCGCGTAAGGAGAATGTGTATGCACAAGCGCATTTATATCTTCACGCTTCCTATAGTAAATAAGGTGCATATCTAATTCACTTGATGGTTTTCTCTCTCCTTCTACTACTTCACCATCTAAGTTTAATATAACTACATCTTCAGGCTTTGTTTCATAATACTCTAAACCACTTGGGCTAATCGCAACAAGACCTTGTTCGCGATTAAAGATACTAACATTACCGCCCGTTCCCTTTGTTAAACCACTAGAAATCATTTTCTTTCCATACGCTACAATTTCTTCTCTTTCTTTTTGTAATAACATATACATCCCCCTAAGTATGAAGCTTATGATGACTGACTTTTATATTTATCTACTTATTGAAATAACTTTTTTAAATTCTCCGTAAACGGTGCCTTTACAATCCCTTTTTCTGTAATAATCGCTGTTACATTTTCATGTGGAGTAACATCAAATGCTGGATTATATACTTTACTTTCTTTCGGAGCTGAATATTGTCCAAAGCGATTAATCACTTCAGAAGCATCTCTTTCTTCAATCGGAATTTCTTTTCCTGTCGATGTCTTTAAATCAATTGTCGGTGTTGGCGCTGCTACATAAAACGGAATGTTGTAGTACTTAGCTAAAATAGATACGCCTAATGTGCCAATTTTATTTGCTACATCACCATTTGCTGCCACACGGTCGCATCCAACGATTACTGCATCAATCTTCCCTTGTGACATGACCATAGCTGCCATATTATCCGTAATAACAGTAACGTCAATACCCGCTCGCTGCAGTTCTAATGCTGTTAACGTTGAACCTTGTAATCTAGGACGCGTTTCATCCGAATAAATTTTTAAATTCCATCCTTTTTCTTTCGCTAAATACATTGGAGCCGTCGCAGTACCATACTTAGTCGTCGCTAAAGCACCTGCATTACAATGCGTTAATACTCCCATTTCATCATGGAATAATGTTAATGCATGCTCTCCAATTTGATGATTAATTTCTTCATCTTCTCTATGAATTTCTTTTGCCTCTTCTAGTAATCTATTTTTCAGCTGTGAGATTGATAAGTGAGCATTATCTGTCGCTACACTTTCCATTCTTTCAAGCGCCCAAAATAAATTTACTGCAGTCGGTCTTGATGTCGCCAAGTATGTACATACCTTTCTTACTTCATCCATAAATCCTTCTTCCGTACTTTCAGCAAATTCCTTTATCCCTAAATACACTCCATAAGCAGCTGAAACACCAATCGCGGGTGCACCTCGTACTTTCATTACTTGTATTGCATCCCACACACTTTCAGCTGTTTTAAAAGATTCATAGACAATTTCATTTGGTAATAACGTTTGATCTAACAAAACTAAAGCATCATCTTTCCACTGAATTGGTATTAATTGCTCTTCCATCATATTCTCCCCTTACTTCGCGTAGTGCGTTGACTGTTCTTTTAACGTTTCTACAAAACTTGTGCCCGTTCTATATTGATTCGCTCGTAAAATAAAACTCTTCGCTACTTGAAGACAAATTCGCTCCGCTCTAGCACGTGCTTCCTCATTCCCAATACAAGTAATATCTTTTACTTTCGCTAATCCAACAATACGGCGAATTAATTCCAGACCTGTCACTGCAGCTGTATCCTCTAATACAGATTGCAAATAGACTTCGCTAAAGCCTTCTTCCTTCGCCATAATCTCGGTCACATGAATATCCCAAGCACCTAAAAACTTCTGCTTAAATAAATCAATTACCTCTACCATCGTAGTTTATAACCAATCCATATACGTATCTTTCTCAGCTCCAGGTGACATCGTTGCATCTGCATTCACCCAAGCAAACATTAAATTCGCCATTACATTCCCAACGTCATATCCCATAGGTCCATAAAAAGCAAACTCAGGATCAATAACCTTTGTAGAATCATCTCTTACAAAAACAGAGCCAGTATGTAAATCACCATGAAGTAATGCCTGTGCATTCGTCATAAAAGAAAATTTACGTTTCGCTACTTCCATACGAAGCTCTTTATCACTATAAATATGTTCCCTAATCCATCCCTCATTTAACGGAAATAACTCATTACGCTTATTATGATTGGTAAATGGTTCTGAATATACGAGGTCCTCTGTAATCTCACATAATTCAGGATTTATATAATTCTTCACAAGTTCCTTCTTCTCTTTATGATTCATTACAACATCCGATGTTAACAAAAGTGTATTTACCATAAAAGTAGTTAGATCATCCGCAAACCTCGGAAATATTTGATGATTTATAAGTGCTGTACGTAATATTGTGTGATCCGATAAATCTTCCATTACGCAACAATTCATCACACTATCAAATAAATACACCTTAGGAACAAGTCCAGGTGCTAACTCATCCTCTAACTGCAAAACATCTGATTCTATACGAATACGATTCGTCGACAACTTAAACTCATCTGAAATGCGAGCTGTATCCCCAGCTTGCTTTACGATGACAGACATGTTCTCTTTTTCATCCCAAACGCGGAACACATAATTTAAATTGCCATCACCTATTTCTTTACACTGTAACCCCTTTGCATTTTCAAACTTAGATAATTTCTCTTTCACATATGCAATCACATCTTTAGCTTCCATTAAAAAATACTTCGTGAACTTAGACATGGTTTCCCCTCCACACTAATTGTAAGCGTTTTCTAAAAGCTATAAAAAATAATAGGTTGAATTTTTTCATCCTATAAATATGTATTCTTCTTTTTGAAAGGTATATCTAGGTTTTATTATATCTTGTTAGCACTTTGAGTCAATGTTTCTAACTATCATCGTAATATACTTCCTAATTATATATTTGAGATGACAAAAATTGTTCAAAAAATTTCCGATTCATTTTATTTTATTTATCACAAAATTCTTTGTAAAATAGAAGTAAGCAGTTCCTTTTCAAAACCACAACTTCTAAGAAATATTTCCTTCCTAAGAAATTAAACTTATACACACTCTCTAACATACACAATAAACTTTCAACCACTCATCTAAAGTTTATAGACTTAAAATTACCTTTCCGTTCCCTGTTAGTCTTAATTGAGAATAAATATTAATTAAATTGGTATAAAGTTGGTTTATTCTCTTGACAAAATAACCACTTCTATATGATAATTAATATCGAATTAGAATTATTATAGTTAATTAAAAAATATATTTTATGAGCACACTATTTTTTGATGCTCAAACCAACATTTAGGAGGAATTTTAACATGTTATTAATCGGCACAGAAGTAAAACCGTTTAAAGCTAATGCTTACCATAATGGAGAATTTATCCAAGTTACTGACGAAAGTTTAAAAGGAAAATGGAGTGTAGTTTGTTTCTACCCAGCTGACTTCACATTCGTTTGCCCAACTGAACTTGAAGACTTACAAAACCAATATGCAACTCTAAAAGACTTAGGCGTTGAAGTATACTCTGTATCTACAGACACTCACTTCACTCACAAAGCATGGCATGATAGCTCAGAAACTATCGGCAAAATCGAGTACATCATGATTGGTGACCCAACTCGCACAATCACTACAAACTTCAACGTTTTAATGGAAGAAGAAGGTCTTGCTGCTCGTGGTACATTCATCATCGATCCAGACGGCGTTATCCAATCTATGGAAATCAATGCTGACGGTATCGGCCGTGACGCAAGCATTCTTGTTAACAAAATTAAAGCTGCTCAATACGTACGTAACAACCCAGGTGAAGTTTGCCCAGCTAAATGGCAAGAGGGTTCTGCAACACTTAAACCAAGCCTTGACCTTGTAGGCAAAATCTAAGGAGTTCGATCAAAATGATACTAGATGCAGATATAAAAACACAACTATCCCAATACCTTCAGTTAATGGAGAACGATATTTTACTTAAAGTAAGCGCAGGAGACGATAACGTATCTAAAGATATGTTAGCTCTAGTAGACGAATTAGCTACTATGTCATCTAAGATTACAGTAGAAAAAGTTGAATTAGAGAGAACACCAAGTTTTAGCGTAAACCGCCCTGGTGAAGACACTGGTGTCGTATTCGCTGGTATTCCATTAGGACACGAATTTACATCATTAGTGTTAGCTTTACTACAAGTAAGTGGACGCGCTCCAAAAATTGAACAAAAATTAATCGATCAAATTAAAAACATTCAAGGCGAATATCATTTTGAATCTTATATCAGCCTAAGTTGTCATAACTGTCCTGATGTTGTACAAGCTCTTAACGTAATGAGCGTTCTTAACTCTAGTATTACACATACTATGATTGACGGCGCTGCATTCAAAGAGGAAGTAGAAAGCAAAGACATCATGGCAGTACCAACTGTTTACCTAAACGGCGAATCTTTCGGAAGCGGTCGTATGACACTTGAAGAAATTTTAGCTAAAATGGGTAACGGTCCAGATGCATCAGAGCTTTCTGATAAAGATCCATACGATGTTCTTGTTGTTGGTGGCGGCCCTGCTGGTGCAAGTGCAGCAATTTACGCAGCACGTAAAGGCATCCGCACTGGTATCGTTGCTGAGCGCTTCGGTGGTCAAGTAATGGATACTATGGGCATTGAGAACTTCATCAGCGTGAAAAAGACTGAAGGTCCTAAGCTAGTAGCAAGCCTTGAAGAGCACGTAAAAGAATACGACATCGATGTAATGAATCTACAACGTGCGAAACGTTTAGAGAAAAAAGAACTTATTGAAGTGGAACTTGAAAACGGCGCCATTCTGAAAAGTAAGAGCGTAATCGTTTCTACAGGTGCTCGCTGGCGTAATGTTGGCGTACCAGGTGAAGCTGAGTTCAAAAATAAAGGTGTAGCATACTGCCCACACTGTGACGGTCCATTATTCACTGGAAAAGACGTAGCAGTTATCGGCGGAGGTAACTCTGGTATTGAAGCGGCTATCGACTTAGCAGGTATCGTTAAGCACGTAACTGTTCTTGAATTCATGCCAGAATTAAAAGCTGATGCTGTATTACAAGAGCGTCTTAACAGCTTACCAAACGTAACTGTTCTGAAAAACGTTCAAACGAAAGAAATCACTGGTACTGACAAAGTAAACGGTATTTCTTACATCGATCGTGAAACTGAAGAAGTTCATCACGTTGAATTACAAGGTGTATTCGTACAAATCGGTCTTGTTCCAAACACAGACTGGTTAGGCGAAACAGTTGAACGCGCTCGCGGTGAAATCGTAACAGACAAGCACGGCGCTACAAACGTACCAGGAGTGTTTGCTGCAGGTGACTGTACAAATAATCCGTACAAACAAATCATCATCTCTATGGGTTCAGGTGCAAACGCAGCTTTAGGTGCATTTGATTACTTAATCCGTAACTAATAAAAAAACAGGTGCCTTGGCACCTGTTTTTTATTACCCTAATGTATAAACTAAAAACCTCTCATTCCCATTCTTCTCATAAGCACCTGGCAATCTAACTTCTTTCTTCAGCTCAAACGCAGTCTGATTTTCTAAGAAGAAAATATAGTCCTCAGAAGGATAATATAAAATAATATCTACTTCTCTCCCCGTTTCTTCTACTGAAAGCAAAATGTTATTTACTACATTCATAAACACTTGTACAGAAAATGGATTAAAGAAATAAAACCTATTATCATGTGGATCAATCTCATATTCCTGCGCTAAACAACATTGGAATTGAATTTTCCCCTTACTGTTTCGTGCCTTTCGTGCATAACGATCTCGATTATCCATTGCTTCTTTATAAAACTCTTCATTCATTTCAATTCCAACTGCTGAAGCACCACATTTATGATGCATATAAAAGTTTAATCGCCCTTTTCCGCACCCAAAGTCTACAATTCGGTCGCTACTTCGTATCTCATATTGATTCAATAACTCATCTAACCCGCTATACGGCGTCGGTTCATAGCGGTGATAATGCATAGACTTGTTAAACCCTTTTTGCTCACCGACTGTTTTTATATGTAAAACTGCATCGTAATATTGTTCGTTCATTCGTTTTCTCCTATTAAAAAATGGTACTTATTATTATACACCATGTACTGGAGGCTCATTTTTCATCAAATTAATAGGTATGTGAAATTATATTAACGATTTTCTTAATATATCTATCGTAACTTCAAATATATCAACGATTTTCTCAATATATCTATCATAACTCAAAATATATCGATTTGCTGACAATTCACGACAAAAAAACAGGAGCTCTCTAGCCCCTGTCTTCTAACACTTTCAATACAGTTTGTTTCAATATTTCTACCCCATCCATAATACAACTATGATCGAACCTCATATACGGATGGTGTAATCCAGGTTGTAGATCTGCTCCTAGTCCAAGCATGACAGCTTTTAAATGTGGTCTTTTCACTGTATAGTAATGGAAATCATCACTTCCCGTCGTATAGAGAGGTCCCGTACATCTCTCTTCCCCATACGCTTCGAGAATACCTTTACGCATAAAGCGCTCTGCTTCTTCAGAAACCTCCGCTCCCGGTGCAAGATCCATCCATTCGTATGAAGTTTTTGATCCCATCGATGCAGCTGATTCTATTACATGCTCAATCTTTTTCTTTAATTCTTCTAATAGTATATTACTCTCTGCTCTTACATCTAAACTGAAATGACCATTTCCCGGAATAATATTTAAATTATCACCACCAGCTTGGCATCTCGTCATTTTTACTGAATAAGAACTTTGCGGTGACAGCCAAATATTTTTCAAACCGATATTAATCATGGAAATGACATCAATTGCATTCACACCTTGGTGTGGTCTTGCCCCGTGTGCATCCTCCCCATGAATCATACCCTCTAAAAATCCTGCTGCTCCATGGCGAATAGATGAGGCTGCTTGTTTCAAAGTTAGTTCTTCAATCGGTCTTAGATGGACACCAAATAAGAAATCAGCATCATCTACAGCACCTTTCTCCACCATCTTCAAAGCACCATTCCCCTTCTCTTCTGCCGGCTGAAAAATAAATCTAACCGTACCACTTTTCCATCTCATATTTTTCAATTGTAAAATAAGTCCCATTACAATAGTCATATGAGCATCATGACCACATGAATGGTTCGCTTTAAATTCTCCATCTACTTCTTGCCAAAGTGCATCCATATCAGCACGAATCGCAATAACTGGATTCCCGCCTCCAATCTCAGCAATTACACCTGGACAATCATCAAATGTTCTATATGAAATTCCTTCTTCTTTTAAAAAGTCAGTAATATACGCTGTCGTTTCATATTCTTTCCAACTTACTTCAGGGTTTTCGTGTAAATGCTGAAAAATCTCCGTTAAGCGCTCTTGTAGTTCTAATGTTTTCAACGTTCCAGTCTCCTTCCCACATTACAAACGATTCGGGTTAATTATACTTATGAAAAACAGATGTTTTTATGAACATATTGAATTTTAAGAAAAAAGTCAATTGTTTATTTTTAAATACTTAAAAAGCTTACTACTCACCTATATTACAAACTAAACAAACAACTAGAACATTCCTTATTTTCTGTTTTTTATGTTGACGCTTACATAAACTTTTAGTTATCATAACCTAATAAACGTCTATTTTACGACAATTCTAAAAATACAAACAAACATACGTAACAAGGAGGAACTTTATGAAAAAAGAAATACCTTTTGGAATAGCGATTATCCCTATTATCATTACCGTTGCAGTTATGATGATTACAATTGTTGTATTAAAACAAACCCCTCACGTTCCACTTATTATCGGTACAACCGTTGCTTCTATTGTCGCTTGGCGTTACGGTTACAAATGGAATGATCTTGAAGAAGCAATGTATAAAGGGATTCGTCTTGCATTACCTGCTATCGTCATTATTATTCTTGTTGGCTTAACAATTGGTGCTTGGATTGGCGGTGGAATCGTCGCAACGATGATTTATTACGGTTTAAAACTTTTAACTCCATCACTATTTTTAGTTTCCATTACCGTCATTTGTTCTATCGTTGCATTAGCAATTGGTAGCTCTTGGTCTACAATGGGAACAATTGGCGTTGCTGGAATGGGAATTGGCCTAAGTATGGGAATCCCAGCTCCAATGGTTGCTGGTGCCATTATTTCAGGCTCTTATTTTGGCGATAAAATGTCACCGCTTTCAGATACAACTAACTTAGCCGCAGGATTAACAAATACAGATTTATTCGCACACATTCGTCATATGTTATTTACTACAGTTCCAGGTTTAATTATTACTCTTATCGTCTACGCAGTCTTAGGAAGAAGCTTCGGCGCTAACAATATTGATGCGAAAAGCATCGATCAAACGTTACAAGTATTGCAACAAAACTTTGTTATCTCGCCTTTCCTACTCATTATACCCGTAGTCGTTATGGTATTGGTCGCTAAAAAAGTCCCTGCTATACCAGCGATTCTCGTCGGTATTATTTTAGGATTCTTATCACAAGTCTTTATTCAAGGTGGTTCTGTCTCAGCATCTGTCGGTGCACTCCAAGCTGGATTTGTTATAGACACTGGAAACAAGCTAGTAGACGAACTATTTAACCGCGGTGGCTTAGATTCGATGATGAATACAGTCTCTATGACAATTGTCGCTATGACTTTCGGAGGAGTATTAGAACATACAGGTATTCTTCGCTCAATTGTAAATCAAATTTTAAAGTTAGCGAAATCAGCAAAAGGGCTTATCGCTTCTACTATCGCATCTTGTTTTGCAACAAACCTTACTTGCTCTGAACAATATATTTCAATTGTTGTCCCTTCAAGAATGTACGCAAATGCATACACGGAAAAAGGACTACATTCAAAAAACTTATCCAGAGCATTAGAAGATGGTGGAACATTAACTTCTGTCTTCGTTCCTTGGAATACGTGCGGTGTATTTATTCTCGCAACACTTGGCGTAGGTGCATTTGAATATGCTCCTTATGCTATTTTGAATTTCATCGTACCTATTATCTCAATCATTTATGGTATAACAGGCTTCACAATTGTAAAACTATCAGACATTGAAAAAGCAGAACTACTA
This sequence comes from Bacillus sp. GW823-FHT06A11, assembly GCF_058795355.1. Lineage (NCBI taxonomy): Bacteria > Bacillati > Bacillota > Bacilli > Caryophanales > Bacillaceae > Bacillus > Bacillus sp. GW823-FHT06A11. The sequence goes on along the minus strand of NZ_JBXAHS010000007.1, from coordinate 58,937 downwards.
AAGAAACAAAAAGCTCAACTAGAAGCTTAAAAATAGCGGTAAATTCAGTTCATATAGTGCGCGAGGTCGCCCTTGTTGATAGGGCATTTCCTCCCCACAAATATGAGCATACCCGTAATCAACTAATTTCTTTAACAACCTTTCTGTCGATCTTCGAGTCACTTGTAAGTACTCAGAAAGGTCAGCTGCTGTAAACTTCAATGACGGGTGCGATTGACTAAATTGAATGATTTTTGACAAGTTGGCCGGACTAAGTTTTGTTTCCTTCGCTATTTTCATTAGTTCCGGATTATCATTTTTCAAACTTTGTACTCTCTGTTCTTTCGGGAACGGACCAAACAAATCTTTATCACTTGTTAGTATATAAAAACAACGATCTATTGGATTGTTCTTTGCAAAACTTTGAGCAATTTTTGCATTTTGCTCCGCTTCTTTCACGTTTTTCCCATAACCAAATCCAATAGCTATCGTTCCTTCTACGCTCGCAGACAAGTTATCTATCGCATTTGTTTTAATAATTGATTCGATATCACCACGAGTTGTATACAAAATGCATGTCAGTTCATCCACTTGTTTAAATGAACCACGTAGTTCTTTTGAAATCACATCTAGTTTTTCAAGCAAACTCGCTCGTAATTCTAAGGAAGAAATAATACAAGCACCAACAGTAGCTGAATAGCTTTTTGCTAACTCAGCTTTTATTTTTGCATCTTTTAGCCCATGTATAATGGATTGTGTTGGATCAATCATGCGCTCTGAAGGAACACCTATTTTTTGAAGCTCGTCGTAAACAGCGTGAATACTAGTTAAAGCTAAATGAGCTTCTCCACATTGATATTTAGCTACATGAAAATCGATAACTCTATTTATCTCATCTTTACTCCACAGCATATTTTCATAATCCAACACTTGTGGACTTTCTTTTATACCGATATCATGGAACACATTTGTAATAAACGAGCGGTCTACTAAATCGATGGAAATGTTATGTGGTTGAATACTTTGATGATACATGATAGAAAGAATTGAAGATGCGACAGTTGTCTCGTCTTGCTGTAAGTATGTACTTGGAATTCGTAATTGTTCTCTTATTTCTTTTGCCATATAATAAGGTAAAGCACCTGAGAAAAAGATGACATCACAAGGCTTTAGACACTTTAATAGTTCAGAAGATTCCGCCGGATGAAGGTAAATATATGGATCAATTTCTATTCCTTCTAATTTTTGAGCAATAGGAAAAAGGTTGTCCATAAATTCCTTTGAACCGACAACTGCAATTTTTATCATAATTTTCTCTAACTCCTTATCATTAATTAACGACTATTTAACGTCAACTATATCAAATGTATAAAACTATTGTAAACAGGAAGGGGTTTCTATTCAATGAAAATTACAGCTATTCATCTTTACGCAATTCGTTTACCGCTTCGCAATCCGTTTGTTATTAGTTATGGCTCTTATTCTGATATGCCCTCTATTATCGTCAAAATGGAAACAGATGAAGGTATTATCGGTTACGGTGAAGGCGTTGCTGATGATCACGTCACAGGTGAATCGTGGGAAAGTACTTTCCATACTTTAAAACATACGCTAGCCCCTGCTCTAATTGGGAAAAATCCAATGAATATCGAAAAAATACACGACATGATGGACAATACAATTTACGGTGTTCCAACAGCGAAAGCCGCAATTGATATTGCCTGTTTTGATATAATGGGCAAAAAACTAAATCAACCTGTATATCAATTAATTGGCGGGCGCTATCATGAAGAATTCCATGTCACTCACGTTTTAAGTATTGCCGATCCTGAAGATATGGCTGAAGAAGCTGCTTCTATGATTCAAAAAGGTTACCAATCTTTCAAAATGAAAGTTGGTACGAATGTAAAAGAAGATGTGAAACGTATTGAAGCTGTACGAGAACGTGTAGGAAATGACATCGCTATTCGCGTTGATGTAAACCAAGGCTGGAAAAATAGCGCAAACACATTAACAGCACTACGTTCATTAGGACATTTAAACATTGACTGGATTGAACAACCTGTTATCGCGGACGATATTGATGCCATGGCTCATATCCGTTCTAAAATAGACCTCCCGCTTATGATTGATGAAGGACTAAAAAGTTCTCGTGAAATGCGCCAAATTATTAAATTAGAAGCTGCTGATAAAGTGAATATAAAATTAATGAAATGCGGCGGCATATATCCAGCTGTAAAGCTCGCTCATCAAGCTGAAATGGCCGGTATTGAATGCCAAGTGGGATCAATGGTCGAATCATCTGTTGCCTCTTCAGCAGGATTCCATGTCGCTTTCTCAAAAAAAATCATTACGAGCGTAGAGCTAACAGGACCATTAAAATTCACGAAAGACATTGGAAACTTACATTACGATGTACCATTCATTCGCTTAAACGAAAAGCCCGGACTCGGCATTGAAATAAACGAAGATACACTACAAGAACTAACCGTCTTTCAAGACGTTGTACGCTAAAGGAGGAATATCATATGACGGCTCTATACGAAGGAACATTAAAACAAAATAACGAATCATTTCACGTTACATTACTATCACTAGAGCACATCGAACAAATTTTATCACTACAAAACATTGTAGTTGAAGCACTAGAAGATAAAAGTCGTTTACAACCACTCTCACAAGAAGAATTTCAATACATTCTAGAAGGAAACGGCATGATGATCGGTGCTTTTATCGAAAACGAACTCATCGCATTTCGCGCTCTACTCGTCCCGCCTATCGATGATGAACATTTAGGGCTTGATATTGGTTTGCCAGAAAGTGAACTACACCGCGTCATCTATCAAGAAATCTCAAACGTTCATCCGAACTGTCGAGGAAATGGGATGCAAAAAATATTAGCAAACGTCATCATGGACGAATTACAAAAAGAAGATAGCAAATATGATTATGTATGCTGCACCGTTGCTCCTTTTAACATCCCGAGTTTGAAGGATAAATTTGCGCAAGGGATGGAGATTGCTGCGCTGAAGGAGAAGTATGGTGGTAGTCTGCGATATGTTTTTGTGAAGAAATTGCGCGGAGATAAAGAAAGCGATTGGACGGATGTTCAAATTATTCTAATGAGTGATGCTAGTGGACAGCAGGCTTTGCTTTCGGAGGGGTATCGTGGGTATGAGATGGAGAAAACAGCAGATACTTTCATTGTGAAGTTTGGGCGATAATCTATATACTCGAAAAGAGGAGATGTCTGCTGTGACCTCTTCTCTTTTCAATTTGTTGAACAATCCTGTGGTAAATGAAATTATATCAACGATTTTTCGAATATATCTATCATAACTTACAATATATCAACGATTTTTAAAATATATCTATCAAAACTCACAATATATCAACGATTCGACAAGAAATATCGATTTACAGACAAAAATCGATATCCCTTCCTAAACCGTCATCTTCCAACTAGATAACGCTAACCAATTCTCCATTTCTTTATAATCAGGCATTATCTTCCCGACAAGACGCCAAAAAGATCGATCATGATTTAAATGAACCATATGACACATTTCATGAACAACTACATAGTCAATTACTCGCTGTGGTGCCATTGCTAGCTTCCAATTGAATGTTAGTTGTAAATTCGAATCGCAAGTACCCCAAGTACGACTACTATCTGTAATACGAATAGAACGTGGTTTTGTCTTAAAATTACTTTGATGCGCTTTAATACTCTTCTCTACTAAAGTTTTACACTGCTTATAATAAAATCGTTTTAAAGCTTGTTGTATTTTCTCATCCTTAAGCTCTTTCACATAAATATGTAACTTATCCCCTTCAAAAATTGCATTGTCTTGCTCAATGCTTGCATCTTGGGAAATCTGTATCGGATACGTATTCCCTAAATACAAAAAGCCTTCTCCTTGATCGTAATCCTTTTCCTGTGGTCCACGCGCTCGCTCCGCCATTTCCTTACGGGTTGTCTGAATCCAATCCCACTTTTCCTCTAGCAACTGGACTAAGTATTCAACAGGTGTCCCTTTCGGAGCCTGTACTTCCACATTTCCATACGAATCCACAAAAAGACGCACGGACTTTTTCTTCTTATAAGTTATATGAAAATTAATTGTCTCACCTAAATATGTATGTACCATTTCATCACCTAGCATATTATTTTACAAATAAAAAAGAGTAGGATACGAACGTCCTACTCTATCTATTATATCATTTACTGCTTTAGCAAGCTTATTATCCTCTATACTTTACACCTAATCCCTTAATGAAATTCCTTGCGTATCTATCGCCGCACTCTTTGTAATTTTTATGGCCTTTTTTTCTTAATAGAGCGCCTAACTCTCCTTTTGTTACCGTAACGCCTACGCTATCTAATATATCAAGTACATCCTCACTCGTTAAAGATAGTGCGATTTTCATTTTCTTTAGAAGAAGGTTATTGGCACTCTCCTTGCTCTGTACAGGTGCAGGCTGCCCTGGTTTCGGATCTTGCTTTCCTCTTTTTAAAGTAATAAATCCATTTAAAAATGCCTCTAACATCATCATATCGCATGTTAATACGTACTCATCTTCAGCTACCTCATCATTTTCAGCTTCATGTTGAGGAGCCCTCTTTATTTTGGTAAGCATATCAACTACGTCTTCTTTCGTTACTTCCATCCCGCCAAGTTTAAAGATTTCTACCATATCTATGTCTTTTATATCTAAAGCGTATCTTACTCTTTTTAATATATCGTTGTTGCTCATTGCCATTGGGTTTCCTCCTGAAATGTTGATTATAGTAATGCTTTTAGCATGTGTAAATTAATGTCGTTAAGTTACTACTTTAACATTTTAGGGGGAGGTTTTGTAGTCTTAACCAAATTTATGATTATAGAGGCTATACTACAATCCAAGCAATAATTTGATTCTATAGAAGGGTTACAGTAACTTTTCGGTTCATTTTTTCTTAGTTCATTAGATCTACATTCTATTTTATATTTGTTAACTATAAAAGCAGTGCATTGATTCCTCAAATACACTGCTCGTCTCTTACATTGTTATATTTCTTCTATACAAACTAGAGTTTATGGGTTTCGATGAATTTTATCCATATAGGAGACTATTGCATATCATAAATTAGCCACTTTCCGTCAACTTTCTTCAAATCAATAGTAATATTGTCAGGATTAGGGCCGTATAAAGGTTTTGGAGAGATATCTATCGTAACTTTTAATTTTGCTCTATCTCCAACTTTTCTTTCTTCTATATTCAATATATCTATTGACGCATTTTTTGGAATTCCAATACGTTTTCCAGCTTCTACATCCCAAGGGAGACTCGGATGTATATACTCACCTGCTTTGTTTAAATCTCTTGATTCAAGAGCTTTAAAAAAGCCTTTTACTGTTTCTTGTGGACTATTATTTTGAATTAGAACGTTAACTAATATAACTATAAACACAATCCCAATTATCCACACGTACCAAGGAGATTTTTTTGCAATTCTTATTAATTTTATGTTTTTATCATTTCTATTTTGGGGCGTAATATCGTTATGGAATTCTCCATTATCAAATAGTTCTTCTGATTCATCCAAATTTATTCTCTCTGTACCACAACTAGTACAGTACTTATTTGTTTTCAATAATTTCTTATTACATGCTGTACAATTCATTATTTTATTTCTCCCTGCCCTATTATTAAAATCAAATCCCCAAAGTTTCACATATTAATTTTCTATTATTTTCAATTTTTTTGATGTAGTAGCATTAAAATTACCTGATGAATCCAATTCTGTATGATAAATGTACGTTTTGACTCTAAAATTTTTATGTGGAAACTTTTTATTTACAGCACTTACCACTAAATTGTTAATTTCATTTCCGATTTTCACAGCTTCTTCTACCGTAGACTTATTATCAACTCGAACTTTTATCGGAAAATCAGCTGTATAATACATATTTGGATTATCATACAGCGTTGCTTGAAATAAAAATGGGGCTAATCCGGTTTGTTCAATAAGTAAATCCTTCGTATCATAAACTTTTATATTTGCAATATTCTTTCCTACTTCCGATCCTGCCTCTGCATCAAAGGGTTCTAATTTCTCGTTAGCAACACTTGTTTCATTTCCTACCGCCTTACCCTTATAATTCATTTCAATAAATTTCACATTACCATCCCGGTCACAATCCAACCAAACAGTACCTTCTTTATTTTTGAAAGCCCCATCCACACTTACAGATATGCTACCGCCCCCAGTTCCTGAAAACTTCTCAATCTGCACACTTTTCGCATCATTTCCTCGAACATCATATTTTGCATACCCTTCCGCCTCAGTGCCTTCTGATTCAATTTTAGTACCTAACATAATATCAAGACCTAATAATTTGAAGGCATCCTTATACTTCAAATCTTTTGGCTCTAATAATTCAATCTTAATATGATTAATAATTTTCCCATCACTTTCAAATGTATATTTAGCATAATTATCTACATATAACCATCTAGTTTCCTCTTTTGTTCTCGGGGATGAAAGCGTTCTCTCTAAATCTTCAAGTCGATAGTTTTTTTTTAGGTACATTGCTATTCCACTTAAATTTGAAGTCGAAATATCATTGCTCTCATTCGTCATAATTTTCTTCTCATCTTGCTTAACATTTTGGCTTACTTCTTTTGTTGGTACTGATTCTGTTGATTTTTGACAACCCGATGTAATTAATCCTGCTGTAAGTAAAGCTATTAATACTTTCTTCATAATTTCCCTCCAATTAAAATAAAAAAATTCTGGTAGCTCCTATAAGAAAAAATCTTCAAATCAGAAGAAAATTCCACAGTACTCTAAAATTATTATCGAATATTTAAAAATAACTATTATTCAAAAGATCTTCATACCAATACTAAATAATTAACTTTATAAATTATGTCGAAAGAAGTCGAAAAACAATATTTTTATAATCGGAAATTCAGATTTAATTTTCCCGCTGTTAAATTAATTAATTTGAACATAAAATAGGACCTCCTTACATGCACTCTGCATGTAAGGAGGTCCTATTTAGATAAAAATCATACATTTTCTTAACTTGATGGCCATGCTCAAATAAAGAGATTTTTTATTTCTGTCTATTATTCAGATTACATTTCATACCTCGATAGAGCCTAATGTACTCTACTCCAGCTCTTGTCATTTTTCTCCTTACGAGTATTCGTTAGTTCATTATATTCTCAAAGACTTCTTTTTTCAGCAAGCAGACTGTATCAACAAAAAAAGTTACATTCACAAAAAAACTCAAAACTAAATAAAATAACTACCCACAAATTAATACAGTCCATTTCCCTCTATCTTCAGAGCGTTAAACCGTCTCACTATCCTGAGCCATACCAACACTATCCTCAAACCTATCCAACAACCCACGCACCTCATCGGTCGACTTCGTACTCATCAATTGATTTCTCAATTCAGCAGCTCCAGGGAAGCCTTTTACATAAATTTTAAAGAAGCGATGAAGTCCTGTGATTGAGCGTGGCAGTACTTCTGCATATTGATCTTGTAAATCAAGTTGTAGTCTTAAAAGATCTAGATGTTCTTTACTGCTATGTTCCCTTGGCTCTTTTTCAAACGCAAATGGATTTTTGAAGATGCCTCGTCCGATCATTACGCCATCAATGCCGTATTTTTCAGCAAGTTCCAGTCCCATTTTACGATCAAGGATGTCTCCATTGATTGTTATTAACGTATTTGGCGCAATACGGTCACGTAATTTTTTTATTTCCGGAATTAGTTCCCAGTGCGCATCTACTTGGCTCATTTCTTCTCTTGTGCGTAAATGAATAGAAAGGTTTGCAATATCTTGTTTGAAAATGTGCGTTAACCAATCTTCCCACTCGCTTAACTCTTTAAAGCCAAGTCTTGTTTTTACACTGACAGGTAGTCCGCCCGCTTTTGCTGCTTGGATAAGTTCTGCTGCAACGTCTGGACGTAGAATAAGGCCACTACCTTTCCCTCTTGATGCTACATTCGGTACTGGGCAACCCATATTAATATCGATGCCTTTAAATCCTAGTTCTGCCATACCAATACTCATTTGACGGAAATATTCAGGATTATCTCCCCAAATATGTGCCACCATTGGCTGTTCATCTTCTGTAAAAATCAAACGGCCACGTACACTTTTCATACCTTCTGGATGGCAATAGCTATCCGAGTTTGTAAACTCTGTGAAGAATACGTCCGGACGACCTGCTTCACTTACTACGTGACGGAAAACAACGTCTGTCACATCTTCCATTGGTGCAAGTACGAAAAATGGTCGTGGTAATTCACGCCAAAAATTATCTATCATTTCAAATTCAAATCCTCTCACTATGAATACAATTTCAAAATCTCAATTTATAATTTGTGAAAATCAGCAATATTTATTTTAACTAAAATCGCTTATGAATGGTATTTTTGTAAACCAAAAAGCAGGTGGTATAGATTTTTTCTATATCAACTGCTTTCCTATTATACTAGCTTAAGCCAAGCCACACACTCCACATGCGTCGTATGCGGGAACATATCAACAGGTTGTACTTCCTGTGTTTTATATCCGCCTTCTTCTAGTACTTTTAAATCACGTGCTAATGTTGCTGGGTTACACGATACGTATACGACGCGTTTTGGTTTCATGTCGATGATTGTGTTTAGTAATGCTTCATCACAGCCTTTACGCGGTGGATCTACGACCATTGTATCGGCGATTACGCCTTCTTTGTACCATTTTGGAATGACTACTTCTGCTTCTCCTACGCCGAATTCAGCGTTTGTCATGTTGTTTAGTGCTGCGTTTCGTTTTGCGTCTTCGATTGCTTCTGGGACGATTTCAACGCCGTACACTTTTTTCGCTTTTTGCGCTAGGAATAACGAGATTGATCCGATTCCGCAATAGGCATCGATTACAGTTTCGTTACCATTTAATTTTGCGTATTCTAACGTTTTATCGTATAGCACTTTCGTTTGTTCTGGATTTACTTGATAGAATGAACGTGCTGAAATCGCAAATTTAATGTCACCGATAAAGTCATAAATATATTCTGATCCGTACAGTACTGTAGTTTTGTCTCCGAAAATTACATTCGTACGCTTCGTATTTACGTTTTGAACAATCGATTTTACTTCTGGGAATTTCGCTGCAATTTCTTCAATGATTGCTTTTTTGTTCGGCAATTCTGCTGTACGCGTAATGAAGACAAGCATAATTTCCCCTGTTACTTGTCCGTAACGAGCCATTACGTGACGAAGTGTTCCTTTGTTACGCTCTTCGTTGTACGCAGTGATACCGTGCTTTTCACAAATACGTTTTACTTCTTGGATTAATGTATCGTTTTCTTCTGCCTGAATTAAGCATGATTCCATATTAATGATATCATGCGTTCCTTGGCGATAAAAACCAGCTACAAGTCCGCCTTCACGTTCTCCGATTGGTACTTGTGCTTTATTACGGTATACCCACGGATTCTTCATGCCAAGTACAGGATGAACAGGAACATCACCTAGTCCTCCGATACGCTGCATAACGTCACGTACTTGTTTTTCTTTCGCTTGTAACTGTCCTTCATAAGTTAAATGCTGAAGCTGACAACCGCCGCACTGGTTATATACTGGGCATTCTGCATCTTTACGATATGGACTTTCTGTATGAAGCTTCATTAAACGACCAAATGCGAAGTTTTTCTTCACTTTAATAATTTTAATTTGCGCTTCTTCACCTGGTAATCCGTTTTTAACGAAAATAGGATAGCCCTTTACTTTCGCAACACCGGCACCATCATGTGTTAAATCTTCAAATACTACATCTATAAACTCGTTTTTCTCAACTGGTGGCGTCATTTTAGTACTCATTTTCCGACCTCTCTTTTTCATAACACTGCGTTACATTTTATCATACTTATATGGTCTTTTTCTATTGGAAGAAAAAAAGCTATTGACGATACTTCTCTGTTAATGTTACGCTACTACTAATTTAATACGGACGATGTTACCTCATATATACTTGATAATATGGATCGAGAGTTTCTACCCGGCAACCTTAAATTGCTGGACTATGGGGAAAACTAATGAATATTAGCCTATGCGCAAAAAAGGACTCATATTGATTAGCTTTCTCTCATAGATGAAAGTGAATCCATATGGGTCTTTTTTTATTTTTCTAAAAGGTCAGACATCTTACGTATGACATAAAACCTCGTTCTTTTATTTTTAGTAATATAACGAGCGTTTTATGTACAAACTTTATACGAACTTCTGAAAGGGGCAACTACATGCAATATGTAATGAGCATTATCGGTATTCTTGCCGTGTTAGGTTTATGTTTTGCTTTGTCAAACAACAAAAGTAAAATCAACTTCCGTGCAATTGCAATTATGATTGGTTTCCAAATTTTAATCGGTTGGTTTATGTTTGCTACAAAGGTTGGTCAACAAATCATTATTTTCATTAGTAAAGTTTTCAACAAACTAATTAAACTTGGTACGACAGGTGTCGATTTTCTCTTTAATGGAATTCACAGAGATTTTGTCTTTTTCTTAAACGTATTATTAATTATCGTATTTTTCTCAGCACTACTTTCAATCTTTAGTTATTTAGGTGTTTTACCATTCATCGTTCGTGTTGTCGGCGGTGCAATTTCAAAAATTACTGGTTTGCCACGCGTTGAGTCATTCCATGCAGTAAACTCTGTATTCTTCGGTTCAAGTGAAGCGTTAATCGTTATTAAAAACGATTTACAGCATTTCAATAAAAACCGTATGTTTATCATTTGTTGTTCTGCGATGAGCTCCGTTTCTGCTTCTGTTACAGCATCATACGTAATGATGTTAGATGCAAAATACGTGCTAGCAGCTCTTCCGCTAAATTTATTCTCAAGCTTAATCGTTTGTTCGTTATTAACACCAGTTGATACGAAAAAAGAAGATGAAGTGATTCAGAAATTTGATAGAACTCTATTCGGAGACAGCTTTATCGGCGCAATGATTAACGGTGCGCTTGATGGTTTAAAAGTCGCTGGTATCGTTGCCGCATTAATGATCGCCTTTATCGGTGTGATGGAAGTTGTAAACTACGTAATTAGTGCAGCTTCAGGCGCAATGGGACATGCTGTTACTTTACAACAAATCTTCGGTTACGTACTTTCTCCATTCGCATTCTTAATGGGTATTCCAACTCAAGATATTATCCCAGCTGGTGGTATTATGGGTACGAAGATTGTTTTAAATGAGTTTGTAGCAATCCTTGATTTAAAAGACACAGCTACAACATTAGCTCCACGTACAGTTGGAATCGTTACAGTATTCTTAATTAGCTTCGCAAGTATTAGCCAAATTGGTGCAATCGTTGGTACAATCCGTGCCCTTTCTGAAAAACAAGGAAGCGTTGTTTCTAAATTTGGTTGGAAAATGCTATTTGCATCAACACTTGCTTCTATTTTATCTGCGACAATCGCTGGATTGTTTATTTAATAAAAAATCACCTTACTTTAACGAGTAAGGTGATTTTTTTGATTCTTTATGAAATCGAACGGAATTCGACTACTTCCTCGTTACTAATAAGTTTTCCTTCGTGTATGCCTTTTACTGAAATAACCATAACAGATTTATCTTCTCCTTCAAGCTTTCCTAAAGAGAATAAATAGATTAAATTTCCTTTTTGTAACATCCATTGTTTTCCATTCATTCGACCTAATATTCTTTTTTCTGAAGATGGCTTTATTTCTCCAACATACTGACATTCTCCAAAAGAAGTTTTTATTATATTCTTCTCTGTATCAATTACTAGATGCTGGAATAGTTCTAGGTTTCTACTTGAAACAATTTCAATTTCATGGTTACTTTTTTGCTTAAATTGAAGTTTTCCATCACTTGTATTAGATAAACTACTATTCTCAACGGCGTTTCTAAAAAAGTGATATTCTTCTTCTGTAATACCAAAGTTAGGATGATACGGCTTCACCTGTTTATCTATATGCCCTGATATGTAGTTTACGTACCACTCTTTATCATTCTTCACATGATCACTCATCTTTTTAGTAATAACCTCTACTTTTTTACGTGTATCACGATCCATCTCTAGTGTCATGATATCCGCCGTCACTTCCGCATTCATAAGATGCGATGGAATATACTCTTCCACACTATTCGCTTTACTCACTTCACTTTGGCAACCAACTATAAATAGTGATATGAAAAAGATATATATTATTTTTTTATATTTCATTTCTATTCTCCACTCCATACATTATTCTTACTTAGTTTTATAGCGGTTTTTATTATAGTATAAAATCTTTATATTTTAATAAAATCCATATCTGTATGCAAAATTGCATATTAATAAGTCTTCTTCTTACTTTAAAATTAGCTTAAATCACTTTCCAAATTATACAAATAACAAGTTTAAAATGTTATAATTTTCAAAAAACCATTGGAGGATATTATGAAAGCCCACGCAATTTTCGATTTCTTACATTTACTAGTCTTAACGCTGAAAAGCTATTATGTATGGGGAATGCCTATCTATGTCTTCGTTATTCCTCTTATCTTTGTAGTCGGTTATATTATTATTAATTCTCATAAGAAACAAAAAAATACATCTATTCAAAGTCACTAATCTATTACCTTAATAGCCTCCTAAAAATCATATTCCCCTCATTTTCTTCAAATGATATGATGAACAAGGGTATATCCCCACCACTCTTATAGCGGTGGGGATTTTAATGTCAATATGCAACATACTACACAATAGAAGGTGATTTTCATGAGAAAATACGCAGCAATTGCTTTATGTACGTCTGCCATTCTAGCAGGCTGTAATACTAACAATGTAAGTCCAGAACCTAAAAAAGAGAAAACGGCTCAAGGGATTAAGAAACAAGAAGAGACTGTGCAAAAACAAGGTAAAATCTCATATAATGCAGTTACACACGAATCTACAAACACAAGTATTCATATTACAGACATAAAAGATTCTTTAAATGAAGTACAATATAAAATTTGGCGCACAGCTGATGGCAAGGAAAGTGCTAAATCTTTTTCTTCTAAAGAAAAAGAGAAACAATTCACACTTCCTTTTGATATAAAGGAATTTGAAGGAAAACGCGGTGAGTTCCAAATTGAAGCAACAGGAATGAAAGAAGCTGGGAAAACAATCCCGCTTACGAAATCTACTATTACTTTCGAACAAAAGGTTCCTGTTCTTATGTATCACGCAATTGATGATTATCATGGTCAAGGTATTAAAGACTTATTCGTATCACCAGCTAACTTTGAAGCACAAATGAAACATTTAAAGGACAATGGTTATACGCTGTTAACGTTTGAACGCTGGGGCGATATAAATAAAGTAAATAAGCCGATTTTCGTTACATTTGATGACGGTATGAAAAATAATATGAATGCATTTCGCGTTTTACAAAAGCTAAAAGATGATACTTTTAAACCGGCAGCAACAGAATATATGATTGTTGATAACGTTGATGTAGAAGGAGCATTGTCTACTTCTGAAATAAAAGAAATGGTTGATTCCGGCATTTTCTCGGTGCAATCTCATACTGCAACACATGCAGACTTGCCGAAAATTACAAACTATGAGGAAGAGTTAAAAGGTTCAAAAGAAAAGCTAGAAAAAATAACAGGTAAGCCTGTTATCGCGATTGCTTATCCATTCGGTCATGTAGATGATAAGGTTGTTGCAGAAACGAAGAAGTATTATCAATTTGCGACGACGACAAAGCCTGGGCAATTCATTACGAAGGGTGAACCTGATGAATTGTTAAAGATGAAGCGCGTTCGTATACACCATACAACGACTGTAGAGCAGTTTGCTTCTTCAATTAAGTAAATGTAAGAGCTCAATACATTTTGAGCTCTCTTTTTACTTTATATTTATATATATTTTTAGAATTTTCTTGTATTATATATAGTAAGAAATCTTTCAAATTAAAGGAGATTATACATATGTCATTTGAACAAACGTTAGAGAAATATGCTGCTCTTGCAGTTAATGTTGGTGTTAATATTCAACCTGGGCAAACTTTATCAATTAGTGCACCTCTTGAAGCTGTACAATTTGTACGCCTCGTTACAGAGAAAGCATATAAATCTGGTGCAAAACACGTATATGTGGATTGGAATGATGAGACGTTAACACGCTTAAAGTTCGATCTAGCTCCTGAAGAAGCTTTCTCTGAATTCCCTTCTTGGAAAGCACATGCTCGTGAAGAATTAGCAAAAGAAGGCGCTGCATTTATGTCTATCTATGCAGAAAACCCTGATTTATTAAAAGGTGTAGAAGCAACACGTATCGCAACAGCTCATAAAGTAGCTGGAGAAGCGATGAAAGTATACCGTGATTACGTACAAGCCGATAAAGTAAGCTGGTGTGTAATTTCTGTTCCTACGAAAGAATGGGCTGCGAAAGTATTCCCTGACGTAGCGCCAGAAGAACAAGAAGCAAAGTTATGGGATGCTATTTTCAAAGCTACTCGCGCTGATTTAGAAAATCCTGTAGAAGCATGGAAAGAACATGATGAAACATTACATACAAAAGTGGATTACTTAAACGAAAAGCATTATAAAGCTCTTCACTATACAGGTCCTGGAACAGATTTAACAATCGAACTTCCAGAAAAACATGTATGGGCTGGTGCTGGTAGCTTAAATGAAAAGAACGTACCATTTATGGCTAATATTCCAACTGAAGAAGTATTTACAATGCCACTTAAAACAGGTGTAAACGGCCAAGTTTCTAGTACAAAACCGTTAGTATTTGCAGGTAATATTATCGATAATTTCACGTTAACATTTGAAAATGGACGTATCGTAGACTATAAAGCTGAAGCTGGTGAAGAAGCTTTAAAACATTTAGTAGAAACAGATGAAGGTTCTCACTTCTTAGGAGAAGTAGCATTAGTACCTCATGACTCACCAATTTCAAACACAAATGTTTTATTCTACAATACACTATTTGACGAAAATGCATCTTGCCACCTTGCAATCGGAAATGCTTATGCATTTAACTTAGTTGGCGGAAAAACAATGTCTAAAGAAGAACTTGCTGAAAACGGCGCAAACGCTAGTATTACACACAACGACTTCATGATTGGATCCGCTGAGCTTGATATCGATGGTATTACAGCTGATGGCAGACATGAGCCTATCTTCCGTAAAGGTAACTGGGCGTTTTAATAAAGTGAAACTTTAATCAGCCCTCACCAATTGGGCTTTTACGGGCAGCCCGATCCCCCACCTAACTTCTTTGCTTTCGCTGAATTTTGAGGTAGAGGTCTTACTGCCCGGAAAATAGCGGGATAAAAGTAAAGGCTATCTTCCACACAGGAAGATAGCCTTTTATGATGCCGATGAAACCTTAAGCCCAATGACACCCAAAACAATAAAGAGAATACAAAATGCTTGGAATAAGCTAATATGCTCTTTAAAAAAGTAAACACTAATGATTGTAATAAGTAACGTTCCAACGCCAGACCAAATGGCATAAGCAATGCTTAAATGAATCTTTTTAACGACGATAGCAAACACGCTGAAACAAATTCCATAAAATACGAAAATAAGTACACTTGGAACGAGCTTTGTTAAACCATTTGATAGTTTCATTGCGATTGTTCCAGCTACTTCAAAAATAATTGTAACAAGTAATAATAGCCAATATACCATACTAGAATCTCCTTCTCTGTTACCTTATAGAGATTCTAGTATACTACTTATAGTCCTAATGAAATATATTTAATTTCTAAATATTCCTCGATGCCGAAATGGCCTCCTTCACGGCCGATACCACTTTCTTTAAATCCACCGAATGGTGCTTGTGCAACTGATGGAAGACCATCGTTTAGACCAATAATACCGTACTCTAGCGCTTCACTAATTTGGAATGCTTGGCTAATGTCTTTCGTGAAAATATACGCAGCTAAACCGTATGGTGTATTATTTGCACGTTCAATTACTTCATCAACTGTTTTAAATTTCGCAACTGGTGCCACTGGCCCAAATGTTTCTTCATTCATACAAAGCATCGTATCATTTGCCAACCCAATTACAGTCGGTTGAATGAAATGTCCCTCTAACTCTGCGACCTTTTGACCACCATATAAAACTGTTCCACCTTTTTGAATAGCATCTTCAATATGTTCTTGTACTTTTGAAACTGCATTCTCATCAATAAGTGGCCCGACAGTCGTTCCGTCACCGAAACCGTCTCCTACTTTCAACTGCCCTACTGACTTTTGGAACTTCTCTACAAATACTTCGTATACTTCTTCTTGAACGAATACTCGGTTTGTACATATACACGTTTGTCCTGCATTACGGAATTTCGAACCAATCACCGCTTCTACTGCTTTATCTAAATCTGCATCATTCATTACGATAAACGGAGCGTGTCCCCCTAACTCAAGCGAAACTTTTTTCATCGTTTGCGCCGCACTAGCCATTAACTCTTTCCCGATTTCCGTTGACCCTGTAAAGGACACTTTTCGAACGCGACCATCTTCCATCCATGTATCAGCAATTGCTTTTGCACTACCTGTTACGATATTGATTACGCCCTTTGGAATATCTGCTTCATGGGCTAATTCAGCTAATTTCAATGCAGTTAATGGCGTTTGACTTGCCGGTTTCACAACGGCTGTACAGCCTGCTGCAAGGGCTGGGGCTACCTTTCTCGTAATCATAGCAGCTGGGAAGTTCCAAGGTGTAATAGCTGCCATAACGCCAACTGGTTGCTTCATAACTAAAATGCGCTTATTCGGATGAGCAGCAGGAATCATTTCACCATATACGCGTTTCCCCTCTTCTGCATACCATTCAACAAAACTGTTTGCATAATTTACTTCACCAATCGCTTCTGCAAACGGCTTCCCTTGTTCCTTCGTCATAATCGCTGCGATCTCTTCTTTATTCTCATCAATAAGCGTAAACCACTTTTTTAACTTCGTGGCACGATCTGCTGCCGTTAACTTAGACCACGTTTTAAAAGCTTCATGTGCAGCATCAACAGCTTGCTTTGCCTCTGTTACTCCGCCTTTTGGTACAGTTGCAAATATTTCCTTCGTCGCAGGATTATTTACTTCAATTTGTTCTTGTAGTGTAATCCACTCACCATTTATATACATCGCCTTTTTATCTATACTTACGAAAGTCGCCTTTTTATCCAATATTTTCTTCCTCCTCTATGAACTTCTTAATTTTCCTAGTAGCAGCAGATTGACTAATTTGCAAAAACTCAGCCACTTTATAACTTGATCCATACGTTTTATACGCTTTAAGAATAATATTTCTCTCTACCTCTTCCAGCATTTTATAAAGACTTCGCCCTGATTGTTCAACTGCAGCCTCTTGCATAGAGAGTGGCAAATCCTCTACCGTTACAACATCATCGACAGTAATAACAATTCTCTCAATTACATTCTCTATTTCTCTATTGTTTCCTTCCCACGGATATCCGACAAACATTTGTAACGTACTCGGCGCTAGTTTCACATCACGTCCGTACTTTTTATTAAAGTGCTGCAAGTAATGATAAATAAGCGGCAAAATATCTTCTGTTCTCTCCCTAAGCGGGGGAATTGCAATTGGAATAACATTCAAACGATAGTATAAATCTTTCCGAAATGTTCCTTGTTTCACCATCTTGCTTAAATCTCTATTTGTTGCCGCCACAATTCGAACATCCACTTTTTTTAATTCTCTTCCGCCTATAGGACGAAATGTTTTTTCTTGCAATACTTGCAAAAGCTTCGCTTGAATTTCAATCGGCATTTCACCGATTTCATCTAAAAAAAGAGTTCCTTTATGCGCGGATTCTAATAGTCCCTTTTTCCCTTCACGATTCGCACCTGTAAAAGATCCACCTGAATATCCAAAGAGCTCCGATTCAATTAAATTAGTTGGCAATGCCGCACAATTAATTTCATAGAAACTTTCATGCTTACGGTGACTCACTTCATGTAAATGGCGTACTAATCGACTTTTTCCTACTCCAGTCTCGCCTAAAACGAGAACAGTACTATCCACTACAGATACTTTTTTGATTGTATCGACTATTTTTTGCATAGCTAGACTTTTAAAAATAAGTCCTTCATGCTCATATGTTTCTCTTAATTCTTTTTTATATGTTTTTAGCTGATTATCCATTTCCTCTACCTTTTGACGTAATTGATAGAGTTCAGTAAGGTCGCGAGAATAACTAATCACTCTTCTTAAATTTCCCTCATCATCAAAAACAGGCCTTGTACGAACGTGTAAATACTCTCCTGATTTTGTAGTTTGAACGAGTTCAATTGGCCTCTTTTTTTCAATCACTTCTAATGTCGCTGATGGATAAAAGATTCCATTCTTTTGTAGTTCTTTTACATGCTTACCAACTAACTCTTCTGCAGCTAGTTGGTAGTGCCTTTCACATGTACTATTTACACGCACAACGATCCCTTGCTCATCTGTAACAAAAATTTCGTCAAACGCATATTCAAATACATCTTTTAAATCCATTAACACTCGTTCCTTTTCTGCAACCATCCTAGCCACCCCTAACTTCAAATCCATCGATCCACTTCACTACCTTTATTATAAAGTGAATTTTCTGCATTTAATATAGAGTCAGCTAGAATGTTTGCTATTTATACTTCAGTTTTTACACGCGAGCGATGTTTGTTTGCTCATAGCAAGCTTGCAACGATTCTTCAATTATTGTTAATCCTTCTTCAAGTTGCTCATCTGTAATAATTAAAGGCATTAACACACGGATAACATTTCCATACGTTCCTGCTGATAATAAAAGTAACCCACGCTTATTTGCTTCTGCACATAGATTAGCCGTTAACGTTTTGTCAGGTGCTTTCGTCTTACGATCTTGAACGACCTCAAATGCACACATTGCGCCTAACCCACGCACATCACCGATGCAATGATATTTATTTTTCATCTCTTCGAATCGGTTCATTACGACTTTTCCTAATTCTATCGCTCTATCATTTAATTTCTCATTTTCTATTACATCGAGAACAGCTAATGCAGCTGCACATCCTAATGGACTTCCTGCATACGTTCCACCAAGTTCACCTGGTGCAGACTCATTCATAATTTCTTTACGTCCAATGACACCACTTATCGGTACACCAGCACCTAATGATTTAGACACCGTAATTAAATCTGGAACGACATCATAGTGATCAATTGCAAAATATTTTCCTGTACGACTAAAGCCTGTTTGTATTTCATCCGCTACAAATAAGATGCCGTTCTCTGAACAAATGCGGCGTACTTCTTGAACAAATTTCTTACTTGGGACGATAAATCCACCTTCCCCTTGAACAGGTTCCATTACAACAGCTGCGATTGTTTCTGGTGCTACTTCCGATATGAAGAAGTTCTTAAACTCTTCAATAATAAAATCATCATACTGCTCTTCCGTTAATCCCTCTGGGCGACGGTATTCGTATGGAAATGGCGCTTTATATACTTCTGGAGCAAAGGGACCAAACCCAAATTTATATGGCTTCACTTTACTTGTCATCGTCATTGTCATTAATGTACGCCCGTGGAAACCTTTAGAAAATGCGATAATACCAGATCTCTTCGTATATTTACGAGCAATTTTCACCGCGTTCTCAACTGCTTCTGCACCACTATTTAAAAATAGGACTTGCTTATCGAAACTTCCTGGTGCCAATGCCGCAAGCTTTTCTGCTAATTCAATATATGGCTCATACATCATGACATTAAATCCAGTATGAATGTATTGATCGACTTGTTTATGGAGCGCTTCTTTAACCGTTGGATGACAATGCCCTACGTTAATTGTCCCGATTGCTCCTGCAAAATCAATGTACTGATTGCCATCAACATCTGTTACAAGAGCACCATTTGCAGATTTTACAAACGTTGGGATGCCGTTACTTACTCCTTTTGGTACTATATTTTGACGGCGTTCTAATAAAGATGCCGCTTTCGGTCCTGGAATTTGTTCATTTACTTTAGCAAATTTTTTTGTGTTCATTGCGTACCCCATCCTTTTCTTTACATTGTTTTCTCTTCTTATTGCAAAATATATGCCAACTTTCTTTTCTAGCATTTATCCTATATTCTTTGTATCCAGGTATAAAAAATAAGTCTACAAAGACTCATTAAGAGTCTTTATAGACTTATTTTCCTTACACATTAGACTTTTCTTTCTCCCAGAAAAACTCACCCGATTGAGAAATAAACTCTCCAACAGAATCTAACACTAAATCAGCAAGTGGTTCTAATGTTGGACGGTCTCCCGTACCAGATAGCACCCCAATTGCATAGCAATCGCCATTTTTAGCTAAATGTAAATCAGTTGGCGTATCTCCAACAACCGCAACCTCACATGATTCTAAATTAAATTTCTCACAAAACACTTCTATAATCTTTTTATCTGGTTTTTGCGCAGGGAATGTATCCGAGGCTATAATATAATCAAAAAAGTTCTCCAACTTATATTGTTTTAAAAATAATTCTGTTGGTGCGAAATCATCCGCCGTGACTACCCCTAATATAAATCCTTTATCTTTTAATGCCTGTAACACTTTCGGTAAATCCGCTGTCATTTTCATATGCGAACGATGCTCATACATAAGGGAAAATAACTTCTCACTTACCCACTGATGCATCTCTTCTTCTCTAGCAGACTCAATATAATTACAAAGCCCCTTCGCTACATCAAGGCTTGTTCCAGCAGCTATTGCACTCCTCGGATTAACAAATGCTCCCTCTACACCAATCTCTTCTAATAAGGTCTGCCCTATTGTACTTGGTAAATGGTATAAACTTATACATTCAGCTACAAGCTCTTCAGCTACTTTTATCCATATTGAATGAAAATCCATTAATGTCCCATCTTTATCAAATAATATCGCCTTTACCTTCTCCATAGCACCCTACCTCTCATTTCTTATCTCTTCCAGTGTATCAATAAAGTATGGATGTAAAATAAAAGAATTGTAAAAATACCATAAAAATCAAACTAACTCCCAATTTACAATTCATTTTAACAAAGTAAAAAAGGATGCCTTTACAGGGCATCCTCTTGATGTTCAGGAACAAATAGTTCTAAACAATGATATATATTTTCGAATTCCATCGGTGCATCTCCACCATACTCACCATCTAAATTAATCATTAATTTATCTGGTGAATGTACTTTAATTCGGTTCGCTTGTGTATATAACACTTTTGGATTATTAATATGTTCACCACGTTGTGCTTGTGTTGCTGCTTTAATTAAATCAGCGATAGAACCTTTTTTCAGTACTAATAGGTCAAATAACCCATCGTTAATAGATGCATACGGTGCTACCTTTTCAAATCCACCTACTGAACGAGTATTCGTAATTAAAAACATCGTAATTTCTTCTTGTAGTAACTTTCCATCATACTCAATTTCAACATATGTCGGATGCAATGATGGTAACATCTCGATACCTTTTAGGTAATAAGCAAGTTGTCCTAATACTGTCTTTAACTTACTCGGTACTTCGTATGTTAATTCTGTAATACGACCGCCACCAGCGATGTTAATAAAATATGTATCGTTCGCTCTACCAAGGTCTAATGGCACTGTTTTTCCTTCGCAAATAATATCTGCTGCCTCTTCAATAGAACGAGGTACACCAATCGCACGTGCAAAGTCATTTGTCGTTCCAACTGGAATAATTCCAAATTTCGGACGGAATTCATGCCCAACTAAACCGTTTACTACTTCATTTAACGTACCGTCGCCACCAGCCGCAATAACAACATCAAACTTACGATCCGCAGCTTGCCTCGCCGCCACAGTAGCGTCTCCAGGACCCGTTGTCGCATGACAAGATGTCTCATAGCCAGCTTGTTCTAATTTTTGTAATACTTCTGGTAAGCTCTTCTTAAATAGCTCACGCCCAGAAGTAGGATTATAAATAATTCTTGCTCGCTTCATCATTTATTAGCACAGGAAATTTCTTTATGTATCGAAAAAGAACATACTGAACTTCTATTCAGTATTCCCATGCCTACCTCCTCTCATCTTGCTATCCTTCTTTTATCCCGCTCAAACAGGCAGTAAGAACCCGATTCGTGTAGTCCATCAAAAGTAAATATTCATTTCAATGGTTTTTTTATTTGACCAAAAAATTTATCCCGCTATTTGCGGGCAGTAAATGCCCGATTGGTGAGGGCTAATAATCAGTGTTGGATGAACCTCCTACTGATTAAAGTTTCACTTTATTTCTATCCATTCTTCCATAAAAATTTACATATAACGAATAATAACTATCTATTATTTCATGAGATGAAAAAAACCTCTATGTTTAGATTTATCATTATTCCCACCTTTTTGCAACTATCATACCATAGTTGCTATACAAACATTTTTCCACTTTTGACAGTTAATCAAACGTTTGTTTAAACGATTTTGTCTCATTTAAACAAACGTTTGATTAACCTAGAAAAACACCCATGTACGGGTGTTTTTCTGCTTAATCTTTAAAAGTCACTACTATTATCGCTTATTAATCTCTTCAAGTAAGATTTTGTTAACAAGCGGTGGATTTGCTTGTCCTTTTGTAGCTTTCATAATTTGACCAACTAAGAAGCCAATTGCACGGTCTTTACCGTTTTTAAAGTCTTCGATAGATTGCTCATTATTATCAAGAATTTCTGTTACAACTTTACGAAGTGTACCCTCGTCAGAAATTTGAACAAGACCTTTCGCTTTAACGATTTCTTCTGGGTCTCCACCTTTTTCAATTAATTCATTAAATACTTTCTTCGCGATTTTAGAAGAAATTGTACCTTTTTCAATTAATTGAACCATTTTAGATAAACCAGCAGGCGTTAATGCAACGTCTTTTAATTCTTTTTGTTGTTTGTTTAAGTATGCAAGTACTTCACCCATTAACCAGTTCGATGTTAATTTCGCATCAGCACCGTCTGCAACAGTTGCTTCAAAGAAATCAGACATTTCTTTCGTTAATGTTAATACGTGTGCATCATAAGCTGGTAAGCCAATTTCTGCAACGTAGCGAGCTTTACGCGCATCTGGAAGTTCTGGAATAGAGGCACGAACTGCTTCTTTCCACTCATCGTCGATGTAAAGTTCAACTAAGTCTGGCTCCGGGAAATAACGGTAATCGTCAGATCCTTCTTTCACACGCATTAAGATTGTTTTCTTCGTTGCTTCATCATAACGACGTGTTTCTTGTTGGATGATACCACCAGATAACAGTTCTTTTTCTTGGCGCACTTGCTCATGCTCAAGACCTTTTTGTACGTAAGTGAATGAGTTTAAGTTTTTCAGTTCCGCTTTTGTACCGAACTTCTCTTGTCCAACTGGACGAAGAGAAATGTTCGCATCACAACGCAGAGAACCTTCTTCCATCTTACAATCAGATACACCAGTGTATTGAATGATTGATTTTAACTTCTCTAAGTATGCATATGCTTCTTCTGGCGTACGCATATCTGGCTCCGATACGATCTCGATTAAAGGCATACCTTGACGGTTGTAGTCTACTAATGAACCATCAGCTGTATGCGTTGATTTACCAGCATCTTCTTCTAAATGAAGACGTGTAATACCGATACGTTTCTTTTTACCGTCTACTTCGATTTCAATCCAACCATTTTCACCAATTGGCTTATCAAATTGAGAGATTTGGTAAGCTTTCGGGTTATCTGGATAGAAATAGTTTTTACGGTCAAACTTCGTTTCCGTTGCGATTTCACAGTTTAATGCCATTGCAGCTTTCATTGCAAAGTTAACTGCTTCTTTATTTAAAGTAGGAAGTACCCCTGGGTATCCTAAGTCAATTACACTTGTTTGTGTATTTGGCTCCGCTCCGAATTCTGTTGGACTCGCAGAGAAAATTTTCGAATTTGTTTTTAACTCAACGTGAACCTCTAAACCAATAATTGTTTCTAAATTCATCTATGCTCGCCTCCTTACAGACTTGCTTTTTTTGTATGATAGTCCGTTGCTTGCTCAAACGCATGTGCAACGCGGTAAATTGTCGCTTCATCGAAGTGTTTACCAATGATTTGTAGACCAAGTGGCATGTTGTTAGCACCGAATCCACATGGAACTGAAATCGCTGGAACACCCGCTAAGTTTACTGGGATTGTTAAAATGTCATTTGCATACATCGTCATTGGATCGTCAACTTTTTCTCCCACTTTAAATGCCGGAGTTGGTGTTGTTGGTCCAATAATAACATCATAGTTAGCAAATACATTTTCAAAATCGTTCTTAATTAATGTACGTACTTGTTGTGCTTTTTTGTAATATGCATCATAGTAACCAGAGCTAAGAGCAAATGTACCAAGCATAATACGACGTTTAACTTCATCACCGAAACCTTCACTACGTGTGTTTTTGTAAAGATCTAATAAGTTATTTACATTATCAGAACGAACACCGTAACGCACGCCATCAAAGCGTGAAAGGTTAGCAGATGCTTCAGAAGAAGATAGTAAGTAATACGTTGCTAGAGCGTATTTAGAGTGTGGAAGAGATACTTCCTCCCAAGTTGCGCCCATACCTTCTAATACTTTTAAAGCAGCTAGTACTGACTCACGAGCTTCTTCGCCAACACCTTCGCCTAAGTATTCTTTCGGTACAGCAATGCGTAAACCTTTAACATCGCCTGTTAAACCAGCTAAATAGTTTCCAACTTCAACGTTTGCAGAAGTTGCATCCATGCGGTCAATACCTGAAATAGCTTGTAATAAGTATGCATTGTCTTCTACTGTACGTGTAATCGGTCCGATTTGGTCAAGTGAAGATGCGAATGCTACTAATCCGTAACGAGATACGCGTCCGTAAGTTGGTTTTAAACCTACAACACCGCAATATGCAGCTGGCTGACGGATAGAACCACCCGTATCAGAACCTAGAGAGAATAGTACTTCTCCTGCTGCTACAGCTGCTGCAGAACCACCACTAGATCCGCCCGGAACGTAATCTAAGTTCCATGGGTTTTTCGTAGCGTAGAATCCTGAGTTTTCATTTGAAGAACCCATTGCAAACTCGTCCATGTTTAATTTACCGATTGTAATCGTGTCAGCAGCTTTTAGCTTTTGCACAACTGTCGCATCATAAATTGGATCGAAGTTTGCTAGCATTTTGCTCGCACAAGTTGTACGAAGGCCGTTAGTTACAATGTTATCTTTTACACCAATTGGCATACCGAATAATAAACCATTATCTTCAGCGCCGATTTTTGCATCTAATTCTTTCGCTTTTGCGCGTGCATTTTCTTCATCTAATGTAAGAAAAGCTTTTACGTTATCTTCAACATCCGCAATACGTTTGTAAGATTCTTCTACTAAATCCGTAACGGAAATTTCTTTGCTGTTTAACTTCTTATGTAACTCTGATACTGAATGATCAAATAATGACATCGAAATTCCCCTCCTCTATTCTAATACTGCTGGAACACGGATTTGATTATCTTTGTGATCCGGTGCATTTTTTAATACTTCTTCGACTGGTAAACCTTTTTCTGGTACATCTTCACGCATAACATTTTTCATCGTTAATACATGAGTTGTTGGTTTTACATCTGTTGTATCTAATTCATTTAACTGTTCTGCAAATGTAACAATTGCATCTAGTTGTTTTTGAAATTTTTCTGCTTCTTGATCAGTAATTGCAAGACGTGCTAAATGTGCTACGTGCTTTACATTCTCAACGGAAATTCTTGACACGGCTAGGCCACCTCCATAATATATCGTTCAATCTACAATACTATTGATGATACCAAATTTTCAGTACTTCAAGCAAGTCAACACAGAGTACTTACGCCATTTTTACATAAAAAAAGAAAGGCAAATGCCTTTCTTTACAATTTACTCTTTATCTAACGGTTTATTTTTCGGAAATCTCTCGTTATCTTCTTCATTATCACGAATTGTTTTTTGTAATACAAAACAAGACATCGTTAAAAATAATGTTCCAATTAAATAGTATCCTTTTACACTAAGCGTTTCATCTAACGTATAAATCCCAATTAGCATACCTGAAAGCGCACAAACAAATGAAGTCCATGCTAAAAACGTGAACGCTTGCGTATTACGTCTTCTCATCGTTCTCCCCCTCGTTAGCTGTATACCCATTATAGATAAGTATATTTACCATGATGGATTTTTATGTAAATTCTAGTTTTATATTTATAAATCTATCATAAAAGAATACTATTTCAAAGAAAGTTTTCTGCCTAATCTGAAAAAACAATCTAAACAATTGGTTTTTCAGATTACCTTACTGTTCGCTAGCTACTTTCATTCATAAAAAAAGACCAGAAAAACTCCTGGTCCATTACTCTACTTAACAAACATGGGATTCTATGTTATACAAAATTGGAAGGTACAGAATTAGGGTTTGTTTGTTAAGTAGATTATATGTTGAACGAACTAACAGCGGAGGGGTTCCTTCTGTTAGTCCATTAAACCCAATGATTATTTCACGATTTTTTCAAGCTCCTCAAGTGAAAGATCTACTGAAATTGAACCATCATTTGTTTCTTTCTTAATTGCATCTGTTACTTCTTTTGAATGGTATAATTCAATTACTTTTTTCAGTGTTGGATCATCTTTATCTTTCGTACGAGCTGCGAAAATATTAATATAAGGCTTCGCATTTTCATTCTTTGGATCTTCTAAGAAAATAGGATCCTTCGCTGGATCTAATCCAGCTTGACCAGCAACACCGTTATTAATAACTGATGCTGCTACATCTTTTAACACACGAGGTGTTTGCTGTGCGATAACCGGCGTGATTTTTAACTTCTTCGGATTTTCAGCAATGCCGCTTGGATCTCCAAATAGACCAAAATCCTTTTTCAGCTTTAATAATCCAGCTGCATCAAGAAGTTTTAATGCACGTGCTTGGTTCGTTGGATCGTTTGGAATTGCAATTTCTGAACCATCTGGAATTTCATTTGCCTTCTTATATTTTTCAGAGTATAAACCCATTGGCGCAATTTGTGTTGTACCAACAGCTGTAATATCTAACTTATGCTCTTTTTTAAATTGCTCTAAGAAAGCAATATGCTGAAATGAGTTTAATTCAATATCTCCATCAGCTAAAGCTTTATTTGGAGTTGTATAATCAGAGAACTCCACCAGTTTAATCTTAATCCCTTCTTTTTCAGCTTTTTTCTTCAAAATTTCCCAAGCGTCTCCATCCGTTCCAGTTACACCGACGCGAACTACTTTTTCTTTCGCTCCTGCACCCGTGTCTCCACTTGAGCAGCCACTTAATGCTGAGACTCCTACAATCGCTGATAATGCAAATGCTAAAATTTTCTTCATTTTCTTTTCCTCTCTTCCTTTTTATGATCTACGTAACAAGACTTTCGCAAAGTAGTTTCCTAAATTTTGAGCTATCTGTACGAGAATAATAAGTAAAACAACCGTTACAAACATAACTGATGTATCAAAACGTTGATAACCATATGTCATTGCCAAGTCACCAAGACCGCCACCACCGACAAGCCCAGCAACTGCAGAAAATTCAATTAAACCAACTGTCATAAATGTGATACCTAAGATTAATGGTGCTAACGCTTCTGGTACAAGGATTTCAAAAACGATTCTAATTGGCGAGGCGCCCATTGCTTGCGCTGCCTCAATTACTCCTTTCGGAACGGAAACAAGATTTGTTTCAACCATTCTAGCAATACCAATTGATGCGACTAACGTCATCGGGAAAATTGCTGCTGCTGTTCCAATCGTCGTTCCGATAACACTTCTCGTTAGTGGACTTAACGCTACTAAAAAGATAATGAATGGTACCGGACGAATTGTATTAATTATGATGTTAAGAATAGAAAAGACCCATTTATTTTCTAAAAAGTTTCCTTTTCTCGTTACATATAAAAGTAAACCTAGCGGTATACCAAGAATTGTAGCG
Organism: Bacillus sp. GW823-FHT06A11; assembly: GCF_058795355.1. Classification (NCBI taxonomy): domain Bacteria; kingdom Bacillati; phylum Bacillota; class Bacilli; order Caryophanales; family Bacillaceae; genus Bacillus; species Bacillus sp. GW823-FHT06A11. The sequence goes on along the minus strand of NZ_JBXAHS010000007.1, from coordinate 31,009 downwards.
AATATAAGGGTTACAATTACCATTAAGAGGGTATCCCCCGTCGCATCTAGTATGCGCGGCCAAAATATACTCCAATCAACTCGCATGAGCTTCTACCTCCTTCAGCTGCACTTGCAGTCTTAGATGTTGTAATGCTTTTTGAATTTCCCTCTGCTCACCTTGCAATTCTACAAGCAGATTTCCAAATAGCACATTTTGAAGTTCAATAATATTTCCGTACAGTACATTTACATCGACGTTATAGTTTTTTGCGATATATGATAGTACCGGCTGCCCTGTCTCCTCACCAGTAAATGTTAGACGATAAATTTGACCACCATTTTGAATTTTCGCTAGAACACTTTCTGGTAAATGATCATTAATAACAGAACGTACAAAGTTTTGAGTCGTCTTTGTTTTTGGTTGCGTGAAAACATCGAACAGTTTTCCTTCTTCAATAACTTTTCCCTTCTCCATTACAGCTACACGGTGACAAATTTCTTTCACAACATGCATTTCATGTGTAATAAGAAGAATTGTTAAATTGTATTCTCGATTTACTTTCTTTAATAAGTTTAGAATTTCTGTCGTCGTTTCTGGATCTAAGGCTGATGTTGCCTCATCACATATAAGAATATCTGGCGATGTCGCAAGTGCTCTAGCAATACCAACACGTTGCTTTTGTCCCCCTGATAGCTGTTCTGGATAATAGTTTGCTTTATCTTCTAACCCTACAAACTTCAGCAGTTCATTCACTCGTTCCTTTATCTCGTTCTTTGGCAATTTCGCTAACTTTAATGGATAAGCAATATTCCCAAACACTGTTCTTGAATTAAATAAATTAAAGCTTTGAAAAATCATTCCGATTCTTTGTCTTAGTTTGCGTAATTCTTTCGTCGATAATGATGTAATATCTTTATCATCTATTGCAATCGTTCCTGACGTTGGTCTCTCTAACATATTTACTAAGCGTAATAATGTACTCTTTCCAGCGCCACTAAAACCGATAATGCCAAAAATTTCGCCTTTCTCAACTGATAATGTTACATCCTCCACCGCATGAACAGATTGCCCAGCTGATTCATACACTTTACTTACATTGTTAAAAGAAATCATTTTTCCCCTCCTATATGCTGTAAAAACTTGAAGTAGAGCTTTCGAGGTAAAATAAAAAGTGCTCTCCTTCTTATCAACCATAAAGATAAGAAGGAGAGCACTTATATGTACTCGTTCACATCTTCTCATCTTCCAAGCCTTTATATGGCTTGCTGGAGTTAGCACGGTATTAAAAAACCCGTTGCTGAGGTATCGTAGGGCCAGTCCCTCCACCTCTCTGGATAAGAATGTATCGATTTAATTGTCATTTAATTAATTCTCATTATAGAACTCAGAATAATAAGAGTCAATACATTTTTTAGAAAAATATTAATTATTCCTTTATTAAAATTTTCAGATGAAAATTCATGAGAAAATAGTAACTTTCAAGGTTATTTAAAATTCTTCTTCCTCATATTTTTAAACAGGAGAATCCTCTCTACAAATTGAATAAATTTATTTGAATATGAAACTCGGAGGCAGATAAATATATGAAAACAGCTCTTTTACTCGTCGATATTCAAAACGATTATTTTCCAAATGGAAAGATGGAATTGCGTAATCCAGTAGAAGCAAGCGAATATGCTAATCAGTTATTACAACACTTTAGAACAAACAGCGAACCTATTTTTCATATCCAGCACGTAGCTATAAAAGATGACGCTACTTTTTTCCTACCTAATACAGAAGGTGTACATATTCACGAAAGCGTACGTCCACTTAGAGAAGAAACCGTTATAGTCAAACATTATCCAAATAGCTTCCGAGAAACTAATCTTCTAGAGCAATTACAGCGTTTAGACATTGAACATGTCGTCGTATGCGGGATGATGACTCATATGTGTATTGATGCTACAGTAAGGGCTGCATTCGATTTTGGCTTTCAATGTACCGTTATACATGATGCTTGTGCTACAAAAGACCTTTCTTTTAAGAACGCTACTATACCAGCTGTTTATATTCATAATACAATTTTAGCAAGTTTGAATAATATATATGCGGAAATACTTAGCAAAAAAGAGTTTGTCCAAAGAAAAAAATCCTTTTGAAAATTCAAAAGGATTTTTTTCGACTATATTATATTTACCATCTATTCATGCCCTATTTTGAGGAATTCATATTCTACTTATAAAAACCTCACTAATTATTTACATTGATACATTATCATTTTTAATATCTTTTGATTGAGTCCAATTTCCCCATAAAAATTGAATATTACATGTACGAGAAGCTTCCTTAAAACTCATTCCTGTTAATGGATAACATGTGATTTTTATACTTGCAAAAATTATAATTGCTATCATTGTTATAACTGTAATTATTATGAAAGCAACTAATAACATCCAAATTGATTGCGCTGGCCAAATATTCAATCTATTCCCAATATATACAACTACTAAATTATGCATTAAATACACACCAAATGAAAAAGCAGATAAAATTTGTATCCACTTAAACATAAACGGATTCATTGAGTAATTTCTAAAATACTCTTTTACTAATAAGAAGATTGAACCTGAAAGCATTACTTCGAATACTCTAACGTATGCCTTAAAATCCTCAGAGTATTCCCCTATTTTAACCGTTGCATACCAAGTACCCAATATAATTAAAAATGTATCTATAACGATTATGGATAGTAACAACCTTTTGGATACCTTCTTCTCATATGTCATTAAATAATAACCTATGAGGAAATACCCTATATATCCGCCTAAAAAGTTCATATCAAAATTAGGATACAACGTAAATATTGGTTTTAATTCATTTGGAACTAGTACTGCAATTGTTGGCAATAGCGAACTTACTATAAACCAAAGAATTAACATGTACTTTATAAGCTCTTTACTTAAAGCATCTACCATTTTCTTCAAAAGAGGAGAAAGAATATACAAAGGAATAATGGCATACATAAACCAAAGATGTACTGTCGCTGCTTGATTCGGCATGTATAAAATACTCTTAATAACATTTGTTATTTGTATCGGCCTTGGCGTAAAGTATAACACAGCAATAGTTGACCATATAATAAATGGCACAATTAATTTTGGCAAACGTTCTGTATAAGTTATTTTAAGTGATTCCGTTTTACTACTCCTCATTAACATCGCACCAGAAATCATAAAGAAGATAGGTACACTCGTACTAAATACAGTTGTCAGTGCATTCGTTATATGCCAAGTACCCGAACCGATATTCCCCCGTAAACTTCCTGCAGCAGTATGAAGAAACACTACCGCAAACATCGAAAATACACGTAGTACGTCAACATATTCAACATAATTCTTTTTATTCATCTAACAATCATCCCTTCCCACATAACATTTCCCCTCACCACTTTTGTCTTTTCCAAAAGTACAAATCTATTATGCCAGAATATAATAAATATTAAAACAATAATTAAAACTTAAAATCTCGATATTCGATTATAAAATCACTTAGTATACTATACAAAATCCTAAAAATAAATTTAATTTTTTTCTTATATATTTAATATTTTCCAAATCAACTACTTAAATAGAGAGTTTTTCTTCTATCTAATTATTGAAGATTCCGAAATCAAGACTCTTGATCTATGTCAATAAAAAAACACTCCTTTCAGTGAGCAAAACCGAAAGGAGTGTTCCTTGTCGAACCATAGATTTTCTTTCAAATTGTATTATACAGGAAATTCTCAAAATGAATACTAAAAAATATGACTAATACGTCAATTTTTCTCATTATTTTATTTCTGTTTACATGTTTATCCCGCTATTAATAGGTTTTAGCTCATTCTCTTCGAACGACGGTAATATATGGGGTTTCAACTTTAAAAGGAGCTCTCCACACTTTGTGAAGAGCTCCTCTACTATTTCTTATAAAGTTTCAGAAGTAGTTTTTGCTTGCATGTGAAGTGCTAAGTAATCAGGTCCACCAGCTTTAGAGTCTGTACCAGACATGTTAAAGCCACCGAATGGTTGGTAACCTACGATTGCACCAGTACATCCACGGTTGAAGTATAAGTTACCAACGTGGAAGTCTTCACGTGCTTTTTCAATATGGTCACGGTTGTTAGTAATAACAGCACCTGTTAAACCGTATTCCGTATTGTTTGCAATTGCAAGTGCATGATCGAAGTCTTTTGCTTTACAGAATGCTACTACTGGTCCGAAGATTTCTTCTTTCATTAAGCGAGCATCTTCTGCAACATCAGCAACGATTGTTGGTTGGATGAACCAGCCTTTAGAATCGTCTCCTTCGCCACCTGCTAAGATTCTACCTTCTTCTTTACCAATTGCAACATAGCTCATTACTTTATCGAATGCAGCTTGGTCATTAACAGGACCCATGTTTGTACCTAATACTGCTGGGTTAGCAACTGTTAATTCTTTTGTTAATTCAACAGCACGATTTAATACGTGATCGTATACATCTTCGTGGATTACTGCACGAGAACATGCAGAACATTTTTGTCCTGAGAATCCGAATGCTGATGCAACGATAGACTTAGCTGCTAATTCAAGATCTGCTTCTTTATCAACAACGATTGTATCTTTACCGCCCATTTCAGCGATAACGCGTTTTAACCAAATTTGGCCTGGGTTTACTTTCGCTGCACGCTCATAAATACGGATACCTACATCACGAGATCCCGTGAAGCTTACGAAACGTGTACGAGGATGATCTACTAAGTAGTCACCAACTTCAGAACCATTACCTGGAACGAAGTTTACTACGCCAGCTGGTAAGCCAGCTTCTTCTAATACTTCCATAAATTTCGCTGCTACTACAGGAGTTGTACTAGCTGGTTTTAGTAATACTGTGTTACCAGAAACTAAAGCAGCTGTTGTCATACCTGCCATAATTGCGAATGGGAAGTTCCAAGGAGAAATGATAACACCTACTCCTAATGGAATGTAAGAGAAACGATTATATTCAATTGGACGGCTTTCTACTGGAATACCGTCTTTTAATTTTAACATTTGACGACCATAATATTCCATAAAGTCGATTGCTTCTGCTGTATCAGCATCTGCCTCATTCCATGGCTTACCTGCTTCTTTTACAAGAATAGCAGAGAATTCATGTTTTCTGCGACGAACGATTGCTGCAGCACGGAATAAAATGTCTGCACGCATTTCTGGCTTTGATTTTCTCCAAGTTTGGAATGTTTCATCCGCTACTTGCATTGCTTTTTCAGCTAACTCACGGCTTGCTTTTGAAACACGACCAACAAGTTCCTCTTTATTTGCAGGGTTTACAGAAACAATTTTGTCTTCTGTAGTGATTTTTTCTCCCCCAATAATTAATGGATAGTCTTGTCCAAGATAAGATTCTACTTTCTTTAAACCTTCTTCAAACGCTAATTTGTTAGCCTCCACTGAAAAATCTGTAAATGGCTCATGTTTGTATGCTACTACCATTTTTTTTAGCCTCCCCTTAGAAAAACGTTTACATTTTACAACATTATTCTACACGATAATTTAGATTTATTCAAATATTCCTAGACTTATATTTTAAAAATTAATAAATTTTTAAAATATAATAAAAAAAAGAGATTCATACATGCGTATGAATCTACAAAATATGAGTATATTCCAAAACATTTTTCCCGATCAATAATATAGTAACTAATAAAAATAAAGTCCTTACATATCCAACGCCTTTTTGAACCGCAAACTTCGATCCCAAATAAGCACCTAAGATCATTGATAATCCCATGATAATACCGTATTCAAAATGAATTATGTCTAAAAATAAAAAAGTAATTAAAGATACAATATTACTAACAAAGTTCAAAAGTTTTCCAGATGCTGCCGCTTGAATAAAATCCAAACCAATTAATAAAAATGCAAAAATTAAAAATGACCCTGTCCCTGGTCCAAAAAATCCATCATAAAATCCTATCATTAAAATAACAAAGAAAAATATTAATGTTTTTCTTTGCGTCATCTTCTTATAGGTAGACACACTTCCCCAATTCTTTTTTGCAATAATATAAATAGCAATAAATACCAACATTACAAGTACTAATGGGCGTAAAATATCCGATGGAATAAATTTTACTACTAAAGCACCTGCAACAGCTCCAACAATAGTTAACGGGATTAACTTTCCTACAATTTTAAAATCAACTTTTCCTGATCGAATGAAATACATCGCACTCGTAAACGTCCCCATTGTTGCCGCTAATTTATTCGTTGCAATTGCTGAAGCCGGCGATAAGCCAACAAACATAAGCGCAGGAAGCGAAATTAACCCTCCTCCTCCAACAACGGAATCAATGAAAGCTGCTAAAAAACCGAATGCAATTAATAAAATAATGACTTGAAAACTTAATTCTTCCATGAACTTTACCCCTTACCCCTATTATTTACAACATTTTAAATTATAACAAAATTACATAAGAAAAAAAGCTGTTCCATAGAGGAACAGCCTTCATATTTAATCTAAAATTTTCACAAGTGGTTCATCTTGTTTTGCTTCACGTATAATAATAGCTTCTGGGCGTTCTACAGATTTAATCGTTACTTGTACTTTCATATAATTCGGGAAGTATTCCATAACAAGCCCTGCCACATATTGTGTAAAACCAATTATTTCAGCTTTTCCATTAAACTGGACAGGAATATCAAGCTTCATTTCTCTTAATTCATCATCTCTATACATACCAGTACCAATAACAGCTGTATAGTCGCCTTGGAAATAATCGCTTAGTTTTGCCTTAAAGTTGGATACTCTTGCAAGATCTTCACGTTTATTATCTGTTTTCGCTTGCTCTGATGGGAACAAATAGTATTTCTCATTAATTTGTTTCCAATCTTCAACCGTTTCACTACCTTTTTCTACATTTGCATAAGAAACAAAGTTACCTGGTACGAGCGAAGACTTTGGAGATTGGCGATAAATCGCAAATGTTATCGGAATATTTTTTGTATCAGGTTGTTTTTGATGTATGACTTTCAAAATTTCTTGCGCCATTTTTTTCCCTTCAGCTAACATCTTTTCATCCGGGATTGCAGCTTCACGTGGATAACCATGCTCTTCGTTAAAATATTGAACAGAATTCATTGCTAATCCAACTACCATACCAACACGTTCCTCGCTGTTATCGCCTTTTTTCACATAATAATCATGCTCTAAAATATTTGAAATATATATTGGATTTTTTTTATTTTTCACTTCTAGTGATTCAGATCCCGTTCCTAACGCAGGGTTTAATCCTATATTAGGAAATTTAACTGCATCTTTTTTTAATTTGTCCTCTAGTTCCTTTTGTTCAGCATCTGTACGTTTTCTTTTAACAAGCATCTGTATCACTTGAGTATCTAGAGCACTTCCGCCTTTTAAAAAATTATCTTTCGTATTAAATGATTCTTTTGCAATTCGCATTAATCCTGTTTCAAATTCATCTATATCAAGACGACTATTTAGCCCTTGCACCACTAAACCACGTGCATTTCCACCATCAAATGGAATAGTCGTCTTATAATATTCATCCGAAATAGCGTATTTTGGAACAACTGATTGTTCTTTTGCTTTCCCCGATTTCTCAGCCACTTTTTCATCTTTGTCGGCACCTGCACTACACCCACTTACAAGTAGGCCCAGGCTTAATATCGCTAATGCTATTTTTTTCATGGTAAGTTTGCACCTCTTACTTATTTAGCTCTTGTAAGAACCTCTCTTCATTCCAAACCTCAACATTATGTTTCTCCGCTTGTGCTAATTTCGAACCAGCTGCTTCACCTGCAACAACCAAATCCGTACTCTTACTAACACTTCCTGTTACTTTTCCACCTAATGCCTCAATCTTCTTCTTCGCTTCACTTCGTCCCATAACTTCTAGCTTACCTGTTAAAACAACCGTTTTTCCTGCGAAGTAAGATTCAACATTTTGTAAATCTGCAATTTTTATACCTTTGTATGTCATATTCACGCCATACTCTTTAAACTGCTGTAATAATTCTAATACATCTTCATTATCAAAATATGTCACAACAGATTGAGCCATTTTTTCGCCAATTTCATTAATTGCTTTTAGTTCTTCTTCTGTTGCTTTTACAAGCTCATCCATCGTTTCAAAGTGCTCTGCAAATGTACGTGCTGCTTTCGCTCCAACGTGGCGAATTCCAAGACCAAATAATAATCGCTCTAACGAGTTTTCTTTAGAATTTTCAATTGCTTGTATTAAGTTTGTTGCTGATTTTTCACCAAAACGTTCTAACTGTAATAATTGCTCTTTCGTCAATGCATATAAATCAGCAAATGTACGAATATAATCTGCATCAAAGAGTTGTGTAATGACACGTTCTCCAAGTCCATCAATATTCATCGCATTTCTTGAAACGAAATGGATTAATCCCTCTCGAATTTGAGCCGGACAAGTCGGATTTATACATCGAAGTGCTACTTCTTCTTCTAAACGAACAAGTTCACTCTCACATGCTGGACAATGCGTTGGCATACGGTATTCTTCTTCTTCACCAGTACGCTTATCAAAAATAACGTTCACAACTTCAGGAATAATATCTCCAGCCTTCTTCACAACAACGTAGTCACCAATTCGAATATCTTTTTCACGAATCAAATCTTCGTTATGTAAAGAAGCACGGCGAACAATCGTACCAGCAACTCTCACTGGCTCTAGCTCTGCAGTCGGCGTTACAACCCCTGTTCGGCCAACACTTAATTCAATGCCTGTTAGTCTCGTTACAACTTCTTCAGCTGGGAATTTATAAGCAATTGCCCATCTTGGACTCTTCGCTGTAGTTCCTAGACTTTCTTGAAGAGCAACATCATCTACTTTTATAACGATTCCATCAATCTCATAATCAAGATGCGGACGTTTTTCTTGCCATTCTTCTACATAAGCTATAACCTCTTCGATTGTTTCACATGTACGGCGATTTGGATTTGTCTTAAATCCGAGTTCACCTAAGAAATCAAGCGATTCACTGTGCGATGGAATTGTTTTTTCTTCTACATTCGCAAGACCGTACACAAACATAGATAAGTTACGCTTCGCTGCAATTTTCGGATCAAGTTGACGTATTGAACCTGCTGCTGCATTACGCGGATTCGCAAATACGTCTTCTCCATTTTGCTCTTTTTCTTCATTTAGTTTAACGAATGAACGCTTCGGCATATAAGCTTCGCCTCGTGCTTCTAACGTTACTTCTTCATTTAAAAGAAGCGGGATAGCTTTAATCGTTTTTAAATTTTGAGTAATATCTTCACCCGTTACACCATCACCACGTGTCGCCCCTTGAATGAAGCGTCCTTTTTCATAATGAAGCGAAACGGCAAGCCCGTCAATTTTTAATTCACATATATATCTTACATTCGCACCATCAATTCCTTGACATACTCTTCTGTCGAAATCACGCAAATCCCCTTCGTTAAATGCATTCCCTAAACTTAACATTGGTGACTTATGTGTTACTTTTTCAAATATATCAAGAATAGTTCCCCCAACGCGAACGGAGGGAGAATCTTCACTCATAAACTCTGGGTTCTCTGCTTCTAATTTTATAAGCTCCTGCATATCACGGTCATATTCCGCATCAGAAACAGAAGGATTGTCTAATACGTGATATTGATAATTAAATGTATTTAACAAATCACGCAGTTCTTCTATACGTTTTTTTGCTATCTCTTTTGACATATCCTCATTCCTTTCTATTGTTTCGTCACAGGTGCAAATTTTGCTAACAAACGTTTAACACCAATTGGGCTTGGGAACGCAATATCTAATTCTTTTGCATCACCTTCACCTTTTACACTTACAACTGTACCGATTCCCCATTTTTGATGGGAAGCTTTATCGCCTACTGCCCAGCCAATTTGCTCACCGCCTGTCGTCTTAGCTGCTGGACGCGCGAAAGCTGAACGAGAGCGTGTTGTGGTTGTCGTTGTCATTTTACTGCTACTTGCTGTTCTGCCTTTTGCACCAAACGAATTTTCACGCTTCGGCGCTGTTTCATTTAATGATTCCACTAGTTCTGCCGGGATTTCTGTAATGAAGCGAGACGCAGCATTCATACTTGTTCTACCAAATAAAGTACGCATTTGCGCATTAGATAAATATAACTCTTCTTCTGCACGAGTAATACCTACATAAGCAAGACGACGTTCTTCTTGCATTTCATCCTCTTCCATAAGAGAACGAGTATGAGGGAATATCCCTTCCTCTAAACCAACAATAAAGACAACCGGGAACTCTAATCCTTTTGCTGAGTGCATCGTCATTAAAATAACTTCTTCACCAGCAGTTGGGTCTTCATCTACACGATCAATATCAGCAACAAGTGCTAAATCTGTTAAGAATGCAACAAGGCTCTTATCTTCACTTTGAGATTCAAATGTTTGCGTAACAGATAAGAATTCGTCTAAGTTTTCTAAACGACCTTCCGCTTCTAAAGAACGCTCATTTTTCAACATATCGCGATAGCCTGTTTTTTCAATAACTTCTTCTACTAATTCTGTAACAGATAAATACTCTTGCATATTTACCCAGTTGTGTAATAAACTTGCGAATTCTTTTACTGCCTTTGTAATTTTTGCACTTACTCCAACATGCTCAATCTCATCAAATACAGCAGTTAATGAAATTCCGTTTTGCACACCATAATTAATAATTTTATCGATAGAAGTCGCACCAATACCACGCTTTGGCATGTTAATAATACGTGCAAAACTAATTTCATCATCTGGATTACCGATTAAACGTAAGTACGCCAAAATATCTTTAATCTCTTTACGGTCGTAGAACTTAGTTCCCCCGACAATTTTGTACGGAATGTTAGATTTAAGGAAAATCTCCTCGACCATACGAGACTGAGCATTCGTACGATATAGCACTGCAAAATCAGTGTATTTTCGTTTCCCCATTTGAAGATCGTCACGAATTTTTTTCGCAACAAAATATGCTTCGTCCTTTTCAGTTGCGGCACGATAATACGAGATTTTACTTCCAACTTGATTGTCTGTCCATAATTTCTTCGGTTTACGATTCGTATTTTTTTCAATAACAGCATTCGCTGCATTTAAAATATTTTGTGACGAACGATAGTTTTGTTCTAACAAAATTACCTGTGCATTCTCATAGTCTTTTTCAAATGACAAAATGTTAGAAATATCTGCACCACGCCAGCGATAAATAGACTGGTCAGAGTCACCTACAACGCAAAGATTTTTAAAACGTGCTGCCAAATGTTTAACAAGAAGATATTGCGCTTTGTTCGTATCTTGATACTCATCAACATGAATATATTGGAACTTACGCTGATAAAACTCTAATACTTCTGGAACACGTTCGAATAGCTGAATCGTCGTCATAATTAAATCATCAAAGTCTAATGAATTATTTTTCAAAAGACGTTTTTGATACTCTGTGTATACATCGCTCGTTAATTTTTCATATGGATCAGCCATTGTAATTTTTTTTGCATATTTATCCGCAGATAACAATTCATTTTTTGCATTACTAATACCCGCTAAAATAGAGCGCGGCTCAAATTTCTTCGGATCAATATTGCGCTCTTTCATAATTTTTTTGACTACAGTTAGCTGATCACCTGAATCTAAGATTGTAAAGTTACGATTAATACCAATACGATCGATATCGCGTCGTAAAATACGTACACACATAGAGTGGAACGTCGAAATCCAAATATCTTCTGCTTCTGGTCCCACAAGTTTATCAATACGCTCGCGCATTTCACGAGCTGCTTTATTTGTGAAGGTAATAGCTAGTACATTCCATGGTGCTACACCTTTTTCACCAAGCAAATACGCAATACGGTGTGTTAACACTCGTGTCTTACCACTACCTGCACCTGCCATTAGTAGCAGTGGTCCATTCGTTGTTTGTACTGCTTTTTGTTGCTGTGGATTTAAACCGTTTAATAACTTATCTGTCATACTCATATACGCCTGCACCTACTCTCCTTTTACTGCTTTAACTGTTTTTAACGCCGATTTTATATCATCATAAATAATATTTCCAACAACTACTGTATCAGCATATTGCGCCATTTCTTTCGCCTGTTCTGCATTAGAAATACCACCGCCATAATATAACTTGGCTTGTTTCAATTCTGCTTTTACATTTTTAACAAGTTCAACATCTCCATACGTACCGCTATATTCTAAATAAAATATCGGTAAATGTAATAACTTGTCTGCTAAACGCGCATATGCAATAACGTCATCTTCTGTTAAATCACATTTCGCATCTGTAAGCTGGGCTACTTTCGCTTCGGGATTTAAAACACAATACCCTTCCATAAAAATTTCGTCCCAGTCCATAATATCCCCAAATTCTTTCAATGCCTCATGATGAACACCTGTTACCCATTCTACTTTTCGGCTATTTAAAACACTTGGGATATAATAAAAATCAAATCCTGGTGTAATTGCTTCTACATCAGAAACCTCTAATACACAAGGAACTGCATATCTACGAATGCTAACTAGCATGTGTAATACGTTATCAATTGTAACTCCATCACTTCCGCCTACAATAACAGCATCCGTTCCAGACTCACAAATCATTTCTAAATATTCATCGCTTAACTCCTTATTTGGATCAAGCTTAAATACATGTTTCCATCCGGAAATATCGTACATGAAAACACCCTTCCTTTTCTCTAGTTATATCTATAGTTCTGTTTAAAATAACAGTTAGTTTTTATCTTGATTTTTTAAAATAGCTATTAAATATTTTTCAAAAAGAAGGATTTAATTTCACCTTCTTTTTATGCATTCTTTCATTATAACAAAAAAAGCTACTGACACACACGCCGATTCCAACATCTTTTTCAACGTCAAATGTTGGATTACATATCCCAAAAATCACATGGGATACTAATAAGAGAAGTAGTATTTACTATTTCAATTTTCATAAAAAGGAGTGTTTTTCTAATGAAGCAAAACATCGGGACAATAAACGCTCTAATTCGAATTACACTTGGGCTTGTCCTCTTCGGATGTAGTGCAACTAAACTTGTACGCAAGCCGTGGTGCACTTGGTCTAACATTTTTCTATGGATTGGTGCAATGAAAGTTGCAGAGGGAATTGTTCGCTTCTGCCCTATTGTTGAAGCGTGGAAATTTGGAAAATACATGAATATGGGCGCATTTAAAATGCCTGGCATGAATTTTACTGAAAAAGGACATGCTAAAGAAGAAGTGAATCAAACTTCCGCTCATGACAAGCCAAAGTCAAAGGGAAGTTATGACGCTTCTGACAAAGAGATTGAGTCAGCGATTGAAGAAATAATCCTGGCAAAACCGCTTTGAATCATTTGTCACGATGCAAGATGCTCTCAAAGGGACTTAGCTGCTGCAGTGGGCGGTTAAGTCTTCTTTATTTTACCATAAAACAGAACGTATATTCTTATTTCTAACTTTAAAATGTACATAAAAGATATCAATCAATAAATTTCAGAAAATTAGGTGCATACCCCTTGCTTAAAATGATATAAAAGTGATATCATTTTTATATCAGGAGGCGATCATATGAAAGAAAAACAAGTATTTTATGTAAATGGTTTTCTCGGTATTATTGGAATTTTGATTTTAGCTGCTATCGGTGTATTTTTCCTTGCACAAGAAATTTTTGTAGGAGCAGCACTAACTATTATATTAGCGGCAATTCTCGCTACAGGTATCGGTATTGTTCAACCGAATCAAGCGAAAGTTATTACGTTCTTTGGTAATTATTTAGGAACAATTCGTCAAAATGGTTTATTTTTAACAATTCCATTCGCATTCCGTCAAACTGTCTCATTACGTGTTGAAAACTTTAATAGTAAGAAATTAAAAGTAAACGATGTTGAGGGAAATCCGATTGAAATTGCAGCTGTTATTGTATATAAAGTAGTTGATTCTGCAAAAGCAATGTTCGGTGTTGAACATTACGATCGATTTGTAGAAATTCAAAGTGAAACAGCAATCCGCCACGTCGCAACAAAATATCCTTATGACAATTTCCAAGATGAAACTTGCATTACGTTACGCGGGAATACTGAAGAAATCTCTGAAGAATTAAAGCGTGAGTTAGAAGCGCGCCTTGAAATCGCAGGCGTAGAAGTATTAGAAACTCGTTTAACACATTTAGCTTATGCAACAGAAATTGCCCATGCGATGCTACAACGTCAACAAGCAAAAGCGGTATTAGCTGCTAGAAAAGAGATTGTTGAAGGTGCTGTGAAGATGGCGAAGGATTCAATCCATATGTTAGATGAGGAAGGCGTACTTGAATTAGATGACGAGCGTAAAGCGAATATGGTAAACAACCTATTAGTTGCCATCGTTTCAGATAAAGGTGCGCAACCAGTTATTAATACAGGAAGCCTATACTAAGGGCTATAAGTAATTATGGCTAAAAAGAAAAGCTTTCCATTACGTATTGATCCTGAATTACACGCAGTCATCGAAAAATGGGCAAATGATGAGTTTCGTAGCGTCAATGCACACATCGAGTATTTACTTCGAGAAATGGCAAAGCAAAAAGGAAAATTGAAGAAAGATAAAGATGCATGAACAAACAGCCCACTGAATTTTCAGCGGGCTGTTTTTATACAAAGCAAGTCATCAATAAACTTGCTTAACGCTGCTGTTCTCACACTATCTTTCCGATAAATAAAATAAGTCGGAATAAACCTGTTTTCATGTACTAACGGTGTATGAATAAGTTCTTTATGGCTATCAAATTGCTCTGCTACTTCACGTGGTAACATAGACACCCCAAGTCCAGCTTTTACGCATCCAATAATACCGTCTAAAGAATTTAATTCCATTATTTTTTTTGGAACAATCCCTTCAGATAGTAACCATTCTTCTAAAACTTTTCTATAAAAACAACCTGATTGAAAAACGATAAAAGACTGCGATTCCGAATATCCGTTATCCCACAAAACATTCCGCTTTGAAAGTAACATCATTTCCTCTTGGAATACTTCTATCTTTTCTAAAGCTGGATCAGCTATACAATCAGCTACAAATGCCCCCTCTATTTCATATAAGAGTACCTTCTTCGTTAATTCTTCCGTATTGTGCGTTTGCAACATAATTTCCACTTCTGGATAGCGCATATGATAATTAGCTAAAATCGTGGGCATTCTAACAGCTGCTGCTGTTTCCATCGCTCCAATTTTCAATACTCCTCCAGGCTCCGCTGTATGTTTCACTTGCCTTTTTGATTCATTTAATAATTGAATCATTTTTTCAGCGTATGTTAACAACTTTTCTCCGGCTGGTGTTAATGTAACTCCATCTCGATGCCTATAAAATAATTGTGTTTCATATTCAGCTTCTAGCCGTTTTATTTTTGCTGTTATGTTTGATTGAACAAAATTCAACCGAATAGCTGCTCTTGAAATACTTTTCTCCTGCGCGACCATATAAAAAGCTACAAAATCTTGTAAGTTCATTCGTTCATATCCCTTCGTTCATATCATTAATTTTGATATTACATATAAAAAATCAGTATTTTACGCCCCATATATATTCCTCTATCATATATATTAGAAGATATTTCAAGAAGGGAGATTATATGAAAGAAACAAAAACATGGAAAATGATTATAGCTGGGATATGTTCTTTAATAGCTGTCATGGGTATTAGTCGGTTCGCCTACACACCGATTATTTCTTTTATGGAAAAGCAAGCCCATATAGAAGATGACCTCGCTGGATATTTAGCGTCCAGTAATTATCTTGGTTATTTACTTGGGGCATTCTTTATTGGATTCATTACGATAAAAAATCGTGAAAAAATATTACACCACTGTTTATTCTTCAATGTTCTTTCAACTCTTTGTATGGGCTTAACCTCTTATATCTTTTTATGGTTTCCCCTTCGCTTTATCGGTGGTTTCACAAGTGCAATTGTATTTGTTCTTGCCTCTAGTATTGTTTTAGATTATTTATTTCAAAGTAATAAAGTCATGCTAGGTGGCATGATTTATAGCGGTGTTGGAATTGGCATTATTTTCTCTGGAAGTTTCGCACCTTTATTCAACTCAATTTGGAATTGGCAAGGTGCATGGATTGGGTTAGGAATTATTAGTTTTAGTTTAGCTATCCTTGTATGGAAATGGTTAAGAGAGGACAGTAGACATACTATACAGCAACCAAAAAGTACTATACAAGCTACATCTCATAGAAAAAGCTATTTATTTTGGCTTATTTTAGCTTACGGATTCGAAGGATTTGGCTATATCATTACAGGGACCTTCCTTGTCACCATTGTAGAAAGAATTACACTATCACCCTTCTATGCATCTTGTAGCTGGATTATTGTCGGTATTGCTGTCATCCCATCTAGTTACCTTTGGTCCACTGTTGCTCGGAAGTACGGACCAACACGAGCTCTTACATCCGCCTATATGTTACAAATTATAAGTGTACTTTCTCCACTCCTTATTCCAAACCTTTTTGGGGCATTTCTAAGTGCATTCCTTCTAGGTGCTACATTCGTCGGAATTACAATTTTAACAACTACAGAAGCAAAACGAATAAGACCGAATGAAAGTAATAAAATCATTGGTTATACGACAGGTGTTTATGGGATTGGCCAAATTATCGGTCCAATCTTTACAGGTATTATTGCGGAGCAAATGCAAAGTTTTTCCCTCCCACTCCTTGTCGCTGCTCTTACGTTAATCATCTCAATACTACTATTATTAATTGGAGAAATAAGATGTAAGCAGGTAGAGAAAAAGTGTATATAGATACAAATAGTTTATAATCTCTTGAAAAGATTCAACGTACTATACTCTATTTCCTATAAAAAAAGAAGCTAACATATGTTAGCTTCGCGTAATCTCATGCCCAATCGCACGATATCCTATATCACTACGATAAAATAAGCCATCGCTCTCAATCTTTGCGATTTCTTTATACACTCTATCTTTCGCTTCTTGTAAGTCTTTCGCTTTATAAGCAATAAATAGTACACGGCCACCATTTGTTACAAAATCCCCATGCTTCATCGCTGTACCTGAATGAAAGACAATAGCATCTTCTAAACGATCTAATCCTGTAATAATTTCACCTTTTTTATACGCTTCTGGATATCCTTTTGAAGCGAGTACAACACCAATTACTGCTTCCTCTGACCACTCTAACACTAACTCACTTTCATCTAATACAGCGTTACATACATCAACTAAATCATTTTCTAAGCGAGGTAATACAACTTCTGTTTCAGGATCACCAAAGCGTGCATTAAATTCAATTACCTTTGGACCATCATTTGTTAAAATAAGCCCTGCATATAAAATCCCTGTAAACGATCGATTTTCTTGGAGCATTGCTTGAGCAGTTGGATGTAATACGGTTTGAATCGCTTCTTGGACTGCTGATTCTGGAATTTGTGGTACTGGAGAATATGCACCCATTCCGCCTGTATTTGGGCCTTTATCAGCATCAAAAGCTCGTTTATGGTCCTGAGCGATTACCATCGGATGTACAGTTGTTCCATTTACAAATGCCATTAATGAAAATTCTTGTCCATCTAAAAACTCTTCAATAACAACCTTCTTACTTGCCGCGCCGAACTTCACATCTTGTAGCATTTCTTTCACAGCCTGTAATGCCTCTTCAAGCGTCATTGCTACCGTTACCCCTTTACCAGCAGCTAATCCGTCAGCTTTAATAACGATTGGTGCACCAACTTTTTGAATGTACTGTACTGCTTCTTCATAATCGGTAAAAGTTTCGTACGCCGCAGTTGGAATATCATACTTTTTCATAAGCTCTTTTGTAAAAGCTTTACTACCTTCAATAACAGCAGCCGCTTTATTCGGACCAAATACGCGAAGTCCCTCTTCTTTAAAACGATCAACAATTCCATTCATAAGTGGAATTTCTGGTCCAACGAAAGTTAACTCAATATTATTCTCTTTGGCAAATAAAACTAATGCATCAAAATCATTTTCATCAATATCAACTGGTATTGCAACATCTCGCATACCTTCATTACCTGGTGCTACATATACCTTTTTCACTTTTGCAGATTGTGCAAACTTCCAAGCTAAAGCATGCTCACGCCCACCGCGGCCAATTAGTAAAACATTCATATTTCATCCCCCAATAATTAAATAAGTACAAACTAGAAGCTATGCTCCTAGTTTGCTTTTTCATATCAATAAAAGGTTATCTTAACCGGACTTTTTAAACATCCATCTCAATAAAGGTTTAAAAAGGAGGATCAAGAGCACCGAGCAGGTCTAGGCGCATTTGCCAGGAGGACACGGAGTGTAGCTTTCCTACATGAGTACCGCACTGGCGATGCAACGACGACATGCGAAGGTTATCTTGACCGGACTTTTTAAACATCCTCTATTAGTGTTTGAAATGACGTACGCCAGTGAACACCATAGCAATCCCATACGTATCTGCCACTTTAATAGAATCTTCATCACGGATTGATCCGCCTGGTTGAATGATTGCTGTAATTCCCGCTTTTGCTGCTTCTTCTAATGTATCTGGCATTGGGAAGAAAGCATCAGATGCAAGCGCGCTACCTTGTGCTTTTTCACCAGCTTGTGTAATCGCGATTTTTGCAGAACCTACACGGTTCATCTGTCCCGCACCGACACCAATTGTCATGTCATCTTTCGCTAAAACAATTGCATTTGATTTCACATGTTTTACAACTTTCCAAGCTAGTTTTAAATCTTTCCATTCTTGCTCTGAAGGTTCACGTTTCGTTGGAATTGAAATTGTACTTTCATCTAATGATAACGTATCTTCCTCTTGAACGAGAAGTCCACCTTGTACAGAAGTTAGTTTTTTGCTTGCACTTGTCGCTTTTTCAATATTTATAGTTAATAAACGTAAGTTCTTCTTACTTTGCAACACTTCTAAAGCTTCTTGCGAGAACGAAGGTGCGATAACAATTTCTAAGAAAATTTCATGTAACTTTTCTGCTGTAGCTTTATCAATTTCACGATTTGCTGCAATAATACCGCCGAAGATTGATACTGGATCTGCTTCATAAGCACGAGTATATGCTTCGTGAATATTAGTTCCTACTCCAACACCACATGGATTCATATGTTTTACTGCTACTACTGCTGGTTCTGTAAATTCTTTTACGATGCTAAGCGCTGCGTCTGCATCATTAATATTGTTATACGATAATTCTTTACCGTGTAATTGTTCTGCGTATGCAACAGAAGAAGTTGCTGCGAATGGCGCTTTATAGAAAGTTGCTTTTTGATGTGGGTTCTCGCCATAACGTAAGTCTTGCTTTTTCTCAAATGTCACAGTTAATGTTTCTGGACTTTCTTCACCCATTTGCTCTGTTAAGTAGTTAGAAATTAACGCATCATACGCTGCTGTATGACGGAATACTTTCGCTGCTAGTTTACGTTTCGTTTCCTCTGCTACTTCACCGTTCTCTTTCAGTTCTGCTAACACAATATCATAATCTACTGGATCTACAATTACAGATACGAATTTATGATTTTTCGCAGCAGAGCGAATCATTGTCGGGCCACCGATATCAATATTTTCAATTGCATCAGCAAATGTTACATCAGGCTTAGCGATTGTTTCTTTAAATGGGTATAAGTTAACAACAACAAAATCAATTGCTTGAATACCTAATTCATTCATTTGCGCTACATGTGTTTCATTATCACGAACTGCTAATAGACCACCATGAATATTTGGATGTAAAGTTTTCACACGACCATCCATAATTTCAGGGAAACCAGTTACTTCAGAAATACCAATTACTTGTAAGCCGTTTTCTTCTAGTAACTTTTTCGTACCACCTGTTGAAATAACTTCAATCCCTTGCTCTAGTAACCCTTTAACAAATTCTACTACTCCTGTTTTATCTGAAACACTTACTAATGCACGCTTTTTCATTTATCCTTCACCCCTGGTTGTATGTTAGTTAACAGTTGCTTCTTTCACAGACTGAACAATTTGATTCACTGTATTTACGTATAATTTATGTTCAACTTGCTGAATTTTCTTTTGTAAGCTTTCTCTCGTATCCCCTTCAGAAACAACCACTGCTTCTTGCGCAATAATTGGCCCTGTATCCATACCTGCATCTACATAATGAATTGTTACTCCAGTTACTTTCACACCTGCTTCTAACGCTTGACCGACAGCATCTTTACCCGGAAAGCTCGGTAGTAATGATGGATGAATATTAATAATCTTTCCGCCGTATGCTTCTAGTAACGTCGGCCCGATTAAACGCATATATCCAGCTAAAATAATATAATCAATTTCATATTCTTCTAGCTTCTTTAATATCTCTTTTTCAAACGCTTCTTTGGACTCATATGCTTTCGCTGAAAAAGCGAAACACGGAATATGATGATAATGCGCTCGCCCAACAGCACGTGCTTCTGGTTTATCACATACTAATAAACTAATTTCTGCATCCAATCTTTTTTCTTCTACCGCATTAACGAGAGATTGAAAGTTAGATCCACTTCCAGAAGCAAAAACTGCTAATCTACTCATAGTGCTTTGCCCCCATTAAAAGTAACGCCAGCTCCTTGTACAGTACGTCCAATAATACGAGCCGTTTCTCCTTGCTCTTCAAGAAGACGGACAACATCTTTTGCATCTTCTTCCTTCACTGCTACTACCATACCAATACCCATGTTAAAAATATTGAACATTTCTTTCTCTTCCAGTTTCCCAACTTCTTGAAGTAAATGGAAGATCGGCTGAATTTTCCAAGATCCTAGTTCAATCTCAGCACCAATTCCTTCTGGCAACATACGTGGGATATTTTCAATAAATCCGCCCCCTGTAATATGCGCCATACCGTATACTTCATGCTTCTTCAATAGTTCTAAAATAGGTTTGACATAAATTTTCGTTGGTTTTAATAATTCTTCACCAAGAGGTAGTTCTAAGCGTCCATAAATACGCTCTAAAGATAGTTCTCCATCTTCTAGTAACACTTTTCGTACTAAAGAGTAACCATTGCTATGAATACCGCTAGATGCTAAGCCAATTAGCACGTGACCAGCTTCAATCTTTTCACCTGTTACAATTTTCTTTTTATCAACAATCCCAACTGTAAAACCAGCTAAATCATATTCTTCCGTAGAATACATTCCTGGCATTTCAGCTGTTTCTCCACCGATTAATGCACAACCAGCTTGGCGACAGCCCTCTGATATACCTTTGACGATGTTTTCAATTTTACTAGGTTCAGCTTTACCACAAGCAATATAATCAAGGAAGAAAAGCGGCTCTGCTCCTTGGACAACAATATCATTTACACACATTGCTACTGCATCAATACCAATTGTGTCATGTTTATCTGCCATAAAAGCGAGCATCAATTTTGTTCCCACGCCATCTGTTCCAGATACTAATACAGGTTCTTCTAATGCAAATTTTGATAGATCAAACATACCTCCAAAACCGCCTAAACCGCCTAGTACTTCTTTTCTCATAGTTGTTTGTACGTGTTTTTTCATGCGAGATACCGCTTCATATCCAGCTTCAATATCTACTCCTGCTTGCTTATATGCATTCGCCATCGTTATTTACACCTCGTCTTTTAATTTCTCCCCATCCAGGGCGGGCCGTTTTAAGAAAAAAGCTAGCTTCTACAGCAAAAGAAGTAGAAGCTTTTTTCACTTTTCTTATTTCATACTTTCTAAAAGCTCTTGCTCATAATCATAAAGAGCTGTTGGATAGTCCCCATTAAAGTAAGCCATGCATAGGCCGCCATATTTCCCTTCATATGGACGTCCAATTGCATCTACTAATCCATCTTCGCTTAAAAATGTTAAAGAATCTGCTCCGATCATTTCGCGGATTTCTTCTACTGTATTATTTGCTGCAATTAATTCTTTTCTCGTTTGAATATCAATGCCATAGAAACATGGATATTTCAGAGGTGGTGAAGCAATTCTTACATGAACTTCTGTCGCTCCAGCCTCACGAAGCATACGAACAATTCGTTTACTTGTCGTTCCTCTTACGATAGAGTCATCAATCATAACAACTCGTTTCCCCTCAACCACACCTCTTACTGCGGAAAGCTTCATCTTAACCCCTTGCTCACGCAGTTCTTGAGAAGGCTGGATAAAAGTACGTCCAACGTAACGATTTTTAATTAATCCTAATTCATACGGAATGCCTGTTGCCTCCGCATAGCCAATCGCAGCTGAAATACTAGAGTCTGGTACACCAGTAACAACATCCGCTTCAATAGGAGCTTCCGCTGCTAAACGTTTTCCCATATTTTTACGCGCTGCATGAACGTTAACACCAGCAATATTAGAATCTGGTCGTGCAAAGTAAATATATTCCATACTACAAATCGCATGTTCTACATCGTTTGTGAAACGATCTACGTGAATTCCTTCATCATTAATGATAAGTAATTCACCAGGTTCTACATCGCGAATGTATGTTGCACCTACTACATCAAAAGCACATGTTTCAGATGCTACAACGTAAGCATCCCCCATCTTTCCAATTGAAAGCGGACGGAATCCATTTGGATCTAACGCAACGATCATTTCATTTCCAGTTAGTAAAAGATACGCAAACGCACCTTTCACTTTATTTAGAGCCTCTTTTACACTTTCAATTAAAGAGTCTTTCGTACTACGTTTAATAAGATGTAAAAGTACTTCTGTATCTGAACTAGTTTGAAAAATACTTCCCTCTGCTTCTAATTCACGACGAAGCATTTTTGCGTTAATTAAATTTCCGTTATGAGCTAACGCCATACTATGATCGGAAAAACGGAACAACAATGGTTGAACGTTAGCAACTTCACTTCCACCAGCTGTTGCATATCGTACATGTCCGATTGCTGATTTTCCATTTAATCCTTCTAACTCACCTCTTGAAAACACTTCTGATATTAAACCTAACCCCTTGTGACCGACGATTTTTTCCCCATTATTTACGACAATGCCTGCGCCTTCTTGCCCACGGTGCTGTAAACTGTGCAATCCGTAGTATGAAACTTGTGCTGCATTTTCATGCCCCCAAATTCCGAAAACGCCACATTCTTCGTTTAACCCCTTTATTTCAGCAAGCATGGGATTGCCCCTTTCCAAGCCTTTCTCATTTCATCTACATTTGCTGTAAGTAATACTTCATTTTCTTCATTATGAATTGTTACTTCATTTGTACTTGTTACTTCTCCAACTTGGATTGCTTCTACCGCTTTCTCAAACGCCTCTTTATTTTCACGTTTTACAGTTATCACGAAGCGAGACTGTGATTCAGCGAATAATGCTGCTGTTGCTTCTCCATCTAATTTCACAGTAGCACCTAAGCCGTTAGCACCAATTGCACTTTCTGAAATTGCAACTGCTAAACCACCCTCAGCAACATCATGTGCAGATTGAACAAGACCAGCTTGAATTGCTTCTAATACTTGTTTTTGGCGTTTTAATTCTACATCTAGATCGATACTTGGTGATTGACCGAAAATTTTTCCGTGAATCATTTTCTGTAATTCACTTCCGCCAAACTCAGCTTTCGTCTCACCGATTATATAAACTAAATCACCAGCTTGCTTAAACTCTTGTGTTGTTACATGTTTTAAGTCATGTACAAGTCCGACCATCCCAACAGTTGGTGTTGGATATACAGCTTCGCCACTACGTTCGTTATACATCGATACGTTTCCGCCGATAACTGGTGTTTGTAATGTACGACAAGCTTCACTCATACCGTCTACTGATTTCTCAATTTGCCAGAAGATTTCTGGTTTTTCTGGGTTACCGAAGTTTAAGCAATCTGTAATTGCAAGTGGCTCACCGCCAGAGCATACGATATTACGCGCTGCCTCTGCTACTGCAATTTTACCGCCCATTTCTGGATCTAGATAAATGTAGCGAGAATTACAATCTGTCGTCATTGCTAATCCTTTTTCTGTACCGCGTACACGTACAACTGCTGCATCTGAACCTGGTGTAACCACTGTGCTTGTACGAACTTGGTAATCGTATTGATCGTATACCCACTCTTTACTTGCAATTGTTGGTTGCTGTAATAGAGCGAATAACGCTTCTTTATAATTTTCTACTTTTGGCGTTTCCATTTTCATTGCTTGGAATTCAGCAAAGTATGCTGCTTCTTTTGATGGTTTATGATAAATTGGTGCTTCTTCTGCTAAAGCATCTGCTGGAACTTCAGCTACCTTTTCACCTTTATGGAATAAACGAAGCATTTTATCTTCCGTTACTTTCCCCATCGTAACCGCTGCGAGACCATACTTCTCAAATAAATCTACTATTTCTTGTTCTCTACCTTTTTTCACAACAATTAACATACGCTCTTGTGATTCAGACAGCATCATTTCATATGGTGTCATTCCTGTTTCACGTTGTGGTACATCATCTAAGTACATTTCAATACCCATTCCTGCTTTACTTGCCATTTCTGCAGATGATGATGTTAAACCAGCCGCACCCATATCTTGAATTCCAACAAGTGCATCAGATTGAATTAATTCTAAACACGCTTCAATAAGAAGTTTTTCCATAAATGGATCCCCTACTTGAACCGCTGGACGTTTCGCTTCTGAGCTTTCAGATAGTTCTTCCGACGCGAATGTTGCACCGTGAATACCGTCACGACCAGTTGATGCTCCTACGTACATTACTGTGTTACCAGCACCGTGCGCTTGCCCTTTTTTAATGTCTTCGTGGTTAATCAAACCTACGCACATTGCATTTACAAGTGGATTTCCTTCGTAACATGGATCAAATTGTACTTCGCCGCCAACAGTCGGAATACCGATGCAGTTACCGTATCCTGCAATTCCTGCTACTACTTCTTCGAATAAATATTTCACACGTGGTGACTGTAATTCACCGAAACGAAGTGAGTTTAATAGAGCTACCGGACGTGCTCCCATAGAGAATACGTCACGAATAATACCACCAACACCTGTTGCTGCTCCTTGATATGGTTCAATAGCTGAAGGATGGTTATGACTTTCCATTTTAAATACAACTGCTTGATTATCACCGATATCTACAATTCCAGCGCCTTCTCCAGGTCCTTGCAGAACGCGCTCACCTGTCGTTGGAAACTTACGAAGAACTGGTTTTGAATTTTTATAACTACAATGTTCAGACCACATTACAGAGAACAATCCTGTTTCTGTATAATTTGGCAGACGACCTAAAATCTTTTCAACCATGGCAAACTCTTCGTCTGTTAGCCCCATTTCCGCATATATACGCTCTTCTTTAATTTGTGTTGGATTTGGTTCAAGCATTAACGACATATGTTTCCCTCCACTGTTTTAAGATAGATTGAAAGACTTTTAACCCTTCAGCACCGCCAAGTAATTCATCTACAGCACGCTCTGGATGTGGCATCATACCAAGTACATTTCCTTTTTCGTTTACAATACCAGCAATATCTGAAACGCTACCGTTAGGATTTTCTACGTAACGGAATGCGATTTGATTATTCTCTTCTAATTGTTTAAGAGTCTCTTCGTCACAATAGTAATTCCCCTCACCATGAGCGATTGGAATATTGATTACTTCATTTTTTTCATATTGTGATGTAAACATCGTTTCATTATTTTCAACACGCAACTGAACAGTACGACACATAAATTTTAAGTTTTCGTTTCTCATTAATGCTCCTGGTAGTAATCCTGATTCAACAAGAATCTGGAATCCATTACATACACCTAAAATCGGCTTTCCTTGCTCAGCAGCTTTTTGTACTGCTTTCATTGCATTAGCAAAGCGAGAAATAGCACCGCAGCGTAAGTAGTCACCGTAAGAGAATCCACCTGGTAGTAAAATTGCATCATATTCATCTAAATTCTCTGTATCGTGCCAAACGTAATCTACTTCTTCGCCAAGCTCATCTTTAATTGCATGGAACATATCGACATCACAGTTCGAACCTGGAAATACTATTACGGCAAATTTCACTGTGCGACAACCTCCTCAACTTCATAACGGAAGTCTTCCATTACAACGTTCGCTAATAGTTTTTCACACATTTCTTTTACCTTGCTATCTAAGTCAGATACAGATTTATCAATTGTTAGTTCCATGTACTTTCCGATTCGAACGTCTTGTACTTCTGTGAATGAAAGACTATGAAGAGCTCCTTTTACCGCTGTTCCTTGTGGATCTAATACGCTTTCTCTTAATGTTACATATACCTTAACTTTATACATGTGAAATTCCCCCTAAACGTTTTAAAATCTCTTCATAAGCATCTGTTAAATTTCCAAGATCGCGACGGAATACGTCTTTATCAAACTTCTCATTGCTCGTTTCATCCCATAAACGGCAAGTATCTGGTGAAATTTCATCCGCTAATATGATTTCTCCCTCTTCCGTTACACCAAACTCTAATTTGAAATCTACTAATCTTACACGACAGCTTGCGAAATGATCAATCAACACTTGATTGATTTGTAGAGCCATATCTCGTAATACGCTTACTTGCTCTGGCGATGCAACGTTTAATACACGAATATGATCTTCCGTTACAAGCGGATCTCCTAAATTATCATCTTTGAAGTAAAATTCTACGATTGGTTCTGCAAGTACAGTTCCCTCTTCCATTCCTAATCGTTTTGAAAGACTTCCTGCAATTACATTTCTTGTGACAACTTCTAAAGGAATAATACTCACTTTTTTAACAAGTTGTTCTGTTTCAGATAACTTCTCAACAAAATGTGTTTTAATTCCTACTTCTTGTAACTTTCTGAACAATAAAGTTGTAATTTCATTGTTCAAACGACCTTTTCCTGTAATCGTCTCTTTTTTCTCCCCATTGAAAGCAGTCGCACTATCTTTGTACTCTACCCAAACCATATCTGCTGATTCTGTACGATAAATTCTTTTTGCCTTACCTTCATACAGCAATTCTAGCTTTTGCATTTCGCAAGCCCCCTGTAGTTTGAAAAATGTGAATAATATTTTTATAAAGAATGGCACAGAATGACTCTATTCTGTGCCATATGAAATTTTACGCTTCGTTTAATCCAAGGCGTTCAAAGATTGTATCAACGTGTTGCATATGATGCTCATAGTTGAAGCATTCATTAATTTCTTCTTGTGTTAACTTGCTTGTAATGCGCTCATCAGCTTCTACAAGCTCTTTAAATTGTACTTGTGTTTCCCAAGCTTCCATCGCTTTAGGCTGTACGATATCATAAGCTTCTTCACGTACCATACCTTTGTCGATTAGTGTAAGCATTACGCGCTGAGAATAAATTAAGCCGTATGTTCTTGTCATATTGCGTTTCATATTCTCTGGGTATACAGTTAAGTTTTTAACGATATTACCAAAGCGATTTAACATGTAATTTAATGCGATTGTAGCATCTGGTAAAATTACGCGTTCTGCTGAAGAGTGAGAAATGTCACGCTCATGCCACAATGGAACATTCTCATAAGCTGTCATCATATAACCGCGGATAACACGAGCTAAACCAGTCATATTTTCAGATCCAATTGGATTACGCTTATGTGGCATTGCAGAAGAACCTTTTTGGCCTTTTGCGAAAGCTTCTTCAACTTCACGTGTTTCACTCTTTTGTAAGCCACGAATCTCAACTGCCATCTTTTCGATAGATGTTGCGATTAATGCAAGTGTTGACATGTAGTGTGCGTGACGATCACGTTGCAATGTTTGTGTTGAAATTGGTGCTGCTTCTAATCCTAGATTTTCACAAACATATTTTTCTACGAATGGATCGATATTTGCATATGTACCAACCGCACCAGATAGTTTACCAACACGAACTGTATCAGCAGCTTGTTTGAAACGCTCTACGTTACGTTTCATCTCTTCATACCAAAGACCAAGTTTTAAACCGAATGTTGTTGGTTCTGCATGAACACCGTGTGTTCTTCCCATCATGATTGTGTATTTATGCTCTTTCGCTTTGTTAGCTAAAATGCTTACAAAGTTCTCTAAGTCTTTTAATATAATTTCATTCGCTTGTTTTAAGATGTAAGATAATGCTGTATCTACTACATCTGTAGATGTTAAACCGTAATGAACCCATTTACGTTCTTCACCTAGTGCTGGCGTTTCTGATACAGCACGAGTGAATGCAACTACATCATGACGTGTTTCTTTTTCAATTTCATAAATACGATCAATATCAAATGATGCATGTTCACGAATTTTTTTAACATCTTCTTTTGGAATATCGCCAAGCTCAGCCCATGCTTCACAAGCTAAAATCTCAACTTCTAACCACGCTTTAAATTTGTTCTCTTCCGTCCAAATCGCACCCATTTCAGGGCGTGTATAACGACTAATCATCTTTTTCCCTCCAACAGTTGTTCTTGATGGTCCCAAATATGCAAACTCTTCGCTTTTTCTAGAGCGACTTCAATATTATCATTTAAAATATTAACATGCCCCATTTTTCGCTGTGCTTTTGCTTCTTCTTTTCCATACAAGTGTAAATAGCACCCGGTTAATCTATTCACTTGTCTTAGGACCCCTTCTATATGTTCGCCTAAAATGTTTACCATGACAACTGGTTTTAACAAATTTGTTTCTCCTAGAGGTAAATTACAGATTGCTCGAATATGTTGACCAAATTGGCTCGTTTCACATGCATCCTGTGTATAGTGTCCTGAATTGTGAGGTCTTGGTGCTAATTCATTAATGTAAATCTCACCATTAGCTGTAGCAAACATCTCTACAGCTAGTGTTCCCACAAGTTTTAATTCATCCGCAAGTACCTTTGCATAAGCAATTGCTTTTTGAGAAAGCTCTTCTGTAATACGAGCTGGAACGATAGATTCATGCAAAATGTTATTTACATGAATATTTTCCGCTACCGGAAATACTTTCGTTTCACCACTTACACTACGAATCACAATAACGGATACTTCTTTTTCAAAAGGCACCCATTTCTCTAAAATACACTCTGCTTTATCCACAAGATCTCTTGCTGTCTCAACATCAGCCTCACTTCTTAAAACAACTTGCCCTTTCCCATCATATCCACCTGTCGTCGTTTTTAAGACGGAAGGGAATGATAACTCAGCAATTGCTTCTGTAAGCTGATCTTGATTTTGAACTAATCTATACGTTGCTACTGGTAACCCAGCCTTCTCAATTGCATTCTTTTCTGTAAAACGATTTTGCGTTTTATTTAACAACTGGCTACCTTGTGGCAAGTAAGCATGTTTTTCAAGCCATTGTAAACATCTATAATCAATATTCTCAAATTCATATGTGACAACATCACTTATCTCTGCTAAATGCTGAATTGCCTTTAAATCGTCATACGGTGCAACAATTTCAATATCAGCAACTTGTGCACATGGTGAATGCTTTGTAGGATCTAAAACAGCAATTTTATATCCCATCTCCTTGGCTGCCAATGCCATCATTCTTCCTAGCTGGCCGCCTCCAATAATGCCGATTGTTTTTCCAGGTAAAATGATTCTCGTCATACTAGCTCACTACCTTCACGCACATCTTTTTCAATCGCTTCTCGTCTCAATTCTAATGCATCACGTATATCATCATGGAATGATCCAAGTATTTGTGCAGCAAGTAATCCAGCATTCGTTGAACCGGCTTTACCAATTGCAACAGTTGCAACTGGAACACCTCCTGGCATTTGGACGATGGATAATAATGAATCTAAGCCGTTTAATGCTTTTGATTGAACTGGAACTCCAATTACAGGAAGATTTGTCTTCGCTGCAACCATTCCTGGTAAATGTGCTGCTCCACCAGCTCCAGCAATAATAACTTTCAATCCACGTTCACGAGCCGTCTCTGCATATTCAAACATATAATCCGGAGTCCGATGAGCGGATACAACTTTTTTCTCATACGGTATATTTAATTCATCTAAAATGTCACAAGCATATTTCATTGTTTCCCAGTCTGATGTACTTCCCATTATGACTCCAACTAGTGATTTCATATTAGAATCCCCCCGATTCAAATAAAAAAAGCCTGAAATAGAACAGTTTCTCTTTTACTATGAGAGAAAGCGCTCTACTCAGGCATACGTATCCCTTGTGAATAGAAAAATACCGAGTGACTTTCCCTCATAGTCTAACGAATAACGGTCGTTAGGTAGAGACTTGCAGGCCATATCCCCGCGATTATATGAGGTCTTATATTATTGTTTCTATGGCTATATTAACAATATTTCATAAACGATGTCAATAAATAATCGAATGTTTTTTTATTAGTAGTCAATAACGTTCGTGTTTTAGTTATATTCAAAAGAAGAATTGCAACTATATGCAAGAAGAAAAGGGAATTAGAATATATATTTCTAGAGATCTATTTACTTATAATCGTTTATATAGTACTTCAGTATGTTTTAAATCAAAATATGTACACTCTTGTATTCTACACATCAATAGAACTTTTATTATAACGATTTAATTTCTAAGGAGGATAAACGTGAAAGAAAGAACTACGCTATTATCCTATTTATTTTTTCTATCGCAGTAATTGTTGTAATTATTGAATACTTATTTATAGCATCTTATTATTTAAAATATATACTTATGATAGAAATAATGTGTCCTATTTTAAGTATTACTTTAGCGGCATTAGGAAAATCAGGAACACAAAAAATCATTGCTATTATTTTAAACAGTCTCTATTTCATTCTTTTTTCGTCTTTAGCGTTATTAAATTTATGGATTATAACATGCGGTAAATAAAAATAAATACAAAAAAACCTAAGTCGAAACGACTTAGGTTTTTGCTTGGCGACGTCCTACTCTCACAGGGACAAGGTCCCAACTACCATCGGCGCTAGAGAGCTTAACTTCCGTGTTCGGTATGGGAACGGGTGTGACCTCTCTGCCATCATCACCAAACTATGAAGGCATATTCCTTCAAAACTAGATAACATTGCTACATATTATATGGTTAAGTCCTCGATCTATTAGTATTCGTCAGCTCCACATGTCACCATGCTTCCACCTCGAACCTAT
>NZ_JBXAHS010000006.1:0-232934 GCF_058795355.1 Bacillus sp. GW823-FHT06A11 | reverse complement strand
TGAGGTCCAGTAGCACCTGTGTTACCTTGAACACCCTGAGGTCCAGTAGCGCCGGTAGCACCTGTGTTACCTTGAACACCTTGAGGTCCAGTAGCGCCGGTAGTACCTGTGTTACCTTGAACGCCTTGAGGTCCAGTAGCACCAGTAGCACCTGTGTTACCTTGAGCACCTTGAGGTCCAGTAGCGCCGCGGTAGCGCCCGTGTTACCTCGAGGTCCAGTGGCACCGGTAGCGCCGGTAGCACCCGTGTTACCTTGAGGTCCAGTGGCGCCAGTAGCGCCCGTGTTACCTCGAGGTCCAGTAGCACCAGTAGCACCAGTAGCGCCAGTAGCACCCGTGTTACCTTGAGGTCCAGTAGCGCCGGTAGCGCCCGTGTTACCTCGAGGTCCAGTGGCACCGGTAGCGCCAGTAGCGCCCGTGTTACCTTGAGGTCCAGTAGCGCCGGTAGCGCCCGTGTTACCTCGAGGTCCAGTGGCACCGGTAGCGCCGGTAGCACCCGTGTTACCTTGAGGTCCAGTGGCACCGGTAGCGCCCGTGTTACCTCGAGGTCCAGTGGCACCGGTAGCGCCCGTGTTACCTCGAGGTCCGGTAGCACCAGTAGCGCCTGCTGGTCCAGTAGGTCCGGTAGGTCCTTGAATGAACGAAGCAGAATTAACTAGAGCAGTTTGTAATGCTGCTATTAATTTAAGAAGCTCTTGAAGTGTGCAAGGGTCAATTCGGAATAATTTTGTAATGTATAGTAAATAGTTAATGAGATTTTGAAGCTCAATAAATACAGCGCTTGCTACAAAGGTTGGATTTCTTAATATAGTTATTAAGTTTTTAATAATAGCTAACCCTTGTGCTTTCAGGGAGGAAGTAGCGTCTAGTGAACAAATAAATTTACTTAGTAGGTTCAATGTATCGATTAGATCTTCAATATTTTGGGGAGATGGATTTGCAAAAAGTGTTGGGATTATTTTTGTTAAATCAATAATAATCGCGCGAAATGTTCTAAGTTGAGCTTTAGTAATTGGGATTGATGGAGTATTTGGGATTCGTCCAGCGCTACTTGGAAAGCATGGTTTGGAGAATTTGTTTTGATTGTCGTTATAACGAGACATTAAATCTCTCCTTTCTCACGAAAATGTGAACGAAACTCATCATAGTAGATGCAGAAATTAGTTAAATGGTCATAGTAAAATCGTTTGTTTAAAGAAAAAATAGAAAAAACGCCTTACAATAAGGCGTTTTTTCTATTTTCTGCGTATTGATAATATCGCTTTAATGAAATTTTTGATTTGAATCCAGCGAGTTTTATAATTTCTGATTCAGGAGTTTCTTTTTTTATTAAGTTTAAAATATAGGTGTTACGAAAATGTTGTCCTGAAATTCCTTTACGTAAATTGGCTCTAGCCACTTCGAGGCGAATCATTTTTTGTATAGCAATTTCCGTTAATGCCTTTGGTGCATCATTTTCATATACCCACCTGTATGTTCCACGGTTAAAATCAAATGCGACAAACAATGAATCATCACTATGATACTTAGGACGAACTGGTTCTGGGATACTTTTGTAATAATTATATAGTTGTTTTTTGTCTTCTTTTGCTAATGTAATTGTTCTTTCTACACCTGCGGTTGCTGGGATTGACAATGTGTTAGTTTCAAAGTGAACGTGATGCATTGTTAATGCTGTAAGTTCCTGTAAGGATAAACCGTAGTCGATCAATAGATTTAAAATAGCAATATTGCGATCCATTAATAAAGGGCGCACAGGAAGTTGTTTTTCTGAAAGTCCTTCTAATGAAGTGACTATATACTTTAATCTTTTTTCTTCATCAGGTGAAATGAAATCTTCGTTACGAAGTGTACGGTCTGGTTGAATAGATATTTCCATATTCTTCAATGGATTGGGAATGTTTAGAAAGTGATGCATTCTATTTAATACAGTAAATACACGATGCATCGTTTTTTCTGAGTAATGTCGATTCGTTTTTAAATCGGAAAAGTAATCTTCGTAGTCTTTTGTACAAAGTGTAGCCCATATATTACTGGAAGGGAGCTTTTTGTTTTTTTCTAACCAATGTCCGAAGTCTTCAACGTCATAAACATAACGTTTAATAGTTGAGGGTTTTCGGCCTTTATTCAATAAAAAAATAGAAAAGGCTTGTATTGTATCATGGAATTCCGTTGTCTCCATAGTCCCACCACCTTAATTATTTCTTATATTATAGCAAACTTTTCTGAAAATAGGCATTTACAAGGGGGACAGGAATAATAATATTTGGTGAGTGGATAAAGTGAAACTATAATCAGTGGGGATTTTGTTCATCCTCTGCGATTATTAGTTGAACCAATCGGGCATTTACGGGCGGTTATCTCCCGCTTAAATACCAAGCGTTTGCTGAATGTCGAGGTGGGAGTCTTACTGCTCGCAAATAGCGGGATAAAATGAGGTGATTGTATGGAACAATCGATGCGAAAGAAAAACAACAATCAAATTAATATTGTGTTAAACCATCGAAAGAAAATTTCTTTGCCAGCTGCAGAAAATAAAACGGTAATTTCAAATGAAACTACAATTAAACATGAAATGCTGCAGAGAATTGAAGAAGAGATGGGGAAGCTTGTTGGGATGGATGATATAAAAAAGATAATAAAAGAAATATATGCTTGGATTTATGTGAATAAAAAAAGACAAGAGAAGGGATTGAAGTCTGAGAAGCAAGTGCTTCATATGCTGTTTAAAGGGAATCCGGGTACAGGGAAGACAACTGTTGCTAGAATGATAGGAAAATTGCTGTTTGAGATGAATATTCTATCGAAAGGCCACTTGGTTGAAGCTGAACGTGCTGATCTTGTAGGAGAGTACATCGGCCATACAGCTCAAAAAACAAGAGACTTAATAAAAAAAGCAATGGGAGGTATTTTGTTTATTGATGAGGCGTATTCTTTAGCTCGAGGAGGAGAGAAGGACTTTGGAAAAGAAGCAATTGATACGCTTGTAAAACATATGGAAGATAAACAACATGGTTTTGTATTGATTTTAGCTGGATATTCAAGAGAGATGAATCACTTTCTTTCATTAAACCCAGGGCTGCAATCTCGTTTTCCGTTTATTATTGAATTTGCGGATTACTCGGT
The DNA here is from genome assembly GCF_058795355.1 of Bacillus sp. GW823-FHT06A11. Classification (NCBI taxonomy): domain Bacteria; kingdom Bacillati; phylum Bacillota; class Bacilli; order Caryophanales; family Bacillaceae; genus Bacillus; species Bacillus sp. GW823-FHT06A11. Next base: position 229,809 of record NZ_JBXAHS010000006.1, on the reverse strand, counting down.
AAATCAGCTATTGGAAATTGGAAAGAGAATGTATGAAGATCGTGAATATCAGTTATCAAAAGAAGCTGAATGGAAATTTAGGGATCATTTACATGCGGTGAAGTATTCGTCGCAAATTACATCGTTTAGTAATGGGCGATATGTACGGAATATTGTTGAAAAATCAATTCGTACACAGGCGATGCGGTTGTTGCAAGAAGATACGTATGATAAAAATGATTTAATTGGAATATCGAGTATGGATTTGATGCTCGAAGAGGAGACGCACAGTACATAAACTGTGCGTCTATTTTTGTGTATAAGTTCGTTTACTCTTTTTTTGCTTTTTCTTGGTGCGCTTTATGGAAGCGTTCCATTTTAGCGCTCTTTTCGTGTGCTGAATTAGGGTCGTGTCCAAATTGGTTTACTGAACTTTTTTGAGCTCCTTTATTAACGTGGTTTGTCATTTGTATTCACCTCACTTTAAAAATTAGTATAAACATTATATAAAGAAAAAATCGTTAGAAAAGAAAAACCTCTTTACGATATGTAAAGAGGTTAGATTGCTATTTATGCATTGAACGTTCTTTCGTTTCGATACGTCTGTGCGGTAAATGCCATTTGTAATGAATAGAAACCATGCGGAAGCAAACAATTAAAATGAATAAAATGTAAAGGGCCCAATCGCTAACAATAATTTGAGCGCCAATTAAGAAACCTGCTAAAATTGTCCAAAAGGCATATACTTCAGCTCGAAGAACGAGAGGTTTTCTGCGGGCTAAAAGGTCGCGAATGATACCGCCGCCGATACCAGTTAAAACAGCTGCCACGATTGTGGCACTAATTGGTAAATTTAATTTTTGAGCATATAATGCTCCTTGTACAGCAAATGCTGATAAGCCGATAGCGTCAGTGATATTTTCCCACTTTTTCCAATGTCTAATTAACTTATTTGGAAAAAGAAAAATAATAGTCATTGATAAAAGTGCGATTTGGAATAACATGTCTTGTTGCCAAAACGCGACAATCGGATAACCGATTAATAAATTACGAAGGGCACCTCCCCCAAATGCGGTTGCCATTCCTAAAATATACACCCCGAAAATATCATAATCCTCTTCCATTGCAACAATGGCTCCGCTTAGTGCGAAAGCGATTGTGCCTATGATGCTAAAAATCTCCCATGCCATGAATTTTCTCCCCCGCTAACTAGATGAAATGTGCTTCCTCTGCTATTATATTAGAAGGTTTAAATTTCGAAAAGGATGAGTGAACATATTTGATGGAAGAAAAAGAAAAAGTCATATTAGTAGGCTGTCAATTGCCGCAAGATGATGATGAAAAATTTATGCATTCCATGAAAGAGCTTGCATCACTAGCTAAGACTGCGAGAGCGGAAGTGTTAGTTTCAACAACGCAAAAACGACCAAAGTTTCATCCGGCAACTTACATAGGTAAAGGGAAATTAGAAGAGCTTACAATGCTAACTGAAGAATTAGAGCCGGATGTTATTATATTTAATAATGAATTAACGCCGAGTCAAATTCGGAATTTATCCTCAGTATTAGATGCGAGAGTAATTGATCGAACGCAACTAATACTAGATATTTTTGCGCAACGTGCGAAGTCGAGGGAAGGTAAGCTTCAAGTAGAATTAGCTCAGTTGCAATATACAATGCCACGTCTTATGGGGCAAGGGTTGTCCTTATCACGTCTTGGTGGTGGTATTGGAACGAGAGGACCGGGTGAGACGAAACTTGAGACGGATCGTCGTCATATTCGATCGCGTATTGATGAAATAAAGAAACAACTTGCAGTTGTTGTGGAACACCGAAAAAGATATCGTGAGAGAAGAAAAGACAATAAAGTATTTCAAATTTCATTAATAGGCTATACAAATGCAGGGAAATCGACACTGTTTAATAGATTAACGGAAGCTAATACGTTTGAAGAAAACCTTCTGTTTGCAACACTAGACCCAACGACGAGGAAGATGCCCTTACCTTCTGGTTATACAGTATTACTAACTGATACTGTTGGTTTTATACAAGATTTACCCACTTCATTAATTGCTGCTTTTCGTTCAACACTGGAAGAAGCGGGGGAAGCAGATATTATTTTACATGTAGTTGATTCTGCGGATCCTAACTACATAGGGCATGAAAAAACAGTAAAACGATTATTATCAGAACTTGAAATTAATCATATTCCTATTATTACGTTATATAATAAAAAAGATGAATTACATCAAAACTTTATTCCGTTTCCGAAAAGTGATTTCTTAATGACTAGTGCTTTTGAAGAAAGTGATTTATTGCGTATAAAAGAAGCGATAGAAATGAAAATGAAGAAAGAAATGGATCGTTATCGAGTAGAAATCCCTCCGAGTGAAGGTAAGTTATTAACGCTTTTAAAGACGGAAACGCTATTAGCAAAGATGGAGTTTCTGGAAGATAAATTTGTATATGATTGTGCAGGGTATATTTTTACTCATTCATCGCTTAATGTGCAATTAAAGAGATTTTTAGTGGAAGAAGGAGAAAATAAAAATGTTTGATCGTTTGAAAAATGGAGAAAAAATTGCTCCAATCGTAAAAGAAGTAGAGAATCAGATTACAGAAGTACATAAACGTGCGGATGAAGTAATTGAAAGTAATCAGTTTCGTGTATTAGAAAGTTTTCGTAAACATAAAATTAGTGACTCGCATTTTATCCCGACGACAGGTTATGGTTATGATGATATTGGCCGTGATACGTTAGAAAAAGTGTATGCTGATGTATTTGGGGCGGAAGCTGGACTTGTTCGTCCGCAAATTATTTCAGGTACTCACGCTATTTCTACAGCGTTATTCGGTATTTTACGTCCAGGAGATGAGTTATTGTACATTACTGGGAAACCGTATGATACGTTAGAGGAAATCGTTGGTGTGCGTGGGAAAGGTGTAGGTTCATTTAAAGAATATAATATTGGTTACAATGCAGTTCCGCTAACTGAAGGTGGGCTTGTTGATTTTGAAGCTGTTGCAGCAGCGATTCATAGTAATACGAAAATGATCGGTATTCAGCGCTCGAAAGGTTATGCTACTCGTCCATCGTTTACTATTTCTCAAATTAAAGAGATGATCGCGTTTGTTAAAGAAATTAAACCTGATGTTGTTGTGTTTGTAGATAATTGTTATGGGGAGTTTATTGAAGAGCAAGAGCCGTGTCATGTTGGTGCAGATTTAATGGCGGGTTCGCTTATTAAAAACCCAGGCGGGGGAATTGTAAAAACTGGTGGTTACATTGTCGGTAAAGAACATTATGTTGAAGCGTGTGCATATCGTTTAACATCTCCGGGAATTGGTGCGGAAGCTGGAGCGTCTTTATACAGTCTGCAAGAAATGTATCAAGGGTTCTTCTTAGCGCCACATGTTGCAGGACAAGCGCTGAAAGGTGCAATTTTTACAGCTGCGTTTTTAGAAAAGTTAGGAATGAACACGTCACCAGCGTGGAATGCACCAAGAACAGACTTAATTCAATCTGTTCAATTTGATGATAAAGACCGTATGGTTGCCTTCTGCCAAGCGATTCAATATGCATCTCCAATTAATTCGCATTTTACTCCGTATGCAAACTATATGCCAGGTTATGAAGATGATGTAATTATGGCGGCGGGAACATTTATTCAAGGTGCAAGTATTGAATTGTCTGCTGATGGTCCGATTAGACCACCGTATGTTGCATATGTGCAAGGTGGATTAACGTATTCGCATGTTAAAATTGCGATTTGTTCTGCGATTGATGAATTGATTGAAAAGAATTTATTAACAATTTCTTAAAGGGGAGCTGTCGATATCGGCAGCTTTTTTCGTATAAAAGTAACGATTTCTGCGATTAGAAAAAAGAATGAAAAAATTTATAAAAAATCATGTAAGAAAAGCTAACATCTATTGACACTAAACATAACATGTTATAAAATGAGAAGCAGTTAAGGCGAAGGAGGAACTGAAAAATGAAAGAAGATAGACGTTCTGCCCCGCTGTTTCCAATTGGTATTGTTATGGATTTAACACAATTGTCTGCACGTCAAATTCGCTACTATGAAGAGCATAATCTTGTTTCTCCAACCCGTACAAAGGGGAATCGTAGATTATTTTCATTTAACGATGTAGATAAGTTGTTAGAGATTAAAGATTTGTTAGATCAAGGCTTGAATATGGCTGGTATTAAGCAAGTGTTACTAATGAAAGAAAATCAAACAGAAGCAGTGAAAGTAAAAGAAGAAACGAAAGAAATTTCAAAAACTGAGCTTCGCAAAATACTTCGAGATGAATTACAACATACAGGTAGATTCAATCGAACTTCATTGCGACAAGGTGACATTTCAAGATTTTTTCACTAAAGATAACTGATTCTGAAGGCGATTAGAGGGACTAAGGAGGAATTTATAATGTCTAGATACACAAAAGAAGATATTTTCCGTTTGGCGAAAGAAGAGAATGTAAAGTATATCCGTTTACAATTTACGGACCTTTTAGGGGTAATTAAAAACGTAGAGATTCCAGTGAGACAATTAACGAAAGCTCTTGATAACAAAATGATGTTTGATGGATCTTCGATTGAAGGTTTCGTACGTATTGAAGAATCTGATATGTATTTATATCCTGATTTAGACACTTGGGTAATTTTCCCTTGGACAGCTGAAAAAGGTAAGGTAGCTCGACTAATCTGTGATATTTACAATGCAGATGGCACTCCATTTGATGGAGACCCACGTAACAACTTAAAACGTGTGTTAAAAGAAATGGAAGCTTTAGGATTTTCAGACTTCAATCTTGGACCAGAGCCAGAATTCTTCCTATTTAAGGTTGATGAAAAAGGAAATCCAACATTAGAATTAAACGATAACGGTGGATACTTCGACCTTGCGCCGATGGATCTAGGGGAAAACTGTCGTCGTGATATCGTTCTTGAACTTGAAGAAATGGGATTTGAAATTGAAGCATCTCACCATGAGGTTGCTCCAGGGCAGCATGAAATTGACTTTAAATATGCAAATGCAATTCGCTCATGTGATGACATTCAAACATTCAAACTTGTTGTAAAAACAATTGCTCGTAAACATGGTTTACACGCAACATTTATGCCGAAACCACTATACGGTGTGAACGGTTCAGGTATGCACTGTAACTTATCATTATTTAAAAATGGTGAGAACGTATTCTTTGATGCAAACGGTGACTTACAACTAAGTGATGATGCTCGTCACTTCATCGCAGGTATTTTAAAACATGCACCAGCATTTACAGCGATAGCAAATCCAACTGTAAACTCATATAAACGTCTAGTACCTGGATATGAAGCGCCTTGTTACGTAGCATGGTCTGCACAAAACCGTAGCCCGTTAGTACGTATCCCTGCATCTCGTGGTATTAGTACACGCGTAGAAGTACGTAGTGTTGACCCAGCTGCAAACCCATATTTAGTAATGGCTACATTATTAGCTGCAGGTCTTGATGGAATTAAAAACAAATTAACTCCACCAGCTGCAGTAGACCGTAACATCTATGTAATGACAAAAGAAGAGCGCGAAGAAGCAGGTATCGTTGACTTACCAGCAACATTAGCGCAAGCGTTAGTTACATTACAATCTAATGAAGTAGTATGCGGTGCACTAGGAGAACACTTACTTGAGCACTTCATCGAAGCGAAAGAGATTGAGTGGGATATCTTTAGAACACAAGTTCACCAATGGGAACGCGATCAATATATGTCTCTTTACTAAGAGGCTTGAACCCTTGATACAACTCGTATCAAGGGTTTTTTAATTCCCTATTATTACAATTTTATATGGTTGCAAAATGAAAAACAGCCACATAAAAGCCAATAATTAATAACAAGTAGTGATATCATAGAAAAACATTATCAGATAAATGTAAGTTTTATATAATTTGTGAAATGAAAAAGCCTTGATACTACGGTATCAGGGCTTTTTTAGTGAAGTTATTGGATATGTTAACTACTAGATAATGGATTGTTTTTGGTTATTTTGAATCATGTTACTAAGAAAATCTTTTCAAAAGAATTGATCTTATCTTTTTTAATCACTTGTGCTAAAACTTAATAATTCTTTACTGCCTTGTACAACGCGAGCGATGATTTTTATGTCCTCATCTGCAAGGCTATAAGTTTGTGGCTTGTGAATCAGATTATTACTCAATGATATTAACGTAATGATGCTCAGTTATAACACAGTCTTATTCAGAATTTCGTTAGTTCATTTTCTAAATTTAGGGAATAAATATAGCTTAGTACCTTGCAATAAACAATACTAAGTGGTATATTATGGATAAATCAGGTACCGTGTATTGAACAGTACTAAGATAGGGAAGGAGGATGGCACTTGAACGTTCAGTTTAAAAAAGGTGTGCTTGAACTTTGTGTATTAGCACTTGTAAAACGTAAAGATAGTTACGGTTATGAACTTGTTCAGCAAATCTCTAATAAATTTTTAATATCGGAAGGATCAGTATACCCTTTATTACGTCGTTTGACGAAAGAAGGGTATTTTCAAACGTATTTAAAGGAATCTACGGAAGGGCCACCTCGTAAATATTATCAATTAACAGAGCGAGGGGAGACGCAATTTCATTTGTTAGTAACAGAATGGCGTGATTTTGCGAAAGGGGTACAAGAAATTATTGAAGGGGTGGAATGGGATGAGTAAAGAAGGGTTTCTTAAAGAATTATCAAGTTATCTTAGAAAGTTACCAGAGGAAGAGAGGCAAGATATTTTATTGGATTATGAAGAGCACTTTCAGTTTGGACTAGAAGAGGGGAAAACTGAATCAGAAATAATTCAGGGCCTTGGTTCTCCGAAAGTAATCGCAAAAGAGTTACTTGCGATGTATCGCTTCGATGAAATGAAAAAAAATCCATCGACTTCAAATGTGACAAGAGCTGTTATGGCAGCGATTGGACTTAGTTTGTTTAATTTTATTATTGTGTTAGGCCCGTTAGTCGCAATTGTTGCTTTTATATTTTCTTTTTGGATTGGTGGTATTGCTAGTGTAGTAACACCATTTTTCGTTATTGGAAAAGTATTTATGGGTACTTTTATATGGTTGGATCTTTTCGTTAGTATAACGTTTGTTGGAGTAGGTTTATTGTTATGTATTATCGCTTTTTATAGTACAAAGTGGTTTAAGAGATTGTGTGTACGATATGTAATATGGAACTTCAAAATGATAAAAGGAGAGTAAATGATGAAAAAACTATTTTTAATCGCTATCGCTTGTATCATTATTGGAGTAATAGGAATTTCCCAAACATATGAAAAAGCAGTACAAACTGCTGAAAAAGGCGATAAAGAAGATGTAATTAAAAACGAAACATTAAAAAATATAGAAGTTAAGTTAGATGCCGGAGATATTGTTATCCAAAAATCTCCTGATTCTTCTTTTTATGTAAAGCAATCAGGAGATGTACGTAAACAAGAGATTCGTATTGCAGAAGATGGTGACACATTAAAAATTATTGGGGAAAGAGAAAAAGGTGCTTCATTTGATTTTTCTTTTTATGATTTTAGGTTTCAAACGTCTAAATTGACTCTCCTTGTGCCTGAACGCGCTTATCAAGATGTAAAAGTAAATTCATCTGCTGGACAAATCGAAATGAGTGATGTGAAAAGTGATAGCGTAAGTGTTAGAACACTTGCTGGAGAAGTAGAGTTGAAACAAGTAACGGCTAAGAATGTGGAAGGATCGACAAAAGCTGGTGAGGTGAACTTTAAGAAGGTATTAGGGAAAGTGACCGCAAAAACAAAAAGTGGGGAAATAAATATTCGAGATCATGATTCCAAGTATAATCTAGAAGCAAGTTCAACTGAGGGAGACATAGATATTACTTTATCGGAAAAACCACAAGATGCGGTAATTACTGGGCAAAGTGCTGCCGGAGATGTAACAATTTTTAATGAAGAAAATAATAACGTAACAATTGGCAATGGTAGTAAAAAGATTAGCGGTAAAACGGCTGCGGGAGATGTGACGATTGAAACTCGTTAATAAGAAATAGAATGTATGGAAATCTATCAAAATACAAAAAAGAAGATAATTACCGTATATAAATAAGGTAATTATCTTCTTTTTATTATTTTTAATGTAAATCACGATATACGCCAATTACTTTCCCGATAACTGACACTTGTTTTAAAATGATAGGTTCTAATGAAGAGTTTTCTGGTTGTAGACGGAAATGGTCTTTTTCTTTATAGAAACGTTTAACAGTTGCTTCGTTATCTTCTGTTAAAGCGACTACAATTTCACCATTATATGCAGACTGTTGTTGGCGAACAACAACTAAATCTCCATCGAAAATACCAGCTTCAATCATACTATCTCCAGAAATACGTAACATGAACACTTGGTCTGCTCCAGCAACAATACTAGCTGGAAGTGGGAAATGTTCCTCTACGCTTTCAACCGCTGTAATTGGTAAACCGGCAGTAACTTTTCCGACAATTGGAACTTGAATAACAGATTGTGTTTCCGTATCCATTCGGTCTTCACCTAAAATTTCAATGGCACGTGGTTTTGTTGGATCGCGTCGAATGTATCCTTTTTCTTCTAATCGTGATAAATGTCCGTGCACTGTAGAACTAGAAGCGAGGCCGACTGCTTGACCAATTTCACGTACGGAAGGTGGATATCCTTTTTCTTGTACTTTTAGCTTAATAAAGTCGAGAATGTCTTGCTGGCGTTTCGTTAACTTTTCCATGTTTTCTAACACCTCGTTTTCTTTCATTTTTCTTATTAATAAGTATAACATGTGAAAAAACATTCTACAAACATAAGTTCGAACAAATGGCGGATTTATGTTACACTATAGGGAAATAATAGGGAGAAAGAGGGGTTCAAAATGAATGCAATTATTTATGCACGTGTGAGTACAACGAAAGAAGCGCAAGAAACATCATTATTACGTCAAAAAGATGAATTATTGCATTTAGCTGAGCGCTATCAAATGAATGTTACTAAGGTGATTGAAGAGCAGGCTAGTGGATATACAATTGAACGTGACGGTATATTAGAGGTGCTGGATACAATTCGAGACGAACAAATTGATGTGTTACTTATACAAGATGAAACGCGCCTTGGTAGAGGAAATGCGAAGATCGCATTAATGCATTGTTTACATAAAGAAGGCATAAAAGTATATACGCATACACATAATGGTGAATTACAATTGTCGGATTCTGATTCGATGGTATTAGATATTATTGGTATTGTTGAAGAATATCAAAGAAAGATTCATAATTTGAAAATTAAACGAGGTATGCAACGTGCAGTAGAAAAAGGTTATCGTCCAGAAAATAATTTAAAAAATCGTCATTTAAGTGTAGGAAGAGAGAAAAAAGAAGTGCCAATTGAGGAAATTGTACGTTTGCGAAAAAGTGAACTCACGTTTGAAGAAATTGCAGCAACATTACGTGGATTTGGTCATAATGTTTCAAAGGCGACTGTACATCGTAGATATGTAGAGTATACGAAGCAATTGCTTGATAAAGAAGAGTAACTATTGTATGATAATAATCAGTTTTGATTAGAAGGGGGATTCGAGATGATTAATCACGAACTCGTTGAACGCATTAACTTCTTAGCGAAAAAAGCAAAAGCTGAAGGTTTAACTGAAGAAGAGCAACGTGAGCGTCAATCGCTACGTGAACAATATTTAAAAGGATTTCGTCAAAATATGTTAAACGAACTTAAAGGAATTAAAGTTGTTAACGAAGAAGGTACAGATGTTACACCGACGAAATTAAAAGCTTTAAAAAAGCAAGATAATGCAAAATTAAATTAAAAGATGGGCGAAGCCCATCTTTTTTTATTTGTAAAAATCGTTATTTAATAACTTTCCAGTTGTTATTAACGGTTGCTTCTATCGTTTTATGTTCCAATATATAATTAGCGATAAGTTCAGACATATCTGTGGGTATATCTTTTACTACCGGTTTGTTTTGAAACATAAAGAAATTTCCCCCGCCACTTGCACGATAATTATTCATTACAACTTCATATTCTTCATTCATATTAAGAGGAGCACTGTTATGCTGTAAAGATTCTACTCTTTCACCAATTGGTTTTGAAATGTTTAATACATATGAAATCCCTTCCCACATATCATAATTATAATGTTGTGGTTTTGGTTCTATGTAGGTAGGACTTACGATGATGGATCCATCTGTTTTTAATGTGAAATAAGAAGCAGAGAGTTCAAGAGCGGCTTTTATATCAGCTCCAGTTATTCTAATTACTTTTAATGTGTTTGGATAAATATAATTAGAAACGATGTCACGGATTGTTACATGTTCCGGGAAACCTGGAGATGTATTATGGAACAAACTTGTACAAGAAATTGATACCTTAGCTATATCCATCTGTATTTTATTTATGAATTCGATAAAAGGATGATCGTGCAAACGAGTTTGCATAGCATCTGAAATTTGCATGTCCCCCTGAATGATTCCAATAGGTTGATCAAGCCACTTTTGTGTTTTCTCTTCGTAATCGGCTACCAATGAAAGTACATCTTGGTCCGCTTCAATTCCTTGTACAGATAATAATTCAGAAGAGCTCTCTTTTTTTACCCATTTACGTTTCGTTTTTTCGAATGTTACTTTTACTTTGCCGACTGAGTGTCCATTGCATCCGGTCTGTAAAATTGTTACACCGTTAGCCATTGTGTGAGAAATTTCTCGGTGTTGATGACCTGTTAGTAAAAGATCTATGCCTTCAATTTCATGGCACATTGCATATCCTTGGTTTTCACCTGTTAACACGTCAGTAGGTTCCCCGGTTTGTAAATCTTTTTCAAATCCACCGTGATAGGCTACGACTAATAAATCGGGTTTCTCATGTTCGCGAATATAAGAAACCCATTTTTTTGTAGTCTTTAATGCATCTTCAAATAGTAAATCTTTAATGTGATGGGCCTGTTCCCAATTTGGGATGTAATGTGTTGTTACCCCTAAAATAGCGATTTTTATATTGGATTCAATCTGTTTGATTAAATAAGGTTTTCCGAAATAGGGTTTGTTTATGTTTTTATCTAATATGTTTGCTGATAGGTACGGGAAGTTCGCAGTAGTCACAGCATTATTTAATATATTCATCCCGTAATTAAATTCATGATTGCCGATAATTGCAGCGTCATATTGTAAGTAATTCGCTAATAAGGACATTGGATTTTTTTTGTTTTTTTCGTATGTAACGTAATGATAAGTAAATGGTGTTCCTTGAATAAAGTCGCCATTATCAATTAAAAGAACGTTTGTATTTTGGGAACGTTCTTTTTTTATAAGAGTAGAAATTTTAGCTAAACCAAGTTCTGCTGGGGAGTTATCTTGGTAGTGAATAGGATAAACAGTGCCATGTATATCGCTTGTTAATAAGATGTTTAAAGTTACAGTTTGATTTTGTTCCAATATGACTCACCTTTTCTATTGTTATCTTCCAATTAATCATATCAAATATGTGAAGTGAATTTTGATGTGAATGTATAGAATGTGTAAAGATTCTGTAAATACCCAATTGTGTATCAAAATATGTGATATATTTCTTCATGTTTACGGAAGGTTATTTTATAACAAGAAAAATGGAGGCATTAATATGTTGAAAAAAGTTTTTGCAATGAGTACAACAGTTGTACTAGCGGCCGGATTATTAAGTGGCTGCGGGACGAAAGAGTCCAGTGCAAGTAAAAATGAAGATACGAAAAAAGGTTATGTACCAAAGACCTTAAATGTTCAATTTGTTCCTTCTCAAAATGCGGATACGTTAGAGGCAAAGGCAAAACCATTGGAAAAGCTATTAAGCGATAAATTAAATATTCCGGTAAAAGTTAGTATTTCAACTAACTACAATACAATTGTAGAAGCGATGGCATCTAAACAAGTAGATGTAGGATTTTTACCGCCAACAGCGTACGTATTAGCACATGAAAAGAAGGCTGCAAATGTAATTTTGCAAGCACAACGTTTTGGAGTAGAGGATGAAACAGGAGCTCCTACAAAAGATTTAGTAGATTATTATAAATCTGAGTTTGTTGTTAAAAAAGACTCTAATATAAATAGTGTAAAAGATTTAAAAGGTAAAAAAATTGGTTATCAAGATGTAACATCATCAGCAGGATATGTATGGCCTGCAGCTGTTCTATTAAAAGAGGGAATTGATCCGCTAAAGGATGTGAAACCTGTTACATTAAAAGGGCATGATCAGTCACTTATTGCTCTTTTAAATGGTGATGTAGATGCAGCTGTTGTATTCCAAGATGCTCGTAATATTGTAAAAAAGGATTATCCGAATATATTTGATCAAACGAAAATAGTGAAATTTACTGAGAAAATTCCGAACGATACAATTTCTGTACGCTCGGATTTAGATGCAGAGTGGAGCAAGAAATTACAAGATGCTTTCATTGAAATTGGAAAAAATGAGGAAGGCCGTAAAATCATTAAAGAAGTATATTCTCATGAAGGATATATTAAATCTGATGATAGTAAATTTGATATTGTTCGTGAATATGGAAAGACAGTGAAGACGCAATAATACATAGTGAAATGGCGGCTAGCTGGAAGGTGTGAGATTTCAGTTAGTTTGCCGTTTTTTAGTTATTGATAATACATTGAAAGTAGGTAAGATGTGTGATAGAGTTTCGAAATGTTTCCAAAATGTATCCGAATGGCACAAGGGGATTGAATAATATAAATTTAAAGATTCAAAAAGGTGAGTTTATTGTAATGGTCGGATTATCCGGAGCTGGAAAATCTACACTTCTCAGATCCGTAAATCGTCTTCATGAGATTACCGAAGGAGAAATCATTATTGAAGGTGAGTCTATTACTTCTGCGAAAGGAAAAGGATTAAGGCGTATGCGCCGGGATATCGGTATGATCTTCCAAAGTTTTAACCTTGTAAAGCGATCAACAGTATTAAAAAATGTATTAGCTGGTCGTGTTGGATATCATTCCACATTACGTACAACGTTAGGTTTGTTTCCGAAAGAAGATGTGGAGCTCGCATTTCAAGCATTAAAAAGAGTGAATATTTTAGAAAAAGCATATGCGCGTGCTGATGAATTATCAGGAGGACAACAGCAACGTGTATCGATAGCTAGAGCATTGGCGCAAGAAGCAAAAATCATATTGGCAGATGAGCCTGTTGCATCGTTAGATCCACTTACGACAAAGCAAGTGCTAGATGATTTGAAAAAAATTAATGAAGATTTTGGAATCACGACAATTGTAAATTTACATTCTATTGATTTGGCTAGACAATATGCGACACGCATTATCGGATTACATGCAGGAGAAATTGTTTTTGACGGTTTAGTAGAAGAAGCAACGGATGAAAAATTTGCTGAAATTTATGGGGACGTTGCTCAGAAAAGCGAATTATTAGAGGTGGCAGTAAAATGAATGACGTGACGATATATTCAAATGAAATACCGAAGCCGCCGAGTAAATTGAAACATATGTTAACGTTTATTTTAGTTATTTTAATGCTGTGGAGTAGTAGTGTACAAGTAGATGCATCATTTTCAAAATTGGTAGACGGTTTTCCAAATATCGTAGATCTATTGAAAGAAATGGTGCCACCTGATTGGAGTTATTTTCAAGTTATTACAACAGCGATGTTAGATACAATACGTATGGCGATTATTGGGACGACCTTAGGAGCGATTTTAGCTATTCCACTTGCATTGTTTGCAGCAAGTAATGTGTTTACTAACACATTTTTATACAGTCTAGCTCGAATGATTTTAAATTTTATACGAACAATACCAGATTTATTATTGGCGGCTATTTTCGTAGCGATTTTTGGAATTGGGCCACTTCCAGGTATTTTGGCTCTTACTTTTTTTTCAATTGGACTTGTAGCGAAATTGTTGTATGAATCAATTGAATCAATTGACCCTGGCCCACTAGAAGCGATGACAGCTGTAGGGGCTACTAAGGTACAATGGATTGTTTATGGAGTCATTCCACAAGTAAAAGCACACTTTGTTTCCTATGTACTATATACATTTGAGGTGAATGTACGTGCAGCGGCTGTTCTAGGTTTAGTAGGAGCAGGTGGTATTGGACTATATTATGATCGTACACTTGGATTTTTACAATATCAACAAACTGCTTCTATAATTATCTATACCCTTATTGTTGTTTTGTTAATTGACTACATTAGTACATTGTTGCGGGAGAAACTATAATGAATAGAACGACGATGATTGTGCCAAAACCGAAGAAACCGAGTATATATCGCTGGATTATTTTAATAGCACTTACAGTTGTATATGTATGGGCCTTTTCAGGAGTACCATTAGAAGGGATAAAGGACACAGCAGGTGAAATCACGAAAGCAATTATGACAGGGATATTAAATCCAGACTGGTCGTATGTATCTTTGCCAGATGGTGAAGATTTATTGCATGGATTAATTGATACGTTGGCAATTGCGATATTAGGTACATTTATTTCTGCATTTTTATCTGTTCCGTTTGCCTTCTGGGCGGCAACGAATATGAGTAGTGGAAAATTAACTTCAGGATCTGGGAAATTTGTACTTAGTTTTGTTCGTACGTTTCCTGAATTAGTTATGGCTCTTTTATTTATAAAAGCTGTTGGTCCAGGCTCTTTTGCAGGAGTATTAGCTTTAGGATTACATTCTATTGGAATGTTAGGGAAACTATATTCAGAAGGAATTGAAAACATAGATAAAGGACCGACGGAAGCGTTGCTAGCAACAGGAGCAAACCGTTTTCAAATACTTTGGTATGCAGTGTTACCACAAGTGTTACCAGATTTTCTATCGTATACGTTATACAGATTTGAAATTAATGTACGATCCGCTGCGGTTTTAGGGGTTATTGGAGCGGGAGGGATTGGTACACCTTTAATTTTTGCGCTGAGTTCACGGAATTGGTCTCGTGTTGGGATTATTTTATTAGGTATTATTTTAATGGTAATTATAATTGATTTGATTTCAAGTTCGATTCGGAAACGGATTGTTTAACTTATTTGAAAAGCATCGAAGTTAGATGCTTTTTTATGTTTTTAAAAACGTATTTAAAAAAGTAAGAATAGAAGAAATTTGTATAAATATACAGATAATTCTTTTTCTTTTTAAAATAAAAATAATGAAAAAGTATGTCATATTGAATGCCCATACATTCCCGGAAACATTGATTTTTTTATAAAAAATCAAAAAAATATCAACATATTTGTCGATACATGTTGTATAATCTTGCGTGGGAAGCTATCATATAAATGTATAAAACGTTTACTAATATAAGCGAAGGGAAGAATAGCATGTCACATTCAATCGAACAACTTTCTATCAACACGATTCGCACATTATCCATCGATGCGATTGAAAAAGCAAACTCTGGTCACCCAGGAATGCCAATGGGTGCAGCACCAATGGCTTATACATTATGGACTCAATTTATGAAACACAATCCAAATAACCCAACGTGGTTTAACCGTGATCGTTTCGTATTATCTGCAGGTCATGGTTCAATGTTATTATACAGCCTACTTCACCTATCTGGTTATGATGTAACAATGGATGACTTAAAGAACTTCCGTCAATGGGGAAGCAAAACTCCAGGACATCCTGAGTACGGTCATACAGCTGGTGTAGATGCAACGACTGGTCCACTTGGACAAGGTATTGCAACTGCTGTAGGTATGGCAATGGCTGAAAGACATTTAGCTGCTAAATATAACCGTGATGCGTATAATGTAGTAGATCATTATACATACGCTATTTGTGGTGATGGAGATTTAATGGAAGGCGTTTCTGCTGAAGCATCTTCATTAGCTGCTCATTTACAATTAGGTCGCCTTGTTGTGCTTTATGATTCAAACGATATTTCATTAGATGGCGATTTAAATCGTTCATTCTCTGAAAGTGTAGAAGATCGTTACAAAGCATACGGATGGCAAGTAATCCGTGTTGAGGATGGAAACGATATTGAAGCAATCGCGAAAGCAATTGAAGAAGCGAAAGCTGACGAAAAACGCCCAACGCTAATTGAAGTAAGAACGACAATTGGTTTCGGTTCTCCAAACAAATCAGGAAAATCAGCTTCACATGGTTCTCCACTTGGTGTAGAAGAAACAAAATTAACGAAAGAAGCATATGCTTGGACTGCTGAGCAAGATTTCCACGTAGCAGAAGAGGTATACGACAACTTCCGTAAAACAGTACAAGATGTTGGTGAAACTACGCAAGCAGAGTGGAACACTATGCTAGGTGAATATGCACAAGCATACCCAGAATTAGCAAACGAATTCCAAGCAGCAATGAACGGTCAACTTCCAGAAGGTTGGGAGCAAAACTTACCAACTTATGAATTAGGATCAAAAGCAGCAACTCGTAATTCTTCTGGTGCTGTAATTAATGCAATTGCAGAGTCTGTACCATCATTCTTCGGTGGATCTGCTGACCTTGCTGGTTCTAACAAAACATACATGAATAACGAAAAAGACTTTACAAGAGATGATTACAGCGGTAAAAACATTTGGTACGGTGTACGTGAGTTCGCAATGGGTGCAGCAATGAACGGTATTGCATTACATGGCGGTTTAAAAACTTACGGTGGTACGTTCTTCGTATTCTCTGATTACTTACGTCCAGCAATTCGCCTTGCAGCATTAATGCAATTGCCAGTAACGTATGTATTCACACATGACAGTATCGCTGTTGGTGAAGATGGTCCAACACATGAACCAGTCGAGCAATTAGCAGCGCTTCGTGCAATGCCGAACGTTTCTGTTATCCGTCCAGCTGATGGTAACGAATCTGTTGCAGCTTGGAGACTGGCTTTAGAATCTACAAACAAACCAACTGCTTTAGTATTAACTCGTCAAGACCTTCCAACATTAGAAGGTGCAAAAGATGATACGTATGAAAAAGTAGCAAAAGGTGCATATGTAGTTTCTGCAAGCAAGAAAGAAACGGCTGATGTTATCTTACTTGCAACTGGATCTGAAGTAAGCCTAGCTGTTGAAGCTCAAAAAGCATTAGTAGCAGACGGTGTTGACGCAGCTGTTGTCAGCATGCCATCTATGGATCGTTTTGAAGCTCAAACTGCAGAGTACAAAGAATCTGTATTACCAAAAGCAGTAACAAAACGTTTCGCAATCGAAATGGGTGCTACATTCGGATGGCACCGTTACGTAGGTCTTGAAGGAGATGTGTTAGGTATCGATACATTCGGTGCTTCTGCTCCTGGTGAGAAGATTATGGAAGAGTATGGATTTACTGTAGAGAACGTTGTTCGTAAAGTAAAAGAAATGCTTTAATGATTTCAGAAAAATCTCTCCGGCATGGAGAGATTTTTCTATGTAAATGAGTTTTTTCGACAGAAAAAGTTTTTTATCTCTCCGCAGTCAGACAATCATTGCAAATTTTCTTATATATAATGAAGAGAAAAGGTTGTCCAGATTGGGAGGGGAAAAATGAAAACGTATGAATTGTATTTAATTCAAGAGGATATTGCGAAATCTTATTTTGGTCGTGAATATTTGTTTTTTGATTTATTTGCTCGATTTTCAGAATCTGGGTCCCTTTCGGAGAAAAAAGTGTTATATAAACAAATGATGTATATAACAAAACCATTGCAAGTAATGAAAATTCATCATAAATTAGAACAAGCTTTGCGCGTTCTTGGTAAATATGATAGAACACATCATACACATACACTTTATACGGGAGCGGAGTACGGTGAAATAATGGTGAAACCGCACTATATTCGTATGAATACCTCTGGAAATGTCTCTATGGAAACGACTTTCTTTGAGGTGTTAAGAAAGTGTGAATTAACATTTTTAGCTATGGATTATGAAAATACAAAGTACGGATGGCTGAATCCTCTAAAACAAGTACGAACATATGTGTAAAAATGTCGAATTGTATCTTGTCTTATTGAAAAGGTTTTAGTACACTGTAAGGTAGACAACATGAAGGAGGAAAATATATGCCAATTTGGTTAGGTATTCTAGTGGGCGTAGTAGCACTAGTAGCAGGCGTGGCGTTAGGATTTTTCATTGCCCGCAAATACATGATGAATTACTTACAAAAAAATCCACCAATTAACGAACAAATGTTAAAAATGATGATGATGCAAATGGGACAAAAACCTTCCCAAAAGAAAATCAATCAAATGATGAGCGCAATGAACAAGCAACAAATGAAATAAGCGCTAAAAGACACTCGCTAAGAGTGTCTTTCTTTTTGTTAGTTACAGTTTTTAAAACTTTTAAAAATTCTGTATTTTTGATAAACTGAAAACATCGCTCATTTTAAGGGAGGAGGAAAAAAATGAAAGTGTTTATGAATTTAGCGTGGTTTTTTAAACAAGAAAAACGAGCATACATAATCGGAATTATTTTATTATTCGGCGTTGCACTTTTAGAACTTGTAGCACCAAAAGTAATTGGAATCGTTGTAGATGAAATTAATGATGGAACATTGACGACCAATAAGTTACTAAATTTGGTTGTACTATTAGTAATTGTAGGTATTACGATGTACATATTACGTTACATATGGCGTATTATGATTTTCGGGTCTTCGTTAAAATTAGCTCGCCAATTACGAAAAAATTTATATGAACATTTTACAAAGATGAGTCCATCTTTCTATCAGTCAAATCGAACAGGTGATTTAATGGCACATGCGACCAATGATATTCAAGCGATCCAGCAAACTGCTGGAGCGGGTGTTTTAACGCTTGTTGATTCATTAGCTGTTGGGGGATGTGTACTCGTAGCGATGGGTTTTACAATTAGTTGGAAGTTAACATTGTTAAGTTTAATTCCGATGCCGATTGTAGCCATTTCGACAAATTATTATGGAACGTTATTACATAAAAGGTTTCATAAAGCACAGCAATCGTTTTCGGAAATTAATGATAAAGTGCAAGAGAGTATGAGTGGAATGAAAGTGATTCGATCGCTTGGACAAGAGAAAGAAGATTTGCAGGCGTTTCGAAAAAAATCAGAAGATGTTGTGCATAAAAATGTGTTAGTTGCACGTATTGATTCGTTATTTGATCCGACAATCGCTCTTATCGTTGGATTTTCTTTTTTAATTGCAGTATGTTACGGATCGGTATTAGTTGTAAGAGGTGAATTAACAGTAGGTGATCTCGTTACATTTACGACATATTTAGGTACCCTCGTTTGGCCAATGTTAGCGTTTGGATGGTTGTTCAATATTATGGAGCGTGGGCGTGCTTCATATGACCGTGTAGAAAAAATTCTTTCACAAAAATCAGATGTAGTAAATAGAGAAAATGCTGTACATACGATAGCGAGCGGTAATGTTTCGTTTGCCGTTGATTCATTTTCGTATAAGAAAAATGAACTGTTACATTTAAACGATATTCACTTTGATTTGAAGAAGGGCGAAACGCTAGGAGTTGTAGGACGTACAGGTGCAGGGAAAACGACTTTATTAAAATGTTTAATCCGTGAGTATGATCATTTTAATGGTGAATTAAAAGTTGGGGAGCGAGATATTCGAGATTTAACACTTCATGGTGTCCGTTCTGCTATTTCATATGTGCCACAAGATCATTTTTTATTTTCAGCAAGTATTGGTGAGAATATCGCCTTTGGAAAGGCGGATGCTACATATAATGAAATTACCCAAGCTGCAGATATTGCTTGTATTCATAATGATATCCTCCAATTTTCAGAAGGATATGAAACAGTAGTAGGGGAAAGAGGCGTTTCGTTATCTGGTGGTCAAAAACAGCGAATCTCTATTGCTCGTGCTTTATTAACAAATGCTGAAATTTTAATTTTGGATGATTGTTTATCAGCGGTAGATGCAAAAACAGAAGAGACAATTTTAAGTGCCTTAAAGAGGGAAAGAGCAGGGAAAACGACGATTATTACTGCACACCGATTAAGTGCAATTCAGCATGCCAATCTTATTCTTGTTGTTGATGAAGGTAGAATTGTACAAAGAGGTACACATGAGGAATTAATGAAGGAAAACGGCTGGTATAAAGAAATGTATGAAAGTCAGCAATTAGAAGCTTTAGTTGAGAAAGGAGGCGTATGATGGTAGAGAAGAAGCGAAGTGATTTAAGTAGATTGCTTTCTTATATGAAGCCATATAAAGGGTTGCTATCTTTAGCGTTTATCTTTTTAGTTGGTGCGACAGTAACGGAAATGATGGGGCCTTTTTTAATTAAACAATTCCTCGATGAACACCTAGTACCGCGGGATTTTGAACGATCAGCACTCGTTACTTTATTTGTAATTTACATAGTTGCTCATTTATTAAAAGTATTATTTACGTATTTAAATCTATTGTACTTTCAGAACATTGCTTTTAAGATTGTTCAAGATATGCGAGTTGAAGTATATGAACATGTTCAAAAGCTGTCATTAAGTTTCTTTGATCGTACGCCAATTGGTACGCTCGTATCTCGTATAACGAATGATACGGAAGCGATTAAAGATTTTTATGTCAGTGTATTATCAACATTTGTGAAAAATGTAGTCTTTTTAGTAGGTATTTTAATAGCGATGTTTTTATTAGATGTAAAATTAGCGTTATTTTCTCTCGTATTAATTCCGATAATGTTCGCGATTATGGTATTATATCGCCGGAAAAGTGCAGCTTTTTATTTAGAAGTACGTAATCAACTAAGCGTGTTAAATGCAAAATTGAACGAGTCCATACAAGGAATGAATATTGTTCAAGTGTTCAGACAAGAAAAACGTATGAGAAAAGAGTTTGAAGAAGTGAATAATAAACATTATAGTGCAGGGCGACGTACTTTGAAGTTAGACGCATTACTTTTACGACCAGCTACGGATTTAGTACATATTGTAGCTATTGCGTTAGTACTAGGTTTATTTGGGATTGATGCTTTAAAGAGCCCTGTTGAAGTAGGAGTTTTATATGCTTTTGTTAACTATATACATCGTTTCTTCCAACCTGTAAATGAGATGATGATGAAATTGTCCTTTTTCCAACAGGCACTTGTTTCGTCATCACGTGTATTTCATTTAATGGACGAGAAAGATTTAGCACCGGTTCAAAAAGGCAATGAGAATCCTCAAGTTGTGGATGGAGATATTGAATTTAAAAATGTTACTTTTTCGTATGATGGAAAGCGTGACGTTTTAAAAAATGTATCATTTCACGTGAAACAAGGGCAAACGGTTGCTTTTGTTGGGCATACTGGTAGCGGAAAAAGTACGATTATGAATTTGTTAATGCGATTTTATAATCTTAAGTCAGGAAATATTGTAATAGACGGTGTAGATTTAGAAAAATTTGAAGAACGAGAAATTAGAAAGAAAATAGGACTCGTATTGCAAGATGCATTTTTATTTGCTGGAAATGTAAAGCAAAATATTCGTATGTATAATGAAGAAATTACGGATGAAGAAGTAAAAGAAGCTGCTCGATTTGTGCAAGCGAATACGTTTATTGAAAAGTTACCAGAGCAGTATGAAACAGAAGTAGTAGAAAGAGGTGCAGCATTTTCAAGCGGTCAACGACAATTAATTGCTTTTGCTAGAACTATAGCAACGAATCCGAAAGTATTAGTATTAGATGAAGCAACAGCTAATATCGATACAGAAACAGAAGAGGCTATTCAAACAGCGTTGCAACAAATGCGAAAAGGTAGAACGACGATAGCCATTGCGCATAGGTTATCTACAATTCAAGATGCAGATCAAATTTTTGTGATGCATGATGGAGAGATAGTAGAAAGAGGAACACATCAAGAATTACTAAGTGAGCAAGGTTTGTATTATAATATGTACTTGTTACAAAATAAAGGGAGTTTGCAAAAGGCCTTGTAAATACAAGGTCTTTTTTATTTTGTATACAAAATATATTTACTCTTTGTTTCTATAGCATAAATGTCGTGTCCTCTTATGAAACTTGTACATATTGTATGTATACGAAGTAAAAAAATTGATAGGAGATTTTATATGCAAAACAGATCGAGTTCAAATGTTACGTTTATTGATGTGTCTCATTGGGAAGGGAATATTGATTGGAATGCAGTGAAGGCATCTGGAATTCCAGCAGCGTATGCAAAAGCGACAGAAGGTGTAAATTACATTGATCCTACTTTTACTAAAAATGTACAAGCAGCCCGAAGTGCGAATGTATTAATTGGTGCATACCATTTTGCACGTCCAGAACAAAATGATGCAATTTCAGAGGCGAAATATTTTGTGAGTATATTACAAAGTAACCAGACAGACTTAATGCCAGTTCTGGATTTAGAATCACCAAAAGATCCGAGTAATAGTAATTTAACTGGTAGCGCTATATCGAATTGGGCAAGAAGCTTCATAAATTATGTGAAACAGGCTACTGGAAAAGATGTAATGTTATATACAGGAGTTTGGTATATTAATGAGTTCGGAATTAGCGGATTAAGTGATATTCCACTTTGGATTGCTAAATACTCGAGTACACCGCCTGCTGATGCTGGTGGATGGACAGCGTGGACAGCATGGCAGTACACAGATTCTGGACAAATTTCAGGTGTAGGAAATTGTGATGTATCAGCTGCAGTTTCACTAGAAGCTTTACAAGGGAATGGAGCAAGTGGTGGAGGGAATGTTTCTCCGCCTAATAATGCAACTCCAGTGTACGGGGTTGCTATAATTAATGGAGATAATGTGAATTTGAGAAGTGGACCATCTTTGCAGTCTAGTGTAATTCGCCAATTGAATCGTGGCGAAACATATGAAGTTTGGGGAGAACAAGATGGATGGCTTTGTTTAGGGACAAATCAGTGGGTATATAATGATCCGAGTTATATTCAGTATAAACATTATGTGGCGACTATTACTGGTGATAATGTAAATTTACGTGACGCTCCATCATTAAAAGGAAATGTTATAAGACAGTTACATCATGGTGAATCGTATCGAGTATGGAGTAAGCAAGATGGATGGCTTTGCTTAGGGACAAATCAATGGATATACTACGATCCAAGTTATATTCAGTATGGTGTACAATAGAGTGAAAATAAAAGGTGCCCCGTCAGAGGTGCCTTTTATCCCGCATTAACTGGCGGTAAGACCCCCACCTCAAAATTCAGCGGAAGCAAAGAAGTTAGGGGGGATCAATTGCCAGTAAACGCCCGATTGGTTCAACTAATAATCAGTGGGGAAGGAACAAAACCCCCACTGATTAAAGTTTCACTTTATTAAAAATATACAACTTTTACAAAGTCTATATCGAAACCATAGTATACTATAGTAGATATATTTAAAAAAAATAATAGAAAATGAAATAAAGGGGTAAAAATATGAATTATGTGCTAATAGGTGCGGTTTTAATATTATTAGCTGTAGTATTTGTGCTGTTTTATAAAAATAAACAGTTAGAATCAGAGAGTCAGCAAGTAGAATTTGAAAAGAAACAAGCAATTGAAACGTATGAAAACGAAATTGCAGCTACGGTGATAGAGCATAAAGAACAACAAAATAATTTAAAAAATATGGAACAGAAAAAATACAATGATTTACAAGTAAGTGCAAATAGAGAAATTGAAAATATGCGTATGATGAAAAATCAATTAGCTATGCAATATAGTAAAGAACGTAGTGAAATACAAAATAAACATAATAACGAAATACATATGTTTCAAAAATTAATTGCAAATTTACGAGAATATACTAAAAACGGCGCTGAAATGAATACGTACGAAACATTACATTATATGAAACGAGGATTCATAGAGCAAGGCATCATATTAGATGCTGAAATTGAAATCATGCCGAATGTTTTTATTAAAAATAATAGTGAAATAAACGATAATCGAATCCATCATCTCATCTTGTGCAAAACTGGTATTTATCTACTTGAGACGAAAGAATGGGAAGAGAAATTAATTCATGGTTTAACGAAAGAAAATGCTGGTATATATTCATTTATGATTGATGAAATGGGTAAGTATCAACAAGAAGTTGAAAAAGAAGAGACATTTGAATATATAGTAGGTAAAGATTCGTCAACTATGCAAGTGAAAAATGAAGGAAATCCAGTATATAAGGCGAAGAAACTATCTCAAATTTTATACAATTGTTTGAAAGAAATGCAGGCTAATAGTATAAAAGAAAAGGTAAAACCAGTTGTATATTTTTATAATGAAAATGGAAAAGAAATAATAGATCTTTCTAGTGAGGAAACACCTAGATTAAAAGATCGGGAGCAAATTGTAACGTTCTTCAGAAATGAAATCTTAGCAGGGAAAGTAGTATATACAGTGCAAGAATTAGAACAGATTCGAGAAATGATTAGCCGGATGAATTATATAGTGAGTTAAAAGGGGAGATCTTTCTGAACGCTATGCTACGTGGCATTTTGTATGTCTATTTTTGTTTGTATATAGTAATGTACATTGTATTTATATTCGTCATTGATATGGTCCATATACCCTTAAGTGTAAGGAGCATTTTTGTAGTATTCATACCATTTGTTTTATTAGTCATGATTCAAAGGGCTATTTTATATGTTTCTAAAAATCGTAATGAAGAAAAGAAGCAAATGTTGGGGGTTTTAATAGTAGCACTCATACCATTAATAGTGTGCACTGTACAACTAAGTGTAAATGAATATACATCAAAGTTTAATCAAAATAGATGGTTAAATCATGCAGATAAGCGGGTACATGTGGTAGATGATCTATTACAAAAATATAAATTAATAGGGAAATCAAATGAAGAAATTATCCAATTGTTAGGAGCTCCAACGGAAACGAGAAGTGGGGAAGAAGGAGTTACCACTTTGTATTATCTTGGGACTGAACGTGGCTTTATTCCAATAGATAGCGAACAGCTTGTTTTCCAATTTGATAGAGATGGAAAAGTCATGGAATATACGGTGCATAAAGATTAAAGAAACGTAGAGGGAAGCTATATGTTATAGCTTCTTTTTTATTTTTCAATATGTCACGGAAGGGGGAGAAGGTTTTTGAGTGGAATAAGGAATGAAAGCGGAGGTGATGCATATATATAGATGCATTGGGTGATTATTAGTCCGATTGGTGAGGGATAATAATTAATAAGTACGGACAAAAACCCCACTCATTAAAGTTTCACTTTATCATATTGTATAAATGAAAAGGAGGTAAGACGGTGAAAGCAATCCCGACTGATGTCCTGAGTAAAGAATTGATGGAAAGAGAAGGAGTTATCTCTATTACAGTAAAGGAATTTGAAAAGATAGAAGTAGCTGGAGTGGTGGTCGCTGGTCCAGCAGTTATTTTGATTAATCAAGATTAAGTACATATCATTGAAATAAAAAGCATCCATCTAGGATGCTTTTTATTTGTATGTAAGGATAAATATGATGGATAATTGTGTTACTGGAGGGAAAGTCTGTGGCAATAATTATAACAATGTTAGTAATGGGTATTTTATTAGGATTTGTTGGAGCTGGAGGAGCTGGGTTTATTATCGCGATACTCACTTTAGTATTCCAAATCCCTATTCATGTTGCTCTTGCAACATCTTTAACTGCAATGGCATTTACGACATTATCAGGTGTTGTAAGTCATTACCGTGAAGGCAATGTTGCACTTATTATAGGCGGGATTGTTGGGGGATTTGGCGCAATTGGCTCTTATATTGGTTCTAAATTTGGTTCACTTATACCAGCACATCTTCTTCATTGGTTTACAGCTGGGATGTTATTTTTATCGGCAATTTTTATGTTTATTAAATTAATTATGTTCCAAAACAAAGAAAAGTCGTCTTTATATAAACATAAAGAGTTTTCCGTGAACTACTTGTTGAAATGTGTATGCCTTGGATTAGTTACTGGAATGATGGCTGGTTCATTTGGGATTGGTTCTGCACCGTTTATTCAACTTGGATTAATGGTTCTATTGGGACTTACGATTCAGCAATCTGTAGGGACAACAATGCTTGTTATATTACCGATTGCAATTGGAGGCGGGATAGGATATAGTTCGGAAGGATATTTAGATTATATATTGTTATTACAAGTATTGATTGGGACCATGTTAGGGGCATACATTGGCGCGAAGTTTACAAATTATGCACCGCGAACGCTTTTGAGGTTTTCGATGATTATGACACCGGTTTTAGCTGGTTGTATGCTATTGATGGAATAAAGTGAAATTATAATCAGCAGGGGGTTACTGCCTACAAATAGCGGGATAAAATTAATATAGCAAACTATTAATATATTTTACGAATGAATTATATAGGTAATTCATATTTCCCATATAAAAGGATTTGTTTTAATATTATGAGTGTAAAGTTCGAGTATTCGAAGTACTACTTGAATTATATCCCTATCCCTTTTCTAAAAATGCGAACAAGTTTTGCCCTATTCTATTCAATAGTTAATTGCATAGAAATATATTGTTCGATGACCATTATGGAACGTACATAATGGGAAAATCCCGATCCTTAAAGAGGATGCCCCTAATCTTCATGTGAAAATATGATCGGATATGAAAGCTGACCAATTTATGGTCAGCTTTCTTTTTGTTCGAAAATTATTTCTTCTTTAATTTCTGTTTGCAATAATACAGTTTTTCCAAAGCGACGTTTGCATTCCGCGCGCACTTTTTCAAGGGCTAGTAGCTGAGTAGTGGCGGGAACTGTGACAATAGCTTGGCGAGGTTTTCGATTTTCTTCACAAAAGACACATTCCACGACATAATTAGAAATCATATTTTCATCCTTCCAGTTTTAATTTCTAAGAAGGGATTGTCTATGAAGTTGATGTAACTTTTCGTCATTGTTTTATTATTTCCTCTTTTTTTCAAGGGGAAAATAATAAAGAAGGCGAATTTTAGTAGGGGAGGGATGTTTATGGAGAGATGGATAGGTAGTGCAGCGGTATGTGTAAATGAAAGAAATGAAGTTTTAATGGTACTGCAGGGCAAAGAGGGAGAAGAAAAAAGGTGGTCTGTCCCAAGTGGAGGACTTGAAAAGGGAGAGACACTAGAAGAATGTTGTATCAGGGAAGTTTGGGAAGAAACAGGTTACAATGTGGAAGTTGTAAATAAAATATATGAAAAAGAGGGTATTACATACGGTGTTCCAGTGTATGTCCATTATTATTTTGTTAAACAAATAGGCGGTAATATGAAAATCCAAGACCCTGATGAGTTAATACATGAAATTGCTTGGAAAGGGATACATGAAGTTGAACAATTGTGTTTAGCTTTTCCAGAGGATTATGAATTGCTGTGCCAATATATAGATAAAGAAGCAAGTATGTAAATACTTGCTTCTTTAATGTATCCAAGACAAGAAAAGCGGAACGATAACTAAACTAGCGCCTGCTGTTAAAAGCATAGATAAACTTGCAATTGTTCCTTCCACAGGACCGATTTCGAATGCTTTTGATGTACCGGTTCCATTTGCGCTTGTTCCTAACATAATACCTTTTGCGATTGCTGTTTTAATACGGCAAATACGTATGAGAGAAGGGCCGAGCAATGCTCCTGTTAAGGCAGTTAAAACGACAAATACAGCAGTTAATTGTGACATACCACCAATCATTTCTGAAATAGCCATTGCGATTGGTGTTGTTACGATATGTGGCGCTAAACTATGTTCTAGTGATGAATCAATTTGAAAATAATTTGCTAGTAGTGCTGAAGTAATGACTGATAAAAACGAACCGACAATGACATTAAGTAAGATAGCCATTCCATGTTTCTTTAATAAATCAAAGTATTTATAGATTGGCCATGCAAAAGCAACTGTTGCGGGTTTTAATAATTCAGTTAACCAGTGACCACCAGATTCATATGTTTCATAAGGTGTATCTAATCCGAGCAATAAAGCAATTAAAATAATGGGACAGACGAGAAGAGGAGAAAGTAGACTCCAATTCCAACGTTGATACATTTTTTTTGATAGCCAATATGTGAATAGTGTTAATAGTAAACAAAGAAATCCGATCATTGCGTTGATCCTTTCCGCTTTAGTAGCAATTCTGTTAAAAGTCCTGTAACTAAGGTAACGCAAAGAGTGCTAATCATAATAATTAAAATGAGATCGATTCCATATTGTGTTAGTGTATCTCTGTAACGTATGACAGCGACTGCAGAAGGGATGAAAAATAAAATAAGTTCTTTTAATAAAAAATCTGCTCCGTCCTGTATCCATTCTTTTTTAACTAGGTTAAATTTTAATGAAATTAATAATAAAAAAATACCGATTATACTTCCTGGAACTGGGAGGTGTGCCTGTTTTGCAATCCATTCACCTGTCCAAGCGAAACAAAATAGTAATAAAATTTGTCCGCTTAACTTCCACCATTTCATACAGTAACCACCTCTTTCTTTTTTTACATAAAAATTGTAAAAAAGAATTAACAATTTCTACTATACGTTCATTCAAAATATTTGTCTAATATATAAATTATATGTTATTAATATATTAGACATATTAATCGAAAGTGAAAAGGGTGTCCAAAAATGGAATTACGGCATTTGCAATATTTTGTTGTTGTGGCAGAAGAGTTACACTTTGGACGGGCGGCTGCTCGTTTACAAATGACACAACCACCACTTAGTCAACAAATACAGCAATTAGAAAAAGAAATGGGAGTTACATTATTTTCAAGAACGAAAAGAAAGGTTGAACTAACAGAAGCAGGAGAAATGTTTTTAAAAGAAGTAAAAAAGGCGTTTGAACAAATTGAAAAAGCAGTAGAAGTTGCACAAAGTGCGCAAAGGGGAGAAGTAGGATCACTTTCAATTGGTTTTGTAGGTGCGGCGATATATGATATTTTACCATCAATTGTTAGGGAATATAGAAAAAAATTTCCGAGAGTGTCTGTTGCATTACATGAATTGTCAACACCAGATCAAGTTCATGCACTTCATGATAACCGTATCGATATTGGCTTTTTACGTCCACCAATTCCAACACAATTATTAGAATTAGAGCCAATTCAAAGGTTATCTTGCACCTTATGTTTACCAAAGGCACATCCACTTGCAGAGAAAGATGAAATACATATAGAAGATTTACGAGATGAGCCGTTTGTATTTATTACGAGACCAGTATGGCCAGCTTTGTATGATACAATTTTATCTCTTTGCAGAGAAGTTGGATTTAGTCCGCGTATTGTACAAGAAGCAACAGAGTATCAAACAGTTATGGGGCTTGTAGCAGCAGGGATTGGAATTACAGTAATACCCGTGTCGGCAAATAAGTTATATAAAACAGAAGTTGTATATAAAGAGTTATATGATTCTAATTTTGTTGCAGAAATGTCAGTGGCTTACAAAAAAATGAATAGTAATCCAGAGCTACTAGAGTTTTTAAAAATTGCAAGAGAGAAGAAAAGAATAGAAGTAGAAGATGAGCAATAGTAGTAACAGAATATGGATTTAATTCAAATTCATAAAAGTACACCTTATTAAACAATAAAGCGGAAATGCAACTTAAGTTGCATTTCCGCTTTATTGTTCTTTTTTTAGCTCGATACTAAATAGATAAACGTGTTCATTTTCTTTTAAGAGTAGATCAATACCTGTTTCTTCATCAATGGTAGGAACGCTTACAGTTTCTTTACTGGTTTGGATTACAGCAGCTAAAGTTGTTTTTTGATTGTATTTTAAATTTTTTATAGATTGGATTGTAGTAGTTGCAGAGCTATTTACGCTTGGTGGCGCTTCTTCAGGAACAAGTGTTGAACCACCTTCAATATTCAGATACCACTGCCTTTTTTCTTGTATATCTTTATCGAATTGGAAATGTGGTGGTAAAAAAGAAAGCTTTACTTTCTTTTTTGAAAAATGTGAGGTAGCTATATTAGCAATTTCTTTTGTTTTTTTACCATTGTTATAATAATCAATTGTAGCATTTATTTCATCTTTATCATTTTTAAGAGTAACGTTATAAAACATGCTATTTCCTTCTTGAAAAGGAGTCATTTGTAAAATAGAAGCTTGCTCTTTTGTTAATTTGTATGGCTCAACAACGGCAACTTCATTGTTTTTTATTTGGCTACAACTTGTGAGTAATAATAAACACAAGATTGATAGTAATTTTATACGCATGCAATCTCCTCCTTTTTACAATTATATTCTAAATGTGATTTTTTATCATTTCGTTTTCTAGGACTAAAGACTTAGAAGAAATTCCGATTGTAGTGCGATGTTTAAAATGTCATATTTTTATACACTAGTAGTATAGAATGCGTATGTAATAAGGTAGGGGAAGAATTTTATGTCTTTATGTCGGTTAGCGAGAAAAAATATTAGAACATTTGCTACCAAAAGGATGAAGCAATTTATGTGGATTGCTATGAGTACTATGATTTTGTTTTTTATGATATCGTTACAATTTAATGAAGGAGCTATTTTGAAAGTAGGGGATGCATTTGTATTTCAAATGTATTTTTACACACTGTTTATTGTACTAATTTTCATATGTATTTTTACTACATATAAAATGATGTACTCCCTTTTGCTAGTGAGGAGAGAGGAGTTTACATCTTATGTAGCAGAAAATATAAAAAGAAAAGAAGTACTATGTTTATTATGTCAGGAGCAATTATTCATTTATGGAGCAGCGTTTGTTTTTGGATTAGTTAATGGGATGTTATTTTTAAAATTATTTACGGTTATCTTTATGAAAATCGCAGGGATACAAGGAGTAAATAGTGCGCCAATTACAATATATGCAGTTGTAATTATTAGTATAATTATGATGACTGTCGTTTTAATAACGATGATGCAATGTTATCGATTTGTTCGAAGTTTAAAAGATGAAAATTCGTTGCGATTAAAAGAAAGGGCATGAGAAATCATGCTTTTTTCAATTTTACACATAAAAATAATCATGTTACAGTGAAAAGACCTGACAAAGAATAGGAAGGAAAGGTTGTATAGAATGACAAATGAACAATCAATTGTAAAAGTCGATCGGTTAACGAAGCGAATCGGCTCAAAGACACTTGTACAAAATATTAGTTTTGAAGTGAAAAAAGGCGAGGTTGTCGGTTTACTCGGACCAAACGGTGCTGGAAAAACGACTTTAATGAGAATGATGGTTGGTATGATCCGTATGACAGAAGGTGAAGTATGGATTGATGGTCAATCTGTGAAACAGCAATTTGAAAAAACCGCTGCGAAAATTGGGGCGGTAATTGAGACACCCGAATTTTATCCTTTTTTGAGCGGGTATGAAAATTTAACATATTTCGGACGAATGAATGGTAATGTGACCGAAGAACGTATTGATGAAGTAGTGAAATTGTTAGGGATGGGACAAGTAATTGATCGCAAAGTAAAAGCGTATTCACTCGGCATGAGACAACGTTTAGGAATCGCTCAGGCGCTTATTCACGATCCAGACGTGTTGATACTAGATGAACCGACAAATGGATTAGACCCTAGTGGAATACATGAAATGAGAATGTACATAAAAAAAATTGCACATGAACAAGGAAAAGCTGTACTTGTATCAAGTCACTTACTTTCAGAAGTTGAATTAATGTGTGACAGAGTTATCATTATTCAGCACGGGGAATATGTGGCTACGCAAAATATTCAGCATAGCCAAAGCGAAGAGATGGAGACGATCCGTATACGTGTAGATGATGCGAATAAAGCAGCGGAAATATTAGGGCATGATGTTTTAGTAAAAGATAATGAATTACTTATTAATGTAAAAGATGAAGAAATCCCAAATGTTATTCGTACATTGCTTGAGAAAAATATTCAAGTGTATCGTGTATATGAAGAAAGAAAAACGTTAGAAGAGCAATTTTTAGAATTAACAGGGGGAAAAGATATTGTTTAATTTAGTATATAACGAACTGTATAAAATATTTAAGCGGAAGCGAACGATTATTCCATTTGCGGTTATTGCAGTATTAATAATCGGATTAGGGTGGGTTACGGTAAAGTATTTTGAACCGGAAACAAAAGGATGGAAAGTAGATTATACAGAACGTACTGTAGAAATTGAGAAAAAGCTTGGCATGAAAAAAGAAGCTATTTTAGCAGAAAAATCAGGGGATGAGCTTGTAAAAGAATACCAGCTTAAGATGAAGCATTTAGATACAGATACAGCACCGGCAAGCAGTTCTCCACTTTCTTTCATGAGAGATACAGGTTTTATCGTATTTCCAATTTTGCTCCCATTTATCCTCGTGTATGCAAGTACAATTTTTGCGAATGAATATAGCTGGGGAACATATAAATTTTTAACAATCCGTCCGGCGAGTCGATTTAAAATTTTAACAGCAAAGTTTTTAGCAATCGTTATATTTGCAGCTTTATTGTTTATATTTAATATGATTTTCTCCGCTTTATGTGGACTTGTTATTTATAAATTCCAACAGCCTGCATGGAGTGAGTTTATTTTCCAAGATGGAAATATAATAAAACAAAATATTTTTGTGGAAGCAAGTAAATATTATGTTTTATCGTGGTTACCAACGGTTGTGTATGCATCGTTTGCATTTATGATTTCTGTGTTAACGAGATCTAGTGGAGGTGCAATTGGTATTTCACTATTCCTTGCTTTATCAGGCAATATTGCGTTATTAGCAGCCACTAGATATAACTGGGCGAAATATTTATTGCCAGCAAACACAGATTTATATAGTATTTCAAAGAATGGAAGTTTTATTGATGGAGTAACATTCCCGTTTGCATCATGTATGTTACTACTTTATTTGTTCGTATTTTTATGTATTTCATATACTGTGTTTTTAAAACGTGATTTAACTTAATAAGAAAAGCCGTTCAGGGTGCTGAGATGCACTTTGAACGGCTTTTTTTATGAGAATTGTTTAAGTGCTCTTTCGGCTAGTAAAGCAAAGTATTCTGCACTTATAGGCAGTGCCTCTTCATTAATTGTAAAAGCAGGATGATGCCATTCATGTGTACCGCTCGTTCCCATAAAGACGAATGAACCTGGTATTTCCTGTTGGTAAAATGAGAAATCTTCTCCAGCCATTGACGGACTAGGCGAGATGATATTAAGATTCATCTTTGTGGCAACTTGAGTAGATAAGTCTGTAAGAGCTTTATCGTTGTGAACAGCAGGAGGACCTGAATAAAAACGGAATTTCGTTTTTACACCTAATGCATCAGATACACCTTTAATAATACGCTCCATGAGTGCTGGAATCTTTTCACGTGTTTCAGCTTGGAACGTGCGAATCGTTCCTTCTAACGTAGCTTTTTCAGGAATCACGTTCCACGTATTTCCTGCATGAATATTTGTAACACTAACAACCGCATTATGAGATGAACTTATATTTCGGCTTACAATTGTTTGCAGTGCCATCACAATTTGAGAGGATGCGACAATAGGATCTACGCCAGCATCTGGTACAGCCGCGTGTGTACCAACTCCGTGAATTTCAATTTCAAATCGATCAACTCCAGCCATCAGTGGACCATCTTTAATGCCAATTGTACCTACTGGTAAATCAGGTTTATTATGCATGCCGAAAATCGCTTGCACATTACGTAAATGTCCAGCATCAATAACTTTGCAAGCGCCATTACTACTTTCTTCAGCTGGTTGGAATATGAAGCGAACCGTTCCATTTAGGGAAGATTCTCTTTCTTTTAATAAGAAAGCAGTACCTAAAATAGCAGCTGTATGAAAATCGTGTCCACAAGCATGCATTTTCCCTCGTACTTTAGATGCATAGGACAAATGTGTTTCTTCTTGAATAGGAAGGGCATCAATATCAGCACGAACTGCTACAATTGGTCCGTTTTTATTACCAGACACTTCAGCGATAATTCCTGTTTCTAAATTGGAATCAATGATAGTAATATTTTTTTCTTCTAACCAATTTTTTATTGCTTTTGTTGTTTCGAACTCTTCATATGATAGTTCTGGATACTCATGTAAATGTCGACGGATGGAAATAAGTTTTTCTTTTAGTTGATTTGAAATAGATACCATGTAGTATGCCTTCTTTCTTCAGCAAAATATTTACCATAAGTATACAACAATAAAAGAGAGGATTCTCAAATGAAAATCCTCTCTCGTTTATCCCATAAAAGCCCGATTGGTTCAACTAATTAAAGTTTCACTTTATGCTGCGACTTTTTTATGCGTAGGATGTTTACGATAACGTCCACGCATTGCGTATGCAATTTGCGGGATTGCAATCCCAATTAATATAAGTGATACACCGAACCATTGTGAAGATAGTACAGCCTCTTTTAAAACGAATACGGACATAATTGTTGTAACTGGTAGTTCCGCTGCACCAAGAATAGTCGCTAAGCCAGAACCGATTTTTGGAATCCCGATTGTAAAGGCAATAGATGGAATGACGATACTAAATGTTCCTAATCCTAAACCGTATTTCCAAAGACCTTGAGAAATGGCACCATTAAAAATAAATGTTGGTGGGAATACAATCATGACTAAAGTTAAAGCACCAGTCATTAAGAGAACACCGCGCGGTAATGAAGGTACTTCAACAGCAACTTTTCCGCTCACGAAAATGTATGTTGCGAATGTAACAGCAGATAATAAACCTAAAATGATTCCAGTCGTATCGAAAGCACCTGCTGATTGTTCTAGTAAACCACTGGATAAAAATGTCCCTACAAGTAAGAAAATAACAGAAATAACTTTTTCTCTTGAAGGTAAAGTTTTTGTTGCGACTGCTTCAATGATAATTCCGACCCAAACGAATTGGAATAAAAGAATAATTGCAATAGAAGCTGGTACAGTTTTTAATGAAGCATAATAAAAAATTCCGGTAAAACTTGCAGATGTTCCTGCAACGAATAAAAGTAATGCTTGCTTTAAAGGAACGCGATGTCTAGAAAATAGAAGTGTAATAGCAAGCAAAATAATCCAACCGAACAAATATTGGCTGCCAATTACCTCTCCAAGTGAAAATCCTTCTGCATATGCAAGCTTAACAAAAATAGCTAAAATTCCATAACTACACGCTCCTAATAAAACTAAAAGAGAATAACGAAGCATGAAAAATTCCTCCCATCTATATGAAGTTGTTCCGTATCGAAAATATATAACTAGAGGGAAGTATACAAAATTAGAAATAAAGGGTCAAATGAAAGAAAAGTATGACATTTTATAGAATAATAATAAAAGTATGATATTTATGCATAATCTTGAAATTATTAATAGTAGAAGTATTATAAAATCAACTTTGCATTGTATAGAGACAGCATTTGAAAAAAATAATTTTTAAACAAATATGTAAATAGGCGTACTAGTAGCGTGCTAATTATTTGAGAAACTATGTTACCTTTGTTATGTTAATAACAATTAAAGGAGTTTCATAATGCATTTGAGTTTTTTCTATATAATAGAAGGAAATGAAAACGTTTTATTAGAAACTGTGAGAAAATATGTTTTTTCTTATTGCCACGTTGTAAAAGTGATTTCACGAATTGTTCATAGTATTTTTATGTGTTTTTGTTACAATATTTAGGGAGAGGAGTGGAATGATGCAAGATATTAGTATTTTTTTAGCGTTTGGCGCCGGGTTCTTATCATTTATTTCCCCATGTTGCTTACCGCTTTATCCGGCATTTTTATCGTACATAACAGGTATGTCGGTTTCTGAATTGAAAGAAGAAAATGCAATGCTTCGCAAAAGAAGTATGATACATACAGCGTTTTTCTTACTTGGATTTTCAATTATATTTATTGCAATTGGATTTGGTACAAGTTTTATTGGAGGAATCTTTACTGACTATAAAGATTTAATCAGACAGTTAGGTGGTATCTTTATCATCGTGTTCGGTTTAATTATTGTCGGAGTGTTTAAGCCGAAATTTTTAATGCAAGACCGTAAATTTACATTTAAAAATCGTCCAAGTGGCTATTTTGGATCAGTACTAATTGGATTAGCTTTTGCAGCAGGGTGGACGCCATGTACCGGACCAATTCTAGTGTCCGTAATTGGATTAGCAGCAACAAATCCAGAATCAGCAATGATATACATGATTGCTTACATACTTGGATTTGCAATCCCGTTTTTCGTACTGTCATTCTTTATTACGAAAATGTCTTGGATTAAAAGAAATAGTATGGCCTTCATGAAAGTCGGAGGATACATTATGATTGTTATGGGTGTCTTCCTATACTTTAACTGGATGACGAAAATTATCGTATATTTCTCAAGTTTATTTGGTGGTTTTACCGGTTTTTAGTATTATTCTGCGAAAATGTTGGAAATACTAACGGAAAAGCATATAATGAAAGTATATTTTGCATATAGCCACAAAAAAAGGATGAGAAAATATGAACATAGTTGTTTTATCCAGTATCGTTGCTGTTTGTATGGCTGTCGGTGCGATGTTTATTCGTTTAAAAGCAGCTAAGAAACCTGCAACATTGAAAAAAATTATACTTCCACCATTTTTTATGAGTACGGGCGCATTGATGTATGTTTTTCCTGAATTTCGATTAACTCCAGCAGAAATGTTAGAAGCAATTGGTGTCGGTTTGATTTTCTCTATTTTTCTTATTAAAACATCTAAATTTGAAATTAGAGGACAAGAGATTTATTTGAAGCGTTCAAAAGCCTTTGTTTTCATATTAATTGGATTACTTGTAGTGCGGATTGTATTTAAAACATACTTAAGTCAATCTCTTGATTTAGGACAACTTAGTGGCATGTTCTTCTTACTTGCGTTTGCGATGATTGTGTCATGGAGAATTGCAATGTATCGTTCCTTTACGAAATTACAAAAGGAAATGGAAAAAGAAGATGGTTTTTATAATGAAAAAGATATGAAGCTAACTTAAAAACTGTATATGTACCAAATAAAAAGACAGCGTTAAAGGCGCTGTCTTTTTTATCGAAAATAATATGGAGTTACTTTGCGAGTAAAGATTGATAGTTAGAATAATCAATCTTTTTTTCTTGTAGTTTTTTAATTAAAAATTTATGATCACGCTTTGGTGTGGCAATGATATATCCTTTAATAATTAAGTCTTGTGTAATTTGAGAGGCATTTTCTTGTAATGCAAGTTCCCCGATTTTTCCAGCGATCTTTGATTTTGCAACATCGCGAAATAGTTCTGGAACAGGACTTACAAGCTCTTCTAACAATTGTTTTTGTTCGTCAGCCCATAAATGTCTCGTTTTATTTATGTAGTGTTCTTCCCAATCTAAAATGGACATGCCGTCTTCTTTTGGTAATCGTTTTAAAAATTTTCTGAACATAAAGTATCCACCGATAGACATAAGCCCTAATAAAATAACCGTCCATAATACAATGAACCAACTGAACCATCCTTCGAGCAAGCATATCCCCCCTTAATGATAGCGGTTTTCTTTTATTCATATTATATACAGTGAGATTCATAGAAAGCAAGAACGCTTGGTCATTTTGACCAAGCGTTATAGTTTAAACGAAGTATAGTTGTTCAACACATAAATTATTATTATCGTCTTCAACATACTCAATAATAAGTGTGCCAACTTTACGATCTTTATCTTCAGTTGTGAAAATAGAGTAAGAAGTAAAACGTGTTTTTGATAGGCCGCTTATATGTGTAGGTAAAGAAATGTAGTCGTTATCGCGGAAGAATTCCATCAGTTCAATATCCTCAAATTCTTTTCGGTCAACTTGTTTGTTTGTATAGCGGCGTTGAAGTTGTTTTAAAGACTCATTCCAAGAAATTGCTTTTGTGTCGTATACCATTGTTCTATCTCCTTACTGTATGTAATCATTAAGAACATACGTTCTAATCCAGTATACTCTTTTTATTCGAAAAGGGAAAGCAAAAAATAATGTAAGCTTGGATTTCCAAGCTTACATTATTGATGCGTCCGTCATAATCTCTATTTTTTATTATAAGTTAGATAGGAATAAGAAACAAGATGATATATATAATGTTGAGGGTTTTAAAAATTCTGTATATTATAGGTGTACTAAAGTGTAAGGGAATGAGAGGTATGGTATACGTAATTTCACTGCAAGGGCCGATGGCTAGCGGAAAAACAACATTGGCTAAAAGGTTAGAGAGATGTGGGCTTTCGGTTATATATGAAAATCCTTATCCAATTGTAGAAAAGCGAAAGCAATTAAATTTGGATATGAATTCAAAAGAAGGGTTTATCATAAATCAAAAAATGTTTATCGAAGCAAAAATTAAGGAGTTTCAAAATGTGAAAGGTTCAGTCGTAATTTTTGATCGCGGACCAGAAGACATTGAGTTTTTTACACTCTTTTATCCAACGATTATAGGGGAAGAGTGGGATATAGAAGCTGAATTGAAAGGTGAATTATATAAATTAAGAGAATGTCGTTCAGATGCCATTTTTTATTTAGATGTGACGAAAAAGAATGTATATGATAGAAAAAATAACGATAGGACAAGAAAACGAAGTACATTTGAGGAGCAATTTAAATTAGTAGAAACGGAAAAAGATTGGTATAAACAATTTCCTGTAACTTATTTGGATACGAATAGATTAACAGTGGACGATCTAGAGGTATATTTTATGTACTGGTTAAAGGAGAGAGGACTATGAAAAAAATACTTTTATTTGTATACCCAACATTTGCAGAGTTTGAAATAACAGTAGCAACGGCATTGCTGAAAACGAAGTATGAAATCATAACAGCGGGCTTAACAAAAGAATTGATTATAAGTGAAACTGGGTTGCAAGTGCAACCGCATATAGAAGTAAGTAAAGTACGTGTAGATGAGTATGAGGGGATACTTATTCCAGGTGGAGAAGAAGTACAGTTGGAAGATGCAAAATCTCTTTTTTCAATCATTCGTCAATTTCATGAACAAGAAAAATTAGTGGCGGCAATTTGCGCTGGACCGTATGCGCTAGCAAAAGCGGGCTTATTTAAGGGGATTTCTTATACTGCGACTATAGATTATCAAAAGTTCGATTGTTTTCCAATAGAAAATTTCGTGTATAAAGAAGTTGTGCAACACTCAAATATCATTACAGCACAAGGGCATGCATTTGTATCATTCGGAATAGCAATTGCCTCTTATTTTGGAGTGGCAGACGAACATAATACCAATTTTTATGGTGGTAAAGGCAATGTAGTAATGGAGAAACTTTTACGAGAAAACGTGTAAAAGCTAGCAAATGCTAGCTTTTTTCTTTTTGACATCGATAAATTGCTAACGTTTTCGGATCGCGCCATATACCGTTATGAAGTGATAATTCATTTTCTACTTCTTCTTTTAGCCATTCCTTCATTTCCGCGTGAAGATATGTATTATCAGGTATATTTAGCGACGGAAACATGCTAGAAATATAGTTTACTATTGGAGTAGCATGATGAAAAACGAGCGCATTATGAATAACTGTTTCTTCAACAGTTGGAAAAACGGATTGTAATATCTCTTTACCGTTTTCTAAACAAAATGGAGTGACTGATGATGTTGTTTTCGGTAAATCAAATGCGTCTAACATGCGGTTACACATTTCAACTATACGAGGTAGTGTAACGCTAGAATTTGTTGTAGCTAAAAGTGAGCCGCCGGGACGAATTACTTTATGGAATCCTTGAATTGTTTTTTCAACATCTTTCATGTGATATAACATATGTCTTGCGATTATTAGGTCATAATAATTTGTTTCGAAAGGGAGTTTACTAGCATCCCCTCGTTTCCATTCTATTAAGTTATTTGTCTTAGCAGCCTCAGCAAGCATAGCTTCGGATTGATCCAATCCGGTTAATGGGCCTTTATGACCATTTGTTTGTAAAAGGGAAAGGAATTTTCCACTAGCACATCCAACCTCTAATATGTTTTCTTCCTTTTGAAGTTGTAAATGTTTAATGACAATCGTATCTAAATCTACGTGTTTTTCTTCGTAATGTGTATGTGTGTCGATGCGTGTTTGTAAATGGTTACTTACGTTGTATTGGCGTTTTACATCATTCATCTTTTCGCATTCCGCTTTCGTGCAAAATTGCTGAATTGCGTGCGTTAATACATTTGTTTTCTTTAAACCTTCGTAATGGAGTGCTAATTCAAACCTTTCAAGTAATTTCTCTTCAATTCGAAAATGAATATCTTTTCGTTTTGTCACTGAAATTTCGCCCCTTTGCATCTGTTAGTGAGACTATAGCACGTCTGGAAATTTTGTGTAAATCATTTGTGTACACAAAATTATGGGGATGAAAAAAATATTTGAATATGATTTTAAACTATTGACGATTTAAACGTTTTCATATATTCTTAAATTAAGTAATATTCAAATAATTCAAAAGAAATGAGAGAGTCACATGCTTCTTCAAGGAACACATCGAATTGGTCGTATGGCCATGCTGTTGGCACTTGCGGATGAAAATGAAAGTCCTGTATTATCCATTCCAAAAGGTTGGAAGTATTGTACGGGGAAAGTGGGTTCGATGAATTCGCAAAAGGTTGTCGCAGCAATGGAAACAGCGGCTAAGAGCAACCAAGTTATTGAAACAGACGTTTACAGAGAAACACATGCACTT
The DNA here is from genome assembly GCF_058795355.1 of Bacillus sp. GW823-FHT06A11. Classification (NCBI taxonomy): domain Bacteria; kingdom Bacillati; phylum Bacillota; class Bacilli; order Caryophanales; family Bacillaceae; genus Bacillus; species Bacillus sp. GW823-FHT06A11. Next base: position 189,333 of record NZ_JBXAHS010000006.1, on the reverse strand, counting down.
TATCATGCAATTATGGAAGCTTTGTACGGAGTGACGAGAGGTCAAATTCAGTTAGCAGACGTTCTTCGTACAGTAGGACTTCGGTTTGCGATTGTGCGCGGTACACCATACGACGGAAAAAAAGAAGGCGAATGGGTTGCTGTTGCGCTTTATGGAACGATTGGTGCACCTGTAAAAGGATCTGAGCATGAGGCGATTGGTTTAGGAATTAATCACATATGATTTGCCCATAGTCTATTAGTTAGAAGGGGGCCTTACTTTTTTAGGACAGAAGTCTGTCTTAAAAAGATAAGGTCCCCTTTTGCCTTTTTAAGGAGGAAAAATGATGATTACGTTAACAGGACATACATTGACAGTTGAAGAAATGAAGAGGTTATTACTTGAAGGAGAAGGTGTAACAGCTTGTCCAACTAGTATGCAAAAGGTAGCAGAATGCCGCGAAGTAGTTGAGAAAATCGTAGAAGACGGAAAAGTCGTTTACGGTATTACAACTGGATTTGGAAAATTTAGTGATGTGCTTATCCAAAAAGATGATGTAAAGGCACTTCAGCATAATTTAATTCAGTCACATGCATGTGGGATAGGCGATCCATTCCCAGAAGAAGTATCGCGCGGAATGTTAATTTTACGAGCAAACACGATGCTTAAAGGAGTATCAGGCGTAAGGCCGCTTGTTGTAAATATGCTTCTTGAGTTTGTAAATCGTAAAATTCATCCAGTCGTTCCGCAACAAGGTTCACTTGGTGCAAGTGGAGATTTAGCGCCTTTATCTCATCTCGCGCTCGTATTATTAGGCGAAGGTGAAGTGTTCTATAAAGGGAAACGCGTTCATGCAATGGTTGCTCTTACAGAAGAAGGGCTTGAGCCAATTGAACTTGAAGCGAAAGAAGGTCTTGCATTAATTAATGGTACGCAGGCGATGACAGCGCAAGGAGTTCTTTCTTATATAGAAGCAGAAGCAACGGCGTATCAAGCTGAACTAATTGCTTCGATGACAATTGAAGGGTTACAAGGCATTATTGATGCATTTGATGAAAATGTTCATAAAGCACGTGGTTATAAAGAGCAAGTGGATGTAGCAAGCAGAATTCGTGACATTCTTCATGATAGTAAGTTAACAACAAAACAAGGAGAACTACGTGTACAGGATGCCTATTCACTTCGTTGTATCCCGCAAGTACACGGTGCTTCTTGGCAAGTTTTGAATTATGTGAAAGAAAAATTAGAAATTGAAATGAATGCCGCAACAGATAATCCGCTAATCTTTGATGGCGGGGAAAAAGTAATTTCAGGTGGTAACTTCCACGGTCAACCGATTGCGTTTGCGATGGACTTCTTAAAAGTAGGAATGGCGGAACTTGCAAATATTTCGGAGCGCCGTATTGAGCGTTTAGTAAATCCGCAATTAAATGATTTACCACCATTTTTAAGTCCAGAACCAGGACTGCAGTCAGGTGCAATGATTATGCAGTATGCTGCAGCGTCACTTGTTTCTGAAAATAAAACGTTAGCACATCCGGCGAGTGTAGATTCAATTCCGTCTTCTGCTAACCAAGAAGATCATGTAAGTATGGGAACAATTGCTTCACGCCATGCTCATCAGATCATTCAAAATGCAAGACGTGTTCTTTCAATTGAGATGATTTGTGCAATGCAAGCAGCAGAATATCGTGGTATTGAAAACATGAGTACAGTGACGAAGAGCTTCTACCATCAAGGCCGTCAACAAGTACCTTCTATTACAAATGACCGCATATTCTCAACTGATATTGAAAATATTGCGCATTGGTTAAAAACGAATTATTCGATAAAAGAAAGATTAGATGTAAACGCAGCACTATAAAATGAGAAAAGGGAGAGATTGAAATGGAAAAAGTACAACAAACAATTCGCGCGCCAAGAGGTACTGAGTTACAAACGAAAGGGTGGGTTCAAGAGGCTGCACTTCGAATGTTAATGAACAATTTAGATCCTGAAGTTGCTGAAAAACCAGAAGAATTAGTTGTATATGGTGGAATTGGCCGTGCAGCTCGTAACTGGGAAAGCTATCAGGCGATTGTAGATTCATTAAAAACGTTGGAAAGTGATGAAACGTTACTTGTTCAATCAGGAAAACCAGTTGCAATTTTCAAATCACATGAAGATGCGCCTCGCGTACTGTTAGCGAACTCAAACTTAGTACCAAAATGGGCGAACTGGGATCACTTCCGTGAACTAGAGAAAAAAGGTCTTATGATGTACGGACAAATGACAGCAGGTAGCTGGATTTACATTGGAACACAAGGGATTTTACAAGGAACATATGAAACATTTGGCGAAGCAGCTCGTCAACATTTCGATGGTTCATTAAAAGGTACATTAACACTTACTGCTGGTTTAGGTGGTATGGGTGGTGCACAACCTCTTGCTGTAACGATGAATGGCGGTGTTGTTATTGCTATTGACGTCGATAAGCGTAGCATCGATCGTCGTATTGAAAAGAGATACTGTGATATGTATACAGAATCGTTAGAAGAAGCATTAACGGTTGCAAACGAGTATAAAGAGAAGAAAGAACCAATTTCTATTGGCTTATTAGGAAATGCGGCAGAAATTTTACCAGAACTAGTGAAGCGTAATATTACGCCAGATTTAGTTACGGATCAAACATCAGCTCATGATCCATTAAACGGTTATATTCCAGTAGGCTACACATTAGAAGAAGCGGCGAAACTTCGTGAAGAAGACCCAGAACGTTACGTACAATTATCAAAAGAAAGCATGACAAAACATGTAGAAGCAATGCTTGCAATGCAAGAAAAAGGCGCAATTACATTTGATTATGGAAATAACATTCGCCAAGTTGCTTTCGATGAAGGCTTGAAAAATGCATTCGATTTCCCAGGATTCGTTCCAGCATTTATTCGTCCATTATTCTGTGAAGGAAAAGGACCGTTCCGCTGGGTAGCACTTTCTGGTGATCCAGAAGATATCTATAAAACAGACGAAGTAATTTTACGCGAATTCGCTGACAATGAGCATTTATGTAACTGGATTCGTATGGCACGTCAACAAGTGGAGTTTCAAGGTCTTCCATCACGTATTTGTTGGTTAGGTTACGGTGAGCGCGCGAAATTTGGTCGCATTATTAATGAAATGGTGGCAAATGGTGAATTATCAGCACCAATCGTAATCGGTCGTGACCATTTAGATTGCGGATCAGTAGCATCTCCAAACCGTGAAACAGAAGCGATGAAAGATGGTAGTGATGCAGTAGCAGACTGGCCAATTTTAAATGCATTAATTAACAGTGTAAACGGTGCAAGCTGGGTATCTGTTCACCACGGTGGCGGCGTTGGTATGGGTTATTCACTTCACGCTGGAATGGTTATCGTTGCAGATGGAACAGAAGCAGCAGCAAAACGTATTGAGCGCGTATTAACTTCTGACCCTGGTATGGGTGTTGTTCGTCACGTGGATGCTGGATATGACTTAGCTGTGGAAACTGCGAAAGAAAAAGGCGTTAACATTCCAATGATGAAATAAGGAGGAGAAAACATGCTGGACACTTTACTAATAAATATTGGTCAATTACTAACAATGGATCAAGAAGATGGCTTGTTAAGACGGGAAGCGATGAACACGCTTCCTGTTATCGAAAACGGTGCGGTTGGAATTGAAAACGATGTAATTACTTTCGTTGGAACAGCGGAAGAAGCGAAAGGATTACAAGCGAAAGAAGTTATTGATTGCGGCGGGAAAATGGTTTCTCCTGGTCTTGTCGACCCGCATACTCATCTTGTATTTGGTGGATCTCGCGAAAATGAAATCGCACTAAAATTACAAGGAGTTCCGTACTTAGAAATTTTAGAACAAGGCGGAGGCATTCTTTCGACTGTAAATGCAACGAAACAAGCATCGAAAGAAGAACTTGTTCAAAAAGCGAAATTCCATTTAGACCGTATGTTATCTTTCGGAGTTACAACTGTAGAAGCGAAGAGTGGTTACGGATTAGATGATGAGACGGAATGGAAACAATTAGAGGCAACTGCACAATTACAAAAAGAGCATCCAGTCGATTTAGTTTCAACATTTTTAGGTGCTCATGCAGTTCCGAAAGAATATAAAGGTAGATCGAAAGAATTTTTACAATGGATGTTAGAACTACTACCAGAAATGAAAGAGAAGCAATTAGCGGAATTCGTTGATATTTTCTGTGAAACAGGTGTGTTCTCTGTCGAAGAGTCAAAAGAGTTTTTATTAAAAGCGAAAGAGCTTGGCTTTGATGTGAAAATTCATGCAGACGAAATCGACCCTCTTGGTGGTGCGGAAGCAGCGGCAGAAATCGGTGCAGCATCAGCAGACCATTTAGTTGGCGCTTCTGATAAAGGAATTGAAATGCTTGCAAACTCTAATACAGTAGCCACTTTATTACCAGGAACAACTTTCTATTTAAATAAAGAAAGTTTTGCTCGCGGTCGTAAAATGATTGATGAAGGTGTTGCAGTTGCGTTAGCTACAGACTTTAACCCAGGTAGCTGTCCAACTGAAAATATTCAGCTTATTATGAGCATTGCGATGCTAAAACTGAAAATGACACCAGAAGAAGTTTGGAATGCTGTAACGGTTAACTCATCATATGCCATTAACCGTGGTGATGTAGCTGGGAAAATTAGAGTTGGTCGTAAGGCAGATTTAGTTTTATGGGATGCTTACAATTATGCTTACGTACCGTATCATTACGGCGTAAGTCATGTGAATACAGTATGGAAGAATGGTAATATTGCATATACAAGAGGTGAACAATCGTGGAGCACGGCCACTATTTAAAGAAAAATGCAAAGTTTATTGATCGTGAAGTGACAAAATGGAGTGAGATGATTAAAGATTGGGAGGAAGGCGTAGAAATATTCGGTGCTGCTTTAATTGGAGCACCCCTTTCTAAACCATCTATTAGTCATTCAGGAGCAAGTTTTGCTCCAAAAACAATTCGAGCGATGTTAGATGCATACAGCACATATGCAATTACAGAAGAACACGATATGAAAGAAAGTGTCTTATATGATTGCGGCGATATTACGATGCATGTGACGGATATAAAAGAAAGTCATAACCGAATTGCGAAAACAGTTGGTCATGTAACGAAAGTAAATCCGAACATGATACCAATCGTTCTTGGTGGTGACCACTCGATTAGTTTTCCGAGTATAACAGGCTTTGCAAACAGTAAAGGAAAGGTCGGGATTATTCAATTTGATGCTCATCATGATTTGCGTAATTTAGATGATGGAGGCCCGTCAAATGGTACACCATTCCGTAGTTTACTAGAAAATGATGTCATTACAGGGAAACAACTTGTTCAAATTGGAATTCGTAATTTTTCTAACGCACATACGTACCATGAATATGCAATAGAGCATGGCGTAACAGTGTATACAATGAAAGACGTACGAGAGCGAGAAATAAAAGATATTATCACGGAAAGTATTGAAGTGTTAAGAAAACAAGGTGTGACTTCTATTTATATTTCTCTTGATATGGATGTACTAGACCAAGCGTTTGCACCAGGTTGTCCAGCAATTGGGCCAGGTGGAATGGATAGTACGACTTTACTAGATGCGATTGAATTCCTTGGTAAAGAACCGCTCGTTCAAGGGATGGATATAGTAGAGATTGATCCAACTCTTGATTTCAGGGATATGACGAGTAGAGTAGCAGCGCAAGTGATTATGAGTTTTCTTTTAGCGAGGGAAATAGTTAGTAAGCAGGTTAGTATATAGACGGAAAAGTAGATCTTTATCTATGCCTTATCAAAAACACATTACTACTCAAATGTAGTAATGTGTTTTTATGTTAAAAGAGAATGAATGTGGGTGGAACCGTTAATAAAATTGCGGGTTTTTATAGTGTGTTATGTAAATTTAATTTCTTGCTTTTGAAGTATTGACGTGTAAAATAATTTTATGATAAAATAAAATTTTTGCTAAAAAACTAAAAGTGTGTTAAGCTTGAGAAGGTTACCATATATGGAGGTGGATTATTTGTTTCAAATTGGCGATAACATTGTTTATCCAATGCAGGGAGCAGGTATAATTAAAGCCATAGAAGAGAAGGAAGTCTCAGGAGAAAAACAACAGTATTATGTTATAAAAATGTCGGCTAGTAATATGGAACTAATGATTCCAGCAGGGAGAATATTGAATTCGAATATACGACCAGTGACGGATATAACCGCATTAGCACACATAATGGATATTTTTCAACATGGGGAATCAGATAGATTACTTACGTGGAAACAAAGGTATAAATTGAACACTGATAAAATAAAGACGGGTAAAATGCAAGAAGGTGCTGAAGTTGTGCGCGATTTAATGCGTATACAGAAAGAAAAAGCACTTAATGCAAGCGAAAAGAAGATGTTAGATAACGCATATGAATTTTTGATTAGTGAACTGGGATTAATTGAAGGTATCACAGAAAATCAGATAAAAAGCTTTTGTTAAGGTTCATTACAAATAATGTATTATATCCCAAAAAAGATCTTGAATTTTTTGGGAACATAATTATAGAAATTTTATCATTTCAAAGACATTCAACTCTTTCAAACCACTTTTAGAGCATTACCTCTATTGTTATTACTACAATCAAATCCATTTTTATTTTTTAATTTCATTTATGAATGTTCGAAGTTTAATTGAATACTTCGATAAAATAGTTACTTGATTTTTGCAATCCTGATTCACACTGGCACGGACGAGGAGCCGTAAGGATGAAAGAGAGGTAGGGCTTTCATTGTTTTAGGTATATAAGTTATTATTTTTAGAAGAATACTGAACCATATTCACTTCTATTGATAAGGTATTTTTTATATTAAAGAGATAAACGAATTGACAGCCATATATGGTCAACAAAAAAGGTTTCCTTCTAAGGAAACCTTTTTAATATTATTTATAGTATTTTATTTTTTTGATATTCGAATTTTTTATTGTAAAGTCGTAAAAATTGACGTTACTATCTAAAAGTAAGTATGATGCGATTATAGTAAGATTTTTTAGGGGGAAGAAAAATGACAAGTTCAAGTAATAAAGCAGCGAGTATTTATGAAGGAACAAATGTAAACGCTGGTGGATCTTTTGAAAACGTTGAAGAAACAAAGTTGTTTGATCCAATTCAAATTGGAGCTTGGTCTCTTCGTAATCGTATAGCGATGGCACCGATGACAAGATGCTTTGCAGATAATGAAACTGGAGTAGTTGGTGCTGATGTAGTGGAGTACTACAGAAAACGTGCTGCGGATGGAATTGGACTAATTATTACAGAAGGAATTGTCATTAGTCCGAGAGCAAAAGGGAACCCGGGAGTACCAGGTATTTATACACAAGAACAAATCGATTCTTGGAAACCTGTTACAGAGGCAGTACATAAAGAAGGCGGGACGATTATTGCTCAAATATGGCATGTTGGGCGTATGAGTCATCATGAAATAATTGGTGGTCAAATGCCGCAAGCACCATCTGCTATCGCTGCAGAGGGAAATGTTCCACGCTTTCGTAAACCGTTTGATACGCCAGAAGCAATGACGTTAGAAGAAATACAAGAAGTAATCGGTCAATACGCACAAGCTGCGAAAAATGCGATCGAAGCTGGATTTGATGGAGTAGAAATTCACGGTGCACACGGATATTTAATCGATCAATTTACGTATGAGTTTGCGAATAAGCGAACAGATAAATATGGCGGTAATTTAAAACAAAGGTTAACGTTTATGAAAGAAGTAACGGCGGCTGTAATAGAAGCTGTTGGAGCTAATAAAACACTTCTTCGCTTCTCTGCTTTCAAAGGCGATAATCCTACTTATATGTGGGAAAACCCTGAGCTTGCAATTGAAACGTTCGTAAATATGTTCAAAGAAGTTGGATTAACGATGATCCATCCCTCAACGATGAATTATACGCAAGAGATTGCTGACGGAAAGAATTTTCATCAACTAGTAAGAAAATATTGGGATGGTACGATTGTTGGGGTTGGTAATTTAAATCCGAAAGAGGCCGAAGAAGCGTTGCAAGAAGGAACAATTGATGTAGTGGCATTCGGCAGACCGTTAATTGCTAATCCAGACTTTGTTCATCGAATTAAACATGCTGAAAGTTTAGTTGAATATGACGCGAAAGAGCATCTTGCTACGTTAGTATGAATAAAGATAAAAGGAGAGCACACCGAGTGTTCTCCTTTTATTATGGGATTTCATAGGGGGAAGCGGGATGAGTGAAACGCTACTCGTTATTATTAGTATATTACTATTTTTAATGTTGCTTTTAATCATCTTTTTTATCATTACATTTTTTATAAAAAAACGAACACATCATTCTATTTTAAAGTTACATCCGTACTTAGGAAGAATGCGCTACTTACTGGAAAAGATAGGGCCTGAATTTCGACAATATTGGTTTGATCATGATACGGATGGAAAGCCTTTCTCACGTTATGATTTTCAAAGTGTTATGTTTTTAGCGAAATATCGCTCTGAAATACTTGGTTTTGGATCAAAACGAGATTTTGAAGCTTCTGGCTATTATATTGCTAATACATTATTTCCGATATTAACTGAGGAATTAAGTGTGAATCTTTCGCAAGAGCGGGAAGGTAAAAAGTACATGATTCATAAAGAAGGGTTATTTTCAAGAAGAGAAAAATTGACAGCGGATACAACGAATCTTTGGCTGTACGAAGAAGATGATGCAATTATAGTCGGTGAAAACCGTAAATATCCGTGGAAACTACATGGCATGTTTGGAGCATCTGCGACTTCTTACGGCGCGATTGGAGAAAATTATATTTTAGCGAGTGGTTTTGGAGCGAAAATGGCAGGCGGATCGTGGATTAATACTGGTGAAGGTGGCGTTATTCCAGAACATTTACATACAGGAGCGAATATCGTTGCGCAAATTGGTCCAGGGTTATTTGGGTACCGTGATGAGGACGGTAATTTTTCAATGGGAAAATTCATGGAGAAAGCGAAAGAAAGTAATATTAGAGCATTCGAATTGAAATTTGGGCAAGGTGCTAAAATACGTGGTGGTCATCTAGAGGGACAAAAAGTAAATGAGAAAATTGCTTTTGTTCGCAACGTCCGAAAGGGAGAGACGATTAATTCACCGAATCGATTTTCATTTTTAAAGAATGCAGTGGATACACTTTGTTTTATTCAACAGTTGCAAGAAAGCGGCGGTAAACCAGTTGGAATGAAAATTGTAATTGGTCAGCAGGAGCCTTTGGAAGATTTAATAAAAACAATGAAAGAACTAAATATTTACCCAGATTTTATTACAATAGACGGTTCAGAAGGCGGATCAGGGGCAACGTATAAATCGATGGCAGATTGTATGGGACTGCCGCTTATTCCAGCATTACTTACATTTATCGATACAGCAAATTATTATGGTGTCCGTAACAAGTTTAAAGTATTTGCATCGGGTAAATTAATCACACCAGATAAAGTGGCGATTGCTTTAGCGATTGGAGCGGATGCTGTAAGTTCAGCCCGCGGATTTATGATGGCAAGCGGCTGTATTATGGCCCTTCAATGTAATTCTGGCCAATGTCCATCTGGTGTAGCCACGACGAATCCGCATTATCAAAAAGCGTTAGATCCGTATGAGAAGAAGTGGCGAGTCATGAATTATATTATTAGTATGAGATATAGTTTATTTTCATTAGCAGCGGCAGCGGGAGTGAAGAGCCCGCGCCATTTAACTAGAGAGCATATTGTGTTTAAAGACGAGGTGGGGAGAGTAGTTCCTCTTTCGGAATTGTTTCCTATAGTAAATCAAACCTAAAAGTATATTTGATATGTAAGATTTTTTAAAGGAATAATCATATTTTTGGAAAAATTAGGAGTATAATAGGGAAGTATTTTTAAAAATGACTATTTTTAGGGAGAGATTCACTTGCAGCAAGGTTCTTACAGTATTACAATTTTTTTACTCGTCATAGGGCTCGTTATATTTAGACGCATGCGCTCTATGAATCGACCAATTAATAATAAAGGAAGAGAACTACTATTGCCATTATTTTTCTTATTACCAGGTTTTTCTTTATATGCTGCACCGATACAACTTGCTGATTGGCAAATTGGTATAGCTGCTGGGATCGGACTGTTATTGTCAATTCCACTTATTATTTTAAGTGGGTATGAAGTCAGAGAAGATGGTCAAATTTATGCAAAAAAAAGTATCGCTTTTATTGCTACATTTTTAGTTATCGTTCTTTTACGTGCTTATTTTAGAAGACATTTACAAGGTTTAGATCCAAAGTCAATCGGCATTCTTTTCTATACTCTTGCGGTTTGTTATATAGTACCTTGGCGTATTGGATGCTATATGAAATTTCGTAAAGTATATGTAGAGAAAGCGAAAATTGAGACGTCAATAAGCTAAAAGTCATACACTTGTATGGCTTTTTCTTTTAAAATTTATCGGGTAAACGAATAAAAATAAGGTGTGAAAAAACACTGTTTAATTTCTGAATATTATTACTTTAATTTCTTGAAAAATCATTGTAATCCACTGGGATAAAGGCGTTTATAAAGGTTTTCACATGTAATAAAAAGTGCTCGTTCACTTGAAAGAACAAAAAATGTTTGTTAAGGTAGGGAACCATAAGCGAAAATAAGAAAATAGAAAAAGTCATTTTTCGAAATTTTGAATGGCTTATGGAATAAGGGAGAGATTTGGTGAAGATTGAAATTATGGTTTCGCTTGCTATTTATATGGCAGGTATGTTGTATATCGGATATTGGTCTTATAAGAAGACATCCGATTTATCAGATTATATGTTAGGTGGAAGGGGACTCGGTCCAGCAGTTACAGCTTTATCAGCTGGTGCTTCTGACATGAGTGGTTGGATGCTAATGGGATTACCTGGTGCGATGTATGCAACAGGATTATCAAGTGTATGGATTGCGATAGGTTTATTAATAGGTGCTTATGCAAACTATTTAATCATTGCCCCACGTTTACGAACGTATACAGAAGTGGCAAATGATTCAATTACGATTCCAGACTTTTTAGAGAATCGGTTTAAAGATCGTACGAAAATACTTCGTTTTGTCTCCGCTATCGTCATTTTAGTATTTTTCACATTCTATGCGTCGGCTGGTTTAGTTTCAGGTGGACGTTTGTTTGAAAATTCTTTCAACCTAGATTATAAAATTGGTTTATTTGTAACAGTGGGTGTCGTTGTTGCGTATACACTATTCGGTGGCTTTCTAGCCGTAAGCTGGACGGACTTTGTACAAGGTTGTATTATGTTTATTGCGCTTGTACTAGTGCCAATTGTTGCTTTTACGGATGTCGGTGGTGTAACAGAAACATTTAATACGATTAAACAAGTCGATGCATCGCATTTAGATATGTTTAAAGGGACCACAATACTTGGCATTATTTCATTTTTAGCATGGGGACTTGGGTATTTTGGTCAACCGCATATTATTGTCCGTTTTATGGCAATTACCTCTATTAAAGATTTAAAGACTTCTCGTAGAATCGGTATCGGTTGGATGACGATTTCAATTATAGGTGCAATGCTTACTGGTCTAATTGGTATCGCTTATTATGCTAAAAATAATGCGACATTACAAGACCCAGAAATGGTCTTTGTAACATTCTCCAATATTTTATTCCATCCGTACATTACAGGATTTTTATTATCAGCTATTTTGGCTTCGATTATGAGTAGTATTTCCTCACAATTACTTGTTATTTCAAGTGCAGTAACGGAAGACTTCTATAAAACATTTTTCCGTCGTAATGCAAGTGACAAAGAACTTGTATTTATCGGTAGATTGTCAGTATTAGTAGTAGCTATGATCGCAGTTGTTTTAGCGTATCATCCAAGTGATACAATTTTAACACTTGTAGGTTATGCTTGGGCTGGATTTGGTTCAGCGTTCGGACCAGCCATTTTATTAAGTTTATATTGGAAAAGAACGAATAAATGGGGCGTTCTTGCAGGTATGATTGTTGGTGCAGTAGTTGTTATAGCATGGGTAAAAATTCCAAGTTTAAAAGCAATTATGTATGAAATGGTACCTGGATTTTTCTGTAGTTTATTAACTGTTATCGTTGTAAGTTTATTAACGAAAGAACCCGTTAAGGCAGTTCATCGTGAATTTAATGAGATGGAAGCAATATTGGAAGAAGAAACGAAATGATTAGCGAAGAGAGTAAACGAAACTGGCGTTTACTCTCTTTTTATTTAAAATGAAAATAAGGAACTTATTGACAACTAAAAGTAAGTAACTTATAATAAATTTGAGTTCAAGTTAATTTGTACTTTGAATAAAGATTTTAAATGGAGTAAATATTTTTTAAAAACTATCTCGAATTTGAGATGAATTGACAAGCTGGAAGTTAATGTGTATTTTTATAATCAATATCTCGAATTCGAGATAAAATTATAATGACGGATTTTACTTTGTAGCATGGACAAAATGAATAATGAATTTAAATGTAAAAGAATTTTTATAATGAAATAAAAAAGGAGTGGAAGAAATGGAAAAGAAAACAATGGGAATCCATCACATTACAGCGATTGTAGGGCATCCACAAGAAAATGTAGACTTTTATGCTGGTGTATTAGGGTTACGTTTAGTGAAACAAACAGTGAATTTTGATGATCCAGGTACGTACCACCTTTATTTTGGAAATGAAGGAGGAAAACCTGGAACAATTATTACGTTTTTCCCATGGGCAGGTGCTCGTCAAGGTATTATTGGGGATGGTCAAGTAGGAATTACGTCTTACGTTGTACCAAAAGGTGCAATGGAGTTTTGGGAAAATAGATTAGAAAAATTCGATGTTTCGTATACGAAAATGACTCGTTTTGGAGAGGAGTATTTAGAATTTGATGATCCGCATGGTTTGCATATAGAATTAGTTGAAAGAGAAGCAGGCGAATTAAATAATTGGAGTTTTGGAGAAGTTACACCAGAAGTAGCAATTAAAGGGTTTGGAGGTGCTGTTCTTTTATCTGCACAGCCTCAAAAAACAGCTGAATTGTTAGAACATATTATGGGTCTTGAGAAAATTGGAGAAGAGGGTGAATTTGTTCGATTCCGTTCTTCTGCTGATATTGGAAATATTATTGATTTGAAATTATCAACAATCGGTCGTGGCCAAATGGGCGTTGGTACAGTTCATCATATAGCTTGGAGAGCGATTGACGATGCTGATCAGCTAGACTGGAAAGAGCATGTGTCGCGTTTTGGATATCACGTAACTCCTGTACAAGATCGAAATTATTTTAACGCGATTTATTTTAGAGAACATGGTGAAATCTTATTTGAAATTGCAACAGATCCTCCTGGTTTCACTCATGATGAATCGTTAGAGACGATGGGTGAGGAATTAAAGTTACCGGAACAATATGAACAACATAGAAAACAGATTGAACAAACGCTTTTACCATTTGAAGTGAGAAATTTAGATTAAAGTGATTGAAGGGGGAACAGGATTATGATGAAACATGTTTTTCAAAAAGGAAAAGATACGTCAAAACCAGTGTTGTTATTACTTCATGGCACAGGTGGTAATGAATTAGATTTACTACCACTTGCAGAAATAATTGATCCGGAAGCGTCGGTATTAAGCGTTAGGGGAAATGTGTTAGAGAATGGGATGCCGCGTTTCTTCCGCCGATTAGCAGAGGGCATTTTTGATGAAGAGGATTTAATTTTCCGTACGAAGGAATTAAATGAATTTTTAGATGAAGCGGCTAAAGAATATAAATTCGATAGAAATAACATTGTAGCTATCGGTTATTCGAATGGGGCAAATATCGCAGCAAGCTTATTATTCCATTACGAAAATGCATTAAAAGGTGCTGTGCTTCATCACCCAATGGTACCTAGAAGAGGAATGCAATTAGCAAATTTAGCAGGGAAATCTGTGTTTATTGCTGCTGGGACAAATGACCCAATTTGTTCATCAGCAGAGTCAGAGGAATTGAAGGTACTATTAGAAAATGCAAATGCGAATGTAACAATGCATTGGGAAAATCGAGGGCATCAATTAACGATGGGTGAAGTAGAAAAAGCAAAAGAGTGGTATGACAAAGCATTTTAAAAAAAGAAGCATCTGCTAACGATTAGTAGATGCTTCTTTTTTATTTAAGACTGGATTGCGAGATGAGATGAAGAAAGTGGTAGCTCAATATCAACAATCGTACCTTTATTTAATTCGCTTGAAATGTGTAATCTACCATGATGTTCTTCAATTATTTTGTAACACATCATTAATCCTAGTCCTGTGCCTTTTTCTTTTAAACTATAAAAAGGTTCGCCTAGACGGGAGATACGATCTTCAGGAATGCCGCAACCTTCATCGATAATTCGTATTAAGATGAAATTATCCTCTAATGGTTTTGTTTGGATGAAAATATTTCCGCCATTTGGCATTGCTTCTATCGCATTTTTTAATATGTTTATAAACACTTGTTTTAATTGGTTACCGTCACATTGAATATCATATACGTAATCAAAATGATCCATGATGATATGAACGCTATGCATAATTGCAGTCGGTAAAATAAATGTAACTACCTCTTCAATTAAAGTTTGTATGTTACAAGTTTGGATAGATAATACTTGTGGCTTAGACATCGCCATAAATTGACTCGTGATGGATTCCATTTGTGAAATCTCACTTAACATAACATCGATATACCATTTCTGCTCCTCACTTATTTCAGGGAGGAGCAACGTTAGAAAACCTTTTAGAGAAGTGAGTGGATTTCGAATTTCATGGGCAATTCCAGCTGTCAGTTGTCCGACTACTGCGAGCTTCTCTGATTTTCGTAGTAACTTTTCAGTTTCTTTTAGCTCAGTAACATCTCTCCCCATCACGATAAGACCTTTGCGAGAACCATCAGGATGATAAAGCGGAACTTTTGATATACTTAAGATTAGATCGAAATCATCTCTATGTATAATAAATTCCTCGCCATGAAGAATTTGTCTTTGTTGCCATGCTAGTTCATCGATTTCTTCACAATGTAAAAAAGCTTCTCGGTATGCTTCATTATATTGAATGAGTTCGCTATCTTTTTTCCCGTGGTAGGGTACATGATGGAAATTGAAGCAAGAAAGTGCGTAATCATTTGCCTCAAGCCAGCGCCCTTCATGATCTTTAAATATAACAAACGCAGGCATGGAGTTTACTAATGTACGTAATCTCTTCTCACTTTCTTTTAGCATATTCTCAATTCTTTCTGATTTTTCAAGCGGCTTCATAATAGCATATACGCCAGTAAGACGATTTTGAACAAAAATAGGAACTAGTTTTGTCACAACATCTAATAAGAATCCATTTTTATGATAAATAGATAAGATATACTCTTGTTGATTATCCGCTTCAGTATTCTTTATATTTTGTAATACTTGCTCAGAAATATGGGCTTCTAAAATAGAGGTAATATTTTTCTGTTCTAATTCTAAAGAAGTGTAACCTAATATTCTTTCGGCAGAAGGATTTATATGTAGAATAACTCCTTCTAAATTTAATGAAATAATACTATCAGGATTGTGTTCGAACAGAGATGCGTACATTTCTGTTAATGAACGATCTTGTATATGGTTTCGCAAACGTCTAGAAATGTTCGGATGACGTTTTTTTTGAGTTGGTGAATATTTTTTACGACTCATAATAGTTCCTCCGTACAAATAGCATCTAAAAAGATTTGTCTATTCATAACTATAATATAGATGTAATGTGTATTTCTATAAAAAATAGAAGTTATAGAATAAATTTTGTTTTTTTTATTTTTTGCAAGGTGAATGCAGGATGGTAATAAGGGGAGCTTATATTGTTTTATAAACCTTTTGTAAGTTACAGACGGCTGTTTTCCGTATAACATTAGGGTAGAGGAGGGGGAGAGAAAATGAAAAATTATATTCAAGGGATTGATCACGTGCAAGTAGCTGCACCTGTAGGGTGTGAAGAAGAGGCGCGTGATTTTTATGGGAATACGATTGGTATGGAAGAAATTCCAAAGCCAGAAGAGTTGAAAAAACGAGGTGGATGTTGGTTTAAATGCGGAAATCAAGAAATCCATATTGGTGTCGAGCGGAATTTTACACCGGCTAAAAAGGCTCATCCAGCTTTTTATGTGAATGAAATTAATGAATTTAAGCAAACACTTATAGAGCAAGGTGTTAAAGTGATTGATGATTATGCACGGCCAGATGTAATTCGATTTTACGTGTCAGATCCATTTGGAAACCGGATTGAATTTATGCAAAATAAAGACTAGGTGGATTCCCACCTAGTCTTTAACTTCTTCTGAAAAGTCCTAACACTTCTACAGTTTCTGTAATATTAACGAAAGCATTCGGGTCGATTTCAGAAATTGTTAGTTTCATACTTGCTAATTCTTCACGAGAAACGACGGTCATAAGTACACGCTTTTTCTCGCTTGAATAAGCACCTTCGCCATCAAGTAACGTTATTCCACGTACAACAGTTGAAAGAAGTTGTTTTTTCATTTTTTCTGCTTCATTTGTTACAATCATAAGTGTAACTTTACGATGTTTTGTATGAACAGCATCAATTACTTTACCAGTTACATAAATTGAAAGTAAGCTTGTAAGTGCAACATCCCAGGTGAAGAAGAATCCTGCGATTATTACAACGACTGCATTTAAAATAATAAGGAATCCGCCAAGTTTAATGTCTCGCTTGCGGGATAAAAGCATACCGATAATATCAAATCCACCAGTGGATCCATTACAGTTAAAAACAAGACCAATACCAGCTCCGGCGATGACACCTCCGAAGATAGAAGATAACAATGGGTCTGTTGCTACGACTTTTACTGGAACGTAGTATAATGCAACAGATAATACAACTACAGAGACAACTGTGTTAAAAATTACTTTTTTTCCAAGACCTATGTACCCTAAAATAAGGATAGGTAAGTTTAATACAAAGTTAATAATGCCTGTGTTTACAGGGGTTACAATCCCTAAAATAATAGCAATTCCGCCAATTCCACTACTTAAAATTTTGTGGGGGATAAGGAAAAGATTAAAGGCAACCGCAATAATAATAGAACCGATAATAACACCAAGGAATCTGACCATTTCTTTCCCGTCCTTCACTGAAAAATTCATATTATTTCAAGATTATATATGATATTGAAAGTTTTGGGTAAAAACAGTTTATTTAGGTAAATTAGATTAATCAAAAGAATTTGAGTATTTTATCATTTGAAAGGGGATACAGTTGTGAAGATAAAAACATATCAACAGAAAAGCCCGTTGAAGCAAGAATGTGAGGATTCTTATTTTTGTAATAAAGAAAAAAAGATTTATGGTGTATGTGACGGTGCAACACCACTTGTCCCGTTTCGTGATGAAAAGGGACATAATGGAGCATACATCGCTTCGCATTTATTTGCAAGTTATTTTACTGCATTACGAGAGAATCATAGTTTACAATTTGCAGTTGAAAAAGCAAATGAAGCATTGCAAAGCAAAATGTTAGAATATGAAGTAGACACGAGAAAAAAAGAGCATTTGTGGTGCACATGTATCGCGGCAGTCCAAATAGTTGGTGAGAAAATTGAATATGCGCAGCTTGGGGACTGTATGATTGTCGCAACTTTTCAAAATGGAACGATGCAAGTATTAACGAAAGACACAGTTGAAGGAATTAGTAAAAGAGCAAAAAAGAAGAGGGAAGAAGATCGTAAAAAAGGGTTATCTGTACCAGAAGAATATGTTTTTCAAGATGTTCGAGAACAGTTAAAATACAATCGTTATCTTGCAAATATGCCAAATGGTTATTCAGTTGCAAATGGAATGAAAGAAGCGATACATTATTTACAACATGGTGAATTACATACAGATGAAGTGAGTGGGATTTTTATTTGTTCAGACGGGTTATTTCACCCAGATTGGTCATTAGAACAAACTGTTGCATATATAAGAAAGAATAGTATAAACGAATATATAGCAATTATTGAAGAGCTAGAAGCGGAAAAGAGAATAAGGCCAGATGATAAAACGATTATTATGATTGATTTTTAAGAGGAGGCAGTTCAAATGGAAATTAAACGTGTCAATCTAACATTTCAAGATGAATTAGTTTCTTTAGAAAAAGTAAACAAACTGATTATTCACCATACAGCTGAAGATGGATGGGACGTGTATAAAACGCATGAATTTCATCAAACTGTAAGGGGGTGGAGCGGAATTGGTTACAACTATTTTATCGAAAAGGATGGAACTGTAGTGGAAGGACGAGGTTTACATATTGGAGCGCACGCGAAAGACCATAACCGCCATACAATTGGAATATGTATGACGGGAAATTTCGATAAATACGATCCAACTCCTGCACAAGTGAATGCATTATATTCTTTATGTAAACTGTTTATGAAGCAATTTGCTATAAAGAAAGAAAATATACTCGGTCATAGAGAGTTAGAAGGAGTTACAAAAAGCTGTCCTGGTAATCGTTTTTCTATGGTAGAGTTAAGGAAGATACTATCTTAAATATAGAGGAGTAACAACGATGATGAATATAAAAATACCAAATGATAAAAAAGAAGAACTTGTAGCACAAATTCAGCAATTTTTTATGGAAGAAGATTTAGATGAAATTGGACGTTTCCAAGCAGAGCGTTTAATAGAAGAAATGATTAAATTAGTTGGACCGTTTGCATATAATCAAGCAATTGGAGATGCAAGAAAGCTTGTAAGTGAGAAATTAACGAATATGGAAGAAGATTTATACGTGCTAGAAAAGAATGAAGGAAAATAAAAAAAGAGCCGATGGGCTCTTTTTTTATTTTTCTTTCTTGTGTTCTTTATATTCATGTACTTTTTCTTTTACATTACCAACTGTATCTTTAGCAGTGCCTTTCACCTTATCCCATTTTCCTTCAGCTTGTAATTTCTTATTGTCAGTTACTTTCCCAACAACTTCTTTTACTTCACCTTTTACCTTATCAATGGCACCTTCTACTTTTTCTTTTAAACCATGATCATGTTTAGTCATACATTTCTCCTCCTTGTAGTTTGATTAGAATTCTCTTTTCATATTGCAAGTTGAATGATGTATCTAGTAATATCGTAACAAATCTAGTTTGAATATTCAAATGATTAATAGGATAGAAAAGGATTTGTCATAAAATGTTTAAAAATGTAACGGAAGGAGAAATAAAGTAAATTATATGTCTTTTGCGGTCCATATTGATTTTGTATAAGCAATTTTCATGTGGGCACGTTCCATGTTATTTTGACTGCCGCTACCGAACCTTGCTTGTCCAACTATTAAAGTACAATTTGATTCAATAGCTGTCTTAATTCGTTTTTGAATTAATGCAGTATGACAGCCTTTACGCTGAAATTCTGGCAAAGTAGCAGAAGCAGCTAATGATGCGACACCCTTATTTATATACAGGACACCAATACCAGCAGGGATATTTTGAACTTCAGCTATGAAAAAATGCCATCCTGGTTCATTGTAAAGAATTTCATTATTTTGGCGCACGCTATCTTTTGTAAAGGATGGCATATTAAATCCATGTACATAAATGTTTGCAAAAATATCAAACTCATTTTCTTTTAGTTTTCGTATTGTAATATTAGAAGGAAGAAGTGATGAACCCTCTCTCGGTATACTATACAAAGCAGTATGGAAGCTAGATTGATAAAACCCTTTTTGAGATAAGTATTGAAATAATTTAGTTGTACCTTGTGCTGGGGTAATTTCAAAACGACAAGGGATTTGTAGTGATTCATAATAAGAAATGATTGCATCAATCGCATCTGCATTTGTAATACCTTTTACCGTATTAAAAGCAGGACCAGCAATTATTTTTGATGAAAAGGCAGTGGCGCTACCGAATTTTTTCATTTGCACTTGCATTGGGTTTCCGCTTATTGTTTGTAGTCTCTCTAATCTAGAAGAGAGCATATCAATTTCTGCATTTTCAATTTCTGTTGCTATATCGAGTGTCATAACAGTAGTCATAAAATTCCTCCGTTAATAAATATATTTCATAGTACATATACGATTTTTGTTTTGAGATTCCTGTTGAAATGTGAGAGAATAAGAGGCTTTTTGGAAGGGAAATGGAAGTGAGCTGTCGAAGGGAGTGGAAACAGATTAAAGGTGGTGCTCTCATGAAACAAAAAACCGTGCAGACATGCTCTAATTGTGGTTCTCAAAACATAGGAGAAGGTGAGTTTGTCGGATATGCACAAATACGGAAAAAGGAAACGATGTTCACATCTTCACCAGTAGATGCTTATATTTGTACAGATTGCGGGAATGTCCTTTTATTAAAAGTACGACATTATGAAAAGTTTAAGCAGAAGCCGTTATGATTATTGAGTAGTGACTTTATTAGAAAAGTTAATAAGAGTAATATTTTACATATATATATATGAGTATGCCTCAGATAAAGAGATGAAAACATATACTGTACATAGTTCGTTATATGACACATAAAAATATATAGAAGAAATTGTGAGGCAGTAGGAGGAAGAAAAAACAGCTCCTCTTGGAATATTTCATATTTAAAACTCCATTAAATAAAGGAGTTTTTTGTTTTTTTTTATAACAATAATTACCTTTAATTGTTATAAATGGTTATTAGGAGAGGGTGGTTTATTAACGCCATAATCATAGAAGAATAATAGCTAAATCGTATACAAAACCACTATATAACACATTCGCAACCGTAAGTTGACAAAGTGCAACCGCGGGAAGATAGAGATAAAGGCAATGTTTACATACAATTTAGGTAAGAAAACAAAGGGGGACACACATATGGGATTTGGTGAAAAGCTTTTTAAATTAAGAAAGGAAAAGGGCCTTTCTCAAGAAGCATTAGCTGAAAAATTAAACACAACAAGGCAAGCGGTTAGTAAATGGGAAAACGGTCAAGGTTTTCCTGAAACTGAAAAGTTAATAATGATTGGAAATGTATTTGAAGTATCACTCGACTATTTATTAAAAGAAACTGCAGAGCAAAGTAATGAAAATGTGGATGGCTATTACGTAAGTCAGGAAATGGCAGAAGGGTATATAGTGTATGGGCAAAAGATTTCAAAATATATAGCGTTAGGGTTTAGCTTGCTTATTTTATCTACAATACCGTATTTACTATTTAAAGAAAATGCAACAATGTCGACATTCCTTGTCATTATCATTGCTGTTCTTGGAATTGGAGCAATGATGGTGCCTGCAACGATAGAAGAGAGTCGATACAATGTATTGAAAAAAGAAGAACTACTATTTGATCAAAACTTTCTAAAAGAATTGACAAAAAGATATGCGATTATTAAGAAGAAGTATGCCGCAGTGATGATTGTTGGATTTTGTTTTATTGCCGCAGGCGCAATACCGTTTTTGTTTGAGGAAAAGCATATCACTTCAGGAGAATTAGTGCAGTATTATCCGTACTGTGTTGTACTTATTGCTATTGGAGTTTATCTTTTTGTTCGTGTTATAGGAGTGTGGGAGATGTATCGAATTTTAGTAGAAAATAAAGAATATAGCAATCGTATTATTTTCAAACTAAAAAAGAAAGTGAGAGAAAAAGTGGATAATTTTTAATAGGAGCAAACATACTTTTATGAAAAGTTAAGATAGGAGTGAAATGATGTCAAACATTCTAGAAATTAAAAATTTAAGTAAATCATTTGGAAACAAAATTGTTTTAAAAGATGTTACATTCAATGTGCCATCAGGGTCAATAGTGGGATTCATTGGTGACAATGGGGCAGGTAAATCAACAACATTTAAAACAGTACTAGAATTAATTTCTAAAGATAGTGGTACAGTGAAAATATTTGGTGAAGAAAATATAAATAAAGATGCCAAGAATAAGGGGAAGATTGGAGTCGTATTTGATGCTATGAATCTCCCGGCTCATCTTACAATAAAACAACTAAATAAGGTTTTTGAAAAGATGTTTGAATCTTGGGACAGAGAAAATTTTTACCGATTAGTTCATTCTTTCTCTTTACCTACTAATCAAAAAGTAGGTAGATTTTCCCGTGGAATGTCGATGAAACTATCTATAGCTGTTGCATTGTCGCATAATGCCAAATTATTAATCCTAGATGAAGCGACGGGAGGTCTTGATCCTTCATCTAGGGAGGAGGTATTAGAGGAATTAAAAAGTTTTGTGAATAAAAGTAACGGTGGTATATTACTTTCTTCACATATTATGAGTGATGTAGAAAAAATAGCTAGTCACCTTATTGTGATAAAAGATGGAGAAATTTTATTGAATGAAGAAAAGGATAAAGTTTTGGACAATTATGCCATTGTAGATGTTGATGAGGAACAACTAACTTTAATTAACAAAGATATAGTTGTGGTGAAAAGGAATAATGGTTCTTATTTCAATGTACTTGTATCAGATGTGCATAAACTACCAAATGGGATTGCTCATAGAACCATTTCACTAGAAGAAATAAGTGTTTTATTAACAAGGGGTGAAAAATAAATGAAAGGTTTATTATTGACAAACTACTATCTAGTGTATCGAACTTTCTTTATGTTCATGGGAATGGCGATATTAGGATCAGGATTTGTTTTTTATTTTGGTAATGCTTCAATGTACCGTTTAATTGCTACATTCATTATCTTATTTGCTGCGATTCCTGCACTTGAAGTTATTAAGTATGAGAGTAAGTCGGGTTATGAAAAATATGTACTTACTTTACCGGTTACTAGAAATAACATTGTACAAAGTCACTACCTTTTCTATTTTTTAGTTGTAATTATTGGTACTTTATTATCGTATGGCATATTTTATGTACATGGTTTAGTTTCAGATACACCAATTGATGATGATATATTTAAGAGTGTTTCTTTAGGGATGTTCATCATTCTTAATGCCGGAGCAATAGCCTATCCACTTCTCTATGTTTTTGGAGCAGAAAAATCTGATGCTATTACAATTGGAGGCGCATGCGGGGGGCTTGTTACTTATTTTGGATTACAAAGTGTTATTGGTTATCTAATAGAACAATTTCCAATATCAAATTTAAATTCATCTGTATACGTTTCAATGCTATATACAATATTTGGTGTTATCATATATATCTTTTCTTTTGTTATTTCGGTATTTATATATCGTAAGAAATAATTCAGAAAATACAGAAAAATGTCGTAATCATTTGCGGAAGTCTGTTATAATAAACGAAAAAATGAAAACGCTTTAAAGGGGGATATAACCAATATGATGATGAATGTACCGCTAACAATTAGTTCTATGATGGAAAGAGCAGAAAAGTTATTCTCAAAGAAAGAAATTGTTTCTCGCACACATGATACCATTACGACATTAACGTATAAGCAGTTAGGGGAAAGGACGAGAAGACTTTCCAGTGCGTTGAAAAAGCTTGGAATTAAAGAAGGTGAACGTGCAGGAACGTTAGCGTGGAACCATCATCGACATGTGGAAGCGTATTTTGCTATTCCAGGTATTGCTTCTGTTTTGCACACAATTAACATTCGTTTATCTCCTCAACATATTTCATACATTATTCAGCACGCAGAAGACCGAATTCTACTTATAGATGAAGATCTCGTACCGCTTGTTGAAAATATTCAATCACAATTATCAACTGTACAAGCTTACATTATTATGACTGATAAAGATAAACTCCCAAATACGACGCTGAAGCCTGTATATCATTATGAAAAGCTATTAGAAGAAGGTGATCCAAATTTCCAATTTGTAAAAGATATTGATGAAAATACACCTGCTGGTATGTGTTATACGTCAGCGACTACAGGAAATCCAAAAGGTGTTGTATATACGCATCGTAGTACTGTATTACACTGTATGGCACTCGGTTTAGCGGATACAGCTGCTTTATCGGAAAGTGATGCAGCAATGGCAATCGTCCCGATGTTTCATGTGAACGCTTGGGGACTTCCTTTTGCGGCTACTTGGTTTGGATCAAAACAAGTTCTTCCTGGACCGATGTTTACTCCAAAAATTTTATTAGAGATGATTCAATCAGAAAAAGTGACGTTAGCTGCGGGTGTGCCGACAATTTGGCTCGGCGTATTACAAGAGTTAGAAAATAATAGTTACGATTTATCTAGTATGACGAGAATACTATGCGGAGGTGCAGCGGCGCCGAAAAGTGTTATTAAAGCATTTGAACAGAAACATAATGTTCCGTTCATACATGCATATGGTATGACTGAAACGAGTCCACTCGTAACACTTGCACGTTTAAAAAGTTATGAAACGGAATTATCGTATGAAGAGCAACTAGAAATTCGCTCTAAACAAGGATATCTTGTACCTGGTGTCGAGATGAAAGTAGTCGGTACAAATGGTGAAGTGAAGTGGGATGGTACTGAGATGGGAGAATTATGTTTACGAGCACCTTGGATCGCTGAAAGCTATTATAACGATGATCGTACTGTCGAAGGTTTTCGCGATGGATGGTTATATACTGGTGATGTTGTCACAGTGGATGAGGAAGGTTGCGTGAAAATTGTTGACCGTACGAAGGATGTTATTAAAAGCGGGGGAGAATGGATTTCTTCGGTCGATCTTGAAAATGCTTTAATGGCACATGATGCTATATTTGAAGCGGCTGTCGTTGCAGTTCCTCACCCTCAGTGGCAAGAGCGACCAATTGCCTGCGTTGTTCAAAAGAAAAATAGTACGGTTACAAAAGAAGAAATATATGAGTTTTTAAAACCACAGTTTGCGAAGTGGTGGTTGCCAGACGATATTGTCTTTATGGAAGAAATACCGAAAACATCTGTTGGGAAGTTTTTAAAACAGGCGCTACGGAAAGAACTGGAGCATTTGCATAGAGAGAAATAAGTGAACTTTTATTTGTAAACTCTAATACATTAACGGTTGACAAAAGAGGAGTGGAAAGATAATATAATTTTTGTGATATGTTATCTAAAAACAATTTTAAGTTTACAAATAGGAGAAGCAAATATGAATACAAAAAATTTAGTTTTCGTCGCTTTATTTAGTTCTATTATGGGAGTGTTAGGGTTAATACCTCCGATTGCTCTTTCTATTACACCAGTTCCAATTACATTGCAATCACTCGGTGTTATGCTTGCGGGTGGGTTGTTAGGATCACGTCTAGGTGCGTTAAGTCAGCTTATTTTCTTACTTATTGTAGGAGTTGGAGCACCATTGCTTGCTGGTGGACGCGGTGGCCTTGGTGTATTTGTTGGACCAAGTGCAGGATATTTACTTGGTTACATCATTGGGGCGTTTGTTATTGGTTATTTAATTGAGCGTTTACGTGAAGTTTCTATTATAAAAGTATTATGTATTAATATAATTGGTGGTATTTTCGTAGTTTATGTATTTGGTATTACTGTACAAGCGTTCTTAATGGAAGTTTCTGTATGGGAGACAATGAAAGTGAGTGCTGTGTTTTTACCAGGGGATTGTATAAAAGCAATTATTGCGGCAGTTCTCGTAACAAAATTACATCGTTCATTGAAACATATTATTACGCCCGCTTTAAAGAATGGAAAATATACAAATGCGGGATGATAAAGGGAAGAAACACGTTAATTGCGTGTTTCTTTTTATTATTATTGTAAAGAAAGGACGTCTCATATGAGGATTACAAAAGAATATAAAAAGCATGCCTCTTTACAACCAAATAAAATAGCGATAAAGGAAAATGATAGAGTTTTAACATATAAAGAGTGGTTTGAATCAGTTTGTAAAGTAGCAAGCTGGTTAAATGAAAAAAAATCGAAGAATAAAACGATAGCAATCCTATTAGAAAATCGTATAGAGTTTTTACAACTATTTTCTGGTGCCGCTATGGCCGGGTGGGTTTGTGTTCCGTTAGATATAAAGTGGAAACAAGATGAGCTCAGAGAAAGAATTGAAATTAGTAATCCGGATATGATTGTGACAGAACGATATAAGGTGAATGATCTATTGGATGAAGAAGGAAGAGTAATTGAAATTGATGAGTGGAAAAGAATGATAGAGAAATATCTTCCTACATATTCCACTGTAGAAAGTGTACAACATGCTCCTTTTTATATGGGATTTACATCAGGATCAACAGGAACAGCAAAAGCATTTTTACGTGCACAACAATCGTGGGTTCATAGTTTTGATTGTAATGTACATGATTTTCATATGAAAAGGGAGGATTCGATTTTAATAGCTGGGACGCTCGTTCATTCTCTTTTCTTATACGGGGCAATAAGTGCATTATATGTAGGACAAACAGTGCACATTATGAGAAAGTTCTTTCCAAATCAAGTATTAGATAAGTTAGAAACTGAAAATATATCAGTTATGTATACAGTTCCGACAATGCTTGAATCTTTATATAAAGAAAGTAGATTAATAGAAAATAAAGTGAAAATTATTTCGTCAGGAGCGAAATGGGAAGCTGAAGCGAAAGAAAAAATAAAGAATATATTTCCTTATGCGAAAAGATATGAATTTTATGGTGCATCAGAGTTAAGTTTTGTAACAGCACTAGTCGATGCAGAAAGCGAAAGAAGGCCAAATTCAGTAGGAAAACCTTGTCATAATGTGCAAGTTCGAATATGTAATGAAGCAGGCGAAGAAGTACAAAAAGGTGAAATAGGAACTGTTTATGTGAAAAGTGATCAGTTTTTTATGGGATACATAATAGATGGGGTTTTAACACGGGAGTTGAATGCAGAAGGTTGGATGACAGTGCGAGATGTAGGCTATGAAGATGAAGAAGGCTTTATATATATTGTTGGTAGAGAGAAGAATATGATTTTATTTGGAGGAATCAATATTTATCCAGAAGAAATAGAAAGTGTATTACATGAACACCCAGCTGTTGATGAAATAGTTGTAATTGGTGTGAAAGATAGTTACTGGGGTGAAAAGCCCGTCGCGATCGTAAAAGGAAGTGCTACGAAACAACAATTAAAGAGTTTTTGCTTACAGAGATTATCCTCTTTTAAAATACCGAAAGAATGGCATTTTGTAGATGGAATACCTTATACAAATAGTGGGAAAATCGCTCGTATGGAAGCAAAAAGTATGATTGAAAACCGGGAGAAAATATATGAATAGAGCAGTTATTGTAGAGGCGAAAAGAACACCTATTGGTAAGAAGAATGGGATGTTAAAAGAGTATGAAGTTCAGCAATTAACAACGCCGCTTCTTACGTTTTTAAGTAAAGGGATTGAGAGGGAAATAGATGATGTCATATTAGGTAATGTTGTTGGGCCAGGAGGGAATGTTGCGAGACTATCTGCTTTAGAGGTGGGACTTGGCTATCATATTCCTGGTGTAACGATTGATCGGCAATGTGGTTCTGGTTTAGAAGCAATTCGAACTGCGTGTCATCTCATTCAAGGCGGGGCAGGTAAGTGTTATATCGCCGGGGGAGTAGAGAGTACAAGTACGTCACCTTTTCAAAAAAGAGCAAGATTTTCACCTGAAACAATTGGTGATCCTGACATGGGAGTAGCGGCTGAATATGTTGCGGAGCGTTATAATATAACGAGAGAAATGCAAGACGAGTATGCTTGTCTTAGTTATAAGCGGACACTGCAAGCGTTAGAAAAAGGATATATACATGATGAAATATTTTCTTTTAATGGATTATTAGATGAATCTATAAAGCCAGAAATGAATTATGAACGAATCATTAAAAGAACAAAGCCCGCATTTTTACAAAATGGAACAGTAACGGCAGGTAATTCGTGCGGTGTAAATGATGGGGCATGTGCTGTTCTTGTAATGGAAGAGGGACAAGCCCGAAAGTTAGGATACAAGCCTGTACTTCGTTTCGTTCGTAGTGCTGTAGTGGGAGTGGATCCCAAGCTTCCAGGGACTGGTCCGATATTTGCGGTGAACAAATTATTAAACGAAATGAATGTAAAAGTAGAGGACATCGATTATTTTGAAATAAATGAAGCATTCGCCTCAAAAGTTGTTGCTTGCGCAAAAGAGTTACAAATTCCGTACGAAAAAGTAAATGTAAATGGTGGAGCAATTGCGCTCGGTCATCCGTACGGTGCATCTGGTGCTATGCTTGTAACACGTTTGTTTTATCAGGCACAAAGAGAGTCTATGAAATATGGAATTGCTACATTAGGAATTGGAGGCGGGATAGGGATTGCGCTATTATTTGAGAAAGTAGAAGACTAGCGAGGTAACTAGTTTTCTACTTTTTGAGGAACATAAATATTGCTACCAGGCTTCGCTTTCATTTCGTTCCAAGCAGCAATCGCATCAGCTTTTGCTTTCCCTTTATTATTTGGATCTTCGAAAAAGTCACGAGTAAAGCGATTGTATTCAAATTGTGTACCGATAGTTGTTTTGTATGTAGGGTCTTTTTTTCGTTCGTTTTCTTCATGCCAAAAAGCTATCGCGTCTTCATATGTTTTTCCAACATTCTCTTTGAAAAATTTTTGAAGAGCTACTGTAAAGCGGAAGTTTGTTCCGATTTTTTCTTTGAAAAAAGCACGAACATCTTCGCTACAGCGGTGATTGTTAGTAATAATCGTTTGAAGAGAAAGGTCTTTATAGGATAGGGAAGCTTTACTCACCTTTTGAACAGAGCTGTTTTTTAATATTTTACCAGTAGTTAAATAATGTGAGATACGCTCGGTTATTTCGATCTTAGAGCCACTAGCTGGCAACCCATTCTCACGACAAAATGTTTGGAGTTCTGCTTTTAACCAATAATAGTTTTGGAAATCTTCAAGTGATATAGACTTTGTTAAAGTTGGACGCATGAATGTAACAACTACTTTCTTCCATAATTTTCTTCAATTATAAAACGTATGTTCTTTTTATGGAAGGGTTAATTTGTAAATATAATGGGAAGAGGAGATTACATATGGAAAATGTAATGCAAGTTCGTGTTACGGGAATTTTAATTGAAGGTGAAAAATTATTGCTAGTAAAGCAAAAAGTTGCTAATAGGAATTGGTCTTTACCTGGAGGAAGAGTGGAGAATGGTGAAATGTTAGAAGAGGCGATGATTAGAGAAATGAGAGAAGAAACGGGATTAGAAGTTAAAATTAAGAAGCTACTCTATGTTTGTGATAAACCGGATGCCAGTCCATCTTTATTACATATTACATTTCTACTTGAAAAGCTTACAGGGGAAATTATGTTACCCTCTAATGAATTTGATCATAATCCAATTCATGATGTGCAAATGGTGCCGATTAAAGATTTACGTCATTATGGTTTTTCGGAAACTTTTATAACTCTTATAAGTGAAGGTTTTTCAAATGCAGGGAGTTACCAAGGATTGAAACAAAATATTGGCCTGTAACTATAGAGTAAGGATAGCTATTAGCTATCCTTACTAAAAATGCTTTACACCGCCGACTGTAAAGAAGAAACAAGCTGATTTAAAAATTCATCTCCGCTCATAATTGCTTTCCCGCCACCGCGAGCACTCTTCTTATTTCCGCCACCTTTTCCTTCGATTGTAGGAAGAGCGTCTTTTAAAAGAGCATTCATATCGAGTGATACTGATTTTCCGCAAGCGAGAATACATTGTAGTTTGTCATCATTTTCGATGACGAAATACGTAATTGCATGCTCTTGTTGTTCTGTAATAATAGCGGAAAGCTTTGCGATTTCTTGCATAGAACGATTTGTAAATACTTTAGAAATAAGTATGTCAGCATGAATTTTTATAGGCTGTAGAAGTAGTTCATTTGCCTCTGCAAATAATAATTTTTCATTCATTGTTTGTATTGCTTTTTCGTTTTCTTTTTGAGAAGTAAGCAGTTGCGCCACTTTTGCTGGAATATCAGTTTCGCTACTGTTTAATTGTTTAGAAACATCTTTCATAATTTGTTGCTGTTGTCCCATTAATTTAAGTGTACGCCAACCAGCGATAAACGTTAAGCGTATACCACCTTTATTGCGCTCCCATCCTAGTACTTGAATAGGACCAACTTCACCAGTTCGTTTCGGATGCGTTCCACCACAACCGTTGTAGTCAAAGTTTTCGATAATAACAACCCGTATATTTTCTGTCATAGTCGGTTCTTTACGAAGGGGCAACGTTTTCGCTTCTTCTAAGTTCATCCACTGGATGCGGATTGGATGGTTTTCAAAAACAATTTTGTTTGCAATTTGTATTGCTTTTTCAACCGTTTCTGCATGAAGATTTTCTGTTTCTAAATCAATTGTTACTGTTTCTTTACCAAGATGGAATCCAATTGTAGGCATGTTAAAATGGTCCCAAAAAGCAGCAGATAAAATGTGCTGAGCTGCATGTTGTTGCATATGATCAAAACGGCGCTCCCAATTGATTTTACCTTCTACGTCTTCTGTATGTAATTGTTCTGCAATGTAGTGACGAATTTCTCCGTTTATCTCTTCTACATTGATTACATTGATATCATTTAATGTACCAGTATCATATGGTTGTCCGCCACCTGTCGGATAAAATGCTGTTTCATTCAAAACAACGTATAAGTTACCGTCTTTATCATAATCTTGCTTTATAATTTTAGTAGTAAAGTCTTGCTTATAAGCGTCAGTGTAATATAATTTGTGCTCCAATTTTCTTTCTCCCCTCGCATTAACTAGTTTCATTGTAATGCAATTGAAATTAGTTTCCTAATATTTCAGAAGAAAGAAACTATTTTTAGAATTTTCTTGCTATAATAAGGGAAAGAAAATGCGGGGGTGGAATAAATATGTTATATGAAAACGGCGTAGATAAACTGCTTAGTTTAAGTAGAAATATTTCCGAATTATATCGAGAATTAAACGAAATGACCCGGATTTTAACGGATTGTAATCGAGAAAGTGTGAAGTTTGATCGATTATATGTAAAAGAGTTACTTTGGAAGAAAGAAGATGTAATAGAGAAATATGACCAGCTACTTGTACAACTTTGTATTAACGAATGCTTTGATCTAAAAAGTGTCATTACAGGGGAATATAAGTATACATATGAAGAAGTAGAAAACATAGTTTTACAATTTAATGAAAAGTATAATGTCGCAATCTTAATTAAAGATGTGTGTAAAGAATTACAGTTCACATATGGAATTGATATGGACATAACGAGAACAACTCGGGTATCAACAGCTCAAGTATAGAAAAAGGAAAAGAAAGCAGATCCTTTGCTTTCTTTTTTTGTGAAAATAGAGAGAGTAGGTTTAACGATGAAGGGGAAGTTACAGCATATTCATCCGCTTGGAATGAGTATTATTTTAGGGACATTGTTTGCTAGGTTTGCAACTTCAATGAGTATCCCTTTTTTAGCGATTTATTTAACGACTGTTAAAGGTGTATCAGCTGGAATGACTGGTGCTATTATCGGAACGAGTGCACTTGTTGGTGTTTTTGCTAGTTTTATCGGAGGGAATTTATCAGATCGATTTGGCCGGAAAACGATTATGCTCTGGTCCATGATCGTTTGGGTTTTTGTGTTTATAGGTTTTTCACTTGCGGATCATGTTTTAAGTTTCTTTTTATTAAACGCTTTAAATGGATTATGTAGGTCGTTTTTTGAGCCAACATCAAGAGCATTATTATCAGATTTAACAAAGCCTGAGTATCGGTTACTCGTCTATAACTTACGATACGGTGCAATAAATGTTGGAGTTGCAATTGGACCAATTGTTGGATTACAGATTGGAAGTGCAAAATCAACAATTCCTTTTTTAGTAGCAGCTGGGGTATATATTCTATATACAGCTATATTAGCGTTCCAATTTAAGAAGTATCCAATGGAAAAAAAGAAAGTGAGTACAGAAAAAACTGTTACAATGCTAAATGCAATACGTATATTGCGAAAAGATATAGTATTTTTAGTTGCTTTAGTCGGTATTATTTTGAGTAATTGCGGTTTTTCCCATTTAACGACGACAGTATCTCAATATTTTGCAAATGCACATATATTTGAGGATGGGGTGAAGCTATTCTCATATATGCTCGCTTTAAATGCAATTGTTGTAGTGATTATCCAATACCCTGTTATTCAAATGTGCAAAAAGTATACACCGTTAACATCAATTATGGTTGGGACTTTATTTGTGAGCGGGGGATTATTTGGCTTTGGAATAGTAGAATCTATGCTAGGTGCTGCCGTTTGTACAATTATTTTTACAATTGGAGAAGTCTTAATGTTTTCGATGACGGATGTATTTATTGATGATATTGCTGTTGCGCATCTAAAAGGAACATACTTCGGTGCGATGGGCTTTTCGGGAATTGGAGTAGTAATAGGTCCGTGGTTCGGAGGAGTACTTCTCGATTACTACGGGTACCAAAATGGGTTTGCGGTATTTTCAGCACTAGCTATATTTTCAACTGTGGCATTTCCTGTGCTTTTAGTTACAAAAGGTTTATCGAAAAAAAGATATGATAGAAATTCTAATATAGAAATGCATGCGAAATAACATAAGCCCCAGTAACCAACTGGGGCTTAGTTTGAATTATATTAACTCTTAATTTGAAAAAAGAACTTTTTTTTCATGCTTATCAGCAACTTCATTTTTGGAAATATGAATGGCTAAAAATCCGTTTTCTAAGCAGGCTAGCATCTTTTTATAAATGATAGTAGTAGGTAAAGGGATTGTTCGTTGTAAGGAAATGTTTTTATGAAGTATGCATATAGCTAGGCCTGTCTCTAACTTTTTAATGAGTACATTTTGTTCCGTGACATTTTGTACATCTGTTTCCAAAATATATTCTTCTTCGGTTTCGCAAAGATCGATGTGAATTTGATTTGGAAAGCTAAAGTTACTATAAGAATCGGAACAAAATTGATCCATCCATTCTTCGAAACCATCAACATGAAAAAGACACTTCTTCTTTTTCTTGCCCATGTAAGACACCCTCCGTAAAATATCAATTCATATCATGTTATGCATGAATGAAACAGAGGTGAAGAATAAATGATGAAATACAAACATTTTATGTTGAATGTGCACGGTATGTGAATGTTTTTATTACATATCATGATGTGAATGTTTTTTTTGGCGTGAATGGTTACGGTTTTTTACTTTATGAGATCCGCTTAATGGTTCAGGTTGTCCTTGTTTTTCTTTTGATTCACGGTTGTTTTTATCCATTGTATATGACACCTCCTCTTTCTTTTTAGAATGAGAGAAGTTGGCGATTTTATACGAGAATGTTTTTAGAAAAAAAGGTAAAGATAAAGGGGACTAACAATTATAGAAAGGGGATTATATAATGCCATATCATAAAGATAAGCAACAAGCCTTTCAAGCGGCACAGCAAGGAGTTACACAAGCAGAAAATGCATTTAATAATATTGTGAAAAATGACCCTAACTACGGTCATGATTTAAAAGAGTTACGCCAAGAGGTTCAGGAAGCATATGAACAAATTCAAAATGCACTAGAGGTAGCTTCAGAAACACAACGTCCACAACTTGAGCAATATGAAAATAATCTCCAAAATATAATGCGAAATGTAGATCAATTAGAAAAGTAAATGAGGTTGTTGTCTATTCGACAACCTTGCTGCTTTAGTAAACGTTATGCTAAAACAGAAAATTTTTCTATTAGTTTTTTCTTTGCTATGTGCAGTACATATATTTCAAGTGGAAAAAGTGGAAGCGAAAATGTTGCTCAGAAAAGAGTTAGAACCAACTGGTTATGTAACATGGGAAGTACCTAATAATGAAAAAATTATTGCAATTACATTTGATGATGGGCCAGATCCAACGTATACACCACAAGTTTTAGATTTATTACGTCAATATAAGGCGGAAGCGACATTTTTTATGATTGGATTTCGAGTTCAGCGTAATCCATATTTAGTGAAGCAAGTGTTAAAAGAGGGACATGAAATTGGAAATCATACGATGAATCATTTGTACGCAAGTAATTCGTCAGATGAAAAATTAGAAAATGATATTTTAGATGGAAAGAAATTTTTTGAAAAATGGGTGAAAGAACCTTTGCTATTCCGTCCTCCTGGCGGATATATTAACGATGCTGTATTTAAAACAGCGAAAGAGGCTGGCTATCAAACCGTTCTATGGTCGTGGCATCAAGACCCGCGTGATTGGGCAAATCCAGGGGTTGAATCCATTGTAAATCATGTAGTGAAAAATGCTAAAAGTGGCGATATTGTATTGTTACATGATGGAGGGAATGATCGTAGTCAAACGGTAGCAGCGCTAGCAAAAATTTTACCTGAGCTGAAAAAACAGGGCTATCGATTTGTAACGGTTTCGGAATTACTACGTTATAAACATTAGAAGAAATCCCAAAAGGAAAATAGACCTTTTGGGATTTTTCTTTACTGGTTCTTTTTACGTTTCTTATTATTTTGTCGCTCTGCTGGAGTTAAAGGCTCGTTTGCAAATTCTTCATTGTAACCAGTTCCTTGTCCTTGTGCAGATGCAGCATTCATTCCTGAAATAGTATGATTTGCTTTTCTTTTACCCATTTTATTTCACCCCTATAACATTTTTTGTATGTTGAATGATGAGCAGTTCATAGTATGTATGAACTGTAAGTAAACCGCTGATAGAGCACTTTACTTTATGATAATAGTATTCATAAGGAGCATGAAAGCTATTCAAATTTAGAAACATAAAGAAAACTTATGATAATCTATAAGTTTCTTATTATTTACTTATTTAGAAAGTTGTAATAAGATATTATCGTAAGGTATTGAAAAGTTTGTCTACATTTTATATTCAGACAACTTAGTCACGTTTAACAGGGGGGAAACATAATGGTCAAACATAATCCATTTCAATCACGTGCAACTTTTGAAGTAGATGGAAAAACGTATCATTATTATGATTTGAAAGCGCTTGAAAATGCAGGGGTTGGCAACGTATCTCAATTACCATATTCCGTGAAAGTTTTACTTGAATCAGTACTTCGTCAAGTAGACGGACGTGTAATCACAGAAGAGCATGTTACAAATTTAGCGAAATGGGGAACGAAAGATGTGCAAGATATCGATGTTCCATTTAAACCATCTCGTGTAATTTTACAAGATTTCACTGGTGTTCCAGCTGTTGTTGATTTGGCTTCGCTTCGTAAAGCAATGGCAGACATGGGTGGGGATCCTGACAAAATTAATCCTGAAATTACTGTAGACCTTGTAATTGACCACTCTGTACAGGTTGATAGAGCGGGTACGGCAGACGCGCTTGCATTCAACATGGACTTAGAGTTTAAACGTAATGAAGAACGTTATAAATTTTTAAGCTGGGCACAAAAATCATTTGATAACTACCGTGCAGTTCCACCAGCTACAGGCATTGTACACCAAGTAAACCTTGAATATTTAGCACCAGTTGTTCATGCTGTGAAAAATGCTGAAGGTGACTTAGTTGCATACCCAGATTCATTAGTTGGAACAGACTCGCATACAACAATGATTAACGGTATCGGCGTTCTTGGATGGGGCGTTGGTGGTATTGAAGCAGAAGCAGGAATGCTTGGACAGCCTTCATACTTCCCAGTACCTGAAGTAATCGGTGTGAAATTAACTGGCACACTTCCAAGTGGTACTACAGCAACAGACGTTGCATTAAAAGTAACACAAGTATTACGTCAAAAAGGTGTAGTTGGTAAATTTGTTGAGTTCTTCGGTAATGGACTAAAGAGCATGCCTTTAGCTGACCGTGCAACAATTTCAAATATGGCACCAGAATACGGCGCAACTTGTGGATTCTTCCCAATCGATGATATTTCATTAGAATACTTACGTTTAACAGGTAGAGATGAAGAGCAAATTCGTATTGTTGAAGAATACTGTAAAGCGAACGGTTTATTCTATACAGCAGACAGTAAAGATCCAATCTACACTGATCTTGTTGAAATTGATTTAAATACAATCGAATCTAACCTTTCTGGACCGAAACGCCCACAAGATTTAATTCCACTTTCAGATATGAAAGATGCGTTCCACAAAGCTGTATTAGCACCAGTTGGAACACAAGGACTTGGATTTAATGAGCAAGAGTTCGATAAAGAAGTGAAGGTTACATTAGAAGATAAAGAAGTAACGATGAAAACAGGTGCAATTGCAATCGCTGCAATTACAAGCTGTACAAATACATCAAACCCATACGTATTAATCGGGGCAGGTCTAGTTGCGAAGAAAGCAATTGAAAAAGGACTTGTAGTACCTGAGTACGTAAAAACATCATTAGCACCAGGATCTAAAGTTGTTACTGAGTACTTAGATAAATCAGGTTTAACAACATATTTAGACCAATTAGGTTTCCAAACAGTTGGTTACGGCTGTACGACTTGTATCGGTAACTCTGGTCCATTAGCGCCAGAATTAGAAGAATCAATCGCAGCAAACGACTTACTAGTAACATCTGTTTTATCTGGTAACCGTAACTTTGAAGGTCGTATTCATCCTCTTGTAAAAGCAAACTACTTAGCATCACCACCACTTGTTGTGGCATATGCACTTGCAGGTACTGTTGATATTGACCTGAAAAATGATGAAATCGGTAAAGATGCAAATGGCAATGCTGTTTACTTCAACGATATTTGGCCATCAGCTAAAGAAATTGAAGATGTAGTTCAAAGTGTTGTTACATCTGAACTGTTCAAGAAAGAATATGCACAAGTATTTAACAGCAATGAGCGTTGGAATGAAATCCAAACTTCAAACGAAGCTTTATATACTTGGGATAATGATTCAACATACATTCAAAACCCACCATTCTTTGAAGGTTTATCTAAAGAGCCAGGTGAAGTTGAAACGTTATCAGGTTTACGCATAGTTGGTAAATTTGGTGATTCTGTAACGACAGACCACATTTCACCAGCAGGTTCAATTGGTAAGCACACACCAGCTGGACGCTACTTATTAGAAAACGGCGTACAACCAGTTGACTTTAACTCTTACGGTTCTCGTCGTGGTAACCATGAAGTTATGATGCGTGGTACATTTGCAAACATCCGTATTAAAAACCAAATCGCACCAGGAACAGAAGGTGGATATACAACATATTGGCCAACTGGTGAAGTAACATCAATCTATGATGCTGCTATGAAATATAAAGAAGATGGAACAGGTCTTCTAGTTGTTGCTGGTAAAGATTACGGTATGGGAAGTTCTCGTGACTGGGCTGCGAAAGGTACTAACTTATTAGGTATTAAAGCAGTAATCGCAGAAAGCTTCGAACGTATTCACCGCAGTAACTTAGTATTAATGGGTGTATTACCACTTCAATTTAAAGATGGCGAAAGTGCTGAAACGTTAGGTCTTGTTGGTAACGAGTCATTTGAAATTCAAATTGACAAAACAGTTAGACCGCGCGATCTTGTAAAAGTAGTTGCAACTGATTTAGATGGCAACGAAAAACAATTTGAAGTAGTAGCTCGTTTCGATAGTGAAGTAGAAATTGACTACTACCGTCACGGTGGTATTCTGCAAATGGTTCTTCGTGAGAAAATCGAAGAATCAAAAGTGTCAAACTAAATAATTGAAATGAAAAATAAGGAAGCTAACAATAGTTAGCTTCCTTATTTTATGGAAAGGGATGAAACCATATGGTTTCATCCCTTTCTTTTTACTACGAAAAGTGGAGGGAACGTCATGAAAGAATATAAAAGAATATTGTGGCCGTTACGAAAAGAGAAAATATTAGTAATGGCAGCTGTATGTAGTGGGATAATTGCTGCTATTTTAAATTTATCACGCCCAATTTTCATGGGATTAATTGTAGACAATCTTATTCAAAGGGAGCTAAAAGGTGCGTATTTATATATAGCTTTGTTTGCGGGTATTCGCTTTTTAATGTGGACGAACAATCTTTTATTTGATTATATAAGCTCAAAAGCCAGTCAACGTATATTACAAACGAAACGTATAGAATTATTGCGTCACTATTTCTCATTACCGTTTGAAGAGAGTGAGAAGATTAAGCAAGGGGAGTTAGAAACTTTGGTCGTATCTGATATTCCGAACTGGGTCAGATTATATGGTTCTATATTAATAGAGTATATACACGCTATTGCCCAATTTATTGGAGCTTTCATAGCACTACAACATATAGATATACAGTTTATATTGTGGGTAACTCCGTTTTTATTTTTCAGTGCAATTGTTCCAATACTGATGGGAGAAAAGGTAAGGGATATTGCAAGCATTGCTCAAAAAAATCAATCGAGTGTTGTAGAGATGGTGTCACAGTTTGTAAAGGGTATACAAGATTTACGTAGTGTACAAAAAGAAAAATGGGCCATTCGCTTATTTAAAGGAGTAACGGCACAATCTTATAAATCGGAAGTAAAAAAGACGATGATGCAACATTGCATTGGAGTAGTTGGAACAGTGATTGAAACAGGAGCATATATCGTTGTTCTCATTGTAGGCGCACAAAAAATAATGAAAGGGGAAATGGAAGTTGGTTCACTTGTTGCAGTGTTAGCTACAATTGAAATGCTCTTTTTCCCAGTCCGTTACGTGGGCGATTTATTAATGATGACACAAGTTGCAGTCGCTTCGGCAAATAGAGTTTTTTCCTTTTTAGATAAAAGAGTGGCAGATAGTAATGTAGAAAGAGCGATGGGGATGATAATAACAAATGTTTCATGTCAGGAGAGTGAAGAAGAGAAATGTAGAATTAATAATATTGATTTGCAAATTAATCCTGGTGAATTCGTTATCATTGTCGGAGAAAGTGGTGCAGGAAAAACAACACTTTTAAAATTAATGACAGGTTTGTATAAACCATCTAACGGTAGTGTTGTTTATTATGGTCAAAAGGCTCGAATGACTACAGTGTGGCAAGAACCTCGTTTCTTTCGGACGACAGTAAAAGAGAATATGTATTTCCGGGAGGAGTATTTAGAAAACGAATTAGAAAAAAATATTGACCTTATAAATATGAAGCCGATAATTAGAGATTTACCTAAGGGGATTCAAACTGTACTACATAAAAGTGGAGAAGAGCTTTCGGGAGGAGGAAGAAAACGTCTTGCATTATTACGAGCGATTGGTTCAAATCCGAATCTTATTATTTTAGATGAACCGACTGCGGGGTTAGATCCGAGTAATCAAGAAACTGTTTGGAATATGATTGAAGGACTAGGAAGAGATGTAACGAGAATTGTGGCAACACATGATGTAGAGAAAGTGATACTAGCGGATCATGTTGTCATAATGAGAGAAGGAAGTATTGTTGCATGTGGAAGTCCTGAAAAATTAATAAATAGTCATTCATTTTGAAAGAGATGTGAATAAAGATAAGAGCAGTGCCCTTATCTTTATTCAATATCATTTATTTGATATTGGATAGATTCTGAATGATTTAGATCTACGTTAAAAGTAGCAGTCATAAGGAAAGTTGCAATTCCAAGGATTAAGAAAAGGACGAATGAGACTAGAGAGATGTAAAGACAAATACGCCCTACTTTCTTTTTTTCAAGATCGTTACTAAAGAGTGAAATGATCCATGTAATAATACCGATTGGGTATAAAAGAAAACTAAGAATATATAATGTTATTTTTTCGAATGAATTCATAAAAAATCCCCCTTTTGTTGAAGTTTATATAACTACGAAAGTAAAAAGGTGAATGGGCCCATAAGAAGATAAACAACACTTCATCTGTTTTTCTAATTATATGATAAAAAGGAAAAGATTACACTTCAAATGAGAATATTCTAATTATTTCGACTCTGAATATTTCCAAGCTTGTCCGTATAAGCTAAAATAAGGTATATAGTATTTGAGTAATTAAGTTATAAGAAGATAAATACGTTAGGGTGATATAACATGTGGCGGAAGCTTACGATTATTGTAGTGTTACTTTGTTTAGCGGGATATGCAGCTTATGAACAGTTTGGTAAAAAAGAGCAGATGGTACAAGGGGAGCAAGAACAAAGTGAAGCTGCTATGAAAGAGATGATTGCAAGTAATGGTATTGAAATAGGGAAGAGTGCGCCAGACTTCGAATTAACGAAGTTAGATGGAACGAATGTAAAGCTATCAGATTTAAAAGGAAAGAAAGTGATTTTAAACTTTTGGGCAACGTGGTGTGGACCTTGCCAACAAGAAATGCCGGATATGGAGGCTTTCTATAAAGAACATAAAGAAAACGTAGAAATTTTAGCAATCAACTATACGCCTTCAGAAAAAGGTGGGGGGGAAGAAAAGGTAAGCAATTTTGCTAAAGAAAAAGGAATTACTTTTCCTATTTTATTGGACAAGAACATTGATGTGACAACAGCGTATAAAGTAATTACGATTCCAACTTCGTATTTTATAGATACAAAAGGTGTCATTCAAGATAAGTTTATTGGGCCGATGACGCAAAAAGAGATGGAGAAAAGGGTTGCTAAATTAAAATAATGGTGAAAAGGTAGAGGTGGAGAGTTCCCATTTCTGCCTTTTCTTTTTCAAGTAGTAATAACTTCATGATATGATGTAAGAAATATAATCGTTTAGAGATAAAGGAGTGTATGGAGTGGGGAATGTATCCTTACCGTTAGATTATGTTGTAATTGATTTTGAAACAACAGGATTTAACCCTTATAATGATAAAATTATTCAAGTTGCAGCGGTGAAATATCGTAATCATGAACTGGTAGATCAATTTGTTTCATACGTGAATCCAGAGCGACCAATTCCGGACCGAATAACGAGTTTAACCGGTATTACCAATTATCGTGTTTCAGATGCACCGACGATTGAAGAGGTATTACCTTTATTTTTAGCATTTTTACATACAAATGTTATTGTGGCCCATAATGCTTCTTTTGATATGCGCTTTTTGAAAAGTAATGTAAATATGCTAGGGCTACCTGAACCTAAAAATAAAGTAATTGATACTGTATTTTTAGTGAAGAAATACATGAAGCATGCGCCTAATCATAAACTTGAAACGTTAAAGCGAATGCTTGGAATTCGTTTAAGCTCTCATAATGCATTTGACGATTGCATTACGTGTGCTGCTGTTTATCAAAAGTGTGCAGCTATTGAAGAAGAAGGACAGAGAAAAGTAAATAAGGTCTCACTTGATGAAATCGTAGTATACGAAGCGGTGAAAGAAATGCTTGCACGTAATAAACGTAATGTAGAATGGCTACGTTGTATGAACGTAGGAAGTTATTTAGATATAAAAGCTTTTTATCCAGTTATGAGATTAAAGGTAAAAGGGCGAAAGAAATATGTATTAACAGAGATATTAGAAGAAGATGTGAAAGAAATATGTACAAGTTTAAAATGTGAACCGGCGTTAAAAAGTGAAGTTGGTAATACGAGAATTATGCTTAATAGCTTAGAGGATGTTATGAAATTAGAAAGTTATATTTTAGAGCAGTATGATTTTGTATTACAGGCGCTTCATGATTATAAAGAAAATGAAATGAATGCAGATGAAAAGTTGAAAGAGTATTTAAATATTATGGTATGAAAAACTCCGTGTGCAATATATTGTACACGGAGTTTTTTTAGGAGTACCAAAACATAAAATTTTCTTACAAATCTGATTAAAGAGTTTTTCGTTTGCTCATACTATGTAATAAGAAAGTGAAGGAGAGAGGGTGAACAACATGAGAAGAAGTCGCCGTAAATCGTTTGAAGAACTTGTAAATGAAAATAAACAACAATTATTAAGCGATCGTGATGCAATTGATCGCATTGAAGAGCGCATCGAAAAACGTTATGAAATGAAACTTTTTAAGCAAGCTGAATAATTCTTAACGCTAGTACGATACTAGTGTTAAGGAGGCGATAGTAATGGGTAATCCGAAAAAAAATTCAAAAGACTTTGCACCAAATCATATTGGAACACAATCGAAAAAAGCTGGTGGAAATAAAGGAAAGCAAATGCAAGATCAAACAGGTAAACAACCGATTGTTGATAACGGTTAAAAAGGAGAATGTTATCATTCTTCTTTTTTGTGAGGAAATGAAAGATGAGTTTTTAGCAGTAATATGAAAAAAAGGGCTGACTTTTGTCAGCCTTTTTTCGTAATCGTAAAATTTTCAACGAGTAAACGCCAATTTTGCGGGAATGGTAAACCGATTTTCCAGTAACTAATACCGCCTATACCTTGTTCTTTCATTAAATTGAATTTACTTTGAACAGACCGTGAATCTTCAAACCAAACTTCGTGTTGCACGCCGTTTTCATCAAAGTAATTAAAATGAGGAGCTTGGGCTGTGAAATCATAACGAATAGGAACATTATATTTACGAGCTAGTGCAACAGCTGCGACAGAGCTAATTGCTTTTGCGGGTGGATTTCCTTGTTTAAATGGAAGCTTCCAATCAAACCCGTATAAATTTTGCCCCATCATAATTTTTTGTGGAGGCATTTGAGATTTTGCATATTGAAGTACTTCTTTCACTGGACCGATAGGAGAAATCGCCATCGGTGGACCGCCTTGCCATCCCCAGTCATATGTCATAATGACGACGAAATCAACAATTTGCCCTTGCGCTTTATAATCGTGAGCTTCGAAAAATTTTCCCTTTTGATTTGAACTTGTTTTCGGTACGAGAGTTGTGCTCAATGTGTACCCGCTAGGTAAGCGTGTTTTTACATTTCGTAAAAAGCGATTATACGCCTCGCGGTCTTCAGGTGCTACACTCTCGAAATCGAAATGAATGTCTCGCATGCCATATTTTTGAGCTGTTTGCAAAATGTTAGTAATGAATTTGTTTTGAATCGTTGCGTCGCGTAAAATAACTGATGTTAGATCGGCACTGAAATTACCATTTTCAATATTTGTAATAACGAGCATAGGGATTGTTTTACCTTGCGTTGCAATATTAGCAATTTTAGCTGTTTCAGTAGGTTCTTTTAATGTGCCATCTCTTTTTGCCTCAAAACTAAAATAGGCTAAGTATGTTAAAAATGGATTGATGGCGCGTGTCGCATTAACTAAACTCTCTTTAATCGGTATAGTTGAAGGTTGTAAATAAGCGATGGATTCTACAGCTCGTTTTGTGCCTTTTGGTACATATAATTGTTGTCCGACATGGAGAATAGATTTTAAAGATAAATTATTAACTTTAGCTAAACTAGCGAGGGGGACATTATATGTTTGAGAAATTCGATATAGGCTGTCACCAGGCTGTACATAATAATTATTTCCTTTCGTATTAACGATAAGTGCCTGACCAACAACGAGCGTTTCAGCTGGATTTAGTCCATTGTCTTTTACTATTTCGTCAGGTGTTGATCCATATTTTGATGCCAAGCTATATACGCTATCACCACTACGAACAGTTACAATTTGAATCATATGCTGGCTCCTTTCAGTAAAAGATTCACTGTTTTTATTTTATTTTTGATGTCACTGTATTATGATTAAATGTATGCAAGGTAGCAGAAGTGAAAGAAGGCGAATACATATGTTTGTAGCAGAACATGAAGTTGAAATCCGTTATGCGGAAACAGATCAAATGGGTGTTGTTTACCATTCAAACTACTTAGTGTGGCTTGAGTTAGGTCGCACGAAACTTATACAAGATTTAGGTTTTTCATATGTTGAAATGGAGAAAGAAGGAATTATTTCTCCTGTGTTAGATTTACAAATTTCATATCGTAAAGCGATGCGTTATGGAGAAAAGGCAATCGTAAAAACATGGGTAGATACTGTGAGCCCGCTTCGCGTTGTATATGGATATGAAATATATAATGGTGATGGTGATCTTTGTATTACTGCAAGTACGACGAATATTTGTGCGAAAAAAGAAGGATTCCGCCCTGTATCATTTAAAAAGTTATATCCTGAGTGGTATGCGAAATATGAGGAAATTAAGAAAAAATAAAAAAGCGTGGCAGAAGCCGCGCTTTTTTATTTTTCATAATTAAATTGTGGGAAGTCGTCACCTTCATTAAGTGTAACAGATAAATTATGTCCATCGAAGAACCATTCATCATCGCCTT
The DNA here is from genome assembly GCF_058795355.1 of Bacillus sp. GW823-FHT06A11. Taxonomy (NCBI): domain Bacteria; kingdom Bacillati; phylum Bacillota; class Bacilli; order Caryophanales; family Bacillaceae; genus Bacillus; species Bacillus sp. GW823-FHT06A11. The sequence goes on along the minus strand of NZ_JBXAHS010000006.1, from coordinate 145,466 downwards.
CAATAAAGAAGTTAATACCTTCTTCTTGAATTTGAACAGCAGGGTGTGCAGGATCATCTTTACGAATACCTAAAGAAAGTCCTTTTTGCACAGTACTGCAACCACCGTATTGTACGAAAAAGCGTAGTGTTTCATTTGATTGTAAGTTTAATTCAGTTTTATACCATTGTGCTGCTTCTTTTGTTACGGAAAGATTCATGTATAGTTCCTCCAAGTTATGTTGCTTTTTCTTTAGTATAAAAAATAACGCAAAAAGACGCTATTAATATGCTTCACGTTTTCTTTTTGCGTTATGTGGGTTACGATCTTATTTTTGCTTTTTTGAAAAGTTTGCTTTTGGTTCAGTTTTATTTATAATTCGTCCGATATTTGCACGGTGTTTATAAATAACCATACCTGCTAATAAACACATCGCAATAATGAAGATTTTATCCCCGCTAACAATGGATGCAATAACAGCAACAACTGCTGTTACCATAGAAGAAAGTGATACGTATCTTGTTGTAAATAAAAGGGTGAAAAATACAACAGCCAATATTGCAAAAACAACTGGTGAATAGCATAATAGCACCCCAGCAGAAGTTGCAACTGCTTTACCACCACGGAATTTCGCGAAGATCGGGTAGACATGTCCAAGAACAGCCGCTAATCCGAACCATAGTGGGTGAATATCTAATCCGAAAATCATTGGTAGACTTGTTGCTAATGTCCCTTTTAAAATGTCAGCAATTGTAACGGTAAAACCTGCTTTTTTCCCTAATGTACGGAATGTGTTTGTTCCGCCTAGATTACCGCTCCCGTGCTCACGAATATCGATTCCGTAGCCAATTTTTCCAACAACTAGTGCAAATGGAATCGAGCCAAGTAAGTAGGCAACGATAAATAAAAGATATGTAGTAACCATAAGTTCAGTCTCCTTTATTCAAATGTGTTGATAAAGGGTAAAAAGAGTTTTTCCCGTATATTGTACCATACATTTGTAAAGAGCACATTTCTTTTTTGTAAATGAAAAATTCATTATTTCGTGAAAAAAATTTCACAGTAATGTTACATTTCTCGCAGAAACAGCAAGACTATATGTAGTAACATTTTAATCAAAAGACAACAACATATTGGTGGAGGGTTATAAATGTTACAAAATAATACACGTGGAGAAGAATTAATGAAAGTGTTCGAGACGATAGTCCACGGCAATGAACAAGATTTAATGCAAGAAAATGCAAATGTAGACGGCCGCTCTCCAATGGGTGTAATGGGAACGTTCGCATCTGAGAGTGCAAAATATTATGCTGTTGAGAATTTATTGTCAGATCAAGTGAAAAAAGCGATAAATGAAAATATATTATATCCACATGATTTAGATTTTTATGCGACAGGAACGACGACTTGTTCGCAAATTCCGTTAGCGCAAATGCTTGCTAACGGTTTTCATACTGGACATGGACATATGAGACAACCACAAGACATTAAAAGTGCATTGGCTCTTTCGTCTATTATTTTTCAAGCGAATCAAAATATGCAGCATGGCGGTCAATCGTTTGCACTCTTTGATATTGATTTAGCACCTTATGTACGAAAAACAATTGAGAGACATAAAAAACGATTACAATCATATCCGCTTACGAAAGAACAAATAGAAGAATTTGCATGGAAAGAAACGGAAAATGATACGTATCAAGCGTGTGAGGCTTTCGTTCATAATTCGAATAGTATGCATAGTAGGGGCGGAGGACAAGTACCGTTTATTTCTATTAATTACGGAACAGATACGTCAAAAGAAGGAAGAATGTTAATTAAACAACTATTAAAAGCGACACAAGCTGGACTTGGTAAAGGAGAGACACCAATTTTTCCGATTCAAATTTTCAAGATGAAAAAAGGTGTGAATTTTGAAGAAAGTGATCCGAATTACGATTTATTTGAATTAGCATTAGAGACAACTGCAGAGCGATTATTCCCTAACTTTTCATTTTTAGATGCTCCGTTTAATGCAGTGCATTATGATGGAAGACCAGAAAGTGAAGTATGTTACATGGGATGTCGTACCCGTGTTATGTCTAATATACATGGAGAAGAAACAGCGATTGGTAGAGGGAATTTATCATTTACGTCTATCAATTTAGTGAAATTAGCGTTAATTAGTGGTTCAAAAGAAGCATTTTTTGAAGCGCTAAACTACTATTTAGATTTAGGAATTAAGCAGTTATTAGAAAGATTTGCGTATCAATGTACGAAGCGAGCAAGAGATTTTCAGTTTTTATATTCACAAGGTGTATGGCGTGGTGGAGAAGCATTGCAGCCTGAAGACTCCGTAGCTTCGATTTTAAAACAAGGGACGTTAAGTGTTGGTTTTATCGGTCTTGCGGAATGTTTAGTAGCTTTAACAGGAAAGCATCATGGGGAAGATGAAGAATCATGGAAACTTGGGTATGAAATTATTTCCTTTATGAGAGATAGAATGGATAAAGCGACAGAAGAACATCAACTGAATTTCTCGATAATTGCAACTCCAGCAGAAGGATTATCAGGAAAGTTTGTGAAAAAAGATAGAGAAGAATTTGGCGTAATTAGCGGTATAACGAACCATAATTACTATACGAATTCATTCCATATTCCAGTTTATTATAACATTCAAGCGATAAATAAAATCCGTTTAGAAGGCCCGTTTCATGCTCTCTGTAATGGAGGACACATTACGTATATTGAACTAGACGGAGCAGCGATGCATAACAAAAAGGCATTAAAACAAATTGTACAAGCCATGGCAGAACATGGCGTTGGATACGGTTCAATTAATCATCCTGTTGACCGTTGTAAGTGCTGTAGTTATCACGGGGTTATTGGAAATGAATGTCCAAGTTGCGGGAATGAAGATGAGGCTAATATAGAAAGAATTCGCCGCATAACAGGCTATCTTGTAGGAGATATGTCGAAGTGGAATAGTGCGAAACGTAGTGAAGAGATAGATCGGGTGAAACATAAATGAAAGTGATGAATATTATTCATGATAGTGTAGTAGATGGAGAAGGATTGCGGACAGTCGTGTTTTTTGCGGGCTGTCCGCATCGTTGTGTCGGTTGCCATAATCCAAAATCGTGGAATATTTGCAACGGAACGGAAATGACAGTAGAAGAAATTGTGAAAGAGATTGCAAGTAATCCATTAACTGATGTAACATTTTCAGGTGGAGATCCATTTTTTCAAGCTGCTGAAGTGAAAAAGGTAGCAAAAATCGTGAAAGATTTGAAAAAAAACCTATGGATGTATACAGGTTATACGTTAGAAGAGATACAGAGTTCTCAAAATAATGATATGATAGAGTTGTTACATTATGGGGATGTTTTAGTCGATGGAAGGTTTGAAATTGAGAAAAAAGATTTAACACTTCCATTTCGCGGAAGCTCCAATCAACGTATTATTCGATTGAAAGAGTAAAAAGGCGGGATAGATTATATGAATAAAACAGTATTGCTTGTTGAAGATGAAAGAAGATTACGTGAAATTGTTAGTGATTATTTTCGTAATGAAGGCTTTGAAGTAATCGAAGCAGAAGATGGGAAAAAAGCGTTAGAGTTATTTGCAGAGCATGAAATTGATTTAATTATGTTAGATATTATGTTACCGGAAATAGATGGATGGTCTGTTTGTAGACGAATTAGAAAAGAATCAGCAGTACCAATTATTATGTTGACAGCGCGTTCGGATGAGGATGATACATTGCTAGGTTTCGAATTAGGTGCAGACGAGTATGTAACCAAACCATTTAGCCCGAAAGTGTTAGTAGCTCGTGCAAAGACGTTATTGAAACGTGCGGATGGTGCGGTAGGTGTAGCGGAAGAAAATGCTATGTCTTTAGCTGGAATTGAAGTGAATCGTCTATCTAGAACTGTTTTAGTAGATGGAGAAGAAATTATATTGACACATAAAGAATTTGAACTTCTTGTTTATTTAATGGAGAACAAAGGAATCGTTTTATCACGTCAACATTTATTAGACCAGTTATGGGGATATGACTATTACGGTGATGACCGAACGGTTGATACCCATATTAAAAAACTTCGAAATAAGTTAGGAGATAAAGCGAAGCATATCGGTACTGTTATTCGAGTTGGTTATAAATTTGAAGAATAATCTAGAACGATTTGTGTAATTTAGCCTAGGAAAATGGCGATTTTATACTCTCTTTTGAAGGTAGAATGTACAAAAAATACTTTTCTTGTCTACAATGTTAGATAGGAGTATTTTTTTAATTGGATTTCACGATGAGTTCACAAGAAGGACACAAAACGTGACTATACTGAAAATACGAATTCACCAGAGAGGGGAAATAAAACATGGGATATTACGACGGACCAAATTTAAATGAAGAGCATAGTGAAACGAGAGAAGTGAGAAAATCAGGTAGTAAAAAAGGCTATTTCTTCACAGGTTTAGTGGGAGCTGTAGTCGGAGCGGTTTCGATTAGTTTTGCAGCACCATATATGCCATGGGCTCAAAATAATGGAGCACCAGTATCATCATTTAGTTCGGATTCAAAAGTAGAAGGTACTGTAGTTCCTGTTGTAAATAAAGCGAAAAATGAAACTGATTTACCTGGTATGATTGAAGGAGCGAAAGACGTTGTTGTAGGTGTTATTAATATGCAGCAAAGTGTTGATCCATTTGCAATGCAACCGACAGGTCAAGAACAACAAGCTGGTTCAGGATCAGGTGTTATTTATAAAAAAGCAGGAAATAAAGCATATATTGTAACAAACAACCACGTAGTAGATGGTGCAAATAAACTTGCTGTAAAACTAAGTGATGGTAAAAAGGTAGATGCAAAGTTAGTAGGGAAAGATCCTTGGTTAGATTTAGCTGTTGTTGAAATTGACGGCTCTAATGTGAATAAAGTTGCAACTTTAGGTGACTCAAGTAAAATCCGTGCGGGTGAAAAAGCAATTGCAATCGGTAACCCACTAGGATTTGATGGAAGTGTAACGGAAGGCATTATTAGTAGTAAAGAACGTGAAATTCCAGTTGATATTGATGGCGATAAACGACCAGATTGGCAAGCACAAGTTATTCAAACAGATGCAGCGATTAACCCAGGTAATAGTGGTGGTGCATTATTTAACCAAAATGGTGAAATAATTGGAATTAATTCAAGTAAAATTGCACAGCAAGAAGTTGAAGGAATTGGATTTGCTATTCCAATTAATATCGCAAAGCCAGTTATTGAATCACTTGAAAAAGACGGAGTGGTAAAACGTCCAGCTCTTGGAGTAGGTGTCGTTTCGTTAGAAGATGTGCAAGCTTATGCAGTCAATCAATTGAAAGCACCGAAAGAAGTAACGAATGGTGTTGTATTAGGTAAAATTTACCCAATATCACCGGCAGAAAAAGCTGGTTTAGAGCAATATGATATTGTAGTAGCATTAGATGATCAAAAAGTAGAAAACTCACTTCAATTCCGTAAATATTTATATGAAAAGAAAAAAGTAGGCGAGAAAGTAGAAGTTACATTCTACCGTAACGGTCAAAAAATGACGAAATCGGCTACTTTAGCAGATAATTCAGCTACAAAGAATCAATAATCGAAATAAAAGAAAGTCTCTTTCATATTGAAAGAGACTTTCTTTATCGGCTATACTAAAGGAATAGGAGGGATTAATTATGACAATTGAAAACCCAACTCGTACGGAAATTGGTGAAGTGTTAAAGAAAAGCAAAACAATTGCGGTTGTTGGATTATCAGATAAGCCAGAACGTACATCGTATATGGTTTCAAAAGCAATGCAAGATGCTGGATACCGTATTATTCCAGTTAATCCAACAGTAGATGAGGTGCTTGGAGAAAAGGCAGTTTCTTCACTAAAGGATATTAAGGAACACGTTGACATAGTAAATGTATTTCGTCGCTCAGAGTTTTTAATGGGTGTTGCAAAAGAATTTGTAGAGATTGATGCAGATGTTTTTTGGGCACAATTAGGAGTACAAGATGAAGATACATATAAACTTTTAAAAGAAAAAGACTATACTGTAATAATGGATCGTTGTATTAAAGTAGAACATGCGATGACAAAATAGTATAGATTTAAAAGTAGAAAGATTGATTCAGCCCTCATTATAGATAAGTAGGGCCGATGAACGAGGTGTTCATCATGAGATTTTTTAAAGGCTGTTTTTGGGGATTGTTATTTGTAATCCCATTTTGGATCTTGATCATTTGGATCATAATAAAGGTTTGGAATGTGTAATCTTGGAATACATATCCATTTCTCGTTGACAAACGATTATTTTTCTGAAATAGTAGCCTAGAGGAATCCTTGTGAGAAAACAAGGATTTTTCTATTGAAGATGGTATATAAAAGAGATAAGATAACTTGCCAAAACTATAGTCGAGGCGTTATTCTATAATAGAAACATATGTTCTGATTTTGGATTAGGAAAGGGGCAAGGAGTTTGGCGAAGCATCAGTTCCAATATAATGAAGATGCGATTCAAGTGTTAGAAGGACTTGAAGCCGTTCGAAAACGCCCGGGTATGTATATCGGGAGTACGGATAGCCGTGGATTGCATCATTTAGTATATGAAATAGTAGATAACTCCGTTGACGAAGCGTTAGCGGGATTTGGCGACGAAATTTCAGTCGTAATACATAAAGATAATAGTATTAGCGTTATAGATAAAGGGCGAGGAATGCCTACGGGAATGCATAAACTTGGGAAACCTACACCTGAAGTTATTTTAACTGTACTTCATGCAGGTGGTAAGTTTGGTCAAGGTGGCTATAAAACGAGTGGTGGTTTACACGGTGTTGGGGCATCAGTTGTAAACGCTTTGTCAGAATGGTTAGTAGTAACAATTAAACGTGATGGTAACATTTATGAACAACGCTTTGAAAATGGTGGCGTTCCTGCAACGACGTTAGAGAAAATCGGGAAAACGAAAGAGTCTGGTACGACAATGCACTTCAAACCAGATACAACGATTTTCAGCACGACAAATTACAATTATGAAACATTATGCGAGAGATTACGTGAATCTGCATTCTTATTAAAAGGAATGAAAATCTCGATAAAAGACGAACGTAATGATTTAGAAGATATATTTCATTATGAAACAGGAATCGAAGCTTTCGTTTCATATTTAAACGAAGAAAAAGATTCAATTCACCCGGTTGTATATTTCACTGGTGAACAAAACGGGATTGAAGCAGAACTAGCATTCCAGTTTAATGATGGTTACTCAGAAAATATTCTTTCGTTTGTAAATAACGTACGTACAAAAGATGGTGGAACACACGAAGCTGGATTTAAAACAGCAATGACGCGTGTGTTCAATGAGTATGCTCGTAAAGTTTCATTATTAAAAGAAAAAGATAAAAATTTAGAAGGTACAGATATTCGTGAAGGTGTAGCGGCTATCGTTTCTGTACGTGTACCAGAAGAAGTACTTCAGTTTGAAGGACAAACGAAAGGGAAACTTGGTACAAGTGAAGCTCGTTCTTCTATTGATGCCATTGTCTCAGAGCATTTAGCTTACTTTTTAGAGGAAAACCCGGATGTAGCTACACTTCTTGTGAGAAAGGCAGTTAAAGCAGCGCAAGCACGTGAGGCTGCTCGTAAAGCGAGAGAAGAAGCACGTAGTGGTAAGAAGAAGAAAAAATCAGAAGGTACGTTAAGCGGGAAGTTAACACCTGCACAATCACGTAATCCTCAGAAAAACGAATTGTATTTAGTAGAGGGTGACTCTGCTGGTGGTTCAGCGAAACAAGGACGAGACCGTCGTTTCCAGGCCGTATTACCATTACGTGGTAAAGTAATTAATACAGAGAAAGCAAAGCTTGCTGATATCTTTAAAAATGAAGAGATTAATACAATCATTTATGCGATTGGCGGCGGTGTAGGAAATGAATTTGATGTTGAAGATATTAACTACGATAAAGTTGTAATTATGACCGATGCCGATACGGATGGAGCTCATATTCAAGTATTGTTATTAACGTTCTTCTACAGATATATGAAGCCACTTATCGAAGCGGGTAAAGTGTTTATCGCACTCCCTCCTTTATACAAAGTAAGTAAAGGAAAAGGTAAGAGTGAAGTAATTGAATACGCTTGGTCAGATGAGGAATTAGACGGTGTAACGAAAAAAGTTGGAAAAGGCTATATGTTACAACGTTATAAAGGGCTTGGTGAAATGAATGCGGATCAATTATGGGAAACAACAATGAATCCTGAAACGCGTACATTAATTCGCGTGAAAATTGATGATGCAGCAAGAGCAGAGCGTCGCGTTACAACATTAATGGGCGATAAAGTAGAACCGCGCCGTAAATGGATTGAACGCAATGTACAGTTTGGCATGCAAGAAGAAGGAAATATTTTAGAAAATGAAATGATTATGGAGACGGAGGTGGAATAACATGCAAGCAGAGAAGTTTCATGACCTCCCGCTTGAAGACGTGTTAGGTGATCGCTTTGCACGTTATAGTAAATATATTATTCAAGATCGTGCACTTCCAGATGCACGTGATGGCTTAAAGCCAGTACAAAGACGTATTTTATATTCTATGTATGTAGAAGGTAATGTACATGATAAAGCGTTTCGTAAATCAGCTAAAACAGTAGGTAACGTTATTGGTAATTATCATCCACATGGAGATTCCTCTGTATATGAGGCAATGGTACGCTTAAGCCAAACTTGGAAAGTACGTAATGTTTTAGTTGAAATGCATGGTAATAATGGTAGTGTAGATGGGGATCCAGCGGCAGCAATGCGTTATACGGAAGCTCGTTTATCACCAATCGCATCTGAATTATTACGTGATCTTGATAAAGAAACAGTTGAATTCGTGTCAAACTTTGATGATACGAGTGAAGAACCAGTTGTATTACCAGCAGCGTTCCCGAATTTATTAGTGAACGGATCTACAGGGATTTCCGCTGGTTATGCAACAGAAATTCCTCCGCATCATCTTGGAGAAGTTATTGATGCTACAATGATGCGTATTGATAAGCCAAATAGTACTGTTGATGATTTATTAACAGTTATGAAAGGGCCAGATTTCCCAACAGGCGGTATTATTCAAGGGATTGATGGTATTAAAAAGGCGTATGAAACAGGTAAAGGTAAAATTATTATTCGCGGAAAAGCAGAAGTTGAAACAGTGCGCGGTGGGAAACAACAAATTGTAATCACTGAAATTCCTTACGAAGTGAATAAGGCAAACCTTGTAAAGAAAATGGATGAATTACGTCTAGATAAAAAGTTAGATGGTATTGCTGAAGTGCGTGATGAGACAGATCGTACTGGTTTACGAATTGTTGTTGAATTAAAGAAAGAAGCAAACGCCGAAGGTATTTTAAATTATTTATATAAAAATACAGATTTGCAAATTCCATATAACTTTAATATGGTAGCGATTAATAATCGTCGTCCAACACTTATGACATTACCAAAAATTTTGGATGCTTATATTGGACATCAAAAAGAGGTTATTACGAGACGTTCGCAATATGAATTAAGAAAAGCAGAAAATCGTCAACATATTGTAGAAGGTTTAAAGAAAGCATTATCGATTTTAGATCAAGTAATCGAGACAATTCGAGCTTCAAAAGATAAACGTAATGCGAAAGATAATTTAAGTGCAAAATTTGGCTTTACAGAAGCACAGGCGGAAGCAATTGTTTCCTTGCAATTATATCGCTTAACGAATACAGACATTACGGCGTTACAAGAAGAAGCAGATGAGCTTAATAAGAAAATTCTAGAGCTACAGTCAATTTTACAAAGTGAAAAAAGATTACTTCAAGTCATTAAAACTGATTTGAAGAGAGTTAAGAAAACATATAGTGATGATCGCCGTGCTATTATTGAAGAACAAATTGAAGAAATTAAAATAGACGTAGAAGTGATGATTCCACAAGAAGATGTCATCGTTACTGTAACGAAAGAAGGATATGTGAAACGTACTGGATGGCGCTCACATAATGCATCAAACGGCAAAGACTTCGGTATGAAAGAGGGTGACATCTTACTTGAACGATTCGATACGAATACGACTGAAACAGTTCTTTTATTCACAAGTAAAGGGAACTATATATATCTTCCAGTATACGAAATGCCAGATATTCGTTGGAAAGATTTAGGTCAGCACGTTGCAAATATCGTTTCACTCGACCGAGATGAAACGATCATTTGGGCAACGGTTGTACCGAACTTTGAGGAAGAAAAACGATTTATCGTATTTGTAACACGAAATGGTATGATAAAGAAAACAGAATTAAATCAATATAAAGTTCAGCGTTATTCAAGGGCATTCGTTGCTGTAAACTTGAAAAAAGATGATGAAGTTGTCGATATATTTGCGACAGATGGAACGAGTGATATCGTTCTTGCTACACATGGTGCATATGCACTTATTTTCCATGAAGATGAAGTAAGTCCAGTCGGTGTAAGAGCTGCTGGTGTGAAAGCAATTAATTTAAAAGAAGATGACTATGTCGCTTCTGGTAAACCGTTAAATGGTGATAAAGATCAACTTATTCTCGTAACGCAGCGTGGTGCTGTAAAACGTCTAAAAGCATCAGAAATTGAAAAATCAACGAGGGCGAAGCGAGGTCTTGTTATTTTCAAAGAGTTAAAACGTAATCCGTACCGCATTGTCGGTATTGAAATTGTTCGGGACGATGAATTAGTTTACATGAAGACAGAGAAAAACATTGTAGAAGAGATTGATCCGAAAGCGTATCGAAATAAAGACCGGTATAGTAATGGTAGCCTAGTGCTAGATGTAAATGATACTGGTGAAGTAGTAGAAACGTGGACGAAAAAACGACCGGAGTAAAAAAAGCATCTTGCTATGAATAGTAGCAAGATGCTTTTTTCTAGGCAATTTATTATGTAAATAATAATAATCTTGTTATAATAACTGAATGAAATCGTTCTCATAAAGTGAAACTTTAATCAATGGGGATTTTCTTCATCCTCACTGATTATTAGTTGAACTAATCGGGCTTTAACAAGCAGTTGATTCCTCACCTAATTCCTTAGCTTTCACTGAATTTTGGGTTAGGAATCTTACTGCCCGTTAAAGCGGCACAAATGGAGGGGCAACATGAAAAAAATAGGTGTAGGGATTGTAGGATTTGGTTTTTCTAGTACGACATTTCATATCCCACTATTACAAACAATAGAAGAATATAATATTCGAGCTGTATTATCCTCAAAAGAAGAGGTAGTAAAAGAAACATTACCAAACGCTAATGTTGTTAGTACAATTGATGAATTGGTGAAGCGAGCTGATGTTGACTTAGTTGTTATTACATCACCTAATACAACTCATTTTCCATATTTAAAAGAAGCAATTTTAAACGGTAAGCATGTTGTTGTAGAAAAACCATTTGTTGTTTCAATTGAAGAAGGGGAAGAGCTTATTACATTAGCAGAGCAGCATAATGTAATGTTAAGCGTATATCATAATCGTCGTTTTGATAATGATTTCTTAACAATTAAGAAATTGTTAGGAGAAAACAGAGTAGGGAATGTATACGCATATGAATCAAATTTTGATCGTTTCCGTCCACATGTACGTGATCGATGGAGAGAAAAAAATCTACCAGGTTCCGGTATATTATACGATTTAGGATCGCATTTAATTGACCAAGCGTTATCAATATTCGGGAAACCAGATGCGATAAGTGCAGATGTAATAAAACAACGACCAGGTGCAGAGGTGGATGATTATTTCCACATAGTACTGCATTACGGAGTTAAACGTGTCATTTTACGTAGCAGCAGTTATGTGAAAAAAGCTGGACCGCATTTTATAGTGCATGGAGAGAAAGGTTCTATCGTGAAGTACGGTATGGATTCGCAGGAAGAGCAATTAAAAAATGGAATGAAGCCAGGCAATAACGGTTATGGGGTAGACGATGAAGAGAATTTTGCTACTTTAGAAACAGAAGAAAGCTTAGAGCGTATTCCAACAGAAGTCGGTTGTTATGACAATTATTATAAAGGTGTACGAGATAGTATATTAAATGGTGAGGAACTACCTGTAACAGCAAAAGAAGGTTTAGATGTTATTAAACTGATTCAATTAGCGATTGAAAGCAGTGAAAAGGGTAGAGTCATTTCTATAAAATAAAAAGACACGAATTTCGTGTCTTTTTTATTAGGAATATGTGAATATGATTAATTAATTAGTTTAGTCGTTTATCATACATTAATTGGATTTGTATGCCATAAGGATCTTCAATAATACCATATGCTTCACTAAATATATTTTTTTCTAGCTGAGAGATTATTTTCACATGCTTATCGGAAATTAAATTATTATAAAACCTTTGTATTTCTTCTAAATTAGCGCTTTGAATGCAAAGTGACATGTTATTTCCAACGTTATAACGTTCATTAGTATTCATTGTATCTTCTGCTATCATTAGCTTTGTATTCCCAATTTGTAAAACAGAGTGAGCAATATGATCTTTATTTTCACTTGTAATTTTAAAAGAACTATCTCTTTTCGCCAGTTCTTCATACGTAACAATCATTAACTTTTTGGCTTCTAAATTACGTATATAAAAATTAATCGCCTCCTTTGCTTGCCCATTCATTGAAAGAAAAATAGCTATTTCTAATGTCATAAATATATAACTCCTTTATTAGTTGATAATTATAATATAGATTAAAAGGGTTTCAATACATGACACCTTTTTGGGAGGGAAATATGAAAAAAACGGAACGAATAAATGATATGCTTATTTTCTTAAAGAATAAAAGATATTTTAATTTAAAAGATTTAATGACTAGATATGATATTTCTAAAAGTACCGCGTTGCGAGATATTCAATCATTGGAAGAAATAGGTGTACCCATATATTCTGAACTGGGTAGAAATGGAAGTTATAAAATTATAGAAAATAATGTGTTATCACCAATTTATTTTAGTGTGGATGAAATGTATGCGTTATACTTTTCAATTCTTACGCTAAATGGATACAAGACAAAACCATTTAATGTAGAAAGTATTGCGCTTGAAAATAAATTTAAACATGTATTACCTGATAATGTGAGTAAAAATATTTCAATCATGGAACTAACGCTTTCCCTTGAAGTAACAAATCATAGTAATTTTAGTCCGTTCTTAAAAGAAATTTTACAGGGGATTTTTGCTGAGCGAGTTTATCATTTAACATATTTAAAAAAAGGTGAGGAGAAAGCATTGGTTGCCCAATTTATTCGAATAGAATCTAAATTTGGCCAGTGGTATGCTAAAATCTTTAATTTTGAGACAAATCATGTTCAAATAATTAGATGTGATAAAATTCTTTCTATTGTGGAAACAAGCAATGTTCATCCGAAAAATCTTGAAGAATTATTAAGTTATCTTACTACTTTTCACAGGAAGCCTGATGCAATTGATTTTAGCGTCATTGTTAATCAAAAAGGAAAAGACATTTTTGATAAAGAGAATTACCCTTCCATGAGGTTGCAAAAGGAAAATGAAAATTACATTATAACAGGCTATTTTAACAAGCAAGAATCTGATTTTATTTCAAATTATTTTCTGAATTTCGGTGAAACGATTATTTCGATTCAGCCTGTTATGCTAAAAGAGTTAATCTATAATAAGGTGTTATCTATAAAGCAGCATTTAACTTCTTTAAGATAAAGTTAGTTTTAGCTATTTATTTGATATGAGAAAGCCCTTGAGATTTAAATATCCAAAGGGCTTTTTGGTGATTGTATTTGTTTTTTAGAAACAATTATTTTTCTGGGACGGACAGTCCATAAAAGAACATCGTGACGATATCTTGTATATGTTTTTCGCGATTTCCTTCAAGAAGTTGTGCCCCAAAATCATCACCTAATTTAGTAAACATTTGAATGTAAAGTAACATCATTTCTTTAGTAAGGTGTGGATTAATTTCGTTTTTGCGCTGAGCTTGTTCTAATATTTCTAAATACCAGGGCAGGATTTTTTCATTTTGATAACTATAAATAAACTTACGGAGTTCTTCATCCCTTTGCATCATTTGCAGTAACATATCAGGTTGAAATAACCCGCCAGTATTCATTTTTCTTACAATCATTTTTTGCATCATATCATGAAAAGGTAATTTTTCTTCTGCAAGCTCTTTATAATATTGAAATTCAGATATGATAAATTCTTGTATAAGCTCCCTAAATAACGCATCTTTACTTCCGAAATGATTATAAATTGTAACTTGAGAAACGTTTGCTTCTTTTGCGATATGTTCTATTTTCACTTCATTAAATCCACGTTCTGAAAATAATACGAATGCTGCTTCTTTAATGGCACGCTTTTTCTTTTCTTTTACTCTTTCAAAGCCGTTCAATGCAATCACCTCACTTAAAATATACAAGAAAAAATAATGGAAAACAATAATTTTGAAATATGGACTAATAAATATTTCAAAAAGTTGTTGCGAATATGGAAGATGAGGAGTACAATAATTTTGAAATATCACATATTCAATATTTCAAAAAATGAGGTGGAATTATGATTTCAGTTCAAGATGTCACAAAACAGTTTTCGAATGGAAAAGGTTTGTTTCATATTACATTTGATGTAAAAGAGGGAGAAGTATTTGGTTATTTAGGACCGAATGGTGCCGGAAAATCAACGACGATTCGTAATTTAATGGGATTTATAAAACCGACAGCTGGTAAAGCGACAATTTTTGGATTAGATTGTTGGAATGAAGCAGCGAAAATTCAAAGGGAAGTTGGTTATCTACCGGGTGAAATTTCTTTTATTGAAGGAATGAACGGATTAGAGTTTTTAAAATTAATGCAGGGAATGCGTGGATTAAAGGATACGAAAAGACGAGATGAACTGATAGAGCGTCTGCAATTTGATGTGAAAACACCGATTCGCAAAATGTCTAAAGGAATGAAGCAAAAAGTAGGGATAGTCGCTGCATTTATGCACGATCCAGAGGTGTTAATTTTAGATGAACCAACATCTGGACTTGATCCACTTATGCAGCAAGTGTTTATAGATTTAATATTAGAGGAAAAGCAAAGAGGAAAAACAATCCTAATGTCATCACACATTTTTACTGAAATTGAGAGAACTTGTGACAGAGTAGCTATTATTAAAGATGGTCGACTCGTAACGGTTGAAAATATTCACGATTTACAAGGAATGAGAAGACAGGTGATAGATGTAACAGTATCATCACAAGAAGAGATTGAGTCCCTTACAAAGTGTAATTTGCAATTTGAAGCGGTAAAAGGCAGAGAGGCATCTATCATTGTACAAGGAAACTATCAAACTGTTTTACAAACACTTTCAAACTATAATGTAACGGCACTTCAAACGAGAGCGATGGATTTAGAACATTTATTTATGCATTATTACGATAAGAAAGAAGGGGTAACGCATGAATAAGCAATTGTTTTTAGCTAGTTTGAAAGAAACACAAAAAAGTATTTTGAGTTATGCGTGTGGTGCGGCTTTATATTTGTGGTTATTAATTTGGATATTCCCGTCAATGGTATCAGCGAAAGGGCTAAATGAATTAATAGCTGCCATGCCTGATAGTGTGAAAAAAATCGTTGGTATGGAAAGTCCGATTCAAAACGTAATGGATTTTCTAGCGGGCGAATACTATAGTCTATTGTTTATTATAATTTTAACAATTTTTTGCGTAACAGTTGCGACACATTTAATTGCTCGTCATGTAGATAAAGGAGCAATGGCATACTTGCTAGCAACACCTGTATCTAGAGTGCAAATTGCTATTACACAAGCTACTGTTCTCATATTGGAACTTCTGATTATTGTATCTGTTACGTATGTAGCTGGGTTAGTAGGTGCAGAATGGTTTTTACAAGATAATAACTTAAATAAAGAATTATTTTTGAAGATAAATATAGTCGGAGGGCTCATATTTTTAGTCGTTAGTGCGTATTCATTTTTCTTTTCTTGCATATGTAATGACGAAAGAAAAGCACTAAGTTATTCAGCGAGTTTAACTATCCTATTTTTCGTATTGGATATGGTAGGGAAGTTAAGTGATAAGTTAGAATGGATGAAAAACCTATCATTATTCACGCTGTTTCGTCCGAAAGAAATTGCTGAAGGATCATATAATATATGGCCGGTAAGTATAGGTTTAACTGCTGGAGCGCTTTGTATTTTCATCGTAGCAATTGTAGTGTTTAAGAAGAGGGATTTACCGTTATAAAGTAGAAAGTCCACTGAGAAAGTGGGCTTTTTTTATTTGTAAATTTAAACTAGTATTGTTTATCGCATAACACTTATAAAGGGTATTTATCTTTTGGATTACAAAAATATTCAAAAAATTGAACCTTTTTCTAGGTTCATACGTCTAATACATGTAAAGTTAAATTGGAAGTGATGAAGTGAGGATGAAACAGGAGGAGCAATTGTGAAAGTAATCCCTTTATATAAAATAATTATAAAAGAAGAAACGGATGTTGCTTTAGCGAAAAAAGGTGATCATGAAGCCTTTATAGCGCTTATACATACAGAAAAAGTGAAGATGTATCGGATTGGAAAGGCTATGTTACGTGATGAGACAAATATAGAGGATGCGATACAGACAACAATTTTAAAGGCCTATGAAAATATAAAAAAATTAAAAAAAGAAGAATTTTTTCAAACTTGGTTAATTCGAATACTAATAAATGAGTGTAACAATATTATTAGAGCGTATAAAAATGTAATTGTGACAGAAGAGAATGATTACAATATGAGTGCGTGTGATCAGTATGAAGATATAGATTTGTGTAATGCGATTCAATCGTTACATGAAGAATTAAGAGCTGTTACGGTGCTTTATTATTATGAAGATATGAATCAAGAGAGTATAGCAAAGCTGTTAGAAATACCGAAAGGAACAGTGAAATCAAGATTGTCACGCGCGAGGGAACAACTACAAAAACGATTAAAGATGGAATAGGGGGTGTAAAGGATGGATAATGAAAAATTATTTGATGAGAAATTAAAAAAGAGAATAAAAGATGAAAATGTTATAGTACCTCCAGAGTTAAATGAAAAAATTAATGGCACGCTACATAATCTTAAGGTAAAAAAGAAGAGTTACAAAATTTATATGATGATAATTAGTGCAGCGGTTTGTATACTTTCAGTGGTATCTATGTCTGAGTTTTCTATACAAAGTTTTGCGCAAAATGGTGGAGTATTTGAATATGTAAAGAAAAAAGCGTTTTCTGATTTTGAAAATGAAGAAGAAATAAAATCGAATGTACATTATCCAGATAAAGAAAAGATTCATCAAAAAATGCTAGATTCTATTGATTATTTTAAAAATATTTCAGGACAATTTGAGGAATATTCTAGCTCATCAAGAATTGCTACAACATATAAGTATGCGATTGATACGGAAAAACAAAGAGGTATCTCTTCGAAAGAAGATAAACTAGCGAAAAAACGAACAATTATATATAACGAGGGCAAGAAAAAAGAGTTTGATGATGAGAAGTATACCTATAAAGAGACAAAATGGAACCCGAAAGAAAGAAACAATGAACTATTAAAATTAAATCCTACGGAAAGGTTATTGAAAAAAGCAGGTGAAAAAAAGCGATATGATGATGAATATATAGGGCTAGCTAAATATAGTATTCAATCAGAATTCGCAGATTTGTTAATTCGATATAAAGATTGGAATTATAAAGAAACGAAATATCTTGGATTAGATTGTTACAAAATTGAAGGAGTCATCAACATAGAGATGCCTGTTAGCACCTCTGAAGATTTAAGAGGGAAATTCGAAATGGTTGTGGAGAAAAATACAGGGATTATGTTGAAATTTCTTAGTTTTCAAGAAGGCTTGATTCAATATTCAGTTACGACTGAATGGATACAAATAGATAAGGGATTGAAAGAAAGTATGTTTCAAAAGGATAGCGCTAAATATGAAAGAATGAAAAACATATTGGATGAATAGAAACAGGAGGAGAGTAAATGGAGAATCATTCATCTTTAAGAGAAGAGAAAAATAAGCAAAAATATAAAAAGAAAACGATAATAAGTTTACTACTGGCGGTATTACTATTTGGTGGAATTGGCTATGGAGCCTATGTATATATGAAAACTTCTAGTCTCGTACAAAAATCTAATTTGAATTTAGCACGAGGTGAAAAATCCAATTTACGTGAGAAATCTGTAAAGCCAATTGCAAATCATGTTTCACTTTTAATTATGGGAATTGATGAAAATCAAGAACGACAAAAGGAATATAATGGTGCATTTCATACAGATGCATTATTGTTAGCGACTTTTAATAAAGACGATAAAACAGTGAAATTAACGAGCATACCGCGTGATACATATACATATGTTCCAGTTGAAAAGAAAAAAGATAAAATAACCCATGCATATGGAAGTGGTTTCGTTAAAAATGGTACAGATGGAGGACCGCAAGCTTCTGTGGAAGCGGTAGAAAAATTGTTACAGGTGCCCGTTGATTATTTTGTGAAATTTAATTTTGGTTCCTTTACTAAAATTGTTGATGGGTTAGATGGTATTGAAGTGGATGTCCCGGTTGAATTTACGGAGCAAAATAGTAAAGATGAACCTGATGCGATTCATTTGAAAAAAGGATTACAAAAATTAAATGGCGAAGAAGCACTTGCACTAGCAAGAACGCGCCACATTGATAGTGATGCAATGAGAGGACAGCGCCAACAACTTGTTATTGAAGCGATTTTAAGTAAATTAAAAAGTGTAGGATCGATTACGAAGCTAGAAAAAATAGTTGAGGCGGTTGATAGTGATTTTAAAACAAATTTAGTAATGGATGATATTTTATCTTTTTATAAATACGGTTTAAACGGTTCAGTTGAAAAAATACAATTAGCTGGTGATGATTTATACTTACCTAATGGCCCAAACGGGCAACGTGTATATTATTATAATCCTAATAAAAAAGATCTACAGAGTTTGAGTAATACTCTTAGAACACATCTAGGGTTAAGTGAAAAGCAAATTGAGGAGAATTAAAGCAGACGAAATGTCTGCTTTTTTATTTTTGTAGAAAAGAGGTTTGTTACAATATACATTATTTATTAACAATAATTTACAAGTTATTTTATAGTGAAGGGATATAAAGACTATTAAATCAATACATAGAATTCCATGAGGTATAGTGTTTCGAAAGGTTAAGTAATTTTTATGAATATTACTGTAAAAAAATAATTTTTTAAAAATTTTCAATAATAACACTTTACAAAACTCAAAAAATTAGTAGAATAATAGTTAATAAGAATCTTCTGATAAATATATAAAGAAAAACAGAATTATCAGAAAATTCTTAAATGAGAGCGTTAAGAATTAGGGAGGGTACAGAAAGTGAAAAAGAAAAAAATGAAAAAACTAACAGCGGTTGTAGTACCAGTTTTAGCAATGAGTATGGCATTAACAGCATGTTCTACATCAGGTGGAGATAAGAAGACAAGCACAAATTCTAGCTCTGGTGGAGATAGTAAATCAGAAGGAAAATTAGCAGCAAAACAAGTACTAAATCGTACTGAAACAAATGAGATTCCAACAATGGATACTTCTAAAAATACAGATACATTAGGTTCTCAAATTTTAGGGAACACAATGGAAGGTTTATATCGATTAGATAAAGATAACAAACCAATCCCAGCTGCTGCAGAATCAAGCACGAAGAGTGAGGATGGTAAAAAATATACATTTAAACTACGTAAAGATGCAAAATGGTCAAATGGTGATCCTGTAACAGCGAAAGATTTTGCATATGCATGGCAACGCTTATTAGATCCAAAAACAGCTGCTGAGTATGCATTTATTGCATTTCCAATTAAAAATGCGGAAGCGGTGAATAAAGGTGAAAAACCTGTAGCAGAGCTAGGAGTAAAAGCGGTAGATGACTATACGCTTGAAGTTGAGTTAGAACAAGCAGTACCATACTTCTTAAACTTAGTAGCGTTCCCATCGTACTATCCATTAAATGAGAAGTTCGTGAAGGAAAAAGGAGATAAATATGGTTTAGAGTCTGATACAACAGTATATAACGGACCGTTCGTTCTTACTGATTGGAAGCATGAGCAAGGTTGGAAATTAAAGAAAAACGACCAATATTGGGATAAAAAGACTGTAAAACTAGATGAAATTAACTATAGTGTAGTAAAAGAAGTAGCTACAAGAGTAAATTTATATGATACAAATGCAATTGATTTTGCACTTCTATCAGGTGAATTCGTTGATAAGTATAGAAATAATAAAGAAGAGTTTGGCACATATTCACAAGTAAGCACATACTTCTTACGTCTGAACCAAAAACGTGGCGGACAAGATACACCGTTAAAGAGCCAAAAATTACGTGAAGCAATCGCGCTTTCTATTGATAAGAAAAATCTATCAAATGTAATTTTAAATGATGGATCTAAACCTGCGGACTTCTTAGTACCAAAAGGATTAGCAACCGGACCTGATGGTAAAGATTTCCAAGAAACATTTAAAAATGGTATTAAGCCAGATGCGAAAAAAGCAGCAGCTGCATGGAATGAAGCGAAAAAAGAACTTGGAAAAGACCAAGTTACAATTGAGCTATTAAACTATGATACTGGTAATGCGAAAAAAGTTGGAGAATATGTAAAAGACCAGATCGAGAAAAACTTAAAAGGTGTAACAGTTAATATTAAACTTCAGCCATTCAAACAAAAGTTAAAATTAGAAACAGAGCAAGATTATGATTTATCATTTGCTGGTTGGGGACCTGACTACGCTGACCCAATGACATTCTTAGATATGTTCCAGTCTAATCATTCTCATAACCAAATGAGCTTCGCTGATTCTAAGTATGATGATATGATTAAAAAAGCTGGTGGAGAATTAATGGGTGACGCGAAGAAACGTTGGGAAGAGCTAGGAAAAGCTGAGAAATTACTTCTTGAGAAAGATGTAGCACTTGTACCTTTATACCAACGTGGTGATGCATATGTTCAAAAACCAAATGCAAAAGGCATCGTTCACCATAACATTAGCCCAGAGTATAGCTTCAAGTGGGCATATATGACTGAAAAAGATGGAAAATAATTTTTAAACAGTAATGTTATCTTTAAGTGGATGTATACAAGTTTCTTAGCTTATTTTGTAGTGAGAATCTCGTACAATAGAAAGATAAATGATAGAGCATTCCAAAAGTAGACTATTTACTTTTGGAATGCTCTATTTATTATGAGATTACATGTAAATAAATCGATAGATGTAAGGAAGAATTTGTATCATGACAATTGTAAAAAATACGTTTTACTATAGTAAAAAAATAATTTTTAGAATATTTTAAAAATAACTTTACAAAAGCGGAAAAATTAGTAGAATATTAATTAATAAGAATTTTCTGATAACTAGTTATTAGAAAGTCTATCAAAAATGGTTTCGTACATATAATTGGGGAGGGTACAAAAATGAAGAAAAAGATGAAAAAGTTCACGGCGGTTGTAGCGCCAGTTTTAGCAATGAGTATGGCGTTGACAGCGTGTTCTGGATCTGGTGGGGAGAAGAAATCAACTACGACGTCTAGTGGTGGTGGGGAAGAGAAAAAAGCTGAAATTAAATATGCAGCGAAACAAGTATTAAATCGTACAGAAAATCAAGAAATTCCGACGATGGATGTTTCAAAATCTACTGATACATTAGGTTCTCAAATTTTAGGGAACACAATGGAAGGTTTATATCGATTAGATAAAGATAATAAGCCAATCCCAGCTGTGGCAGAATCTAGTACGAAAAGCGAGGATGGCAAAAAATATACATTTAAACTACGAAAAGATGCAAAATGGTCAAACGGTGATCCTGTAACAGCGAAAGATTTCGTATACGGATGGCAGCGCTTACTCGATAAAAATACAGCTGCAGAATATGCGTTTATCGCTTTCTATATTAAAAATGCAGAAGCAATTAATAAAGGTGAAAAACCTCTAACAGATTTAGGAGCAAAAGCGGTAGATGATTATACGCTAGAAGTAGAATTAGAAAAGCCAGTACCGTATTTCTTGAATTTAATGGCATTCCCATCGTACTATCCTTTAAATGAAAAGTTCGTAAAAGAAAAAGGAGATAAGTTCGGTTTAGAAGCAGATACAACGTTGTATAACGGACCGTTCGTTATGGCGTCATGGAAACATGAACAAGGATGGCAATTAAAGAGAAATGATCAGTATTGGGATAAAAAGACTGTGAAATTAGAAGAAATTAACTATAGTGTAGTAAAAGAAGTTGCGACGAAAGTAAACTTATATGATACAGGATCAATTGATTTTACACTATTATCAGGAGAATTCGTTGATAAATATAAATCGAACAAAGAGGAGTACGGTGAGTATTCAGAAGCAAGTACATTCTTCTTACGTTTAAATCAAAAGCGTAACGGACAAGATACACCGTTAAAGAGCAAAAAACTACGTGAAGCAATCGCATTATCAATTGATAAAAAAGGTTTAGCGAACGTTATTTTAAATAACGGTTCAAAAGCAACAGATCAATTAGTACCAAAAGGGCTTGCGACAGGGCCTGATGGTAAAGATTACCAAGATACATTTAAAAATGGTCTAAAATATGATCCGAAAAAAGGTGCAGCAGCTTGGGAAGCAGCGAAAAAAGAACTTGGAAAAGATCAAGTGACAATTGAACTACTAAGCTATGATGATGGAACTGCGAAAAAAATTGCTGACTATTTTAAAGATCAAATTGAGAAAAACTTAAAAGGTGTAACGGTTAACACGAAAATTCAGCCGTTCAAACAAAAACTGAAATTAGAGTCAGCGCAAGATTATGAAGTTTCATTTGCAGGTTGGAGCCCAGATTATTCGGATCCAATGACGTTTATTGATATGTTTGAATCGAAGAGCCCATATAACCAAATGAGTTATTCGAATCCAAAATATGATGAAATGGTAGCGAAAGCAGGTAATGAATTATTGTCTGATCCCAAGAAGCGTTGGGAAACGTTAGGAAAAGCAGAGAAATTGTTCCTTGAAGAAGATGCAGGATTAATTCCTTTATATCAAACAGGTAGAGCGTATGTAATGAAACCGAATGTTAAAGGAATTGTGAAACATAACATCAGTCCAGAATATAGCTTTAAGTGGGCTTATGTAACGGAAGGGAAATAATAAATAAGAGCGTTTTAAAGGTAGATAATGACTTTTAGAACGCTCTTTTACTATTAAATTAAATAGAGAAGAATAAGAAAAGTGGTACTTACATATAGTAGATGTGGGAGAATTCGTATAGTAGTAATAGATTGTTATTGAAGTAAATAAATTAATTATTATGAATATTTTTAAAAATACTTTACAATTCGAGAAAAATTAGTAGAATAATAATTAGTAATAATTTTCTGATAATTTAAATTGGAAATCTCTCAAAGTTAGTTTCGTACATATAATTGGGGAGGGTACAAAAATGAAGAAAAAGATGAAAAAGTTTACGGCGGTTGTAGCGCCAGTATTAGCAATGAGTGTGGCGTTAACAGCATGTTCTGGATCTTCTGGTGGGGAGAAGAAAACGACTACGACATCTAATAGTGGCGGGGAAGAGAAAAAATCCGATATTAAATATGCGGCAAAGCAAGTAATGAATCGTACAGAAACGAATGAAATTCCGACGATGGATACTTCTAAAAATACAGATACGTTAGGTTCTCAAATTTTAGGAAACACGATGGAAGGGTTATATCGTCTAGATAAAGATAACAAGCCAATTCCAGCGGCGGCAGAATCTAGTACGAAAAGCGAGGATGGCAAAAAATATACATTCAAATTACGAAAAGATGCAAAATGGTCAAACGGTGATCCTGTAACAGCGAAAGATTTCGTATTTGCATGGCAACGTCTAGTAGATCCAAAAACAGCTGCTGAGTATGCGTTTATTGCTTACTATCTTAAAAATGCAGAGGCAATAAATCAAGGGAAAGCAGAAGTTTCTACATTAGGTGTAAAAGCGGTAGATGATTATACGCTGGAAGTTGAACTAGAGAGACCAGTACCATATTTCTTAAATTTAATGGCATTCGCGTCATACTATCCATTAAATGAAAAGTTCGTAAAAGAAAAAGGAGATAAATACGGTTTAGAGTCTGATACGACAGTTTATAATGGACCGTTTGTACTTACTGATTGGAAGCATGAACAAGGTTGGAAATTAAAGAAAAATGATCAGTATTGGGATAAAAAGACTGTAAAACTAGAAGAAATCAACTATAGTGTAGTAAAAGAACCAGCTACAAGAGTAAATTTATATGATACAGGTGCGATTGATTTTACACTTTTATCAGGTGAATTTGTTGATAAGTATAGAAATAATAAAGAAGAGTTTGGTGCATATTCAGAAACAAGTACGTTTTACTTGCGTCTAAATCAAAAACGTGGTGGGCAAGATACACCGTTAAAGAGTAAAAAATTACGTGAAGCAATTGCATTATCAATCGATAAGAAAGCTTTAACGAATGTCATTTTAAATGATGGTTCAAAACCAGTGGATTATTTAGTACCAAAAGGTTTAGCAGCTGGACCAGACGGTAAAGATTTCGCAGAAACGTTTAAAAATGGTTTTAAACAAGACTCTAAAAAGGCAGCAGCAGCCTGGGAAGCTGCGAAAAAAGAACTTGGAAAAGATCAAGTGACAATAGAGCTATTAAATTATGATACTGGTAATGCGAAAAAGGTTGGGGAGTATGTAAAAGATCAAATTGAAAAGAATTTAAAGGGTGTAACAGTAAATATTAAACTTCAGCCATTTAAGCAAAAACTAAAATTAGAATCAGACCAAGATTATGATTTCTCATATGGTGGCTGGAATCCAGATTATGCGGATCCAATGACATATCTTGATATGTTTGAAACGAAAAATTCACAGAATCAGATGAGCTATTCAAATTCAAAATATGATGACATTATTAATAAAAGTAAGACGGAATGGATGGCTGATGCAAAAAAACGTTGGACAGAGCTAGGGAAAGCAGAAAAATTGTTACTTGAAGAAGATGTAGCGCTCGTACCTTTATATCAAAGTGGTAGATCGTATGTTATGAAACCAAATGTAAAGGGAATTGTAAAACATAATATTAGTCCGGAATATAGTTTCAAATGGGCGTATGTAGAAGAGAAATAGTAAAAGAAAAAAGCGTTTTCAAGTTGCAACATTGCACTTGAAAATGCTTTTTTTTCTGTGCACTATTTTTTTGAGGATGAATATATGTATTATAGAAAACTTGAAGGAGAGTCCTATGAAGCGAAACACATACATCGATTTCCTAGCTTATTACGGAATAGGAAGTGCTCATCCTGGTGGTTTTACGTTAACAAAACAATTGTTAGCACAACTGCCTTTTAAATATGGAGCGAATGTCCTTGAAATAGGTTGCGGTACGGGAAAAACAGCGGCATATATGACAAGGGAATTTGGTTATAAAGTAACAACTGTTGAAAAGAATGAAATTATGATTCAAAAGGCAAAAGATAGATGGTTGTTTGAAGGGTTAGATATACAATTAATTGAAGGAAGTGTAGAGCAATTACCTTGTTTGAATAACTCATTTGAGTTCGTACTTGGAGAATCAATCATCGCTTTTACAGAGAAAGAAAGGGTTATCTCGGAGTGTTATCGTGTATTACAGCAGGATGGTAAGCTTGTTGTCATTGAAATGATTATTGATAGGCACATTGATAAGGGTGAGGAAGAAAAAATCGCCCAATTATATGGCATGAAAGAACTATTAACTGAGAATGAGTGGGTACAATTATTTCAGAAAGCAAATTTTAAAAGAATCACAATTGCTGGCGGTGGCACGATTGCAGAAACAATCTCTGGCTATGTAGAAGAGCCAGAATGGAATGTATCCTCACATATTCCGAATGAGTTATATGAGGCGTGGGTACAGCATGAAAATGTACGGCTTATGTACCAACACATTTTAGGGCATCGTATTTTTATATGTGAAAAATAAAGAAAAAGAGTTGGCTAAAGGTAGCCAACTCTTTACTATGTTAAATGAAAAATAATGCAGCTAATGTGATTCCGAAGATGAAACCAAATCCGAGTTCAACACCCCAGCCGCCGCCACCACAACTACCGCAACCACGGCCACCACATCCGCAGCTGCTAAATCCACCACCGCATCCAAATCCGCAACTATCACATCTGCTAAGGCCTCCACAAAGGTCACAACCACCGTTTGCATAAGCGTCATAGTAGCCGAATCCTGAATCAAAAGATGAGCGCTGTTGCACCGGTTCAATCCATACAGAGCTTTGTGTCACATCGATTATTTTCCCTAAATGTATACGGCCATCACGGTCTTCAATCCGAACAACTTTTCCGAAGTAACGTCGGCATGTATCATAACATTTTTGTCTATGCATGTTCTTTCCTCCTTCCGCATTACAGTAATACGATATGTAAGGGGGACAAGTGCGGCTTGTACGAATGCCCTATCTATCATAATTGTTGTAGGAAAGGGGAAATATAAGAAGAGGATATATAAGGAGGAAAAGGCATGAAATCTACAGATCAGTTTCAGACATACGAAGTACCGTGGGAAGAATTTATTGAAGCGTTGCGAGAGGAAATGAAGAAGCAAGTAGGGGCAGATATTATTGATACAGTAGTTTGCAATTTAGAAGATGGTTTTGAAGTGTATACATATGTGCAGGGAGATTTAGATTTTGAATATAAGGAAGCGCTTGAGAGAAAATACGGAAGTGATGCGAAGACACCTAATGTGTTAACGATAATGTTATTAGCTAGTATTTATCATACAAGTGAAGAGAATATACGCTTGCATGCGGATAATAAAGAGAATCCGATTGTTGAAGTGTATGTAAAGCAATGAAACACGCTGTGAAAGGCGTGTTTTTTAATTGTATGATAAAATGTTAGAAAATTAAGAAAGAAGGTGATGAGTTGGGAATTAAACATCTTAATTTAACAGTTGCAGATGTAGTAGCTGCAAGAGAGTTTTTAGAAAAGTATTTTGGCTTAACTTGTAGTGGAACAAGGGGGAATGCCTTTGCAGTTATGCGTGATAATGATGGATTTATACTAACTTTAATGAAAGGAAAAGAAGTTCAGTATCCAAAAACATTTCATGTAGGATTTCCACAAGAAAGTGAAGAACAAGTAGATAAGATAAATCAAAGATTGAAGGAAGATGGATTTTTGGTCGAGCCTCCTAAGCAAGCCCATGCGTATACGTTTTACGTTGAAGCACCCGGTGGATTTAAAATAGAAGTGATGTGTTAAGTTAAAAATCAAACTTTTTGTTATGTGTTTTTAAAATAAAAAGTAGGAAAAGTCTGTTTTAAGCGTGGAGCTTAAACAGGCTTTTTTACTTATATAATTGGATAGAGAATGCTAGAAGGAATATTACCAAGTGTATAATCTGTTTACATAATAAAGTTATGGTGGGTTAGTTGTCCTAAAATACAAGTCATATATCTTGTTTCCTCTCATAAATTTAAACATAGGAATTTGTCTACAAAGGTGGCGAAGCCTCATCATGAAAATCCGAATTTGTGCCACGTTCATGTTGTTTCTATTTATATGTTTACCTTTATCAGCTTTTGCAAAAGGAGAGGAGGCAAAGGAAAGGGTCGTTTCACTTGTATATGACGATTCGGGCAGCATGAGAAATAACGATCGCTGGAAATATGCCAATTATGCTTTGCAAAGTTTAGTTGCGCTATTAGATGAAAAAGATAAATTTTCTTACGTTCCAATGAGTAAGCCGAATGATCCATTAAACATTTCGTTAACGAAGGATAAAAGGCAAACAGAAATTGAGGGAATTGGAGCGTGGAAAACGTATTTAAATACTCCATTTAGCGCGGTAGAAACGGCGATGCAATCTATAAAAAAGGAAGCAGATATAGATGGAAAACGTGAATTTTGGCTTATTGTATTAACTGACGGGGCATTTAATGATTTAGAGAAAGATAAGGTTGGCGGAAAAGAACAAATTTTGCAGAAATTAGCCCAGTTTAAGAAAGAAATGGATGCAAAAAAGATATCGTTACACCCAGTCTTAATTACGATGGAAGAAGATTTAGGACAACAAGAAAAAGAACAATTAAACACGTTTAAAGAAATATGGAAGAAAGAGATAAATGGTGTTACGATGCCGTCAAGCGGAGAAGATGGCATTGTAAAAAGTGTAAATCAAGTGGCAGCATTAGTTGCAAATCGTGATCCATTCTCCTCTGTTGAATCGATTGTAAAAACGAAAGTAGTGGGGAAAAGAGTAGAGATTACAACACCGTTTCCATTAAAGCGTATGACGCTTGTACGACAATCGCCTTCTCTGCCCGATTATCAGGTCACACAAATTTCTAAACCGTTACAATTACAATCTTCTTTTTCCATACATGCACCAGGAGAAGCAAAATTGTTCGGAAATATAGTTCATATAAGTACGGAAAATCAGGAAGTTATTAAACCAGGAACTTATACGATAGAAGTAGACCAGGACATTGAGAAAGAAGGACTACAAGTACTAGTTGAACCAGCGCTTAATTATACGGTTTCTACTTATGACAAAGATGATAGTAGTCAAAAAAATGTAGAGGAAATGCACGAAGGGGTTACTGCTGTTATTGAAGCGAAGCCTACGGAGTTGCCAGTTCAGTCTTCTTACTTTCAGGCAGAAGTAGAAATAGACGGAAAACAATATCCGATGAAGTGGGACGATAAAAGGCATGTGTTTTATTATGAAACTAAGCTTGGTAAAGGGTTAGTACGCGGGAAAGTTCATATGAATATAAAGGGGTTTTATAGACAGACGAAAGAATTTAAAATTGAAACAGCTGAGAAACCGAAATTATCACTTCAAACTGTTACAAAAGATTATGAAGAAAAAGTGACAAATTTAGAGAATAGTAAACCATTTGTTTTGCAGCCACAGTTAGATGGTAAGCCGATGACAGAAGAAGCTGTAAAAAAACTATTAAAATCTACTGGTGTCACATCTAAACAATCAATCAATTATGAAATAAAGCAACATGGAAATCAGATTTATGTTTATCCTCGTCCCTATTACTCCGACACATTTAATTTTACAGATACCGGCACCGTAGAAGCTACCATCGTAATGCAGGATTCAAAATTACAAGAAGTAAAGAAAAACATAACATTCCATATTCAAGATGCTCCGTTTTATGAAAAATATGCGCTTATTTTTAAGTTTGTCATTCCTATCACTTTATTACTGCTAGTAGTAGGAATCATTGTTTTAGGATGGATTGTTCGGCCGAGATTTCACCGGAAGGCACTACTGTATTATGAATGGGATCAAGAGGTAGCGAAAGATTGGCTATATCAATCTGAGCCAGAATTACTTCGAAATAAATGGTGGAACCATTATTTTGGTATCCCATTTAGAGCAGAAAGAAAAACAGTGCAATCCGTTACGTTTATAGCGAAGAAAGGTTCGAAATCTGTCTTTGTAGCGAAAGAATCACAAGTAGTTGGAATGATTATTGATGGGATGTTTATAACAAAAGATGAAGTAGGAATGGAACATAAGACACTATATCCAAATGAACTTTTACTAATTGATAGAGGATATGGTAAGGAGATTTACAAGTATGAATGTGAATAGTAGATAGGGATAAGACGGGGATGGAGTATTGATTCTCTTTCCCTTTTTTCAAACAAGCAAGAATAGGAAGGTGGTTCACATGACATTACAAGTTCCAACAATATTAATTGGTTTAGGTGGAATCGGTAGTACTGTGACGCATCAAATATATGAAAAATTGCCTGAAGAGCGCCGGAAAAAGGTAGCAATGCACGTATTTGATACAGATGTGAATACATTAAGTAAATTTGATCATATTCGAAAGTTTAAGACACAAACAAGTTCTAGTAAAACGCCTAGGGAGTATATTGCGGGAGATCCAACGATCCCAGAGTGGTTTCCGATGGATCCGACTATACTTGATAAGCCATTAACAGAAGGAGCAGGACAGTTACGCGTCATTTCACGTTTAGCGTTACGTGCTGCGATGAAAGAAGATAAATTGACGTCTTTTTGGCAAGAAATCGAGAAAATTTTTCCGGTTACAAGTGATCAAACGGAATATGGTGTGCGTGTCATTATAGTAACATCACTAGCAGGCGGAACAGGTTCAGGGATGTTTCTGCAAATTGCATTATATTTACGTGAAATGCTTCGGAAGAAATTGCAGCATCATAACATTTTAATACGCGGTGCGTTTTTAATGCCGGATGTTTTAGTAAAGACGAGAACGGTTAGTGCGAAAGAATTTGAAACGGTGCAAGCAAATGGCTATGCATCGTTAAAAGAATTACATGCTATTACGCTCGGTTCTACTGGAGAATTATCAAAACGCGGTGGTGTAACAATTGAATTAGAGTATCGCCCTGATCAAGTAGATGAAGACGGAAGAACGAATCATACAATTAAACAACATCATTTACCGTACAATTATTGTTTCTTATACGATTACGAAAATCTACATGGACACCATTTACACAATTTATCAGACTATATGGAACAGATGGCAAATACAATTTATTTACAGTTATTTAGCCCGATGTCTACAAGTCATTTTGCACAAGAAGACAATCAAATTCAGCAATTAGCAGAATCAAGTGGAAAAGGACGATATTGCGGGGCAGGAACGGCAAAACTCATTTATCCATATGAGCATGTGTTAAAATATTGTGCTTTAAAATGGGCGGTGCAAGGTTTAGATGAATCGTGGCTGCATTTAGATCAACTGTTTCAAGAGAAGAAGCAAAGATACGACCAAGATGTAAAACGTGGGATGCAGCGTGAAAAGCCGGAGAGAGGTAAAAGTTATTTAGAGGACTTGGAGCATCTTGCTACCCGTCCAGAGCAAGCTCATATTTTCTATAGACAAATGTACAATGAAACACGTGAAGGAGCAGAGGGTGGTAAGCTCGGAGTTGCGAAATCAAAACTGTTTTTAGAAGCTGTAGAAAGTTATGTACAACGAACGGTGCAAAAAGATGAGGAATTAAATCGTCTGCAACATGAGTGTAAAATTTCAGCTGCGAAACTGAAAATGATGGAACAAATGAAAGGTGAAGTGGCAAGAGTGGATCATGCGGTTCGCTTATATGCATATGCGATTCCGAGCCGTGTACATGAACATGTAACGACACTTTTATATGACATGATTGAATCAGACCGCTTTTCACCAAGTGGTTCTGAAGGGCAGTCCTATCAATTAAATACATGGTTTTTAAAGAAAACAGATCCAGTTCACCCAGTAGCAGCACGTTTTATGTTATATGAAATTCGAAAACAGTTAGTAGAAAAAATGAATCGATTACATGAAAATAATGAACAAAAGCGTAATGTAATTCAAAACTACGATAAAAAATTTAATGTAGGTAATATCGATGGCACGGTAACGGCTGTACGCCGAGTAGAAATTGCTCAACAACAAGGCTGGTTCGGAAAAATGATTAATAATCAGCAACGTTTATTCAAAAGAGAATTTGAAGACATCGTAACGCAATATGTACACAAATTAAATGAATATCGAAAAGAAATGCTATTAGAACTTGTGTATCAATCGCTATATCAGGCAGTTAATAAAATGATTCAATATTGGGAAAGATTTTTTGATAATTTACATGAAACACGTGAAAATTTATTGTTTGAAATCCAAAAGCGCAGTAAGGAATTTGAAGGGAAAACAAACCCGACGAATGTTTATGTATTAGCAGAGGAACAGCTGCAAGAAAAGATATGGCAAGATATGCAGCAACATTTAAATTTAGGTGTACTACCGAAAGATATATCAGCGGAAATTTATATGAGTTTGTATGGGGAATATTGTCGTGATGCGAAAACAGAAGAGATTCAGTCGAAAAAGGTAGAGGATTTCTATCGCGAACATATACTGAGCTATTGTTATGACGAACTGCAAGTACGCTATCGTGATAAATTAGAATTGAATATTATTGAAGCGTTGCGAAAAGAAGCAGATTATAAGAAACGTGATCGCGATGAATACGTGCGTGAAAAAATTGAAGACCTGTTCCATTTAGCAAGTCCATTCATTCCGAAAGTTGCTCATCATAGGGAATTACAATATTGGGGTATACATCCTTCTTTAAAGAAAGAGCTACAAGAGGAATTGATTCAAGAAATGTTTAAAGAAAAAGATACAGTACACGAAGCCTTTTCGCCATTTGAAGTGATCTGTTATCGAGCACATTATGGCTTATCGCTGCAAGATTTTCCTAAATTATCATCAGGACATATTTCAAACGGATTTATGAATGATAAAGGGGACTATTTCCAATCGTATTATCGCCGTGTAAACAAATTAAATAGTAAAAAATCTAGTTTAACGCCGCATTTAGATAAGTATTGGCACTTACCAGCCTTTATGCCAGATTTGAATGCGACTCAAACAAAATTAGATTATGATAAATGTAATCGTGCATTACTATACGCATATATGTATCGCTGGATTAGTTTAGTTGCTGTTGATGGACAGTTTGTGTATCAATATAACGGTGTGGGACGTAGCTTTTTAATTCAGTCGATGGGAAAAAATATTTCAAGCGAAAGTTATAAATTACACAGAGCATTGCTTCATAATCCGTTTATTTATGAAAACATCTTGTCACGATTTGAAGAAGAGCAAGAAAAGGCGATGATACAAGGTGGACATTTATATACACATCCGTTCGTATTAGGAGCCCAAGATGTAAGATGGCTTAGAAAAGAACATGTCCACAATCTTTTAGACATGATTTTAATGTATGACCGTGAAGCGAAGTATGATCCGACGTTAGAAGAAACATCAGATGAATTATTAAGACTATTCCTTGATGAAATCGAGTTGTATTTCCAGAACTATTACGGTACAGGTGCTGATATGGTTGCAAAGAAAGAGAAAGAAATGTTTATTAAACAATTGTGGGATCGCTCGCATGCGAAAGGATATGTAGATCCAAATAGCGCTCCGTATAAAAAATGGCAAAATTTATTAAGTATTCAAGATGAAGAAGAAACGCCAAAAACGAATGTATAGTGAATGAAAAGGGAATCCTTAAAAGTGGCAATACAACTTTAGAAAAGAGGGATTCTGATGCCGTTTTTAGGAAGTGTATATCAAATATTTGGGTTATATCCGGAACTTTATTATGGGATGATTTCAGCAGAGTTGCAAGAGGAAGCTCAGAAGGAGCATCTTGAAAATAGTAGTGCAGAAGCTGAAGTGGAAGAATAAAAAAAGTGCAGATGAAAATCTGCACTTTTTTGTTAGTATTAAAATGGTGAAATAACCTCAAATTAATTATTATTTTTGAATAATAATTAATTTGAGGTTATTATGATTTTCATTACATTGTATGTAATGAAAATCAATGTAATAAAATGAATATGAATATTAAGGTGGAAAACAACAATGTTTTTAAGAAAATAATTATGTATAAAAATAACATTTGATACATAATCAACCGATTATTTTTGAGTGATTTATTATTGACAATATAATTAATTGTATGATAAATTCAATCAGCATTCTTAATGGTTTTTTGGTATGATTAATATTTTGAAAATTCAATACGGTATAAAGAGATTGAATTTTCTGTTTTTTTATGAGGTGGGTTACTAAGTCTATAGGGGAAGTGAACTATGTATATTTTTATTTTTAAAATAGAACAGTAATAAAGAATGTAACAAGTAAGAGATAAACTTGAAAAAGAGGTTTCAAAGAATGAGTCTTTTCATAAAGAAAGCAATGGATGAAGAAAAGAAAAAAGTATTGAATCAAACTTTAGGAGCGATTGATTTAACTCTTTTAGGTATTGGAGCAATTATTGGTACAGGTATTTTCGTATTAACTGGTATTGTAGCAGCGAAACATGCTGGTCCGGCGATTGTATTATCTTTTGTATTAGCGGCAATTATATGTGCATGTGTAGCTTTCTGTTATGCTGAATTTGCATCTACAGTTCCAGTTTCGGGAAGTGTATATTCATATACATATATGACACTAGGTGAGATTTTTGCAT
The DNA here is from genome assembly GCF_058795355.1 of Bacillus sp. GW823-FHT06A11. Classification (NCBI taxonomy): domain Bacteria; kingdom Bacillati; phylum Bacillota; class Bacilli; order Caryophanales; family Bacillaceae; genus Bacillus; species Bacillus sp. GW823-FHT06A11. Next base: position 111,406 of record NZ_JBXAHS010000006.1, on the reverse strand, counting down.
TTATAGTTGGCTGGTGTGTTATGCTGGAGTATTTATTAGCGACTTCTGCGGTTGCAGCAGGCTGGTCAGCATATTTTCAGTCATTGCTACTAGGTTTTAATATTCACATTCCTACGGTTTTTGCTTCGGCACCAGGAATGGGGAAGGGTGGAATCATTGATTTACCAGCAGTTCTTATTATTTTAGTTGTTACATTTTTATTAAGCCGTGGTGCAAAAGAAAGTGCACGAATTAATAATATAATGGTTATTATTAAACTGGCTGTTATTGTAGGATTTATTGTTGTAGGGACACAATATGTAAGACCAGAGAATTGGCAACCATTTCTACCGTTTGGTTTTCACGGTGTGGTAGGGGGCGCTGCTACTGTATTTTTTGCTTTTTTAGGATTTGATGCAGTTGCAACAGCCGCAGAGGAAGTGAAGCGTCCACAACGTAACGTGCCAATTGGGCTACTTGTTTCCTTGTTCATTTGTACCGTTCTATATGTAGGTGTTTCATTCGTGCTAACTGGAATGGTTCCGTTTACGGAATTAAATGTTGCTGATCCGGTTGCATATGCGTTGCGCACTGTAGGAGAAGATAGAATTGCTGGGTTGTTATCGGTGGGAGCGATAGCGGGGCTAACAACAGTTCTGTTAGTAGCTATGTTTGCATTTGTTCGTGTATCTTACTCGATGAGTCGAGATGGACTGTTACCAAAAAGACTTTCAAGTGTCCATAAACGTTTACAAACTCCATTTTTTAATACGTGGGTTACAGGTATACTAGCAGCTTTATTAGCGGGATTAGTGGATTTGAATTTATTAGCTAATTTAGTGAATATGGGAACGATAACAGCATTTGTGTTTGTATCTATAGCTGTCATTGTATTAAGAAAGACGCATCCTGATATGAAGAGGCCATTCCGTGCCCCTCTAGTACCTTTTTTCCCTATCGTTTCAATAGTAAGTTGTATATATTTGGCTTTGAACCTTTCTAAGCTTACTTTAATTAGTTTTGTGGCATGGATTATAATAGGCGTTTTCATATATTTTGTATATGCTAAAAAACATAGTAATGTTAGAAATGGAAATAGAGTATAGTCCATTGAAATAATACTTGTAATGGAAATGAAAACACGCTACTTATTCATATAAGAACAAGTAGCGTGTTTTTTCTATTTAATAATCCCATTTTCTAAAATTTTAATAGTTGGTGCCACTTTCACATTAGCTTTTGAAAAGGAACTTGGCCAATCATCTTCAACTTGTTTCCATTCTTCATATTGAAACGCTCTCGCATAATCACCAAATCCGAATGGATCAAGCTGCTGTTTTTGAATTTTGTGGATTAAATCGTTTAAATCATTGTTTAGTTGTTTTGTAATAAGAGAAGTTAATTTTTTTCTATCATTTTCTATATCCATGTTGAATGTAAGTTCAGATACGGCAATTTTTAAATCCATTTTAATATTAAATTTGAAGCGGTTATCGCTATAGTCTGTACCGATATCATGACTCATACTAAGAACATTTATTGTTATAAAATCGTCGCCTTTTGTATCTTTTAGATGGCTATTACTTTCAACTAAATTAGAGGGGATTTTCATTGTAAGTGAAACGGGTATATTAGCTTTCTTTTGCACCATAAGAAGAAGGGCACTTTCGTAGCGATTTAAAGACATCTTATAAGTTCCACGAGAGGTTAATAGTGCCGAACCGGTAACAATAACATCTTTCTTCCCTTTTTTTATTTCTGAAATAGCAGGAGTTACGCCTTTATTAAAAGTTTGTCTATGAAATTCATGGAATGTCGTAAACACGGTCCGATTGTATAGTTTGTTCGTATTAATTAAATCTGTTAAATATTCAGGAAGAGCAGGCTTATCTTTGAAATTATTATATATAACAGAAGAAATGGGGCCATCTACTGCAACCATGCGCATATTCCCTGTATTTTTAGGGTCGCGATACCAAACATCCAGATAAGGCATAGCTCCTTCTTGTTTTAAAAAATTCGTGCTAAACAATATAAGCTGTAACTTTTCTGTGGACACTAAACCGCTGCTTGAACTGTTAAACGTATCTTTTGCTTCTCGGGGTGTATGTACTTTCGCTTTATGAATTTCGTACTTTTTCTCTACATCTTCATTGAAAATAGGGTTTACGTGATACACAATTAATTTTCCTTTTGCTTTTGCGTCAAAACCGTAAATTAATGAGATGGATTGTTTTTCTAAATCAAGCCGATCTTCACAACCTGCTAAAAAAATTATGAGAAAACAAAATATAATAAAATGAATAAAGCGTCTCATTTAAACTTTTCTCCTTTTCCAATGCTGATAAAGTGTCATGTATAAGAGAAATACAACTGGGAATAGAAAAACGATAAAATAACTAGCAGTTCCCCAAAATTCCCGCAACGAACTTATCTGATAAGAAGAAGGGATATAAAAGAATAAGATGAAAATACACCCGAATAATAAAAAATAAATAGGTAATGAACTGCCTTTTTTGTTAAGTAATTGATTAATACCATCTGAAGCAGTAAAAATATAAGGAATACAGGAATCAAAAATAATAAAGAGATAAAATGACAAAAAGATAATTTCAAACCGCTCAAGAAATGAGAAATGAAACGGTGTAACAAGAGAAAGAGTTGGCCATAAAAACTTTGTTATACCATCTGGACTAAAATAAATAAAAGAAACGAACGTGATTTGAAGATAAATAAATAACGTAATCAAATTTGCAATAACAATTCCTTTTTTTGCAGATGCTTTGTTAGTTAAATAAGGATAAAGGACAAACGCAAACTCGAATCCGAGAAACGCAATGATAGTTGATTTTACGGTGTTTATAATTGGTAGCCATCCTTCCTTGATAAGAGGAAGAAGATATATAAAATGCCCATCTTTAAGAGGAATAAATAATAATAATGGCATCCAAAGTGTAAAGATGACAGTGAAAACAGCAAAACGACTAATAATAAGTGCTCCTTTACATGCAAGCATAAGCATTGGAATAGATAGCAAAATCATAATTAAAGACATAGGAGATCTAGGTAAAATCCAAATATGAATAACGTATAAGAGGGAAAAAATTAAGGAAACAGCTGCGAGTACAGCATATAAAATCCAAAAAATCATTACTACTCTTCCTAGCCATTTTCCAAGATAGCGTATCAGCACATCAAGTAAAGTATATCCTGGATGTTTTTCCATGATTTTTACAATACATAGACTGACTAAAGTAGTAATGACACATCCGATAATAATAGACATCCAGCCATCTGTATTCGCTCCTTGTGCAACTTCACGCGGGAGTGTAAGTACGCCGAATCCGACTTGAACACCACTAATAGTTAAAATGTATTGAAATAAAGTGATTTCCCTCTTTGCACGTTTTGTCACTTATTCTCCTCCTTTTCCTCAACATCTCTTTGCCGGTTATCTTGTTTTAATTGTAGAGATAGTGGCCGTTTCTTCATAATCTTCCAGGGGAAACGTACAAGGGTATCTTTTAAATCCGAAGCATATGACGGAGAAAAAGGACTACCATATGGCACACCAAGTGATTCCATAGAAAGAATATGGATGATAATGATTGCCATTCCAACCATAATTCCAATGACGCCAAATAAAGAGGCAGCTATCATCATTGGGAATCGAAGAAGCCGAATTCCTGCTGACATTTCTAAGTTAGGAATAATGAAAGAGGCAACCGCAGTAATTGATACGACGATAACCATAACGTTACTAACAATCCCAGCTTGAACCGCAGCTTGTCCAATTACAATTCCTCCTACGACGCCGATTGTTTGTCCAACAGGCCCAGGAAGCCGAATCGCTGCTTCTCGGAGCATTTCGAGAACTAATTCCATTAATAAAGCTTCTAATATGGGGGGAAAAGGAATTTTGGCTCGAGATTCTCCAATCGTTAACAACAATTTGAGCGGAATCACTTCATAATGGAAGGAAATCATAGCAATATAAAGAGCAGGAGCAAATATTGCAATAAATAACCCAGTGAAACGAAGGAGTCGTATAAAAGATGGAATCATAGGTCTGAAGCTGTAATCATCTATCGTCTGAAAAAAGGATGAAAAGGTCATCGGTCCTATTAATACGCCTGGTGAGCGATCTACAACAACAGCAATTCGCCCATTCAAAATATGATGTGCCGTTGTGTCAGGACGTTCAGTGATAGACAATTGTGGGAAGAGAGTATAGGAATTATCTTCAACAAATCCTTCTAATTCACCGGTAGTAAGAATAGCATCTACTTTGATTGATTCAATGCGGCAGGCCATATCTTGTACAACATCTTCGTTTGCAACATCTGCAAGATAAAGTAAAAAAACTTTAGAGGTTGCTCGTTCGCCAACAGTGAATCCCTTCACTTTTAATTCGCGATTTGGAATATAGCGACGAATAAGTGCGATACTATCACTTGCCACTTCATTAAATCCTTCGTGTGAGCTTTTTATGGAAGTCTCTGTTGTAGGTTCTTCAATACTCCTTTTTGGCGCCGCTTGCGTATCTAGTTCTAAAGCTGATAATTGCCCGTTTATAAATAAAATACTTTTGCCATGTAAGAGAGATTGCTCAATGTCTATCCACTTCTGAACTTTTTTAATATTCCCTATAGAAACAGAAGATTCCCAAAAATCATCTTCATTCCATTCTTTAAATAAGAGAGGACGAAGAATATCTACATTAATAACAGTTTTATCTACAAGTCCTTCCATATATATAAGAGCAGCTTCTTTTCCGTTTTTTAACGGGAAAGTGCGTGTAATTAATTCTGGAATACCACTAAATAATTTGGATAAGTGTTTAAGATTAAGCGGCATGGAGGAAGAAATTTCTTTATTTAATACAGTTTCAGATTGCTCATGAGTAGAGAAAGATTTTTCGCCCCTTATCCATTTTCGAAAAGATCCCATATATTCACCTTATTCCTCGTTGAACTTTATATGGGTTATTATGGATAGTTACATACAGACATATGCGCAGTTTAAAATTTATATTGTATATTTGTACATTTAACGCTATAATTATAGTGTTAAAGATGGAATCGTGATATGACCTGTTATGAATCTATCGTTTTATTTATGAATAAATGGATTGGTATTTTAGCAAGATGTGCTAATAAACTACTCCACCATGATGATAGCGTGCCCAAAATGTGGTGCGTATATTTTCGTGGTGGAGTTTTTTTATTCTCAAAAAGGGGGAGAGACCATGAATGACAACATGGTTCATATTACAATTGACGGAAAAAAGTATACAGCGGAGCCTGGTTCAACGATATTGGGTGTTATTAATGAGAACGGGATTGAACATCCGCAAATTTGTTACGTGCCAGAAGTAGATCCTATTCAAACATGTGACACTTGTATTGTAGAAGTTGACGGAAAGTTAATGCGTTCTTGTTCGACGATAGCAACGGAAGGTATGGACATTGAACGTGCTTCTGTTCGCGCAAAAGAAGCACAAACAGAGGCGATGGATCGGTTACTAGAAAATCATTTATTATACTGTACAGTATGTGACAACAACAATGGGAACTGTAAACTGCATAATACAGCAGAATTAATGGAAATTGAACATCAAAAATATCCTTATGAACCGAAAGTAGATGTAAGTGAAGTTGATATGACGCATCCGTTTTATCGCTATGACCCTAATCAATGTATTGCATGCGGTCAATGCGTTGAGGTGTGTCAAAACTTACAAGTAAATGAAACGTTATCGATAGACTGGGAAGCGGAACGCCCACGAGTTATTTGGGATGAAGGAGTAAATATTAATGATTCTTCATGCGTTAGCTGTGGTCAATGTGTAACGATTTGCCCTTGTAACGCTTTAATGGAGAAAACGATGCTCGGTGAAGCTGGATTTATGACGGGATTAAAACCAGATATTCTTGAACCGATGGTAGATTTAATTAAAGAAGTTGAGCCTGGATATAGCGGTATTTTTGCGGTATCAGAAGTGGAAGCGGCCATGCGTGATACTCGTACGAAGAAAACGAAAACAGTATGTACATTTTGTGGTGTAGGTTGTTCGTTTGAAGTGTGGACGAAGGGGCGTAAAATCCTTAAAGTACAGCCATCTTCAGATGCACCAGTTAACGCAATTTCCACTTGTGTAAAAGGGAAATTTGGTTGGGATTTCGTAAATTCTAAAGAACGAATTACAAAACCTTTAATTCGTAAAAATGGAACGTTTGTTGAATCTACATGGGAAGAAGCACTGAATGTAGTTGCAAATAAATTAGGTACTATTAAAGAAGAGTACGGTAAAGGTTCTATCGGATTTATTTCTTCCTCTAAAATTACAAATGAAGATAATTATGTAATTCAAAAATTAGCTCGACAAGTATTTGGAACGAATAATATTGATAACTGCTCACGTTATTGCCAATCACCAGCAACGGATGGTTTGTTCCGTACAATTGGTATGGGCGGTGATGCAGGAACGATTAAAGATATTGCGCAATCTGGTCTTGTTATTGTTGTAGGATGTAATCCGACAGAAGGTCATCCTGTTTTAGCTACACGTATTAAACGTGCACATAAATTACACGGACAAAAGTTAATTGTAGCTGATCTTCGTAAAACAGAAATGGCAGAGCGATCAGATGTCTTTATTAGTCCAAAACAAGGAACAGATCAAGTTTGGTTAATGGCTGTTACAAAATATATGATTGATCGAGGTTGGCATGATCAGGAATTTATTAATGAGAATGTAAACTTCTTTGAAGATTTCAAAGAAAGTCTAGAAGAATATACACTTGCATATGCAGAAGAAGTAACAGGTATTTCAAAAGAAACACTTATTCAAATGGCTGAAATGATTCGTGATGCAGATGGTACATGTATCCTTTGGGGTATGGGGGTAACGCAAAATACAGGTGGTTCTGATACTTCCGCTGCAATTTCAAACTTACTTCTTGCAACAGGGAACTATCGTCGTCCAGGAGCAGGTGCATACCCACTTCGAGGTCACAATAACGTACAAGGTGCTTGTGATATGGGTACTTTACCAGGATGGCTTCCAGGATATCAGCACGTTACTAACGAAATGGAACGTGCGAAATTTGAAACTGCTTACGGAGTGAAAATTGATAGTGAACCAGGTCTTAATAATATTGAAATGCTTCACGCAATTGACGAAGGAAAAATGAAAGCAATGTATCTTGTCGGAGAAGATATGGCTCTTGTAGATTCTAATGCGAATCATGTACATGAAGTGTTGTCGAGCCTTGATTTCTTCGTTGTGCAAGATGTTTTCCTTTCTAAAACTGCTCAATATGCAGATGTTGTATTACCAGCAGCGCCATCTCTTGAGAAAGAAGGTACTTTCACAAATACAGAGCGCCGTGTCCAAAGATTATATCAAGTTCTTCCTACGTTAGGAGATGCGAAACCAGACTGGTGGATCGTCCAGGAGGTTGCGAATAAACTAGGGGCAAACTGGAATTATAGCCACCCAAGTGAAATCTTTGCTGAAATGGCAAGTTTATCACCATTATTCTCGCAAGTGAACTATGAAGTGCTTGAAGGATGGAACAGTTTCCATTGGGGAAGTTTTGATGGAACAAATACACCACTTCTGTTCCAAGATGGATTTAACTTCCCAGATAAAAAAGCTCGTTTTGCGATTGCTGACTGGGTACGTCCAGCTGAATTTCCAGCGGAGTTCGACCTTCACATTAACAACGGTCGTATGCTTGAGCATTTCCATGAAGGGAATATGACAAATAAATCAACAGGTATCCAAACGAAAGTACCTGGTGTTTTCGTTGAAATCTCTCCAGACCTTGCAAAAGAACGTGGCGTAAAAACGGGTTCGTTAGTTCGTCTTGTCTCTCCTTTTGGAGCATTAAAATTACGTGCACTCGTTACAGATCGTGTAAAAGCGAATGAGTTATATTTACCGATGAACTCTACAGATAACGAAACGGCAATTAATTTCTTAACAGGTCCTGCTGTGGATGTACGTACGAATACACCTGCGTATAAACAAACGAAAGTGCGTATGAAAGTGTTAGAAGTTGATGGCGAAAATCCGATGCCAAAAGCGAACCCACGCAATAAAAAACGTCACCCTCAAGCTGGAATTGAGGTACATCGTAAGTGGGCACGTCCAGGGTATGTGCATTTAACGGATAAGTAGGAGGAGAAAACTATGGCTGCACCTATAAAAATGATTCAAAAACAAGAATTAACTGAGGAAGAAATAAAACAGCAAAAATTAGATGATTTAAAGGAGCTTTTAACAAATAATGAAGAAGCTCTAAATCAGATGTTTAATATAGTAGGGGAATTAAATGACATTGGAATGCTAGAAGCTGCAAATTCTATGCTGAAAGCGAAAGAACCAATTGCAAAGATTGTTCTAGGTCAAGTAACTCGTGAGCCTGTTACAAATTTAATTAATAATATGATGGGTGCTGCAGGTGCGTTAACTGAACTTGACCCAGAACTTACGAAAAAGCTTATAGGTAGTTTATTAGTCGGGCTAGAAGAAGGTAATGAACATCTAGAAAGTAATAAAAAAGTAGGGGTATTCGATCTTATGAAAGTATTGAAAGACCCAGATATTAACCGCGCTATCGGGTTTGGGCTTCATTTCTTAAAAGGAATGGGGAAAGGGTTAAAAGACGAATAAACTTCATGAAGTGAACCTTTCCGCCCAAATATTTGTAGGAAATAGTTTGGGCGGAAGGCTCATTTTGGTAAAATATATAATAAAGTAAAATGAGGCTTTTGGGAGGTATAATTGTATGTCAAAAAAAGTACATGAATTTAATGATATGATCCGAAAACTTCGAAAGGAACTTTTCGGAAAAGGACCAGAACGAATTCATACTGTTTTTGCGGAAAATATGGCTATAGCGACTCTTTATGGAAACTTAACACCTACTGAAAAATTTATTTCAAGTACGATGGACGGTGCGGAAATGGTTCATATGGCTAGAACGAAAATGATTCAAGAAGTGTATGCTGCGAATTCCCGTGAACATTTGGAGGAACTTGTTGGAGCGAAATTAGTGAATTTGTTTTCAGATATGAAAGTAGAAGAAGATATTGCAGTTTCTGTATTTGTTTTTGATAAAAATATAACGTGAGAGAAGGATACTGATCGTGAAACCGATACAGGTAGAAAGAGAAATCTTTCGTTATGAACAGGGAGCATTTAAGCACATAGAGGACAGCATTGTAACAGAGTTTCCTGTCACCATTAAAATGAACGGACAGGAGTTTGTTACAATGGTTAGTACTCCAGAATATATAGAAGATATGGTAATAGGCTTCTTAGCGTCTGAAGGAATCATTCGGAAGTATGAAGATATTGATAGTGTATGGGTGCAGGAGAAAGAAGGCTTTGTGCATGTAACAACGACAAAAGTAAATCCGTATTATGAACAAATGCAAAATAAACGCTATATTACGTCTTGTTGTGGTATGAGTAGGCAAGGGTTTATTTTTGCAAATGATGCACTAAGTGCAAAAAAAATGAAGGGTGTCCATGTACAGGTTACGGCAGAGGATTGTTTTCGGTTAATGAAAGAAATGCAGCAATCTGCGGATACGTTTCATCATACTGGTGGGGTTCATAATGCAGCTTTATGTGATGTGAATGGTATTATTTTAAGCCGAATGGATATTGGTAGGCATAATGCACTAGACAAAATTTACGGTTATTGTTTAAGAAACGATATTTCTATAAAAGATAAAATCATTGTTTTTAGTGGTCGTATTTCTTCGGAAATATTATTGAAAGTTGCAAAAATCGGTTGTGAAATTATACTATCAAAATCAGCTCCAACTGAGTTAGCTTTGCAACTAGCGGAAGATTTAGGTATTACGACAATAGGATTTATTCGTAATCACTCCTTAAATGTATATACCCATCCAGAACGTGTTTTAAATATAAAATAAAAGTGAGGCAATGAAGATGAAATCAGTTACATTAGACAAGTTGCAACGTCCGTTAAAGGATTTACGTATTTCAGTTACTGATCGCTGTAATTTTCGCTGCCGATATTGTATGCCAGAAGAAATATTTGGTCCTGATTACTCGTTTTTGTCTAATGATAAAATTTTATCTTTTGATGAGATTGAAAGGATAACACGTATTTTTGTTTCTTTAGGTGTAAGAAAGTTACGAATTACGGGCGGAGAACCGTTACTTCGAAGAGGTCTTCCAAAGCTTATTGAGCGCCTTAATAAAATTGATGGTGTAGAAGATATCGGTTTAACAACCAATGGATCGTTACTTAAAAAGTTTGCTCCTGATTTATATAAGGCGGGACTATCACGTGTAACAGTTAGCTTAGATTCCTTGGAAGAAGATCGGTTTTTCTATTTAAATGGTAATAGGAGCAAAGTGCAAAGGGTTCTGGAAGGAATACAGGCTGCTGCTGAAGTTGGTATGAAAATTAAAATAAATATGGTCGTTCAAAAAGGGAAAAATGAACAAGATATTTTGCAGATGGCGCAATACTTTAAAGAAAATAAGCATATTCTTCGGTTTATTGAGTATATGGATGTTGGGAATTATAATGGCTGGGAGTTAGGTGAAGTTATTTCCAAACAAGAAATAGTAGATACGATTCATCAAGTTATGCCGTTAGAACGGATAGAAGCAAATTATTCTGGTGAAGTGGCTACTAGGTATCGTTATATAGGAAGCGATGAGGAAATAGGTATTATTTCATCAGTAACAGATTCTTTTTGCTCATCATGTACGAGAGCTCGTATTTCTGCAGAAGGAAAATTATATACTTGCTTATTTGCTTCTAAAGGAAATGATTTAAGAGAATTGCTTCGTTCTGAACATACAGATGAGGACATTACAGATGTAGTACGCGATATATGGAATAATAGGGAAGATCGTTATTCAGATGAACGCTTAAATCATACAAATAAGAAAGCAATACCTAAAATTGAAATGTCACATATCGGTGGTTAATATATAAAGCTAGCTTCATAGTGAAAAATGGAAAATTTACAAGAGTTGTGGATTTTCTATTTTATAGTAAAAGTGATGATTGATATCTCTGTAAAAGATGTGCAGAGAAATTAAGCAGCATTCAAAAACCTTTATTTGAGGAGGTTTTTTGAAGCTGCTTTTTTATTTGGAGAAAATGGAGGAATGGGTAATGGCATTTCATAAGCCGGAACAAATTGCTGAGCTTGTCATTGAGGCCGGTGTTCAAAAAGTAAGACAGACATTGCCAGCGATGCTTATTCTCGGTTTTTTAGGAGGAGCGTTTATTGCGATAGGTTTTTTACTTAACATTCGAGTTTTAGGGAATTTACCTGAGCGCTGGGGAAGTCTAGTGAATGTTTTAGGAGGAGCAGTATTTCCTGTTGGACTCATGCTCGTAGTATTAGCAGGAGGAGAATTAATTACGGGAAATATGATGTCACTGTCTATGGCGCTTTATGCAAAGAAAATTACATTGATAAGTGTACTGAATAACTGGGTTTGGATTACTCTCATGAATTTTATTGGGGCAATTTTTGTTGCGTATTGCTTTGGGCATCTTGGCGGATTAACAGAGGGAGAGTATTTAAATAAAACGGTAGCGATAGCGGAAGGGAAGTTACATGAATCATTTGGGAGAACTTTAATTTTAGCAATTGGTTGTAATTGGCTCGTTTGTCTTGCTCTTTGGCTCGCTTACGGGACGAGTGATTTTGTCGGAAAAATCATCGGAATTTGGATTCCAATTATGGCATTTGTAGTGATTGGATTTCAGCAAGTAGTAGCAAATATGTTTGTCATTTCCGCTGTTATTTTTGCTGGTCATCTAACGTGGATGGATTTGGCTAAAAATTTTGTTCCTGTTTTTATCGGGAATGTAATTGGAGGAGCTGGGTTTGTTGGTTTTGCTTACTTTGCTTGTTATCAGAAACAACATTCTAATATGAAATAGAGTTCTTGAGAGGAAGGGTATGTAATGGCTGATCGGTATTCACGACAACAGTTGTTCAAACCAATTGGGAGTAAAGGACAAGAAAAAATTCGAAATAAACATGTGTTAATTGTAGGGGCAGGCGCATTAGGAAGTGCAAGTGCCGAAAGTTTCGTACGTGCAGGTGTTGGCAAGTTGACGATTATTGATCGTGACTACGTTGAATGGAGTAATTTACAAAGGCAACAATTGTACTCTGAACAAGATGCGAGAGAGAAAATGCCGAAAGCAATTGCTGCAAAAAATCGGTTAGAACAAATTAATTCGGAAGTACAAATACATGCTTTCGTAATGGATGCAACTTCAGAAAATATGAAAGGTCTATTAAAAAATGTAGATGTAATCATTGATGCAACAGATAATTTTGATATTCGATTTGTAATAAATGATTTATCACAAAAACATAATATTCCTTGGGTATATGGTTCTTGCGTTGGATCGTATGGTATGAGTTATACAATTATTCCGCAAGAGACACCGTGTTTACATTGTATGCTGAAAAATATTCCTGTTACAGGTGTGACATGTGATACCGCTGGAATTATTAGTCCGACTGTTCAAATCGTCGCAGCATATCAAGTGGCAGAAGCACTCAAAATTTTAGTGGGAGATTTCTCAGCAATTAGAAAAACATTTTTCATGTTTGATATATGGAGTAATCAAAATCATTTTATAAAATTAGGGAAAATAAAAACAGACACTTGTCTCTCATGCGGTTTGAATCGAACTTATCCTTATTTATCATACGAAAATCAAACGAAAGCAGCTGTTTTATGCGGAAGAAATACAGTTCAAATTAGAACAGTAGACAATAGGAAATACAATTTTGATGATATAGAAAAAGTATTACAAAAACTGGGGGAAGTAGATCGGAATCCGTATTTACTATCTTGCCAATTCGATGATTACCGCGTGGTTGTTTTTCGAGATGGTCGTGTTTTTATTCATGGTACAAATGATGTTTCGAAAGCGAAACAACTATATTATCGCGTATTCGGTTAATAGAGAGGGTGTCAACAATGGAAAGAAGAGTGCCAATTACGGTTGAAGAAGCTGTTCGTAAAGTGATGGGATTTGCTGATAAAGGCTTAAAGGAGCTATTACCAATTGAATTAGCTTATGGACGTATATTAGCAGAGGATTTAGTAGCTGACCATGATGTACCGTCATTTAATCGTTCGCCGTATGACGGATTTGCTATTCGAGCAGAAGATACTAATTTAGCAAGTTATGAAACGCCAATTGTATTTGAAGTAGTGGGTGAAATTGGTGCAGGATCGCTATTCCATGAGAAAGTAGGTCCGTTTCAAGCAGTTCGAATTATGACGGGAGCACAAATTCCGAATGGCTGTGATGCGGTTGTTATGTTAGAGCTGACTAGTCAATATGAGAAGAATGGCAACAATTATATGGAAGTGAAGCGATCATTCAAAACGGGCGACAATATTTCTTTTCAAGGTGAAGATGCTCGTAAAGGAACGGTTCTTGCAAAGAAAGGATCGTACATTAATCCAGGTATTTCAGCTCTTCTTGCTACATTCGGTTATAGTGAAGTACCAGTTGCGAGAAAGCCTGTAATTGGACTGTTAGCGACTGGGAGTGAATTGCTCGATGTCGATGATTCATTACAGCCAGGGAAAATCCGAAACAGTAATACGTATATGATATTGTCTCAAATTCGAAGAGCGGGCGGCAGAGTAAAATATTTTGGGAAGTTTAGTGATGATTTTAATACGTGTTTTACAGCTGTGAAAGAAGCGCTTGGCCAAGTAGATATGTTAATTACAACGGGCGGTGTATCAGTAGGAGATTATGATTATTTACCAGCTATTTACGAAAAGTTAGGTGCATCTGTTCTTTTTAATAAAGTTGCAATGCGACCAGGAAGTGTTACGACTGTAGCACAATTAAATGGCAAGTTATTATTTGGTTTATCAGGAAATCCATCAGCTTGTTATGTAGGGTTTGAATTATTCGTAAGACCGTGTATTCGGACGTATATGTTTAGTGAAAAAGTACATTTAAAAAGAGAAAAAGCGTTATTAGGAGAAGATTTTCTAAAACCGAATCCATTTACAAGATTTGTACGAGCAAAATTGCAATATGATGAGGGGAAATTAATCGTTTATCCATCAGGGTTTGATAAATCTAGCTCAGTTTCTTCATTGGCAGAATCAAATGCGTTTATCGTATTGCCGGGCGGGACAAGAGGATATAAAAAAGATATGTTTGTTGATGTTCTTTTATTAGAAGATAACGAAGGTAGTGAATGGCCTTGGACATTTCATAAAGTGAGAGGTGGTTCTAATGGGACAAGCGCTATTTGAAATTGTAGATAATCCGATTTTAGTTGAAGAAGTAACGAATAAAGTCGCAAGAAGGGAAGCAGGTGCGATTACAACATTTATTGGTACGGTGAGAGAATTAACAAAAGGAAAACGAACGCTACATTTAGAGTATGAAGCATATAAACCGATGGCAGTAAAACAACTTATGAGAATTGGTGAAGAGATTAGTGAAAGATGGCCGGATGTAAAAGTAGCAATTACGCACCGTGTAGGGCGGCTAGAAATAATGGATATTGCGGTAGTCATAGCAGTTTCATCACCGCATCGTAAAGTAGCTTATGAAGCGAATGAGTACGCGATTGAACGTATAAAACGAATTGTTCCAATTTGGAAAAAAGAATTTTGGGAAGATGGAACGATGTGGATTGGAGATCAACTTGAAAACACACCATATCCAGAAGGAAAACCAAAGAAGGAAGAATGAGAAAATGATTACAATTTTATTATTTGCAAATTTGAGTGAGGAAGTTGGATCGGATCGATTAGTAATTTCAGAAAAGCAAGAAATGACAGTGCAGCAATTAAAAGAATGGCTCAAAGTCAGCTATTGTTTAAAATCGCTGGATAAAGTGATGGTGGCTGTTAATGAGGAGTTTGTAATGAATGAAGAGATGATAAAGGCTGGAGATATAGTCGCATTAATCCCGCCCGTTAGCGGCGGGTAATAAGCTTTTTCACCAGATGAAGCGCCAAGAAGATGTTGTATATAAATTAGAATAAGAGAAGGGATGAGTTCCATGCTTACTAAAGAACAAATAATGAATGCATTAAAACATGTAGAGGATCCAGAGTTACACAAAAGTGTTGTAGAATTAAATATGGTTAGAAATATACAAATGAACGGAACAGAGGTTAAACTTGAAGTAGTACTAACAATCCAAGGTTGTCCATTAAAAGCAAAAATTCAACAAGATATTGAAGAATCACTTCACGCAATTGGTGCTTCTAAAGTGGAGATAACATTTGGTTCTATGACACAAGAAGAACGTGCAGCTTTAACAGAGAAGTTAAAGAAAAATACTAGAACAGAAACTGGTATGCCGAGCATGCTTCGCACGGATTCAGGAGTACGTTTTATTACTGTAACGAGCGGAAAAGGCGGAGTTGGAAAATCAACGGTGACAATTAATCTTGCAACTGCACTAGCTCGTATGGGGAAAAAAGTGGGGATATTAGATGCGGATATATATGGTTTTAGTATTCCAGCTATGATGGAAACGAATAAGAAACCAACGATGATTGATCAAACGGCAATTCCAGTCATTAGTCACGGTGTTAAAATCATGTCGATGGGATTTTTTACAGAAGGAAATAACCCAGTTATGTGGCGCGGTCCGATGCTAAATAAATGGATTCAAAATTTCCTTGCGAATACGCACTGGGGAGAATTAGATTATTTATTACTTGATTTACCACCAGGTACAGGAGATGTTGCGATTGATGTTGCAGCGATGATTCCGCAAGCGAAAGAAATAATTGTTACAACTCCGCACAATGTAGCTTCATTCGTTGCTTCAAGAGTCGGTGTAATGGCAAAACATACGAAGCATGAGATTTTAGGTATTGTGGAAAATATGGCTTATTATGAAGAGCAAGATGGATCGAAAAATTATCTCTTCGGAAAAGGCGGTGGCGAAATGTTAGCAGAACAATTGCAAACAGAAGTAATCGCACAAGTACCTTTTGCAAAACGTGAAGAAAA
The DNA here is from genome assembly GCF_058795355.1 of Bacillus sp. GW823-FHT06A11. Lineage (NCBI taxonomy): Bacteria > Bacillati > Bacillota > Bacilli > Caryophanales > Bacillaceae > Bacillus > Bacillus sp. GW823-FHT06A11. The sequence goes on along the minus strand of NZ_JBXAHS010000006.1, from coordinate 95,378 downwards.
TAGCGGTTCATCTGTATATGATGAAGATTCTCTTGTTGGAGAAGTGTTTACATCGTTAGCTGAGGATATTATTTATAGAGGATAGAGGGGGAAGTTTAGTATGGCGTGTAACATTGATCATTCTATTGAAGATGTGATGAATAAGCTCGAAAGTCAAAAGAATTCTTTACCTGAAGGGATCTTTAAAGAGTTAAAGAGTTTTTTACAAGGTAATCATTCGCAGAAATTATTAAATGATATTTTTCACCTTCTAAAAAAGTATGATTTAGTCAGTGAGGAAGAACGAGAGACGAGAAACGCACAATTATTGCACATTTTGAATTAAGTACTCTTTGGCTTTAGAATTTTTTCAGAAGGGGTGAATGTGATGGATATGAAAAAGATGATTGAAACGATAGAAGTAACTAGAGTGACTGACGAGGAATTATCGATTTCGAATTTACATCCAAAGCTTGTGAAGTTGTATAGTCAAAAAGATAGTACAGAGTATACGAAGCTATTAAAATATATTTTATCATTATCCGTGCAGTTGAAGCTGAATCTCGTATTGAAATATTTTGGTGTGCGTCCGATTGTTGCTGCAGACGAGCGTATGCAATTTCAAGAGATATTTAAATGCTTAGCTAAGAAAGATGAGAATGGGGAATGGTTTCTAAATTTGGTTTCTTTATATGTAGGGCTAATTGTAGTTCTTCATTTTGAGGAGAAAGTGATTGAGAGCAGTTTTTTTGATGATATGGTAGTGGGTGAATGTAATGAAATATAAGATTCTGCTCATAACATTTTTCTATTTAAATGCTTTAATTGCGATTTTAGTTGGTTTTGTAAATATGAAGGTAACTAATTAAGAAAAAGGAATGAAACTAGTTTGATAAAAAGAGTTCTTCAGTTGTTTCCGGCGTTTTTTCGTGTTACCATTAAGCGAATTTTTCATAAGGAGAGAAAGCGATGAAATGGATTTATTTTCTTATTATTAACGTTATAGCTTTTAGCCTTATGGGGCTTGATAAACGAAAAGCAAAGAAGAAACAGTGGAGAACGCCAGAAAGTACGCTGTTTTTATCAGCGGCAGCTGGGGGAGCAGTTGGAGCTTGGATCGGTATGTATATGTTTCATCATAAAACTCATAAAAAGAAATTTGTTTTCGGCATACCGTTACTTGTTGTAATAACGGTATGTTTATTATTCGTTGTATGAGAAATGTCGAAAGAAATGCAGATTGATTATTGGTAAAGTGAGCATGTGAGACCGTATAATGGAGAAAAAATGAGAAGAGGAGAAAAAGGAAGATGGGGAGTCAATCAGCAGAGCAAAAAAAAGGGATACTATATGCGGCTGGTGCTTATACGATGTGGGGAATTCTACCGATTTATTGGAAATGGGTTGAGGAAGTTCCAGCAGATGAAATATTAGCACACCGCATCGTTTGGGCATTTGTTTTTATGTTACTTGTATTAGGTGTTACGAAGAGGTTTCGCCAGTTTATTGGGGAATTTGTGAATCTTTTTAAACGACCTAAATTATTAATGTCATTAACAATAGCTTCAGTCTTGATTAGCGGAAACTGGTTTGTTTACATATGGGCCGTTAATCATAATCATGTTATTGAAGCGAGTCTTGGCTATTATATTAATCCGCTTATTAGTATTTTACTTGGTACAGTCGTTTTAAAGGAAAAGTTAAACTTTTGGCAATATGTTGCAGTTGGTTTAGCAGGAGTAGGGGTTGTCATTTTAACAGTACGTTTCGGATCTATTCCGTGGGTTTCTCTTTCACTTGCCTTTTCATTTGGATTATACGGATTAACGAAAAAACTGTTAAACTATGATGCCACAATTGGACTTACGATGGAAACGATGTTAGTGACGCCGTTTGCAATCATTTATCTTGTTATGACAGGAGCACATGGTTTCGGCTCATTTGGATCTATTTCAATGTTATCAACGTTACTTTTAATAGGAGCAGGTATTGTAACGGCATTACCACTATTTTATTTTGCAAAAGGAGCACAACTTATTCCGCTTTATATGGTGGGATTTTTACAATATATTGCGCCAACAATTAGCTTAATTTTAGGTGTATTTGTATTTGGTGAACATTTCACATCTACACATATGATTGCATTTTTCTGTATATGGGTTGCTTTATTTGTATTCTCGGTAGCGAAGACAAAGTTTTTAGTGCAGAAACAACCGAAATTTATAAAAAATAAATCAGCAAAAGTATCATAATGCGTAGTATTTTCTACGCATTTTTCTTTATACTGATACTATATAGGATTTCCATCATAGCTAGTAGGGAGCTGAGAACGTGGAAACAATTTTACATAATGATCCGCTTATGGCCGCTGTAATTTCATGGTTTTTAGCACAATTAACGAAAGTAGTCTTTAAATTAGTCAAAACGGGTGAATTTGATTTTGCAAAGTTTTTCGCTTCAGGTGGGATGCCGAGTTCTCATGCTTCAACTGTTACAGCACTTGCTACAGGAGTTGGGGTAGTAGAAGGTGTGGAAAGCTCGATGTTTGCGGTTGCTACTATTTTTGCCATTATTGTTATGTATGATGCTTCAGGAGTAAGGCTTGCAGTAAGTAAACAAGCAAAAATATTGAATGAGTTTTTTCACGGTAGAGAAACAGAATATAAGAAGTTAAATGAACTTGTTGGGCATACACCGTATGAAGTAGTAGTTGGTGCTTTATTAGGGATTATTGTCGGAGTAGGATATTGTTTATGAGCGGAACATTTTATATGTTCTGCTTTTCTTTGTTTTTATACATATTCAGCTACCTTTTTGAATATCGTTATACGGATTTCGAAAGGGTGGGTGAGTAACTTGTTATTATATGAAAAAGTGCATGAAGAAATAGCGAGAAGAACAACTGCACTTCAAACAATGCAACGGCAAGATGGTACGTGGCAGTTTTGTTTTGAAGGAGCGCCACTAACAGATTGTCATATGATTTTTTTATTAAAATTATTAGGTAGAGATAAAGAGATAGAACCGTTTGTAAAAAGATTAGCATCACTTCAAACAAATGAAGGAACATGGAAATTGTATGAAGATGAAATGGGTGGTAATTTATCTGCTACAATTCAATCTTATGCTGCCTTACTTGCATCGGAAAAATATACAAAAGAAGATGCGAATATGAAGCGAGCGGAAATGTTTATAAATGAGCGCGGGGGGGTAGCGCGTGCTCATTTTATGACGAAGTTTTTATTAGCAATTCATGGAGAATATGAATACCCTTCTCTCTTTCATTTGCCAACACCAATTATGTTTCTGCAGAATGATTCCCCTCTCAGTATTTTTGAACTGAGTAGCTCAGCACGTATTCATTTAATTCCGATGATGTTGTGTTTAAATAAAAGATTTCGAGTAGAGAAAAAGTTATTGCCAAATTTAAATCATATTGCAGGCGGGGGCGGAGGATGGTTTCGGGAGGACCGATCTCCGGTTTTTCAAACGTTAGTAAGTGACGTGAAGAAAATTATAACGTATCCACTTTCTTTGCATCATAAAGGATATGAGGAAGTAGAACGTTTTATGAAAGAGCGTATTGATGAAAATGGAACATTATATAGTTACGCAACTGCCTCGTTTTATATGATTTATGCTTTACTTGCATTAGGACATTCTATTCAATCACCAATTATTCAGAAGGCTATAACGGGAATCACATCTTATATATGGAAGATGGAGAGAGGGAGCCATTTGCAAAACTCTCCGTCAACTATATGGGATACAGCTTTACTCAGTTATGCTTTGCAAGAAGCTCAAGTTCCGAAAGCAAGTAAAGTGATTCAAAATGCATCAGCGTATTTACTAAGAAAACAGCAAACAAAGAAAGTAGATTGGAGTGTACATGCACCGGATCTCTTCCCAGGTGGTTGGGGCTTTTCGGATGTGAATACGACGATTCCAGATATTGATGATACAACTGCTACGTTAAGAGCATTGGCGCGAAGTAGAGGGAACGAAAATGTAGACAATGCTTGGAAGCGAGCGGTTAATTGGGTTAAAGGATTGCAAAATAATGATGGTGGTTGGGGGGCTTTTGAAAAAGGCGTAACGAGCCGTATATTAGCAAATTTACCAATCGAAAATGCAAGTGATATGATTACAGATCCTTCTACACCAGATATTACAGGAAGAGTGTTAGAATTTTTCGGGACGTATACGCAAAATCAATTGCCCGAGAAACAAAAACAAAGTGCGATAAATTGGTTAATGAATGTACAAGAGGAAAATGGATCGTGGTATGGGAAATGGGGAATTTGTTATATATATGGTACGTGGGCAGTGTTGACGGGTTTACGGTCACTCGGAATACCATCTAGCGATCCATCATTGAAACGAGCAGCTTTATGGCTTGAACATATACAGCATGAAGATGGTGGCTGGGGAGAATCTTGCCAAAGTAGTGTGGAAAAAAGATTTGTTACTTTGCCATTTAGTACACCATCCCAAACAGCATGGGCGTTAGATGCCCTCATTTCTTACTATGATAAAGAAACGCCAGTCGTTCGCAAAGGTATTTCATATTTGCTCTCCAACCCTTATGTAAATGAAAAATATCCTACTGGAACAGGCTTGCCAGGTGGGTTTTATATTCGTTATCATAGTTATGCTCATATATATCCGTTGCTTACTTTGGCTCATTATGCAAAAAAATATAGAAAATAAACCGAGAGATGTCTCTCGGTTTATTTTGTTGGGTAGTAGGTCCCTTTTGAAAAGAATAAGGTTGTGATGTACCTTATTTTTCGGTTGATTGGCGTTTTTGACGTGCATCAGCGGCATTTGCACGTGCGTTTGCTTCTAAGTCATTGTGGTCAGCGAGTTCGCGAGAGAACTCAACATCAATGCCATCAGTTGCTTTGCTTTGTTTGAAATTCTTTTTGTTCATTCGACATAATCTCCTTGCACTTTATGCGACGTTGCAAAGTTAGTTTGACACAAATAGACTTTTTTATACAAAGAGGAATTGAAAAGCAAAAAGCCGAAATATACAGTATAAGTAATAGAAATGGGGGATAGGAATGGAGTTTTTAAATGGGAAAACAGCTGTTGTAACAGGAGCTGCACAGGGAATTGGAAAAGAGATTGCAAGGGTTTATGCAAAACTAGGGGCGAAAGTATTAATTAGCGATGTAAATGAAGAGAATCTACAAAAAACGACACGTGAGTTATCAGATGAAGGATATGAAGTGTGCTCATATCGATGTGATGTGAGTAATCAAAATGAAGCGAAGTCGTTAATTGAATATGCGGTTCAAAAATTCGGTACATTACATATTTTGGTGAATAACGCCGGGATTACAAGAGATGCAATGTTACATAAAATGGAGAAGTCTGCTTGGGAACAAGTATTACAAGTGAACTTAACTGGTGTTTTTTATTGTATGCAACCAGCGCTTCTTTACATGAGACAACAAGGGTATGGACGCATTATTAATATATCTTCAATTAGTAGAGAAGGAAACATAGGTCAAGCAAATTATGCGGCTACAAAGGCAGGAGTTGTCGGTTTAACGAAAACAGCAGCGAAAGAAGTTGGAAGCTTCGGTATTACTTGTAATGCGATTTGTCCGGGTTTTATGGATACAGATATGACAAAAACGATACCAGATAAAGTGAAAGAAAAGATGGTTGGTGCTATTCCAGTTGGTAGAATTGGAACGCCAGAAGATATTGCGAACGCAGCAGCTTTTTTAGCATCAGAATACGCATCTTATATTACAGGTGAAGTATTAAATGTGAGCGGAGGACTGCAAGTTTAAAGGAATACATAATGAAAAGAACCTGACTAGGTAGGTCAGGTTCTTTCTCATTAATTTAAGTTAAGCCAAACGCTCTTTACTTCTGTATAGTTATTTAATGCGTAAGATCCCATTTCACGGCCAAGACCAGATTGTTTAAATCCTCCAAATGGAGATGCTGCATCAAAGACGTTATAACAGTTTACCCATACTGTACCTGCACGTACTTTACTTGCAACATAGTGTGCTGTTTTAACATTTTCTGTCCACACACCAGCCGCTAAGCCGAATTGTGATTTATTTGCACGTTCAATTACTTCATCAATATCGTTAAACGGTATTGCAGAAATAACTGGACCGAAAATTTCTTCTTTTGCGATCGTCATTTCATCATTTACGTCAGCGAATACTGTAGGAGAAACGAAGTAGCCTTGATCGAATGGATTACTTCCTCCGCATAGTACTTCAGCTCCTTCTTCAATCCCTTTTTCAATGTAGCCCATTACACGTTTTTGTTGTTCTTCAGAAACGAGAGGACCAATTGTTGTTTCAGGGTTAAGACCGACACCTTGATTTAGTTTTTTAGAATAGAGGACGAGATCAGCCATGACATTATCATACATTTTCTTCGGAACAAATAAGCGTGACCCAGCAGAGCATACTTGTCCTTGGTTAAACATAACACCAGAAAGTGCACCAGGAATCGCGCGAGATAAATCAGCATCTGGCAAGATGATATTTGGTGATTTGCCGCCTAATTCAAGTGTAACGCGTTTTAATGATTCGGATGCTTGTCGCATAATTTGTTTACCGACAGGAGTAGAACCGGTAAATGCAATTTTATCAACGAGTGGATGATTAACGAGAGCTTGTCCAGCTGATTCACCGAATCCAGGTACGATATTAATAACACCTTTCGGGAATCCAGCTTCTTCAATTAATTCAGCTAAGTATAGAGCAGATAGTGGAGTTTGTTCTGCAGGTTTTAAAACGATTGTACATCCTGTAGCAAGCGCTGCTCCCATTTTCCACATTGCCATAAGAAGCGGGAAGTTCCAAGGGATAATTTGACCAACGACACCAACAGCTTCATGGCGTGTATAGTTAAAGTAATCACCGGAAACAGGAATTGTTTGACCAACGATTTTCGTAGCCCATCCAGCGTAATAGCGCATATGCTCAATTGCAAGTGGTATGTCTGCTGCCATTGTTTCACGGATTGGTTTTCCGTTATCTAATGTTTCGAGCTGTGCAAGCTCTTCTTTATGTTCTTCCATTAGATCAGCTAACTTGTACATGAGACGGCTTCGCTCAGCAGTGCTCATACGAGACCAAGGACCTTCGTCAAAAGCCATACGAGCTGCGACTACAGCTTTATGAATATCTTCGCGACCAGCTTCAGAAACGACGGCAAGTGTTTCACCAGTTGCTGGGTTAGGTGTTTTAAACGTTTTGCTGGAAGCGCTTTCAACGAAAGATCCATTCACATATAACTTTTTTGTACCTTGAAGAAACTTTTCTACCTTTTCATGAAGATTTACAGCTAGTTGACTCATTGTATAACCCCCTTGAAAATATAATGTAAACGCAGTACGAGACGGCGCTTATTCCGAAATCAAGGATGTGGAAACTAGATGGAAAGCCTCTAATTAAAATCATAATTAATAAATACTGAAAATTCAAATTTCATTTGTGTTACAATTGTAAAAAATATGTAATGTAAGAGAAGCTTCTATATGATTATAAAAAATCCTGCTTGTTTTTGCTTTCTAGTAGGAAAAACTAGAAGAACAATGGTACAATAATACATCGTGAGAGGAGGGGGAAAAATGAAAGATTATCATGATGATCCACGCTTTCGAATAGCCCATAGAGAAGCGTTAATTGGTCTTGGACTTGCTATTATTAATTTTATAATATGGTACGGATTTGCTTATGGGCTTGGTAGTAAAGATCCAAGTGAATATACATATGTATTAGGTTTTCCCGCATGGTTTTTTTATAGCTGTATCGTTGGATTTATCGTTATGGTTATTTTACTTAGTTTAGTTGTTCGTTTTGTATTTCAAGATATTTCACTCGATGAGGAAGAAAAAAGTGAGGAATAATAGATGAATTGGTATGTAATCATTCCAATGATAATTTCGTTTATCGTTGTATTTTTAATTGGTGTATATGCTTCAAGACGCGTGCAAGCAACAGCACATAATAAATTTTTACAAGAATATTTTCTTGGTGGGCGTGAGTTAGGCGGTTTATTATTAGCGATGACAATGATTGCTACGTACGGTAGTGCAAGTAGCTTTATTGGTGGTCCCGGTATTGCTTACAATATGGGGCTTGGATGGGTACTATTATCTGCGATTCAAGTTGTAACAGGATATATCGTTTTAACGGTTATCGGTAAAAAGTTTGCAATTATTGCTAGGAAGATGGAAGCAATTACTCTTATCGATTATTTAAAAGGGAGATACAATAATAAAGCAGTTGTTATACTCTCTGCGTTATGTATTATTATCTTTTTATTTTCAGCGACAGTAGCCCAGTGGGTCGGCGGTGGACGATTAATCGAGTCACTAACGGGTCTATCGTATACAACAGCACTATTTTTATTTACTTTTTCTGTACTTGTGTACGTATTAATTGGTGGATTTCGTGCAGTCGCGCTATCAGATACATTATTAGGAATCATTATGTTAGTTGGAACGACAATCATTTTAATTGCTACTGTCATTGCTGGTGGTGGAATTGAAAAGATTATGCAGGAACTTGTTCAAATTAATCCAAATTTAATTACACCATTCGGAGCAGATGGCAGTTTAACGAAATCATATGTTACATCATTTTGGATTTTAATTGGAATTGGCGTTGTAGGTTTACCGCAAATTAGCGTGCGTGCCATGTCTTATAAAAATTCAAAAGCTATGCACCAAGCTTTAATAATTGGAACAGTTGTCGTTGGTACAATTATGATTGGTATGCATTTAACAGGTGTATTTGCAAGAGTAGTACTTCCAGGTATAACGGTACCAGATAAAGTAATGCCGCTACTCGCGATGGAAGTGTTGCCACCTTGGTTAGCTGGAGTTTTCTTAGCTGCACCAATGGCGGCGATTATGTCTACAGTAAACTCTTTATTATTACTTGTAAGCTCGTCAATTATTAAAGATATATACGTAAATTACATAAATAAAGATGCAGCAGACAGTACGATAAAAAAAGGAAGTTTGTGGATTACTGGTATTGTAGGGCTACTCGTTTATGTAGCGGCGATTAAACCACCAGATTTTTTAATATGGCTAAATTTATTTTCTTTCGGTGGATTAGAAGCAGCATTCATTTGGCCAATCGTATTAGGGTTATATTGGAGAAAAGGAAATGCTACGGGAGCGCTTGCTTCCATTTTCGTTGGAGTAGGTTCATATATGTGTATTCATCTTTTCTATCCAAATCCGTTCGGTATACATACAGTTGTCTTCCCAATTTGTTTTGCGTTTATCGCTTATGTTATTGGAAGTATGAGTGCTGTAAAAAAAACAGTATAGGTTAGCTGAAGAACGTAGTCCTTATAAGACTGCGTTTTTTCGTATGAATTTGTTCTTTTTTATTCTGTATATCCACGTTTATTCATAAATTAATAACAACTGAGGGGATGGAGTTGAGGTCGATGAAAAAAGTGTTATTTTTAGGAGACCCAGGCATTGATGACTCTTTAGCAATTATGTATGGATTGTTGCATCCTGATATTGATATTGTTGGGGTAGTAACGGGATATGGAAATGTAACACAAGAAAAGGCGACAAGTAATGCCGCATATTTATTGCAAATGGCAGGACGGGAAGATATACCTGTTATTAATGGTGCGAAAATTCCTTTATCCGGAGATGTTACAACGTATTATCCAGAAATTCATGGGGCAGACGGTTTAGGGCCAATTAAACCTCCAAAAACTTTTTCGCCAAATATAAAGCCTTTTTGTGCATTTTTTGATCTTCTTGAAAAATATAAAGGGGAATTAATAATAGTCGATGCTGGTAGATCAACAACACTAGCGACGGCATTTATTTTAGAAAAGCCGATGATGAAGTATGTGAAAGAATATTATATAATGGGCGGTGCTTTCTTAATGCCTGGCAATGTAACACCAGTCGCAGAGGCGAATTTTCATGGTGATCCGATTGCGTCGCAATTAGTTATGCAAAATGCTAAAAATGTGACATTAGTACCACTTAACGTTACATCTGAAGCAATTATTACGCCGGAAATGGTAAAATATATTACGAAACACTCTAAAACGAGTTTTAATAAGTTAATCGAGCCGATATTTACGTATTATTATAAAGCTTATAGAAAGTTAAATCCGAAAATAAAAGGAAGCCCAGTACATGACGTCGTTACAATGATGGTTGCGGCAAATCCATCCCTTTTAGACTATGTATATCGTCGTGTCGATGTAGATACAGCTGGAATTGCAAAAGGAGAGAGTATTGCTGATTTTCGGCCTCAACCTGATGCAAAAGCATTAAAAAATTGGGTGCGAATTGGTTGGTCGTTACATTATAAAAAGTTTCTTGAGGATTTTGTGAAATTTATGACGTAGACATAATAGGAGCATACAAGTTAAAATAATGGAGATGGTTATTTAAATGACCATCTCCATTATTTTGTTTTTTAATCATAAATAGAGAAGAGTTACACAATAGGAGAGGAATTTTACTTGAAAAAAACTATAGTATGCGCAGTAATTGTGGGTATTTTTGTTTTGCTAATATCGGGTAACTTTTTAGTGAAAAAAGTGTGGAGTTCAAATAATGATGATGCACAGTATATTGCATCTTTTATTGAAGAACATAAAGATGAAAAAAATAGTGCGCTTCTAGTAAAGAGAAATGATAAAGTTGTTTATTCTGTAAACCCAAATGTTGTATTGCCAGTTGCTAGTACGATGAAATTAATTGTGGCGCTTGAATATACGAAACAAGTTACTGAAGGGAAAATTGATTCGTCTAGTTTTGTGTCGATTAACGATGTGAATCGCTATTATGTGCCGAATACAGATGGTGGTGCACAAGATAGATGGCAAAAGTATTTGGAGAAGACGGGCAAGATAACTGAAGGAGCGGTTTCTTTAGAAGAAGTGGCAAAAGGAATGGTTAAGTTTAGTTCGAATGCAAATGCTGAATACTTAATGGAATTGTTAGGATTAGACAACATCAATCGAAATTTACAAAGTTTATCACTTCCTGCACATCAACCACTATTTCCAATCGTTTCATCTTTGTATATCCCGGGATATTTGCATAAAGAATTACATGTTCCAAAATATAAAATAGAGAAAAAGTTAAAAGAAATGTCTCAAGAGCAATATCGTGAATATTCGATGATTATTCATGAACGCTTAAAGAAGAAGGGACCATTATTACAGAAGGAAATTCCGCTTTATTTAGAGGAACGTTACGACAAAATTTGGTCAGATAGATTACCAGCAGCTTCTGCAAATGATTATATGGTATTACTTCAAAAGGCAAACCATAAAGGTGGCTTGACAGAAGCTGAAGAAAAAGTGTGGGCAAATATCGTTGAAACAGACATGAGTGCTAAGAAATACCGTAAAACATTTAGACATGCTGGACAAAAGAATGGTTACACACCATGGACGGTTACAAAAGCGGTTTACGCTATGGATAAACGTGGAAACTGTACAGAAATTGTGTTTTTGGCGAACAATTTAAATGAAGACGATAGTGCAGAAATACGGAAACATTTAGCAAACTTACATTTCCAAGTGTTGCAAAGTGATAAGTATGATGCGACTTTTATTAAATAAACTCGGTGCAGAGAGCACCGAGTTTATTTTTATGTACAGGCACTTTTTTTCTATCAATGGGTATGATGGGTAGTAATACTTAGGTGAGAGGGGAAAAGGTGATGAAACAGAGTAAGGAAGAGTTTATAAAGAGTGAAGGCGCTGATTTCCCTGGAAAAACATATGTGGATTGTGTATTACAACATGTATTTGATTTTCAACGAAATTACTTATTGAAAGATATGTTTCAAGTGCATAAAGCACATATTACGATGCTGACTGAAGAAAGTTTAATAAAAATAGAAGAAGCTAAAGTTATATTAAACGCACTTAGAAAAGTAGAGCGAATACCAAAAGATAAATTGGTATATACAGAGCAGCATGAAGACCTCTTTTTTTTAATCGAACATTTAATTTCTCAAGAAGCGAAATGCGATTTTGTAAGTAATATGCATATTGGTAGAAGTAGAAATGATATGGGTGTAACGATGTATCGCATGAGTCTAAGGCGGTATATATTACGATTAATGGAACATCATTTGCTATTGCAAGAAAGTGTACTGCAACTTGCTGATGATCATAAGGAAACGATCATGCCAGCTTATACACATACACAACCGGCACAGCCAACAACATTTGGTCATTATACTTTAGCAATTTATGATACGATGCAAAGAGATTTAGAACGAATGAAAAAAACGTACCAGCTTTTAAATCAGTCTCCAATGGGGGCGGCTGCACTCTCTACAACAAGTTTCCCGATTAAACGAGAACGAGTTGCTCATCTACTTGGATTTACAACTGTAATTGAGAACTCATATGATGCTGTTGCCGGAGCGGATTATTTATTAGAAGTTAGCTCGCTACTTATGGTAATGATGACGAATACGAGTAGATGGATTCATGACTTTTTGTTGTTAGCAACGAAAGAATATGACGGTATTACTGTTGCAAAGCCATATGTACAAATTAGTAGTATTATGCCGCAAAAACGAAATCCGGTTTCAATTGAACACGCTCGTGCAATTACGAGTAGTGCTTTAGGAGAAGCATTTACAGTATTTCAAATGATTCATAATACACCATTTGGTGATATTGTCGATACGGAAGATGACTTGCAGCCATATTTATATAAAGGGATTGAAAAGGCGATTCGTGTTTTTTGTATGATGAATGCAGTGATCCTAACGATGAAAGTAGAAGAAGAAACGTTAAAAAGTCGTTCCTATAAACATGCAATAACGATAACGGATTTCGCTGATGTTTTAACGAAAAATTATGAAATTCCATTTCGGCATGCTCATCATGCAGCAAGTGCTATTGCAAATATGTCATTGGAGCAGAAAAAAGAACTACATGAATTACACTTCAAAGATGTAAATATGTATTTGCAAGAACATTTTAAAATAAATTTATTAGAAAAAGAGTGGAAAGAAATTATATCGCCAGAAGCTTTTATTCAAAAAAGAAATGTATACGGTGGACCGAGTAAAAAAGAAATGAAGCGTATGATTAAAAATCGAAAAGAGTCCTTTCGAAAAGAAGAAGATGTATTTGAAAAGGAAAAACAGAGAATTTTACAAGCTGAAAATGCCTTGAATACATTAGCTTTGAATATTATTGAATCGTAAAAGAGGGATTTAATGAATTAATCGCCAATACTTAATTAAAATATAAATAGAGAGAAGAGATTGTCGATGATTCAATTACATGTATATGAAGAGATTTTTCATTTTAAAGAAGATGTTACACCATTTCTAGAAAAGAATGAGCAGGAAAACAATCTCATATTAGGTGTATTACAAATGGTTCAAGAACCGATATTTATGGGGATAGCGAAACAAGGAGAAGACATTGCGGTTGTATTTCTGCAAACAGAAGAGAAGAAACAAATCATTGTTGCAACTTCTGAAATTTCGGGAGTAGCTATTGAGGAACTTGCAAAAGAGTTAACGAAAGTATATCCGGATATTCCTGGATTGATCGGTAATAAGAAAATTGTACAGAAATTAGCGGAAGAGATTGCGGTATTAGAAAATAAGAAAATGAATGTTGCAATGGAGCAAGGTGTGTATGAGCTGAACAGAGTAAAGAAGAAGTGTAATGCGAACGGACTTTTCCGGGCGGTAAATAATGATGAATTACCATTAATAGAACAGTGGATATATCAATTTTGTGAAGACGTAAAGCTTCCTACTACGAAAGAAGAAGCAAAACAAACTGCGCATACATTAATAACTACAAATCGACTGTTTGGTTTGGAAGTAGATAGGAAACTTGTTTCTGTAGCTGCAAAAACGAGACCAACGAAAAATAATATAACAGTTAATTTCGTATACACGCCGAAAGAAGCAAGGAAAAAGGGATACGCATCTAATTGTGTAGCGGCACTTAGTCAACGTATGTTAGATGAAGGGTACAAGACGACTACGTTATATACTGATTTAGCGAATCCGATATCGAATAAAATTTATCAAGAAATCGGTTATGAGCAAATTGCGGAGTCTGTGCTTATATTTTTAGAGAAGTAAAACAAAAAGGTGTGCAATTTTAGCACACCTTTTTGTTATTCATCAATTCTAATAATCTCGCCTTGAGGGAAGTCCTCAGTTTCTAGTAAGTTACGAATAGCTTTCGCAACATATTCAGGTGATAATAGTTTTCCTTCTTCTTTTAATGCAATGAAGCGATCCAAATTTATGAAATCTTCTTTATTTGTTTCACGAATTTGTGATTGCATATTTGTATCAACAACACCAGGTGCAAAAGCGACGATTTTTACTGGATATTCTTTTTCTACTTCTTCAGTTGCTACGCACTGTGTAAACATATTTACACCAGCTTTCGTTGTACAATAAGCGCCCCAGCCAAAGTAAGGGTTTTTTCCTGCACCAGATGAAATGTTAATAACGCGTTTATCTACTTTCCAGTCTTTCGTATGTTTCATAAATATAGATGTAAGAATCATAGGTGCAAGTAAATTAATGTGAACGTTCGTAATGAATTGTTCGCTTTCAGCTTTTTCAATTGGCTTCATAGGTGCAACTGTACCCGCATTATTAATTAAATGAATAGAGGATACATTGTCTTTTTTAATAGATGAAATGATCTCTTTAAAGTTAATTTCTAAGTTATGTACATCTTGAAGATCTAGGGAATGAAAAATGCAATTGCTGTTATATTGCTCTGCAAGTTTTGTAAGCTCTTTATTTTCTCTTCTAGAAATAGAGATGACAGTTGTATTTTTTTCTAATAATTGCGTAGCGATTGCCTCACCTAAACCTTGTGAAGTTCCTGTTATGATAACGTAGCGCATAGTTTTATAAACCCCTCTCATATGTGCGGAATTTTGTTGGACAACGTACATTGTATAGTTTGTCTACATTTTATAGTATAGAGCACTTTTTACTATAATTGAAATGAGATGATTGTGTGCCTTTTATAAATAGGTTTACGACAACAGTACCTGGTGCCGTCACGTTTACTGGGAATACGCTGGGACTTAGCCCTACATCACCTGCACCAGGTAATATTTTTGGTACACTTGCTGTGTTTACGACAGTAAATACAGCGTTGCAAGTACCAGGATTCCCAGCAGGGACAACAGATGAGTGGCAATTGAATTCTTCAAGTGCAATTTTAAATCTTCCAGCGGGGAGCAGTGTGTTATATGCAGAATTAGTTTGGGCTGGTACTTTCCGGACTGATACGGAAGATGTTTTACCATTTTTAAATGATAACATTACATTTACAACGCCAGCAGGGACGTTTTCTGTTACGCCAGATCCTGCTACCGCGCAGCAAGGTTCAGTAGGAAACCAGTTTTATTATGCTCGCTCTGCCAATGTAACGAATCTTGTTAGTGCAGGTGGAGCAGGCACATATACAACAGGTGCCGTGCCAGCTGCAAGAACTTCAGCTGACCCGACAATCAGTCGTTCAGCTGGATGGACGCTTGAGGTTGTGTATCAAAATGCAAGTTTACCACTTCGAAATTTGTCAGTATATGCAGGCCAAGAAATTATTGATGCTTCATCACCACCAGTTGATGCTACTATTTCAGGATTTGCTACGCCGGCAACAGGAGCTGTTACAGGAAGAGTGCTCGTAACTGCTCAAGAAGGCGATTCTAACATTGTTGGAGATCAACTTCGCTTTGGACCGAATGCAAATGCTACAGTTGCATTATTCGGACCGAGAAATCCTGCGAATAATTTCTTTCAGTCACAAATTTGTAATGATAGTGGAAATTTAGATACGAGCGGCACGTTTGGAGATTTGAATCAGCCGTTAGGGGTAGCTTTGGCCGTCCGAAGACAAGGGTGGGATATTACGAATGTAGATGCCTCCTCATCTTTAGTAAACAGTCAAACATCAGCAACGGTTCGATTTGTTACAAATGGAGATGGATACGCAGCAGCTGGTTTTGGTGTTCAAATTGATGCAACAGGTCCAATTATTAATCCTGTTAAATCAGTTAATAGAACAGTCGCGGGGGTAGGGGATACTCTCACTTATACAATTACGGTCCCAAATACAGGAACAGGAAGTGCAGAAAACGTTGTATTACGTGATAGTATTCCGAACGGAACGACGTTTGTTGCAGGTAGTGTTACGGTAGGGGGAGTAACACAGCCGAATGCAAACCCTGCTAATGGAATTAGTTTAGGTACAATCCCAAATAACACGCAAAGAATTGTTACATTTCAAGTTCGAATAACATCATTCCCGAATCCCAATCCTATTTTAAATCGTGCAATGGTGTCATATCAATTCCGTCCCTTCGTTGGTAGTCCTCCTATTACAAGTACGTCTTCTTCAAACACAGTACAAACGACAGTGAACCAAGCAACTATTAGTATGCAAAAATCTGTAGATTTACAGACGGCAACACTTAATGATGTATTAACGTACACAGTTAATGTCACAAATAATGGAAACGTCACTGCGAACAATGTTATTTTTGTTGATAGTATCCCTGCTGGAACAACATTTGTCGCAAATAGCGTTACGGTAAATGGAGTAGCGCGTCCAGGAGCGAATCCAGCAAGTAGTATTAATCTTGGAAGTATTAATGCATCGCAAACGACTGTAGTGCGCTTTCAAGTTCGAGTAACATCGAACCCTCTTGTCAATCCAATTCCAAACCGTGCGAGTGTAACATTTAACTTTACTCCAGTGCCTGGTCAACAACCAGTTTCAGGGCAAGCGACAAGTAATACTGTAGTTACGACAATTAATATAGCTGATATAACAACGAGAAAAACAGTGGATAAAGCTTTTGCAACGGTTAACGACGTTCTTACGTACACGGTAACAATTCAAAATACAGGAAATGTACTTGCAACGAACGTTATTTTTCAAGATCCGATCCCAATTGGAACGACATTTATCGCAAATAGTGTGACTGTGGATGGGGTTTCACAACCTGGGGTAAATCCAGCGACTGGGTTTACAGTAGCTAATATATCTCCTGGCGGAAGTAGGACTGTTACATTTCAAGTACGAGTAACATCTACACCATCGGGAGGTACGATTGCGAATCGCGGAAATGTATCTGCTAATTTCGTCGTTATTCCGAATCAGCCACCGATAACAATTAATAGACAAACGAATACAGTTGTGACACAAGTTAATACAGGCGGTTTAAATGTAATAAAAGAAGTAAATACAACGCAAGCGGCGGTAGGGGATACTTTAACGTACACAATTGCCGTCCAAAATACAGGGAATGTTCCGTTAACAAATGTATTTTTCCAAGACCCTATTTCTTCTGCTGTTTCATTTGTTGCAAATTCTGTAACAATTAATGGAGTACAGCAAAGTGGACTAAATCCGAATACAGGATTCTCTCTTCCGAATATTCCTGCGGCTCAAACGGTTGTAGTCACATTTGACGTAGTAATTGTACAGAATCCAGAAAATGAAGATATTTTAAATCAAGCAAATGTAACAGCAAGCTTTCAAGTGAATCCGAATGAACCACCAGTAACAATCAATGTACCGAGTAATGTTGTGAATACGACAGTACAATCAGGAAACTTTGAAGTTGTGAAAGCAGTCAATACGGATGTTGCAACAGTAGGGGATATTTTAGTATATACAATAGAAGTCATAAATGCAGGTAGTGTACCAGCTACGAATGTATTTTTCCAAGATTCAATTCCCCAAGGGACATTATTTATTGAAAATAGTGTAGTTGTGAATGGTGTTTTACAAGAAGGGGCAGATCCAGAACTTGGATTCCTATTAAATAATTTGCCTACTGGCGCCAGTGTTATTGTTACATTTGAAGTATTAATTGATGAAATTCCCCAAGGAAATAATGTTGTAAATAATGCGAATGTAACTGGAGATTTCCTTGTAAATCCAACAGAGCCGCCGATTACTGTAACAGTACCAAGTAATACTGTTATGACGATCGTGAATTCTTCAGGGTTAAATGTAATGAAAAGTGTAAGTGCTACTGAAGCCGGTGTAGGAGATACGTTAACGTATACAGTTCGTATACAAAATAGTGGAACGGTGACAGCGACAAATGTATCATTCCTTGATCCGATTCCAGTTGGAACCACTTTTGTAGCGAATAGTGTAACAATAAACGGGACACCTCAACCAGGTTTAAACCCGACAACTGGATTTCCACTTGCTAATATTCCAGTAGGAGGAATGGTGACGGTCACTTTTCAAGTGACAATCACGAGTGTACCACCAAATAGAGTTCTTCCGAATAATGCGAATGTCACTGCTGATTTCCAAGTAAGTCCTCTCCAGCCACCAATTACAATTGTAACGATTAGTAATATTGTTGTGACGCGAGTGAATGTAGGATCACTTAATGTAATGAAGAGTGTAAATACACTACAAGCCGGTGTAGGAGATACGTTAACGTATACGATTCTTATTCAAAATACAGGAACTGTTCCTGCAACGAATATTGTTTTTCAAGATCCAATTCCGTCTGGTACTGCCTTTGTAGCAAATAGTGTGACGATAAATGGAGTCGTACAGCAAGGCGCGGATCCTATGCTAGGTTTCCCGGTACCAAATATTCCGGTCGGGCAAACGGCTACGATTACGTTTCAAGTTACAGTGACGAGTGTTCCGAGCGGTGGAAATATAAGAAACCAATCGAACGTTACTGCAAGTTTTCTTATAAACCCAGCAAACCCTCCAATAACGACTGTTACAAATAGTAATTTTGTAGTGACGCAAGTAAACACAGCACAGTTAAATATACAAAAATCTTCATCTGTACAACAAGCAGCACTTGGAGAAACTTACACGTATTCTGTTGTCATTCGAAATAACGGTACAGTAACAGCAACGAATGTCTCTTTCCTTGATCCAATTGCTTTAGAAACAACTTTTGTAGCAAATAGTGTAACGATAAATGGAACGCCACAACCTGGATTTGACCCGAATGTTGGTTTCCCGCTTCCTAATATTGCAGCTGGAACATCATTGACAGTAACGTTCCAAGTTACGGTAGTTGCACCGTCTACACGTGGAGCAGTATTAAATACAGCATCTGCTACAGCCACTTTCTTATTAAATCCTTTACAGCCACCTGTAACAACAACGAATTCAAGTAATACAACGGTAGTTACAATACCGTTACCTCCTCCTGGTGAAGTAACTGCAACAAAAACAGTTGATGTTGCAACTGGGGCCGTTGGGGATGTATTAACGTATACTGTGCTCATTTCAAACGTAGGAATTATCCCTGTTACAGATGTGTTCTTCCAAGATGTCATACCAGAAGGAACGACGTTTGTTGACAATAGTGTAACGATAGGTGGAGTGCAGCAACTTGGTTTAAATCCAGAAATAGGATTTACAGTTACTCCATTATTAATCGCTGGTGGAAGTATTGAGATCACATTCCAAGTGACGATTACAGAAATTCCAGATAATGAAGTCATATTAAATGATGCAGATGTTACATTTACTTCACAACCAAATCCGCAGGAACCACCGATTACGGAAACGATATTAACAAATTTAGTCGTTACGACAATTAATATAGCTTTTATTTTTCCATTGAAACTAGTAGATAAAGAAGTAGCGACGGTGGGAGAAATATTAACGTATGATGTATTGATTTTTAATTTCGGAACAGTGCCAGCGACGAATGTTCAATTTATCGATACTACTTCCGCGGGTGTAGCATTTGTACCAGGAAGTGTGAGCATAAACGGGGTACCAGCACCAGGATTAGATCCTTTCATTGGTTTTACAGTTCCAGATATACCTGTCGATGATTTTGTACTTGTCACATATCAGGAAGTGGTTACAAGCATACCAGAAGGTGGAACGATTGTTAATTTTGTAGACGTTACAGCTACATTTGCTGTAAGTGAAACAGAACCGCCTATTACGGAAACAACGACAAGTAATACGACATTAACAGAAATCAATGAGCCTGGTTTGAATGTTTTAAAATCAGTGAGTCAGCCGGTTGTCGCAGTAGGCGATACAATCACATATACAACAGTAGTTCAAAATACAGGAACAGTGCCAGCAACGAATGTTCAATATAGTGATGTATTACCTTCCTCTATAGCATTCGTGCCGAACAGTGTAACGATAGATGGTGTGTTACAACCTGGATTCAATCCGAATAATGGATTCCCGCTTCCAGATATAAATCCAGGTGAAAGTGTAGAAGTCATCTTCCAAGTAACCGTTGTTAGTGCGCCATCAAACGGAACAATTGCCAATACGGCAAATGTAACTGGAAGTTTTGTATTAGTACCAGGAGAACCACCAGTTATAGTAACAGAGCCGAGCAATACAACACTTACAACTGTAAATAGAGGGCAATTTAATGTTATTAAACAAGTAAATAGGGTTGCTACTCTCGTTGGAGATATATTAACGTATACGGTTCAAATAACGAATACAGGAACAGTAACAGCTAATGCTGTTCAGTTTGTTGATACCATTTCAGCAGGAGCGTCATTTGTACCAAATAGTGTAACGATAAATGGAGCCTCGCAACCAAACTTAAATCCAATTACTGGATTTGGAGTTGGTGATATACCGGTAGGTGAAACAGTTATAGTGACGTTTCAAGCGACAGTTACAAACATCCCGTCATCAGGAACAATTACGAACGTTGCAAATATAACAGGAAGCTTTACTTTAGTGCCAGGAGAACCACCAGTTGTAGTAACAGAGCCGAGTAATACGACGATAACTAGAGTGAATAGAGGACGATTCAGCGTTATAAAATCTGTAAATAAAGAAGCGACACGATTAGGAGATACGTTAACGTATAGTGTGCAAGTGACAAATACGGGAACGGTAACAGCAACGAATGTTCAGTTTATCGATGTTCCATCACCTAGTTTAGAATTCGTTCCTGGAAGTGTACAAATAAATGGGATTCCGCAAGTAGGTTTAGATCCATTTGTAGGCTTTGCATTGCCTGATCTTGCAGTAGGGGATAGTGTATTAATTACATTTGAAGTAAATGTAATCGCAGTTCCGCCTTCTAGTAGCATTATGAATACAGCAAGAGTAACGGGTGATTTCGAATTGATTCCAGGAGAACCTCCGTCTACAATTACCAATTCAAGTAATACGACGGTTACGCCGGTAAATAGAGGCA
This sequence comes from Bacillus sp. GW823-FHT06A11, assembly GCF_058795355.1. Classification (NCBI taxonomy): domain Bacteria; kingdom Bacillati; phylum Bacillota; class Bacilli; order Caryophanales; family Bacillaceae; genus Bacillus; species Bacillus sp. GW823-FHT06A11. Next base: position 74,191 of record NZ_JBXAHS010000006.1, on the reverse strand, counting down.
GCTTAGATATGCTAAAAGAAGTAGACCATTCAGTTGTTGGTGTAGGAGAAACGGTAACGTATACTGTTCGTATATTAAATACTGGTACTGCTGATGCAATGAATGTTCAATTTATCGATGTGCTATCTCAGGAAGCTGATTTCGTTCCAAATAGTGTAACGATAAATGGGGTTCCGCAACCGGGGTTAAATCCGCAGATTGGATTTACGATACCTGATATACCAGTTGGTGAGACGTCACTTGTAACATATGAAGCTACGATTACAAGTTTTCCGGATGGTGGTACAGTAGTGAACGTTGCTGGGGCGTTAGCAGAATATATTTTAGTACCAGGGGAGCCGCCAGTTACAGTGATGGATACAAGCAATACAGTTATAGTGACGGTAAATACTGCAATCTTATTTGTTGCAAAAGGAGCAAACTTTGAAGTAGCAATGATAGGGGATGTTGTCACTTACGGAATCGCTGTTATAAATGATAGTACAGTTCCTGTGACCAATATTGTGTTAACAGATATCATTGATCCGAATACGCTATTTATAAATGGTACGGTAACGGTAAATGATGTACCTCTTCCATTTGCTAATCCGAATACTGGTATTCCGTTAGGTGATTTTCAGCCAAATGATGCAGCAATTATTAATTTCCAAGTTGTAATAATAGGAGGGCAAGTAAATAATTTAGTTACAAATACTGCTACAGCGAATGGGCTTGCAACTGTAAATCCGAATGAGCCGCCAGTAGTAGTTGAAGGTGATAGTAATACAGTTGTTATCCCGTTTATTCCTCAAAATGTCTCAACGACAGTCGTAAAAACGGCAGATTTACAGGTAGCAACAATTGGAGATGTCATTACGTTTACGACAGTCATCACAAATACGGGTGATACTGTAATGCAAAATATTCGTTTTCAAGATATGTTAGATAGTAGTGTTCGATTTGTTCCTGGAAGTGTAACGGTTGATAATACGCCAGTGCCGAATGTAAGCCCGGCAGTAGGGTTTCTTATCGGAAGTTTAAATCCTGGTGAAGCAAGGACAGTTTCGTTCCAAGTAGCAGTACAGAGCGCGCCAAATGGTTCAGGAAATTATATAAATCAAGCGAGTATTCGTTTTGAACATCAAGTAGGCACAGTATTGCCACCTGTTACACAAATAGTAGAAAGTAACATAGTTGTCATTCCATTTGTTCCAACGATTGAACACATTTGCGAAACAAACTTTAATTGCTTAGATAAGATTCCATTTCAATGTTCTCCGTGTAATCATTTGCATGGACATAAAAAATAAAAACAGAAAGAGCATCCAATTATTTTTCAGGATGCTCTTTCTGTTTTAATCATATAGATTCATTTTCGGGCGAGGTGAAAAATTCTTCGATTTTGTCGGAGAGTAGTAATGGAATGGCTCCTTTTATAACAGAAATGTCCCAGTCCCACCATGCGAGATTCTCTAGTTTGTCAATCGTTTCTTGCGGGAAACGATATCGAACAAATTTTGCAGGATTACCAGCTACAATTGCATACGGGGGTACGTCTTTTGTAACAACGCTTCTGGCGCCGATAATGGCCCCGTTACCAATTGTAACACCAGATAAAATGCAGGATTGATAACCAATCCATACATCATTGCCGACTACGATATCACCTTTTGAAGAAGGGTGACCAGTAATATGTGCTCCTTCATCAAAAAGTGCATTAAATGGATAAGTTGTTATCCAGTCTGCGCGATGTTCACCGCCAAGTATGAAAACCACTTCTTCTGCTAATGAACAAAACTTACCTATTTTTAATTTTGTTTCATCGTTCCAAGAAAAAATGGTTGGCCCTACTTTACTATAAGTATAATCACCAATATCATATTTATTATATTCAGGTTTTTGATTTAAATATAACATGCTTCTTCAGCCTCCTTTCTCAATTAAGTGATACGTATGGAATATTATATGCAAGATGTAGTAATGTGAACTGTATTAATAGGTGAAATGAACAAAAGGGAGTGGGATGTATGCGATACGAAATGGGTTTATATAATAAACCGTTTCAGTCAATTCAATCAGGAAAAAAAGTATATGAAGTACGCCTATACGATAAAAAACGTCAACTAATAAACAAAGGTGATGAAATCGTATTTACGAATCTTACGACAACAGAAATGATGACGGTAAAAGTAACGGAAATAAAGCGATACGAGAGCTTTAAATCTATGTATGAACAAATTGATAAAAAATTATTGGATTGTGAAAATGATAGTTTAGAGGAAATGTTAGAAAGTACATACAAAATATATACGAAAGAACAAGAAAAAGAGTGGGGAACAGTTGCGATTCGTATTGAGGTAATAAAATGATAAGAAATCGCGGGGCGGCCATCATTGTACAGGAAGGAAAAATCGCTCTTATAAAACGTATTCGAGAAGAGGAAACATATTATGTTTTTCCTGGCGGAGGGATTGAGGAAGGTGAAACGCCTGAAGAGGCAACGAAAAGAGAGGTATACGAAGAATTAGGGCTACATATAAAAGTGAAGCACCTTATTGCAAAGTTAAAATATAAAGGAAATGAATATTATTATGGCGCCTATATTACAGGGGGAGTGTTCGGAAGCGGAACAGGTGAGGAATTTCAGCGGGAAGGTAGAGGAAGTTATATTCCGTTATGGCTACCGATAAACGAGTTGGAAAAAGTGAATATAAAACCTTATGAAGTGGTCGGAAATATATTTAATTATTATAAAATATAACGTCTGACAACATACAAAAAAAACCATTGACATAGGCTTCTGATTTAAGTATTGTATTCGAGTATGTTTATAATCAGGAGGTTTATATGAGCAATCAAACTACTACACATCATGTGAAAATGACAACAGCGGATCCATCTGGAATTGGTCTATTTGGATTAGCGATGGTAACACTTGTAGCATCATCTCAAAAGTTAGGCTTAACAGATGGCGTTTCACTTGTATTACCATGGGCAATCTTTTTAGGAGGATTTGCACAAATCTTTGCTTGCATTCACGATGCAAAGCATAACAATACATTCGGTACGACAGCATTTGGTGCGTACGGCCTATTTTGGTTAGGTGTTGGAATGACTTGGTTAATTCAACTTGGAGTATTTGGCGAAAAATTAGCACAAGCTGCAGATTCAAAACAGCTTGGTGTAGCCTTTATCGGATATTTGATTTTCACAATCTTTATGACGATTGGTGCAATGGAAACACATAAAGTATTATTTATGATCTTCGTCCTTATTGATTTCTTATTTATTGGTCTTTCATTAAGTACTTTAGGTGTTATGCCGCACGCAATGCATAATTTAGCAGCATATTCTGAACTTCTTATTTCATTATTATCTTTCTATGGTTCAGCAGCAGCAGTGTTAAACACACACTTCGGAAAAGTTGTTTTACCAGTAGGGAAGCCTTTTGGTATTTTTAAAAAGTAATAAAAAAGCACAGATGATTGTATAGTCATCTGTGCTTTTTTTATTTATTCCTCTATTTGTGGGCTGTCTGAAAAATCCTGATTGGTGAGGACTCATTAAAGTTTCACTTTATTTGAAATAAGTAATGTGAAATGTAAATAAAAGTAGAAAAAAATCAATTGAAATTGATTCTCATTATTAATATAATGAGAATGAGAATCATTTATTGTTAGAGGGGGATGCCAAAGTGGCAAAAATTTTAATAGCTTATGCAAGTATGTCAGGAAATACAGAGAGTATTGCTGATTTAATTAAAGTTAGTTTAGATGCTTTTGATCATGAAGTAGTATTGCAAGAGATGGAAGGCATGGATGCTGAAGAATTATTAGCTTATGATGGAATCATTTTAGGATCTTATACGTGGGGCGATGGTGAATTACCATTTGAAGCAGAAGATTTTCATGAGGACTTAGAAAATATAGATTTAGCTGGGAAAAAGGTAGCGGTATTCGGATCAGGTGATACGGCGTATGAACTGTTTTGTGAAGCGGTAACGATATTTGAAGAACGCCTTGTAGAACGAGGTGCAGAGCTTGTACAAGAAGGGCTGAAAATTGAATTAGCTCCAGAAGATCAAGAGGATGTTGAAAAATGCAGTAATTTTGCAATTGCATTTGCTGAGAAGTTCTAAGAATGGGAGTGTCAACGTGGAGACGATGTTAAGTGCAACTGCTATTACAAAGTTAAGAGATGGAAAACTGTTGTTAGCTACTACATATAATGGCTTATTTGTTGAACAAGACGGAGAATGGAAACGAATTTTAAATGGTTTTCAAAAACGAATTAGGGATTTACATAGCGAAGATAATGTAGTTTATGGTGTAGGTGACGAAGGGATTTTTATTCGTAGTATGAATGGTGGAGAGAACTGGACAATTCAGCGTTTTCCAACAAAAGCAACAAGTTGGAATGTATGTAGCAATGTACAAGGAACTGTTGTTGCTCATGGAGAAAAAACGCTGTATCTTTCTAATAATTTCGGTTCGACATGGGAGACTATTCATCCGTTTCTTGAGTATGGCAGTGCGGCACCGTCTATTCGATCATTATTTTTATATAAACATTACTTATTTATTGGTACGAAAATACATGCTAAGTATGGTGGTGTTTGGCTCTTTGATTTGAAGACACGTAAATTAAAGAGGATTAAAATTACGATGAATCAAATGATCTCTGCGTTGACTTTACACAATTCTTATTTAGTAGCGGCAAGTGGATCGTGCAAGGGAGTTAGCGGGAATATTTCTTATTGTAAAATAGATGACAGTATTGCGAGTGAAAAAATATATTGGCATACATGTCAAAGTGAGCAGAAAGCAAGTAGTTATTTAGACTTAAGTGTAGACCAACATGTCTTATATACAACTTCAACACAAAATAAGGCGGGTATTAGTAGTGTGTGCCGTGTACTTCTTGACGAAGGTATTGTTACAGTATGTGATTCAGTTAAAGGGCACGGATGGCGCATTGTTAATCAAAAAGATGGTTATGTAGTAGCTGGATCAGGTGAATTAAAAGCAATGCAGTGGGAACAAAAAATAATTTAAGAAAAAACTTTACTTTTATTATATTGATATGATATAGTATGTTTAAACCATTTTACTTTTAATAATATAGAGATTTAAATGAGCTGTAACTTCCGAGGAGGATAGCAATGTTAAATCTCCTCAGGGGTTGCAGTTTTTTAATATCTGGCTTATTATTGTAAGGTGGTTGAAAATGAATATGTACATATAGGTACATTGTAGGAGGATTTTTTTCATGCAAAACGGTAAAGTAAAATGGTTTAACTCAGAAAAAGGTTTCGGTTTCATCGAAGTTGAAGGCGGAGAAGACGTATTCGTTCATTTCTCAGCTATCCAAGGCGAAGGCTTCAAAACTTTAGAAGAAGGTCAAGAAGTTACTTTCGAAGTAGAACAAGGTAACCGTGGACCTCAAGCTACTAACGTAAACAAGAAGTAATTTTTGAAAAAAGAAGGGCTCGCCCTTCTTTTTTTTTTTTTTTTGCATTTTTATAGATGTCCTCCTACTTACATATCATAATAAGACTGAATTTTCATTTATTTATTCGAAGGATTTTTGTATAAAGTACATGAATAAATAAATACTGAAAATAGAGTGTTTGTGTGAAAAAGGAATTTAGAAAGAGGTAAATAAATTGAAAAACGCTACACATTTCATTGTGTTTGATATTGAGAGGAATTTCAGACCGTATAAATCAGAAGATCCGTCAGAAATAGTTGATATCGGAGCTGTAAAAATAGAAATAGGTACAATGAAGATAATTGAAGAATTTTCGGAGTTAGTAAAACCAAGTGCACGATTAACTCGTCATACAACAAAATTAACCGGTATTACGAAGAAAGATTTAATGGCTGTAGACAAATTCCCTCAAATTATAGAGAAATTTATTCAGTTTATCGGAGAAGATTCTATATTTGTTTCATGGGGAAAAGAAGATTATCGCTTTCTATCTCATGATTGTACATTACATGGTGTTGAATGCCCCATTATAGAAAAAGAAAGTAGAATTGATTTGCAAAAATTTGTTTTCCAAGCATATGAGGAATTGTTTGAACATACGCCAAGTTTACAATTTGCGGTAGAACAGCTCGCTTTAACGTGGGAAGGGAAACAGCACCGTGCTTTAGCAGATGCCGAAAATACAGCAAATATACTTCTTAAAGTGTATAGCGAGAGAGATATTAATAAGCGATACAAAAGACATGGTGAACTTGAACTTGTAAAAAACGGAAAACTAACAGAAAAAGCGAAAAAAAAGATGCGGAAATGGGTGTTTAAAGAACTAAAGAAAAATACAGAACGCCCTTTTGAATGGAGTACATTTGAAAGTAGTGACACGTGGGAAAGTATAACGGAAAGATATTATATAAGTGAAAATACAGTAGAACTCCTGAAAAAACATTTTCGTACGGCAGTGAGAAAAGCGGAACGACAGATTAGGTATTTGGCTGAGATGGAGGAGAATGTAGAGGTTAAATGACATTCTCCTCTATTTCTAGCTACATAAATTTAACATCATTATACTGATGGATGAATAAAGTATTCATATTAAATAGGAATTGATTTGTTGTGATTAGGCCATTATAATTGCTTTGAAAATTAAGGGGTGGTAAGAATTTTTAAATACATTCATAAAATTAGAGCCCATAGAAATGAAAGAGGGTAGAGTTAAATGGAAGCAATCTTTAACATTGTAACAGTTTTAGTTTTGGGGATAATATTTGCCACGCTATCAGCAGTAATTATACTTCCTTTCATAGCAAAGAAGAAGAATTGGAAAAAGCTTAATATATCTTTAAAGCGTGGTGTATTAAAGGTTAAAATCGAAGAATAAAATATGAGTTTTATACAAGGGAGGTGTGATAGTGATAGACTTGGATATTAAAGATGTCACCGTACAGATGGAATTAAACGGTGTCTTTTGGAATGAGGATGGGGTTGCTGAAATGACGGTGACTACAAAAGCTGAGTATTCTCTTCTTCTTCGTTTAGTAGTTGACTTAAAAAGTAAAACTATTAGGGCGACAAGTGCCGACATAGTAAATGGATTCTGCCCTCTGTGCAAACAGAAAAAGGACAAATGTAGTGAACTTAATGACCTACAAAACAAAATGGGAATTTTAGAAGAAGCCTACGATTGGGTGAGAGAGCATCCGGAATATCGTTTTCAATTATCTTTTTACGAGTATAATAAATTTGAGGTAGTGAAGTGAAGCTTTCATTTTACCAACATACATAGTGACTACTCTAATGGAAATACGCTTGTACAACAAGGAAGGAATTTACTGGATTCTGCAACAAGTGTTATCTTGGATTAAAAATAAATATTTTTGTTATAAAGCAGAAAAACTGATTCTTAGTAGAATCGGTTTTTTATATAACTATAAAATATGTCCACAATAAAAGAGCGCTTATTAAAAGCGCTCGGTAAAAATAGTTATATGGAAGGATTTATTCAATCCCGTTCGGATCATAAGAATATTGCTGCTTATTCTCAATCCGCTCAATCACATCTTGCAACTCATCCGGCTTCAGGAATTCAATAGGAGAGAAGCCTTTCTCAAACGTAAGTGTATCAGCCTCAATCATTAATACGTATCGGTCATTTACCTTCGCAATATGTATTTGATCCCCGAAATCAGCAAGCAAAGCCTTCACAGAGATATGATCTGCTTTTAGTTTTAATTCCACTTCAGGAGCGTGCTCGACGATTTGAGCGGTAGCTTCCATTACTTCTTCGGTTGAAAATTGTTCCATAATTTCCCGCTTCGGACTAGCAGCCCATACTTCCATCGCTTGGTCGAATTGTTCGCGTTCTTCCGTACCTTCTTCAAATACATCTTCAATTTGGTCGTATACCATGTCCATTACTTGTGTTTTCATAATTTCAGGCATAGAGCGTTCATATTCGACGAATTTTAAGAAGTCTTCAAAGTAGCGGGCATGTGATGCTTGGTGTATTTTTAGTTCGCCTACTTCAACCATACCTTCTTCAGGCATGTATGGGTATTGGATAGATTTCATATTCTTTGTTGTGATGGCCATTTCAACGTTACGAATCAGTGTGGATTCATCAGAAATAGAAGCAACCTTTGGTTCGAAGTCGCATTTCATTACGAATACGAATGGGTCATCAAAGTATTTTCGAAGTTTTGCCTGAGCAATTAAAAATACACCACCGCGTACAGCGCTTGTGTCAAGATATGTATAAACGAGAGGTTCGCTCATATCTTTAAAGTTGTCCTTTGTTTCTGCAAAGCGAATACGATTAAAAAGGTTGTAATGAGGGTTTGAATCAAGTTCGTGCCCCTCCTCTACAATAAAGCGACCAATTTTTGTTGGGGCTTGTTCTGTTTTTGCATGACGTTCTACTTTTCGCTTCGATATTTTTAATAACTCACCATTCAAAAATTCTTTTAAGGAGCTATCTTCATATTCTTCAGCGTCTAAAGTTTGAAAATGTTTGTAGCGTTTATCAACTGCTTCACCTTTTCCTTCTACTTGTACAACATAAAAGGAAAGATAATTTATTTCAAAATCCATATTTATCACCTTGTTTCATTTCATTAACTCTTATCAGTATAGAGATGGAAAAAACTTTCGTCAATTTATATAAGGAAGGGGGAGCCCCTTCCTTATATAATTTTTATTTTCTCGATTAAAATCCGTCTTCTAATGCTGCGAATGGAATGTTTAGTCTGTTTTCTACTGTACGTAAACGTTGGTTTAAGCGGTTTAGTCTACGTGTATGGCGCTCAACTGTATTTTCTAGTTGACGTACTCTTTGTTCAAGCTCATTTACGCGTCTTTCTAATTGACGATTTCCAGTGCCAGGAAAAGAGATTGGAAGTTGGAATTGTCTATTTTGGTCATATGGATTCGTTTGCTCTGCTTGATCTATATTAGATTGGTATTGTGCTTGTAAGTCATACTGTGGTTGTTGGTACGCATATTGATTATATGGATCATATGGATTGTAGGGATACATAATAACATCCTCCATTTCTTTAAAATAGGTTGAATTCACCATAATGTATGTGCAAAAGCGGAGCGGTGGCACGGCAAATACCTATTTATGTTGACGGGATTTCTCTTTATCCCGCATTAACGGGCAGTAAGACCCCACTGATTAAAGTTTCACTTTATAAAAAATAGCTTGAGGGTTTTTGATTTGTATTTCTTTTGCTTGATGGTATATACTGGATAAAAGAGAGAGTTTACATAAAAGTTACAATTCTATCAAACTCAAACTTTTATGTAAATATGTATAGACATTTATAAAAGAAAAGAGTAATTTATATAGAGTGAAAAATAACTTGTAACATTTTATAAACATATTGTAAAATGATTGTAACAAAACATACATAAAAATGAAATAAATACATAATAGTGATGTTGGGGAAAGGGAGAGAGTATATTGTTCCGTAAAGTAAAGGGTATATTAGTTGGGGTGTTATGTGTAGCTGTAGTGAGTGGCTGTGGTGCAAAAGTAAGTGATGTTGCATTGGTAAGTGATATTGGTGGGCACACTGTAGAGGCTAAAGCAGAAGTGCAGGATACTATTAGTTTAGTTGATGGTCGAACTGGTACTGAAGTGAAAAAATTAGATTTATCTGGTTTAGGCTATTTTGAAGATGAAGCGAAATTTAAAAAGTCTGTAACAAAGGTTGTTGGTGAGGTTGGAAAAAGCGTCGACAAAAAAATGGTTCCTTCACGTATAGCACCTGATGGAAGTTGGCAAGAAGGAAAACCTTCTTATGAATTAATGGAAAAAGAATTAGTAGATAAATTGTTAAACGTTGGTATGTGGGATGCTACGTATCAGTTGCCGATTGTGGAGAAAAAACCAGTCGCAACATTAAGTGATGCGCAAGGAAATGGTACGGTAATTGGTAGATATGAAACGAACTTAGGTGGTTCAACAGGTGGCCGTATTGAGAATATTCGTTTGTCAGCAGCGAGCATAAATGGAGTTGTGTTAGCAAAAGGAGACCGTTTCTCTTTTAATTCTTTAATCGGTGATACAACACCAGATAAAGGATATCAATTAGGGAAAGAAATAGTTGATGGTAAATTAGTAGATGGATATGGCGGTGGTGTTTGTCAAACATCTTCAACTTTATACAATGCAGCAGATCAAGCTGGCCTGAAAATGGTGGAGAGAACTACACATTCTAAAACGGTAGGTTATGTTCCACAAGGAAGAGATGCTACAATTGCATATCCATATTTAGATTTAGTATTTGAAAATACGAATGATGCACCTGTGAAGCTTTATATGGGCATTCAGGGTGGAAAGCTAGTTGCTGAAGTACATAAAATGAGATAAGAGTTATAAAGCCCCCTTTTCTGAAAGTTAGAAAAGGGGGCATTTTATTATGAAAATAAAAATGTATGTAAATTCTGACTTTTCTTATTTACATAGGATGATTTTAGTTGTATCCTTCATAGTAACGGTTATATGTAATGGGAAAATATAGGGATAAGGAGATGAGGTTATTCATGGTACAAATTCATCCGAAAACACGTATTGGTCATGTTGAATTTAAAGTGAAAGATTTAGAGCGTCAAATTTCTTTTTATGAGAATGTTGTAGGATTAGAGGTAATTAAGCAAGAGGGGAATAAAGCATATTTATCTGGAAAAGGTGGAAAAAACGCGTTACTTGTTCTTGAAAAGATAGAGGACGGGGTACTGCAAGAACCGCGTACGACTGGTATATATCATGTAGCCTTTTTAGTTCCGACTCGTGAAGCTTTTGCTTCTGCGCTATTTGGGGTTCTTCGTAATAAGAATGTAATTGACAGCCCGGCTGAGCAAGAAGGGCGTTATACATATTCAAATGAAATTTTACCAATTTCAAGGTTTAATAGTGCAAGTGATCATACATATAGCGAAGCTTATTATTTGCAAGATTTAGAGGGGAATGGTATTGAAATTTATGCAGACCGACCGCGCGATCAATGGGGAGAAGGGCCAGGAGGAAGTACACCACTTGATTTAAAAGAATTGGCAACACTCGTTGATTATGAGTTTGATGGTTTGCCTGCTAATACTGTCGTTGGGCATGTACATTTACGAATAGCTGATGTAGAGAAATCACATGAATTTTATGTGGAAACAGTAGGTTTTGAAGTACAGCAGCGTGAAGAGGATTGCTTATTTATTTCAGCAGGGGGATATCATCACCATATTGGTGCAAATACGTGGAACGGAGTAAACAATCCACACCCACCAGTACATGCAACTGGACTAAAGGTATATGCGATTGTACTACCGCATAAAGAAGCGTTAGATGAAGTGAAAGAAAGATTAATAGAAAAACAACATGAAATAAATGAAACTACAAATGGGTTTGCGGTAGTAGATCCAAGTGGTATTACAGTGCAGTTTGAAATAGAAACAGTGTAAAAGAAGCAAGAAAGTGTATAATCACTTTCTTGCTTCTTTGTGATCATTCATATCTCAATCCAATATCTTCTTACTACATTCCCATCTTCCTCAGTGAAATCATCATTACGAAGCCCACCGTTATGTAAAATCGTTTTTTCAGAAGCGGTATTCACTGCGTCGCAAACGACAAGTACTTTCTCGATGTTTAATTCCTTCGTTTTTTCTAGCGATAATTTTAATAACTTTGTAGCATAACCTTTTCTTCTTTCAGAAGGGCGAATGCCATAACCAATATGACCGCCAGCGTTAAATAAATGTTCGGTTAAACTATGACGTATATTAACAGCTCCCACAATTTTATTTTCATCTGTAACAAGCCAATATGTAGAATCTGGTACCCAAGTTTCAGGGATATTTATTCCGTTATGCGCATCGAGAAGTTCTTGAACCATAGCTGGGAAGTTGGCAGGATTTTTTGTGATAACCCACGGGATCATTGTTTCACCGCTATCTTTCCATTCGTTATAGAAATCTAAGTATTCTTCTTGTAAATCAGTAGTAGGTGTAAGTAATGAGACGTTCATTGTTAGTAAGCTCCTTTATTTATGTAGTTTTTATAAAAAATTATAAAACAAAGTGAAAGCGTTTTCCGAAATTTATCAACCTAATTTCATGCAATCCACCTTTGGTTTTTTAGAAAATTAGTGAAGGTTTAAAATTAGGAGTTATTTATTTTATGTTAATATTTAAAATATTAACATAAAACAGTCGGAGTATTAAGTGTATTTTAGTGGTATTCTTTCATGTTGATAAATGGATGTTTGTGATAATTTTTGTTTTATCTATCTATAATGAATGAAAGGGGGAAGTGCCCGTGAGTGTAGATTTTGATTTTATTATACGAATCGGTGTTGCTGGCTTGTTAGGAGCAATGATTGGTATTGAAAGAGAAATTCGATCGAAAGAAGCTGGATTAAAGACTCATTTCCTCGTAGCGGTAGGAAGTGCGTTAATAATGGTTGTTTCGAAATATGCCTTTTCAGATATTGTGTATGAAGAGCATACGTCTCTAGACCCAAGTCGGATTGCGGCACAAGTCGTTAGTGGAGTTGGTTTTTTAGGTGCAGGCACAATTATTATTCAAAAGCAGGCGGTGAAAGGATTAACGACCGCGGCTGGTTTATGGGCTACTGCCGGTATAGGATTAGCAATTGGAGCGGGAATGTATGTAGTAGGCATTGGAGCGACGATTCTCGTTTTAATTGGTTTAGAAATTGTAAGTCGTATTTTTAAGGTGCAATTTTTATTTCCACAAAATATAACAGTGCAAATGTTTGTAAATAAACATGAAGCGGTACAACAAATATTAGAAACACTACAAGTGAAAGGCATCCCAATACTCTCATATGAGGTGGAAGCTTCACAGCAAGGTACAGAAACTGTTTATAAGGTAGGGATGCAACTGAAAAATATATCGTCAGAAGAAAAGAATGAGTTTATTCAGCATATGCAAACATTACCGGAAGTTACATTTATAAAGTTAAAATCATAGTGTTGAAAACGAGGATAGATGTAGCAGGAATTTTGCTATTATCTATCTTTTTTTGATATAAAATGCACGGAAAGTCAAGCGTTAATTTTATATGGAATGGATACATGTGTGAACGTTACCTTATTTTTTTCTCAATACAGGACAAAAAGTAAAAATAGTAAAATAATGGAGCGGGACACTAAAAATGTAAGGTAGGGGAGAGCATGAAAGGCTATTCAAAGAAAATGTTAGTAGGGGTAAGTTTTGCTAGTTTAATGTTAGGGAGTTTTCAAGGAGTAAGTTTGGCAGAAGATACTAAGGGAGAGCAAGTTTCTTATCGAAATGTGCTCAAAATGGAGCCAGTCGGTGTACAACTACCAGTACAAGAATTAGCTCATTCATCGAAAGTGCTCGAAAGCAAGTCTTTTGAGAAAAGGTTACAATTTGCCGATTTATCACAAAGACCACCTGAGGTGAAAAAAGAAAGTAAGCAATTAGCTGTAGCGAAAACTTATACAATTGCCGAATTAAATCAATTAAGCAATCAGCAGTTAGTAGATTTACTTGTAACAATTGATTGGGAGCAAATTACGGGGCTATTTCAGTTTAATATAGACAGTCTAGCATTCTATCAAAATGATAGTAGGATGCAGGCGATTATTGATAAATTGAAGCAGCAAGGACAAGCCTATACGAAGGATGATTCAAAAGGGATTGAGACATTAGTAGAGGTAGTACGTTCAGGGTTTTATTTAGGATTTTATAATTCGGAACTTAGTAAATTAAATGAACGGAGTTATCATGATAAATGCTTACCTGCATTAAAAGCGATGGCTAACAATTCAAATTTTAAGCTGGGTACATTAGAGCAAAATAGAGTGGTATCATCATACGGAAAGTTAATAGGAAACGCTTCGAGCGATGTGGAAACGATAACATCGGCTGCAAAGATTTTTAAACAATATAATGCTAATTTTTCTACATTAGTAGATAATCTTTCAGCTGGAAATGCTATTTACGATATTATGCAAGGTGTTGATTACGACATTCAATCGTATTTGTACGATACGAGGAAAGCACCGAAAGATACAGTATGGTATCAGAAAATAGATAGTTATATTAATGAATTAAGTCGTTTTGCATTAATGGGAACGATTACAGCAAAAAACGGTTGGCTTATTAATAATGGCATTTATTATACAGGTAGACTCGGTATGTTCCATAGTACAGGAACGAAAGGGTTACAAGTTGTAACAGATGCGATGAAAATGTATCCGTATTTAGGGGAGCAATATTTCGTAGCTGCTGAGCAAATTGCAACGAATTATGGCGGAAAAGATGCAAATGGTAAAGTGGTGAATTTAGATCAAATAAGAGAAGATGGAAAGAAAAAATATTTGCCAAAAACGTATACGTTTGATGATGGGGCAATTGTTTTAAAAGCTGGAGATAAAGTGACAGAAGAAAAAGTAAAACGTTTATATTGGGCGGCAAAAGAAGTAAAGGCACAATTCCATCGTACGGTTGAAAGTGATCAACCTTTAGAAAAAGGAAATCCTGATGATGTATTAACGATGGTTATTTATAATAGCCCAGCAGAATATCAATTTAATCGTCAATTGTACGGTTATGAAACGAATAACGGTGGTCTTTATATAGAAGGAACAGGTACGTTCTTTACTTATGAGCGTACGCCAGAAGAAAGTATTTATAGTTTAGAAGAATTATTCAGACACGAGTTCACGCATTATTTACAAGGTAGATATGAAGTACCAGGGTTATGGGGACAAGGGAAAATATATGAAAATGAAAGATTATCTTGGTTTGAAGAAGGAAATGCTGAATTTTTTGCAGGGGCAACGAGAACGGATAATGTTGTACCGAGAAAGAGTATTATAGGAGGATTATCTTCAAACCCAGAGGAGCGTTATACGGCAGAGCGAACGTTAAATGCAAAGTATGGAACGTGGGATTTCTATAATTATTCCTTTGCTTTACAATCGTATATGTACAATAAGAGATATGATATGTTCGATAAAATACATGATCTTATTAGGAAAAATGATGTAACAGCATATGATGCATATCGCTCTACATTAAGTAAAGATGCGAATTTAAATAAAGAATATCAAGACTATATGCAAATGCTAGTTGATAATCGTGAGAAATATAATGTGCCATTAGTATCAGACGATTATTTAGCGAATCATGCATCGAAGCCAGTTTCAGATATTGCAGCAGAAATAACAGCGGAAGCAAAATTGAAAAATGTATCAGTGAAGAAAAATAAATCACAGTTCTTTAATACATTCACACTACAAGGAACATATACAGGAACTGCAGCAAAAGGAGAATATGAAGATTGGAAAACAATTACACAAAACGTTAATGATACGTTAAAACGTTTAAGTGCAAAGGAATGGACAGGCTATAAAACAGTAACAGCATACTTCGTAAATTATCGCGTGAATGCATCAGGACAATTTGAATATGATGTTGTGTTCCACGGTATTAATACAGAAGAAGGTGCAGAGAATAAAGCACCAGTTGCAGTTATAAACGGTCCGTATAGTGGAAATGTAAATGAAGCAATTTCATTTAAAAGCGACGGATCAAAAGATGAAGACGGGAAAATTACTTCGTATAAATGGGAGTTTGGTGATGGAGCAGTAAGTAATGAGCAAAATCCAACTCACGTATATACAAAAGAAGGAACGTATACAACGAAATTAACGGTAACAGACGATAAAGGAGCAACTAATACTGCTACAGCGACTGTAACTGTTCAAAAGAAAGAAGATAACAGTGTAGAAAAAGAACCGAATAACTCATTCCAAACAGCAAACAAACTGCAGTTAAATCAAGTCTTACGTGCTAGTTTAGGAAATGGCGATACAAGTGATTTCTTTGAAATTAATGTGGAGACTGCTAAAAACCTTCAAATTAACGTAACGAATGAAAATAATATCGGAATGAACTGGGTACTTTATTCTGAAGCAGATTTAAATAATTATGTTACGTATGCTCAGCAGCAAGGGAATAAACTAGTAGGTAGTTACTACACGTATCCAGGGAAGTATTATTTACATGTGTATCAGTATGGCGGGGGGACAGGGAATTATACGGTGGAAGTGAAGTAGTAAAAAGGGAGTTGTCTTTTTCAATGAATGGCACAAGGTCTGTACTTTAATGGAAAAACAACTGTAGGAAATGTCTATAATGATAATAACAAATTAAGTGTCGAGAGATGTTATATTTACATTAAACCAATCTAATCAGTAAATGAGATAAAGTCGATGAACTAGTATTTCATCACGATGTAAGAAAAGTTATAAATATTAAGTGTTTTTAATTGAATTAAACTAAAGGATCAGAGTATATCTGTAACAATAGATAAGCTCTGATCCTTATTATTTTTAATTAATATACATGAATTTAAGATAATTAATAAGTAAGCTAGCGCTAGCGGGATTCTTAAAATTCATTTATGTAATTAACTAAACAGAAAATTTTTATCGCATTAGTAAGGGATACTAATAGAAAAGCGTGTCCCTTTACCTAAGTTACTCTCTATCTCTATATCTCCGTTTAATTCTTTAATAATACTATAAGCAATCATAGTACCAAGCCCAGTTCCTTTTTCTGTTGTTGAATAGAATGGCAAAGCAATTCGTTTTATTTGTTGAGATGACATCCCAATTCCTGAATCAATAATATCAATTATGATATTTCCTTTTACTTTTTGTATATTTATTTGTAATAATCCACCATTTTTCATAGCCTCAATTCCGTTTTGGATGATGTTGTTTAGACAGAGTTTGAATTTTTCGGGGTCCCCATTTATATAAAAGGAATCTGTACTATTTTGTTTGATTTCAACTTTGTATGATAGAGCGAGTGGTGAAATAGTATCTTTCACCTGATTTAAAATGTGATTAATATCTATTTTCTCTTTTAGGGTGTTCTGTGGTTTGGTTAAAGATAAATAGTTATTAATAGTAGATTGTATTTGCTGCATTTCAATTAACATGATTTCTAAGTATTGATCCTGAGATAGCTTAGAGGCATGTTTTTCATTTAATAATTGAGTGAATCCATGTACCGTGGTTAGTGGATTGTGGATTTCGTGTGCAATTGACGCTGCTAGTTCGCTAGCTATATAAAATTTTTCAGCCCGTTGTAGCTTTTCTTTCATTTTATATTTCTCGATCATTCCCTCTATTAAATAAACTGATAATAATACTGTGAAAATATTAATGATTATGTAATTTAATAAAAATTCTATGAGAGTAGAGTCTATTTTCCCTCCTGTATGTATTTGAGTTACAATACCGCAAATAGAAAGTGAAGTTGTACATACTAAAATAAGGAGTAAGCTTAATAATACTTTTTTTTCTTTAATATACATAGGTAATAAGTAACGAAAGAGCATTGTTATACCAAAAATAATAGTGAAGATAATAAATGATGGAAGAACGCCATTTCCGCCTAAGTAAAACCGATAAGAAAGATATAAAATTCCTATAAAAACAATGTTTTTTGTATTTCCATATAGAAAAACTAATATAATAGGAATAAAACGTAAATCATAAATAAATCCCACATGTAAATGAAAAGGAAAAGTCATACAAAAAATAATAGCAATGGAGGAAAGGATAGAAAATAATATATTATTACATGTTGTTTTTTCTTTAAACTCTAGCCAAAATACGTGATAGCTAAGGATACAAATTATTATAATAAAGGTATTTAATAAAAGAGTAGAAATTCCCATAGTTTTGCATCTCCAATAGTTTGTAAGTAGAATTATGTATGAGTTGGACATAGATGTTTAGTATTAGTAGACTTTTTATCTAAAAAAGGAAGGGTACTTGAAAAATGCTGTTATATTACTCGTATTAAAATTGATAAGGAAAATAGAAAAAATCTATTTAAATTTATGTACATATGAAATTATAAACTAACTTTTGTATAGGTGAAATTTGGATTGAGTTACTGATAAAATAAGGTTTTTTAAGTATGAATATTCTGTAAAAATGATATACATGGTGACTCCTGTTTTGTAGCCTTCGTTATATTAACATGGAATATATCAAATTACAAAGTGAAATTTTAGAAAAATTTTATTAGTACATTTTATCTGAAATAGAAATGCTATTTATGTGAGTATTTTGGTACTTACTCGTATAAAACTTTGTTAGAAAAAGACTTTAAAATTCACATGTTTTTTATGAAGCGTAATATTGTAACTTTATCTATGTGGGTTTCTCAATAACTATTAAGGTGAAGAGTTAAGATATATAGGTTTATAGATATGAATTATTACATAAAAACGCACTTGGAAAAGGATGTATGATGGTAATAGAATACAAACATCAAGGGGGAACTTAAAATGAAGTTAAATAAACTAGTGCTTAGTTGTGGAGTAGTTTCAGCATTAACACTTGGTGTGTTAGGGAATAATACTTATGCTGAAGAAGTACACAAAACGAATGATCCAATTCATGTAGTTGAACATGTTTCTGCAGACTTATTATTAACCCAAACAATGGATTATAGTGGCGAGGCTGAAACTTCTTTCGTATATGATGGGAGTACTGACTTAAGCTTCTCTATGAAAAATAATGGTCAAAATACAATGGGATATAGTGTAAAAGGTCCAAATACAGAGCTAATTGTTGGTGGTTATATAAAACCTGGAGAACAACAAATTAATGTTACAAATGTACGGAATGCTTTATCTCCATTACCGAATGGAACATATAAAATTTATGTTTCAAATGATGATGGTTCTAAGGGGCAATTCCAAGTTTCAGTAAGATCTATGAATTAAATTTAAAACGCTTTGCTTTTAAGTTAATTTAATCTTTACTTATTGGAAAGAAGCTAAATTGAATTGAGAATTACCGATAAAAATGAAAACGAGCACCTTATCTAATTGTGAGAGGGTGTTCGTTTTTTGCTATTAAACAGAAAACAATTATAAATACATTTTGATATTTCCATTGCTAACCTACTAGATTGTGTCAACGAGAGAATGTCTACTATAAAAGATATCAAAATAAAGATGATGTAACATTCCGCTAAATTATATGGGGAAATAGAAAAACCACTCTTATATGAGTGGTTTTTAGTAATTATTTTTAGGTTATACATTTAAAATTAGGCTAAGTTATAGAAATAATAAACATTTAATCCGTTGTTATTATTTTGGTTCTGGATAATAATTGTAGTATGAGATTCTAATAAATTCTTGGTAGACATTTGTTAATTTGGCATCTCTAAGAGCATCGTTGAATTTTTGCATACGTACACTCCCTTGAGCGTAGCCTCCACCTGGAGTATAAGGGTTTCTTGCTTCAAAGTCATCCAAAAATACTTTTAATTTTTTATAGTCTTGAGATTGATAGAAAGCCACGGCCTCTTCAGGAGTGACATCAAAGTAAGAGGATGACGTTGAGTTATAAGAAGCTGCTTGAGCAGTAGGTGCCTCTAGCATAGTTGCAGCTCCACCGAACATAGTAAGCGCCATAGAAGATACAATAATTTTTTTTAACATAATAAAACCTCCATGTAGAATATTGGATTAACAGTAACCCTGTAATCATTGTAGTTACATTGAAAATGATTATCAAATGCAATATTGCATAATGTATCCCGCTATTTGTGGGCAGTAAGACTCACGCCCAAAAATTCAATGAAAGTAAAGAAGTTAGATGGGGATCGAGCTGAATAAAGTTTTACTTTATTCTTTAAATGAGGAGTCACCCTTATATCTCAATGAAGGAGCGTAATAGAGAATTAATAGATTAAAAGAGGTGTATAAATTATTCGGATTAACCAGAAAATGAAAAGGCTATTTTTAATAGGGAGAAAGCTTAATAACTGAAGTGAAGGAATTGGTATTTATATATTTAACATACATATTTGTCTTTTAACTTGTAGGCGTGTTTTAGAATTTGTATATAGTAAATTCGTTAAAAAACTTGATAAATAATAAAATGTGTAAATTTTTTGACTATTTCATTAAAATTATTTAATATTTGTAATTTATTGTTTTATAATGATAATCGGGTCGATCGTGAATGTTTTAGATATTGCGATATATACTCGGATTAATTTATTCTAGGGAGGTTACAAAATTGGGTAAGAGAGTCATTATAAGAGTTTTTACATTATTATCAGTACTGGCATTATTCCTTAATGTATTTTTACCTAGGGCTAGTGCAGAGGTTATGACGCATGAGAAATATTCAATGGACTGGAGTTATAGTAATAGTCTAGGTAAGTACATTCGCACTGAAATGATTAAAAATTCAAGTGGTCAAATTGCTTATTGCTTAACTCTTGGATTAAAATCACCAAATGGTGAAGATCTTCCTGAAATGGGGAAAACAGATAATGTAGTATATAGAGTCTTATTAAATGGTTTCCCACAAAAAAGTGCTGAACAGCTGGGAGTAGCTAATAAAAATGAAGCGCATTATGCAACGCAACTTGCGGTTTGGAATGCATTAGGTCAACTCGATGTAAATGAATTAAAACATGAGAATAAAAATGTTGAAAAAGCAGCTAAGGCTATTATTAGTAATGCTAATAATAGTGAAGAGACTCAAGATGTTTTTATGAATGTGATTCCTGCTGAAAAGCAAAAAGCAGAATTAAAGGGTGAATTCTTCGAAACAAATCTATATTCAGTACAAACAAATGCTAAGAGTGGTTCTTATAAGGTAGTAGCGAAAAATGCACCTAATGGAGTTAGAATTGTTAGTGAAAATGGAGAAGTGAAAGATCAGCTTTCAGTTGGAGAAAAATTTCGTATCCAAATTCCTAAGAATACAAAAACGGGTGAATTTAATTTAAGTGTAGCTGCTAATTTAACTAAAGTTCAAGCAATTGCTTACCGTGGTACGGATACTGTTCAGAACGCTACAGTACTATTAGAAAGAAATGAAGAAAAGCTTAGTAGTGATCTTGCAGTAAATTGGGAAGCAGCTGGTTCTTTAAAAATTAAAAAGGTTGGAGAAAATGGAGAAGTTTTAGCTGATGCAGTATTTGAGGTCTTTAATGCAAATAATGAATCAGTTGGAAAAATCACGACTGGTGCTGATGGTATGGCAGAATTAAACAACTTACCAATTGGTACTTACACATTAAAAGAAATTAAAGCACCAACAGGCTATGTTTCAGATGATAAACCACAAACTATTGAAGTTAAGACAGGAGAAACAGGAGCTGTCCAAATAGTAAATAACAAAGTAAAAGGTAACATCGAAATTAAAAAGCTCAGTGATTCAGGAAAGGTTTTACCAAATGTTGAATTCACAGTCTTTACTGAAGATGGAAAAGAAGTGCAAAAAGTAGTAACAAAAGAAAATGGAATTGCAAACGTTGAAGGTCTTACGTATGGTAAGTATTATTTCTTAGAGACAAAAACACCTAATGGATATATTGGAAATAAAACAAAGTATCCTTTTGAAATTAAAGAGCACAATAAAACACTTACTTTTACAGTGGAAAATACCGAAGTGAAAGGTAGTGTAAAATTACTAAAAGTAGATAATGAAGATATTAGCAAAAAATTAGAAGGTGCAGTATTTGAATTGAAAGATGAAAGTGGAAAAGTAGTTGGGGAATATAAGACAGATAAAAATGGCGAGATTAACGTCAAAGATTTAGCGTATGGTAAATATTCATTTGTAGAAAAGGCTTCTCCACATGGTTACGTTCTTGTTAAAGAACCAATTATGTTCGAAATAAAGGAACATGGGAAGATTATTGAGTTATTGGCAGTTAATCATCTTATCAAAGGTGATCTAGAAATTACAAAGGTAGATGTAGCTGATGGAAATAACAAGCTTCCAAATGCAGAATTTACGATTTATAACGAAGCAGGAAAAGAAGTAGTAAAAGGAAAAACAGACGATAAAGGAATCGCTAAATTTGAAAAATTACCATTTGGAAAATACACATATAAAGAAACTGTTGCGCCAAAAGGTTATGTATTAAATGAAGAAACGTTCTCTTTTGAAATTAAAGAGAATGGTCAAATCATTAAACACATTGTCAAAGATGAAAAGATTCCTTCAATAAAAACAACAGCTACTGATAAAACAGATGGTACAAAAGAAATACACACGTCTAAGTCTGTAACAATCCAAGATAAAGTGGAATACAAAGACCTACAAGTAGGTAAAGAATACACTTTAAAAGGTAAATTAATGAATAAAGAGACTAATAAACCATTAGTTGTAAATGGTAAAGAAGTAACAGCTGAAACGAAGTTTACACCAAAAGAAGCAAATGGCTCTATTACATTAGACTTCACATTTGATGCAACTGGTTTAGAAGAAAAAGAGGTAGTAGTATTCGAAGAGTTATTGAAAGAAGGAAAAATTGTTACAACACATGCTGATATCAATGATAAAGGTCAAACAGTTAAGTTCGTTAAGCCATCAGTAAAAACGACAGCAACAAACAAAGCTGATGGTGGAAAAGAGATTCATTCAAAGGATTCTATCACTATTCAAGACAAAGTGGAGTATACTAACTTAGTTGTAGGTAAAGAGTACACTGTAAAAGGTAAACTAATGAACAAAGCTATTAACAAACCATTATTAATTGATGGAAAAGAAGTAACAGCTGAAACGAAGTTTACTGCAAAAGAAAAGAACGGTTTTGTAACATTAGACTTTACTTTTGTTGGTGCTGAACAGCAAGGAAGAGAAGTAGTCGTGTTTGAAGACTTATTACATGAAGGTCAAGTAATTGCAACACATGCTGACATTAACGATGTAGGTCAAACAGTTCGATTTGTAGAACCTTCTATTAAAACGACAGCAACAAACAAAGCTGATGGTTCTAAAGAGTTAGACGCTTCTAAATCTGTAACAATCCAAGATAAAGTGGAATACAAAGACTTAATCGTGGGTAAAGAGTATGTTGTAAAAGGTAAACTGATGGATAAAGCAACAAACAAGCCATTATTAGTTGATGGAAAAGAAGTAACAGTAGAATCTAAGTTTATTGCTAAAGAGAAGAATGGTTCTATCACACTAGATTTCACATTTAATGCTTCTGCATTACAAGGTAAAGAAGTAGTAGTATTTGAAGAACTGTATCAAGATAATATATTAGTAGCTATTCACGCTGAAATTGAAGATAAGGAACAAACAGTGAAATTTAAAGAGGTAAAGCCGGAACAACCTAAACCAGAACAGCCAAATTCAGATAAAAATACTCCAACACCAGAGCAGCCTAACGAGCAAGTAAAAGAACAACCACAACCTAAGCAAGAAATTCAATCTAAAATTGGATGGTTACCGCAAACAGGTACTAATCTTACAAGTTGGATCTCTATGGCTGCAGGCGCATTACTGTTAATTGTTGGTGGAGTGATTTTCTTAAAACGTAAAAATGCATAGAAATTAAAAAATAAGCACATCTGTTTTTATAACAAGATGTGCTTATTTTTATCATTTTAGCCAAGAAGACTCCTATATTCAAGCGTGAATGGCATTTAAAATAGCAAATTTATTTGTAGTAAATAATACATAATTTTGTTTTACTGTTTTAATTAAAATACGGTCTGTTGTCCCATAAGCTGTTCCAATACGTATGACATCTACTTCTTCAACACCAGCATAGGTAGCATCTTCGGTAATCTCAATCACATCACGTAATGGAATTGTAATCTCCGCCAATTGCCATGAAATAATTAACTCTTCATTTGTTTTTTTTACATTAATGCCTAGCATTATACCAAGACCCTTCAATAATAATACGCTACACTTCTAATCTTATTATATAAATTTTTAGATTTTTTATCTATATGTAGGAATAGAATTTATTTATATTTGTGAGCATCTTAATGATGTCAAACAAATAGAAGGATATACAGTCTTTCTATTAAGAAATATGGTAAGAACAAAAGTTCACTTCAAATTAATATGAATTTGATATGGTTGAGATATTATGAACGAGAAATAGTAAGAGTTGCAGGAAGGAAATGAATAATGAGACTTAAATTAGTAGGAATTTTCATTTGTGTAATTATGATGTTAGGTATCTTTATAATTTACACCAATCAATCTATTGGTAAAGAACCAGATAAGACGAACTATGAATCTCGTGAAAACTCCATAAATAAAGAGAAAGATAGTAGAGGAAAAGGGCAATCAAAATACAATGAAAGTTCTTTTGCTAGTATACAGGCTGTAGTTAATAAGGAATATGGATTACCCGAAGACTATAAACCAGAGGATTTAGTTGTACCAAATGTACCATTCTCATTTAGTGGAACGGTAGAAAAGAGCCACCTCCGTAAAGAGGCGGCAGAAGCACTGGAAAAGTTATTTGATTTAGCAAAGCAGGAGGGGATTCAGTTAAATGCTGTTTCGGGATTTCGTTCCTATGACTATCAACAACGATTGTATACAAACAATGTGAAAAGAAAAGGACAAGAGCATACGGATCGCTTCTCGGCAAAACCAGGACATAGCGAACATCAAACAGGGTTAACAATGGACGTTTCTTCTAAAAGTGCGAACAATGAACTAGAGTTATCCTTTGCTAATACGAAGGAAGGAAAATGGCTGAAAGAAAACGCGCATCGCGCAGGGTTTATCATTCGTTACCCTAAGGGAAAGGAAAGTATTACAGGTTATGCATATGAACCTTGGCATATTCGCTATGTAGGAGATATTGCTGAAAATATATATAAACAAAAGCAGACTTTAGAAGAATACATGAATCTATGAAAATAGAATTGAAGAATTAAACTGGCTATCAATAGACGTGAGATTGTAAAAGGCAGGGGATATAAATTAAGGTGTTTTTTAATTTTTTTGGTGAAGAGGGAAGGTCTCCCTCTTCTTTTTTCATTCCTTGTAAAATTTGAGGATGTCTTAAGGGAATGAAAAGATGGATTGTGTGAATTTATTAATATAGGCTACTTTAGGTGGCTTCTAGAGATGTTTTTTGAGGGAATACAATGTTATAAGTTTGTAGTATTCATTGCAGCAACTGACTATATTATAGGAGCATTCACGTTGGAATATAACAGAGAATTATAGAGTAAAGTAGGATTCAAAAGCATTGTTAAAAATGTTGGTGTTATAAGTTATTTTCCTATCAAAATAATTAGTCTTTTTTCAAAATTTAAGGTTGTTATTTTATTATATCTAGTAACTATTTATATTATTTAATAATTACTTTGTTTACTATTAAGGTGGTTATCTTACAAAATTGTAAGGTTATTTTAATTGACACTCGTATGTATAAGTAACTATACTGGTTACACAATATTGGTGAGTATATTTAATAATCTCTATCTATAAGTGTATGTCCGAGGATTATTTTTGGAGTAATAGTTCGATTTTAAATTCGTTATACGATATATAGCGATATAAATAACGTGATCTATTCTTTATTCAAAGTCGTATTATTTAAAGATTAATTATAAATGATATATTTACCAAATTGTAATAAATTGATAGAGGTGTTACATTTTGAAATATAAATTAATTGCTACAGGAATTCTTGCTGGAAGTCTATTATCCTACTCATCTAATACATTTGCAAATACTCATAAGTTCCCAGATGTTCCTGCATGGGCGGACAAATCCGTTAATTATTTAGTTGATAAACAGGTATTGAATGGCTATCCAGACGGAACTTTCGGTTCAAATGACTCATTAGACAGAGCTTCGGCTACAAAAATTATGACAAAAGTTTTAGGTATACAAATTGACTCTAATGCAAAACCATCATTTACAGATTCACAAAACCACTGGGCTACTCCGTATATTGCTGCTGCTGAAAAAGCTGGTATTGTTAAAGGTGAGGGTAATGGAATCTTCAATCCATCCGGAAAAGTAACTCGCGCTGCTATGGCTACGATGCTAGTAAATGCATATAAACTACAAAGCACATCAAATCATAACGAGCAGGTTAAATTTGAAGATTTAAAAGGGCATTGGGGAGAAAAATATGCCAATATTTTAATCGGTTTGAAAATTTCCAATGGTACTGAGAACGGTTGGCAACCAAATAGATTTATAACACGTGCTGAAGCTGCTCAACTTACTGCAAAAACAGATATGATGCAACATCGTCCAAAAAACCCATTAGAAAGTAAAACAATCATTATTGATCCTGGACATGGTGGCGAAGATCCTGGGAAATCCACAAAGGGATTACCTGAAAGTAAGATTGTACTAGACACTTCTTTACGTCTACAACAATTACTTGAAAAGCATACACCATTTACAGTTTTATTAACTCGTCAATCTGATAATAGACCAGGACATGATCAAAAAAGTTCTTTACAGGAACGTGTTAAATTTGCTAAGAAAAATCAGGGTAATATCTTTATAAGCGTACATGCAAATGCTTTTAATGGTAATGCAAAAGGGACAGAAACATATTACTATAAATCTTCTAAATCCGAAAAAACAAATCCTCATGTGGAAGAAAGTCGCGTTTTAGCAGAAAAAATTCAAACACGTTTAGTAGAGGCACTTCAAACACGAGACAGAGGAGTTAAACATGGAGACCTTCATGTTATAAGAGAAAATGACATGCCAGCTGTGTTGACGGAACTGGCGTTTATAGATAATGGTATTGATTACAGTAAATTATCTACGGAAAATGGCAGACAAATTGCAGCAGAAGCCATTTATGAAGGAATTTTAGATTATTATGAATGGAAAGGAAATAATGTATCTGAATATAGGCTGTAATAAGTAATTGAAAATATAGTAATTCTCGAAATGAAGAATTCTATAATTTTTTTGTATTTTTTTAAACAACAATTTTAAATTTGTATTTAAAATTGTTGTTTAAATCGTTACTTTATGTTTTAATATTATTGATAATAGTTATCAATAATAGTGAGAGGAAGATTAGTGAAACATGTGTTTTTAGTTAGTGTCATAAAGTTAATGAATTTCTATATTGTATGGCTATGAATCTATCTCTATTTTTGTGAACTAGAAATAATATATTTATATCTTTTAAATGTTTAAGAAGGAGTGGCTGTCTGTATGAAAAAAGCAAAAGAAATAGCTAAATGCGTTGCGGTAGCGTCCGTTATTATGTCTGGATCATTTGGTTTACAAGCAACATCTGCATTTGCAGAGTCTAAAGGAACTGTAGAAAATCTTCAAAATGGTGGGAAGGTCTATAATAGTTTTAAAACTACTTATGACATGAAGCAAAATATCAAAAATTCAATAAAGGTTTCTTTTATTGAGGATCCTTACGCAGATAAAAAGATTGCAATTGTTACCACCGATGGTAGTAATATAGATGCTAAATATACAATTAATAGCGGATACTATAACGCAGGTTTAAAATGGCCATCAGCCTATCATACTGAAGCAGAAATAACAAGTGGTGATAGTGCTCAATTCCATAAAGCTGCCCCAGTTAATACAATGACTTCAGCAAAGGTCACTTCTGAGGTAGGGTATACACTTGGTGGAAGTGTTAAAGTAGGAGTAAATGATAAAGGGCCAAATGCCGATGCAAGTATCACAGGTAGCTTTGCTTGGAAAGAAAGTGTATCTTATGATCAAGTAGATTATAAAACGGTATTGGAGACTCACACAGATAAAAAATTAAATTGGAAAGTAGGATTCCAATCATTTAATTTCCCAGAGTGGGGAATTTATAATCGTGATTCATTCAATACTTTCTATGGTAATCAACTATTTATGAAATCACGTAGTTATAATGAAGGAACGAATAATTTTGTTTCAAAAGATACAGTACCAGCTTTAACAGGATATGGTTTTTCTCCAAACGTAGTAGCGGTTATTACTGCTGATAAAACAGAAACTACATCAGATTTAAAAATAACAAATCGTAGAATTTCAGATCAGTACAATATCGAATGGGTAAGTTCAAAATGGTGGGGAACAAATAATAAAGATACATATAATGAATTCTTTACGAACCACTATAAATTAGACTGGAAAAACCATCAAGTTACTCTTGATAAACAAAAAGCCCTTGAAGAACAAATGAATAGTATCAACAGTGTGAATGATAAACTTAACAAAGGAAAAGGGAAATTATCTCTTTCAATGAATGGAAATCAACTCCAAGCTACGTCTAGCAATGCTGGTTATGGTATCAGTTACGAAGATAAAAATTGGGGTATCTTTGTAAATGGTGAAAAGGTCTATACTTTTAATGAAAAATCAACTGTAGGCAATATATCTAATGATATTAACAAATTAAACATTAAAGGACCTTATATCGAGATTAAACAGATTTAGTCAGAAAATGATGGACAATTGATGGACAATTATCTCATCAAGATACGAGTACGCTAGTTTATTTTAAATTTGTATAATGTAACGAAAGGACCAAAGTTTATCTATAAAATAAATAAACTTTGGTCCTTATTATGTTTTTATTCGCGCACGAAATTAAGATGAAATTAGATGTTTTTTGTCTATTCTTTTACTCAATTAGAAAAGAGCGTAAAGTAGTTGAAAGCTATTGATGCTACGCAAGGGGATATTGTTTAAAGTAATCAGAACCTCATCGGTTGTTAAGTTACCACTTTAAATATATAATTAAATTTCATTAAAAAGATACTCTATTCAAAGTCCTTATTGGGTTTTTGAAGTGAAATATATACTATTTGAGGTGTGTGAAATGGGGAAATCTCGAGAGCAGACGATGGAAAATATCTTAAAGGCTGCTAAGAAAAAATTTGGAGAGCGTGGCTACGAAGGTACGAGCATACAAGAAATTGCAAAAGAAGCGAAAGTGAATGTTGCTATGGCTTCTTACTATTTTAATGGGAAAGAAAACCTATATTATGAGGTATTTAAGAAATATGGCCTTGCTAATGAGCTACCCAATTTTCTTGAGAAGAATCAATTTGATCCTATCGATGCCCTTAGAGAATATTTAACGGTTTTTACTATACATATAAAAGAGAACCCTGAAATTGGATCATTGGCATATGAGGAGATTATTAAGGAAAGTGCACGATTAGAAAAGATTAAACCGTATTTCATAGGTAATTTTGAACAGTTAAAAGAAATATTACAGGAGGGTGAAAAGCAAGGAGTTTTTCATTTCTTCTCTATAAATCATACGATACATTGGATCACTTCTATTGTTTTATTTCCAAAGTTTAAAAAGTTTATTGATTCTTTAGGCCCAAATGAAACGAATGATACAAATCATGAATGGATGCCAGAAGACTTAGTGAACAGGATTGTTACTGCATTAACAGATAAACCTAACGTGTAAATTATTCAGTGTATATGAATTCTATTATTACTATTTAAAGCCTAATTTCTCAATGTATTGTAGAGAAATTAGGCTTTTTTCAACACGTCATTAAAGTATTTATAATTCAATGACTCAATTTGCTGATTATATTTTCAAGTATTCGTTTTGAGCTACATAGATATAGTTTTTGTTGCAACTGTTTGTTGAAATGCTTTATCATGCTCAACAATAACCATTGTGGGATTAAATTGTTGAATAAGCTCTTCGATTTGCATACGGGAATAGATATCTATAAAATTTAGTGGTTCATCCCATATATATATATGAGCTTTTTCACATAAGCTTTTAGCGATAAGCAGTTTTTTCTTTTGTCCACCAGAATAATGAGATATATCTTTCTCAAATTGAATTCGGTCAAAGTCCATCTTACGTAGGATGGATTTAAATAAGGTCTCATCAATCTTGTGCTGTTCAATAAAGTCTGATAGCGATCCCTTTAAATGAGAAGTATCTTGTTGGACATAGGAAATGATGAGTCCTGTACCTAAAATAACTAAGCCTGTATGCTGTATCGGATGTCCTAGAATTAGTTTTAGGATACTACTTTTTCCGCTCCCATTCGTTCCATCAAGTACAATTCGGTCACCTTGTTCAACTATGAAGCTAATCGAATCATTCACAATTTGGTCATCGTACTTAACGGACACATCAACCAAAGTAATCAATTCATTTGATTTAAATTGTAATTGTTCCAATTTTAAGGACTCAGTTTTCTCCACATTTTTTAGTAATTTTGACTTTTCTTCAATAGCTTTTTGTTGTCTTGATTCAAGGTTTTTTGCTCTTTTCATCATCTTGGCTGCTTTATGACCTACAAACCCCTTATCCAACTTAGAGCCTGAATTCCTCGTTCCATTTTTTGAAGCTTCCACATCATGAGACCAACTTGCTGAACGCTTGGAAGACTGTTTTAATCTCCCTATGTCTTTTTGTAGACGCTCATTTGTAGCCTCTTCGTGCTCTTGCTGTCTATCAAAATTTAACTTCCAAGAAGAATAGTTACCACTCTGAACTTCAATATTTGCTCTATTTATAGATAGGATATGGTCAACGCACCCATCTAAAAAGATTCTGTCATGTGAAATTAAAATAAATCCTTTTTTCTTCCTTAGATAATCAGAGACTATCTTTCGTGCATCAGTATCTAAGTGATTTGTTGGTTCATCAATTAATAGGAATTGGCCCTCATTTAAAAACAGTGCAGCAAGCAACACCTTTGTTTGTTCCCCATTTGATAATGTTTTAAATGGTCTGTATATGACCTCAGCATCAACATTTAAATAGGATATCTCACGCAGAAATTCCCAATCTTCTGCTTGGGGACAAATTTCTTCAAGGATTTCATAAGTGAATTTGTTCTTATCTGCAACAGAGTAGGGGAAGTAATTGAATTCTACCGAAGCAAGGATTTTCCCACCATACTCATAATTCCCTAACAATAAATTAAAGAATGTCGTTTTACCTCGTCCGTTTCTACCGATAAATCCTAGCTTCCAATCCGTATCTATTTGGAAGTTTACACTTTCAAAAATATTATCAAAGCTACCTGGGTATGAAAAAGTTAAATCTTGGACTTTTATCATTGACATAATAATTCCTCCTTTATATATCGAAACGTTTTATATAAAGTCGGAACATCCATCCATTTTTTAATTGCTCTATATAAGTTTGATGGATATTAACGACTTATATAGAGCATTACATGTGTAACAATAGTGTCTGAAGTACTCATTTTTCTCGCTCCTTTATTTGTTAGGTACATTTAACAATTAATAAGTTCCAACTAACATAAACGGGAATAAAAAAATCCCCCCAATTGTAATCGGAAAGATTAGTCTTTCGTCTATACTTAATAAGTACTTATTAATCATTTGAATCATGACAAATAAAGTATGAACTGAATTTTAAAAATGGATAGACTAACCCTATATTTTGTAGTTTGAAGTTATAAAATTCAACTTAAAATATAAATTAGTTAATCATTATTCATCCATCATTCCTTTCATAATTCTATTTTTAGAGTAACATTCTTTTTAGAGAGATGCAATATCAGCTTCAGCTTCACCTAATCCTAGATTATTTATAATTCTTTGAGTAAGGAGGAAATATGAAATTGACATCAATCTAAGTTGTAACTATAATTGTTACAGTTAGTTTCGAAAACTAATTCGAATTTCTATGTTAAAGATAGTATATTTTCATTCCTTTTTAAGTGTGACAGTTAGCAACTAACTATAATTCAATAGAGGATTAGATTTTATCTCATATTTAAAGAGTAGATAAGTTATACAATCCAAATTTATGATGCACAAATACTTGAAAAACTACATTTTTTAACTGATCCTTTTTGGAATCCTCAGTATTGAAAATTGTAAACATCTACAAAAAGTTAATAAGACTGTTGTATGTAGAAAGAAATCTTTTAAAAAGGTCATAATATGGATAATAGGTAGCACACATTTTAATTAGTAGGAGTTGTGCTACTATCAAGACATTTCTTAATAAAAGTATAGAAAAAACTCAAGAAGGTGAGTCCATTGCGTAAAAATGCATATGTGCAATTTTATGTATTGATATTGGCTTTAATAGCTTATATAAGCTTTTGCTGTATATTTTTATTTGTTCTTCCGAATCATTATTTCGTATCAGATTTTAATATCCGGCTATCATCTTTAGTCGTTGAAACTACTGTATTTATCTCATTACTGTATTCTATATTATCCAGAAAAATTAAGTTAGGAGTATTCTGGATTTGCATAATTATTGCGATAGGGTGTTTCCTGATAGGAAATTTCATATCTGCTTTTCAAGTACTTAATGTAGAATTACCAATACAAAATTTTAATATCTCTGATATATTTTTGTTGTTTTTCTTATTTTTCTTTCTCTTTGCGTTTTTTTATAAAATTATGATGGAATGTAACAAATGGGAGAGAGCGTATTTACTTTGTGATTTATGCATTGTTGTTACTGCTATTTTTACATTAGAGTGGTACCTATTTAATAAACCTTCCGCAAATATCTTATTCTTTTCAATTGGAGATGTTTTTCTTTCATTTATTTTTCCGATTATAGATTTATTACTTCTATTACTTGGAGTTACACTAATCTTTCGACCTGCTATTTTCAATGCAAAAAGTAAATTGTTTATTTTTATCTTAGTATTAACTGGATTGGCTATTACGGACTACTTATATTTTTACTTACAAGATGATTTGTCAGATCGTTCAGTTATATTATTAAGGTGTTTGTATAGAGTTTTCCTATTATTTATCGCTATTGCTGCTACAATCCCAAAGAATACTTCTTCTAAAAGAAATTATTTTATTGTCAACCCGAAATTTGGAAGGGAACTTCTTGGCATATTTCCTTATCTTGCAGTTGCAGTCTTAATTGGCTTTACTTTGAAAGAACAAACTTCTTCAGCTACATTGATTACGGGAAATTGTATTGCTTTTGTATTTGTACTGATTCGTCATACAATTGTACGAATGCAAAACAAAGATTTAACCGAGACCTTAAAAGTGTTTAATAATCAATTAGAACAAACAGTATCTCAAAGAACAAGGGATTTAATAAACAAATCTAATGATTTGGTAAAAAGTCAAGAGAGATTTAAGTCTTTATATGAGTATCATCCAGATCCTATTTTAACGATTGATTCAAATGGTATCGTATTAAATATAAACCAGGCTGGAAGTATGTTATTAGGAAAAGAAAGTGCTGCATTAATAGGGAAAGAGTGCTTCTCTATTTTTTTAGATGAAGATAAATCTGAATTGGAATCGGCTATAAAGAAAGGGAAACGATGTAGTTCATCTTCGTTACAGTTACGTGTGAAAAATAACAATGAGAAGGATATTCTCTTTTGGTATGTCACTATAGTTCCTATTATGATAGAAGGACAAACCTTTGGGAGTTATGTAATGGTAAAAGACATAACGAGGATGAAACAACAACAGGATGAGATAAATTATCTTGCGTTCCATGATACGGTGACGGAGATTGGAAATCGTATATTCTTCCAACAAGAATTAGATAGATCCATTAAGCGTGCACAAAAAACACAGGATAAGTTCGGGCTCCTGTATATTGATTTAAATCGCTTTAAGACCATTAATGATACATTGGGTCATTCGATTGGTGACAGAGTTTTAAAAGAAGTTGCCAAACGTTTTAGGACATGTCTGTCACCGACTATTCCTCTAGCAAGAATAGGTGGAGATGAGTTTGCAATCATTGTCCATAACCAAACAGAGCAACAGCTATTGGATTTGTGTAAAACTCTATTTCGTATAACTGAAGAACCATTTGTAGTAAATCAGCATAGTTTTTACTTATCTCTTAGTATAGGAATAGCAGTGTATCCATTTGGAGGAATAAATACTACTACACTTTTACAACACGCTGATATCGCTATGTATAGCGCAAAGGAAAAAGGTAACAATGCTGTTTGTATGTATGACGAGACATTATCACAAAAAGTAACTCGTCGATTACGATTAGAACAGGATTTACCAAATGCAATTGAAAATAATGAGTTATTTTTATTGTATCAACCACAAATTGATAGTAAGGCAGGTAAGGTTATTGGTGCAGAGGCTTTAATACGCTGGCAACATCCAGAGCTTGGGCTGATTTCTCCTTTTGAGTTTATACCTATCGCAGAAGAAACGGCGCAGATTATTTCAATTGGGAAGTGGACGTTACAGAAAGCGTGTCGACAACTGAAAGAATGGCATTCTGCGGGCTATTCAAATCTAAAGATGGGGATAAATTTATCAGCTATAGAGTTTGAACAGAAAGATTTTGTTCAAACAATGATATCTACCATAGAAGAGATAGGAGTACCTGCTAATTCAATTGATTTGGAATTAACAGAGCGAATAGCAATGGTAGATGAAAAAGAAACCTTATCGAAGTTAAAAGTATTAAAATCATATGGTGTACATTTATCAATTGACGATTTTGGTACAGGTTATTCTTCACTAGCGTATCTGCCTCTTTATCCAATTGATATTTTGAAAATTCCAAGAGAATTTGTTAATAGGATCGGAACTTCTACTGATGGAGATGAAATTATACAAACCATTATTTCACTTGCTCATACTTTAAACATGAAAGTGATAGCAGAAGGGGTGGAAACGAAGGAACAATTAAAAGTGTTACAACGTAATGGATGTTATCTAATTCAGGGCTATTACTACAGTAAACCTGTAAATGAAGATGAATTTATCGATTTTTTAAGTACAATGCAAAATGAATAAGTGAAAAATCAGTATCTGTATAAAGTAAAGTGAAAAGACGTTCTATCCATATGGATTTGAACGTCTTTCTTATGTTTATTTTCAGTAGTTATGCAGCAAGGTTTCAGCCTTTGAAAGTAAAATAAGTATCTATATTCCTTGTATTTTGGGCTAATGGGATATGAGGTGAAAATTGCTTCATGTGAAAACGCATTAGGGACAGCTTGTATATTCTTAAAGCAATTTGAAAAAGGATTAGCAGTTTGTATGGAATTAGGAAATGAAGAGTATGTATATCATTTCAATATTTTACATTCTCTTAATGAATATGAAGCAATTAAACTCTTAGAAGAAGTGAAAAAAGTGTTTCTTACTTCGAAAAGCAAGGTTTATGGGATTTCGTAGAAGAATATGCAGATCTAAAAAAGGAAGAAATTATACAATAATCACATGCTATCATTTTTAATAGCTAATTAACAAAGGGACTCCAATTATGGAGTCCCTTTGTTAATGGGGTAATGCTCTGGTTTATCTAATTATAACAATATTTGTAAAAAATGCAAAGGGGTCCTAGTTTGGAGGGGGAATTATTTAATCTTTTTTATTTAATAAAAGGGATAATATTTAGTTATCTTCGCTTCTTAATTATGTTTTCTATCACAATTTGAAGTGAATTTCATTTAATCTTATTTATTTTATAGGAATTATAAGGTATACTAAAAATAGGTGCGAAATGTACCATTTGAAAAAGAGTGAATTGCAAAAAGGAATCCGTAAAGGATTCCTTTTTTGTTTCTTTGAAAATGAAGCAATGTTCTAATTATCTCTTTCATTTCTATGAATGCGCTGCGATCTTATAAACTAAAAAAGAATTTTTGGGAAATTGCCATATTCCTGTAACAAAACAAAGGTATGTTATGTGTGTTAAATATAAAGAGAAAGAAGGAAAAGTTGTGAAAAAAATTTTGCCAATTGTTGCGTTATTAGGCATGATGAGTTTCGGAGTACAGGAAATGAATGTAAGAGCTGATACATACCACAAAGGCGATTCAAAAATTAGTTTTTGGGATTCGAAAAGAAAGGGTACTAATTTCATGAATAGTACGTCATTACCTGAAAACTATAAAAGTGCAAAAGAAGCTAATATTGAATATGTACGTTTAGCACCTGATAAATGGGCAAAAGATAAAGATTTTCTATTTGAGGATAAACCAGATACTTCTGGAAAGGATTTTCTGATAGGTAATGCAGATAACTATCAGGGATTAGTAAAGGAGGATTTAGAAAAATTAAAGGCGGATTTAGATGCCGCACAATCACAAGGAATGAAAGTTGTTCTTACAATGTTATCCTTACCTGGTGATCGATGGCGCCAATTTAATAATAACAAGAATGACGACAGAATATGGGAGGAAGAGAAGTATCAAGAACAAGCAAGTCAATTTTGGAAGGATCTTGCTTTGGAATTAAAAGATCACCCCGCGGTGGTTGGTTATAATATTATAAATGAACCACATCCAGAAACAGCTAAAAATAATAGATATAATGATTTTTGGACGGAAGATTATGAGAA
Organism: Bacillus sp. GW823-FHT06A11; assembly: GCF_058795355.1. Classification (NCBI taxonomy): domain Bacteria; kingdom Bacillati; phylum Bacillota; class Bacilli; order Caryophanales; family Bacillaceae; genus Bacillus; species Bacillus sp. GW823-FHT06A11. The sequence continues at coordinate 38,121 of NZ_JBXAHS010000006.1, read as the reverse complement.
ATGGTATGCAAAAGTGAAGGGAACGACAGCGGATTTAAACAGATTTTATCAAAAAGTAATCAATTCCATTCGTGAAGTAGACCAAGAAACACCGATTATTTTAGATTCAGGTTTATATGCTACTCCATGGGCCTTTAAATATTTAAAACCAGTAAATGATAAAAAAACCCTATATGCATTTCATATGTATGAACCATATGAATTAACGAGTCAAGGTGAAAAACAAAATAAGGAGTATCAATATCCAGGATTAGTAAAAGTAGGAGATTTAGAGAAACCTGTAATGTGGAATAAGCAGGGATTAGAGCAATTTTTGAAGCCAATCCAACAATGGTCTAAGAAAAATCATGTATCATCTAATCGAATTATTGCAGAGGAGTTTGGAATTAACCGTACTGTTCCAGGAGCTACCCAATACATGCAAGATCTTATTTCTATCTTCAACCAAAAAGGTTGGCATAAATCATTCTATGCATTTCGTGAAGACACATGGACAGGGATGGATTATGAATTGGGAACAGGAAAAATAAAATGGGATGAAGAGGGTAAACCGATGCGTCAAGATAATTCACTCTGGGATGTAATAAAAAAAGATTTACAAACGCGTAAATAGTTTAGAATATTAGGCCTAAGGACTAAATGTAAGCATCTAATTCAAATAGAATTAGATGCTTTTTATTTCGAAAAAAGGTGGAGTTGAATTAAAGATTCCATCTTTTCTTTTGCATAAAGAGTACCAATCAGGTTTATTTACAACGAAAAATAAGATTTTTAGAGAATAGCTTAGAAAAAAATTGTGGAGGTTCAAACAAATGTGGTCACAATTGTTTAAACCTTTAAAGTAAATAAGTTTTATGAATTTTTTGTGAGATTCCAACCCTTAAATGTTGAAAATTATTTACTGATTTCTCCAATTGGGTGTATTTCTCCAATTAGATGGGAGTTTAGAATACAGAATCAAAACATAATAGGCTGTTATCGATGAGTTTATCGTAAAGTTGTTATTTAATGTGTCATCAAATAACATTTATATACAATAATAAATAAAGAAAAGGAGATATTTATGAAAAAATATAGAGTAATAGACACAACTTAAATAGTATGAATAGTTTAGATTGTAAAAACATGAAGAAGAAAACAAAAAATCCTTAAGAGTACTAAGGAAAAATGAGGGAGATAATATGGGGAATAATTCAAAACATAAAACTAGAAAAATACTTGCAGCTACTGCTACAGTAACTATGCTTGCGACTGGAATGATTTCTTCATCAGATGTCTTTGCGGAGCAAAAGGAGCAGCAAAAAAATTTATCGACATCACTGCAAAGTGAAAAGTCAGTTAAATCAGAAAATATAACATTTACAGTCCCAGGAAAAGGAGATGTTGAGGTACTAAAACAACAGGAAAGAAAAAGTATGGCATTTAGTCCATATGAACCAACTGGTTTATATGCAAAACCAAATGAACAAATAACGATTAATGTAGAAGGTAATCAAGATATTCAGGTATATATTGGAACGTATTCGTATGATGCTTCTTGGAGAGAAGATTCTAAGATAAAATCATTTACATTAAAACCTGGTGTAAACACAATCCAATCTCCAAATGGGGGGCTGATTTATTTTTATAATAAACAGCAAGGTGGTACCATTCGAACAACAATCACAACAGGTGGAACGACTACGCCTTTCTTTGAACTAGGAAAGCATACGAAACAAGATTTAATAAACATGCTGGACCAATATCCTAATGCACATGCAGTGGAGTTAAAAGGCGAACGTGTATTAATTACGGCCAGCCCTGCACGTGTTAAGAAATATTTGTTGGGTTCTAATACAGATCCTGTACAACTCTTAAAAAAGATGGATGAAGCTACTCGAATTCAAGACAAAGTAGCTGGATTATCTGAAGAACAAGTAGATAAACATTATGTTCATTACGTAGAAGAAAATCATTCTCCTGATTATTATATGTATGCAACTTCTTATCGAACAGCATATGTAGGAGATGCAATCCAATACGTGTTAGATATTAATAAATTTATAACAGATGGCTGGGGCCCTTGGCATGAGGCAGGACATTTAAGACAACAATCGCCCTGGAAGTTTTATAATATGACAGAAGTACAAAATAATATATACAGCCTTTCTGTAGAAAAAGCATTTAATCAACCATCCAACTTAGAGAAAAGTGGAATTTATCCAAAAGCATTTCAATATTTAGAACAAGTGAATAAAAATTATGATGAAATTAGCGATGTTTTTGTAAAGCTTGTTATGCTTTGGCAACTACAGTTAGCGTATGGAGAGGATTTTTATCCTAAATTGCATCAATTGTATAGAGACATGCCTTCAAGTGAACTTCCACAAACTGATGAAAATAAAAAACAATTATTTATGATTTCAGCATCAAAAGTAGCCAAACAAAATTTGATTCCTTTCTTTGAGAAGTGGGGATTACGTCCAAATAACGATACCATTCAAAAGGTAGCTGCATTAGGATATCCAATTTTAACAGCAGAGATTTGGAAGGGTACGGATTCTAATCCAATTAAACCAGATATGCCTGATGTAAATAATATTTTAGAAGGAAACCAGTTTGCATGGTCGCTGAAAGGGATTGGAGATTTTGAATTCGCAAAAGTAAATTTAAATAAATCAACAGAAGAAATGCAAATTGATCTAAAAGCAGGTGTACCACATAACTACTTTGATAGTACATATGCAAGTATTAAAGTGCAAAACACATCAGGTAAAGTAGTATATAACAAGGAGTTTTATGGGAATAAACAGCAAAATGCTGGAACACAAAAAGTTTCAGTAAAGACCGGTGATCTTATTGAGCTTACACATTTAGAAGGCAGAGAGAGGGCAACATTAATAAATTTAGATAACAATAAACGTGAAAACCTTGATAAAAAAGTAATGTATGAAGTTACAAAGGATGGCCTGAAAAAAGTAAATCAAATTGTTAATCCGAAACCAGATACAGAAGCGCCCACACAGCCACAAGGATTATATGCAAGTAACCTTACTTCTAACAGTGTAGAGCTAAAATGGAATCCTTCTACAGATAATATAGGTGTAAAAGAATATCAGGTATTACGTGATGGACAATTGATTCAAACCGTACAAGGAACGACATTTATTGATCAAAACTTAACAGCTAATAAGGAATATAAATATGCAGTAAAGGCTGTAGATGCAGCTGGAAATACATCAATTCAAAGTGAAATTCTTCCGGTAAAAACCAAAGATCAAAATGTATCTTATGAAAAATGGGATCCAAAGAAGGCATATACAAAGGGCGATAAAGTAGAACATCAAGGGACGGTGTATGAAGCGGTTCAAAATCATCAAGGAAATGGTGACCCGAATTGGATATTTGCGTTATCTTTATGGAAACCACTTACAATCAAATAACATGTAAGAATTAGATGTGAAGATAGAACAACATAAAATTGGGGCAGTATTTTAAAGATTTACTGGATGTTGTTTGAATTTTGATAGATTTCTCTACTAAGTTATTATTCAATAATAAAAATTAGAAAAGGATGTAGATTAGTGATTAGTCAGAAAACGAAGAAAAGATTTAATAAAGTTATTATAATGACCGCAGCATGTAGCATGTTTTCTATGTTTGGAGCGTCTATTTCGCACACTAAAGCTGCAACACATTCAGCTGCTCCAGCAGTTTATGTGAGTCCCCAAAATATACCTGCCTCAGATATTATTAGTATAGACTGGTCACCAGTTCAGACTCCACCTTATACGTACTGGGCTGTACACAACTGGAATGCAGGTGGTGAAGCTGGAGGATATGCTGGTTTTCAACAACAAAGTGGGTTTGATGAAAATGGAAAACGTACTTTACATTTTGCCTTATGGGATCCAATTTCCTCTAAAGAAGCAATAAAGGCCGAATACTTATCTCCGAATTCGCAAGCTGGACCCTTTGGAGGAGAAGGAACAGGAATGAAGGTTCAAACAACTTATGGTTGGAAAGACTACAATTGGTACACAATGACAATGCGTTCATGGCAAGAAAATGGTCATACTAAATTTGGACAATGGATGAAAGATGTAACAAAGAATAAATGGCATCAAATTGCAATTATGGACTTTCCGGTTGCTAATGTTGCATTTAATCATGGTTTAGGAATGTTTCAAGAAGACTGGGCTGATAGTGGACAGAATGTTCGAGAAGCGCGCTTGAAAAATGGTTATAGCCGAAAATTAGTTGATAAACAATGGAGTTCTTGGAATAATCAAAGTATTTCTGGAACGCATGATAATACTTATCAATATGATGGAGGATCTACATCAGAATATGTATGGGTCAAAGCAGGAGGTAATACGCAGTCTACTATTGGGGCAGGAAAAATATTCACGCTAAATCAACCTACTCAACCTGAAATAGGAAAATTAGATTTTGATATCCAATCTATATATTATGAAAATGAAAAATTAAATGTATCTTGGAAACTAAAAGAAAATAGTACACCGCAATTTAAGGGGAAAATTGAAATTTATAACAATGAAAATATGACGGGCCAACCTATTAACGTAATTAATGATATTAAATCTTATCAAAATGGAATCAGTCAATCTATATCATTACCAACAAATGCTTATGCAAAAATTGTATTAACGGATATATTTGATCAAACTGTTGAGAAAAAGGTACAAATCAAAAATGAATCTCCAAACATTTTTGAAGGTAATGAATTTGCATGGTCGCTGAAAGGGATTGGAGATTTTGAATTTGCGAAAGTAAATTTAAATAAATCAACAGAAGAAATGCAAATTGATCTAAAAGCAGGTGTACCACATGACTACTTTGATAGTACATATGCAAGTATTAAAGTGCAAAACACATCAGGTAAAGTGGTCTATAACAAAGAGATTTATGGAAACAAACAGCAAAATGCTGAATCGCAAAAAGTTCCAGTCAAAGTAGGCGATTATATAGAGTTAACACATCTAGAAGGTGTACATAGAGCCACTCTTACAAATGTAGATAATAGTAAACAAGAGAGCTTTGGAAAAAAAGCAATATACGAAGTTACAAAGGAAGGCCTGAAGAAAGTAGAAAAAATGCCAGAAGCAACAATTTTAGAAGGAAACAAGTTTGCCTGGTCATTAAAAGGATATAGTGATAGAGAAATTGCAAAAGTAGATTATGATAAAACGGTAGAAGAGATGAAGGTAAAACTAGAAGCAGGTGTACCACATTCCTATTTTGCTAGTACGTATGCGAGTATTAAGGTCCAGAATTCTTCTGGTAACGTTCTGTACAATAAGGAAATCGTGGGAAATAAACAACAAAATGCTGAAAACCAAACTGTGCCCGTCAAGGTAGGGGATTACATTGAATTTATCCATATAGAAGGAGAAGCAACAAAGGAAAAAACGCGAGCAACTTTAACTAACCTTGAAAATAACAAAAATGAAACCATTGGAAAGACAGCGAGGTATCAAGTGACAAAAGAAGGCTTGAAGAAAGTAGAGAAAATGCCAGAAACAACGGTTTTAGATGGAAATCAATTCGCTTGGTCATTAAAGGGATATAATGATCGAGAAATCGCGAAAATAGAATATAACAAAGCAACAGAAAAAATGCAGCTTAAATTAGAAGCGGGTATACCCCATTCTTATTTTAGTAATACGTATGCAAGCATTAAAGTCCAGAATTTATCTGGTAATATTTTGTACAATAAAGAAATTATAGGGAATAGACAACAAGATGCTGAGAGCCAAACCGTTTCAGTCAAAGTAGGAGATTGTATTGAGTTTACTCATATAGAGGGAGAAGCACAAAAGGAAAAGACACGCGCCACACTTACTAATCTTGAGAATAGTAAGCAGGAGTATATGGGAAAGAAAAGAATATATCAGGTTACCTCTATGGGATTATTAATAAAGTCATAGATTTCACTACAAAAGTTAAATTATAGATTTATATATTATATAAAAATCTTAACCATTATACGCATTAAAAAATTCTCAAGAGAATATAGATCGGCGGGTATAGTATGAACATATTTAAAGGGTTTCTAATTTCATCAATTGCAATGACCACATTTGTAGGAACAGATCTAATTTTACAAAATGATAGTATTCATAATAAAGTTTACGCTGAATCTTATAATGTCACATACAAAGAAAGAGATTCACAGGAAGAAAGATTAGTTGTAAAGTTTAAAAATCAAATTGACTTACCTTATGAAGATGGTATTGAGAAACGAATAAAAAATGGGGATTATGATAACAATTTAAAGAAGTTATTTTCCGAAAATACAGAACTTACTTTGAATCGTCTGTTCTCATCTGTAAATCCGGTAGAGATTGAAAAGTTATCAGTACAATCTAAATCAGTTGCTAATGAATCAGCTAATAATTTATTAAATTATTATATTGTACAAGCTCCTAATAACATAGAAATAGAATTATTACTGAAAAAATTTGAAACATCTCCTCTCGTAGAGGAGGCTTATATACAAGAAAAACAAATTTTGACACCTCCTGAAATACAGTTACCAGATTTGTCTGTAAATCCGTACGATGATCCTAGATTTCAAAATCAAGGATATCTTGAAGCGGCACCAAAGGGAATTAATGCCTCGCATGCTTGGAGCATTAAAGGTGGTGACGGAAAGGGTACAACTTTTGTGGATATGGAATATGGATGGTTATTGAACCATGAGGATCTAGTTAATAAAAATATAAAGCTTATGTCTGGACAAAATATAAGCCAGCATAGAGCTCATGGTACTTCTGTATTAGGAATTGTTTCATCAGAAGATAATCAAATTGGAAATATTGGAATTGCACCAAGTGCAAATGTAAAAGTAATATCCCAGATCAGGGATAATGGAATTTATAATACAGCGGATGCTATTTTAAGTGCTGTACATAATTTACAAGCGGGAGATATTCTTTTATTAGAGGCACAAGCTTCGTATGATGGGTATGGGGATAAATATTTACCTGTAGAAGTACATCCAGATATTTTTGATGCAATTCGTGTTGGTGCAGATAAAGGGATTATTATTATAGAAGCTGGCGCAAATGGTTCAAACGACTTAGATAATTTTAAAGATCGTAATGGAAAAAAGATCTTAAATCGAAATAGTCCAGACTTCAAGGATTCAGGTGCTATTATGGTTGGGGCGGGATCATCAACTGTTCCACATAAACGTTTATGGTTTTCAAATTATGGAAGTCGATTAGATGTATATGGATGGGGAGAAAATGTTGATACAACATCAGCAAATCCAAGTCAAAATACTACAAATTTATATACATCAACATTTAGTGGAACATCAAGTGCTTCACCAATTATTGCTGGAGCAGCAACTTCGATTCAAGGTATTGCTAAAGAACATCGAGGTTCTCCTTATACACCAGCCGAATTAAGAAATATCTTAAGTAATCCGAATACAGGAACAAAATCTCAAGATCCGTGGAATGATAGAATAGGTGTTTTACCTGATCTAAAATCTATATTAGATAACTTAGGTTTTAATTCAGATATACCGGACTCTTCTAGTATTTTAGAAGGAAACCAGTTTGCATGGTCACTAAAAGGAATTAGTGATTTCGAGTTTGCAAAAATTAATTTCAATAAGTCAACAGAAGAAATGCAAATCGACTTAAAAGCAGGCGTACCGCATCATTATTTTAATGAAACGTATGCGAGTATTAAAGTACAAAATACATCAGGAAAAGTAGTATACAATAAAGACATTTATGGAAACAAACAACAAAATGCTGAATCGCAAAGAGTTCCAGTCAAAGTAGGAGACTATATTGAATTAACACATCTAGAAGGTATTCATAGAGCTACTTTAACAAATGTAGGTAATAGTAAACAAGAAAGCTTTGGAAAAAAAGCAATATACCAAGTTACAAAGGAAGGTCTGAAGAAAGCAGAAAAAATGCCCGAAGCTACAATTTTAGATGGAAATCAATTTGCATGGTCACTAAAAGGAATTAGTGATTTCGAGTTTGCAAAAGTTAATTTTAATAAGTCGACAGAAGAAATGCAAATCGACTTAAAAGCAGGCGTACCGCATCATTATTTTAATGAAACGTATGCGAGTATTAAAGTACAAAACACATCAGGAAAAGTGGTCTATAACAAAGAGATTTATGGAAACAAACAGCAAAATGCTGAATCGCAAAAATTTCCAGTCAAAGTAGGGGATTATATAGAGTTAACACATCTAGAAGGTGTACATAGAGCTACTCTTACAAATGTAGATAATAGTAAACAAGAAAGTTTTGGAAAAAAAGTCATGTACGAAGTTACAAAAGAAGGCTTGAAGAAAGTAGAAAAAATGCCAGAAACAACGGTTTTAGATGGAAATCATTTTGGGTGGTCTTTAAAAGGATATAGTGATAGAGAAATCGCAAAAGTTGATTATAATAGGACAACAGAGAAAATGCAGGTGAATTTAGAAGCAGGCGTACCACATTCTTACTTTAATAATACGTATGCAAGTATTACAGTAAAGAATTCGACCGGTAGTGTTGTGTATAATAAGGAAATAGTAGGAAATAGACAACAAACTGCTGAAATCCAAAAGGTGCCCGTAAAAGCGGGAGATTACATTGAGATTACCCATATAGAAGGGGAAGCAGTAAAGGAAAAGACACGCGCTACACTTATTAACCTTGAGAATAATAAACAAGAATATATAGGCAAAAAAAGAACCTATCAAGTTACTTCAACGGGATTAAACAAAATAGATTAACATGAAGAACCTTCTAATTATTAGTTAGATGCAAATAGTCGTTCATTATGAACGGCTATTTGGCTTTAATTTAAAGAAAAGTGAAATGAAAATACTCTCTCTTTTGTATATACTCTCCTTGCCATCAACTGCTACATTTGTTTATCAGGGGGGGGATTTTAAAAATGTGCTTGAGAATTGATAAATGTTTAAGTGTTATAGATTTGAGAAAAAAGAAACAGAATAGTAAGGTATTTGTTGATAAACCCTCTCTGTCATTACAATATTTTACATATCTGGTATGATATATATGAGTTCTATGTATATTAAGGGAGGAATGAGAATGAAAAGTTTCATAACACGTGCAAGTGGTAATACAATCTCAAAAAGGTTAGTTTTAATGGTGTTGTCGATGGTTTTAATGATATTGATGATTACACCATCGAATGATGTATCGGCAGCCAATCTATCAAAAGCAGGTTCACTAAAAGGCGTAAATTTATTTAATGGAAGTTGGACAGTTGCTATACAGGCAGCAAATTTACAATATGTTTCGGCTGAGCCTTCGGGAAATATAATAGCAAATCGTAATGCAGTTAATGGATGGGAGAAATTCGAATTAATTTCGACTGGGGAATTATATACGTACGCTTTAAAAGCTAAAAGTAATGGGAAGTATGTTTCGTTTGAGCCAAATGGTAGAGTAGTAGCAGATCGTACATCAATTGGTGCATGGGAAAAGTTTATCTTATATAATGGTGGAGACAATAGGATATATGTATTACAAGCACTAAGTAATGGTAGATATATATCAGCAAATGGTGGTAGAGAATTAACAGCTACTAGTTATGTAGCTGGAAGCTGGGAAAGATTTGTTATTGTATACTTCTAAACTTTGAAGTGTTATATATCTAAATGATAATGGCATGTTTAGTTGGTATAAATACCTAATACAATAAAGTTTTAAGCATGTAATACAAGTGTATATTAACGTGTAAAAGGGCTGCAAATAATTAGCAGTCCTTTTTGCATGGACTTACTGAGGTTATAATGAGAAGAAAAAGAACCCTATAGGGTTCTTTTTCAAGGCATATTAACAGTAAGGAGAATCATGAAATGCTACTTCAAATCTTTATTAGGGGAAAGATTTTGAAAAAGCTTAACACGTATTTATTTTTACATAAATGTAAGATGTAGTAAATTGATAATGTTTATACTTACTATTACTAATATTCAATTAAGATAGTTAATACTATTTGTATGGTGTTAATGAAGTACATATTTAGAAAACTAATAATAGCCCCAAGTTGGTTAAATATGTCTAATATTATATTTTATTTGTTAAAAGAGCTTATAGTTATATCATTTCAAAAATTAATTAACATTTAAACAATTTTAACTGAAATTGGATGTGTATTAAATAAAATAGACAAAGACCCTGTAATAAATACAGGGCCGGATACAGGGTTAAGGGAACGCATAGTTTCTTAATATCATAGTAGCATATATTCTTTGTATAGCTACATGAGGATTTTGACAGAATTAAGAACAAGACAGAAAATCTGTAGGAAAGTAAATATAGTGCTGGAAATGTGATTTTAAATTAAGCTATAGGTATATTGAAATGGATGAAAACTCTTGAGTACCATGATTAAATTGCCTTTAATTATGAGGTTTAGGTTAGAGGGATAATTGGATCTTACTGAAAAGAAAAAATGTTTTTTAGATTAAAAGAAGAAAAGACACCTTTTGGGTGTCTTTTCTTTAGGTAAACAGTTCACATATTGCTGAATTAGATACGAAACCATAATTCGACTACGAAGTAAATCCTAACATAATCTGAACAGAAAAAATATGTAATATTACATTTTTAGTTTTTAATTATTTTATCGAAGATAGAGTAGCAATTTAAATAAAAGGGCATGCAGTAGTATCTGCAGCCCTTTTTAGGAGGAACTCAAGACACCATTAGGACACGTATTGGAAACAGGTTCAAAAATAGTATGTGTGAAAAGAAAAAGTCCTATACCAAAAGTAGACAGGACCTTATCTTTTTTACATTTTAAAAAATGAAATTCTGTCCTTTTGAAATCAGTACAGCACACACTTGGTTCGAAATGAAATTAGAAAAAGTATACATGAAAATGGCAGACAACTATTTTGTTGCCTGCCGGTGCCAGTGGGTTGAATGAGTTAGTCAATTCAATAAATTGTGCTATCCCATTACCAGAAGATTGAAGCCGCTAGTTCAAACGGCTTAGACATAGTTTGTCTAATAAAGAAAAAATTATGAGTAGAAATTTTGTTTGCTCTATATGAAAAGATAAATAGATATTCATCAGACAAGGATAATTTAGCATATCTTGAATAGGGTGTAGGAATGAATTAAAGAAAGGGATATTTGTTTAGGAAGGGACTGACTCAGGAGTGGGACTTTCGGACAGGGTTTGGGGAGCGGTGATTGCCTTTGGCATTGCGACTAATATCGTTGCTTGTATAATGGCAGTATACATTCAAAAATATGAGCTAATGATAAATCATCTTACAAATATTTTATTTTTAATAATTATCTCTTTAACGTTTATAAAGATGAAAATTAACAGATGGGTGGCTTTAGGATTTACATTAGTTGTAATAGAGAAAGGTATTAAAGCGGGATATGACTTCTACACACATAATTATTATAGTGTCAGTTGGAGTTTAGCTATTATTGTCTATTGCATATACGAGATGGAAAAGTATCATATTGAAATAAACGAATAGGCGCAACAAAAAGGTGTTAGTAGGTGGAATTCTTTTTAAAATACTATAAAAAAGACACTACAAGAGTGTCTTTTTTTTGAAAATACTCTATAATTAACTTTGGGGAAGGTAATGTTAGAGTATTCGTTTAGCATTATCTTTATATTTGATAAACCATGAAATCGAAAGATTTTGTGGTTTATTTTATGAACAATAGATATTACAGTATTGGCAGTGAGCTATTAATCATTTTAAGCATTAGGGGAGAATGGATTAAAAGTCTAACATCGAATAACGGTTCCGGAATATAGTGTTGCGAAATGATCTCCCATATCCCAAACGGTACTTGCCTGTATATAGCCCTTAAAGCCTTCTGAAGAATAATAAATCTCTTTTGGTATACTTTCTTTAGTTTGGAAATGTGCTTTAGAGTACTTTACATAATGGTTTTTAACAACTTTTGCTTCTGGAACAATAGTGTTTTTTTGTTCCAATGTTGGCCTAGCACTAGAAGGTGGTATGAATTTTACATTGTCTTGGTAATTAGGATCTAAGGTGTCAGCTTGTACACTGTGTGACGAAACAAAGGTGCTTAGACTACTTCCCGCGATTAAAGTTGCAAATACTAACTTTGAGAATTTTGTTAATCTACTCATTCTATAATCTCCTTTTTATTATTTTGTAAGGTATCTCCTTACACCTCACAGTCTATATCCACTACAAAAGGGTGTACATACATATTGATAGACAAAATTCTACAAAATACCGCATGTTTTTGGGATTTATGTATAATAATCCAATGTCTAATAATCTATCAAAAGTAAAAAGGTAGGTCTTATATAAAAGAAAATGAATAATTTATGCAGGTAATGTATATGGAATTATTGTTTAAATATTCTAAAATGAGTTGATAAAGATGTTGGTAGGTTTTTTGGAAAACAAATAATTCCCTAGATGAAATTTGGAAGGAAGATTCTCTGTTAGAGTTTTTATAAGGGAATTCATTTTCGTAGATTCAAAATGTAAAAATAACTAAAAGAGCAAGTGTTTCAATGGGTAAAAAGCTATGTTGAGTCTTTTTTCTCTGTCGGTGGTCGTCTAATCAATGAAATGACGGATGCTTATGATAGTTTGTATCTAGCAACATTCGTGTATAAACGAATGAATTAAGAAAAGGGTGAAATATTGGAAAACTCGAAATGGATGCCTTTAAGTAATGTTGATGATGATGAGGAAATTTGGGCAGGAGCAAGAGTTAGGTTGTACAATGTTGGTATGAATAGAGAAGATAAAGAAAATAATTTCTATGAATATATTATTTCTTATATCTACGACAACACTAACTACTTACAACTAACTAATTTAACAACAGGAAAAGCAGGTTATATTATTTGTGTCATTGAAAAAGAATTACCAAATAATTATGCTTTGGGCAGAACATTAAAGCAAAGAATAGGTTTAGAAAATACCTATTTTAGATTTGAATAATCAACAAATAAGGGAAGCACCAACTCTAAGGTGTCTTCCCTTATTTAATACTTTTTATCAATAATCAATATTAACAGAGCCTAAATAAAAAAGTGAGAAAAATGATAAACATTCTTCTCACTTTCATCAATTAGGGTGGCATATACATAAATATGCGTTAGGGTGGATTTTTGGATGAAAAATCCACATGCATAGTATAACAAACTACATAAGGTAGATTATATGTAATATTGCATATAGGGAAAGATTCTTCTATAGAAATAAAATACAGTTTATACTGAATTATTGATTTATTATAAGGTAATAATATATTATCGGATTTTATATCTATTACTTATGTATACGTGTTACAATGAATTTCTCTAATTTATTTTATTCTCCTATATAGAATTTATGGTTTAGTTATCTCTTACAACAAAATCGGCCGTAGTAAATGATTCATGAATAGTGTGATGCATTTAGAATGGTTCAAAGGCTGTTAAACATAATCATACAAAGAATAAATTTATGTAGTTATTTTTTAGAGAATTTATTATGGTAAAGACTTCATCCGATTTGAATAGCGCTAAATTAAAATTTTTATCCAATCAAGGTCAAATAATATCTGTTAAATGAAGGTTATGTTTCATCCATTTTATTGGGAACAATTCGTAGTTTTAGAATTGCTGAATATGGAAAGATAACATATTCGAAAGGAGGATAGATAAAACGCTGCCTGTGAAATTTAAATCGTTAAATAAGGAAGTTGAGATAATAGGATTTAATAGGGGGTTTCATTTCGAATGGTACTGTAAATATATGTAGAAAAAATAAAGGAGAAAAATTTAAATAAACTATATCAGTAGTGAAAGGGAGAAGTATCTAGTGTTTAATATAAAAGAAAGATTGGGACAAATAAAGCTTAAAACGAAGTTGTCTATGGCATTTATAGCAATATTAATTATACCAAGCCTTATCGTAGGAGTATCATCTTATAATAAAGCAAAAACAGATCTTAATGAAACAATTCTACAATCAGCAAAAGATAATATAAGTATTTTAGATAAGATTGTTGATGATGAATTAGAAAATAAGCAAACAGATGTCTCTCATTTTGCAAAGGTACTCACACAAGGGGATTATAATCCTGAACAATCGCAAAATGTACAGAGTAAATTTGATCAATATATACAGTTACATCCAGAGATAGAAACGATTTATACGGCATCCAGTAACAATCAATTTATTCATGCACCTGTTGGAAAAATACCAGAAGGGTTTAATCCGTTAGAAAGCAGTTGGTATAAGGATGCAGTAAAAGCAAATGGAGAGATTATTGTTTCATCTCCATATAAATCAAAGTCTACAGGAAATATGGTAATAGCAATTGCAAAGCAAAATGCAGATAAAAGTGGTGTCATTGGCGTAGATTTGAATATTAAAGATATAGTAAAAACATCCAAAATGATTAAAATTGGAAAGCAAGGATTTGTATCTATAGTCAGTCAAGATAAAACAATAGTTGTTCATCCATCACTAAAACCAGGAGAGAAATTAGAGAAAACTTTAGCGGATGAACTGTACAAAAAAGAAGATGACGTAATTACTTATAGCCTTAACGGGGAAGATCGAAACATAAGCTTTAAGACAAACAAAAAAACAGGTTGGAAAATAGCTGGCGTAATGCCTACGAAAGAAATTGAAGAAGCTACCAATCCTATTTTTTATAAAACGCTCACTATAATAGGGGCTTCATTATTGTTAGGTGGAATTGTAATTTTATTCATACTTAGATCTATTATTAATCCACTAAGACAATTAGTTATTTCGGCCCAAAGAATTAGTCAGGGAGATTTAACCGAGAAAATAGATATTCGTTCAAAGGATGAACTTGGTCAATTAGGCGGTAGTTTCAATACAATGGCAGAGTCGTTACGTAATATTATTTCTCAAATTAACACATCTGCAGGACATGTAGCTGCGTCTTCTGAGGAACTAACTGCTAGTGTAGAACAAGCAAGCGTTGCGACGGAACAAATTACAAAAGAGATGGAAGAGATCTCGAATAGTGCAGAGGTTCAAAATAATGAAGTTGAGTCTGGAGCTGAATTAATTGGTGAGGTAACACGAAATATTCAATATGTAGCTGAGAATGCATCTGAAGTATCGGCTTCATCCATATACACAAAACAAAAAGCCAATGAAGGTGAACAATTAGTAGAACAAACTGTAACACAAATGCAGTCTATCCATCACTCTGTTTCTCAATCCGATAATGTAATAAAATTATTAGATAAGAAATCGCAACAAATTGGAAGTATATTAGAAGCGATTCAAAATATTGCGGAACAAACAAATTTATTAGCATTAAATGCAGCAATTGAAGCAGCTAGAGCAGGAGAACAGGGGCGAGGATTTGCAATTGTTGCCGATGAAGTTAGGAAGCTAGCAGAGCAATCATCTGATTCTTCGATGGAAATTGGAAGTTTAATTAAGGAAATACAAGCAGACGTACATGAGACTGTAAAAGCTATGAATGAAGTAGGAGTAGAAGTACAGTCGGGAATTAAGGTTGCAAATGATACAAAACAAAGTTTTTATGAGATTTCAAAATCTGCAAATGAAATTGTATCAAAAGTACATGGTATGGTAGAACTATCAAATAAAATGACAACTGATGCAATGAAAGTTGATACATCGATTGATCAAATAGCTATGGCTGTAAAAGAGAATTCTTCAAGTATGCAAACGATAGCTGGTTCATCTGAGGAACAACATGCTTCTATGGAAGAGATAAATTCTTCAGCAATACAATTAGCGCAGATGGCGGAAGAACTTCAAGAGTTAATTGGTGGATTTAAGATTTAAGTTGAGATTCTAGGAGAGAATGCTAGAATCTTGTTACAGAGTGGAAATGAAAAATCTTATAACATAGTATATAAGTATAATACGTACTCTCTACACGTATTGAACAGGCAGATAAGCCATTTAAAAACCCTCCATTTGGAGGGTTTTTAAATACATTTACATTAAATTTGTTGTGGTGCACCACCAACACTATATGAAGGAGTAGGATAATGACCATGAGTAGCAAGCTGATTTGTTTTAGAAAACTGAAAAATTCCCACCGTTAATACCCCAATAAAAGCAATGCCAGATAATAATAAGCTAATTTTTTTCATTATTTTAAGACTCCTTTTTCAATTAATTTTAGTCTTGCTTGATAACAAATATGGAAATAGTCACTTACCTTTTTGTGGTTCTCTAATTGTCTACATTTTGTGGCAAATAATTCAGCGTATTCGACAACATATTCCCATAACTCATCTTTCTCAAAGTATAAGATTCCTTCTTGAATGATTTTTTCTAATTCTTCCAATGGAATGTTTTCGTTTAAGCTTTTTAAAATAAAGAAGTGATGCATATATTCTTCGTTATGGATTTCTCTGCAGATTTTTAATCCCTTAACAATGAGTTTGCTAGCCGTCGATTGTTCTCCTAACTTATAATGTTCCTTAGCTTGTAGGAAGATAGCCTTGAAGTGTGTAGGGATTTTCTCTGTTACTTCTGAAAGGTGGCGAATAGCTAAAGTAGACATACTTTGATCAGAATACAGCCACCCCATAGTACTTTTTACGTATAACAAGGAATCTTCTACCTTATTCTTTTGTAGTAAATCAATTGCACATTGTAGATATTCTTCAGCTTGTTCGTACTGTTTTAAATAGATGCAGCAACCACCTAACAAACTATTACAAAAGGCTGTTTTTACTTCATAACCTTCATATTTTGAAAAGATTACTCTCGATTTATTTGCGTATTCGATAGAAGCAAGCATGTTATAGGTATGGTGATAAAAAGTAGCAATTCTATAGTAGAACTCAGCGTGTTCAATTTCATCTGGTATGTCTACTAATATCTTTTCTGCCAGTTTATAATGTTCCTCTGCCTCAGTAAAATTTGATATAAAAGTGGAATGAATGGATTTAAAAAAGTGATAATAGAAGCGTAGAAAATGGTCTGTAGGCATATCATAGTCACTAATGGCATCAAAGCTATTTTGTTGAATACCAAGGCTATCTGTTAAGACATTATAACGGAATTCAAGTAGTGAATAATATAGTAACAAATTTTGATCTTGATGTTCTTGATTTGGCTCAGTACTTAATTTGCTGATTTTTTCATCAATTTTCTTTTTTAGATTAGTAGCTTTTATAACTTGTTGAGATAGCATAGATCGATACCAGTCGTTTAATAGAGAGGTTAACTGCTCATTTCCTTTTACTGAGACACTCATAATATACGCCCCCATCTTATAGAAATATCCTAATCCAATTTAATTGTAACTATCATAGCAAAATAGAAGAAAAAATAGTATGATTTTACAACTTTTTCAAGAAAATTCAGAAAATAATCAATTGTTGTCGAATGTACTTAGAATAAAACATCCAAAAATTATCAAAAAATGATATGAGTCTTTATACGTTCTATTAGGTGAACTAAGAAACTGTGATTGAAGATTTATGAAATTTCCTTTTCTTAAAACGGATCAATTACATATTACTTTTTAAATTGTTTATCAGATACTATAGTATGTATTACAAACAAATATATAAATCTTGTGTGTGTAAATAAGAAGAGAATAAAGAAAACAAAAAAAGAACTTGTAAGAATTCCTACAAGTCCTTATTTAGATAATGTAAAAAGGTGAAACAGAATACCTCATTATTTTTAATAGGGAAATTATCTTACTTATGGCTTGGTTTTATAGAAGATTTGTTCTTATTGTTGATTAAAGGGAAATTTAAGACTGGTAAGGGGAAAGTGCATAAAAGAGAAAGTCTCCTTTACTTATTCTGAAAAGATAATTCAAAAAGCTATTTGTGTATAGAATAAGCTATGCATAAATTCATCAACATTGGTGATAATAAATAAGAGAATCAATATATAAGCATAAACTTGTTAAAGCTCAGTGTAATTCTATAAATAGTAGATATAATTATCTGAAAAATAACATTATTTACTTTTCGAGTAGGGTAAGTAGAAAAAAATAGGAAGTTTTTCTTTGAAGAAAGCTCTTTTGACAGGAATAGATTTTTTCATAACTAGAACAAATAAATTAATAATCGCATATACTGTATTGTCGTTAAAGCAAGACATTATTTTCTCAGAACAAGGGAATCACTAGAAAAATACGTGATTCCTTTATTCTTCAATATAATATCAATAGTTGATTTGAAATAACCGAAGAAATAAAATCTTTGTTAATGGACAATCACATAATTTTAGGTATAGTAGGTTTATAATTTAGACTATAAAAATTAATGTGTCTTTTATTATTTAACCAAGAAGACTCACTCCATAAGGAACTCACAGCAAGTATGAGCATGTGGGAGTAGTTCAAAGCATGCAATATTGTTTGATTTGGCTAATACATAGATTTATCATCTCAGAACTGGTGTAAGAATTATAATGTTTATACCATTCTATTGTATTTTCTAAAGTCTGTTGTAGGGACCATTTTGGCTGCCAATTAAGATTGAATTTTGCTTTGCTAATGTCAAGATTCAGTAAATTTGCTTCATGGAAATTTATTGGACCTATATTTTCTGCTGTCCAATCCCCGCAGCCCCAAATATCTAGTAAACTGGTCACTAATTTTTCTACTGGAACAATATTGCTTAGGGATGGCCCGAAGTTCCATGCTCCTGAATAAAGGATACCATTATTTATAATTTTTTCTGTAAGGAGTAAATACCCGCTTAAGGGTTCTAGTACATGTTGCCAGGGTCTAATAGCAGTAGGGTTTCTAATAATAATGTTTTTGTTTGATTCTAATGCTCGTATACAATCAGGAATAATTCTATCTATTGACCAATCGCCACCACCAATTACATTACCAGCTCGAACGCTTGCAATTATTTTCTTGTGTTGAGAAAAGTTTTCTTCTGAAAAGTAAGAATTTCGATAGGAAGAAATTAAAAGTTCGCAGCATCCTTTACTTGAGCTATATATGTCATGGCCGCCCATAGGGTCAATTTCACGATAACCCCAAGGCCATTCTTTATTTTCATAGCACTTGTCACTTGTCACCATAATTCCTATTTTAGCTGATTCATGTAATCGAATTGCCTCTAGTACATTCATAGTTCCTACAACGTTTACCTCGTATGTTTCTCTAGGATATTCATATGAATACTTAACTAGAGGTTGGGCAGCTAAATGGAATACAATTTCAGGTTTATAATCTGTAAAAACCTTATTTAATTTATTAAAATCTCTAATGTCTCCACGAATATCAATTATATTATTTTGAAGGTTAGTAATGTTAAAGTTATCATTTTTATTTTTAGGATCTAATGAATATCCGATTACAGTAGCACCTAATTCATTCAACCATAGGGATAACCAAGAACCTTTAAAACCAGTATGTCCAGTAATTAAAATTGTTTTTCCGTAAAAAGCATTATTAAAGTTTTGGTTTAACAATTAGTCCACCTCCTTTAGTACCCTATTTTTAGGGGGTTAGGTATAAATGTTTATTATTTTTATACCAATTAACAGTTTTTATAATTCCTTCTTCAATATTAATTCTAGGTTCCCAGGAAAGAGAGTTTTTTATTTTTTGCACATCTGCTTCAGGAACCCATCTTTCATTTGTTCTAGAGGAAATTGCACCGTAATTTGGTCTGGAATTGGTTTTCAAATGTTTGAATAATAATTCTACATAATGTTTCAAGGGGTGAATAGTGCCGCTCCCAATATTAAAGATTTCATTTTGTACAGTAGTATTTTCTACTGCTAGGATACAGGCATCTATTACATTTTCTATATAACAATAATCTCTTAATTGATTACATAAAGTTAAATTTACATCTTTGTTTTGTAATACTCGCAAGATTATATAGCTAAAAATTTTATGCGGCTCTTCGCCTTCTCCGAATATGCCAAAAGGTCTTAATGTTATAAGATTAATATTGTTTTCGCTAGCAATTTGATGGGCGAGTATAGTAGCAGCAGCTTTGGTACTTCCATAGATATCCACAGGAGTTAGTAACATATTTTCATGAATAGGTTCCATCTTGTTACCGTATTCAGAACTACTCCCAAAATTGATGATTTTTTTACAATTCACCAATTTTGCTGCTTGAATAATGTTACAAGTCCCTATAACATTTGTTTCTATAGCATGGATGTAATCTGTATGGGCAGAATTTACACCATAGGCTGCCAGGTGAAAGATATAATCGGGATTAATTTTCTTTATTGCATCTTGTACTTGTTTTTTATCTCGTATATCTATTTCATAGGTTTCAATATATTTTAGAATATCCTTTAGTCTCCAAGAGTTTGATGGTGTTCTTATGAAAAGAACAATTTTTGCTTGTAAATTTAAAAGTCTTCGTGCCAAGTGAGAACCAATAAAACCGTATCCACCAGTAATAAGGAAAGTTTTATTTTTAAATGAAGCAATCATAGTGATAATCTATCCTTTATTAAGATGTATTTTTAGTTGCTGAAATAAATAGATTTATTTTTAAATAAGGAAAGTATCAGTCTTAATTGTGATGAGGGGAGGGGTATTTAAAATGATTTTTTATTGTTGTTGTATCAATTTGGTCAGCAAATAAAGAGGAGGGAGATTTTTGAAAAGTATTATGAAGGGTATGACATGTCTTGTTCAATTGTTCAATATAAGGAATGTATATATAATCTAAAACTGCTGGAGGTAATTCTAAAGTTTCTTGTTTCCATAAATCGAACTCGTTTGGATTAATAATTTGCATACTTCCAAAATGAAAAGCTATTAATTCATCTTGATCAATAAAAACTTTATTATCTGTTTTAGATATAGAACTGCTATTTAAAATGACATTCCAAGGTGCTGCATCAATACCTTTATGAGTCATGATTTTTATATTAGAAAAGATGTTAGGAATGTGATTTAAATATTTTTGGTCACCCCATCTATTCATTTCAACATCATAATGATTATTACAATATTCTAGGCATTTATCTTTCCACCATGTTAAAATTTCTTTACTATTTTGATCGTTTTTGAAGCCTACTAAACCAGCTTGGTATATACCGTGTATGCTTTCAATTGCAGTAGAGCTTCTTTGAGGGCAAAGGAATACAGAGTATTTCCACCACTCATCAAGAATGATATTAGGTGCTGTAAAGAAATACATATCAGCATCACAATATATAATGTGATCAACTTCCGGATAAAGACTAAGGACATGTAGACATAGGGGCGCTTTTAATGTCCAACAATATTCTTGTAAACTTCTATCATTTTTTATACTGAGGAGTTCATGATTTTCAATTTCTTTTACTGGAATTAGTATGGCGTGCTTTAATTTTAATTTCTCTAATATTTGATAAGTTAAATCATCCATACAACAGATCCATACAGTAAATTTAGCGTTGAAATTTTCTAAGGAATAATAAGAGGTCAATCCTTGAATTAATCGTTCTTTACTTATAATCATGGAAAAGTTCATAAAATGATTGGATTGATTCATTTTTCTTCTTAATTGTGAATCTTTATATAAAGTTTGAGCTTTATTTATATCTTTTTTACTTAAAAATTGTTTAGTATCTTTATTGAATTTATCCTTTAATTGCTTTAAAACAAATTGAATTCTCTCTAAATACGGAGTGTAAATATGGTTTAATATATTATTGGGTATTGAAATTTCTCCCAAAGACCAAAGGTCAAAATCATTTTCAGTAAAGATAGTAATACATGCAAAATGGTAAACAACTAGTTTGTCGTTTTCAATAAATACATCGTTTTTAGTCTTGTCAATTTTATAATCGTTATTATATATACAGTTCCAAGGCGCAGCATTTATACCTAAGTTATTTGAAATTTTTACTTTTGGAAAATATATAGGGATATAATCTAAATACTTTTGGTCTCCAAATTTCCCCTCCTCAGCCTCGGCACTGCACCAATCTATACATTTATTTTTCCACCATCTTACACTTTTTAGTCCATAGAGATCATTCTTAAATCCAATTAGACCGGCCTGATATTTTCCATACATCTTTTCTACCCAATCACGATCTCTTTGGGGGGTTAGGAAAATAGAATGGTCACCCCATTCCTCAAAAATAATATTAGGGTCAGAGAAAAAGCATAAATCACCATCACAATATAGAATAGATGGTAAATCATAATTGACCAATAAATATTCTATCAAGACAGATTTTAAAGTCCAACAATATTCATTTACTTTTCTTTTTCTCTTAATTGCTTTTAGTTCACGATCTTCTAATTCTTCAACTTGTAAAAGGTTTACATTAATTAAACTCATTTCTTTTAATAGTGAATATGCAAAAGGATCTATACAACAAATCCACAATGTGAATTTTTCTGAGTACTGCATTAGTGATTGCTGTAAAGCAATAATTTTCAAGACATACTCACTACCTACAATGACGCAGAAATGATTATTTAGATCATGTTGTTGATTATAGAATTGGGGATGTCTTTTTTGAGTATTTTTTTTGGAGAGATTTGAAGCTTTAATTCCTGTTGAAAGTGGGTTAACTATTTTCTCATTAGAGGGGATATACAATCGAGGTAAACTTATTTTTTTATCATTAGAGTTCAATGCTTATTCAGTCCTCTCCACTAAAATTTATTTGGATTCCAACTTTCATTTACAGTTTTTAAATCTTTAGGTGTATCGACACTAGCCCAAAAGTCATTGTGTTCATAGACTGCGAGCTCATTGTCTTTTATTAAATTTCGAAGAGGATCTTCTTCTAGAACACAATCATCATTATTACTTAAATAATCGAATATTTCTTTGTTAAATACAAAAAACCCGCCATTAATTACTTCATCAAGTAATGGTTTTTCTTTAAAATCAATAGCAATTCCATCTTCGACCTCCAATAGGCCGTATTGACTATTTTTTTTAATTCCAGTTAATGTAGCAATTTTTCCTTTTTCTTTATGGAATGCTATTAGTTGATCAATATCTATATTGGCTAATCCGTCACCATAAGTTAATAAAAAGGTTTCACCCTGTACAAAGGATTCAAGTTTTTTTAGTCTTGCCCCGGTCATTGTATCAATTCCTGTATCTATAAAGTGTATATTCCAATTTTCTAATTCCTGAAGTAGCGTATATTGACTGGTTTTAAAATTCAAACTAAAGTCATTCTCTTTCCAGCTAAAGTCCATAAAATATTCTTTAATTTTCTCACCTTTATATCCTAAGGGCAAAATGAAATCAGAATGTCCATATTTTCTATACCAATTCATTATATGCAAGAGGAGAGGCTTTCCTTGAACTCGAACTAATGGTTTGGGAATGTCCTCTAAAATTCCTTGCATCCGAAGCCCTTTTCCGCCACACAAAATTATGACTTTCATAGATTTATTTCCTTCCTCTCTATATATTTTACTAATTTAAACTATGTAGTTTGTTTGATAAATGTATACACGGTTGTACCATAATGACAATCAACTAAAAAATATATGTTAGATTTATAATTCAAATGCTGATTAAACGTGAAGAATACGCACTGTAGTTTATTCTCAATCTTATGTAAATTAGGTTATTTTAAAATCAATGCTTTATTTTATTTAATACTAATGAAAGAAATTGCTTGTTTATAAGATAAAAGAAGGGGAGGGGAAACAAGGGAATTGAAGAAGCTTATAATGAAAAATCTAAGAAGGAAATTAACTATTTAAAGGAAAAGTGAACAAATATTAAATTGTAGATTTTACAAATTAAAAAAAGAGCACCGTATAAAGGTGCTCTAGTGATGGAATCAATTTTGTAAAGAACCATTTATTCAATAAAGAAGGACTTATGAATTATTATATGAACGGTTTATTAATTAAGTGTGTATCAATTAGATGGGAATTTTATTTCTCTACACCTATTTTAATTTACTGGCAAAATCATGTTAAAAGTAAGAAGGAAAGTATTAAGTTAATGTTATTTTATTTAAAATATAATCCCAATCGGAATCATCACCTTCCCATCTATCCTGATAACGTGGGAGTTCAATTGAACAAACCCTTGATATTCCCCAATTTTGTTCAACGATATTAGATATATCCTCCTTAAAATTGACAATAAGAATATTAAAATCTTTATTTGTAATTTCGGATAATACGTTTTTTAATTCAATCGCTTCATCTCGATTTCCCCAAATCCTAATGAATAAAATCGATTCACTACTATTTATTTTTTCAAGGAATCGATTAATTCTAGTGTCTAATTTAGCTTTAAAAGAAGGATAAGTTGATTTCCAATTCTTTTCTGAGTCAATAGGAAAGTCATGCATTGAAAAACAATTATAATAAGTGTCCTTTATACAATAGGTAATTCGTTCTGCCCATTTAGTTTGATTATCAAATTCTGATTCAATAAGACCGTAACTTTCTGAACCTTCTATGACCATATTTTCCAACTTCATAAATTTTTCAAACCGACTTTGAAGTAATCTGTTTACATCTGAAAGTGATGGATAATAAAACCAATCTAAAGGTCCAGAAAATGTTCTTAAATGGTGCCTTTTGATTTGGTTAGTGACTTGACACAATTCTCCTAAACTTACAATTACGCCATAGGATTTTTGTATATCATCTAGGTTCATCCTCATCATCCTTTTTAAAAGTAATTTAAATTATCTATTCAGTATATGATGCAATAACATATTGATGTGGACATATATATCAAAGTACATAGAGCTAAGGCATTTGTATAAACTTTAAAAGTTAAGATACCTAAGTTAAGGAATTTTATCTTTGACGTTATATCATAGAGTTGCTATTGGAATGAAAACTGGTAGGGATATTGCACCAGAGTTATTTACTCTCCAGTAACTTAAATTAGAAACCAGTCCTTGATTACTGTAGTAAAATTGTTGTCTTTTTAAAAGAATACTTAGATAAAAAAAGAAAACCCTATTGGTTAGCATTTAACGAGTAGAGTTTTCTTTGAATTAGCACCTTTTACATGATAAATATTGAAGAGGGAAAACCCACTTAGAAAAACTTTTAAGCAGAAAAATAGACTAGTCTATTTTAATTTCTAATGGTCCCAGTATCTTTTATTTTGACGTGTGTCTTTACATTTATTTTAGCCTCTGCTAACGCTTGCAACCAATCTCCTTTTACTTTTTTCCACTCTTTATATTGAAATGCTCTAGCATATAGGGATAATCCGATTGGATCAATTTTATTCTGCTGTATTTCATACAACATATTTTGTAAATTATTATTAATTTCTTTTTGAATGGAACTTTTTAAATTATTTATATTTTTTTTATTATCATAGTGCCCCTTAATTAAATTCGCATTGGTTTTTTCTATTAAAGCTACATTAGCATATATATCGAGATTAAATACAAACTTTCCGTTTTGAAAATTAACAAATACCTTCCTTGTCGCGTTCTGTACGAAGATAGAAGTGTTTATTTTTTTGTTGGACTTTTTAGGAGGAAGCGCAAGGTGTAGTATCATTCGCCCGCTACTTTTTTGCTTATTTATAAGATTGAAAAATTTAACATCTTTTTTAGGGATATGAGTTAAATATTTCCCTTTTCGATTTAAAAATGCAATTCCTACTGTGTCGATTTCATTCTTTGTTTTTTTGATAATTGGAACAGCTTGCGTCATTCCTTCTTCATTTTGTTCTCTCATTAATTGTTGAATTGTAGAAGAGACGGATTGGTTATTTTGAATTGACGATTCAATTACACCATTTATATAAGATGAAAGTGATGGTTTACTAGGCTTATGAATTTTAAAAATTTCTTCTGCAGGTCCATCTACAAGTACTACTTTAGCATTAATGGTAGCGTAAGGATCACGGTAAGAAGAATCAAGCTCCTGCAACCAATTTGCTTCTTGCGCTAATTTTTTCCCAATTAAAATGATTTCAGCTTTGGAAGCTGTCATAAAGCCTGTTAACTTTGTATCTATCTTACTGAATCCAGTATATACAGTTGATGCTTGTGTCCAATGTTCTATAGTACTTTTTGGTTGTTTATGATGAAAGAGTGGTATGCTTGTTCCAACTTTTATGTCTCCATTAGGGGTTCTATCCAAGCCAATTAACAGGATTAATGAAACCTTCTCAAGAGGAATTCTCTGACTACAACCAATTATATATACACAACAAATTACAATCCATATCCATTTTCGAATCAAAGTTGTTTCCTCCTAGTAATCCAAGTAAAAAGAATACTGTAAGCGAAAAATAAGATTGGTAATAGAATAAAGAAAACGACATTTAAGATATCCATAAGAGAATATATAAACAAATATTGATCCACATCGGGATTTAGGAAAATAAATAGGCCAACTATAAGTAACATAAAAGCAAGTAGCGCCCAATTGCGGGCGTTTTTTTGAAGTGAAATGGTCACAGATTCAAAACTGAAAAATAAATACGGATATATTGTAGTGGAAAATACAATTAAATAGTAAGCGATATATATAATTTCTAATCGTTCCATGAAAGAAAAACGAACCCCTTTTAACAGATGAAATACTGGCCAGATTACATCTTTTATCCCTTCTGGACTAAAGTATATATAAGAAAGGATAGTAACATATAGATAGAAAAACATGGTTCCAGTATTCGCTATTAGTAGTCCTTTTATGGCTTTTTGTTTTTTTTGTAAGAATGGGTATATATAATATGCGATTTCTAGGCCAGCATAAGGAGTAATGGTTTCTTTTGTTGCCTTTACAATAGGGTATAATCCTTCTTTAAATATAGGTAGTAGGTGTAAAGGATTGTAGTTAGTCTTTAGTGAAAAAAGAAGAAATAGCGGCATCCAAGTAGTGAAGAAGAAAACAAGCATAGAATAACTAGTAAGAGCCCTTAACCCACTCAGGGCTAAAATAATAAAAGGTAATAGTAATAATATGGTGATTTGATAAGCAGGAGTGGAAGGGAATATCCACACTTTTACAATATCAGTTGCCTTTAATAAAGTATTAAATCCAGCAAAAAATAGATAAAAGGCATATGCAAGAAAAAGAATTGTCCCTATCCATTTACCAAAGTATGTTTTTAAGATTTGTGAGAAATTTTTGTTAGGATTTTTTTGTAACATTAATATAATAAATACACCGATTATAGAAGTAACTATCCATCCGAGAATGATCGAAATCCAGCCATCTGTACCAGCAGTAGTAGCAAGTGGGCTTGGCATAATTAACATACCAGATGCGAGTTGCAGCGAATGAATGAAAATAATAAATTCGAATAAAGTTACTTTTTGGAACTTAAGATTCCCCATGTTAACCACCTTCTTTTTTCTTTCTTTGTTTCGGCTGTCCTGTACTCGAGCGGGTGGTAATCATCGAAATAGGAAATCTTACAAAAGAATCTTTTAACTCTTGGAGACGAAATGGTGCGATTGGCATTCCGTATGGTGAACCATAGGAAGTTAGTGAAACAAAATGAGCAAATAAGAGCATTAATCCACTAACAATACCTACAATCCCATAAAAGTAAGCCAATAACATCATTGGAAAACGGATAAGGCGTATAGAACTTGATAAATCATAATTAGAAACAATAAATGAAGCAATGGCTGTAATAGATACGATAATAACCATAACGTTACTAACAAGACCAGCTTGAACAGCTGCCTGTCCAATTACAATCCCTCCAACGATTC
The DNA here is from genome assembly GCF_058795355.1 of Bacillus sp. GW823-FHT06A11. Taxonomy (NCBI): domain Bacteria; kingdom Bacillati; phylum Bacillota; class Bacilli; order Caryophanales; family Bacillaceae; genus Bacillus; species Bacillus sp. GW823-FHT06A11. Next base: position 10,499 of record NZ_JBXAHS010000006.1, on the reverse strand, counting down.
CAATAGTTTGTCCAATTGGTTGTGGTAAGCGAATGCCAGCTTCACGTAGCATTTCTAGTGTAATTTCCATTATAAAAGCTTCCAATAAGGGGGAGAAAGGGACTTTGACTCTTGATGTTGCAATAGAAGTGTATAAGTCTATAGGAATAATTTCAAAGTGAAAAGAGACTATAGCAATATAAAATGCGGGTAAAAAAATAGCTATAATAAATCCTGCAAATCGTAATAAGCGAAAAAATGATGCGATGAGCCAATGAATATTATAGTCATCTGGGGTTTGAAAAAATCCAATCAAATTCATCGGAACAACCATTGCACCAGGGGATCTATCCATTAATACTGCTACTTTCCCATCAAGTATATGATTTGAAATGGCGTCTGGGCGCTCGCTTAAATACGCCTGTGGAAAAGGAGTCCAATTTTGATCTTTTGTATAATTAGATAGCTCTCCAATACTTAATACCGCATCTGTTTTGATTTTACAGATTCTAGTTTCAATTTCTTGGACTACATCTGCGTTTGCTACATCACCTAAGTAAATTAAATAGACTAAAGAAGTGGCTCTTTCTCCAATCGTCAGCTTTTTGATTTTTAACTCTGTAGAAGGAATATATCGACGGATAAGACCTATATTTTTTGTGGCATTTTCAATAAATCCATCATGGGATCCTTTTATAGTAACTTCTGAAATTGGCTCTTGAATTGCTCTCTCTGCCCAGCCTTTTGTATTTATTAGAAGTGAACGCTTTTCTCCCTCCATAAACAGTACACATTGCCCCTCAAGTAATCCTTCTTTAATTTCATTCCATGTATATACTATTTTGGTATGAGTAGCAATAATATTAGAATTAAATATTTGACTGTCTTCATTTACTTCTTGTAATAATGTTGTAACAACATTGGTTTTTAATGCAACACCATCTGTAAGGCCTTCGAAATAATATAGTAAAATATTCGTGTTTGTTTTTAATTGCAAAGGATGTTCAATTAAATCTGCACTAATATCAAAGATGTTATCTAATGTATTTTTAAGTTCTTTTAAGTTACTTGTTTGGATCTTTTCAATGGTTTTATCTGTCTTAGTTTCTAAGGTCTCTTCATTTAAGGACAAAATTGACACCTCTTTAATATATAACGATTAGTTGTATTTATTATTTTTATATGATTGAATTTTATTCACTAATTTAAACTAATTGGAGATAAGAATTAATAAATTTGATGTGCTATATTATTAATTCAATAATTGGGAGCAAAAAGCAGATGTAATTTGTGTGGAAATTTCAGTATTAAGATAGAATTGAAATTTGAATGATTATAATAAAAAGAGCCCTTGATAGGTTCTTTTTTTAGTTGGTAAATATGATGTCAACAATAGATGGCGATAAAGGTAGTAATTTAGATGTCTTTATGTTAATCTGCTAAATTTTGTAAGGCGAATTCTTTTTTTCATACCTTCATACTCAATGAAAAAGGATATTTCATTTATTTGGGTGTTCTAGTGTATTTTAATTTTGCGCACCAACAAATTTTGTTTAGGGACAAAATGCGTTTTCTTAATTATCAGAAAAAACAGTGCGACAAAATTCCTATTAATTATTTTGGTAGGTATCAAATATTTCTTTGACCTTATTTTCTTGATATTACCGTACGTTTATATGTTTCTAAGGGAAAGGAATACTTTCATTTTTATTACCATCTATTGTTTGATTAAGATGGTAACATGAAAGTGAAACGTTTACAACCAGAAAATAAAGAAAAAATATTAAAATACGACTTTTTTCGACAATCATTCTATGTTTATATTTCATTTTATTATAGGAAAAGGCGGGGGAAAGCGGACCTTTTCCTATAAAATGTTTTGTTGGAATTAGAAATAACTAAAAAAGTAATATTATCTTAAAATTAAAATGAAATTCAATGATAAGGTTATAATTGAATTTTTAAACCTCATGTGTATTGAAAGTATGGTCAAATCTTAATCCACGTTGCGTTTCTTCCTTTTGTAACTAGCTTAATATGGCCAAACACTTGCAAGGAATTTAAAGCCTTACTGATTGTACTTTCTGCAATGTCTGGATAAGTGTTACGAATACTTTCCTTAGTAAAGGGTTGTTTTTGTTTAAGTATAAAATCCTGAATTCTCTCAACTTTAGTATGTTTACATATAGAATCTAGAACTGTGTTATGTAGATCTTTGTAAGCCTCTAATATAATGGTTAAAAACGTTTTTAACCAAAAGCTATTATTATGTTCCTCGCAGTACCAATTCACCGAAGATTTATAAATCGAATTGTAATAATCAGATTCGTTTTTCTTAATATATTTATCCAAACATACATATTTTACAAATGTATGTCCACTCTTAATTAACAGCAATTGCATTAACATAAATGCCAGCCTGTTATTACCTTGATTGAAAGGGACTATGCAATAAAAATTTAATATAAAACGAGCTATTAATAAAAGTGAATGTAGCCCCTTACTAGTATTTAATGAGTTGTATTGATCACATAATTGCTCCATAAACCGTGGGATAAGTTCATGCGGAAGAATGCGGTAACTATTCAAGTGCATTCCATGTTCTGGAACTCCTGGAATAATAAAAGGTTTTTCACGCCATTTGGCACTGTCAGAGGTAATATAATGTATTAGTTGAAAATGTAATTCCTGTATAGTTGCTGGATTAATTAATAAAGTACAGGAGTTTTTATGTACAAAAGAAAGTGTTTGATAATAGCAGAAAATAGCATCTTCAGAAATATTTTGAGGTACTATATCATCTAAAATAAGTTCTTTTAATCTTTTATTAGGAACTTTTATATCCTCATAAATAGTTGTGAAATTTTTTATGTAATGTAGTGGTATAGTTTTTTCTAAACTATTAAATATGTCAGGGTTTTGTTCCTGATAGGCAGCTAATTTTCCTTTGAATTCGCTAATTTCACTTATTAAATTGATTAACCTCCTTTTTAATTCAATATTTTTGTACTTATCATCAAAAAAGTCTCTCATTTTTGTTCCTCCTGTAACCCCTTAACACGTTGTTGCATATATCTTTCCATTCTAAAGGTATGCCACGAAATCATTGTAAAATAAAGATATTGTAGGTCTGATTTTGAATATATATATCAGAATCTATATTTTTATTTAACAATTAAAATGTGGAAATTATAAAGAAGAATCGTTACGATTCAATTTTAATAGGCATAATCCTAACATCAAATGCAAAAATGTACAATAAAAAAATATAAAATATAAAACTATCAAATCTTTTGAAAGATTATCTAAAAGAGTTTTAAGAAGTTGTAGGTATAGATGTTCTTTGGTTTAGGAGTAAATAATAAAGCGATAATAAAGTTTTCATAGGTAATTAAAAAGTAGATAGACTATTAATTTGTGACAATTACGTGCCTAATCTATCATATACTTTTATGAGAATTCTAAAATTAAATCCTAACGAGCTGAATTTTCTATATTTAGCATAAATATTAGGGAGGCGTGCTGATGAAATGTATCATTTTATATAGAAATATGTAACGTTTAACACTCGTATTGTAAAATATTTTGACATACGTTAATTTAAATATTAGGTACAGGAACATTTAATAAAAACTCAGTACTAAAATACCCATTAAACGTTTCACCCTAAGAACTTTTCTCAAGCACACTGAAGTTCATCCTTTGTTTCTGTGCCTTATTAGATAAAAATAACACAATAAATCATCGGAATATGATAATTGAAATTGGATTTTTAAATCTTTTCTCTTTTCTTAAATATTAACAATCTCTTGATAATCTGTTTAAAGTAAGGAAATACAGGATAGAAAATGGCTATTAATAAAGAAAATACAGTTAAGCTAGATACCTTAAGTTATTTTATAAGTAATTAAGCGTTAGTTTGAATTAGTAGGGGTATTATATGTGTTTTAACCTCAAGTGTATATGTTTAAGGTTAAAGAATTTGTGAGTGGTATAAAAGTAGCGGAAGTCTGGAAGAAACGGATATAATCGGTTTCTTCTAGACTTTTTTGCTTTTTGTAATATAAAAAATTTATTTTTCCTACATGAGGAATTTTTTGTTTTAATATTTGAATTTTTTGTGAAATTAAATGGAGTTTTTATTCTTCTTTTAATACATAATGTTACAAAATTGCTTAATTGTATTTACTTTATTTTTATAGGAGATTAAAAATAATAATAAATGTACCAATTTATGAGAGATATTAATATATTAATTGACGATTTGTTCGTTTATCTCTATATTGCTATTATATTAGCGATAACAATAATATATTGGGGGGACAAGAATGAATTTGAAATTAACATCTAAATTGGAAAGATTAAGAAAAAGTAAAAAAGGAATTGGTGCTTGTGTTTTAGCTGCAGGGGTAACGGCTATCACTATGATTCCTCAAAGTGCGTATGCACATGGGTTTGTTGAAAAGCCGAGTAGTCGTGCTGCTTTATGTAGTCAGAATTATGGGGCATTAAATTTAAATTGTGGAAATGTAATGTATGAACCTCAAAGTCTAGAAGCACCTAAAGGGTTTCCCGATGGTGGACCGATTGATGGTAAAATCGCTTCGGCAGGAGGATTGTTTGGGGGTATTCTTGACCAACAAACAACAAATCGTTGGTTCAAAAACACAATTAAGGGTGGAGAAAATACATTTACATGGAAATATACAGCAGCACATTCTACAAGTAAATGGCATTATTACATTACAAAAAAAGGATGGGATCCTAATAAACCATTAACACGTGCGGAATTAGAACCAATTGGAACTGTAAAACATGACGGTTCGGCCGCATCAAATAATTTAACACATACAATTAATGTACCAACTGATCGTAATGGTTATCATGTTATTTTAGCTGTATGGGATGTAGCAGATACGTCAAATGCCTTTTATAATGTAATTGATGTAAATTTAGTAAATAATGAAACACCTGATACAGTAGCTCCAAGTCAACCAACTGAATTAAATGCCTCTAAAGTTTCTGCCAATAGTGTTGAAATAACATGGAAGGCCTCTACTGATAATATAGGTGTAAAAGAATATCAAGTGTTACGTAATGGAGAAGTAATTGATACGGTACCAGGTACAACTTTTATTGATAAAAAGTTAAAAGCAGATACGGAATATACCTATACAATAAAGGCATTAGACTCTGCTGGAAACATATCAAAAGAAAGTGAAAAACTAAAGGTTAAGACAACACATGCAATCCCAGATAAAGAGGCTCCGACTCAACCAAAAGGATTACATAGTATGGGTACAACAGCGACAACTGTTGATTTGATGTGGAGTCCGTCGGAAGATAATGTAGGTGTTGACCATTATATTGTATATAGAGAAAGCGCTGGGGTTATGAATAAAATTGGGACAGCAGCTAATACATCCTTTATAGATAAAGGTTTGAAGGCTAATACATCGTATAAATATGTAGTGACAGCGGTTGATTTAGCTGGAAATGAATCTAGTAGAAGTGATGTTTTGAATGTAACTACTAAGTTAGAGGATTCCACATATGAAAAATGGGATGCAAGAAAAGTATATACTAAAGGTGATAGAGTAGTACATGAGGGAAAAGTGTATGAAGCGGTTCAAGATCATCAAGGAAATGGCGATTCAAATTGGATTTTTGCCTTATCGCTTTGGAAGCCAGTTTTGAATAAATGATAAGCTGAAAAAGGTAGCTAACAATTTTGGATTTCTCTTTAAAAATTAAGGGCCGTTCCAAATATAATTATCTAATGGATTAAATGATATGTTAATAAAGTGAAATTTTAATCAGTGAAGGTTTTGTTCATCCCCCACTGATTATCATCCCTCACCAATCGGGCTTTTACGGGCGCCCGTTAATGCGGGATAAAATTTAAACGCCATCCTAATGTTTACGAAATGAAATTAAAAAAGAATCCCAATGGAATTCCATTGGGATTCTTTTTTTCTAATTTGTAATAGCGTATATTTTCACTGTGAATTTTCTAGTGGCACCAATTGGACTTGCAATATAATATTTAGTATTTGTGTAAGCTTCAGTCCTAGATTCATGTGAAATATTTTTCCAACGAGTAGAATCTATTCCTAGGGAAACATCAATCATTACATTGAAAGAAATAGTAGAAGGATAATCTTTTTCTGAAGGCTCAATAACCCATTTTAATTCTTTGGTACCTACAGGTAAACTATCAATTTTAAAGTTTTGGCTGGATCGATTTTGTTGCCCTGATAAAGGACTAGATTCAGATGATATTTGTGAAATTAATATTTCTTTTTCATTTGAATGTATACCATTTAATTTAATGATACTATCAATTAAACCTGGACCGGGAAAATCAGCTGCGATGATACCAGAATGTTTAATTGCGCCTTGTTGTAAGAGTTCGGTCCCAAGTGTATTCATCCCCCCATAGTATACTTGTCCGTTTCTATCGCGAGGGAAATCACTCCACGCATTAGTGGAATTCGTTTGAATCAATTTAGGACTACTGTCAGTATTTCTGCTCTCTTTTCCGCTTGCAACAAACCAAGGATATACATTATTTAAAAATGCGGCTGCGCCCCCCGTACCACTAAAATGGTTGAGATAAATTTTTCCATTATTAAAATTAATATTTGTATTTTGTAGATGGTTTTTTATCGCAATCCATTTTGTATATATTTCGTCTGGTCCGCTTCCAATTTCAAATTTATCTTGTATATTCAAACCTTCGTAATCAATCCCGTACAATTGAGTGGATGTAAAGTTTTGTAAGATTACAATTTTCCCGCGGGTATCTCCTAAAGTAGGGTTATTTCTATCTGAAGTTGGTACGGAATTAGGATCCCAAAAATATGAAGCATTAACGTTTTTATATTTTAAAAATATCTCCTCAAATGATAGAGATCCACTTTCAGGAGTAGTTTCTTCTTTTAAGCGCATTAATATTGTTTCTGTTGGATGATCTTTTAAAAATTGAATGATCTCTTTTAATACATCTTCAAACACAGCTTTTTGATTTACAACGCCATGATACATTGCAAAAGAATCTTTTACACGTTTAACACGCATATCTACATATCGAATTCCGGAATTTAATTGTTGGGATAAATCCATAGTTTGATTTCTTGTCAAATTTTCATCAAGAAAACTCGCTCCATGTAAAGCCATCGTACCGTGAGTCCCTGGAATAGATATTTCACTTATTTTTGTTGAACCTTCTATTTTCGACATCCACGATGGATTTTGATACCCTATATTGGATTCATAGGAGTAACCTGGATGACTATCAGCTAAAATAGTAGATGGTGTACTTAAACTTGCTAGTGTAATACAAGTAAGGATGCTAATTTTAAAGAAATTTCTCATTTTTATTTTGTTCATTTTTTCTCTCCTGACCTTTAAACAATTGTTAGATGATTTTTTACTATATTTATTGTTTTTCATTTTTAAGATAATAAATTTTTGTATATAAAAATAATTAACAATAGGAGGAGTAAGTTATTTGAGACTTTAATAATTTTTTATTATAAATTGTCCCTAATAGCCAAACGGATTCTTGAAAACTCGAAGTATAGCCTCCAAAAAACAACTGTTTATCGTATTCAATACAAACAAAACAGAAGTCCTAAAAAAGACTTCTATTTTGTGACATATAATGAATGATAAGGTGGTAAACAAATCAAGATAATGTGATTGAGTGGTAAAAATTTATTAATAGCTGTTTTAGAATCTCTTATAACAAGGCTGATTACAAAAAGCGGATCTCTACACTGCTAATAAAAATTGAAAAATTCTACTCATTAAAACTTAGACTAACTACAGTTGCAATTGATTGGGCTGCATGTTCCCAGCTTCCATCTATAACTTTACCAATCTGCTGACCAAGTGCATTTAAATCATTTGGATTAACTGGAATTCCATTATACGCAGCAAGAATTGATAAAAGTGGAGCAGCAAATGGTGTCCAACCACCTCTATCAATATTAAATACAGGTTTATCTAGTACCTTTCCATCTTGTACTGTAAACTCATAATAAAATTGATCATCTGGACGAAAACTTAAATGATGAGAGATTTGCCCCTTAACATATTTTTTTCCTGCACCTAGATTTACTACTTCTATTTCTTTTACATTAAATTCATGTTCAAATACTTTAATTTTTTTGACTTCTGGACCATTTAAGGCAGCTTGAACGGCTGTTTCCAAATTGTTTTGTGCAAAAGGTTGAATACTTAATTGTGCCTCTTTTAGTTGAATAGGAGCCTCCTTTTCTGCAGCAAACACCGAGGTAGTAGGTAGTGCACCTGTAGCTAACGTAGCTGCAAGTGCCGTTGTCATCATGATTTTTCGTTTCATCTTCATAGTTTTCCTTCCTCTCTTAAAGTTATGATATATAATTTTTTAAGATTGACACGGTACAATTTTTTTCATAATGCACGCAAAAAACTGGTTTAAGAACTATGTGAAAAACGTGTCGGAAAATTAAAATTAATTATATATGTATTTTAAATGATATATATCTACACATATTTTTTCAATTTTTAGATAAATTAAACAGTCATTACTGCATAAGAGTCAATTTAGCACTTTATTTATCTATACACTTCCTATAAACACATTTAGTTCATAGTAAAAGTAATATATTTGATATTAAATGTCTTGCATAATGCGATAAAATTTCACAATTTTTTATCAATATATACAGAAAAAAAGTAACGAAACTTAAGTGATATTTAGTACTTTTCATATTTGTGAAGTATGTGAATTTGCCTATTGTAACATCTAAGATGTTAGATGTTGTTTTTTAAACATTACTTATCCGGATTCATGAAAAGTATTTTAATATATTATCTTTATTTTATATAACAATATATAGTTTTAGTGTTAAAACTAAAATATGGAAGTAACATAGGGGATTTACGCATATAGTAATGTTGATGGTAAAATTAACAAAATTTTCATTTAAATCAGATAAAGCTATGATGTTTTTAACTTATAATAATGTTACTACGATGAAAAAATGGCTACTAATTAGTTAATTTAAAAATCAATTTTAGATAGGAAGAGGATAATGAAGACCAGAGATACTTATAAAATTATTGTAATTGGTGCTGGGACTGCAGGAATATCTTCTACTGCACATTTATTAAGAAATATCCCCCTATTGAAAGAAAGTATAGCGATTATTGATCCGTCAAAAAAACATTATTTTCAGCCACTATGGAGTTTAGTGGGGGGAGGAATTGTTTCAAAGGAAAGTACAATGCGTGATCAAGAATCGCTTATTCCAAAAGGGGCAACGTGGATCCCTAAAAGTGTTGTTAAGTTATTTCCGGATGAAAATAAGATACTGTTAGATGACGGACTGCTGCTTGAGTATGAAATTCTTATTGTAGCAGCTGGTATACAAATAAATTGGGAAGGTATTAAAGGCTTAAAAGAATCTATTGGGACTAATGGGGTATGTAGCAATTATTCTTATACATATGTTGATTCTACTTGGAGAGAAATCGAAAAATTTAAAGGAGGAAATGCGCTTTTTACCCACCCTAATACTCCTATTAAATGCGGTGGTGCTCCACAAAAAATTATGTATTTAGCAGAGGAGTATTTTTGTAATAGTGGTGTAAGAAACAGAAGTGAAGTAATGTTTTATTCTGCAAACAGTAACATCTTTCAGGTTCCGCGATATGCAAATACTTTAGAACAAGTACTAGAAAGAAAGCAAATTATAACGAACTATAATAAAAACTTAGTAGAGATTATCGCTGAAAAAAGAGAGGCAATTTTTGAAGATACGCAAACACTAAAAAGAGAAACCGTACCATATAGTATGATACATGTTGTTCCACCAATGGGGCCACCTAATTTTATTAAAGAGAGTGAGATAAGTGATCATCAGGGATGGGTAGATATAAGCCCTTATACTTTGCAGCATGTGCAATATAAAAATATTTTTGGACTTGGAGATTGTACCAATTTACCTACCTCTAAAACTGGAGCAGCAATTCGAAAACAAATACCCGTCTTAAAACGAAATATTATGGACGTACTTAGCGGAAGAGATTTACAGGCTAAATATGATGGATATACATCATGTCCGATTGTTACAGGATATAAAAGTCTTATACTCGCTGAATTTAACTATGAACATGAGCCCCAAGAAACGTTTCCATTTAATCAAGCGAAAGAACGATATAGTATGTTTTTACTTAAAAGATATATGTTGCCATATATGTATTGGAATTTAATGTTGAAAGGGATTCTATAGGAGAAGATAAAAAGTGGTTACAAAAATTGAAAATCAATTTGAAATAACTAATTGGAGGGAATAGCTATGCTTTTAAAATATTTTTATGATGAAAAATTAGCACATGCTTCCTATTTAGTCGGTTGTCAGAAAGAAGGCGTAGCAATCGTTGTTGATCCCAGTCGCTATATAGAACAATATATAGAATTTGCTAAGAAAGAGGGGATGGAAGTAATTGCTGCGGCTGAGACTCACATT